>NZ_FNPF01000003.1 GCF_900107235.1 Citreimonas salinaria
CGGTCGGTCACGTGTGCGACCTGTTCAGTGATGAAGAATGCTACAACTTCTTCAAAGCAGCAGGATACAGAACCAATTAAACGCGATCCGCTCTAGTAATGACCAAAGCGCGTCAGCGGGCGTCATCGAGCACACGCAGACGAATACCGGAGTCATCGCGGACGCCGAATACCCCGTGCCGGCAAGGCGCGGGGTCCGTTTCCCGATCAGGCGTCGATGTCCTCGATCCATGTCTTGGCGGCGACCGCACGCGGCAGGCCCAGCGGGCCGATGGCGAGCATCGCGACCTGCGCGATCGCCTCTTGCTCAATCCCTTCGGAGCGTGCGCGGCGGGTATGCGAGTGGACCGCTCCCTCGGAGCCCGCGCCGATGGCCAGAGCCAGCTTCACCAGCCGCCGCTCGCGCTCCGTCAGCGGGCCGCAATCGGCGGTGGCCTTGCCAAGGGCGGAATAGGCTTTCCAGATCTCGGGATGGTCCTCGGCAAGATCCCCGGCGGCGCCGGGCAGGGACTTTGTCATCTGTCTGTCCTTCAGGTTGAGGGATCGTCGATCAACGGAGTGGACCGGGCGTAACGCTCCAGCTTCGCCCGGTCGTCGATCCGGATGCGATTACCCTGGGCCACGACGCCGTGGGACTGCAACCCCCTGAAGGAACGGCTCAAATGTTCCGGCGTCATGCCGAGAACCGAGGCGAGACGGCGTTTCTCGAGGTCCAGATCGAATTCCGGCCCCTGGTCCGCGTGTTCCTGTGCCCGCAGCAGATAGTTCGCAAGCCGTTCGGTCGAGGTGCGCAACTTCAGGTCCTTCTGCGCCCTGATGACCGAACGATAGGCTTGCGCCAGTTCGGCCACCATGGCCCGGGCGAAGCCGCCGTCGATATCGAAGATTGCGCGGACCGTCTCGCTCGGGATCAGCGCGATGCGGCTTTTCTCGAGCGTGCGCGCCGACATCAGGTAGGGCGCGTCGCGAATGGTCGCGGCCAGAATGAACGTGGAAACCGGTCGCACCGTCGCCATGCTGGTTTCTCGATCGTGCCACGTTGCGAACAGGTCGACCGAGCCGGACAGCACGACATGCAGGAAATCGCTCGCGTCTCCCTCGGTGATCAACTCCACCTGGGGAGGGAAGTTCTGCACGAAGGCCCCGCGCATGAGCGTGGCGAAGTGTTCTTCCGCCATGGCTTCGAACAGATGCAGCTTTCGGATGTCTCTGTATGCGGCCTCGGGCATCCGGCCTCCTGTCAGTTTGCTGGCCCGCGCCCATTCTCTCGGCTCGATTGATAAAAATCAAGTCAGCTGACAACATGCGTGCGTCGTTGCTTTGATAAATGCCCGTAAGTCATTACTTTTGCTGATGTTTCCCCTCCATCTTGATTCAGATCAAGTTGTGGCTCCCAACGGTCCCGTAGGTCTGGTGTCGATCCCGAAAGGGAGCATTCGCCACCCTTGCAGGAGTCCGTGCCATGCAGACCTCAGCCACAGCCTCACGCGCGGATCAGACCCGCGCGCTGAGTCTGAGTACGATCGCCTTCACCGCCTGTTTCGCGGTCTGGACGATCTTTTCGATCATCGGCGTCGCCATCAAGTCCGAGCTGGGTCTGAACGACACCCAGTTCGGCCTGCTGGTCGCGACCCCCATCCTGACCGGCTCGATAACCCGGCTGTTCCTCGGCGTCTGGGCCGAGAAATACGGCGCGCGGCTGGTGTTCTCCGGCCAGATGATTCTGACCGCGCTGGCGACAGCGGCGCTGACGCTTGCCGACAGCTATATCATGTACCTGATCGCGGCGCTCGGCATCGGCCTCGCCGGCGGCTCGTTCATCATCGGTGTCGCCTATGTGAGCCGCTGGTACGATGCCGGCCACCAGGGCACGGCGCTGGGCATCTTCGGTGCCGGCAACGTCGGTGCGGCCGTCACCAAATTCGTCGCGCCGTTCGTCATGGTCGCCTACGGCTGGCACGGAGTGGCGTACGTCTGGGCGGCGGGTCTCGCCCTCATCGGCGTGCTGTTCTTCCTGCTGGCCAAGGATGACCCCGAACTGGTCGAGCGGCGCAAGACCGGCACCCGGGCGCCCACCTTTGCGCAGCAAATGGCGCCGCTGAAGAACCTGCAGGTCTGGCGGTTCTCGCTGTACTACTTCTTCGTCTTCGGCGCGTTCGTGGCTCTCGCGCTGTGGCTGCCCCACTACCTGATCGACGTGTACGGCATCGACGTGCGCTTCGCGGGCATGGCGGCGGCTTCCTTCAGCCTTTCCGCGTCGCTGTTCCGAGCCTATGGCGGCGTGCTGTCCGACAAGTTCGGCGCGCGGACCGTGATGTACTGGACCTTCGGCTTCAGCCTGCTCTTCCTGTTCATGCTGTCGTACCCGCCGACGGATTACGTCATCCAGGGCAAGGACGGTCCGATCTCGTTCTCGACGCAGATGGGTCTGTGGCCCTTCATCGTCACGCTGTTCGCGCTGGGCTTCTTCATGAGCCTGGGCAAGGCAGCGGTCTTCAAGCACATCCCGGTCTACTACCCCAAGCACGTAGGCGCGGTCGGCGGTCTGGTGGGCATGATCGGCGGTCTCGGCGGCTTCATCCTGCCCATCGGCTTCGGCGCGCTGCTTGACCTGACCGGTATCTACACCTCGTGCTTCGCCCTGCTGTTCGGCCTGGTGGCAATCGCGCTGACGTGGATGCACCTGTCCATCCGCGCGATGGAACGCGGCGCACACGGCGAGGCTCTCGACCGCCTGCCCCAACTTCCCGAGATGCAGCCCATCCACCATCCCGACCGCACGGCCATGCCGCGCGTCCTGGAGGACTGGCGTCCCGAGGACCCGCAGTTCTGGGAGGAAAAGGGCCGCCACGTCGCACGCCGGAACCTCTGGATCTCGATCCCGGCGCTGCTTCTCGCCTTCGCCGTCTGGATGGTCTGGTCCGTGGTCGTGGCACGCCTGCCCGCCATCGGGTTCGATTTCACCTCGGGTCAGCTTTTCTGGCTGGCGGCACTTCCGGGCCTTTCGGGCGCAACCCTTCGCATCTTCTACAGCTTCATGGTGCCGATCTTCGGCGGACGGCTGTGGACGACCCTTTCCACCGCATCGTTGCTGCTGCCCGCCCTGGGCATCGGATACGCGGTGCAGAATCCCGACACGCCCTACCTGATCTTCCTCGTCCTGGCGCTTCTGTGCGGTTTCGGCGGCGGCAACTTCGCCTCGTCCATGGCAAACATCGGCTACTTCTTCCCGAAGTCCGAGAAGGGCAACGCGCTGGCCATGAACGCGGGCCTGGGCAACCTCGGCGTGTCGGTCATGCAGTTCCTCGTGCCGATCGTCATCACGGCCGGCGTCTTCGGAGCCCTCGGCGGTCAGCCGCAGACGATGTCCGAGGGCGGCCAGCTCTGGATGCAGAACGCGGGCTTCGTCTGGGTGCCCTTCATCCTTGCCGCGACGATCGCCGCCTGGCTGGGCATGAACGACATCGCCGACGCACGCGCCAGCTTCTCGGATCAGGCCGTGATCTTCGGGCGCAAGCACAACTGGCTGATGTGCGTCCTCTACACCGGCACCTTCGGCAGCTTCATCGGCTACTCCGCGGGCTTCCCGCTGCTGACGAGGCTCGCCTTCCCCGATGTGAACGCACTGAACTACGTGTTCCTCGGGCCGCTGGTGGGTGCGCTGTCGCGCGCCGGAACCGGCTGGATCAGCGACCGCTTCGGCGGTGGGCGGGTGACCTTCTGGACCTTCAACGCGATGATCGCGGCCACGTTCGGCGTGATCTTCTTCCTTAACCTGGGTTCGTTCATCGGCTTCTTCGCCTGCTTCATGGCCCTGTTCTTCCTGACCGGTGTCGGCAACGCGTCCACCTTCCAGATGATCCCGGTGATCATGGGCCGCGAAGTGCCCCGCCTGATGCCGCACCTGGACCTCGAAGAGCGCAAGCGGCAGGTCGCCATGGAATCCGGCGCGATCACGGCGTTCACCTCGGCCATCGCAGCCTACGGCGCCTTCTTCATCCCGAAGGCCTACGGCACCTCGATCGCGATGACGGGCTCGGCCGTGGGGGCGCTGTGGGGCTTCCTGATCTTCTACGCGATCTGCGTGGCGATCACCTGGGCCGTCTACACCCGGCGCGGCGGCCTGCTGCACGACATCGAGCACCGGCGCACGCCCGCGGCGCCCGTGGCCGCCCAGCCCGCAGAATAGTCAACCGAGCTTGCGGGCGGCGCCGGTCGCCGCCCGGATCCAGACAGCCAAAAGGACAAAGAAATGAGCCATCTGCTCGACAGACTGAACTTCTTCCAGAGCAAGGAACTGGAGCAATTCTCCGACGGTTGGGGCCAGACCACCCGCGAGAGCCGCGACTGGGAGGACGCCTACCGGAACCGCTGGCGGCACGACAAGGTCGTTCGCTCGACGCACGGCGTGAACTGCACGGGCTCGTGCTCGTGGAAGATCTACGTCAAGTCCGGCATCGTCACCTGGGAGACGCAGCAGACCGACTACCCGCGCACCCGTGCCGGCCTGCCCAACCATGAACCGCGTGGCTGCGCGCGGGGCGCGTCCTACAGCTGGTATCTCTACTCCGCCAACCGCGTGAAGAACCCGCTGATCCGGGGATCGCTGATGCGCGCCTGGCGCAGGATGCGCGAGACCATGACGCCCGTGGCCGCCTGGTCCGCCATCCAGAACGACCCGATCCTTCGGGCGTCCTACACCAAGACGCGCGGCAAGGGCGGGTTCGTCCGTGCCTCCTGGGACGAGGCGACCGAGATCGTCGCCGCCGCCAACGCCTACACCGCCAAGACATACGGCCCCGACCGCGTCTTCGGCTTCTCGCCGATCCCCGCGATGTCGATGGTCAGCTACGCGGCCGGCGCGCGGTACCTGAGCCTGCTGGGCGGCACCTGCATGTCCTTCTACGACTGGTACTGCGACCTGCCGCCCGCCTCCCCGCAGACCTGGGGCGAGCAGACCGACGTGCCCGAAAGCGCCGACTGGTACAACGCCGGGTTCCTGATGCTCTGGGGCTCGAACGTGCCGCAGACGCGCACGCCCGACGCACATTTCTACACCGAGGTCCGGTATCGCGGCACCAAGTCCGCCGTGGTCAGCCCCGACTATTCCGAGGCGGCAAAGTTCGGCGACATATGGCTGAACCCGCAGGCCGGCACCGACGCCGCGCTGGCCATGGCGTTCGGCCACGTGATCCTGCGCGAGTACCATCTCGACCGGCAGGCCGAGTACTTCGAGGACTACGCCCGCAAATACACCGACATGCCGATGCTGGTCCGCCTGGATCAGGCGGACGGGCGCCTTGTGCCGGGCCGGATGCTGCGCGCCGACGACTTCGACGGCAAGCTGGGAGAGACCAACAACCCCGACTGGAAGACGGTCGCTTATGACCAGGCCTCGGGGCAGATCGTCGCGCCCAACGGGTCCATCGGCTTCCGCTGGGGCGAAGAGGGCGACTGGAACCTCGAGGAACGCGCGAACGGCGCCGAGGTCAACCTGCGCCTGACCCAGCTGCTGGAAAGCGACCACGACGAGATCGTCGGCGTCGACTTCCCCTATTTCGGCGGTTCCGCGACGGGCGATTTCGTCAAGTGCGATCACCCCGAGGTCCTGACCAGGAACATCCCCGTCCGGCGCATCAAGCTTGCCGACGGCAAGGATGCGCTGGTCGCCACGGTCTTCGATCTGTTCTGCGCCAATTACGGCCTCGACCGGGGCCTCGGCGGCGAATGGGTTTCGAAGGACTTCAACGACGATACCCCCTACACCCCCGCCTGGGCCGAGAAGATCACCGGCGTCGATCGCGAGAAGATCATCGCCGTGGCACGGGAATTCGCCGGCAACGCCGAGAAGACACACGGCAAGTCCATGGTCATCCTCGGCGCCGGGCTGAACCACTGGTACCACATGGACATGGCCTATCGCGGCATCATCAACATGCTGGTGATGTGCGGCTGCATTGGCCAAGAAGGTGGCGGCTGGTCGCACTACGTCGGCCAGGAAAAGCTGCGCCCGCAGACGGGCTGGCAGCCGCTGGCCTTCGCGCTGGACTGGAACCGCCCGCCGCGGCACATGAACTCGACCTCCTGCTGGTATGCCCACACCGACCAGTGGCGCTACGAGACGCTGCGGGCGGGTGAGATCCTGTCGCCGACGGCACCCGAGGGCGACTGGGACATCAGCCTCATCGACTACAACATCCGCGCCGAGCGGATGGGATGGCTGCCCTCCGCACCGCAGCTGAAGACCAACCCGCTCGAGGTGTCGAAGGCGGCGAAGGCGGCCGGCAAGGACATGAAGGAATACGTCGCCGCACAGCTGAAATCCGGCGACCTGAAGATGTCCTGCGAAGACCCGGATGCGCCGGAAAACTGGCCGCGCAACCTGTTCGTCTGGCGCTCGAACCTGCTGGGGTCCTCGGGCAAGGGGCACGAATACTTCCTCAAGCACCTGCTGGGCACCGATCACGGCGTGATGGGCAAGGATCTGGGCGAGGAAGGCGGCGTCATGCCGAAGGAGGCCGTCTGGCACGACGAGGCGCCCAAGGGCAAACTCGACCTGCTGGTGACCATCGACTTCCGGATGTCCACCACCTGCGTGTACTCGGACATCGTTCTGCCCACGGCCAGCTGGTACGAGAAGGACGACCTGAACACCTCGGACATGCATCCGTTCATCCACCCGCTGCAGGCGGCGGTGGACCCGGCCTACGAGTCGAAGTCCGACTGGGAGATCTTCAAGTCGATCGCCCGGAAGTTCTCGGAGGTGGCGCCTGAGGTGCTGGGCGTGGAAACCGACATCGTGCAGCTTCCGCTTCTGCACGACACTCCTGCCGAGCTGGCGCAGGCCCACGTCAAGGACTGGAAGAAGGGCGAATGTGACCTGATCCCCGGCAAGACGGCACCGAACTACGTGGCGGTCGAGCGGGATTATCCCAACCTCTACAAGAAGTTCACCTCGGTCGGACCGCTGCTTGAAAAGCTCGGCAACGGCGGCAAGGGCATCAACTGGGACACCAAGGTCGAGGTCAAGCACCTGCGCGACCTGAACGGTGTCGTGCTGGACGAGGGCGTGTCGCAGGGTCATGCGAAACTTGAGACCGCCATCGATGCGGCCGAGATGATCCTGATGCTCGCGCCCGAGACCAACGGCGAGGTTGCCGTCAAGGCGTGGGAGGAACTGGAGAAACCCACCGGCCGGCACCACGCCCACCTGGCGGAAGGCGCGCATCACACCAAGATCCGCTTCCGCGATATCGCGGCCCAGCCCCGCAAGATCATCTCGTCGCCCACCTGGTCTGGGATCGAAAGCGAGGAGGTCTGCTACAACGCGGGCTACACCAACGTGCACGAACTCATCCCGTGGCGCACGCTTACGGGGCGGCAGCAACTGTATCAGGACCACCTGTGGATGCGCGCCTTCGGCGAGGGCTTCGTCAGCTACCGCCCGCCGGTGGACCTGAAGACGGTCACCGCGGCCGTCAACAACGACGCGGCCGAGGGCAGCCCGCACGTGGTGCTGAACTTCATCACGCCGCACCAGAAGTGGGGCATCCACAGCACCTACACCGACAACCTGCTCATGCTGACGCTCAACCGGGGCGGCCCGGTGGTCTGGATGTCCGAGGTGGACGCGCAGAAGGCCGGGCTGGTCGATAACGACTGGGTCGAAGCCTACAACATCAACGGCGCGCTGACCGCGCGCGTGGTGGTGAGCCAGCGGATCAAGCAAGGCACGCTGTTCATGTACCACGCGCAGGAGAAGATCGTGAACACGCCGGGTTCGGAGAAGACCGGTCGTCGCGGCGGCATCCACAACTCTGTCACCCGCGCCACGCTCAAGCCCACGCACATGATCGGTGGCTATGCGCAGCTGTCCTACGGCTTCAACTACTACGGCACCGTGGGCAGTAACCGCGACGAATTCGTGATCGTGCGCAAGATGAAGAAGATCGACTGGCTGGATCAGCCGGCAACCGCACAAGTGGAGGCAGCGGAATGAGAGTTCGCGCGCAAATCGGCAAGGTTCTGAACCTGGACAAGTGCATCGGGTGTCACACTTGCTCTGTCACCTGCAAGAACGTGTGGACCAGCCGCGACGGCGTCGAATACGCCTGGTTCAACAACGTCGAGTCCAAGCCCGGCACGGGCTATCCAACCGACTGGGAGAACCAGAAACGGTGGAACGGCGGCTGGGCGCGCTCGGCGTCGGGCAAGCTTCACCCCAAGCAGGGCAGCAAGTGGCGGATCCTGGCGAACATCTTCGCCAACCCCGACATGCCGGAAATCGACGATTACTACGAGCCGTTCGATTTCGACTACGATCACCTGAAGTCCGCGCCGGACATGGATCATTTCCCGACCGCGCGCCCCCGGTCCAAGATCACCGGCGAGCGGATGGAGAAGATCGAGAAGGGGCCGAACTGGGAGGAGATCCTCGGCGGCGAGTTCTCCAAGCGGTCGCAGGACTACAACTTCGAGAACGTCCAGAAGGAGATCTATGGAGAGTATGAAAATACCTTCATGATGTACCTGCCCAGGCTGTGCGAGCACTGCCTTAACCCGACCTGCTCGGCCGCTTGCCCATCCGGCGCGATCTACAAGCGCGAGGAGGACGGGATCGTCCTGATCGACCAGGAGAAGTGCCGCGGCTGGCGGATGTGCATCTCGGGCTGCCCGTACAAGAAGATCTACTACAACTGGGATACCGGCAAATCCGAGAAGTGCACGTTCTGCTATCCGCGCATCGAGTCCGGCCAGCCGACCGTGTGTTCGGAAACCTGCGTGGGCCGCATCCGCTATCTGGGCGTGATCCTCTACGACGCGGACAAGATCGAAGCAGCCGCCAGTTCCGAGCGCGAGACCGACCTTTACGGCGCGCAGATGGACGTGTTCCTCGACCCGAACGACCCCGAGGTGATCGCCGCGGCCCGCCGCGACGGTGTGCCCGACGACTGGATCGAGGCCGCCAAGGTCAGCCCGATCTGGAAGATGGCGATGGACTGGAAGATCGCCTTCCCGCTGCACCCGGAATACCGGACCCTGCCGATGGTGTGGTACATCCCGCCGCTGTCGCCGATCCAGAATGCCGCCCAGGCCGGACAGATCGCGATGAGTGACCAGATGCCGGACGTGCGCAGCTTGCGCATTCCCGTCCAGTACCTGGCCAACATGCTGACGGCCGGCGACGAGGAGCCCATCGTCAACGCGCTGGAACGCATGTCCGCGATGCGGCTCTACATGCGCGCGCTCAGCGTGGACGGCGTGCGCGACGAGGCGATCGCCGCCCGCGTCGGCATGTCCGGCCGGGTGATCGAGGACATGTACAAGATCATGGCGATCGCCGACTACGAGGACCGCTTCGCCATTCCCACCGCGCACCGCGAACAGACCGAGGAAGGCGCGGAGATCCGCGGCGGCTGCGGCTTTACCGACGGCAACGGGTGCTCCAGCGGCGCGGCCGGCAAGACCAGCATGTTCGGCGGCAAGAAGAAATCCTTCGCACTTCCGACGGAGACATTCTGATGATGGACCGTACTCTCAAGTCGCTGTCGCTTCTGCTCAGCTATCCCACCAGCGAGCTGCAGGCCGCGATGCCGGCAATCGGCGCCGTGCTGGCGGCCGACCCACGTCTTCCCGCCGCCACGCGTCAGGGGCTGGTCGACCTGGCCGACAGGCTGGCTGCGGGTGACATCTACGATGTGCAGGAAGCATACGTGATGCTGTTCGACCGGTCGCGCACGCTGTCGCTCAACCTGTTCGAGCATGTCCACGGCGAAAGCCGGGACAGGGGCGGCGCGATGGTCAGCCTGCTGGAAACCTACCGCGACGGCGGCTTCGATCCGATCACCAGCGAACTGCCCGACCATCTGCCGGTGTTGCTGGAATTCGTGTCCACGCGCCCCTTCGCCGAGGCGCAGGACATCCTGGCGGATGCGGCGCACATCTTCGACGTGATCCGCACCCGTCTCGGCCGGCGCGAAAGTGACTACGCGCCGGTCTTCGGGGCGCTGATCCATCTGTCGGGGGCCACAGCCGACACCGACGCCGTCGCTGAGATGCTTGCACAACCCGACGATGACCCCACCGACCTCGAGGCCCTGGATGCGGTCTGGGAGGAAGCCGAAGTGACCTTCGGCCCCGACCCGGGCGCGGGCTGCCCGCAGGTTCGTGACATGCTGGCCGCAATGGACGGCCCCACCCCTCTGAACAGGAGCGCCTGACATGTTCGGAAACTTCGACATCAACTTCCTGATCTTCGGCATCCTGCCCTACGCCGTTCTGGCCGTTGCGTTGATCGGCACCATCGCCCGCTACGAGCGCGATCCGTTCACGTGGAAAACCTCCTCCAGTCAGCTTTTGCGCCGAAAGCAGCTGATGTGGGGATCGGTTCTTTTCCACGTGGGCATCATCATTCTGTTCTTCGGCCACCTGATCGGTTTGTTCACCCCGATCTGGGTGCTCGACACCCTCGGCATCCCCTACGGCCTCAAGCAGTGGATCGCCGTGGTCCTGGGCGGGTGCGCGGGGGTCGCCGCGTTCGTGGGTGCGACGATGCTGTTGCACAGGCGCCTGTTCGACGCCCGCATCCGCGTCACTTCCAGCTTTGCCGACATCGCCATCCTGGTCGCAATCTGGCTTCAGATCGTGGTCGGCCTGGGAACGATCGTCCTGACGCTCGAACACATGGACGGCGCGAAGATGATCCGCTTCATGACCTGGTCGCAAAGCGTCATGGGCCTGCAGCTGAACGCTTGGACGGAAGTCGTTGACGTTCACTGGCTCTACAAGGTGCACATCGTGCTGGGCATGGTGATCTTGGCGGCGTTCCCCTTCACCCGCCTGGTGCACATGCTGTCGGTACCGATCCGCTACGTAACCCTGCGCCCCGGCTACCAGATCGTGCGCTCGCGCCGTCGGCGTCCGCTCGAGGAACGGCGCAAGGAATTCGACGCGCGGCACGGCAAACGCGGCCCCGCGGCGCCCACTCCGGCACCCGCGGCCCCTGCCCCGGCATCGTCGATGCCGACTCCGGCGGAGTGAGCGCGATGAACGTGGCACTCTTCCCCGACGTCGTCGTGAACGGCGAAACCATCCCCTCGGCGGCAATTGCCGCCGAGGCCCAGAACCACGAGGCCCCGCGCGACAAGCCGGGCATCGCGTGGCGCAAGGCGGCGCAGGCGCTGGCGATCCGTGCGCTGCTGCTGCAGGAGGCCAGGAGCCGCGGGCTCTCGCCCGCCCCCGAGGAACTGGCCCCGGGGCGCGTCGAGACCGAGGACGAGGCCCTGATCCGTGCGCTTCTGGACGAGGCGCTGACCACCGCGCCCGTCACGGAAGAGGCGGTTCGCGCCGAATGGGCGAAGGATCCCGGCCGCTACCGGACCGCACCCCTGTGGGACGTGTCGCACATCCTGTGCGCCTGCGATCCGCGCGACACGGACGCGCGCGCCGCGGCCGAAGCAAGGGCGAACGCGCTGCTGGCGCGGCTCGACGGCGATGCCAAGGCCTTCGCCAAGGCCGCCCGTGAAAGCGATTGCGGCTCGAAGGACTCGGATGGTCATCTGGGCCAGCTCGGTCCCGGCGACACCGTGCCCGAGTTCGAGGCGGCGCTGCGCGAACTGCCCGAAGGCGGCATCTCCCCTGCCCCCGTGCTGTCGCGTCACGGCTGGCACATCATCCGGCTGAACGCCACTGCGTCGGGGCAGGTTCTGCCGTACGAAGCCGTGCGTCCCAAGATCGCGCAGGCGCTGGAAAAGGCCGCCTGGGCACGCGCGTCCCGCGACTTCATCGAGACGCTGGCCGAAGGCGCCAGCATCAAGGGCGCGAGCCTGTCGCCTATCTGAAGACCGCGCGGCCGACCCCGGCCGGGCGCCCGTCCCGAACACCGTGCGGCTGCGCACGACAACGGTTGCGGCACTCGGCAGCACCAATGATCCTCGAGGAGACAAGACCATGACCATCCAGCAGGCCATCGCGCACCCGGGATGCGGCTGCGACGGGCAAAGCATGCTGAAGAACCTGATCAGCATCGACGAGGCCCTGGACAGGATCGCGCTGCACGCTGCCCCTGAAGGCGGGTCCGAGGTGCTGCCGCTCGGGCAGGCGGCGGGCCGCGTACTTGCCCAGCCGGTCCGGGCGCAGGGCATGGCGCCGCCTTTCGACAACGCCGCGATGGATGGCTACGCGGTCTCGACCTCGGCCCTGAGGGGGGAAGGCCCTTGGGTTCTGGATGTGGTCGCGCGCGTGCCCGCCGGACAGGAAGCCACCGGATCGCTGGCGGGTCCGTCGGCAGCCCGCATCTTCACCGGCGCGCCGGTCCCCGAAGGCGCTGACGCCGTCGTCATGCAGGAGGAGGTGACCCGCCAAGGCGACGTCATCCACCTGCGCCGTCGGCCGGCGCCCGGGCAGAACATCCGCCGCGCGGGCAGCGACATGGCGGCGGGAACGGTCGTGGTAGACGCGGGGCGCCGCCTTGGCCCCAGGGAGATCGCCGCTTGCGCCGCGGCGGGTGCAGGGCACGTCCAGGTGCGAAAGCGGTTGCGCGTGGCGCTTCTGGTGACCGGCGACGAGGTGCGCGAGGCCGGCGCATCCCGTAGCACAGCTCAGATCTGGGACATCAACACGCCGATGCTGACCGCCGCGCTTGCGGTCGCGGGGCTGGACCTCGTCGCCGCGTCGCATGGTGCGGACGATCGGGCCGGGCTAGTCCGGCAGCTGGGCGAGATGGCGTCGCATGCGGATCTAATCGTCACCACGGGCGGTGTCTCGGTCGGCGAGGAGGACCATGTGAAGCCGGCCTTTGCCGATCTGGGCGGCACGATCCTGTTCGGTGGTGTCGCGCTCAAGCCGGGCAAGCCGGTCGCTTTCGGGCGCATCGGCTCGTCGTTCTGGCTGGGGCTGCCCGGCAACCCGCTGGGCGCCTTTGTCACCTGGCAGGTCTTCGGCACTGCGTTGAGCCGGGCGCTGTCCGGAGAAACCGCAACTGCCCCGACGCGACGCCTCGTCGTCACCACCGCCCCCATCCACCGCAAGGCCGGGCGGTGCGAGCTGAGGCTCGCGACTGTTGCTGGTGTCGACAGCCAGGGCCGCGAAACCGTCACGTTCGAAGATGCCACCCATTCCGGTCGCGTCGGACGCCTTCCGCTGGCCGACGGGCTGATGTTCCTGCCCGCCGATGCCGAGGCTCTTCCGGCCGGGTCGTTCGTCGAATTCCAACCCTTCTGCCAAACCTGAGGAAGACGAGATGAAGCTCGCATACACGATGGCGCCGGGACGCGGCGATATGGACCTGGTTCTCGAGAGACTGGCGGGCAGGCTCGCCTCGCGGGGCATGAAGTGCTGCGGCACGGTGCAGATCAACACTGAACGAGCGGATGCCGGTCCCTGCGACATGGATGTGCGGGTTCTGCCCGACGGCCCGGTCCTGCGCATCAGCCAGAACCTCGGCCCGTCGGCGCGGGGGTGCCGCCTCGACCCGGACGCGCTGGAGACGGCCGTGGGACTGGTTGCGGACAGTCTCGCGTCCGGCGTCGATATCCTGATCGTCAACAAGTTCGGCAAGCACGAGGCGGACGGGCGCGGCTTTCGCGACGTGATCGCGGAGGCGCTGGCGATGGGCGTTCCCGTCCTTGTCGGCGCCAATGCGCTGAACCGCGAGGCCTTTCAGACTTTCTCCGGTGACACTGCCACGGAACTTGCGCCCGATCTCGTGGCCCTCGATCGGTGGGTGCTATCGGTCGCCGCCGCAGAGGACATGGCCTCGGCCTGAGCTTTGGGATAACGAGAGCTGGCACGCAAGGATACACCTCGGCGATGACAGCGATTGTCGTCAACGCCGCCTAGCGAACCCGGCAGCGGCAGGCCGCGCGGATCGAAGCGTCTGATCTCCGTCCCGAACCTCCGGAGCAGGCGCGCGGCCTGATCGCCGACGGCCCGGGAATACGACCGCGCCCAGACGAGTCATGCGAAGCCTGTGCGCGTGCGGTTGGCGAAGGCGACGAGCGACAGCATGACCGGCACCTCGACGAGCACCCCGACCACCGTGGCCAGCGCCGCGCCGGAGTTCAGGCCGAAGAGACTGATCGCGACGGCAACGGCGAGTTCGAAGAAGTTCGACGTGCCGATCAGCGCGCAGGGCGCCGCGATCCGGTGCGGCACGCGCAGTGCGTAAGCGGCGCCATAGGCGAGCGCGAAGATGCCGTAGGACTGGATCAGGATCGGAACCGCGATGAGTGCGATGACCTGCGGCCGGTCGAGGATCACCTGCCCCTGGAGACCGAACAGGATCGCGACCGTCGCGATGAGGCCCGCGACGCCCCAGGGTTTCACCCGGTCGCGGAAGGTGGCGATGCGCTCCGTGCTGCCGAGGCGCGCCCGCGTCCAGAGGCCCGCCAGGAGCGGCAGCGCGACGAACAGGATGACCGACAGGACCAGCGTCTCCCAAGGTACCGCGATGTCGGTCACGCCCAGCAGGAAGGCCACGATGGGCGCGAAGGCGAAAACCATCACGACGTCGTTCACCGAGACCTGGAGGAGCGTGTAGCTTTCGTCGCCGCGCGTCAGCTGCGACCAGACGAAGACCATCGCTGTGCAGGGCGCGGCCCCCAGCAGGATCAGGCCCGCGATGTATTGCTGCGCGTCCTCCGGCGCGATGAGGTCGGCGAAGACCACCTCGAAGAACAGGACGCCGAGGGCGGCCATGGTGAACGGCTTGACGAGCCAGTTGACCGCGAGCGTGATGGCAAGGCCCTTGGGTTGCTTCACCACGTCCCGCAGGCTGCGGGGATCCACGCCCACCATCATCGGGTAGACCATCGCCCAGATCAGCACGGCGACGACGAGGTTGACGTTCGCGACCTCGGCGGCAGCGACCGCCTCGATCAGCGCTGGCGCCATGACCCCGATCGCGATGCCCGCGAGCATGGCGAGGGCGACCCAGAGGGTTAGGTACCGTTCGAAGACGCTCATGCGGGGGTGACCTCCGGCTCGGTCGCGGTCAGACGCCCTGCGGCCAGAGCGGAGAGTGCCACCATGACGGTGGCCGTTCCAAGCATCAGGGGCAAGCCGCCGACCTGGTAGGTGAATCCGGACAGGACCGTTCCGAGAAGCCGCCCGCCGGCATTCGCCATGTAGTAGAAGCCCACGTCCATCGTCACGCGCTCGGCCTTCGTGAAGGCGAGGATCAGGTACGAATGAAGCGCCGAGTTCACGGCGAAGACCACGCCGAAGACGAGGAGCCCCGCCACAAGCGTGACCGTGAGCCAGGGCTGCGGATCGCCCGACGCAAGCGCCGCTGCGGTCAGGGCCGCCGGGATCGCGGCCAGCGACCAGGCCCAGCCGCGCGCCTTGCCCACGAGATCGCGCTCGGGCGTGGTGGCCGCGCGCAGCAGCTTCGGCGCCGTGGCCTGCACCGCGCCGTAGAGGATGATCCAGAGCGCCATGAAGGTGCCGATCATGAAGAAGGCGGCGCGATTGCTTTCGGGCGTACCGTCGGACAGGACGGCGTAGAAGTAGATCGGAATGCCGACGACGAACCAGACGTCCCTCGCGCCGAAGAGAAAGACGCGGGCGGCCGAGAGCCAGTTGACGTTGGCGGACTTGGAAAAGACCTCGGAGAACTTCGCGCCCTTCCGGCCCTTCGGAAGGCCCGGCGGCATCGCCAGGAAGACGGCGGTCAGGATGCCGGCCAGCACCGCCGCCATGGCGAGGACCGCCCACACGAAGCCGACGGTCGTGAGAAGGCCCGCGCCGAGCAGGAAGCCCACCCCCTTCACGGCGTTCTTGGACCCCGTCAGGATCGCGACCCAGCGGAAGAGGCCGCCGTTCTCGGTCGGCGCGAGGACCTTCACCGCCGATTTCGAGGACATCTTGGCTAGGTCCTTCGCGACCCCGCTCGCGCCCTGCACCACCATGACGAAGGCGACCGAAACGCCGATCGCCCAGCCGGAGTCGAGCTGCGCCAGTGCGATCAACGCCACCACCTGAAGCCCGAGGCCCGCGTAGAGCGTCGAGGTCAGCCCGAAGCGCGCCGCGATCCAGCCCGCGGAAAGGTTCGTGACCATTCCCGCGATCTCGTAGAGCACGAAGAGGTAGGCGAGCTGCACCGGTGTGAAGCCGAGCGTGTGGAAGTGCAGGAGCACCAGCATCCTGAGCGCGCCGTCCGTCAGCATGAAGGCCCAGTAGGAGGCGGTGACGGCGATGTAGGCGGAAAGGCCCTCGGGAGGCGCGCGGTCGCTCACAGCGAGGCCCCGACCATCAGCGCGACATCGACCAGACGATGGGCATAGCCCATCTCGTTGTCGTACCAGGCGTAGACCTTCATCTGCGTGCCGTTCACAACCATGGTCGAGGGTGCGTCGACGACGCCCGACCGGGTGTCGTTGACGTAGTCGGCTGAGACGAGCGGGCGCTCCTCGTATCCGAGGATGCCGGCGAGCGGACCCTCGGCGGCGACCTTGAAGAGTTCGTTCACCTCCTCGACCGTCGTCGGGCGCTCCACCTCGAAGACGCAGTCGGTGATCGACGCGTTCAGGAGCGGCACGCGCACGGCATGGCCGTTCAACCGGCCTTTCAACTCGGGATAGATCAGCGTGATGGCGGTGGCCGACCCGGTCGTGGTCGGGATGAGGCTGTTCAGCGCTGAGCGCGCGCGGCGCAGGTCCTTTGCGGGCCGGTCGACGATGGTCTGCGTGTTGGTCACGTCGTGGATCGTGGTGATGGAACCGTGGCGGATGCCGATGGCCTCGTGGACGACCTTCACAACTGGCGCGAGGCAGTTCGTCGTGCAGCTCGCGGCCGTGACGATCCGGTGCGCCGCCGGATCGTAGGTGTCGTGGTTCACCCCGTAGACGATGTTGGCAGCACCTCCATCCTTCACCGGTGCCGAAACCACCACCTTCTTGACGCCCGCGTCGAAACACGGCGCGAGCTTCGCCTCGGTCTTGAAGACGCCCGTGCAATCGATGACCACGTCCACGCCCTCGAGCGGGAGTGCCGCGAGGTCGCGTGCGCCCACGAAAGGCAACCGCGTGCCGTCGATGGTCACGCTCTCGGCGTCATGGTCGAAGGTGGCGTCCCATCGCCCATGCACGGTGTCGAACTCCAGCAGATGAGCGTGCATGGCCGGGTCGCCGACTGCATCGTTGATCCAGGCAATCCGCGCACCCCGATCGAGGAGCGGCTTGAGTGCGAGCTTGCCGATGCGGCCGAGGCCATTGAGGGCATAGGTGGTGGTCATCTGGAGGTGTCCCTGGCCGTGCGCCCAATGTCATCGATCTGCGTCTGCAGAGCGAGACGGCTCAGGGATCCGAGGTTGAGCGCGGTGAAAAGATCGATCCGATGCTTCAAAGCCCCGTAGGACTCCTGAAATGCCAAGGCCTTCCGGGCGTTGTTCCCCTCGACCTTGGCCGGATCAGGAAGCCCCCAATGGCCCGCCACGGGCCTGCCCTCCCAGGCCGGGCACTCCTCGTTGGCGGCCTGGTTGCAGACCGTGAAAACAAAGTCGAAATGCGGTGCGCCCGGGCCGGAAACTTCCGAGACGTCTTTGGATCGCAAGACCGAGGTATCGTGGCCCCTGTTCTCGAGAACCTGAACGGCAAAAGGATTGAGTTGCGAGCCCGGCCGCGTGCCCGCCGAAAAGGCATTGAACCGGTCCCCCGCGTGCTTGCGAAGAATGGACTCTGCGAAGATCGACCTGGCTGAATTGCCCGTGCAGATGAACAGGACGTTGGACTTGCGATCCGTCACGGGATGGTTTTCCGGACTGGTCGACAGCGCGAGAGGAGCGCAAAGGTCCGGGCGCCCACGGCAACAATCGAGAAGCAGGTAGTCGAGCATCCCGCTGACTTCGGCCATGGCAATGGAGTAGCGCAGCGACGTTCCCGCCCGCTCCTGCGTCACCAGTCCCGCCTGCATCAAAGCGGAAAGGTAAGCCGACAGCGTGGAGGCCTTGAAACCAAGCGCCTCGGCCAACTCTCCTGCCGGAACCCTGTCCGGATAGCGACGCATCAGAAGCCGGAACAGCGCCAGTCGCTGCGGATGACCGACGGTCGCAAGCTTCGAGGAAACCTCTTTTTCCATATTTCACGGATATCAGAAATATTGGCACGAGCAATGAATGATCGCTCGGTCGCAAAGGCTCGACCAGCGCTACACGCGGCGTGACGTCCGGTGTCAAATCAGCGCGCGGACCAGCACCGGGACGATCAGGCTGGTGAGCAGGGCGTTCAGGGCCATCCCGATCCCGGCGAAGGCGCCGGCTGTCTGGTTGACCTGGAAGGCGCGCGCGGTGCCGATGCCATGCGCCGCCACGCCCGCTGCGAAGCCGCGCGCCCGCCAGTCGGTGATGCGCAGAAGGTTCATCATTGGCGTGACAATGATCGCACCCAGGATGCCCGTCACGATCACGAAGACCGCCGTCAGGGTCGGGATGCCGCCCACCGCTTCGGAGACGCCCAGTGCCACGGGCGCGGTCGTGGACTTGGGCGCGAGCGACAGCACGACCAGCGGCGGCAGACCCAGAGCCTGCGCGAGTCCGATCACCGAAATCACTGCCACGACCGAGCCCGCGATCAGCGCCAGCACGATCGGCAGGACCGAGCGGCGAATGATCTTGCGGTTGTCGATCAGCGGCACGGCAAGCGCAACCGTTGCCGGGCCCAGCAGGAAGTGGATGAATTGTGCACCCTCGAAATAGGTGGCGTAGTCTGTCCCGGTCAGCGCCAGCGCCGGCGCAATCAGGCAGACCGACAGCAGCACCGGGTTGGCCACGGGGGCGTGGCCGAGCGCCCGCGAGATCCGGCTGCCCACCAGGTAGGCCACGAGGGTTGCAGTGAGCCATGTCAGGGGCGAGGCGGAGAGGTAGCTCCACAGCGTCGCGAACTCGGTCATGCGCTGTCTCGCCCGGTCAGCCCGCGCACCGCGAGAAAGGTGCCGACCGCAGCCAGCATCGACAGCAGGGTCGAGACCAGCAACACCGCCGACAGCGCGGCCCAGTCCTGGGCGATGACGTCCAGATTGCCGATCACGCCGACCCCCGCGGGCACGAAGAGCAGCGAGAGGTTGGCCAGGATCACGCTCGTCGTCGGGCGCAGAGCCGCGACGAGTTGTGGCCGCACCGCGAAGAGCGCCAGCAGCAGCGCGAGCCCGGCCACCGGTCCGGGAACCGGCAGACCGGCGCCGCGGGTGACGATCTCACCGACCAACTGGCAGCCCAGCAGCAGGGCCAGGGAAAACAGCATGTCGCGCACTCCATCGGTGTCGGGTCAGCCCTGATCGCTCTAGCGGAGCGACGTCGACGCTGGCAAGGGAAAGCCCTGACGCCGTCGCAAGCCGCGTCCCGCCGGAGCCGTGGCGTGATCGGTCGTGACTTCCGGCGGAAGCCCGGAGTCGGCCCTGCCTTGGCGGCACCCGTCCAGCATGGTCGCCTGAGTATGGATGAAGTCGGCATGGGTGAACGCAATGCGCCCGTGCCCGAACACCGCCGGCCGCCATTGCTTGCTGCCGGGTGCGCAGCAGATCGAAGCGGTCGGCCTTCGCTCGGCGGTCAGGCGCAGACTGGTTTCCCAGCTCTCATGCTTTCTTTCGGCGGCCGGGATCGCAAGCGTTCAGCCCTGCGCATCGTGAAAGTCCCCGCATCGGGAAGGTGTTGAGGCACAACGGACCGGCTCGAGGCGACCCTCGGCATTATCAACGTGCGAAGGGTTCGGAAACGGGTGCTCCGGCAAAAATCCAAGGCGCTGGAGAAGAGCCTGCAGCGGCGCCTCGCCCGACGTCACGCGCCGGGTCCGGGAGAGGCCGTCGCCTTGCCCCCACCCGACCCGGCGGATCGGGTATTCAGAGAAGCCGTTCAATCAGCGTGCGGGTGTTCTCCTCGGTCATCTTGACGGGATTCCCGCCGGTGCTCGGGTCGCGCAGCGCGGCCTTTGCCAGCGCGTCTACGTCCGGGTTCTTCACCCCCAGGTCGGTCAAAGTCTTCGGAATGTCCAGGCGCGCGTTCAGGTCGTCGACATAGGCGCGGAACCCGTCGAAGCCGCCTTCGATCCCCAGGTAGGCCGCCGCGCGGTCGAAGCGGTCCGCGATCTTGTCGGCGTTGAACTTCAGCACCTCGGGCATGCAGACGGCGTTGGTGGTGCCGTGATGCGTATGATGCACCGCGCCGACCGGGTGGCTGATGGCGTGGATCGCGCCAAGACCCTTCTGGAAGGCCGTCGCCCCCATCGCCGCCGCCGACATCATGTTGGCGCGTGCCTCGATGTCGGTGCCGTCCTCGTAGGCGCGCGGCAGGTTGTCGACCACCAGCCGCATGCCTTCCAGCGCGATGCCCTGGCTCATCGGGTGGTAGTGAGGCGAGGAATACGCCTCGACGCAATGGGCGAAGGCATCCAGCCCCGTGCCGGCGGTGATCGCCTTGGGCATGCCCACGGTCAGTTCCGGGTCGCAGATCACGACCGCGGGCAGCATCTTCGGGTGGAAGATGATCTTCTTTTCGTTGGTGTCGGCGTTGGTCACGACGCTGGCGCGCCCGACTTCGGAACCGGTGCCGGCGGTCGTGGGCACGGCGACGATGGGATGGATGCCGGCCGGGTCGGCGCGGGTCCACCAGTCGCCGATGTCCTCGAAATCCCAAAGCGGACGGGTCTGCCCGGCCATGAAGGCCAGCGTCTTGCCCAGATCCAGCCCCGAGCCGCCGCCGAAGGCCACGACGCCGTCGAACCCGCCGTCGCGGTAGGCGCGCAGGCCTTCCTCGACGTTCTCGCCGCTCGGGTTCGGGTCCACGTCGGCAAACATCGCGCGGCCCAGCCCGCCCGCGTCGAGCAGGTCGAGCGTGCGGGACGTGATCTCCATCCCCGCCAGGCCGCGGTCGGTGACCAGCAGGGGCTTCTTGATCCCTGCGGCGCGGCAGGCATCGGCGATCTCGGATATGCGGCCGGCGCCGAAGCGGATAGGGTTCGGGTAGGTCCAGTTCGCGTGCATGCTCATGCCTTCTTCAGATGATAGGATTTCGGCCGGGTCAGCGCCTGGTAGGCCAGCGTCGAGAGCCCCTGCCCGCGGCCGGTGTCCTTACACCCGGTCCAGCACAAGGCGGGGTCGAGGTAGTCGCAGCGGTTCATGAACACGGTGCCCGTCTCGATCCGCTGTCCGATCGCCTCGGCCGCATCGGCGTCGGTGGTCCAGAGCGACGCCGTCAGGCCGAAGCGGCTGTCGTTCATCAACTCGATCGCCTGCTCGTCGCCATCGACCGCCATGATGCCGACGACCGGCCCGAACGTCTCGTCCCGCATTACGCGCATCTTGTGGGTGACGCCCGTCAGGATCTGCGGCGTGAGGTAGGCGCCGCCGTCGTCGGCCTCCATTATCGGAATGTGCGCCGTCGCGCCGTCGGTCACGGCCTCGTCGACCTGGGCGCGGGCTTCGGCGGCGAAGCGGACATGCGCCATCGGGCCGATGGTCGTGTCCTCGTCCAGCGGGTTGCCGAGTCTGTAGGATTTGACCAGCGCCACGGCCTTCTCGACGAAAGCGTCGAACAGGTCGCGGTGCACGTAGATCCGTTCGATCCCGCAGCAGCACTGACCCGAGTTGAACATCGCGCCGTCGATCACGCCCGCGACTGCGGTATCGAGATCCGCGTCGGCGCGCACATAGGCCGGGTCCTTGCCGCCCAGCTCCGTTGAGATGGGCAGGAAGGTGCCGGCGGCGGCGCGCTCCATCGCCTGACCGCCACCCACCGACCCGGTGAAGTTCACGAAATCGACCTTCCGCGCCGCGATCAGCGCCGAGGTCGTGTCGTGGTCGAGAACGAGGTTCTGGAACACGTCCTCTGGCACGCCCGCCGCGTGCAGCGCCTCGGCGAGGCGCTCGCCCACCTGCAGCGTCTGGGCGGCGTGCTTCAGGATCACGCAATTGCCCGCGATCAGCGCGGGCGCGACGGTGTTGATCGCCGTCATGTAGGGGTAGTTCCAGGGCGCCACGACCAGCACGGTGCCCCACGGTTCGCGCCGGATCAGGCGGTGCGCGGTGGCGCTGTCCTCGATCACCTGCGGGGCGAGGCTGTCCTCGGCGATCTCGGCCATGTACGCCGCGCGTTCCTTGAAGCCGCCGAACTCGCCGCCGTAGCGCACCGGCCGGCCCATCTGGTGGGCCAGTTCCACCGCCATGCGGCCGGTGTCCTGCCCGACGATCTCGACCGCCTTCATCACCAGCGCAGCGCGCTCGGCCACGGGCCGCGCGGCCCAGGCGGCCTGCGCGCCGCGCGCCGCGCGGGCGGCGGCGAAGGCGTCGTCCCGCGACAGGACCGGCCGTTCCAGATAGACCGATCCGTCGATCGGCGAGATCAGTTTGATGCTGCTCATGTCATGCTCCCTCGAAGCCGCGGGCGATTTCCCAGTCGGTCACCGCGCGGTCAAAGCTTTCCTGTTCCACCTCGGCGGCGTGGGTGTAGTGATCCACCACCCAGTCGCCCATCTGCGCCCGCAGCATCGACGATCCGCGCAGGGCGTCCGTCGCCGCGCGCAGCGTATGGGGCACCGCCGGCACGTCTGTCATGCTGTAGACGTCGCCGTCGACCGGATCGGCCAGGCTCAGCCCTTCCTCGATCCCCGTCAGGCCGGCGGCAAGCTGTGCCGCGCAGGCAAGGTACGGGTTCAGGTCGGACCCGCCGATGCGACACTCGATGCGCACACCCTTCGTGCCCTCGCCCACCAGGCGGTAGCCTGCCGTGCGGTTGTCGACGGACCACGCCACCTTTGTCGGCGCGAAGGTGCCCGGCACGAAGCGCTTGTAGCTGTTGACGTAGGGCGCAAGGAAGAACGTGACGTCGGCGGAATACTTCAGCAACCCGGCCACGTAGGAGCCCATCAGGTCGGACATGCCGCGCGGCTTGTCCACGTCGAAGAAAACCGGCGTGCCGTCCTTCCACAGCGACTGGTGCACATGCGCGGCGCTGCCCACCCGGTCGGCGTGCCACTTCGGCAGGAAGCTGGCGGCGTGGCCCTGCTGGTGGGCGATCTCCTTGATCGCATGCTTCGCGATGGTGTGGTTGTCGGCCGTCTCAAGCGCCTCGGCGTAGCGGATGTTCAGCTCGGCCTGCCCGGCCTCGGCCTCGCCCTTGGTGTTCTCGACAGGAACACCGGCGGCGACGAGGTGATTGCGGATCGGCCGCATCACATGCTCTTCCTTGCCGGTCTGGAAGATGTGGTAATCCTCGTTGTAGCCCGAGAACGGCACCAGGTCGCGGAACCCGCCCTTGCGGATCTCGTCGAACGTCCGGTCGAACAGGAAGAACTCGAGTTCCGTCGCCATCATCGCCGTCAGGCCCATCGCCTGCGCGCGGGCGATCTGCGCCTTGAGGATGGCGCGGGGCGAATGCGGCACGGGTTCATGCGTGTGGTGGTCGAGCACGTCGCACAGCACCATCGCGGTGCCGGCCATCCAAGGCACCGGGCGCAGCGTCGACAGGTCGGGCTTCATCACGTAGTCGCCGTAGCCCTGCTCCCAGCTCGTCGCCTGATAGCCTTCGGGCGTGTTCATCACCAGGTCGGTGGCCAGCAGGTAGGAACAGCAATGCGTCTCCTCGTGCGCGCTTTCGAGGAAATTCGACACGTGGAACCGCTTGCCCATCAGCCGGCCCTGCATGTCCACGAGGCACACCAGCACGGTGTCGATCTCGCCCGCATCGGCGGCCTTGCGCAGCGATTTCAGCGTGAGGGATTCAGGCATGGTGGCCTCCTGTGGCGGGCGGTGTCAGAGGGCGGGCGCCGGCGGAGACCGGCGCCCGTTCGTGTCGTCAGGCTGGGGATGTCAGGCGTCGTCGCCGTAGCGGTACGGGCGACCGGCCTTCTGCATGTCGGCGTTGTACTGCTTGAAGATCTCGACGACCTTCGCCTTGGTCTCGGATTCCGCCGCGATCTCGTCCCAGAAGATGCGCGCGGCTTCCTCGACGGTGTCCCATTCGGCATCGGGAATCGTGGTCAGCTGCAGCTTGTCACCGTTCACCCGCAGGTCGGCCTCGCCGCCCCAGTACCAGTGCTGGCGGTAGTAGTGCGACTGGTCGGCGACGACCTTGAACAGCGTCTTGAGGTCCTCGGGCAGCTCGTCCCAGCGCTCCTGGTTGGCGAAGAAATGCCCGATCCAAGCGCCCGAGATGTTGTTGGTGAGGAAGTAGTTGGTCACGTCGGCCCAGCCCACAGTGTAGTCCTCGGTGATGCCCGACCAGGCGATGCCGTCAAGCTCGCCTGTCTGCACGGCGACCTCGATGTCCTCCCACGGCAGCGTCACCGGCACCACGCCGAACTGGCTCAGGAAGCGGCCGGCGGTCGGGAAGGTGAAGATCCGCTTGCCCTGCAAGTCTGCAAGACTGCGGATCGGGTCCTTGGTCGCGAAGTGGCACGGGTCCCAGGCGCCGGCGCTGATGTGCTGCACGCCGACCTTGGCGTATTCCTCCTTCCAGATCTCGTCGAGCCCGTAGCGGTGAAACAGCACCGGCACGTCCAGAGAGTAGCGGCTGCCGAACGGGAAATAGCCGCCGAACACGGTGACTTCGGTCGGCGAGGCCATGGAATCGTCGTCGGACTGCACCGCGTCGATGGTGCCGCGCTGCATGGCCTGAAACAGCTCGCCCGTGGGGACCAACTGGTCTGCGTAGAACAGCTCGATCTGCATCCGGTCGCCGGCGATCTGGTTGAACATCTCGATCGCGGGGTCGATCACGTGCGCGGCCAGCGCGGGTCCGGCGTAGGTCTGCATCCGCCAGCGGATGGTCGATTGCGCGATGGCGGGGGCCGCCAGCGCGGCGGCGGGGGCGGCGGCGGCCGCTCCCTTCAGGAACGTGCGTCGGGTCGTCATGGGAAACCTCTCTCTGTTGCGGTTTTCGGTCGTGGCGCCCCGGTTTTCCGGGGTCTGGTATCTCAGTAATCGTAGACGAGGCCGGGCAGCCAAAGCGCGATTTCGGGGAAGGCCATGACCAGCGCCAGCGCCACGATCATCACCCCGACGAACGGAACGATCGAGACGTAGATGTCGCGCAGCGTGATTTCCGGCGGAGCCATCGCGCGCATCAGGAACAGGTTGTAGCCGAAGGGCGGCGTCATGTAGGCGATCTGAGTCGTGATGGTATAGAGCACACCATACCAGATCAGATCGAACCCCAGCGCATCCACGAGCGGCACGTAAAGCGGCGCCACGATCACCAGCATCGCCGTGTCGTCCAGGAACGTGCCCATGACGATGAAGCTCAGCTGCATCAGGATCAGGATCATCCAGGGGTTGAGGCCGAGGCGCTCGGTGAACAGGTGTTCGATCGCGCGCACTGCGCCCAGCCCGTCGAACACAGCGCCGAAGGCCAGCGCGGCCAGGATGATCCACATGAACATGCAGGTGATGCCCAGCGTCTTGCGTACGGAATTCTCGAACACCACGCGGTTCATCCGGCCCTTCAGCACGGCGGCCAGAAAGGCGGCGATCGCCCCGATGGCCGAGCTTTCCACCAGCGAGGTGTAACCGTTCACGAAGGGCACCATCATCACCGCGAAGATCACGAGCGGCAGCAGCCCCGCGCGCAGCAGGCGCAGCTTCTCGACGCGCGGCATGGCGCGGTCCTCGGGCGCCAGCACGGGGCCGAGCGCCGGGTTCAGACGGCAGCGGATCACGATGTAGCCGATGAACAGGCCCGCCATCATCAGCCCTGGTACGGCTCCGGCCAGCCAAAGCTGCCCGACCGGCTGGCGCGCGATCATGGCGTAGAGCACCAGCACGACGGATGGCGGCACGAGGATTCCCAGCGACGAACCGGCCTGGATCACGCCGGTGACCATACGCTTGTCGTAGTTTCGGCGCAGCAGTTCCGGCAGCGCGATGGTGGCGCCAATGGCCATGCCGGCGACGCTGAGGCCATTCATCGCCGAGATCAGCACCATCAATCCGATCGTGCCCACGGCCAACCCGCCCGAAAGGCCGCCCATCCAGACATGGAACATCCTGTAGAGATCGTCGGCGATGCGGCTTTCCGACAGGATGTATCCCATGAAGATGAACATCGGCAGGGTCAGGAGCGGATACCACTTCATCAGCTTCATCGCCGCCGAGAAGCCAAGGTCGTAGCCGCCCCGGTCGCCCCACAGGAACAGCGCAGCCATCACCGCGACGAAGCCGATCGCGCCGAAGACGCGCTGCCCGGTCAGCAGCATCAGCATCATCGTGGAAAACATCAGCGCGGCGATAAGCTCGTAGGACATCAGGTCTTTTCCCCCATGTCCTCGCCTTGCAGGCGCAGGATATCCTTGAACAATTCCGAAATGACCTGAAGCAGCATCAGCGCGATCCCCGCGACCATGATGGACTTGATCGGCCACAGGTACGGGCGCCATGCGGTCGGGCTGCGCTCTCCGCCGTACTGGAAGGAATACATCAGGCTGTCCCACCCGCCCCAGAGCAGCACGCCCAGGTAGACGATCAGGAACAGCGCGGTGATCGCGTCCACCTGCGCCTTGCGCCGGTCAGACCAGTCGCCGTAGAGCAGATCCATCCGCACGTTCGAGCCCATCTGGATCGAATACGGCCCGCCCAGGATGAAGTAGGCGACCATGGCGAACTGCGCCATTTCCAGCGTCCAGATCGACGGCAGGAAGAACGCCTTCGAGATCGTGGACCACATCAGGATCGCCATCATCACGAAGATGCCGTACATCACCGCGCGCCCGATCCAGCGGTTGCAGCGGTCAATGACCGCGACGTAGGCGCGCATCGCGGCGATCATGGCTGCGTCTCCTCCAGCGCGGCAAGCGCCGCGGTCAGCGCTGCGGCGAGGTGATCGGCCATGGCCGCGACGGCCGCGTCGTCGCGCAGCAGGTCGTTGCGTACCTCGATCATCACGCTCGGGCACCCTGCCCCGTGCCGCGCAAGGGTGTGGGTCACGCCGTCGGCGGCGGAGTAGGGTTCGTTCAGGCGGCTGTCCCAACGTCTACCCTGCCCCGCCCGCAGCATGGCGCGGGCCAGTCTCGCGTCCGCGTCGTGCAGATAGCCGATCTCGACGCTGCGCGGGACGCCGTTCCAGTCGGGCGTGAAGCTGTGCACCGTCACCAGCGCCGCGCCGGGCGTGGCGGCGAGCGCGTCGGCCACCGCGTCGTGGAACGGCTCGTAGACCAGCCGGGTGCGCGTGGCGCGAGCATCGGCGTCCAGGTTCTCGTTGCCGGGGACGGCGATGCGTTCCACCTGCGCAGGCATCGCGCTTGGGGCATCGGGCGGTCGATTGCAGTCGTAGACAAGCCGCGACAGCGCCCCCAGCAACGCCGGCGTGCGCAGCCTGTCGGCCAGCGCGCGGGTCAGCGCCGCGCCGCCGATGTCCCAGACGGCGTGGCTGTCAAGGTCGGCGGCGGCAAGACCAAGATGGGACAGTTCGAGCGGAATGGCGCGCGCGGCGTGTTCGCAGACAAGAACGGCGCAGGGCGGCCGTGCGTCCCCCTCGATCCGTTCGAATGCTTTCCACGCTGGCACGCCCGGCTTCCCATCCCCTGTTTCGTACGATTAGCGACAACGGAATTCGTCCTGTCAAGAAAATTACGTAGCGTTGACTACAGATCGAGCGTATCCTGTACGGGACGTTACACGCCAAGGGGTACCCCGCGTGCCGCAGCCCGGCTCATCTCCACCGAACCGCCCGGTCCTGGTCAAGGATCGCATCCGCGACCGCGACCATGCCGGTGCGCTGACGCCGGCCGAGCGCCAATTGACCAGCGTGCTGCTGCGCGACTACCCGGTGGCCGGTCTCAACACCGTGACCAAGCTGGCCGAGGCGGCGGGCGTGTCCACACCAACGGTGATCCGCCTGGCGCGCAAGTTGGGCTTCGACGGGTTTCCGGAACTGCAGGACGCGTTGCGCCGCGAGGTGTCCGAACAGATCAAGCAGCCGATCCTCAAGGGCGATTGCTGGCCTGCGGCGCGCGGCGACAGTCCGGCCTTCCGGACCTTTGCCACGGCTGTGTTCGAGAACCTCAACCACACGATCGAACGACTCGACCCGGGCAGCTTCGACGCGGTGGCCGCACTGCTGGCGGACCCGGGCGTGTCCGTGCGGATGGCCGGTGGGCGCATCACCCGGTCGAACGCCGACTATTTCTTCAACCACCTGCAGATCATCCGGGCGGCCGTGATGCTGCTGCCACCGCCGGTGAACGTCTGGCCGCAGTACCTGCTGGACATGGGGCCGCACACCGCGCTGATCCTTTTCGACATCCGCCGCTACGAGGGCGAGCTGATGAAGCTGGCCGAGCTTGCCCACGGGCAAGGCAGCCGGATCGTCCTGTTCACCGACCAGTGGGGCAGCCCGATATCGGCGCTGGCCGACCACGTCTTCAACGCCGCGGTCGAGGTGCCGTCTTCGTGGGATTCCACGCTCGCCATCAATCTCATCGTCGAGGCGCTGATCGCCGAGGTGCAGTCGCGCCTGGGCGACGAGGCGCTGGCGCGGATCGAACGGCTGGAGGACCTTTTCTCCAGCACGAGAATCTTTCGCCGCCAAGGCTGATGCCAAGGTGACCGCAGCATTGCACGAGCACTTACAAATCAGGTAACCGCTCTCGGGCGACGTCGTCCTCGCACCCGCGAGGATGCGGTTGCTGCCTGCCATCTGCGGGCGGAAACATGTACCACGGCGCGTTCTTCGGGTCCGCATTGCGACATCAGTATATGTCCGACCCGCTCAGTCCGACACGCCGCCATGCCAATCTACGTCGCTGGCTGAAAGCCCGCCGCGCTTGCGCATCGCGCTTGCACTCTCGCGGGTTTCGGCGCAAATAACATCCAAGTGGATGGAGAAACGCTTTGCCGCGCCAGATCAAACCCAGCGACACCGAAAAGATCACGATCAACCTCGGCTATGTCGACCTCGGCCGCATTGACCTGTTGGTCGAGGAAGGATTCTACACCAACAGGACCGACTTCATCCGGAACGCGATCCGCGCACAGCTTTCGGCCCATGCCGCCGAGGTCGGGCAGCTGATCGAGCGGCGCACGCTCGACGTGGGTCTGCGGGACTTCACCCGCGCCGACCTCGAGGCCGCGCGCGACGCGGGCGAGGTCATGCACATCAAGGTCGTCGGCCTCGCGCGGCTGGCCCACGACATCTCGCCCGAGCTCGCCCTGGCGACCATCGGTACGATCAACGTCCTGGGCGCGCTTCAGGCGCCGCCCGAACTGCGCGCCGCGCTGGCGCACCGCATAACGTAACGGCTGCGGCCGATTCCGGAAAGGCAGACAGATGAACGACGATTTTGCGACGGCCATGCGCCGGTCGCTCGAACAGACGCGCGCGGGCAACCCGCTTGCCGCGACGCGCGCGATCCAGGCGGCCCTTGCAGGTTCCTCCGGCGCGCCTACGGCGTTCGCGGCAAACCCGCAAGAAGCCCGCCCGCGCGCGAAGCCGACCGCCTCGCGCCCCCGGCTCTCGCAAGTGGTCGCCGATCTCGCGCAATTGCGCAGAGGTGCGAACCTTATGCCCGGCCGAACCCGGCCGACGCTCGAGGTGCCGGAAGGAGCCGCGTTCGAGCGCCGACAACACACGGGCCCGTACGGCGCGCGGGACTATCGCCTCTATATTCCCTCCGATCTTAAGGCGCCCGTCCGGGGCGTGATCCTCATGCTGCACGGCTGCACGCAGTCGCCCGAGGACTTCGCCGCCGGCACACGCATGAACGCCCACGCCGAACGGCACGGGCTGATCGTGGCCTATCCCGAGCAGACGCGTGCGCACAACGCCTCGTCGTGCTGGAACTGGTTCCGCCCCGGTGACCGGACGCGGGCCGGTGGCGAGGCCGCGCTGCTGGCCGATCTGGCGGCCGCGGTCGCAAAGGATCATGACGTGCCCGCCGGTCGCATCTTCGCCGCCGGCCTGTCCGCGGGGGGCGCAATGGCGGCCATCCTTGCGCAGACTCACCCCGAGGTTTTCGCCGCGGTCGGCGTCCATTCCGGCCTCGCGTCGGGATCGGCCAATGACGTCATGTCGGCCTTGGGCGCGATGCGCGGCGATCCCGCACCCGGTGCGGAATCCGTGTGCGTTCCCGCGATCATCTTCCACGGGTCGGCCGACAGGACCGTTGCACCGGTCAACGCGGGCCGCCTTGCCGGCCGGCTCGAGAAATTCGCGCGCTCGACTGGAGAGGCCGCCGGCCGCCGCTACGACGTCCTTACATCACGGACCCCCGGCGGCCATTCGATCGAGGTCTGGCGGATCGACGGCGCGGGTCACGCCTGGTCCGGGGGCAGCACCGAGGGCAGCTATGCCGATCCGACGGGACCGGATGCGACGGCGGAGATGGTGCGCTTCTTCCTTGAACGGGATTAAGTTCGGGCGTCGGCGGCGGACCGATGCAGAGCGAAGACTGTGTCAAGCGGACGCCTGCAGCCAAGGCACCCGCTCGATGTCTGCGACGTGGACGATGCGGTGCAGCCGGTCAGTAGCCCTGCCAAAGTCCGGGAGTGGCGAGTTCAAGAAGATGCCCGTCGGGATCGCGGAAATAGATCGATTGGCCACCGCGGGGCCAGTCGGTGCTGCTTTCGACGACGACGCCATGATCGGCGAGGTGCGCCTTCCAGTCGGAAAGCTCGGCCTTCTCGATGGCGAAGGCGACGTGAAGCGGGCCGGAACCGTCATGGGGCGGAATCGTGCCGCCCGGAGTCTCGACGGGTTCCAGGGTTCCTCCGCGGATAAACAGCAGCAGCGTGCCGCGCCCGGCAACATCGTAAGTGCGCATCCGGCTATCGGCATGAAGCACAGGCAGGCCCATGACCGTTTCGAAAAAAGCTGCCGCACGATCCAGATCGTCGACGTAGAGCACGGTTTCGAGAATGGCGGACAGGGCGGGCATAGCCGGATGCTACGGGGCTGCAGCCCTCTAGGTCAACCAGCCGAGGACAAAGGCGCCGGGCGGCACATCGAGATGACTGGTCCTGACGAGCCGGACGAGATCGCGGAAATCATGAAGAATGCCCGCGACAAGCGTGGCGCTGTTATATCCGAGAAGCTGGCGTGGGCTGATCCGCCGCGCATAAAACCAATTCATGACGCAATGGAGTCCGCTTGGGAGTTGTCTTGCGGGGACAATCGCAGCCTGTTCCGGAGGTCGAGCAGTTACGCACGCTCCTTCTCGGCCACCATGTGGACGGCCGCGCTTCCGAGGCAGAAACGCAATCGCTATCCATGCCCTGGCGCAGCGCGCATAGCGCTGCCGGTGGTGCGGGGCGAGCTCCTACGCACGATTGCGGCGCTCGACTCCTTCCCGCTCCTTACCTCTTCTTCCGTCTTCGGTAGAAGTAGAACGCCGCTGCCGTGGTTGCCACGCCGACGGCCACCCAAGCCTCCGGCGGGACCGAGAGGACGAGCCCCTTCGCAAGATGCTCGAGCCTGGCCTCCGGATCGGCCGGACGTTCGGGGTTGGCGAAATGGGTGCGCGCCACCGCCTCCTCCATCGGCGTCATCTCTCGCCGCGGGATCGGCCGCAGAGAACGTCCCTCGGTTCGCCGAAGAGCCTCGATGGCGCCGCGCAAGGAGCCGGTACGGTTCAAGGCCTCACGAATGTCCGCCGGGCGGACATCGAGATGCTCTGCCAGAAGGTCGTTCCGCAACGCGGTGATGGCAGTGCGCTCGGCAGGACCGCGCGCCTCGACTGCAAGATCACACTCGGTGTCGAACCCCATCGAGCGATTGTTGACGTTCGACGAACCGACCCGGATGAGATCATCGTCGACCACCAGTATCTTCGCGTGGACGTAGATCGGTTCGCCGGCCGCGTTGACCGGGTAATAGATACGGAACCGGTCGTTCCGGTCCGCCCGCGTCACCGATGCCAGCCGCAGGTCGCGCGACACGCCCATGGTTTCCTGTTCAAGCCAGCCTTCCGTGGACAGCGGGTTGATCACCACGACCTCGGGTCCGTCCGGCTCGGCAAGGCGGGCCTCCAGCGCGTCGCAGATGCTGGCGGAGGCGAAATACTGGCTTTCGAGATATATCGAACGCTGCGCCGCCTTGATCGCGGCGAGGTAGAGCTTCTCGATCTCGCTGATGGGCGGCCGTCCCCTGAATTTCGGCATGGTCCGCGCGATTCCCACGTCGACGTCGAATAACTGCGGCTCGATCCCCTCAGGCCAGATCCGGCGAGGGACGCGCGACCAGGGCAGACGCCGCCCGGTCGCCGCCTTCCAGCGCGCGCGGGCGACCTCGCCCAAGGCCTGCGCAGCCGCACCGTCGACGACGGTGGTGGCATCGTGCCACGGACCCGCGACACTGCCGTCCGGACGCCTTCGCCGTTCGTCGTGCGGAGCATGCTCGCGGGTGTCCCAGCGGTCGACGGTCATGTCGATGCCGCCACAAAAGGCCAGCGCATCGTCGATCACGGCGATCTTCTGGTGATGTGCCGCGCCCCAGGGATGCTTGCTGTCGAACCTCAGCCGGATCCGCGCCACGCTTTTCAGGTCAAGCGCGAAAATGGGAAGAAGTTGGTTGCCTGTGAACAGAACCGCCATGTCCCACTTCAGGATGAAGATGCGCAGCCTGGGCTTTCGGCGCACAAGATATTTCAGGAATGGCCCCAACTCGTTCGGCGCATCGTCGAGGTCCTTGCCCGGGGCAAGCCTGATCCTGAGATCGAAGTCCCAGCCGATGAGCACGATGGTCTCGTCGGCTTGCAGCATGGCGGCGCGTGCCGCGGCGAAATAGTCCGCGGCATCCACGATGACCCCCAGCCGGTCGGCACGGGCCGTCCGCCAGCACGTCTCGCCTGCTCTCACCACGCGTCCCGATTCAGCAGTATCGGTCATCCTGGATTCGTTTCCACTGCCTTTACGTCACATGAGGCGAACGGAGGCAGCGAACGCGGAGTTCCCTGAACGGACCGCTCGGCTTTCTGCGTCGCTACGCACGAAAAAGGAGCGCTTCGGCCGCGGCGCTTTCGAGGAACGGCCAGACGCGCGCGTCCGAAGCCCAGAGCTGAAACAGGGAACCTTTCGACCCTTGCGCCGTAGAAAGACAGGTTCGCGAAAAAAGAGAGGCAGGACATGAAACGCAGAAACTTCATCCTGAGCGGGCTGGCACTGGGCGGCCTTACCACGGGTCGACCCGGTGTCGCGCAGGACAGTGCGGAGGTGATCGATCCCTATGTCGTCCGGATGGCCGCCCCCTACCCTGCCCCGGGCGAGGTGCATGTCCTCCCGACGCGTTTCAGGCTCTACTGGACGCTGCCAGAAGGGCGCGCACTGGTCTACCCGGTCCGCGTCGGCCGCGGAGATCTTTACGAGGCGGGCGAGTTCTTTGTGGGCGCCAAGAAGGAATGGCCGTCCTGGACCCCGACTCCGGGCATGATCGAACGCGAGCCGGAAAAATATGCACGCTACGCGGACACCGGAATGCCCGGCGGTCCGAACAACCCCCTCGGGGCGCGCGCGCTCTACCTGTTCACGCCAGAGCGCGGCGACACGTTCCTGCGCATTCACGGCACCGGCGACCCGGCTACCATCGGCCGCGCGGTTTCCAACGGCTGCGCCGGCCTCATCAACCCGCACATCGTCGATCTCTACGAGCGGGTGCCAATGAACGCGCGGGTGGTCCTGCATCCCAAGGCACCCTATGAGGGATCCGCAATGAACGGCTGACTTGTCTCTGCCTGGCTCGTGGCGGACACACGTCGAAAGTGTGCTCCGTCAGGCCTCGCCCTCCTTCTTCGAACTGGCCTTGGCGAAAGGGGTGACATTCGCGACCGAGCCGAGACAATCCCGGATCGCGCCGATTTCCAGCGTCTCCTCGGACTCCAGCCTGCGCACCAGCGCATCGACCTGTCCGCGGTGCTCGTCGAGTACGCGGACGGCATCGTCTTCCGCCTCGCGCAGCAGCGTCATCACCGCCTGATCCACGCGCGCGGCCGTCTCGTCCGCGAAAGTGCGAGGTTTGGAGATCTGCTGCCCCAGAAACGGGTGGTCCTCGCTTTCGCGCAGGTCCACGGGACCGATCTCGGGATCCATGCCCCAGCGTGCCACCATCGCGCGCGCCGTCGCCGTCGCGCGCCGGATATCGTCGTCGGCACCGGAACTGACGGAGCCGAGAAGAAGCCTTTCCGCCGCGCGGCCGGCGAGCGTGATGGCCAGTTGCGCCCTCAGAAAGCTTTCGGGCAGGGTGTGGCGCTCGTTGTCGGGAAGCATGTGGGTGCTGCCCAGGCTGTGGCCGCGCGGGATGATCGTGACCTTGTAGAGCGGATCGGCCCCCGGCAGGTAATAGGCCGCCGCCGCATGGCCGGCCTCGTGTACGGCAAGCCGGTGCCTTTCGTCGGGCTGGATCGCCAGCGTAAGCACGGTGCCCATCATCACCCTGTCGCGGGCCTCGTCCAGATCGGCAGGCGCGATTTCGCTGCTCGACCGTCTTGCGGCCCCGATCGCGGACTCGTTCAGAAGGTTCTTCAGATCCGCGCCCGAAAAGCCGGGCGTTCCGGCGGCGATCCGGTCCAGATCGGCGTTGCGGCTTAGCGGCAGGCCCTTCGCATGCACGTCGAGGATGGCGCGGCGCGCGGCCCTGTCGGGCAGCGAAAGCGTGACATGCCGATCGAACCGACCGGGCCGCAGAAGCGCCGGGTCGAGCACGTCGGGGCGGTTCGTGGCCGCCAGCACGACCACCGCTTCGCGCGCGGTGAAGCCGTCCAGTTCGGCCAGGATCTGGTTCAGCGTCTGTTCGCGCTCGTCGTGGCCGCCGCCCAGCCCGGTGCCGCGCGTCCGCCCGATACTGTCCAGCTCGTCAATGAAGATGATCGAAGGCGCCTGTTTGCGGGCCTCTTCGAACATCCTGCGCACCCGGCCGGCGCCGACTCCGACGAACATCTCGATGAATTCAGAACCGGAGGTGGAAAAGAAGGGAACGTCTGCCTCTCCGGCCAGCGCGCGGGCCACCAGCGTCTTGCCCGTTCCGGGAGGCCCCATCAGCAGCACGCCGTGCGGGACGGTGGCGCCGACCTTCTGGAAGCGGTCGGGATCCCGCAGGAACTCGACAAGTTCCGACACCTCGCGCTTGGCTTGTTCCTGGCCCGCCACCTGGTCGAATGTGACCTTCCCGGTTGGCTTGGTCGGTTGCGCCGAACGACCGCCCAGGAAGCCGCCGAGCCCGCCCTTTGCACCGCCGAAACCATCTCCTAGGGCACCGGCGCTCAGCCGTCTGGCCACCCAGAAATAGAAGCCGACGATCAGGATCCATGGCAGGAACGACCACAGGACCGAAGGCGAACCCGGCGCGACCGCAGTCACCTCGACGTCCATGCGTTCGAGCAGCGGCAGAAGGTCCGGATCGTCCTGCGCCGGGACGATGGCGCGCACCTGTTGCGCGCCGCTCTCGTGCCGCGTCTGCAACTCCGCGACTATGGAATCCTCTTCCAGCGTGACCTGCTGGACCTGTGCGTTTCGGATCAACGACTTCATCTCGGTGTAGGAAACCGTCGCGGTGGCCGTCGGGTCCGGCAGCAACTGGATCAGCAACACTGCCATGAACGCCAGCGCGACGAGGAACGGTCCGGTCCACTGCGCGAAGGGACCGCGATCTGCCGTCTTGGATGGTTCGGAATCTTCTGCCACGATCTGATTTCCATGATCCGCGACGGGGCCTGCCAGCGAAGCGCCCCGTCGATGCATTCTGTGACCCTAAGAGTGACGCACTTGACGCGGCGCCGCGTTGATACAGGTCAATCGGGTCGGACAGGTAGAGTGCCTCCACGCCGGCCCGGTTGAGGTGATCGGTACCAAAGGATCGCGCGGCGCCGCCGAGCGTTTCTCATGAACCGGCACGTTCAGCGCCTTCAGCCGATCCGCCAGCGCAACTTGGAGGTCCGGGGCGACCGGAAGCAGGCTGGCGTCTGCCGGAACAGATTCACCGCAGCGCGGTTGGTGTCGCGAAAGCAGGAACGGCGCGCGGAATGGATCTTCAACCGCGCATTGGCGGCGCAGCGGCAAGCCGACAGAGGATGGGAAACACCACGGCGATGGGGATCGACGAGGCGAAGACCCGCGAACAGAGGGTGACCTCGCCTAGCTCGCAAAGGCTCAACGCGGCGTGAACGCGTTGAAATCGGCCTTCCCCAAAGCCGACGGAAGTACGCCGGGCGTTCGTGACGTCGCGGACGAGGGTTCCTGAGGTGCCGGTTTCCCGCGCGGCCCTCGCGTCGTCGGCGGATGAGATGCCGGCGTCGCTTCGGGAGCGACACGCGCGCTGAACCGGCTCGCGCAGCACCCAACGCATTGGCAAGCAAGACCGCGTCCGATCGACCGGCGCCTACGCCGAACTTGAAAGCGGACGCCCGGACTGCAGCGTTCCTGCGCAACAGGGTGTCCGGCGAGCCGTCTTCGGACGGGGCTTGAAGTGCGCGACAAACTTGGTGACGATCGGGTTATAACGGATCGACGCCGACCTTCGCGCAGGATCCCATTTCATCCCGCAAGCGCGTTCCAAGCGCCTACAGCATTGCAAGAACTAGTTCACGGAAATGAAGGCTGAAGTGCGGCGAAAAACCGGTACCTGCCGAACAGAACGGAGACGACGAAATGGAAGCGCTACTTGATGCAGTCGGGACGGCCGCGCTCATTCTCTTGATCCTGGTCGGCTTGGCGGCCGGCTACCTTGCGGGGAAGCTGGCGGGTCGGAACATGGCCCTCTACCTGATCGTCGGCGTGGTGGCAGCCGTCGCGACGCCCTTCATGCTGGCTGCGCTCGGGATCGGCATCCTTGCGGCAGGCGGGTTGCTATTCCTGATGGTCGTGGCGGCGATCGGAGCGCTGGTCGTGCTCGCGCTTGTCCGGTTGATTGTCGGACGGAGGTAGTCCGCCGGAGCACGCTCCGCCGCCGGACGGGTGGGCAGCACCGTTGCGCGGCACCGCCTGACCTTCCCCGCGCCCAGCCATCGGGTTCGGTTCGCAAGATGAAACGCGCCTCTTCCTTGATGCGGCACAGCCCCTGTATCCGACCGGTTGCTACAGGCTCCCGACGACCGCACGCACGGCTCCGGTCGCCTGGCGACAGCGTGCGCGCGACGATGCCGCATCCGCGCTCCGGCGAGGGCGGCATCCTTCTTCTTGGGCATCTCGACACGGTTCATCCCGTGGGCACCTTGTCCGCCCTGCCCTTCCGGCGCGACGGCGACGCCCGCTACGGCCCCGGCCTCATGGACATGAAGGGCGACCGCGTCGATCGTTTCCTCGGGCGGGCCGCGCGATCGTGCGCGGTTGTCGACGCCTGCCCTGACTGCTAAACATACCTCGAATCCGTTGGGGTGCCCCGTCAGGGGCTGAGAGGCGCGCGCCAACCCATCGAACCTGATCCGGGCAATGCCGGCGTAGGGAACGGAGAACGATGTCGCGCGGCATTCGGCTGCCGCACTGTCATCCTCCTTCCACCGTCGGTGGAGGTAGTGATGAAGCAACACGCATCCGCATTGACCATCGCCGGCTCCGACAGCGGCGGAGGCGCGGGCATCCAGGCCGATCTGAAGACGTTCTCGGCGCTCGGGGTCTACGGCACCAGCGCGATCACCGCGATCACCGCACAGAACACGCGCGGCGTCTTCGCCGTCGAGGCGCTCTCGCCCGGAGTACTCTCGGCGCAGATCGCGGCCGTGCTCGAGGACATCCCGCCGCAGGCGATCAAGATCGGAATGCTCGCTGCGCCCGAGATCGTCGGCGCGGTCGCCGACGCGATCGAAGGATACGACGGTCCCGTCGTGCTCGACCCGGTGATGGTGGCCAAGTCGGGTGACGCGTTGCTGAGCGGAATAGCCGAAGCTGCGCTGATCGAGAAGCTGCTGCCCCACGCGGATGTCCTGACGCCGAACCTCTCGGAAGCCGCGCGCCTGTTGGGCTGCGACGAGGCGCGTGATCCCGAGGAGACCGACGCGCAGGGCCGGGCGCTGCTCGGGCTCGGCGCGCGGGCCGTGGTGATGAAGGGTGGGCACGCAAAGGGGCCGACATGCATCGACCGGCTGGTGACGACGTCCGGCACCGTGGCGATGGAACGGCCGAGGATTGCCACGCGCAACACCCACGGGACCGGATGCAGCCTCTCCTCGGCCATCGCGGCCGAACTGGCAAAGGGCGCCGACGTCAAACAGGCGGTTCGGCGGGCACAGGCCTGGCTGCACGGAGCGATTTGCGCGGCGGACCGGCTGAACATCGGCAGCGGTCACGGCCCCGTCCACCATTTCCACGAGATCTGGAGGTGATGCGGGCGACGGTCCTGGGTGCCGGCGTCGCCGGTCTGTGCGTGGCGACGGACCTGGCCGCGCGGGGCTGTGACGTCACGGTCTTCGATCCAGCGCCCCGGCCGGGTCCGCACGGTTGCTCGTGGTGGGCCGGCGGGATGCTCGCGCCCTTCTGCGAGGGCGAGACGGCGGAAGAGCCGGTCGTCCGGCTGGGCCAGGAAGCGGCCGATTGGTGGGAGCGGCAGGGCGTCGCGGTCCAGCGCCGGGGAACGATCGTGCTGACGTTCGGCCGCGACCGGCGCGAACTCGACCGGTTCGCGCGGCGGACGGACGGGCACGTGCAGGTGGACGCCGACGGCCTTGCCGCGCTGGAACCCGACCTCGGCGGCCGGTTCGAGCGCGCCCTGCACGTCGCGGCCGAAGCGCATCTTGATCCGCGTGCTGCGCTGATCCACCTTCGCGACCGGCTGGAGAAGGCCGGGGTCGCCTTCGCCGCCGAGCCCGGGCGCGTCGAAGGCCTGACCTTCGACTGCCGCGGGCTGGCGGCACGGGACGCGCTGAAAGATCTGCGCGGCGTGAAGGGTGAGATGGCGGTTCTGCGCGCGCCCGACATCCGCCTCAACCGTCCGATCCGGCTGCTGCACCCGCGCTTTTCGCTTTACGTCGTCCCGCGCGGCGACGGCCTTTTCATGCTGGGCGCGACCCAGATCGAAAGCAACGATCGCCGGCGCAGCGTCAGGTCGGCCCTGGAACTGCTCTCGGCGGCCTACGCGCTGCACCCCGCCTTCGGCGAGGCGGAACTGGTCGAGATCGGCGCCGATGCGCGCCCTGCCTTTCCAGACAACCTGCCACGCCTCAGCCGGCGCGGCGACACGATCCACGTCAACGGCCTCTTTCGCCACGGCTTCCTGCTTGCGCCCGCGCTGGCGCGGATGGCGGCGGAAGCGGCCTGCGACGGCACCAGACCGGAGTTTTGGCATGAAGATCATTGTTAACGGCACTGCGACCGAGGTGCGGTCGGAAACGCTCGCCACCGTCCTGGCCGAGCTCGGCTATGGCGACGCCAAGGTCGCCACGGCCGTAAACGAAGGCTTCGTGCCCGCGGCGGCGCGGGATGTCGCGCTCGCCCCAGGCGACCGGGTGGAAATCGTCGCCCCGCGGCAGGGAGGTTGAGATGCGGCTTTACGGAATTGACATCGCGTCGCGCCTGATGCTCGGGACGGCGCAATATCCATCGCCAGACGTGCTGGCCGAGGCCTTCCGCCGCTCGGGGGCGGGCATCGCCACCGTCTCGGTCCGGCGCGAGGCCGGTGGAGAGCGTGCCGGCGCCACGTTCTGGGACCTGGTGCGCGACCTCGGCGTGACCCTGCTGCCCAACACTGCGGGCTGCCATTCCGCGCGCGAGGCGGTCACGACGGCACAGATGGCGCGCGAACTGTTCGACACGTCCTGGATCAAGCTGGAAGTGATCGGCCACGCCGACACGCTCCAGCCCGACCCGTTCGGACTGCTGGAGGCCGCGCGCATCCTGGTCGAGGAGGGTTTCAACGTCTTCCCCTACACGACCGAAGACGTGGTTCTGGCCGACCGCCTGCTGTCGGCCGGGTGCGAGGTCCTGATGCCCTGGGGCGCGCCCATCGGTACCGGGCTGGGTCTGACGAACGTCTACGGGCTGCGGACGCTCAGGGCACAGTTCCCTGAGGTTCCCATGGTCGTCGATGCCGGGCTGGGCCTTCCCAGCCAGGCGGCGATGGCGATGGAAATGGGCTTCGATGCCGTGCTCCTGAACACCGCGGTCGCCAAGGCCGGCGACCCGGCCGCGATGGCCGAAGGCTTCGCCCGCGCCGTCGAGGCCGGGCGGCTCGCCTATCAGGCCGACCCGATGGAGCCCCGCGACATGGCGGCACCGTCGACCCCGGTGATCGGCAAGGCGTTCCTCACATGAAACTCGGCCGCTTCTACCCGATCTTCGACAGCCTCGGCTGGCTCGAGCGCACCCTGCCGCTCGGCGTGAAGCTGGTGCAGTTGCGCATCAAGAACCGGCCGGAGGCGGAGCTGCGGCCGGTCGTGGCGCAGGCACAGGCGCTGTGCCGCAGGCATGGGGCCGTGCTGGTGGTGAACGATTACTGGCGCGCGGCGATCGATGCGCGCTGCGACTGGGTGCACCTGGGGCAGGAGGACCTGGATACCGCCGATCTTCCCGCGCTCCGCCGCGCGGGCCTGAAGGTTGGCATCAGCACCCACGACCACGCGGAACTCGACCGCGCGCTCTCGCTCTCGCCCGACTACGTGGCGCTTGGACCGGTCTATCCCACGATCCTCAAGAAGATGAAGTGGGAGCAGCAGGGGCTGGAGCGCGTCACCGAATGGAAGCGCCTGATCGGCGATCTGCCCCTTGTCGCCATCGGCGGGATGAGCGTCGAGCGGGCGGCGGGTGCCTTCGAGGCCGGCGCGGACATCCTCTCGGCGGTGACGGACATCACCCTCAACGACGATCCCGAGGGCCGCGTGCGCCAGTGGATCGAGGCTGTGCGATGAACCGCTATGCCCGTCAGATCGCAGTGCCGGAGCTGGGGCCCGAGGGGCATGCCCGGCTGCGAGACGCCCACGTGCTGGTCATCGGCGCAGGCGGCCTTGCGGCGCCGGTGCTGCAATATCTGGGCGGCGCGGGCGTCGGGCGCATCCGGCTGGTCGATCCCGATGGCGTGGATCTGTCGAACCTGCACCGCCAGACGCTCTTCCGCGACGCCGACATTGGCCGGCCGAAGGCTTCAGCCGCCGCCGTCGCCATCGCCGCGCTGAACCCCGACATCCACGTCGAGGCTGTCGAGAAGGCGCTCGACCCGGCCAATGCGGAAGCGCTCTGCTCCGGCATCGATCTCGTCCTCGACTGCGCCGACAGCTTCGCGGCCAGCTACATCCTGTCGGATACCTGCATTGCCACCGATCTGCCGCTGGTCAGCGCCTCGGTTATCGGGACCGAGGGGTACGCCGGTGCCTTCTGCGGCGGCGCGCCATCCCTGCGGGCGGTCTTCCCGGACGTGCCGCACCGCGCCGGATCCTGTGCCGAGGACGGCGTTCTGGGGCCGGTCGTCGGAATCGTGGGCGCGATTCAGGCGCAGATGGCGGTGGCCTTGATCGCAGGCATCGACCCTTCGCCCTTGGGCCAGCTCGTCACGGTCGACGGGCGGAGCTTCCGCTTCGGCGGCTTCCGTTTCGACGGCGCGGCAGAACCCGCCCGCCAACCCCGCTTTCTCGCCCCGTCGCAAATCACCGAGGCCGACTTCCTCGTGGATCTGCGGGCCGAAGGGGAGGCGCCGCTGGTGCGCCCCTCTGCCCGCCGCCTGCCCGTCACCGCCTTCGGGCCGGACGGCCCCGTCCCCGCCCACGGCCAGCGCGTGGTGCTATGCTGCCGCTCGGGCCTGCGCTCGTGGGCGGCGGCCGAGCGGCTCGCGACGGTCTGGGGCGGAGACATCTTCCTCGTCGCCCTTGGCGACCCAACCGGAGAGACCGGATGAAAGCCAGACTGACCGCGCTCGCATTGCTCATGGCGACGCCCGCCGCCGCGCAGGACGCAATGACCGTCATGCTCGACTGGTTCGTGAATCCCGACCACGGCCCAATCGTCATCGCCCAGGAGCAGGGCTACTTCGCCGGCGTAGGGCTCGAGGTCGAGGTCATTGCCCCCGCCGACCCCGCCGATCCGCCCAAGATGGCCGCGGCCGGGCGTGCCGACCTCGCGATCTCCTACCAGCCGCAGCTGCACCTCCAGGTGGCCGAGGGTATGCCGCTGATCCGTGTCGGAACGCTGGTCGCCACGCCGCTCAACTGCCTGCTGGTGCTGGAGGACGGTCCCGTCCAGGAGATCGCCGACCTCAAGGGTCGCAAGGTCGGGTTCTCGGTGGCCGGGGTCGAGGAGGCGCTGCTGTCCTCCATCCTCGAGCGGAACGGCCTGGCGATGGACGACATCGAACTCGTCAACGTGAACTGGTCCCTCTCGCCCGCGCTGATGTCGGGCCAGGTCGATGCCGTCATCGGCGCCTTCCGCAACTTCGAGCTGAACCAGATGGAGATCGAGGGCGTCCCCGGCCGGTGCTTCTATCTGGAGGAAGAGGGCCTGCCCGCCTATGACGAGCTGATCTACGTCGCCAATCCCGAGACGATGGACGCGGACATGATCCGCCGCTTCCTCGCCGCGACCGAGAAGGCGACGCAGTTCATCGTCAACCACCCGCAGGAAAGCTGGGAGATCTTCTCGGGCACCTCTGCCGAATTGCAGGACGAGTTGAACGAACGGGCCTGGGCAGACACGATCCCGCGCTTCGCCCTGCGCCCCGAGGCGCTGGACCAGGGCCGCTACGCCCGCTTCGAGGCCTTCCTGAACGAAGCCGGTCTGGTCGAGGAAATGCGCCCCGTCTCCGACCTCGCCGTCGATCTGGGGGCGCAATGAGCTACGGTGCCACCTTCCCGCTCTGGCGAGAAGCCGCGGGCGATGCGTGGCGGGATTACACCCGCCACGCCTTCGTCGAGGGGCTGCGGGACGGCACGCTCCCGCGCGGGGCATTCCTGCGCTACCTGGTGCAGGACTACGTCTTTCTCGTCCATTTCTCGCGCGCCTGGGCGCTGGCCGTGACCAAGGCGGAAACGCTGGACGAGATGCGCGCCTGCGCCGCCACCGTCCATGCGCTGCTGGACGACGAGATGCGCCTGCACGTCCGGACCTGCGCCGCCGAGGGCATCGCCGAAGCCGATCTGTTCGCGGCCCGCGAGGCACCGCAGAACATCGCCTATACGCGCTACGTGCTCGATGCCGGCCATTCCGGCGACTTCCTCGACCTGCTGGCTGCCCTTGCGCCCTGCGTTCTGGGGTATGGCGAGATCGGCGCGCGGCTGGCGGCGGATTCCCATGACACGCCCTATGCCGACTGGATCGCAACCTATGCCGGCGAGGACTACCAGCACACCTGCCGCGAGGTCGGCGCGCTGATCGACGCGGCGGTCGAACGACGGCTGGGGCCGGAGCGGGCAGGCAGCCCCCGCTGGCCCCGCCTCTGCGCCCGTTTCGAGACGGCGACCCGCCTCGAGGCCGATTTCTGGGGCATGGGCCTGACCGGATGAATGCGGCCCCTGCCCTGCACCTGTCGGGGCGCGCGACGATCGGGGGCGCGCCGATCTTCGGTCCGCTGTCCCTCACCGCACGGGCCGGGAAGTGGACCTGCCTGCTCGGCCCCTCGGGCGTGGGGAAATCGACGCTTCTGCGGCTGCTCGGCGGTCTCGGCGACGAAGTGGTTTTCGAGGGCAAGGTGGCGGCGGACGACGGCGCGCCGCTCGACGGGCGCGTCGCCATGATGGCGCAAGGCGACCTGTTGATGCCCTGGCTGGACGCGATCTCCAACGTCACCCTCGGCGCGCGCCTCCGGGGTCAGCCGCCACAGCACGACCGGGCGCGCGCGGTGCTAGAGCGGGTGGGACTGGCCGGACACCTCGCCAAGCGGCCCCACGCCCTTTCGGGCGGCCAGCGGCAGCGCGTCGCGCTTGCCCGGACGTTGGTCGAGGACCGGCCCGTGGTGCTGCTGGACGAACCCTTTTCGGCGCTGGACGCACGGTCGCGGGCGCTGATGCAGGATCTCGCGGCCGAGCTTCTGGCGGGGCGCACCGTTCTGCACGTCACCCACGACGCCGCCGAGGCCGCGCGGCTGGGGCATGACGTCCTGCTGATGACCCGGCGGGGCATCACGTCGATCCCGCCGCCGCAAGCCCCCGCGCCCCGCCGTTTCGACGCGCCCGAAACGCTTGCCTTCCAGGCGCGCCTGCTGCGCTTGCTGATGGAGGCGGAATGACCGCCACGCTTCGCATCGTCGGAGTTGCGGCTCTGGGCCTTCTGGTCTGGCAGGCGGTCGTCACGCTCGCCGCGCTGCCGCGTTTCATCCTGCCGGGTCCGTCTCTCGTCTTCTCGACGCTGTGGAGCAGCCGCGCGCTGATCGCCGAGCACGCAGCGGTCACGGCGATCGAGGTTCTCGTCGGGCTCGGGCTCGGCGCGGTGCTCGGCTTCCTTTCGGCCATCCTGCTCGCCGCCTCGCCGGTCGCGCGGTCGTTTCTGCGCCCGATGCTCGTCTTCAGCCAAGCGGTGCCGGTCTTTGCACTGGCGCCGATCCTGACGCTGTGGCTGGGCTACGGGCTGTGGTCCAAGGTCGCGATGGCGCTGCTCATCATCTATTTCCCCGTCACTTCCGCCTTCTTCGACGCGCTGATGCGCACGCCGCAGGGATGGCTGGAGCTTGCCCGCGTGAAGAACGCCACGCCCGGCCGCCTCCTATGGCGCATCCGGGTGCCGGCCGCCCTGCCCGGCTTCGGCTCGGGCCTGCGGCTTGCCGCCGTCTACGCCCCGATCGGGGCGATCATCGGCGAATGGGTCGGCGCGTCTCGGGGACTGGGCTACCTGATGCTGCTGGCCAACGGACGCGCCAAGATCGACCTGATGTTCGCGGCACTCATCGTCCTGGCCGTCCTGACGCTCCTCCTCCATGCCGCCGTCGACGCGCTTTGCCGGCGGCTTTGGGACGCCTGAACGCCTCCGCTATCCAGGATCGGTCAACGCAGGAGCGGTGGCTGCCGAAGGTCCCGGCAGATCGCGGGATCGCGACCCGGTCAGCTTTCCAGGTACTTGCGGCGCAATTCGAACTCTTCCGGATCGATTTCCCCGCGTGCGAGGCGTTCCTTGAGCACGTCCATCGCATTTCGCCGGGCGGGACCGTTGTTCTGGTCGCCGATCCAGCGGATCGCGAGCACGATCAGCGCGGCCAGCCCGCCCCAGAACAGGATCATCATGCCGAAACCGATCAGCCCCATGCCCCAGCCATTCATGTGCCCTTGGTAGTATCCTCCGCCGATCGGATCGGCGAAGGCCGGCCCGCCGGCACTGACCGCGATCGAGGTCAGGAAGATCATTGCGGTTGCCCAGATGCGTCTCATGTCGCGCTCCTTGATCGGGGCGCCGTTGCCCCACACAGGAACGGTAGCAGATGCACGCGGCGCCGGATTTGATGTCGGTCAAACGGCACCGAAGGAAGCGTTTCGCAGCGTCAGCCGAAGTCTCCGCGATCATCCGCGACAGGATCTCGCAAGAGCGTTGTCGCGAAATCTCAGCGGAAAAGCTGTCCCCGCGCGCGGACGACCGCGTGCAGAAGCGTCATCAGGTACGCCACATCAACGAGCGCGAGCAGATACCACGGGCGGGTGAAGCCCAACCCGATCACGATCACCGTGGCGAACAGGATGACGCCGATGAACCGCCGCGGCACCTTCACCGCTTTCGGCGACAGCGTCTTGAGGCTGGAAATCATCAGCACGCAGACGATCGCCAGCCAGACCGACACGACGACCGGCGCATCGCCCGGCTCCAACACGCTCCCCAGGGTCAGAAAGACGGGCAGAAGCCCCAGGCAGGCCCCCGCCGGAGCGGGCACGCCGACGAAGTGCTTCGCCGGCCCCTTGGTGTCGTCGGTCTTGCCGGTCGTGACATTGAACCTGGCCAGCCGAAAGCACGCGCCCACGGCGAAGAGCATGGCGATGATCCAGCCGAAGCCGCCGGCCTGTGCCAGGTGGATCTGGTAGACCAGGATCGCCGGCGCGACGCCGAAACACATGAAGTCGGACAGCGAATCCAGCTGCGCGCCAAGCGGCGATTCCGCCCTCAGCCACCGGGCGAGCAGCCCGTCGAGCCCGTCGGCGAGGGCCGCGAGCAGGATCAGGAACACCGCCGCCGAGTACCGCCCTTCGATCGTGAACCGGACCGCGGTGAGACCGAAGCTCAGCCCAGTCAGCGTGACCATGTTGGGCAACAGCATCAGGATCGAGAGGGGACTCTGCTCGCGCTCGGGCGTTCCGGAGGGGCCGTTCGCCATGGCTCAGGCTTCCCCCGTCTCGCCGGAAAGGTCCGCGATGACCGTCTCGCCCGCGATCATCGTCTGCCCAACGCGGACCAGCGGAGCGGCCCCGCCGGGCAGGTAGATGTCGAGCCGCGAGCCGAACCGGATCAGCCCGAACCGTTCGCCGCGAGACGTGTCCCGGCCTGTTTCTCCCCAGCACATGATGCGGCGGGCGACCAGCCCGGCGATCTGGACCGTGCCGTAGCGGCGGCCGTCCGGCAGAGTGACGGCGAGACCGTTGCGCTCGTTGTGCTCGGACGCCTTGTCCAGCGAGGCGTTGAGGAACTTTCCGGGGCGATAGGAAACCTTGTCGATCCGGCCCGTGGCCGGCAGACGGTTCACATGACAGTCGAAGACCGACATGAAGATGGAGATCCGTGCCATTTCCTCCGCGCCCAGTTCGAGGTCCGAGGGCGGCACGGCCGGCTCGATCATCGACACGATCCCGTCGGCGGGCGAAACCATGATGCCGGGACGCGTCGGCACCACGCGTTCGGGGTCGCGGAAGAAATAGTACATCCAGATCGTCAGGCCGAGCCCGAGCCACCCAAGGGGGCTCCACAGGAGGAACAGGCCGACCGTGATCGCGGCCCCGATCGCTACGAAGCGCCGCCCCTCGGGGTGCATCGGCTTGACGAAGGTGGAAAGCAAAGAAACCGACATGGCTACCCCGGGTTTGAATTGACGCCCGTGATAGGCGAGAGAGCGAAGGGATGCAAAGCCACCTCTTCGTGTGCGCAGCGCCGGGCGGAGAGTTGCGGCCGCCCGCAGGCGCGTGAAACGCTCAGGTTGCGGAAAAGCTTGACCTGCGCCGCAGATGCCCTCCAATCCAATGGCTCACACGGGCGGTGGGCGGCGGCAAGGCGAGGGGCGACATGCGCGATACCGACCGGATGGTCGCGGGGCGACCTTCGGAGCAGACGCTTCTGGAGGCGCTGTGCAACAACGCCAGTGGCGCGATGTTCATCCTGGATCAACGCCAGCACTGCATCTACATGAACCCCGCGGCCCGCCAGCTGACTGGGTTCGATCTGGAGGAGGTTCGCGGCCGGCCTCTTCACGACCTGATCCACCACACCCGCCCCGACGGCAGGCCCTATCCGATCGAGGAATGCCCGATCGACCGCGCTTTCCCCGAGAACAACCGCGAGCGCGGGCGTGACGTCTTCGTTCACAAGGACGGGGACTTCTATCGCGTGGAATATACCGCCAGCCCGGTGCGCGAAGAAGGCGCTGTCGTCGGCACCGTTCTCGAGGTCCGCGACATACGGGCCGAAATCGAGGCCGTGGAGGCGCTCGAGGAAGAACGCCACACGCTCGAGACGATCAACCGGACGGGCGCAATGCTCGCGGCGAAACTGGATCTCGAGGAACTTGTGCAGGCGGTAACCGATGCCGCGACCGACCTCTCCGGCGCCCGCTTCGGCGCCTTCTTCTACAACACGATCCGCGAGGGGCGCGCCCTACAGCTCTACACGCTGTCCGGCGCGCCGCGCGAAGCGTTCTCGGCCTTTCCTCCGCCGCAGCACACGGCGATTTTCGGCCCGACCTTTTCCGAAGGTTCGGTCCTGCGGATCGACGACATCAGGCGCGATCCTCGCTACGGTCGGGCCGCGCCCTTTTACGGCATGCCGCCGGGCCACCTGCCCGTCACCAGTTATCTCGCCGCCCCGGTCATCGGACGCGGCGGCGAGATCATGGGCGCGCTGATCTTCGGCCACGAAAAGCCCGGCATCTTCACCGAACGGGCCGAGCGCATCGTGACCGCGATCGCCGCGCAAGCCGCGATCGCCATCGACAACTCGGCGCTCTTCGACGCCGCGCAAAGCGAAATCCTCGAACGGCAGAAGTTCGAGGAACATCAGGAGTTTCTGATCCAGGAGTTGAACCATCGCGTCAAGAACATGCTGGCCACGGTCCAGTCGATCGCGACCCAGACCTTGCGCGGGCGCGCCGAAGACGAGGCGATGGAAACCTTCCAGGGCCGGCTGCTTGCATTGTCGAAGAGCCACAGCCTGATCATGCGGGAGAACTGGCGCGAGGTCGATCTTCGGGACGTTGCCGCGACGGCTCTGGCACCGTTCCTCGACGCGCATGCCGCCGGCGACCGCGCCAGGCTCACCGGACCGCCCGTTCGGCTCTCGCCGAAGGTGGCCCTCAGCCTCGGGATGGGCTTTCACGAACTGGCGACGAACGCCGCCAAATACGGCGCGCTGGGGGCGGAAGCGGGCGTGGTCGAAATCCGCTGGCGGAATGTCGACGCGGACGAGATCTGCATTACCTGGGTCGAGAAGAATGGCCCGAGCGTGAAGCCTCCCCGCCGCAAGGGGTTCGGCAGCCGCTTGCTCGAAAGAGGGCTGGCTCACGAACTCGGCGGGACGGTCAAGCTCGTCCACGACCCGGGAGGTCTGATCTGCGAAATCCGCATGCCCGTTCCGGAGGGTGCACCCGGTGGTGACGGAACTTGAAGGACTTCGCGTCCTGCTCGTGGAAGACGGGATGCTGGTCTGCATGGACATCGAGGACATGCTGGCCGATCTGGGCTGCGCTGTCGTCGGCCCCGCTTCGCGCGTGGACCAGGCGCTGGAGCTGATCCGGCACCAGCCGGTCGACATGGCCGTGCTCGACGTAAACCTGGGAACGGAATGCAGCTACCCGATCGCCGATCGATTGACGGCGCTGGGCGTGCCTTTCCTGCTGTCCACGGGCTACGCGGACGTCGCCGCCGAATACAGGACCCATTCCCGCCTGCAAAAACCCTTTTCGCAACAGCAATTCGCCACGGCGCTCGAGGCGCTGAGGCATTCCGGTCGGTAACGCGGCGAGGTCGCGGCCGCCTGCATCGGCGTGCCACCACGCGCGCCAGCGTCGGAAGGCCGCTCTGGCGGGTCGTGCCGCCAGCGCTCGGACACGGTGTTCGGCTTCCCGGAAAACCACCAATCTCCCGTTCCGGTCTAACATGATCGGAGCGGAGACCCTATATCTGGTTCAGCGGCGCGATTCCTCCGCTATAGAAAGGCATCTCCCGATGACTATGTTTTCCATGAAGCCGAAGTTCGACCTTGCGGAGTTTCTCGCAGTGCCCGCCCCCGTTGGCCGCGGCAGATCCCGTGGCGCCATGCGGCCCTGGGCACAATCCAAGCCTGTCGAGACGCCGGAAGATGCGGCCAGGCCCGCGCCGACCGAAGATGCGGGTCCGGCCCGAAAGCCCTGACCTTCCCACGCGGCGTGGAAACACGTCCGCGTCCCGACACTCGGCTATAAAAGGCGAACCCTTGTGCCGGACACCCGGAGCGAGGGTTCGCCTTCAGCACCTATCATGATGGAAGCACCCTTTGCTTAACAAGAACACGCTGTTTCGCCCCGGCAAGCCCGAGGCCAAGGGAGACGCCATCTCCAGAATAGCTACGGGCATCACCGACGCGGAGACGACTGCTCGCGAGGCCAAGACCCGCCGCCTTCGCGCGGCACGCCTCGAACGAGAGCAGTCCGCCAAGCAACAGCTTTCGGCGAAGCCGCCGAAATCCTCGAAACGCTTGACGAAGGCGCAGTCAGCAGTTTGAACGATACTCTCTCGATACGACACGATCGCCCGCGATCCGACGAAAGGAAAGCGGAAGCTTCACCCCCGGCAGGTGACGATGCACGGGACTGGGTACGCATTCTCGCGCGCTACCGCGACCCGTCGCCCCTGCGCAGCGCGCTCGAACTGCTTGTCACGCTCGTTCCGTTCGTCGCCCTCTGGGCGCTGGCGTGGTGGAGCCTGTCGATCAGCTATCCGCTTGCGGCGGCCATAGCGGCGGTGAACGGATTGTTCCTTGTCCGCCTGTTCATGATCCAGCACGATTGCGGGCATGCGGCTTTCTTCAGAAGTCGCCGCTTCAGCGACTGGGCGGGACGTGCGATCGGCGTGGTGACGCTCACGCCATACGACGTCTGGAAGCGGACCCACGCGGTTCACCACGCCTCGACCGGCAATCTCGACAAGCGCGGCATGGGGGACGTCCAGACCCTGACGGTCGCCGAGTTCCGAGCCCTGTCGCCCGCGGCGCGCTTCCGCTACCGCCTGTACAGAAATCCCCTGGTCCTGTTCGGCCTTGGGCCGTTCTACCTGTTCTTCATCCAGAACCGGCTTCCGGTCGGCCTGATGCGCGCTGGCCGGAAATACTGGATCAGCGCGATGGGCACGAACCTCGCGCTGGCGGCGGTCCTGAGCACGCTGTTCTACATGGGCGGGCTCGCGCCGCTTCTTCTCATCTTCCTGCCCACGACGCTCGTCGCGGCCTCGATCGGCGTCTGGCTGTTCTACGTCCAGCACCAGTTCGAGGAGACCAGCTGGGACAGCGACGCCGACTGGCAGCTACACGACGCGGCGCTTCACGGCAGCTCGCACTACGTTCTGCCGGGCATCCTGAGGTGGTTCACGGCCAATATCGGCATGCACCACGTTCACCATTTGCAAAGCCGCGTCCCCTTCTACCGCCTGCCGGAAATCCTGCGGGACCATCCGCCGCTGGCAGAGGCGCAATGCCTGACGATCCGCGAAAGCCTCGCCGGCGTCGGGTTGCAGCTGTGGGACGAGGACAGCCGGCGGCTCGTATCCTTTGCAGGAGCGCGGCAGACCTGACGCCGTCCGGCGCCTCAGAACAAGGTTCGGCTCCTCTGGCAGGCACCGGCATGGGACAATGATTCGTCCCGCCGCCGGGAAACGAAAGACGGCTCGAGGTCTCCGCGGCTGACGATGCCTCAGCGTCTCGTGATCGGTTGGGCCTTGAACGCCACCGGGTGAAGATCCATCCTCGGACGCGAAGAAGGAGATTGCTCAGATGACCCGGATGACTCGACGCAGCCTGTTCCTGGGCGCCGCGGCGCTGGCCGCCACGGCGCCGATCGCGGGCCTTGCCCAGGGTGCGCCCGCGATCCACGTCCTGAAGGACCCCAATTGCGGCTGCTGCGAGGCATGGGTCCGGATCCTCGACGCCGAAGGCTTTGACGTGACGACGGAAAACAGCCTCGGCACGCTGCTCATGCAGCACAAGATCGACAGCGGCATCCCGCCCGAGATGATCTCGTGCCACACCGCCGAGATCGGCGGCTACTTCGTCGAGGGGCACGTCCCGCCCGCAGACATCCGCCGCCTGCTGGCCGAGCGTCCCGATGCGGTCGGGCTCGCGGTACCGGGGATGCCCTACGGCTCGCCCGGCATGGGCCCCGAGGACGCCCGAGAGGCCTTTGACGTGTTCCTGATCCGGCACGACGGCAGCACCGAAGTCTTCACCCATTACGACGCCGCGGCCTGAAGCGGGTCCGCTGCGGGCTGCCCCGGCGCCGAGGGTTTGACTCGGCGCCTCGCCGCGCCTAGGCAGGGGATGCGGGACGCGATGGCGTCGCCTTCCCGCGTCCTTAGGCCCGCAACGTCCTGTACGCCCGGACGCTTCGCCCGCGCCAGCCGCGGGTCCGCGCGACGAGGTGCCCCTTGACCACCCAAAGCCAGCAGCCCGGCATGCTCCGGATCCCGGACAATGTGCTTGGCATGATCCTGATGGTGGTGGCCATGCTGCTGCTGCCCGTCGGCGACACATTCGCCAAGCTGCTGACCGACCGCCTGCACCTGCATCCGGTCGTGGTGACCTTCGCGCGGCTGCTCGCGCAGGGGCTGTTCCTGATCCCGGCGGCGCTGCTGTTGCGGCACCGCCTGCGCGGGCCGATGCTCTCTCCGGTCGTGGCGCTTTCCGGCGGGCTGATCATGGTGACGCTGACCAGCCTGATCTGGGCTTTCTCGGTGATGCCCATCGCCACCGCCATCGCCATCTTCTTCGTCGAGCCGCTGATCCTGACCGCGCTGGTCGGCCCGCTTCTGGGCGAGACCGTCGGTCCGCGCCGCCTGATCGCCGTCGCCGTGGGACTTGTGGGGGCACTGATCGTCATCCGCCCGGGCGGCGCACTTGGCCCGGCTGCGGCACTGCCGCTTCTGGCCGCCTTCGCCTACGCGCTGAACATGATCGTGCTGCGCCGCGCCTCGGCGTTGCGGAGCGGGCTGACCATCCAATGCGGCGCGACCTTCTACGCCTGCATCGGCATGGCGACACTGCTTGTGGCCCTGCGCGGCTTCGGCGCGGACCAGCCGGCTCTGGACCAGGTGCCGGCCTGGGGCTGGGCCGCGATCCTCGCCGCGGGCGCATTCGCCGCGTGCAGCTTCGTGCTGATCGCCGAAGCCTTTCGCCGGGTAGAGGCAGGCACGCTGGCGCCGTTCCAGTATCTCGAGATCATCGGAGCGACCGCCGCCGGCTACATCGTCTTCGGCGACTTCCCCGACCTCTGGACCTGGGTCGGCGTCGCGATCATCCTCGGCTCGGGCCTCTACGTCTTCTGGCGCGAGCGGTTGCCGGCGAACCGCGAAGCCGTCGTCGCGGGCCGCCGCAAAAGCCGCCGGTTCCGCCTGCGATGAGCAGCTGCCGCCCGCGCAGGGTTCCCTTCCACGCCCGACGCGATAGGCTGCGCGCCGAGGCAGCAGCAGAAGATGGAAACCATCATGCACAGGAAATTTTTCGCCGGCACCGCGCTTGCCGCGGCGCTGATCATGTCCACGGCCGCGCCGGCTGCGGCTCAATCCGGGCGCTACGAGGTCTTCGGCGTAGCCGAGGACGATTTGCTGAAACTCCGCGCGGGCCCGGGCACCGGCTTCGTCGTCGTCGCTGGCTTCCCGAACGGCACCGCCCTGCGCGTCTACGAGTGCACGCAGACCGGCGGCACGCGCTGGTGCGAAGTGGCGATGGAACGCGCGCGCGGGCTGCGCGGATACGTCTCATTCGCGTATCTGCGCAAGCGCTGACACGAAATCCTTCAAGGATTTCGGTGTCGCTTTCCTTCCAGGAAAGCGGATCCCGCGCGCGCCCGCGATCCGCAGGCGCGCGCGGCGCATGTCATTCCCCCAGCGCGATTCCTTCGCGGCGCGGATCGGCGCCGCCGACCAACTGGCCGTCCTCGATCGCGATCGCGTGCAAGCCGCTGGTCAGGTTGCGGATCTCGGTCTCGAACCCGGCTTCCTGCAGGGCGCCTTCAAGTTCGGTGGCAGCCGTGCCCTGTTCGATGTCGAACGTGCCGAACCGGTTCACCAGGTGCGGTGCGGCCACCGCCTCCTGCGGGTTCATGCCCCAGTCGAGGTAGTTGACGATGCCCTGCGTCACGTAGCCGATGATCCGGCTGCCGCCGGGCGAGCCGATGACCAGCAGCGGCTCGCCGTCGTGCATCACGATGGTCGGCGCCATGGACGACCGCGGCCGCTTACCCGGCTCGACCCGGTTGGCGATCGGGCGGCCGTCCTCATGCGTCGCGAACGAGAAATCCGTCAGCTCGTTGTTGAGCAGGAACCCCTGCACGAACAGGCGCGAGCCGAAGCCGTTCTCGATCGTGGTGGTCATCGACAGCGCGTTTCCGTCCCCGTCGACGATCGAGATATGCGAGGTCGACGGCAGCTCGAGCGACACGTCGTCGCCCAGCAGCATGGCGTGGTCCCAGGCGGGCTCGCCCGGCTCGACGCTCTCCAGCGCGCGGTTCGGGTCAAGCATCTCGGCCCGCGTCGCCAGGTAGTCCTCGGCCACCAGCCCCTTGGTCGGCATGGGCACGTAGTCGCTGTCGGCCATGTACCGCCCGCGGTCCGCGAAGGCGAGGCGCGAGGAGTCGCCGATCAGCGTCCAGGCCTCGGGGCTGTCGGGGCCCATCGAGGCCAGGTCGAAGCCGTTCAGCATCCCCAGCGTCTGACCGACGGTCAGCGCGCCCGACGAAGGTGGGCCCATGCCGCAAACCTCGGCCGCGCGGTAGGGCACGCAGACCGCGTCGCGCTGGATCACGTCGTAGGTGGCGAAGTCCTCGATCGTCAGCAGACCGCCGTTGAGCCGCACCACGTCGACGATCGCCTGCGCGATGGGACCGGAGTAGAAGGCCGCCGCCCCGTCCTGCGCGATCGCGCGCAGCACGTCGGCATAGGCCTGGTTGGTCAGCGTGTCGCCCGCCTGAAGCGGTTCGCCGTTCGGATAGAAATACTCTGCCGTCGCCTCGAAGCGGGGCAGCCGGTCTTCGGGTTCCTCCGCGACCAGACCGGCAAGGCGGGGCGAGACGGTGAACCCGTCCTCGGCCAGCGCGATGGCCCGGTCGAAAAGCCCGGCCCAGTCCTGGTCGCCCCAGCGGGCATGCGCCTCTTCCATAAGCGCGGGCGTGCCCGGCGTGCCGACGGAACGCCCACCCACGACCGCGTCCCAGAAGGACAGGGGCTCGCCATTCTCGTCCTGAAAATAGGTCGGCGTCGCCTCGAGCGGCGCAGTTTCGCGCCCGTCGAGCGTCGTCACCTCGCCGGTCTCGGAGTCGTACCAGACGAGGAACGCACCGCCGCCCAAGCCCGAGGATTGCGGCTCGACCAGGCCCAGAACCGACTGCACGGCGACCATCGCGTCGGCGGCCGTGCCCCCGGCGCGAAGCACCTCGGCGCCGGCCTCCACCGCCAGCGGGTTGGCCGCGGCAACCATCCAGTTCTCGGCGGTCACGGGCTCTCCGGCCATCTTGGCATCGACGGCGGCCTGCGCGGCCTCGCTCAAGCCGGCGATCACGCCGGCGGCGGTGCCCTCGGTCGTGACCGCGTCCGAAGCCTGTTGCGCAAGCGCCGGACCGGCCACAAGGCCGGCCAGCGCCAGGGTCATCCAACTCGTGTTCATCGCGTCACTCTCCCTTGGCGTTATAATCTACCCCAGCTTGCGCGACATGCGAGTTTCGAGCAACCCCGCCTGGCCCGAGCTTCGTCGCACGCCCTGCCCTTCGCCACCGCGATCAGCCGCGACGCGACGCGCCCGCACGGCGGGCGATGCGGCGTTCCAGCAGCGTCAGCGCGTCGTAGATCAGCACCGCGAACAGCCCGACGATCAGCCCGCCCTGCAGCACGAAGGCGGTGTTGTTCGTCAGAAGCCCCGCGATGATCACCTCGCCCAGCGTGCGCGCGGCGACGGTCGAGCCGATGGTGGCGGTCCCCAAAGCGATCACCACCGACAGGCGGATGCCTGCCAGAATCACGGGCGCGGCCAGCGGCAGTTCCACCTGCCAAAGGCGCTGGAACCGTCCCATGCCCATGCCCCGCGCCGCCTCCATCGTGCGCGGCGGCAGCGTTGACAGCGCTGTCATCGCGTTCTCGAAGATCGGCAGCAGGCCGTAGAGGAACAGCGCGACCAGCGTCGGCCCGGCGCCGAAGCCCAGCACCGGCACGGCCAGCGCCAGCACCGCCACGGGCGGGAACGTCTGGCCCACGTTGGTGATGGTGCGCGACAGCGGGCGGAACGCGGCCCCCGCCGGCCGCGTCACCGCGATCGCCAGCGTCACCGCGACCAGCGTCGCCAGGGACGAGGCCGCCGCCACCAGCATCAGGTGGTTCAGGGACAGCGACAGCAACGACACGCGGTCGTAGATCACTGGGCCGCCTTCGGGCGCGAAAGGGGCGAAGACCGGCGCGAAGGCCTGCGGCCACACCACCAGCGCGACAAGCAGCAGCGACAGCGCCGCGCGCAGGACCGCCCCCGCCGTCACGCGTGCCGTCCGACGCGGGTACGGATCGCGTTCAGCGTGACGCGGCCGATCACGGCGCCGTCTCGCGTCACCGGCACCGCGTCGCGTCCGGTCCACAGGCATTCCGACAGCGCGTCGCGCAGGCTGGCATCGTCGCGCAAAGGCTCGCCCGGCGCCGCGCCGTCCTCGACCAGCCCGCGCACCGGGATCAGCGAAAGCAGCCGCATGGGCCGCTCGGCGTCGCCCACCATCTCGGCCACGAAGCCGTTGGCGGGGCGGGCGACGATTTCTTCAGGCGGGCCGTGCTGGACCAGCTTGCCGCCGTCCATCACGCCAACGCGGTCGGCGAGCCTGATCGCCTCTTCCATGTCGTGGGTCACCAGCACGATGGTGGAGCCGAGTTTCTGATGGATCTCGCGCAGGTCCGCCTGCGCACGCGCCCGGATGATCGGGTCCAGCGCGCCGAACGGCTCGTCCATCAGCAGAAGATCGGGCCGCGACGCCAGCGCGCGCGCCACGCCCACCCGCTGCTGCTGCCCGCCCGACAGCTCGGCCGGAAAGCGGTCGCGGAAGGCGCCGGGCTCCATCCCGAAGAGCGCGAGCAGCTCGTCCACGCGCGCGGCGATCTTGTCCTTCGGCCAGCCCAGCAGGCGCGGCACCGCGGCGATGTTACGCCCGACGCTATGATGCGGGAACAACCCGTGCCCCTGGATCGCGTAGCCGATGCGCCGCCGCAGCAGGTGGGGTGCAATGTCGGACGTCGCCTCTCCGTTGATGCGCACCGAGCCCGAGGTCGGCTCGACCAAGCGGTTGATCATGCGCAGCAGCGTGGTCTTGCCCGAGCCGGACGTGCCGACGATCACGGTGATCGTCCCCGTCTCGATCGTCATCGAGACCGCGTCGACGACCGTGGTGCCGCCATAGACTTTGGTGATGCTGTCGATCTCGATCATGCGCTCTCTCGCTTCGGTGTGCGGCGGGCGAAGTCCACCAGGATGTCCATCACGATGGCCGAGACCAGTGCCAGCACCACGGTAGGCAGTGCGCCCAGCAGGATCAGGTCGGACGCGGTCTGGTTCAGGCCTTGGAAAACGAAGGTGCCGAAGCCGCCGCCACCGATCAGCCCGGCGATCACCGCAAGCCCGATATTCTGCACCAGCACGATCCGCAGCCCCGCCAGCATCACCGGCAGCGCGAGCGGAAGCTCGATCCCCCACAGGCGTTGGCGGTCGGTCATGCCCATGCCGCGCGCGGCCTCGACAGCGGCGGGCGGCGTGGCGTTCAGGCCCGCGACCGTATTGGCCACCACCGGCAGCAGCGAATACAGCAGCAGCGCCAGGAAGGCGGGGGCGAAGCCGATGCCGGCGATGCCGATCTCGGCCGCGCCGGGGACCGTCGCCGCGACCCAGGCCAGGACGGGGATCATGATACCGAACATCGCCAGCGACGGAATCGTCTGCAGGAAGCTCAGCACCGGGATCGCCGCGCCGCGCAGCCGCGCGCGGCGGTGACACAGGATGCCCAGCGGAAAGCCGATCGCCGCCGCCGCGCCAAGCGAGCCGAAGGCCAGCGCAACGTGGCGGATCGCGGCCCTGCGGAATCCCTCCGCGCGGGCGCGGTATTCCTGCATGATCGAAAGCTCGGACAGCGCGCCCGAGGTCAGCACCAGCGCCAACGCGCCCAGCACCGCGGCCAGCAGCACCAGCCGCAGCCGCGGGCCCGGCCGCAGCGTCGACAGCGCGTCGGCCATCAGCATCATCAAGACCAGAAGCAGGCACCAGAATCCTGCCGCCGGCGACACCCGCGCCAGATCGCCCGCCCCTTCGAGCAGGCGGCCGGCGCCGCGCGACAGAACGAGAACCAGCCCGGCGAGCCCGAGCAGGCTGCCGCCCAGCCGCCACCACGGCCTCGCGGCCTGCAGCCCCAGCGCCAGCCCCGCGATCATCGCGGCAAGCGCCACGGCCACCACGCCCGGCCCGGCCGCATCCCACAGGAACACGCCCTCGCCCGCGACGATGCGGTTGGCGCGCAGCGTGGCGAAGGGCAGCGCCAGCGCGACCAGCCCGAGCGCGGCGAACAGAAGCCCCGGAGGCGACAGCCCCCGGGGCATGCTTGCCGTTGCGATCCCGGCCGCGATCAGTCCAGCACCCCGGTCTGCGTCAGGTAATCGCGCGCCACCGCCTCGGCGGGCTCGCCGCCGACCTGGATGCGCCCGTTGAGCTGCTGCAGCGTCGCCATGTCCAGCTCCGAGAAGATCGGGTTCAGTACGTCCGGGATCGACGGGTACTCGTCCAGAACCTCGGCGCGCACGATCGGCGTCGGCTCGTAGACCGGCTGCACGCCCTCGTCATCTTCCATGACCACAAGGCCGGTCGCGCCCACGCCGCCGTCGGTGCCGTACACCATCGCCGCGTTGACGCCAGACGTGCCGCGCGCCGCAGCCTGGATCGTCGCCGCCGTGTCGCCGCCCGACAGGATCACGGTCTGGTTCTCGCTCAGGTCGAAGCCGTAGGTCTCCTCCATCGCCGGCAGCACGGCGGGGGACGACACGAACTCGGTCGAGGCGGCCAGCTTGACCTCGCCACCGCCCGAGACCCACTCGCCGAAATCGCTCATGGTCTGCAGGTCGTTCTCCTCGGCCACCGGGCCGGTCACGGCGATCGCCCAAGTGTTGTTGGCCGGTGCCGATTCCAGCCAGACAACGTCATTGGCCCCGGCATCGAGTTCGCGCGCGCGGGCCAGCGCCTCGTCCGCGTTCTTCCAGACGTCGCTGTCGGCTTCGTTGAAGAAGAAAGCGGCGTTGCCGGTGTATTCGGGGTAGATGTCGATCTGGCCGGCCAGCAGCGCCTCGCGCACCACCTGCGTGCCGCCAAGCTGCAAGCGACGCGTGACCGGCAGTCCAGCGTCTTCCAGCGCCAGCGCGATCATGTTGCCCAGCAGACCGCCCTCGGTGTCGATCTTGGACGAAACGGTGATGTCGGCCTGGGCCGCGGTGGCGACGAGGCCGGCGGCAAGCCCGCTGGCGAGAAGCACTTTGGTGAACATGGTACTGGCTCCGTGTCGGTTGATCCGACGTTCAACGTAGCCGCTGAAGCGCCTGCTGCAACCAACGATGCGCAGGCATGCCCTTGCGCCGCCGCGCGCGCGCCATTAATGAAGCCGCGCGAGGGGTGATTAGCTCAGTTGGTAGAGCGCTTCGTTTACACCGAAGATGTCGGCGGTTCGAGTCCGTCATCACCCACCAAGCCGCCGCGCCCGTCGCTTGCGCAGGTCGAGAAACGCGGCGCAACATCCTGAAAACATGACAAGAACCAGCTGATGCGTCGCATCCGGCATGCCTGCGGCGCGGGCAACTCGAAGCAGACCGCCGAGGGGCGCTTATCCGTCGATGAAGGAAAAATGGTGGGTGATGAGGGATTTGAACCCCCGACATCTTCGATGTGAACGAAGCGCTCTACCACTGAGCTAATCACCCGTTGGCGCGCTAATACCGCCCCGCCTGCCCATGCGCAAGAGGCCGATTGGCCGAATTTTTCGCCGGCCGGCGGCCGACGGCAACGTCAGCCCGGCACGGTGAAGCCTCCGAGACAAAAAAACGCGCGGCCGAAACCGCGCGCCTGTTGTCCTTGCGAAGGGACGCGCCTCAGTGGGCGCGTGCGCCCGGGGCCGTGTCGTCGCCTTGGATCGACTGAGCGGCGGCGGCTGCCTCTTCGGCCGCCTCGTCCCACTCGATCGGCTCGGGCTTGGAAACCAGCGCCAGTTCAAGCACTTCCGAGACGTGCTTGACGGGGATGATCTTCAGGCCCTGCTTCACGTTGTCGGGCAGCTCGGCCAGATCCTTCTCGTTCTCCTCGGGGATGAGAACGGTCGTGATCCCGCCGCGCAGCGCGGCCAGCAGCTTCTCCTTCAGGCCGCCGATGGCGCTTGCGTTGCCGCGCAGCGTCACCTCGCCGGTCATGGCGATGTCCTTGCGCACCGGGATGCGCGTCAGCACCGACACGATGGACGTGACCATCGCCAGACCCGCGGAGGGGCCGTCCTTGGGCGTGGCGCCGTCGGGGACGTGGACGTGGATGTCCAGCTTGTCGAACTGCGGCGGCTTCACCCCGATCTGCGGCGCGATCGACCGGACGTAGCTGGAGGCCGCGTCGATCGATTCCTTCATCACGTCGCCCAGCTTGCCTGTGGTCTTCATCCGACCCTTGCCCGGCAGGCGCAGCGCCTCGATCTGCAGCAGGTCGCCACCCACCGAAGTGTAGGCCAGACCGGTCACGACGCCGATCTGGTTCTCTTCCTCGGCCAGCCCGTAGCGGTGCTTGCGCACGCCCAGGAAGTCGTCGAGGTTCTCGGCCGTCACCTCGACGACGTCGGTCTCCTTCTTGACGATCTTCGTCACCGCCTTGCGCGCGGTCTTGGCGATCTCGCGTTCCAGGTTCCGCACGCCCGCTTCGCGGGTGTAGTAGCGGATGATGCTGGTCAGCGCCTCGTCGGTGATCGAGAACTCGGACTTCTTCAGGCCGTGCGCCTTCACCTGCTTGTCCAGCAGGTGCCGCTTGGCGATCTCCAGTTTCTCGTCCTCGGTGTAGCCAGACAGGGGGATGATCTCCATCCGGTCGAGCAGCGGCCCGGGCATGTTGTAGCTGTTCGCGGTGGTCACGAACATCACGTTGCTCAGGTCGTATTCCACCTCGAGGTAGTGATCGACGAAGGTGCCGTTCTGTTCGGGGTCCAGAACCTCGAGCATGGCCGACGCAGGATCGCCGCGGAAATCCTGGCCCATCTTGTCGATCTCGTCGAGCAGGATCAGCGGGTTGGTCGTCTTGGCCTTCTTCAGCGCCTGGATGATCTTGCCGGGCATCGAGCCGATATAGGTCCGGCGGTGGCCGCGGATTTCGGATTCATCCCGCACGCCGCCAAGGCTGATGCGGATGAACTCGCGCCCCGTGGCCTTGGCCATCGACTTGCCCAGCGACGTCTTGCCGACGCCCGGAGGGCCGACGAGGCACATGATCGGGCCCTTCAGCTTCTTCGAACGCGCCTGCACAGCGAGATACTCGACGATGCGCTCCTTGACCTTGTCGAGGCTGTAGTGATCCTCGTCCAGAACGGCCTGGGCGCGGCTCAGGTCCTTCTTGACGCGAGACTTCACCCCCCACGGGATCGACAGCATCCAGTCGAGGTAGTTGCGCACCACGGTGGCCTCGGCCGACATGGGCGACATGTTCTTGAGCTTCTTCAGCTCGGCATCGGCCTTGTCGCGCGCTTCCTTGGAAAGCTTGGTCTTGGCGATGCGCTCTTCCAGCTCGGCCACTTCGTTCTGGCCGTCCTCGCCGTCACCCAGCTCCTTCTGAATGGCCTTCATCTGCTCATTCAGGTAATACTCGCGCTGGGTCTTCTCCATCTGCGACTTGACGCGGGTCTTGATCTTCTTCTCGACCTGCAGAACGGACATCTCGCCCTGCATCAGGCCATAGACCTTCTCCAGCCGCTCCGAGATCGACAGCGTCTCGAGCAGTTCCTGCTTCTGGCCCACCTCGATCCCGAGGTGCCCGGCCACGAGATCGGCCAGCTTCGCGGCATCCTCGGCCTCGCCCACGGCGGACAGCGCCTCTTCGGGGACGTTCTTGCGAATCTTGGCGTAGCGCTCGAATTCCTCGGCGACGGTGCGGGTCAGCGCCTCGATCGCGGCCTCGTCGCCCGGCATCTCGGTCAGATACTCGGCGCTGGCCTCGAAGAAGGCGTCGTTCTCGATATAGTCGACGATGCGCACGCGGCTTTGCCCCTCGACCAGAACCTTGACGGTGCCGTCGGGCAGCTTGAGCAACTGCAACACGTTGGCCAGCACGCCCGCGCGGTAGATCCCGTCCGAGGCCGGGTCGTCGACGCCGGGGTCGATCTGGCTGGCCAGCAGGATCTGCTTGTCGTCGTTCATCACCTCTTCCAGCGCCCGCACGGACTTCTCGCGCCCGACGAAAAGCGGCACGATCATGTGCGGGAACACGACGATGTCGCGCAGCGGAAGCACCGGGTAAGAGGGATTGAGGGGATGTTTCATGCTCGTATCCTGTTCTTGGCAAGACGGTCCCGCCCCGATTGCGGCAGCTTCGGACCATCTCCGGTCATGGACGGTTAAATTGGGGTTCAGGACCGCCTTTTCAACCGGGCAGCCACCAGCATGACGGGATGTCACCGCAGGCGCAAGACCGCGCGCATGGCCGGCAACGGTCCGTCCCGATGGCCGCGTCGAAGCGCGGGCAGGCAAGCAGACAACGGAAAAGGGGCGCCCGAAGGCGCCCCCCTGTGCCCGCCGCAGGGCGGCGAACGAAAGCCAGCGGCCTGTCCGATCAATCGACGGTTACGAATTCGCCCACGGTCTGGTCGGGCTGACCAGGCTGGACTTCGGCCTCGTTGTATTCCGGCATCTGCTCGATCTCTTCTGCCGTCATGTCGTCGAGAACCAGGCGGCCCTCCACGATCGAGACGCGGTCCAGCGGCAGCGCGATGGTGCGCTCGCCCATGCCCAGGAAGCCGCCGACGCCGGTGATCAGCACGATGGTCTCGCCGCGCATGCCGACCTGCTCGACTTCACCGACGCGCTCGTCGTCGGCACTGGTGACCGGCTGCCCTTCGATGTCGGCAATGGCAATATCAGCCCAGGGCGACTCCTGGATGAATGCCACGTAGGCTACGCGATCCTCTTCCGAGGCCATCATGCCCATTTCGTCGGTCTCGTAAACCAGCTCGACCGTCGGCTCGGCCTGGCTGACGTTCACGTCCGCGGCTTCGGCATCCTGAACGGTGACCTGCGGCTCGGCCTGGCTGACCTGCACGTTCGCGTCGCCGGACTGCTGGATGTCAACCTGCGCCTCTTCCTGGTTCACGTCGAGATCGGCACCCTCCGAGCGCTGGATGTCCACGTTGGCGCTGCCGCTATCTTCCATGATCACGCGAGGCTCGGATTCCTGGATGTTGATCTGCGGCTCGGGGCGCACGAAGTTCACGATCGGCTCGGGCATCGCGACGTTCACGTCGGGGTTGTCCTGGTTGACATCGACCGACGGGCGCGGCACGCGGATCGTGATGATCGGCTCGGGGATGCGCACGGTGACCTGGGGCTGCGCCTGCTCGACCGTGATGATCGGCGCCTGCTGCTGCACGCGGACGTTGGGCTCGGGGACCAGCACGTCGATCTGGGGCTGCGGCTGCTCGATGTCGACCTGCGGACGGGCCTGGTCGACATCTACGCTGGGTTCATCGAGGGTCACCGTGACCCGGGGCTGGCCCTGCTCGACCATGACCTGGCCGCCCGCGACGTCAGCTGCCACTTCTGCTTCGCCTTCTTCGCCTTCGATGATGATGACCTCGTCGTTGGTCACGATGTCGTCGCTTTGCGCGAAGGCGGCGGTGCTCAGTGCAAGTGCGGATACCGTCCCGAGAGCGAGACCGAGAGATTTATTGAACATGGAATGTCCTCCGTTAATCCGTCCGGTGCCTAGACGCACCGGTCAGTCGCACAACGGCGGTAGTCATTCTGTGTTCCAGAAAATGTGAACTTTCGTCAGCGGACTCACCGCCTCTCGATGTCACCCTCCGCCCGCTCGGCGAAAAATCGGTTTTCGAACGCGGCGAAGGCGCCGGCCGCGATGGCCTCGCGCATCTCGTTCATTAGCTGCTGGTAGTAATGCAGGTTGTGCCAGGTCAGCAGCATCCCGGCGATCATCTCGCCAGCGCGCTGGACGTGGTGCAGGTACGCACGGCTGTAGTTGCGGCAGGCCGGGCAGGTGCAGTCCTCGTCCAGCGGACGGGGATCGTCGGCGTGGCGCGCGTTTTTCAGATTGACTTGGCCGCGCCGCGTCCAGGCCTGTCCCGTCCGCCCCGAGCGCGAGGGCAGCACGCAATCCATCATGTCGACGCCCCGCTTGACCGCACCCACGATGTCGTCGGGCTTGCCCACGCCCATCAGGTAGCGCGGCCTGTCCTGGGGCAGCTGGTCCGGGGCGAAGTCCAGACAGCCGAACATCGCCTCCTGCCCCTCGCCCACGGCCAGACCTCCGATCGCGTAGCCATCGAAGCCGATCGCGCGCAGGGCCTCGGCCGACTCCTCGCGCAGGTCCTGTTCCAGCCCGCCCTGCTGGATACCGAACAGCATGTGACCCGGACGATCGCCGAAGGCGTCGCGCGACCGCTGCGCCCACCGCATCGAAAGGCGCATGCTATCCTCGATGCGCGCGCGGTCGGCCGGCAGCGCAGGGCATTCGTCGAAGCACATGACGATGTCGCTGCCCAGAAGCCGCTGGTTCTCCATCGACGTCTCGGGCGACAGCACGTGTTTCGAGCCGTCGATGTGGCTCTTGAACGTGACGCCGGCCTCGGTCAGTTTGCGCAGCCCGGCCAGGCTCATGACCTGGAAGCCCCCAGAATCCGTCAGGATCGGCCGGTCCCAGTTCATGAAGCGGTGCAGCCCGCCCAGCCGGTCGATCCGTTCGGCCCCGGGGCGCAGCATCAGGTGGTAGGTGTTGCCCAACAGGATGTCAGCGCCGGTGTCGCGCACGCTTTCGGGCATCATGCCCTTCACGGTGGCCGCCGTGCCCACCGGCATGAAGGCCGGCGTGCGGATCGTGCCGCGCGGCGTGGTGATGGCGCCGGTGCGCGCGCGGCCGTCGCGGGCCAAGACCTGGAAATCCGTCAGTGCCATGTCATCCCTCGCCGGCATCCTTGCGCCTCCCCCTGCCATCCGGCCGCGCTCCGCGCAAGCGCATGCCCGGCGTCACGTCGCCGCTTGTGCGGCCCGCGCCGTGGCGACAAGGTGTGCGCATGAAAGCATACCGTCCCTCGCTGCTTCGCGCCCATGCGGTGGCGCCATGACCCGCTGGGGTCTCGTCGCCACGATCAGGGCGGCGCCCGACGCGATGCTCGATTTCGCGGCCTGGCACCTCGCGCAAGGGGCCGCGCGGCTGATGATCTACCTCGACGACCCCGACGGCCATCCCGCGCCGCCGCCCCTGATCGCGCACCCGGCCATCACCGTGACCGCCTGCGACGACGCCTGGTGGCAGGCGCGCGGCTTCCGCCCGAAGAAGCACCAGGTGCGCCAATGCGCCAACGCCAACCATGCCCTGGCCGCGGCAAGCGACCTCGACTGGCTGGGCCACGTGGACGTGGACGAATTCCTGCTGCCCGTGCCCGACGCGCCGCCGCTGGCCGCGCAACTGGCCGCCCTGCCCCGCGACGCGCTCTGCGCCCGCGTCCGCCCCGTCGAGGCGCTGGCCCCCGCGCCCGGAGCCGACCCGCAGGTCGCCGCGTTCAAGGCGCTGCACCCCGACCGCCCCGCCCGCGACCGCGCGGCGCGCGCCTGCTTTCCGCGCTGGGGCCAACACCTCGCGGGCGGGTTCCTCAGCCACGTCGCGGGCAAGGTCTTCGTCCGCCCCCATGCCGGTGCCTGGGACCTGCGCATCCACAACGCCTTCCTCGGCGAATCCCAGAACCCCGGAGAGGTCAAGCTCGCCAGCACGGAGTTGGGCCACTTCCACGCGTCGTCGTGGCCGCATTTCCGCGACGCACTGACCTTCCGGCTGGACCGCGGCTCCTACCGCGCCGACCTGCGCCCGCCCATGCGCCGCAACGGCGCGCCACGCCTGCACGACCTGCTGGGCGACCTGCGCGACGCCGAGGGCGAAGCCGGCCTGCGCGCCTTCTTCGACGAGGTCTGCACCGCCACGCCCGCCCTCTGCGACAGGCTGGAAGATCACGGCCTGCTGCGCCGCCACCGCATGGACCTGTCAGCCCTTCACGCCCTGCATTTCCCCTGAAACGGTTCCAGGGATGCCGCGCAGGCGCCCGAACCCGCCCGAACGCCGCGGATTCGCGACCAAAGCGGCGCTGTCGATTGACCTTGGCGCGTAAATTTCCTACCTAGCACGCAGGGTCGCGATGCGACGATACGCAGGGCCACCCGGGCCCGACCCGAAGCCAGCCGCGCGGGCCAAATCAGTGTCCGCTCTGAACGGACGCATATGACAAAATTCTCTGACCTCAATCTCAGCCCCAAGGTGCTCAAGGCCGTCGAGGAAGCCGGCTACGAGACGCCGACGCCGATCCAGGCGGGCGCCATTCCCCCCGCGCTCGAAGGCCGCGACGTGCTGGGCATCGCCCAGACCGGCACCGGCAAGACCGCCGGCTTCACTCTGCCGATGATCTCGATGCTGGCTCGCGGCCGCGCCCGCGCGCGGATGCCGCGCAGTCTGGTGCTGTGCCCCACGCGCGAGCTTGCCGCCCAGGTGGCCGAGAACTTCGACACCTATTCCAAGCACGTGAAGCTGACCAAGGCGCTGCTGATCGGCGGCGTGTCCTTCAAGGAACAGGACATCCTGATCGACAAGGGCGTCGACGTGCTGATCGCCACGCCGGGCCGCCTGCTCGACCATTTCGAACGCGGCAAGCTGATCCTCAACGACGTCAAGATCATGGTCGTGGACGAGGCCGACAGGATGCTCGACATGGGGTTCATTCCCGACATCGAGCGTATCTTCAACCTGACGCCGATGACCCGCCAGACGCTGTTCTTCTCGGCCACCATGGCCCCCGAGATCGAGCGCATCACCAACACCTTCCTCAACAGTCCCGCCCGGATCGAGGTCGCGCGCCAGGCCACCGCCTCCGAGACGATCGAACAGGGCGTGGTGGTGCTCAAGCCGTCCCGCAAGGACCGCGAGGCGGGCGAGAAGCGCGCCGTGCTGCGCGCGCTGATCGACGCCGAGGGCGACGCCTGCACCAACGCGATCGTGTTCTGCAACCGCAAGGTCGACGTCGACATTGTCGCGAAAAGCTTGAAGAAGAACGGCTACGACGCGGCTGCGATTCACGGCGACCTCGACCAGTCGCAGCGCACGCGCACCCTCGACGGGTTCCGCAACGGCGAGCTGCGCATCCTGGTGGCGTCGGACGTGGCCGCGCGGGGCCTCGACGTGCCGGCGGTCAGCCACGTGTTCAACTTCGACGTGCCCAGCCACGCCGAGGATTACGTCCACCGCATCGGCCGCACCGGCCGCGCCGGGCGCGCCGGCAAGGCCTTCACCATCAGCACGCCCCGCGACGAAAAGTACCTCGACGCGGTCGAGAAGCTGCTGCAGAAGCCGATCCCGCGCGTCGCCAACCCGCTGGGCCAGGGCGCCGAGCCCGAGGCCGAGGCGGATGCGCCCGAGGCCGAGGCCAAGCCCGCCCGCACGCGCAGCCGCACCCGGCGCAGCCGCTCGGGTGGCGACGCGAAGCCGGCCGAGACGCAGGAAGTCGACGCAGCCGAGGCACCCGCGGTCTCGCAAGAGGCCGGGGCGACGGCTGCCGACGCGCAGCCCGCCGAGGCCATGGAGAACCAGCCGGCCGGAGCGCCCAAGCGCAGCCGCAGACGCACCAGCAAACCCGCCGGCGCCCCCGCCGAGGAAGCTGCTGCCGAGGCGCCCGTGGCCGAGGAGGCCGTTGAGGCTTCGCAAGCGGCCCCCAAGGACGCGACACAGGAAAATCAGCGACCGGAGGCCGGCCAGTCCGAAGGGCGCGACCGCTCCGCACGCGGCGGCCGTTCGGGCCGTGGCAGTGGCGGCGGCCGTGGCCGACGGGAAGGCGCCGACATGCGCGCCGAGGACGTGCCCGTCATGAACAAGGGCGGCAACGTCGTCGGCATGGGCGAGCACATGCCCGAGTTCATCGCGCTGAGCTTCGAGGAACGCCGCGCAGGCTGAGCCGGCCGCCACCGCGCTGAAAGATCAAAAAGAAAGCCGCCCCGGACAGGGGCGGCTTTCGCGTTTCGTGCAGCTGGACGCACGCTCAGGCCAGCTTGGCGTCCATCGTGATTTCGGCGTTCAGCAACTTCGAGATCGGGCAGTTCGCCTTGGCCGTGTCCGCCGCCTTGATGAAGTCCGCCGCCGTGGCGCCCGGCACGCTGGCCGTGACGGTCAGGTGGCTTTTCGTGACCGCAAAGCCGTCGTCCTTCTTGTCGAGCGTGACCACGGCCTTGGTCGAGATGTCGTCGGCGGTGAAGCCGCCCTCGCCGAGGACCATCGACAGCGCCATCGAGAAGCAGCTGGCATGCGCCGCGGCGATCAGCTCTTCGGGGTTGGTGCCGGGCGCGCCCTCGAACCGCTTGGCAAAGCCGTAGTTCTCGGCGTCCAGTACGCCGGATTCGGTGGATACCGTGCCGGTGCCGTCCTTCAGGCCGCCCTTCCAGTTCGCCGATCCGCTCTTGTTGATCATGATCCGGTCCCTTTCCTTCAGATTGTTTCCGGGGACCAACTATTCCGCGCAGGCAGGGTTGCAAGCGCGCGGCGACGCCGGCAGAGCCTGCGACGGAGAGATACCGGACCGGGACAGACCGGGCGGCGGATCTTCAGGCGAAGGTCGCGCGGTAGAGCGCGGCGAGCCTCGCGAAGTCGTCGAAGGCGCGGTCGTGCGGAATGTCCGCCAGCGGCTCGTGCCGGATGCCCTCGGTGAACAGCCAGAAGGGTACGCCGGCGCTGGTCGCGGTCCGGGCATCGATGCCGTTGTCGCCCACGTAAAGGCCAAGCCCGCCCAGCAGATCGAAAGCGCGATGCAGCGGCGCCGGGTCGGGCTTGCGCACCGGCAGCGTGTCGCCCGCCACCACCGCGCCGAAGAGGCCGCGCAGGTCCAGCGCGTCCAGCACCGCATCCAGCGGCCCCGACGGCTTGTTCGTGCACAGCCCCAGCGGAACGCCCGCGTCTCGCAGGTCCTGCAACGCCTCGCGGGCGCCGGGGAACGGCGTCGTGCGATCCGCCGCCGCGCGGTAGAGGTCCAGCAACCGCGCCATCAGCGCCGCGTCGTCGGCCGCGTCCAGCCCGGCGGCCGCGATCAGCCGGTCGAGGAAGACGCGCTCGCCCAGTCCGACGAAGGTGCCGATCCGCGCCTGCGGCAGCGGCGCGTGCCCGCGTTCGGCCAGCAGCGTGTTCGCGGCCCAGGCGATGCCGGGCAGCGAATCCACCAGCGTGCCGTCGAGGTCGAAGACGACCGGGACGGTCGCCCTGCCGCGCCCCGTCACGGCCGCGCCGATCACGCCAGGCGGCTCACGACCACCGTCACCTCGGGCTTCTTGCCGATCTCGTTCATGCAGGTCTGGCGCACCACGCGGCGCAGCCCTTCCTCGAGCTTGGCATCGTCCTTGATCGTCTTGCCGTTCGCCCGGCCCATGAACTGGCTCAGATCCTCTTCCAGCACATCGACCAGCGGCACGCGCGAGCGGCCCTCCTCGGCCAGGCCCATCGGGTCGCACCAGGGATCGCCCAGCGGGCTGTCGTCCTCGTCGATGATGACCGTCACCGTGACGTGGCCGTTCAGCGCCATGCGGATGCGGTCGCGCAAGATGCCGTCCATTGCGCCGACCTGCACCGTACCGTCCAGGTAGGTGCGCCCGGTCTCGACGTATTCGACGATCCGGGGCTGCCTGGTCGACAGTTCGACCATCATGCCGTTGACCGCCAGGACGCCGGTGCGCCCGCGCGCCTGGGTCAGCTTGACGTGTTCGCGCAGGTGGCGGTGCTCGCCGTGCATCGGCACCACGACCTGCGGCTGCACGATGTCCTGCACGGTCTCGAGGTCGGGCCGGTTCGCGTGCCCCGAGACGTGGTACTCGCCATCGTTGTCGTCGACCACGTCCACGCCCTTTTCCGACAGCATGTTCATGATGCGGATCACGCCCTTCTCGTTGCCGGGAATGGTCTTGGACGAGAACAGGAACAGGTCGCCGTCCTTCAGTTCGATCCCGTTGTACTTGCCCCGCGCCAGCTGGGCCGAGGCGGCGCGACGCTCGCCCTGGCTGCCGGTGACGATCAGCATCAGGTTCTCGCGCGGGATGCCGGCGGCGTCCTCCATCGCGACCACCGGCGGAAAGTCCGCCAGCACGCCGGTCTCGACCGCAGCCTCGATCATGCGCCGCATCGCGCGGCCCATCAGGCAGACCGAGCGCCCTGCCCGCGCGCCCGCATCGGCCAGCGTCTTCACACGTGCCACGTTCGACGCGAAGGTGGTCGCCACGACCATGTTGCGCGCTTCCGCCACCAGCCGCTCGACCGACGGGCCGACGGTCGCCTCGGACCGTCCGGGGTGCTTGCTGAACACGTTGGTGGAATCGCAGACCAGCGCGATGACGCCGGGCTTGGACACCTCGGCCCACAGCGCAGGATCCCACGGCTCGCCCACCAGCGGCGTGGTGTCGAGCTTGAAGTCGCCCGAGTGGATCACCCGGCCGGCCGGCGTGTCGATCACCAGCGCGCTGCTCTCGGGGATCGAGTGCGAGATCGGCAGGAACCCGATCGAGAACGGCCCCACCTTGGTCACCTGCGGCCAAGCCGAGCAGGTGGTGACGGTCTTCGCCCCCAGCCCGTATTCCGCCAGCTTTTGCCGCGCAAGGTTGGCGGTGAAGGCGCGCGCGTAGATCCGCACGCCCAGCTGCTCGAACGTATGGCCCACGGCGCCCACGTGATCCTCGTGGGCATGGGTGATGAAGACCGCGTCGATGCGGTCCCGGTTCTCGCGCAGCCAGGTGATGTCGGGCAGGATCAGGTCCACCCCGGGCGTGCCGTCCATGTCCGGAAAGGTCACGCCCAGATCGACGACGATCAGCCGCTCCTCGCCGGGTTTTCCGTAGCCGTAGACGTAGCAGTTCATGCCGATCTCGCCGGCACCCCCGAGGGGAAGATAGATCAGTCGTTCACCGCTCATGCAGTCCTCATGTTGTAATCGTGGATGACGGTAAGCCCGTGCATCGTCAGGTCGTCGTGGAAGTGGTCGAAGAGGTCTTCGCTCTGCTGGAACAAAGGCGCCAGCCCGCCTGTCGCTATGATCTTCATGGGTGTGCCGCGCTCGGCCCTGATGCGTGCGCAGATCTCGCGCACGAGGCCGACATAGCCCCAGAACACGCCCGATTGCATGCAGGCGACGGTGTTGGTGCCCACCACGCGCTGCGGCTTGGAAATATCGACGTGCGGCAGCGCGGCCGCCGCCTGGTGCAGCGCCTCGAGGCTCAGGTTCACCCCCGGCGCGATCACCCCGCCCTCGTAGGCGCCGTCCTTGGCGACCACGTCGAAGGTGGTCGCGGTGCCGAAATCGACCACGATCAGGTCGCCGCCATGCAGGTCGAACCCCGCCACGGTGTTGACCAGCCGGTCGGGGCCCACCTGCGTGCCGGCATCGACGCGCACCGCCACCGGCAGCGCGCAATCGGGCTTGCCCACCACCATCGGCCGCGTGTTGAAATACCGGTCCGCCAGGACGCGCAGGTTGAACACCACCCGCGGCACGGTCGAGCTGACGATCACGTCCGTGATGTCGGCCTCGATCTTCTGCAGCTTCATCAGCGTCGACAGCCAGACATAATACTGGTCCGCCGTGCGCTGATGCTCGGTCGAGGTGCGCCAGGTCGCAAGGAACCGCGTCCCGTCCCAGATCGAGAACACGGTGTTGGTGTTCCCGCAATCGATGGCCAGAAGCATGCCCGCCGCCCCTTCAGAAAAAGATGTCGGCCGCGGCGATGGCGCGGCGACCTTGCGCGGTCTTTAGAACGATCGCGCCGCTCTCGTCCACCGTCTCGAAAATCCCCTCGATCCGGTCCTGCGGCAGCCGCGCGGTCACGACCTCGCCCAGCCGGGCGGCGTGCGACAGCCAAGCGGTGCGCACCGGGGCAAAGCCGTAGGTGACCAGGCGGTCCTCCCAGGCGGCGAAGGCGGTCGCCAGCGCGTCCAGCATCGCCTCGGGCTCGATGCGCAGCCCGGTCTCGGCCAGCAGGCTCACCGGCGGCACCGCCCCCGGCTCGACCGCGTCCGCCCCGGGCGCGGAAATCAGGTTCACGCCCACCCCGATCGCCAGCGACCCGCCGCGCGCCCCCACGGTCTCGAGCAATATGCCCGCCGCCTTGCCGCCGTTCACCAGCACGTCGTTCGGCCATTTCAGCGCGAGCGCCTCGGGCGCATGCGTCAGCGCGGCGAATGCCTCGCGCAGTGCCAGCGCCGTCGTGAAGGACCGCAGCGCCGCCTGCCCCGGCCCGCCCGGCGTCCGCATCACCAGGGTCGCCGCGAAATTGCCGCCCGGATCGCGCCAAGGCCGCCCGCGCCGTCCGCGCGCAGCACTTTGACGCCGTGCCATGATCCATTCCGGCCCGGCGAGCGCGTCGGCGACGCGCGCCGCCTCGGTCATGGTGCTGTCGACCTCGTCCAGCACCCGGCGCCCGTAGCCTGCGGGCCAGCTCATCAGCGGCAAGCCCCATACTTCTTCTGTTCCCAAATGGGATGAATACTCTGAAGGAGCAGAAGGGGCAGAGCCCCTTCACCCCTGTCCGAAAAAAAGCGACGCGCCGAAGGCGCGTCACCGTTTCGCAAGGCCTTGGCGCTCGTTTTAGCGGACAAGCGTCGCCGCCGCCGCCTGTGCCGCGCCCTCGATCCCGAACAGGTTGACCACGCCCACGACCATCACCACGGCCGAGGCCATCAGGAAGCCCCACAGGACCGGCGAACGCCCGCCGTCCAGCCCGTCCTCGCGCTCTTCACCGAAGTACATGTAGTAGACGATCCGCAGATAATAGTAGGCGCCGATGACGCTGGCGATCATGCCGGCGAGCGCCAGCCAGACCAGCCCGCCCTCGTAGGCGGCGCGCAGCACGTAGAGCTTGCCGAAGAAGCCCACCAGCGGCGGCACGCCCGCAAGGCTGAACATCAGCACCAGCACGGCCAGCGCCTTTCCGGGCGCTTGGCGGGCGTACATGTTCAGCGCGCGGATGTCGGTCACCGGCTGGCCGTCGCGCTCCATCGACAGGATGAAGGCGAAGGTGCCGACGTTCATCGCGACGTAGATCGCCATGTAGATCAGCATCGCCTGCACGCCCAGCAGCGTCCCCGCGGCCAGCCCCATCAGCGCGTAGCCCATGTGGGCGATCGACGAATAGGCCATCAGCCGCTTGATGTCGCGCTGGCCGATCGCGGCGATGCTGCCCCAGAACATCGACAGTACCGCGATCAGTGCGATCACCTGCTGCCACTGTCCGACGGCGCCGCCGAAGGCGTCGTGCAGCACCCGCGCCAGCAGCGCCATCGCCGCGACCTTGGGCGCCGTGGCGAAGAAGGCGGTGACCGGCGTCGGCGCGCCCTCGTAGACGTCCGGGGTCCACATGTGGAACGGCACCGCCGAGACCTTGAAGGCCAACCCCGAGATCAGCAGCACCAGCCCGATCAGCAGGCCGAGCGACATTTCGCCCTCCGTCGCGGTGCGCACGATGCCGATGAATGTCGTGGTGCCCGCGTAGCCGTAGATCAGCGACGCGCCGTACAGCAGCAGGCCCGAGCTCAGCGCGCCAAGCACGAAGTACTTCAGCCCCGCCTCGGTGGATTTCGGGCTTTCGCGACGCAAGGAGGCAATCACGTAGAGCGCCAGGGACTGAAGCTCGAGCCCCATGTAGAGCGCCATCAGGTCGCCCGCGCTGACCATGACCATCATGCCCACGACGGCAAGCGCCACCAACAGCGGGTATTCGAAGCGCAGCAGGCCCCGGCGGGCCATGTAGCCCTCGGACATCAGCAGGACGGCGGCGGCGGCGGTCAGGATCGTCACCTTGGCGAAACGGGCGAAGCCGTCATCGACGAACATGCCGCCGAAGCCCAGCCGCAAGCCCGAGCCGGTGGTGCCGATCCACAGCGCCAGCGCCAGGAAGACGGCCGCCGTGGCCCACAGCAGGACCGGCGCCAGCTTGTCCTTGCCGGTGTAGACCGCGACCAGAAGCGCCGCCATCGCGAACAGCGACAGCACGATTTCCGGCAGGATGATGGTAAGGTCGGCCGAGATCATTCGTGCGCTCCTTCTAGCTCGGCGGCGGCGTCGCCCGCGACGGCCTGTGCGACCTGCGTGCCGCGCGTGTCAACCCCGGCCTCGGCCAGCGCGGCGTCGTATGCGCCGACCAGCTGCGCCACGCTCGGCCCGATGCGGTCCAGGATCGGTGCGGGATAGACGCCGAAGAACAGCGTCGCGACGACCAGCGGCGCGAAGATCGCCTTCTCGCGGCGGGTCATGTCGGTGATGGTCTTCAGCGACGCCTTGATCAGGTCGCCCATCACCACCCGCCGGTACAGCCACAGCGCGTAGGCCGCAGACAGGATCACCCCCAGCGCGGCACCGGCCGCGACCCAGGTGTTGACCTGGAAGATGCCCACCAGCGTCAGGAATTCCCCGACGAAGCCCGACGTGCCCGGCAGGCCCACGTTGGCCATGGTGAACAGCATGAACACCAGCGCGTAGGCCGGCATCCGGTTCACGAGGCCGCCATAGGCGTCGATGTCGCGCGTGTGCATCCGGTCGTAGACCACGCCCACGCACAGGAACAACGCGCCCGAGATGAAGCCGTGACTGATCATCTGGAAGATCGCCCCGTCGATGCCCTGCTGGTTTGCCGCGAAGATCCCCATGGTGACGAAGCCCATGTGCGCGACGGACGAATAGGCGATCAGCTTCTTCATGTCCTCTTGCACCAGCGCCACGAGGCTTGTGTAGACGATGGCGATCACCGACAGCGTCCACACCAGCGGCGCCATCACCTCGGAGCCCACCGGGAACATCGGCAGCGAGAAGCGCAGGAAGCCGTAGCCGCCCATCTTCAGCAGGATCGCCGCCAGCACGACCGAGCCCGCCGTCGGCGCCTGCACGTGCGCGTCCGGCAGCCAGGTGTGCACCGGCCACATCGGCATCTTCACCGCGAAGCTCGCGAAGAACGCCAGGAACAGCAGCGTCTGCATCCCGCCCAGGACCTGCACGCCCAGCACCTCGATGCCCACGGACGAGAAGCTGTGGTTCAGCAGCAGCGCGATGTCGGTGGTGCCGGCGTCGGCATACATCGCCACCATCGCCACCAGCATCAGCACCGAGCCGAGGAAGGTGTAGAGGAAGAACTTGAACGATGCGTAGATCCGGTCCTTGCCGCCCCAGATGCCGATGATCAGGAACATCGGGATCAGCGAGGCCTCGAAGAACAGGTAGAACAGCACCAGGTCCAGCGCCATGAACACGCCAAGCATCAGCGTTTCCAGCATCAGGAACGCGATCATGTATTCCTTGACGCGGGTCGTGACCTCCCAGCTGGCGGCGATGACCAGCGGCATGATGAAGGTCGTCAGCAGCACGAAGAGCACGCTGATCCCGTCGACGCCCATCTTGTACTGCAGGCCCAGCAGCCAGTCGGCCTGCTCGACCATCTGGAAGCCCGGATTGCCGGCCTCGAACTGGAACAGGATGAACAGCGACACCACGAACGTCGCGCTGGTCGCGATCAGCGCCAGCCACTTCGCGTTGCGGTCCGCGGCCGCGTCGCCCCCGCGCAGGAACAGCGCCAGGATCAGCGCGGCCAGCGCCGGCAGGAAGGTGACGATGGAAAGCAGGTTGTCCATTAGTTGCCGCCCCCCGAAAGCGTCATCCAGGTGATCAGGATCGCGATGCCGATCACCATCGCGAAGGCATAGGTGAAGATGTAGCCGGACTGCGCCCGCCCCGCGAGGCGCGTGAAGAACGGCACCACGCCCATCGCCAGACCGTTGATCGACCCGTCGATCACGCTGCCGTCGCCGCGGCGCCAGAGCAGCCTGCCGAGCCCCTTGGCCGGCCGCACGAAGACGAAGTCGTAGATCTCGTCGAAATACCACTTGTTGAGCAGGAACAGGTACAGCGGCCGCTGGCTTTCCGCCAGCCGTCCGGGAACCGAGGGCTGAAGGATGTAGAACCACACCGCCACAAGAAAGCCGATCAGCATGGCGACGAAGGGCGACACCTTGACCCAGACCGGGGCGTGGTGCGCGTCGTCCATCACGTGGTTGTCGGGCGCCATGTAGATCGCGCCCTGTCCCGGCGCGGGATAATCGCCCGCGGCATACTCGCCCTCGCCGGCCGGACCGTGCGCGTCGGTGGGTTCGGCCACCGCTTCGCCCGCGCTTTCCAGGTCGCCTTCGGCCAGTTCCTCGATCGCCTCGCCCGGCCCCTCGCCGTGGTCGGCGGCGGCCTCCTCGGCATGGGCCACAGGCACGCCAAAGAACCGGTTCACCGACGCGTGGTCGCCGAAGAAGCTGTTGTACCAGACCATCCCGGCAAAGACCGAGCCCACCGCCAGCACGCCCAGCGGCACCAGCATGACCATCGGGCTTTCATGCGCGTGCTCGTGCGTGTGGCGATCGCCGCGCGGCGTGCCCCAGAAGGTCAGGAACATCAGCCGCCAAGAATAGAAGCTGGTGAACAGCGCCGCGATGACCAGCATCCAGAAGGCATAGCCGCCTGCGGTGCCGGCCCAGGCGCTCTCGATCACCGCGTCCTTGGACAGGAAGCCGGCAAAGCCGATATGCGTCAGCGGGATGCCCACGCCGGTGATCGCCAGCGTGCCGATCAGCATCGCCCAGAACGTGTAGGGCAGCTTCTTGCGCAGCCCGCCGTAGTTCCGCATGTCCTGCTCGTGGTGCATCCCGTGGATCACCGAGCCCGCGCCGAGGAACAGCATCGCCTTGAAGAAGGCGTGCGTGAACAGGTGGAACATCGCCACGGAATAGACGCCCACGCCCGCCGCCACGAACATGTAGCCCAGCTGCGACATCGTCGAATAGGCGATGACGCGCTTGATGTCGGTCTGGACCAGCCCGATCGTCGCGGCGACGAAGGCGGTGGTCGCGCCCAGCACCGTGACGAAGGCCATCGCGTAGGGCGCGAATTCCATCACCGGCGACATGCGGCAGACCAGGAAGACGCCCGCCGTGACCATGGTGGCGGCGTGGATCAGCGCCGAGACCGGCGTCGGGCCCTCCATCGCGTCGGGAAGCCAGGTGTGCAGGAACAGCTGCGCCGACTTACCCATCGCGCCCACGAACAGCAGGAAGGCCACCAGCTCGGCCGCGTTCCACGAGGTCCACAGGAAGGTCAGCTGCGTCTCGGCCAGTTCGGGTGCCGCGGCGAAGATCACGTCGAAGTTCACCGAATCCGTCAGGTAGAACAGAGCGAAGATCCCCAGCGCGAAGCCGAAGTCGCCCACCCGGTTGACCACGAACGCCTTGATGGCGGCGGCGTTGGCCGACGGCTTGCGGTAGTAGAACCCGATCAGCAGGTAGGACGCGACGCCCACACCTTCCCAGCCGAAGAACATCTGCACCAGGTTGTCCGAGGTCACCAGCGCCAGCATCGCGAAGGTGAAGAACGACAGGTAGGCGAAGAAGCGCGCGCGATAGCTTTCCTCGCCTTCGCGGAAGTTCTCGTCATGCGCCATGTAGCCGAAGGAATAAAGGTGCACGAGCGCCGACACCGTCGTCACCACGATCAGCATGATGCTGGTCAGCCGGTCCAGCCGGATCGACCAGTCGACCGACAGCGTGCCGCTCTCGATGAAGCGCAGGATGTTGATCGTCTCGGTCTCGGGTCCGTGGGTCAGGAACACGATCCACGACAGCGCGCAGGCCAGGAACAGCAGGCCGGTGGTTACCCACTGCGCGCCCTTGATCGAGATGACGCGCCAGCCGAAGCCCGCGATCAGCGCGCCCAGAAGCGGCGCGAACAGGATGATCGTCGCCATGCGCTCAGCCCTTCATCACGTTGATGTCTTCCACGGCGATCGTGCCGCGGTTGCGGAAGAAGCTGACCAGGATCGCAAGCCCGATCGCCGCCTCGGCCGCCGCCACCGTCAGCACGAACAGGGTGAAAACCTGCCCCACCAGGTCGCCCAGATGCGCCGAGAACGCCACAAGGTTAATGTTCACCGCCAGCAGGATCAGTTCGATGCTCATCAGCAGGATGATGACGTTCTTGCGGTTGAGGAAAATTCCGAAGATGCCGATGACGAACAGCACCGCCGCCACCGTCAGGTAATGTTCCAGTCCGATCATCGCTCGTCCCTCCGGGTTTTCCCCGTATGGTTATCAATTCATGAACGGGCCTCTGTAACCCGTTGATTTGTCTAGGCCGGATGCGTGTCCCACCGTGGGACACCCCTCCGGCGCCCGTTTACAGCCCCTGGCCGGGCTTCACGTCCCGCAGCTCCATCGCCTTCTTCGGGTCGCGATACATCTGCGCCAGCACGTCCTGCCGCTTGACGTCGCTCCGGTGGCGCAGGGTGAGCACGATGGCACCGATCATCGCCACCAGCAGGATCAGGCCCGCCAGCTGGAACAGCAGGAAGTACTGGTCGTAGAGGATCATCCCCAGCGCCTGCGTGTTGTGGATGCCCGGCACCATCGGCTGAGCGATCTGCCCCGCGGCCAGTTCCGATTCCGTCCAGGCGCCGAAGGCCAGTGCCAGCTGCATCAGGATCACCAGCCCGATCAGCAGCGCCAACGGCATGGTGCGCGCCATCTGGGCCCTGAGCGCCGAGAAGTCGATGTCCAGCATCATCACCACGAACAGGAACAGCACCGCGACCGCGCCCACGTAGACGATGATCAGCAGCATGGCGACGAACTCGGCCCCCAGCAGCACGAACAGCCCCGCCGCGGACAGGAACGCCAGGATCAGCCACAGCACCGAGTGCACCGGGTTGCGCGCGATCACGGTGAACAGCCCGCCCGCGATCACACCCAGCGCGAAGAGGTAGAAGGCGAATGCCATCATGTCTCGTCATCCTTCTTTCCGTCGGCCATCACCTCGCGCGCCATCTCCATGGCGCGGGTCATGGCGGGAATCCCGGCGAACATCGACATCTGCGCGATGGTCTCGGCGATCTCTTCCTCGGTCGCGCCGGCCTCGAGCGCGTGGCGCACGGTCATCCTCAGCGGCGTATCGGCCTGAGCACCCTGCATCGTCAACCCCGCAAGCGTCAGAAGCAGGCGTGTCTTGGCGTCCAGCCCGTTCTTGCCCAGCCCCTTGCCGAACCACATCTCCATGGCGTCCTTCGGCATGGTCGGCCAAAGGCTCTCGAAGCCCTTGGGATCGAAGGACGACAGCGCGGGATTGAAGGCCTTCGCCATCTCCTGCGCCTGCTCCATCATCAGCTCGAACGGGGTTTTCTGGCTGCTCATCGGTACGGCGCGTCCATCTCGAGGTTGCGGGCCAGCTCGGCCTCCCAGCGCTCGCCGTTCTCCAGCAGCTTGGCCTTGTCGTAGTAAAGCTCCTCGCGGGTCTCGGTCGAGAATTCGAAATTGGGGCCCTCGACGATCGCGTCGACCGGGCAGGCCTCCTGGCAGAAACCGCAATAGATGCACTTGGTCATGTCGATGTCGTAGCGCGTGGTGCGGCGGGAGCCGTCCTCGCGCGGCTCGGCATCGATGGTGATCGCCTGCGCCGGGCAGATCGCCTCGCACAGCTTGCACGCGATGCAGCGTTCCTCGCCGTTCGGATAACGGCGCAGCGCGTGTTCGCCGCGAAAGCGCGGCGACAGCGGGCCCTTCTCGTGCGGGTAGTTCAGCGTCGCCTTGGGGCCGAAGAAGTACTTGAAGCCCAGCCCGAGGCCCTTGAAGAAGTCCGTCAGCAGGAAATATCCCGCGGCGCGTCCGTAATCGATGGTCGCCATCTTGGTCTCCTGACGCGGGGGCGAGCCCCGCCATGCTTATGCGGCGGGCGCGTCCGCCCGCCTGAAGGATCGCCCGGCCCGCGCGGCCGGTATCGGCTCAGCCGGCCAGCGGCCAGCGGGCGTAGATGCCCCAGAACCAGTCGAATTTCGCCGCGAAGGCCACGAAGACCACCCAGACCAGGCTGAACGGCAGGAACACCTTCCAGCCCAGCCGCATCAGCTGGTCGTAGCGGTAGCGCGGGGTGATCGCCTTCACCATGGCGAACAGGAAGAAGAAGAACGCCATCTTCGCCACCATCCACAGCGCGCCGTCCGGCAGGCCCGGGATCGGCGACAGCCAGCCGCCGAAGAACAGCAGCGTGGTCAGCGCGCACATCAGGAAGATCGCGATGTACTCGCCCGCCATGAACAGCAGGAACGGCGTCGAGGAGTATTCGACCTGGTAGCCCGCCACCAGTTCGGATTCCGCCTCGGGAAGGTCGAAGGGCGGCCGGTTCGTCTCGGCCAGCGCCGAGATGAAGAACAGGAACACCATCGGCAGGTGCGGCAGCCAGTACCAGCCGAAGAAATGCGCCGACGTGTCCTGCGCGTAGACGATCGAGCCGAAGTTCATGCTGCCGGTCGAGATGATCACGCCGATGATGATCAGGCCGATGCTGACCTCGTACGAGATCATCTGAGCGGCGGAACGCAGCGAGCCGAGGAACGGGTATTTCGAGTTCGACGCCCAGCCGCCCATGATCACGCCGTAGACCTCGAGCGACGAGATCGCGAACACGTACAGGATGGCGACGTTGATGTTCGACAGAACCCAGGTCTCGTCGAAGGGGATCACCGCCCAGGCCAGCACCGCCAGCACGAAGGACATCATCGGCGCCAGAAGGAAGACCGTCCGGTCGGCGCCGGCGGGTATGACCACCTCCTTGGTCACGTATTTCAGCGCGTCGGCGACCGATTGCAGTATCCCGAAGACGCCCACGACGTTGGGGCCCCGGCGCATCTGCACCGCGGCCCAGACCTTGCGGTCGCCATAGACCAGGAACAGCAGGCTGATCATCACGAAGCCCAGCACGGCCAGGCATTGTGCGATGATGATCACCAGCGTGCCCACCGGCGTGATCAGGAACTCTCCCATCGGGACCTCATACCATCGGTATCGCGTTTTCGGTGCAGGCGCTGGAGACCACTTCCGCGTCGATGGTCTTCAGCCCGCGGGGCAGCGCCGGCGAGATGGTGTAAATCGCATCCGCCCGCCAGAGGCCACCCTCTTCGTCCACATTCGTGCGCAAATGCCGCGTAAAGCCGTAGCCCCGGATCAGCGTGTATTGCGCGGCGGCGCACTCGGCATAGTCCTCGACGTCGCGCGGCCCGCGGGCGCCGCGCATCTCGACGTGGAAGTTGACCAGGTCGCCATCCAGCAGCCGGGTCTTCACGCCCATGTACTCGGCCTCGAGCGGAGCGGCATAGACGTCCTGCGCGGGCGCGCAGGACGTGGCAGCCAGCACCGCCGCCAGCACCGGGATGAACCGCGACGGCACGGGCCTACTCCGCCGCCAGGGGCGCCTCGGCGCGCGCTTTCGCGCGGCGCGACAGATCGGCCATCAGCTCGGACGCGCGCGCGATCGGGTTCGTCAGGTAAAAGTCGCTCATCGCGTAGCGGAACGTCGCGTCGCCGAGGGCGCCCTGCTCCAGCGGCTGCCAGTCGTTTTCTGGGACCGTGTCGATCTCGGCCAGGTGCGGAACCGCCTCGACCAACTTCTGGCGCAGTTGCGCCAGGCTGTCCCAAGGCTGAGTCGCGCCGAGTTCGGCCGACAGGGCGCGCAGGATGGCCCAGTTCTCCTTGGCCTCTCCGGGGGCGAAGCCGGCGCGCAGCGCCAGCTGCGGGCGACCCTCGGTGTTGACGAACAGGCCCTGTTCCTCGGTGTAGGCGGCGGCGGGCAGGATCACGTCGGCACGGTGCGCGCCGCGGTCGCCGTGGCTGCCTTGGTAGATGACGAAAGGTCCACCGTCCGCGTTGCGGGCAGTCTCGACCTCGTCGGCGCCAAGGTTGAACAGCACGTCGGATTGGCCGATTGCCTCCATTCCGCCGTCGTTCACGGCGCCCACGTCCATCGCCCCGACCCGGGCGGCGGCGTTGTGCAGCACCAGCATCCGGCCGCTCAGGGCCATGGCCTTGGCCAGCACGGCGGCACCATCGGCCTCGCGCAGGGCACCCATGCCGACGACGACGATCGTCCCTTCGGGCGCATCGATCCCGTCGAGCGCCGAGCGCCCCTCGCCCAGTTCGACCACGTCATAGGTCAGGTCGCTGGCCGGCCCCACGCGCTGCACCGTCGCGCCGTTGATCCAGGCCTTGCGGATGCGCGCGTTCAGCACCGGCGCCTCGATCACCGGGTCGGTGCCGATCAGGATGATGTCGCGCGCCGTGTCCAGTTCCTCGATCGCGACGTTGCCGACATAGCCGCTGCGGTTGCCGGCGGGCAGCCTGGCGTTGTCGGTGCGGGATTCGACGATGCCGCCCTGCCCCTCGATCAGCTGTTTCAGCGCAAAGGCCGCCTCGACCGGGGCGAGGTCGCCGACGATGCCGGCCAGGGACTTCGCGCCTTTCATCGCCTCGGCCGTGCGCGCCAGCGCCTCGGGCCAGGTGGCCGGGCGCAGCTTGCCGTCCTCGCGGATGTAGGGCCGGTCCAGCCGCTGTCGACGCAGTCCGTCCCAGACGAAGCGCGTCTTGTCCGAGATCCATTCCTCGTTCACGCCGTCATGGTTACGCGGCAGGATGCGCATGACCTCGCGCCCTTTCGTGTCCACCCGGATCGAACTGCCGAGCGCATCCATCACGTCGATCGTCTCGGTCTTGCCCAGTTCCCACGGGCGCGCGGTGAAGGCGTAGGGCTTGCTGACCAGCGCGCCCACCGGGCACAGGTCGATGATGTTGCCCTGCAGGTTGGAATTCAGCGTCTCGCCGAGGTACGAGGTGATCTCGGCATCCTCGCCGCGGCCGGTCTGGCCCATCTGGTTGATGCCCGCCACCTCGGTGGTGAAGCGCACGCAGCGGGTGCAGGAAATGCACCGCGTCATGTGAGTCTCGACCAGCGGGCCGAGGTCCAGGTCCTCGGTCGCGCGCTTGGGCTCGCGGTAGCGGCTGAAGTCGACGCCGTAGGCCATCGCCTGGTCCTGCAGGTCGCATTCGCCGCCCTGGTCGCAGATCGGGCAATCCAGCGGGTGGTTGATGAGCAGGAACTCCATCACCCCCTCGCGGGCCTTCTTGACCATGGGCGAGTTGGTGCGCACGCGCGGCGGCTGGCCATCGGGTCCGGGGCGCAAGTCCTTGACCTGCATCGCGCAGGACGCGGCGGGCTTGGGCGGGCCGCCCACGACCTCGACCAGGCACATGCGGCAATTGCCGGCGATCGACAGACGCTCGTGGTAGCAGAACCGGGGAATCTCGATTCCCGCCTCCTCGCACGCCTGGATCAGCGTCATGGCCGAGGGGACCTCGATTTCGGTGTCGTCGATGATGATCGTGCGCGTGTCGGACATGGCCGAGCCCTTCGTTTCCCATGGCTGGCAAGGCCCGCCGGCATCGGGCGGGCCGCGATTGCCCCTCCCTTTAGCGCGCCCCGCGCAGCGTTGAAAGGCGTGATCGGCCCGGAACGGCAGGAAAAATCGACGCGTGGCAGGCACAACGCTGCGTCAGCATGCGATGCCTGTCCCGACGGTCTAACTAGAACACGGCCAATCAGTGCAGCAGGCGGCCGATGGCGCTGTTGCTGTCGATCTGGCGCTGGCCGAAACGGCACAGTTGCTCCGTGTCCGTGCCGTCGACGCCCTGCGCAGCAAGCCATGCCAGCGCCTTGCGCTTCATCCGCGCCTTTTCTTCCTTCGAGGTGACGTAGTCGTCGATCTCCTGATCGGAATAGCCCAGCGACTGCGCCTGCGACTTGAGGTTGTTGATCGTGATGTAGGCGCGCACCATGCGCGCGCCGATCCCGTCGCAGCGCTTGCGGATGTCGTCGGCGACGGCAATCACCATCAGCGCGTCGTCGATCTGCGGCACCTGACTGAGCGGCGGCTTGGACTGCGCCTGCACGGGTGCGGCCAGTGCCGCGGCGACCAGAAGTGGGAGGGTGAGTCGCTTGAACATGGGGCGGGCCTTTCGTCGGATTGGGGGTCTGCGGTGTCGGCTCGCGATGACAGATAGTCACTTTGACAGGCAATAACACCTACCGGCAAAGCCCGTTTCCGGCGAACCCTTGCCCGGTTTCCCGCAGTTCCGGCGGGGCTTCGCCCGTGGCAGGCCCCTTGCCCATGCCTTCAGTCGCGGCAGCGTCCCGCGAAACGCAGCGCACCGCCCTCGATCACCAGCGCGGCCGGATCCGTGTCGGGGCCGACGGTCCAGTCGATGTCGGAGGTGCCGAAAAAGTGGATGCAATGCTTCTTGCCGGCGTGATCGCCCGCAAGGATCGGGCCGCGAAGCGACTGCACGGCGCCCGGCACGCTGACGACGAAGGACTGCTTGTCGCGCCGTTCGACCGCGCGGGCGGTCGCGTTGAACCGCTGCCCCTCGAACAGGATCTCGGAACTGCCGGAGCCCGGCCAGCCCAAGCCGAACCGGCCGCAGCCCGCCAGCGCGAGCCCCATGCCCAGAACGAGGACGACGCGCGCAGCTTTCGTCTTCCGACCCATTCCGACCCGATCCATCACGCCCCCGTTTGCTGGCTGCCGGGCCTGCGCCCGAGCGCGCGAACCATCGCCGCCCGGCCCGCCAAGGTCAAGCCGCGCCACGTTATTCGGCGGCGACGGCGCTGACGCGCTTGTGCTTGATGCGGTCCTCGATCTCGTCGCGGAAGTTGCGGATCAGGCCCTGGATCGGCCAGGCCGCCGCGTCGCCCAACGCGCATATCGTGTGGCCCTCGACCTGCTTGGTCACGTCGAACAGCATGTCGATTTCTTCGACCTCGGCGTCGCCGCGCACAAGGCGCTCCATCACGCGCATCATCCAGCCGGTGCCCTCGCGGCAGGGCGTGCACTGGCCACAGCTTTCGTGCTTGTAGAACTTCGCCAGCCGCCAGATCGCCTTGATGATGTCGGTGTCCTTGTCCATCACGATCACCGCGGCGGTGCCCAGGCCGGACTGCAGGTCGTTGCGCAGGTAATCGAAATCCATCACCGCGTCGCGCATCTTCTCGCCGCGCACGCAGGGAACCGACGATCCGCCGGGAATGACCGCCTTGAGGTTGTCCCAGCCGCCGCGGATGCCGCCGCAATGCCGCTCGATCAGCTCCTCGAACGAGATGCTCATCTCTTCCTCGACAACGCAGGGGTTGTTCACGTGACCCGAGACGGCAAAGACCTTGGTCCCCGCGTTGTTGGGGCGGCCGAAACCGGCGAACCACTCGGCCCCGCGACGCAGGATCGTGGGCACGACGGCAATCGACTCGACGTTGTTGACGGTGGTCGGGCAGCCGTAGAGTCCCGCGCCCGCCGGGAACGGCGGCTTCATGCGCGGCATGCCCTTCTTGCCCTCGAGGGATTCGAGCAGCGCGGTTTCCTCGCCGCAGATATAGGCGCCGGCACCGTGGTGCAGGAAGATCTCGAAGTCCCAGCCCGAGCCGGCTGCGTTCTTGCCCACCAGGCCCGCGTCGTAGGCCTCGTCGATGGCCGCCTGCAGGGCTTCGCGCTCGCGAATGTATTCACCGCGGATGTAGATGTAGCAGGCATGCGCCTGCATGGCGAAGCTGGCGATCAGGCAGCCCTCGATCAGCGTGTGCGGATCGTGACGCATGATCTCGCGGTCCTTGCAGGTGCCCGGCTCGGACTCGTCGGCGTTCACGACCAGGTAGGACGGCCGGCCGTCGCTTTCCTTGGGCATGAAGGACCATTTCAGCCCGGTCGGGAAGCCCGCGCCGCCGCGGCCGCGCAGCCCGCTGTCCTTCATCTCCTGGATGATCCAGTCGCGCCCCTTGGCGATCAGGTCCTTCGTCCCGTCCCAGTGGCCGCGCTTCTTCGCGCCGTCCAGCGTGCGATCGTGCATGCCATAGAGATTGGTGAAGATCCGGTCCTTGTCAGCCAGCATGTCTCAGTCCTCGTGGTGTTCCCGGCGATCGCGCCAGAGCCCGTAAATCATCCAGATCGCCCAGCCGAACCCCGCGAGCACGATCAGGTCCAGTAGCGCGCGCACCCGCTGCGTCAGGTCCAGCGCCTCTCCGATCGCGATGATCGCGATCCAAGCAAGACCAAGCCCCGCCACGAACAGCGCGACGCGCCGTCCCCGGCGGGAATGGTCGGCCGACGACATGGCGCGTCCTCAGCCCTTGTCGCCGCGCGCCAGCGCCGCGGCCTGCTTCGCCCAGTCGTCACGGCTGGCACGCCCGCGCACGCCGCCGACATTCTCGTCGATCCAGGCGATCTCGCCCGGGGTCCAGTCGGCGATCTGGTCGAAATGGTAGATGCCGATCTCGTTCAGCGACTCCTGCAGCTTGGGGCCGAGGCCGGTGATGCGACGCAGGTCATCGGCGCCGGCGGCCCGCGGCGTCTTCAGGCCCGACGGCTTGCGCGAGATCACTGCGGCTTCGGCCGCCTCGGCATTGCCGGGCTCGACCGGCGTGCCGACCCGCGCCAGTTCGCCAGCCACGCGCGCGGGCTGTGCCGCGGTGTCGTCGGCGCGCGCTTCGGCGTCCGCCTTGTCCGCACCGACGTCGGCGTCGGCCGGCATGGGTTCGGCGCTGGACGGCTCGCCCGCGGGGGCCATCGCCGCTTCGGTCGCCGCGACGGCGGCGGGCATCATGCCCAGGTTGACGAAGCTGCGCGGCGAAAGGCCCATGGCTTCCCACGGCGCCATCGCGGCGCGCATCATCTGCAGGTTGAAGGTGAGCATCGCATTGCTTTGCTGGTGCCAGAAATCGACCATGGCGCCGAAATCGTAGACCGGCGGCATCATGGGAGTCGTCTTGGTCATGTCATCGCTCCATTCGCGTTGGCAAATCGGGGCGCACACGCGTCCCGCTCGACCCCGCCCTCCCCGCGGTGCCGAGCGAGGGGTCGCACAGCGCCCCGTGCCGCGCAAGCCCCCGTATCGTCGCAACGTGCCGTCAGCGCGCGCGTTCCGCTAGCCAGTCGCGAGCGTCCTGGCCTGCGCCACCCAGTCATCGCGGATGATCCGTCCCTTCGCGCCATCGACGTTGCGTTCGATCCACGCCACTTCATCGGCCGACCAACCCGCTATCTGGTCGAAATGATAGATCCCCGCGGCGTTGAGCTGGCCGGCGAGTTTCGGCCCCACGCCCTTGATCCGCTGCAGGTCGTCGCCGCCGGCGCCGCGGGGCGCGTCCAGCGTCTCGGGCTTGCGGCCGACCGGCTCCGACGCGGCGCCAGGTCCGGGCGCGCCGGCGGGCACCGGATCACGGGGCGGGATCGGCTTCGCCGGCTCGCGGGGCGCCTCGGCCGCGGGCCGTGCGTCGTCGGCCGGAACGGGTTCCGATTCCGCTGCCGGATCGGCGGGCGGCGTCGTGGCGGCCTGCGCAGTCGCGGGCGTCACCGCCGCGGCGCCGGCGGGTACCATCGCCTCGATCGGGCGCGGCGCCGTCGGGTCACGTTCCTGCGCGGGACGGTCCGTCGCGTCGGCGCGGGGCGCGGGCGGCATCGTCATCCTGCCCCCCATCGTGCCGCAGAACGCGTATTGGGCCAAACCCCCAAGCCCCAGCATGACCAGCGCCGCGAGAAAGAGCGCCCCAAAGAAGCCCCAGCCGCCGGGAACGAGCAGCAGCACGAAGACCAGCGCCCCCCCGGCCACCGCCAGCGCCCAGCATCCCGCCTTGCAACTGAAACCGTCCCTGTCGTCGCTCATCCGATCTCTCCCAAGCTTGTCGCCGGGACCGTTCTAGCACGTCGCGCTCAGTCCGTCTTGTCCTTCGCAAGCAAGGCCTTGGCCTGCGCCACCCAGTCGCCGCGGCTGGCAGGCGCGTCGCCGTCCAGATGCGCATCCAGCCACGTGACCTCGCCCGGCGACAGCGCCGCGAACTGGTCGTAGTGGAACAGCCCCAGCTTGCGCAGCGCGTCGTCCATGTCGGCATCGACGCCGGACAGGCGCGTCAGGTCGTCGGCCTTGCCGTCGCGGGGCGCGGTCAGGCCGTGCGGCTGGGGATGCGCGGCGCCTTCGGATTCCGCGGCCGTCGCCGGTTCGGTCTCGTCCGGCCGGCCTGTCGCGGGGGTGACCGCCTCGCGCTTGTCGATCCCGGTCTCATCGACCGGGTGGTCGCCCGCGACCTCCGGGCCGCGCTTGCCCTCGCCGCCGCCGCGGCGACCCGACTGGTCGCCCCAGGGCGCGCGCAGCGGCTCTTCGGTGCCGTCGATGCGCTTGATCGTATCGCCCAAGTCCACCGCCCGCTGAACCGAGGCGTTGTACTTGATCGAGGCGTTGGTGAAGTCGGTCAGCGAAGTCAGCCCCGACGCGGGTTCCGACGCGAAGCGGCCGGTCTGGCTGCCCGGAACCGGCACCTCGCCCGCGGCCAGCCGGTCGATCAGGCTGCGCAGGCTGTCGGCGGTCAGGTCCTCGTAGTAATCCTTGCCGATCTGGGCCATCGGCGCGTTGGCGCAGGCACCGAGACACTCGACCTCCTCCCACGAGAAGCGGCCGTCGGCGGATAGCTGGTGCGCCTTGGGCGCGATCTTCTCGCGGCAGACGGCGATCAGGTCCTCGGCACCGCAGATCATGCACGACGTGGTGCCGCAGATCTGGATATGCGCCACGCTGCCCACCGGCTGCAGCTGGAACATGAAGTAGAACGTCGCCACCTCGAGCGCGCGCATGTAGGACATGTCGAGCATCGTCGCCACGTGCTCGATCGCCGGGCGCGACAGCCAGCCTTCCTGCTCCTGAGCGCGCCACAGCAGCGGGATGATCGCGCTGGCCTGGCGGCCCGCCGGGTACTTGGTGATCTGCGCTTCGGCCCAGGCGAGGTTGTCGGGCGTGAAGGCGAAACTGTCGGGCTGGTCGGGATGCAGACGTCGCAGCATGGGATGACCCTTCGTCTGGCCCGGGCGGTCCGGGCGCATGTTCGTCTCGGGCGGTTTGCGCCGCCAATCATGTCAAGCGCCCGGCACCGCCAGTCGCATCCGGCGGCGCGTGTCGCCGCCCTTCGTATCAGGGGACGGGCGGCGCCTCGGCTGCCACCGGCGCTTCGGGCACCGGCGCGCAGGCCCCCGTCACCAGCCGGACACCGCCGTTCGACAGGCGGACGGCTTCATCAGTCGCGACGCGGTACTCCGCGATCTCGGCCAGCTTCGCACGCCCGATGCCGGTCTGCAGGCCGACAGCCTGATAATCCGCGTCCGACGCAAGGTCGCAGCCGATCGAGGCCACCGCCGCGTCGAACGCGGCCAGGTTCTCGTCGGACACGCCCCGGGGCGGCATAGCGCAAGCGGCGATCACGGGCAGCGCGGCAAGCGCCAGGAGCTTCTTCATCGGTCGACCTCTCCGAAAACGATATCCATGGTGCCGATGATGGCCGCCACATCGGCCAGCTGGTGACCCTTGGAAACATGATCCATCGCCTGCAGGTGCAGGTAGCCGGGCGCGCGCAGCTTAGCGCGGTAGGGCTTGTTGGTGCCGTCCGCCACCAGATACACGCCGAACTCGCCCTTCGGTGCCTCGACCGCGGCATAGACCTCGCCCTCGGGCACGTGGAAGCCTTCGGTGTACAGCTTGAAGTGGTGGATCAGCGCCTCCATCGAGGTCTTCATGTCCGTCCGCTTCGGCGGCGTGATCTTGCCCCGCGACAGGATATCGCCGGGGCCCTCGGCGCGCAGCTTCTCGATCGCCTGCAGGATGATCGAAGTCGACTGGCGCATCTCCTCCATCCGGCACAGGAAGCGATCGTAGCAATCGCCGTTCTTGCCCACGGGAATCTGGAACTCGAACTCGTCGTAGCATTCGTAGGGCTGCGCACGGCGCAGGTCCCAGGCCATGCCCGAGCCACGGACCATCACGCCCGAGAACGCCCATTCCTGGGCTTCCTCTGCGGTGACCACGCCGATATCTGCGTTGCGCTGCTTGAAGATGCGGTTCTCGGTCAGCAGCGAGTCGATGTCGTCCAGCACCTTGGGGAAGTGGTGCGCCCACTCCTCGATGTCGTCGATCAGCGCGGGCGGCAGATCCTGGTGCACGCCGCCGGGGCGGAAATAGGCCGCGTGCAGGCGCGATCCGCTTGCGCGCTCGTAGAAGATCATCAGCTTCTCGCGCTCTTCGAAGCCCCACAGCGGCGGGGTCAGCGCACCCACGTCCATCGCCTGCGTGGTGACGTTCAGCAGGTGGTTCAGGACGCGGCCGATCTCAGAGTACAGCACCCGGATCAGCGAGGCGCGGCGCGGCACCGGCGTGCCGGTCAGCTTCTCGATCGCCAGGCACCAGGCATGCTCCTGGTTCATCGGCGCGACGTAGTCCAGCCGGTCGAAATACGGCAGATTCTGCAGGTAGGTCCGGCTTTCCATCAGCTTCTCGGTGCCGCGGTGCAGCAGGCCGATATGCGGGTCACACCGCTCGACGATCTCGCCGTCGAGTTCCAGCACCAGGCGCAGCACCCCGTGCGCCGCCGGGTGCTGCGGACCGAAGTTGATGTTGAAATTGCGGATCTTCTGCTCGCCGGTCTGGGCGTCGTCGAATCCCTTGGAGCCGTCCATCAGTGTCTCTCCATGTCCTGCAGCTTCAGCGCCATGACCCACAGCAGGATCAGCGGCACGATCGGGATCACGGCCGCGAAGGCCCAGTACTTGTGGACCCCGAAATGCGGCAGCAGTTTCATCAGCGGGATGATCGTCGCGACGGTGACGGCGATCCAGATCAGGAAACCCATCAGCCCTTCGCCTTCTCTTCGGTCTTCTCGTCGCCGGGCAGCACGTATTCCGCGCCCTCCCACGGGCTCATGAAGTCGAACTGCCGATATTCCTGAACCAGGCTAACAGGTTCGTAGACGACGCGCTTCTGCTCTTCGTCGTAGCGGACCTCGGTGTAGCCGGTGGTCGGAAAGTCCTTGCGCAGCGGGTGTCCGCGAAAGCCGTAATCGGTCAGGATGCGGCGCAGGTCCGGATGGCCCGAGACCAGTAGGCCGAACATGTCGAAGATCTCGCGCTCGAACCAGCTGGCCGAAGGGTGGATCGAGCTGATCGACGGCACGGTATCGTCCTCGCGCACGGGCACGCGCAGGCGGATGCGGTGGTTCTGCCACATCGACAGGAAGTGATAGACCACGTCGAACCGCTTGGCCCGCTGCGGGTAATCCACCGCGGTGATGTCGACCAGCGTGGTGAAGCGGCAGGTCGCGTCGGTCTTGAGGAACTCGACCAGCCCGCGCAGGTTCGACAGCGCCACGTCGACCGTCAGTTCGCCATGCCGCGAAACCTGCCAGCCAAGTACGCAATCGGGGCGTCGCGCCTCGATGTGACTTCCCAACTCGTTCAGCGCCTCGGTCATCGCGCCTTCTCCTTCAGGGCTATCGTCTGCACCGTCATCGCCCTAGCGCACCAGCGTTCCGGTGCGGCGGATCTTCTTCTGCAGCGCCATGATGCCGTATACCAGCGCCTCGGCCGTGGGCGGGCAGCCGGGCACGTAGATGTCGACCGGAATGATCCGGTCGCACCCGCGCACGACGCTGTAGCTGTAGTGGTAATACCCGCCGCCATTGGCGCAGGAACCCATGCTGATCACGTAGCGTGGTTCCGGCATCTGGTCGTAGACCTTGCGCAGCGCCGGCGCCATCTTGTTCGTCAGCGTGCCCGCGACGATCATCAGGTCGGACTGGCGCGGCGAGGCGCGCGGTGCCACTCCGAAGCGTTCCAGATCGTAGCGCGGCATCGAGGCATGCATCATCTCGACGGCGCAGCAGGCCAGACCGAAGGTCATCCAGTGCAGCGATCCGGTGCGCGCCCAGTTGATGATGTCCTCGGTCGAGGTCAGCAGGAAACCCTTGTCCTGCAGCTCGCGGTTCAGCGTCTGGGTCGCCGGATCGCGCTGGTAGCCCGGCATGTCCGCTTCCAGCGGCACCTGCGCGGAGGCGCCGGACTTCACGCGCGGGGTCTGGTACCCCTCGCCCTGCACGCGGGTCACTTCGGGATCGTTCACTGCCATTCCAGTGCCCCCTTCTTCCATTCGTAGGCGAAGCCCACGGTCAGCAGCGCCAGGAACGCCATCATCGACCAGAAGCCCACCATGCTCACGTGCTGGAACGCGACCGCCCAGGGAAACAGGAAGGCGATTTCCAGATCGAAGATGATGAACAGGATCGACACCAGGTAGAACCGCACGTCGAACTTCATCCGCGCGTCGTCGAAGGCGTTGAAGCCGCATTCGTAGGCGCTGACCTTCTCGGGGTCCGGATTACGGACCGCCACCACCACGGCGGCGAGAATCAGCACCAGCCCCAGGCCGATCGCGACGGCCAGGAAGACGAGGATGGGAAGATATTCCCGAAGCAGTTCGTCCACGTGATTTCCCCTTGCTGGGTCGATGGAGTCCGGGTCGGCCGTGCCGATCGCCGTCCGTTGGGGCGGCGCTCCGTACCGATACCGGGCGCGCGGCGTCCCGCGACGCACCTTGCAGATGTGGCTTTACTCCTGGCGGATCAAAGGGTCAACCGGGCGCGAATACAAGGCCGCGGGCGAATATCCCACCATTTCAGAATGTTGGCCTTTCCGAGGCCTTGCGACAATTGGCTGCGCCGCGCAGACGTCACGCCTGACGCAGCGTCGACCGCCCCTTTGCGGGATCATGCCGCCGCTTCATTCCGCCGCGTCGTCCCACGGCGCGCGCCGTTTTTCAAGGAACGCCGCCACGCCTTCATGCGCCTCGGCTGTCTCCCATCGCAGGGCCAGCGCGTCGATCGCCATCTCGACGTCCGAGCCGCGGACCTCGCCGGCGAGATCGCGCAATAGCCGCTTGGCCTCGCGCACCGCGCCCGGCGCGCAGGACAGGTAGGGCGTCACCTCGGCCGCGACCGCGTCGTCAAGCGCGTCGGCCGGCACAACACGCGTCAGCAGGTTCAGGCGAACGGCCTCGGCCGCGTCGAACAGGCGCGCGGACATGAAAACCTCCTGCGCGCGCGTGGCGCCCATGCGCGCGATCACGTAGGGGCCGATGTTCGCCGGGATCAGGCCCAGCTTCGTCTCGGTCAGGCCGAAGCGCGCGCCGTCGACCGCGATGACGACGTCGCAGACCGAGAGCAGCCCGACACCGCCGCCGAAAGCGTTGCCCTGCACCCGCCCAATCAGCGGCTGCGGCAGCGCGTAGAGCGCCCCGAGCGCGCTGGCGATGCGCTTGGATTCGCGCCGCCGCGTACGGGTGTCCATGCCGAACTGCTCGCGCATCCAGGCGAGGTCGCCGCCGGCGCAAAAGCTGCGTCCTTCGGCGGTCAGCACGACGACGCGCGTCTCGGCATCCTCGGCCACGGCTTGGGCCACGCCCTCGAGCTCGGTCAGCATCTCGGCCGACAGGGCGTTGTGCTTGTCGGGCCGGTTGAGCGTTATTGTGGTCACGCCGCGTGCGTCGCGCGCCACGTCGATCAGTCCGGTCATCGTCCTGCCTCCTGCTGGATGGTTTCGCGCGGTGGCCGCATGGCGCACGCCATCGTGGCGGCGCGGGACAGCAACGCCCCGTCCAGCCCGGTGTCGTAGCCAAGCGCGGTCAGGCGGTCATGCACCGCCTCGGTCGCCACGTTGCCGGCCGCGCCGGGCGCGTAGGGACAGCCGCCGAGACCGCCCACGGCGGCGTCGAACACCCGCAGGCCCCGCGCCAGCGCCGCCTCGACATTGTCGAGGGCGCGTCCTGCGGTGTCGTGGAAATGCCCCGCCAGCTTTTCGGCCGGCAACTCCTTTAGAACCGCGGCCAGCATGGCATCTACCGCCTCGGGCGTCGCCTGCCCGATCGTGTCGCCGAGGCTGATCTCGTAGCAGCCCATGTCGCGCAGGGCCGCCGCGACCCGCGCCACCGCCTCGGGCGCCACCGCGCCGTCGAAGGGACAGTCGCAGACGCAGGACACGTAGCCGCGCACCGGCAACCCGGCCTCGCGCGCCGCCGCCGCCACGGGTGCGAAGCGTTCGAGGCTTTCGGCAATGCTGGCGTTGATGTTCGCGCGCGAGAACCCTTCCGAGGCCGAGCCGAAGACCGACACCTCGTCCGCCCGCGCCGCGATGGCGCGCTCCAGACCCTTCATGTTCGGCGTCAGCGCGGCGTAGGACACGCCCGGCGCGCGGCGGATGCCGGCCAGTACCTCGGCCGAATCCGCCATCTGCGGCACCCATTTCGGACTGACGAAGCTGGCGCATTCGATCCGGCGGAAGCCCGCGCTGGACAGGATGTCGACCAGCGCCACCTTGTCAGCGGTGGGAATCGCGCGCGTCTCGTTCTGCAGCCCGTCGCGCGGGCCGACCTCGAAGATCTCGACGGGTCCGGTCATGGCGTCCTCTCTCAGGCTTCGGGCACAGGATAGAAGTCGCGGTCGTAGAACCGCTGCGGGCCTTCGCGGCCGACCGCGCGGCGATGGGCATCGCGCGCCTCCATGCGGGCCTTGTAGGCCAGCAGGCGCGGGAATTCATCCATCTTCACGTAGTAGGGCGCCGCGAACAGGTTGAAGCCCATCATGATGTCGGCGGCCGAGAATCCCGACGGCAGCAGCCAGTCGCCGGCCAGCCGCTCCTCCATCCCGCGCAGGGTCTGGCGCAACCGCGCCACCGTCAGCTTGACCACTGTCGCGGGCGGTTTCGCCGGCGGGCGGAGAAAGACCATCATCAGGTTCAACTGCTCGATCAGGCTGGCCTGCGTCTCGGCGTAGTGGATCCATTGCAGGTAGGCAGGCCGTTCCGCATCGCCGGGCGCGCGGCCAAGCTGCGGTGCGTGAGTTTCGACCAGGTGCTGCACGATCGCTCCGGACTCGCTCATCTCCAACCCGTCATGCTCGATCGCCGGGATGCGCATGGCTGGCGAGACGCGCGGCAGCGCGCCCTCGCGCATGCCCGCGGTGCCGATGCGGTATTCCACCACGTCCAGCCCGCCGAAGCGGTCGACGCCGATCTCCTCGGTCAGCCAGAGCACGCGAAAGGACCGGCCGTACTGCACGTGATGCAGGGTGAGCGTCACGCAGTCTCCTCCACCTCTTCCAGCCGGATCAGCGGCGCGCCCGCCTCGACCTGTGCGCCTTCGGTGACCAGAACCTCGGCCACCGTGCCGTCGCGCCAAGCGGTCATGGCGTGCTCCATCTTCATGGCCTCGAGCACCACAAGCCGCTGGCCTTCGACCACGTTCTGCCCGGCCTCGACCGCCACCGACACGACGCGGCCGGGCATCGGCGCCAGCGTCAGCGAGTCGCCCGTCGCGGCCGCCGCCGCGCGTTCCAGCGGGTCGATCACGTCGAAAGCGACCGCGGGCGCCGCGAAGACCGTCACCCGGCCGCGCTCTGCGTGCACGGGTGCTGCGGGCTCGCCATCGATGCGCCAGATGCCGCCGCGGCGCTCGGCAAGCGAGGTCGCCTCGGGCAGCGCGATCTCGACCGAATGCGGGCCGCCGACGCGCAGGGTGCAGTCGATCTCGGTGCCGCCGGTGGACAGGGTGATGCGCCGCGCGAGCGGCTGCCACAGGGTGAACCCGGCATCCCAGCCATTGTCGCCATCCAGACCCGCCGCCGCCAGCGCCGCGCGCGCGACCACTCGCTGATGGGCCGCATCCAAGGCTGTCAGCGCGTCGAGATCGCGCGCGATCAGCCCGGTATCGACCTCACCGGCGGCAAAGCCCGGATGCGCCGCCAGCCGCGACAGGAAGGCGAGATTGGTGACGGTGCCGGCGACCTGCGTCCCCGCCAGCGCGCGCGACAGCTTGCGCAGCGCGATGGCGCGGGTCGGGCCGTGGGTGATGATCTTTGCGATCATCGGGTCGTAATGCGGGCTGATCACGTCGCCGCCGCGCACGCCGCTGTCGCAGCGGGCGTCGGCGGGAAATTCCAAGTGCGACAGCCGGCCGGTCGCGGGCAGGAAGCCCGCCGGCACGTCCTCGGCATACAGCCGCGCCTCGAAGGCGTGGCCGGAGATCGACAGGTCCTCCTGCCGCGCGGGCAGCGGCTCGCCTGCGGCGACGCGCAACTGCCATTCGACCAGGTCCACGCCGGTGATCGCCTCGGTCACCGGGTGTTCCACCTGCAGGCGGGTGTTCATCTCCATGAACCAGAACCCGTCGGGGCGTAGACCACGTGATCCGTCGACGATGAACTCGATCGTGCCCGCGCCGGCATATCCGATCGCCTCGGCCGCGCGCACCGCGGCGTCGCCCATCGCAGTGCGCATCTCGGGCGTCATGCCGGGCGCGGGCGCTTCCTCGATCACCTTCTGGTGGCGGCGCTGAAGCGAGCAGTCGCGCTCGAACAGGTGGACGGCGCGCGTCCCGTCGCCGAAGACCTGCACCTCGATGTGGCGCGGTCGGGTGACGAACTTCTCGATCAGCACTGCGTCGTTGCCGAAGGCGGTGCGCGCCTCGCCCTTGGCGGATTTCAGCGCGTCGGCGAAATCGCCCTCGCGCTCGACCAGCCGCATGCCCTTGCCGCCGCCGCCGGCGACGGCCTTGATCAGCACCGGATAGCCGATCGTCGCGGCCTCGGCCGCCAGCGTCCCGGCATCCTGATCGTCGCCGAGGTAGCCCGGCACGACCGGCACGCCGGCCTCTTCCATCAGGCGCTTGGCGGCGTCCTTCAGGCCCATCTTGCGGATCGCGGACGCCGAGGGACCGATGAACACCAGCCCCGTCGCCTCGACCGCCTCGACAAAATCGGGGTTCTCCGACAGGAAGCCGTAGCCGGGATGGATCGCCTGCGCGCCGGTGGCCAGCGCGGCCTCGATGATCGCCTCGCCGCGCAGGTAGCTTTCAGCCGGAGACGCGCCGCCCAGGCTGACGGCGCGGTCGCCCATGGCCACGTGCGCGGCGCCCGCGTCCACGTCGGAATGGACGGCGACGGTGGTCACGCCCATGGCCCGCGCGGTGCGGATGACCCGGCAGGCAATCTCGCCGCGGTTGGCGATCAGGATGGTGTCGAACATGCGCGTCCTCCGGGCCTTGCGCCCCTTGAAATCCTTCGTGCCGGCACGGGGCCGGCGCTACATCCGGAACACGCCAAAGCGCGTCTCCTCGATGGGCGCGTTCAGCGCGGCGCGCAGGCTCAGCGCCAGAACCGCGCGCGACTTGCGCGGGTCCACGATGCCGTCGTCCCACAGCCGGGCCGAGGCATAGAGCGGGTGCGACTGGCGCTCGAACATCTCGATCGTCGGGCGCTTGAACTCGGCCTCGTCCTCCTCGGACCAGCTGCCGCCCGCGCGTTCGATCGCGTCGCGTTTCACGGTCGCCAGCACCCCCGCCGCCTGCGGGCCGCCCATGACGCTGATCCGGCTGTTGGGCCAAGTCCACAGGAAGCGCGGCTGGTAGGCGCGTCCGGACATGCCGTAATTGCCCGCGCCGAAGCTGCCGCCGACCAGAAGCGTGATCTTGGGCACGCTGGTCGTGGCGACCGCGGTCACCATCTTGGCGCCGTGGCGCGCGATGCCCTCGTTCTCATATTTCCGGCCGACCATGAAGCCGGTGATGTTCTGCAGGAAGACCAGCGGGATGCGCCGCTGGCTGCACAGTTCGACGAAATGCGCGCCCTTCTGGGCGCTTTCGCTGAACAGCACGCCGTTGTTGGCGATGATGCCGACGGGCATGCCCTCGACATGGGCAAAGCCGGTCACCAGGGTCTCGCCGAAGCGGGGCTTAAACTCGTCCAGACGCGAGCCGTCGACGATGCGGGCGATGACCTCGCGGATGTCGTAAGGTGTCGTCAGGCGGTCGGGCACGACGCCCAAGATCTCGTCGGGGTCGTAGGCGGGCGCTTCCGGCGATTGCAGATCGACCACCGCGCTGCGGTCGGGGCCGAGCGAGCCTACCGCGCGTCGCGCCAGCGCCAGCGCGTGCGCGTCGTCCTCGGCAAGGTAGTCGGCCACGCCGGACAGGCGCGTGTGCACGTCGCCACCGCCGAGATCTTCGGCACTGACCACCTCTCCGGTTGCGGCCTTCACCAGCGGCGGGCCGGCGAGGAAGATGGTGCCCTGCTCCTTGACGATGATGGTGACGTCGGACATCGCCGGCACGTAGGCGCCCCCGGCGGTGCAGGAGCCCATGACCACGGCGATCTGCGCGATGCCCTTCGCCGACATGCGCGCCTGGTTGTAGAAGATGCGGCCGAAATGGTCGCGATCGGGAAAGACCTCGTCCTGGTTCGGCAGGTTGGCGCCGCCGCTGTCGACCAGGTAGAGGCACGGCAGGCGGTTTTCCTCGGCGATCTCCTGCGCGCGCAGGTGCTTCTTCACGCTCATCGGGTAGTAGGTGCCGCCCTTCACGGTGGCGTCGTTGCACACCACCATGACCTGCCGGCCCTGAACCAGACCGATGCCCGCGATGACACCGGCTGCTGGCGCGGCCCCGTCGTAGAGGCCATGCGCCGCCGTCGCGCCGATCTCGAGGAAGGGCGTGCCCGCGTCGAGCAGGTTTGCCACACGCTCGCGCGGCAGCATCTTTCCGCGGTCAAGGTGCCGCTGACGGGCCTTGGCACCGCCGCCCTCGGCGGCTTGCGCGGCCGCTTGCTGGATCTCGTGCAGAGCGTCCATGTGCGCGGCGCGGTTGCGGGCGAAATCCTCTGACCCGGTCAGGATTTGCGAGGCGATCTTCATGTCTTGCCTTCCGTGTCAGGTGAGGTTTCGGCGGCTGCCCGAGCCTTCAGTTCGCGGCGGATGACCTTGCCAGTCACCGTCATCGGCAGCACTTCCAGAAAAGCGATTTCCCTTGGGCAAGAATAGGTTGCGAGCCGATCCTTCACCCATGCCTTCAGCGCGTCGGCGTCGGGCGTGCTGCCCGTGCGCGGGACGACATAGGCCTTCACGATCTCGGTGCGCAGCGCGTCGGGCTTGCCCACCACGCCCACGTTGGCCACGTCGGGATGCGCCATCAGGCAATCCTCGATCTCGGACGGGCCGATGCGGTAGCCGGCGCTGGTGATCACGTCATCCTCGCGGCCGCGGAAGCGGATGAAGCCGTCCTCGATCGTGCCGCGGTCGCCGGTCACCAGCCAGTCGCCGCGGAACTTCGCGGCGGTCTCGGCGGGCTTGCCGCGGTATTCCAGCATCATCGACGCGGCGCCACGGCGGATGGCGATGTCGCCCTCGCCGTCGGTCGGATTGCCCTCGGCGTCGATCACGGCCACGTCGAAGCCCGGTACCGCGCGGCCGATCGCGCCGGGGCGTGGATCGAACAGCGCGGCGCAGGCGCTGGCGACCATGTTGCATTCGGTCTGGCCGTAGAACTCGTTTATCGTCACCCCGAACGCTTCGCGACCCCAGGCCAGCATCTCGGCACCCAGCGGCTCGCCGCCGCTGGCGACGCTGCGCAGGCCGGGAAGAGACGCGTCCGCCGCCTTCAGCATCCGCAGGGCGGTCGGCGGGAAGAATATGTTCCGGACCGAGGCTTCGCGGATGATCTTCAGGCACTCGTCGACGTCGAAGCGCGCCATGCGGGCGGCCACGACCCGCACGCCGAGCGCGAGGCCCGGCATCGCCACGTCGAACAGCCCGCCGATCCAGGCCCAGTCCGCCGGTGTCCACAGCACATCGCCCGGCTGGCCGAGGAAGTCGTGGCTCATCTCGACGCCCGGCAGGTGACCGGTCAGCATCCGGTGGCCGTGCAGCGCGCCCTTTGGTGCCCCCGTGGTACCCGAGGTGTAGATCAGGCAGGCGGGCGTTTCCGGCCCGGTCTCGACCGCCGGGCTCTCATCGGGTGCGTCGGGCAGGTCGGCGGCAGTCAGCGCCGCATGGCCCAGCCCCGATACGCGCGCGGCGCCCTCGTCGTCGGTGACGGTGACCTTGGCGCCCGCGTCACCCAGTCGCGAGCGCAGCGCGTCGTCGCGGAACAGCACGAACAGCGGCACCGAGATCGCGCCCAGCCGCCACGCGGCCAGATGCGCGGCCAGGCACAGCGGCGACTGCGACAGCAGAACGCCCACCGTGTCGCCCGCAGCCACGCCGCGCGCCACCAGCGCCGCCTGCACCCGGCGCGACAGATGCGCGAGATCGGCGTAGCTCCAGTCCACGCGCGCGCCGCCCGACAGGTCGATCAGCGCGAGGCGGTCAGGCTCGGACTTAGCGCGGTCGTCGCAGGCCTGCACCGCCATGTTGAGCCGCGACGGCAGGTCCCACGCGAAATCCGCCCGCTGCGAATCGTATGATCGGGCCGGCTTCAGCATCATTCGGCTCCGAGCTGTTCTTCGAGATACAGCGCCTGCTGCGCAGTCTGCGACATGAGGCACGCCAGCTGCGCCGGACCGCCGCCGGTGCCGCCGCCCCACAGGCTGCGCTCGTAGTCGCAGCGCCGGTCGCGATAGGTGATCCAGGCGCGCTGCATCTCGCGCAGCGCCTCGACCGAGGAAGGCACGGGCGCGCCAAGCTGGGCGTTCTCGGCGTCGAGAGTGGCAAGCCTGTCGCGCAACGCGCCGTAGGCAGTGTTGAGCGCCTCGTCCCAGTATTGAAGCTCGCTGTCGAAGCAGAAGCCCATGGCGACGGTGGAATAGCCGCCCTGGTTCTCGACCATGCAGGCCTGTGCGCTGGCGCCGATGCACGTGTCGCCCAGGCCGCCCGCGGCAAAGCAGTCGTCCGTGGCCTGCGGCGAAAAGACCAGGTCCTGCGCGGCGGCAGGTACGGTCGCGGCGGCAAGGCAGAAGACGGCAAGGGCGGCTTTCAACATGGCAGGGGACCCGGAAAGGGCTTCGGAGACAATGTCATGTGCGCGGCGCGCCGCCGGGCGCGCGCGGCGCTTCGTCCGGGCCGGTCATGCCCACCAATCCGCCCAGACGGTTCACGTCGAACCGCCAGCCCGGGCCGTCCGGCGGCGCGCAGATCACCGTGATCCAGACCCAGCCACCCTGCCCCGGCACAGCCACGCAATCCGCCGCGCGGGCCTGCGGGCCAGCCAGGGCGACGTAACGCTCGACATAGGCCAGGATCGCGTCGCCCTCGGTCAGGTTGGCCGCCAGCCAGCCCAGCCGGAACGCCTGCAGCGCGGCGAGCGAGACGATCAGGGCAAGCGGCAGGAACCAGACCCATCGCGGCATGCCCCTCAGGCGACCGAGGCCAGCAATTCGCGGCCGATCAGCATGCGCCGGATTTCGGACGTGCCGGCGCCGATCTCCATCAGCTTCGCGTCGCGGAACAGCCGTGCGACCGGTGCGTCGGCCATGAAACCCGCGCCGCCCATCGCCTGCACCGCCTGGTGCGCCTGCACCATCGCCTGTTCGGAAGCATACAGGCAGCAGGCGGCCGCGTCCTGCCGGGTCACGGTGCCGCGGTCGCAGGCGCGCGCGACCTCGTAGACATAGGCACGGGCCGAGTTCATCGCGGTGTACATGTCCGCCATCTTGCCCTGCATCAGCTGGAACGAGCCGATGGGCTGGCCGAACTGCTTGCGCTCGGCCATGTAGGGCATGATCTCGTCCAGGCAGGCGGCCATGATGCCGAGGCCGATGCCGGCCAGAACGACGCGTTCGTAGTCGAGGCCGGACATCAGCACCTTCACGCCGCGCCCTTCCTCGCCCAGCACGTTCTCGAACGGAACCTCGCAATCGTCGAAGATCAACTCGGCGGTGTTCGAGCCGCGCATCCCCAGCTTGTCGAAATGCGGCGAGGTGCTGAAACCCTTCATCGACTTCTCGACCAGGAAGGCGGTGATGCCCTTGGGTCCAGCGTTGGGGTCGGTCTTGGCGTAGACCACCAGCGTGTCGGCGTCGGGGCCGTTGGTGATCCAGTACTTGGTGCCGTTCAGCCGGTAATGATCGTTGCGCTTTTCGGCCGTCAGCTTCATCGACACCACGTCCGAGCCGGCGCCGGCCTCGGACATGGCCAGCGCGCCCACGTGTTCACCCGAGATGAGGCCCGGCAGGTACTTGCGGCGCTGCTCGTCGTTGCCGTTCAGGCGGATCTGGTTGGTGCACAGGTTGGAATGCGCGCCGTAGGACAACGAGACGGACGCGCTGGCGCGGGCCACCTCCTCGATGGCGACGGTGTGGGCGAGATATCCCATGCCCGCGCCGCCGAATTCCTCCTCGACGGTTATGCCGTGCAGGCCAAGCTCGCCCATCTCGGTCCACAACTCGGACGGAAAGTCGTTATCGGTGTCGATCTGCGCCGACATCGGCTTGAGGCGCTCCTGCGCCCAGCGGTGCACCATGTCGCGCAGGGCGTTGACGTCTTCGCCAAGGTCGAAAGTCATCGATTGCATGAACATTGGCCGAGGCGCCTCCCCACGCTGGTCCGGCTTATTGAACGCTCGTTCAAATACTACGCGCGGGCGTGCCCCCGGTCAAGCGTCGGCTGAACACTGCTGCGGCGCAGATCGGAACGGGGGCGCACCGTCTCGCGTTGGGCAGCCAAACGCAACGCTACGCATGGAGGAGACGACATGACCGCGCTCAAAGAGACATTCTGGAAACGCATGGGCAACGTTCAGGCCGGCCTGCTGGCCGCCGATGGCGAACGCCCGATCCCGATGACCCCGCAGGTCGACCCCGAAGCCAACGCGATCTGGTTCATCACCGCCGCCGGCACGGCTGCCGATCGCGCGTCGAAATCGGGCGGCGAGGCCAGCTTCCACGTCGCCGACCCCAAGGCCGGGCTCTATGCCAACGTCTGGGGCAAGGTCGACGAACACACCAACGAGGAAAAGCTGGACGAGCTGTGGAATGCCTTTGCCGCCGCCTGGTTCCCGCATGGACGCAAGGACCATGCCGTGCGGCTGGTGAAGTTCAGCCCGCACGAGGCCGAAATCTGGGCCAATGACGGCTCGGCCAGCTTCCTGTACGAGGTGGCGAAGTCGAATGTCTCGACCCACACCCCGGATGCCGGTGACCACGGCCGGGTGACATTCTAAGCGCTGACGGCGAAGGGGGCGTTGCCCCGATGCTTCGGATCTCCGTGGAAATGCACTCGGAGCAGAGAAAACTTCAGGCTCGGGCCATTCGGCCCAGGCCTTCAACGTGTCGGGCCCTAGCCGATGAGGCGCGTGACCGCGGGCGGAAGGTCCTCGAACCGCTCGATCACGGCCTCGGGGCTCAGCGCGTGCATCGGCGCCGTCCCGCCGACGAACCCGACCAGAACGCACGGCACCCCGGCGGCGGTGGCGGTGTCGCGGTCGGTATCGGTGTCGCCCACCAGCAGCGCCGTGCCGCGCCCGCCGCCCGCGCCGTCGACCGCGGCCCAGAACGGCGCGGGATCGGGCTTGCGCACCGGCAGCGTGTCGGCCCCGATGAGCGAGCCGAACAGGTCACGTACCCCGAGGCTGGTCAGCAGCGTCTGCGCCAGCGCGAAGGGCTTGTTGGTGCACACTCCCACCGCGTAGCCGGCGCGGCGCAGCCCCTCGATCGTCTCGATGGCGCCGGGATACATCTCGGTGTGCACGTGCAGCGCCTCGCCGTAATTCTCCAGCAAGCGGGGATACCAGGCCTCGACCAAGGCGGCATCCACGCGGCCATTGCGCGCCAGCCCCTCGGTCAGCATGGGGCGACCGCCGCGCAGCGCGATCGCGGCATCCGTCGCCGCATCTAGCCGCGCGTCGACGCCCATGCCTTCGAAACAGGCATTCGCCGCGGCCACCAGATCGCCAGATGTGTCGGCCAGCGTGCCGTCGAGGTCGAAAATCACGCAGCGCATGCGCTCTCCTGTCATATGCTGCAACGCGGCGTGAGGGGGCCACCTTGCTCTTGGACTTGCGACAGGTAAAACGGGCGCCAAGCGAACACAAACCGGAATAGCGCATGAGCACCGCCCTGATCGTCCTGGCCGCCGGCAAAGGCACGCGCATGATGTCCGACCGCGCGAAGGTCCTGCACGAGGTGGCACACGCGCCGCTGCTGTGGCACGCGCTGCGCGGCGGCATAGCGCTGGACCCGGAACGCATCATCGTCGTCGCCGGACATGAGGCCGAGGCCGTGACCGCCTCGGCGCAGGAGTATGCACCCGATGCGCATGTGGTCATTCAGGCCGAACAGCGCGGCACGGCCCACGCGGTGGTGCAGGCGAAGGACGCGCTGGCGGGCTTCGCCGGCGACGCGATCGTGCTTTATGGCGACACGCCGTTCATCGGCGAGGAGACGCTGGAGCGGATGGCCCGCGCGCGGGCCGATCACGATGTGGTGGTCCTGGGTTTCGAAGCCGGCAATCCTGCGCGCTACGGACGGTTGGTGGGCGACGGCGACGCGCTGGAGCGGATCGTCGAGTTCAAGGACGCGACCGAGGCCGAGCGCGCCATCACCCTGTGCAATTCCGGGGTCCTGGCGGCGGATGCGGCGACACTGATGTCGCTGATCGACGCGGTATCGGACGACAACGCCAGCGGCGAGTTCTATCTGACCGACGTGGTGCAGATCGCGCGTTCGCGCGGGCTGTCCGCGGGCGTCGTGCGCTGCGACGAGGCCGAGACGATGGGCGTCAATTCGCGCGCCGACCTCGCCCGCGCCGAAGCGGCGTTCCAAACGCGGGCCCGTGCGCAGCTGCTGGATGACGGGGTGACGCTGCAGGCGCCCGACGCGGTCATGCTGGCCTGGGACACGGTGGTCGGCCGCGACGTGGTGATCGAGCCCAACGTGGTCTTCGGCCCGCACGTGACGGTCGAGACCGGCGCGGTGATCCGCGCCTTTTCGCACCTCGAAGGCTGCCACGTCAGCCGCGGCGCCGTCGTCGGCCCCTATGCCCGCCTGCGCCCCGGCGCCGAGCTGGCCGAGGATGTCCGCGTGGGCAACTTCGTCGAAATCAAGAATGCCCAGCTGGCCGAGGGCGTGAAGGTCAACCACCTGTCCTACATCGGCGACGCCGAGATTGGCGCACGCACCAACGTGGGCGCCGGGACTGTCACCTGCAACTACGACGGCGTCTTCAAGCATCGTACCGTGATCGGAAGCGACGTCTTCATCGGCTCGGACACGATGCTGGTGGCGCCGGTCACGCTGGGCGACGGCGCGATGACGGGCTCGGGCTCGACGATCACCGAGGACGTGCCCGCCGGCGCGCTGGCGCTGGCGCGGGCGCGGCAGGTGACAAAACCAGGATTTGCAGAGAAACATTTCAGCATGCTGCGGGCCAGGAAGGCGCGCGGCGGAAAGGACTAGTCCATGTGCGGCATCGTCGGAATCCTGGGACGGCACGAGGTCGCTCCCGCCCTGGTGGAGGCGTTGCGGCGGCTCGAATACCGCGGCTATGACAGCGCCGGAATCGCGACGCTGCGCGACGGCAAGCTCGACCGCCGCCGCGCCGTGGGCAAGTTGGTGAACCTGTCCGACGCGCTGGTGCACGACCCGCTGCCGGGCAAGTCCGGAATCGGCCACACCCGCTGGGCCACCCACGGCGCCCCGACCGAACGCAACGCGCACCCGCATCGGGCCGGCTCGGTCGCCGTGGTCCACAACGGCATCATCGAGAATTACAAGGCGCTGCGCGACAGCCTTGCGGCCGACGGCTACGCCCCCGAAACCGACACCGACACCGAGACCGTGGCGCTGCTGGCGCAGCGGCACGTGGCGGCCGGGAAGGACCCCGTCGAGGCCGCGATGGCCACGATCGACGAACTCAAGGGCGCCTTCGCGCTGGTCTTCCTGTTCGACGGTCACCCCGACCTGATGATCGGCGCGCGCAAGGGCAGCCCGCTTGCCATCGGCCACGGCGAGGGCGAGATGTTTCTCGGCTCGGATGCGATCGCGCTTGCGCCCCTGACCGACACGATCACCTATCTCGAAGAAGGCGACCGCGCGATCCTGACCCGCGACGGCGTCGAGATCCGCGACGAGAGCGGCGCGCAGGTCTCGCGCGAGCCGCAGAAGATTCGCATGGACGCCGCCCGCGTCGACAAGGGCGGGCACAAGCACTTCATGGCCAAGGAGATCGCCGAGCAGCCTGTGGTACTCGCCAACGCGCTGCAGGCCTACCTGTCGGACGACGGCATCGTGCTTCCCGAGCCGGGAATCGACTTCGACAAGGTCGAGCGCATGGTCATGGTCGCCTGCGGCACCGCCTACTATGCCTGCGTCACCGCGAAATACTGGTTCGAGCAGCTGGCCGGAATCCCGGTCGAGGTCGATATCGCGTCGGAATTCCGCTACCGCGAGCCGCCGATCTCGAAGGGCACCGTGGCGCTGTTCGTCAGCCAGTCGGGCGAGACCGCGGACACACTCGCCGCGCTGCGCCACTGCACGGGGCGCGCCGACAGCATCCTGTCGGTGGTGAACGTGGAAAGCTCGTCCATCGCGCGGGAAAGCGATCTGGCGTTGCCGATCCATGCAGGCACCGAGATCGGCGTCGCCTCGACCAAGGCGTTCACGTGCCAGCTCAACGTGCTGCTGTTGCTGGCCCTACGCGCGGCCGAAGCTCGCGGAAAGATGAGCAATTCCGAAGTCGCGACGCTGCTGGACGAGTTGCGGCGGCTGCCCGGCGTGTTCAACGCGGCGCTGGGGCGCGACGACATCATTCGCGAAACGGCCGAGGACCTAGCCGACGCGCATGACGTGTTGTTCCTGGGCCGCGGGCTGATGTTCCCGCTGGCGTTGGAAGGTGCGCTGAAACTGAAGGAAATCAGCTACATCCATGCCGAGGCCTATGCGAGCGGAGAACTCAAGCACGGCCCCATCGCGCTGATCGACCATGCGGTGCCGGTCGTGGTCATGGCGCCGCGCGACCACCTGTTCGAGAAGACGGTCTCGAACATGCAGGAGGTCATCGCCCGCGGCGGCCCGGTGGTCCTCATCACCGACGCCGCCGGCGCGGCCGAGGCGGGTGACGACGCTTGGCGGACCATCGTCATGCCCGACGTCGACCCGCGCCTGACCCCGCTGCTATACGCCCTGCCGGCGCAGCTTCTGGCCTACCACGCGGCGGTCGCCAAGGGCACCGACGTGGACCAGCCGCGCAACCTGGCGAAGTCGGTCACGGTCGAATAAGCGGCGCGGCCCAGCCGCACCCTACTCGATCGAGTATACCGTCAGCGTCGGCAGATCGGTCAGCGGTATCTCGAGCAACCGCATCGCGGCCAAAGAGATCCGGCTGCCCGCGCCCTCCTCGGCCGGCTCCAGCGTGACCTTGGCCGAAGCACCTCCGGCGGTTTCGACCCGGCCCTCGGTCTCGATGCTGACCAGCGGCGTCTCCAGCCAGAAGCCCGTGCGCGCCACGTCGCCCAGCGACACCACGGTTTCGCCAAGCCGCGTCTCGCCGCCCGAGGGCGCCTCGGTCGCGGCGGCGCGATCGACCTCGGTCGAGGTGTCGAACTGCTCGGGCGTCGCGGCACCGGCCGGTGGTGGCGGGGTGCGCGGCGCAGCGGCGGTCTGGACGGCCGCGGGCGCGTCGGCGCCTGCGGTTTCGCTCTGGGCCGGGCCACCGGTCAGGCGTTCGACCTGGGCGCAGGCGGACAGCGCCAGCGCGAGGGGGAGAAGGGTGACAAATCGTATCATGGCGCCATGCTATGCGCGCGGCACACCGGTGGCAATCGCCGGTGCGGCGCTTTCCACCCACGACGGTCGTTGCCGCGGCACTTGCCCCACAGCCCCCCGGCCTTTATCTGTGGACCATGAGCATCCCGTTGATCGACCCGTTCCAGCGCCCGATCTCGTATCTGCGCGTCTCCGTCACCGACCGCTGCGATTTTCGCTGCGTCTACTGCATGTCCGAGAACATGCAGTTCCTGCCGAAGAAAGAGCTTCTGACGCTCGAGGAGCTCGACCGGATGTGCTCGACCTTCGTTGGCCTTGGCGTGGAAAAGCTGCGCATCACCGGCGGAGAGCCGCTGGTGCGGCGCGACATCATGACCTTCTTCCAGCGCATGACGCGGCACCTCGACAGCGGCGCGCTTAAGGAGCTGACGCTGACGACGAACGGCTCGCAGCTGGCGCGCTTCGCCGATGCTCTCTACGCCGCCGGCGTTCGGCGCGTGAACGTGTCGCTCGATACGCTGGACGAGAAGAAGTTCGCCGACGTGACCCGCTGGGGCCGCCTGCCGCAGGTGCTCAAGGGTCTGGATGCGGCGCAGAAGGCCGGGCTGCGGGTCAAGATCAACGCGGTGGCACTGAAGGGCTTCAACGAGGACGAGCTGGTCTCGATGACCGAGTTCTGCGCCGAGCGCGACATGGACCTGACCTGGATCGAGGTCATGCCGATGGGTGATATCGGCAACGAGGACCGGCTGGGCCAGTACTGGAAGCTGGACGACCTGCGCGCCACGCTGGGCGGACACTACACCCTGACCGACCTGCCCGAGCGCACCGGAGGGCCGGCGCGCTACGTCCGGCTGGAGGAGACCGGCCAGAAGATCGGCTTCATCACGCCGCTGACGCACAATTTCTGCGAAAGCTGCAACCGGGTGCGACTGACCTGCACCGGCGAACTGTTCATGTGCCTGGGTCAGGAAGACAACGCCGACCTGCGTTCGGCCCTGCGCAACCATCCCGACAGCGACGCACCGCTGGAGCAGGCCATCCGGGGCGCCATCGCGCGCAAGCCGAAGGGCCACGATTTCGACTATTCCCGTCAGTCCGTCGACGGGCGCGTGTCGCGCCACATGAGCCACACCGGCGGGTAAGTTCAGGACCGCAGCAGCCAGACCGCGCCGGCGGGGCGCAGCGTCAGGGACGGCTGATCTGTCCACCACCCACCGGCGCCGGAACGCCGGTCGTCGATGGCGCCGATGTCGGCAGGCCGCGCGCCACGCGCACGGCGAGATACGCGAAGGCCTGCGCCTCGAGCATGTCTCCGTCGAGATCCACGGCCTCCACCGGCTCGACCGGGCAGTCGAGACAGGCGCCCAGCATCCGCATCATCACCGGGTTGAGCCGGCCGCCTCCGGTCACCAGAACGCGTTCGGGCGGCTGCGGGCAATGTTCCATCCCGCGCATCACCGACGCGGCGGCCATCGCCGTCATCGTCGCCGCGGCGTCGGCATCGCTCAGCCCGCGCACGAGGTCGAGCATCACGGAAAAGTCGTCGCGATCGAGCGACTTGGGCGGCATGCGGGAAAAGTAGCTCTCGGCCAGGAAAAGCTCCAACGCGCCGTCGAGCACGCGGCCCTGCCGCGCCAGCGCGCCGTCGCGGTCGCAGTCGAGGCCGAGGCGCTGGCCCACCAGGTCGTTGATCGGCTCCGCCGGCCCGGTGTCGAAGGCCAGCAGCGCGCCTTCGGCCTCGGGCGCCTCGATGCGCGGGTCGACCCAGGTCAGGTTGCCGACCCCGCCGAGGTTCAGGAACGCGAGCGGCCGCTTCGCGCCGATGTGACGCGCGCAGGCGTGGTGGAAGAACGGCGCCAGCGGCGCACCCTCGCCACCCATCGCCACGTCGGCCGCGCGGAAATCCCACACCACCGGCACTCCCAGCGCGCGGGCGAGGGCTTCGCCGTCGCCAATCTGGTGCGTGCCGCGGCCGCGCGGCTCGTGCGCGAGCGTCTGACCGTGGAACCCGACAAGCTCCGCGTCCTCGAATTCGCCCAGAAGCGCCGCGTGGGCGGCCTGCACCGTGTCGGCCGCCTGCGCCACGTCGTCATCATGCCAACGGCCGAGCGCCGCCCGCAGGATCTCGCGTTCGGCGGGGGAGTAGGCGCGGTAGCCGGTCTTTCCGAAGGACTCGATCCGGTTTCCGTCGGTGACCACCATCGCCGCGTCGACCCCGTCCAGCGAGGTGCCCGACATCGCCCCCAGCGCCGGGATCGACCCCTGCCCGTTCTTGCCCTTCACCTTCCGCCTCGCCGGTTGTATGGCTTCGCCCGCTGTATAACGAGGTGGCCCCATGACCTACCATCCGAAATCGAGTTTCATGCGCGTGATGATCGAGCGCGGCTACCTGGCCGACTGCACCGATTACCAGGGGCTGGACGAGGCGCTGAACGCGGGGATGGTGACGGCATATATCGGCTACGATGCCACGGCGAAGTCGCTGCATGTCGGCCACCTGCTGAACATCATGATGCTGCGCTGGCTGCAGAAGACCGGGCACAAGCCGATCACGCTGATGGGCGGCGGCACGACCAAGGTGGGCGATCCGTCGTTCCGGGCGGATGAGCGCCCGCTGCTGACGCCCGCGCAGATCGACGACAACATCGACGGGATGAAGCAGGTCTTCGCCAAGTACCTCGACTACGGCGAGGCGGGCAACGGCGCGCTGATGCTGGACAACGCCGAGTGGCTGGACGGGCTGAATTACCTGGAATTCCTGCGCGACATCGGGCGGCATTTCAGCGTCAACCGGATGCTGTCCTTCGAGAGCGTCAAGTCGCGGCTGGACCGCGAGCAGTCGCTGTCGTTCCTCGAATTCAACTACATGATCCTGCAGGCCTACGACTTCCTCGAGCTGAACCGCCGCTACGGCTGCCTGCTGCAGATGGGCGGGTCGGACCAGTGGGGCAACATCGTCAACGGGATCGACCTGACGCGGCGGGTGCTGGACCACGAGATCTATGGGTTGACCTCGCCGCTGCTGACCACGTCCGATGGCCGCAAGATGGGCAAGTCGGCGGGTGGCGCGGTCTGGCTCAACGGCGACATGCTTACGCCTTACGAGTTCTGGCAGTTCTGGCGCAACACGACCGATGCCGACGTGGGCCGGTTCCTCAAGCTCTACACCGAGCTGCCGGTCGAGGAATGCGAGCGGCTGGGCGCGCTGGAAGGCTCCGAGATCAACGATGCCAAGATCGTGCTGGCCAACGAGGTCACCACCCTGTGCCACGGGGCGGACGCCGCCGCGGCGGCCGAGGCGACGGCGCGCGAAGTGTTTCAGAAGGGCGGCGTGGGTGACGACCTGCCGACGCTGGTCCTGTCGGCGGACGAGGTCGGCGAGGGCATCTCGATCGTGCAGGTGATCGTGCGGGCGGGGCTGGCGAAGTCCGGCAAGGAGGCCAAGCGCCTGATCGCCGAGAACGGCGCCCGGCTGGACGACGCGCCGCTGGAGGATGCCGGGCTGATGCTGGACCGGGGCGCGCTGGCCTCGCCGGTCAAGCTGAGCGCCGGTCGGAAGCGGCACGCGCTGGTCCGGATGGAGTGAGCGAGTTCCGGTGTCCCACGATGGGACACCGGGGCGCCTTAGCGAAATCAAGGGCTTGCAGAGACGGATTCACGAAGCGTTAAGCTTCGGCCCTAGATCGCCAGCGACGCCAAGGCCAAGATCGCGAAGGGCAGCGACAGGACGCAGGCCAGCAGGAGGGCCGCGGCGGCGGTGGGTTTCGGGCGTGGCGCGTGCGGAATCATGCCCGCGATTAACCACGCCGTAAGCAAACGGGCGGTTAATGCCCGCATGATCCCCCTGCCCCAGTTCCACGACTCTCAAGACGCCCTGCCCTGCGTGCCGTTGCCGCAATCGCGCGAATTCGCGCGCGCCCTGGCGCTGCTGGGCGCGCCGTTGCGGCGGCGCGAGGCCGGCGGCGTGACGTGGCAGGCGCGCGAGCGGCGCGCTGGTATTGCCGTCATCTCGCGCGGGCCCGTGGGGGCCGAAGCGGACCGCCACGCGTGGCTTGCGTCGATCGCGCGGCACCAGCCGGGGACGGTGCTGCTGGAGGCGGACGGCTTCGGGCCCGAGGCCCTGCGGCAGGCCGGGTTCTGGCCGCTGGTCACGCCGGCGAGCCTGGCGATGCTGCCCTTGGGTGACAACGGCGCGATGCGCGCCGCGATGCACCAGAAGTGGCGCAACCGGCTGGTCCGGGCCGAGCGCGCGGGGCTTCAGATCATCCGCAAACCGTTGGAACGCGGCCACTGGCTGTTGGGCGCCGACGCGGCGCAGGCGCGCGCGCGGGGTTACCGGCCGCTGCCGCACGCGGTCTCGGTGGCATTCGCGCAGGCCAATCCCGGCGGCGCGGTCGTGTTCGAGGCCCGAAAGGCCGGCCTGCCGGTGGCGGCGATCCTGGTCCTGCGGCACGGGGCGATGGCGACGTGGCAGACCGGGCATGCGACACCCTCAGGCCGGCGCTTGAACGCGATGAACCTGCTGCTGTGGCACGCGATGACCGCGTTGGCCGAGGACTGCCACGCGATGCTGGACCTCGGGCTGGTCAACGGCGACGACGCGCCGGGCATCGCGCGGTTCAAGCTGGGGACCGGGGCGCGGCTGCACCGGCTATCGGGAAGCTGGCTGCGCTTCAGCGCGCTGGCGCCGGTGGCGCGGCGTCTGCCGTTGCGGTTGGCGGGGTGAGGACGGACGCGAGCGGGTCGCGTACAGCCCTAGGCGGGTGCGGCCAAGGACTTCTGCCCCAGCGCCGCGGATGTTCCCCGGGGCATTTTTTGAACGAAAGAAGCATCTGCGGCGGCGTGCCGGAGGGACTGTCATGCGTGCTTAAAGGCAGCGGGGAAGCGGCCTGTTTTCCCTTGGCGCGTCGGCGACTGCGGAACGGCGAAAGACGGTGACGGCGGAAACGCGAAGGCCGGGCGCTTCGGGGCGCTTTCAAGCGCGCCCGGAGCGGGCCCGGCCTTCGATCCGACGGGGCGTGCGCCCGCGCCGCTACTCTTCGGTGACGCGGACGTCGGTCATGACGTCGGGCTCACCGGTGACGGCGCCGTTGGGGCCGTCACCGCGCTTGATCGCGTCGACCACGTCCATTCCTTGCGTCACTTCGCCGACGACGGTGTACTCGCCGTTCAGGAAGGGGCCGGGCTCGAACATGATAAAGAACTGCGAGTTCGCGCTGTCGGGGCTACCACCGCGGGCCATGCCGACGACGCCACGCTCGAAGGCGAGGTCGCTGAACTCGGCCGGCAGGTCGGGCAGGTCGGACGCGCCGCGCCCGGCCATGCGCATGTCGAAGTCCTCGGCCGAGGAATCGCCGAACTGCACGTCGCCGGTCTGGGCCATGAAGCCGTCGATCACGCGGTGGAAGACGACGCCGTCATAGGCGCCTTCCTCGGCCAGGGTGGTGATGCGCTCGACATGCTGGGGCGCCACGTCCTCGAACAGGTCGATGGTGACGGTGCCGTTGGCCTCGCCGGCGACGTCGATCTCGATCTCGGTGGCGAAGGCGGGGGCTGCGAGCAGCGCGAGCGGGGCGATGAGGCTGAGTTTAAGCATCGGCGGCCACCTTCACGGAAATCATGCGGTCGGGGTTGGCGGGCGGCTCGCCCTTGGTGATGGCATCCACGTGCTCCATCCCGGAGACGACGCGGCCATAGACCGTGTACTGCCCGTTGAGGAAGTGGTTGTCCTTGAAGTTGATGAAGAACTGCGAGTTCGCCGAGTTCGGGTTCTGGCTGCGCGCGGCGCCCAGCGTGCCCCGGTCGTGCGGCAGCTTCGAGAACTCCGCCGGCAAGTCGGGCTTGTCCGAGCCGCCGGTGCCGGCGCGGCGGAGGTTGAAGCCGTCGCTTTCTGCGTTGCCGTGCTCGACGTCGCCGGTCTGGGCCATGAAGCCGTCGATCACGCGGTGGAAGACGACGCCGTCATAGGCGCCCTCGCGCGCGAGCTCCTTCATGCGCGCGGCATGCTGGGGGGCCACGTCGGGCAGCAGCTCGATCGTGACGGTGCCGCCCTTGAGTTCGAGCAGAATGGTGTTTTCCGGGTCCTTGATCTCGGCCATCGGTCTCTCCTGTCTGTGTCGCATCACACCTAGTGTCCGGCGGCGGCGATGCCAAGCGGGCGTTGACGCAAGGCCCCGGACGCGGCAGACACCCGCCAGAACGCCGGAAACGGGACGCCCGCAACGCGAGAGAGGACACCACATGGCCTGGAAGACGCTGGACGACATGGATCTGCGCGGCAAGCGCGTGCTGACGCGGGTCGACATCAACGTGCCGGTGCGCGACGGCGAGGTGACCGACGCCACCCGGATTGAGCGCATCGCGGCGACCGTGCAGGACATCCTCGAGCGTGGCGGCAAGCCGGTTCTGCTGGCGCATTTCGGCCGCCCCAAGGGCGAGCGGCGCGACGACATGAGCCTGCAGCCGCTGATCCCCGCGCTGGAGCGCGTGCTGGGAACGCGGGTGGTCTTCGCCGCCGATTGCGTCGGCGCGGGCGCGCAGGCGGTGGTGGACAACCTCGGCGAGGACGAGGTGGCGCTGCTGGAGAACACGCGCTTCCACCCGGGCGAGGAGAAGAACGACGACGCGCTGGCCGAGCAGATGGCGCAGCTGGGCGACGTCTACTGCAACGACGCGTTCTCGGCCGCGCACCGGGCGCATGCCTCGACCGAGGCGCTGGCGCGCAAGCTGCCGGCCTGCGCCGGTCGGCTGATGCAGGCGGAACTGCAGGCGCTGGACAGCGCGTTGGGCAACCCGGAGCGCCCGGTGCTGGCGGTGGTGGGCGGGGCCAAGGTTTCGACCAAGCTGGACCTACTGTCGAACCTGGTCGAGAAGGTCGACATCCTGGTGATCGGCGGCGGCATGGCCAACACGTTCCTGGCCGCGCAGGGCATCGACGTGGGCAAGTCGCTGGCCGAGCACGACATGGCGCAGACCGCGCGCGACATCGCCGAGAAGGCCGCCGCGAAGGGCTGCGAGCTGCTGCTGCCGCGCGACGTGGTGGTGGCGCGCGAGTTCAAGGAAGGCGCCGACAGCCAGGTCGTGCCGGTCGAGGACTGCCCCGCCGACGCGATGATCCTGGATGCCGGCCCCGACAGCGTGGCGCACGTGAAGGGTGCGATCGAGCGGGCGAAGACGCTGATCTGGAACGGGCCCCTGGGGGCGTTCGAGATCCCGCCCTTCGACGCGGCCACCAACGCCGCCGCCGCCTTTGCCGCCGAGCGCAGCGCCGAGGGCAGGCTCGTGTCGGTCGCGGGCGGCGGCGACACGGTCTCGGCCCTGAACAAGGCGGGCGCGGCGGAAGATTTCAGCTACGTCTCGACCGCCGGGGGCGCGTTCCTGGAATGGATGGAGGGCAAGACCCTGCCGGGGGTCGCGGCGCTGGATCAGGGCTGAGGCGGCGTGGCGGCCGTGCAGGAATGCCACGGTCGGCGGGCCGGTTCGCGCCGCCACGCGGTCAACGCTTTTTCCGCCGCGCGCGGTCTGGCACTTCTGGGTGAGCGCCCGGACAAGAGGCGCGTGGACGAGGTCGCAGCAGAATGAGCAACCGCAAGGCCAGCCCGGCGATCGGAGTGCTGATCTTCTTCGCCGTCGCCCTGTCGTTGTCTTCCTATTTCATCTTCGCCGCGGTGCAGGGCGATTACGGCCTGTTCCGTCGCGCCGAGATCGCGACCGAGGCCGCCCGCCTGGAGGTCGAGCTGGCCCGACTGAGCGCGGACGTCAAACGGATGGAGAACCTCACCCACCGGCTGTCGGACGAGGCACTGGATCTCGACCTGCTGGACCAGCAGGCGCGCGATGTTCTGGGGCTGGTGCGGACCGACGAGATCGTCGTCCACTGACCCGTACGCCCGCCTAGGGCTCGTTGCGCAAAAGTTGATCCATGTTGACCGCGGGCTGAGAGCATCCGGCTTCTCCCACAATGCGCGCGGGCACGCCGGCGACCGTCTTGCACGGCGGCACCGGGTCGAGCACGACCGAACCGGCCGCGATGCGCGAGCAATGGCCGACGGTGATGTTGCCCAGAACCTTGGCCCCCGCACCGATCAGCACTCCGTCACCGATCTTGGGATGGCGGTCTTCCTCTTCCTTGCCGGTGCCGCCCAGCGTCACCGAATGCAGCATCGAGACGTTGTCGCCCACCACGGCCGTCTCGCCGATGACGATGGAATGGGCGTGGTCGATCATGATCCCCTTGCCGAGCCGGGCGGCCGGATGGATGTCGACGCCGAAGACTTCGGAACTGCGCATCTGGAAGAAGTAGGCAAGGTCCCGGCGTCCCTCGCGCCACAGCCAGTTGGCGAGGCGGTAGGCCTGCACGGCCTGAAAGCCCTTGAAGAACAGCATCGGCTGCAGGAAGCGGTGGCAGGCGGGATCACGTTCGTAAGTGGCGGCGATGTCCGCGCGCGCGGCCAGGCTCAGGTCCGGGTCGGATGCGTAGGCTTCCTCGCAGATCTCGCGCAGGATCTGTTCGCTCATTTCGCCGTTGGCGAGTTTCAACGAGGTCCGGAAGCTGAGCGCGCGTTCTATCGTGGGGTGGTGCAGGATCGAGTAATGCACCATGCCGCCCAGCAGCGGCTCGTCGGCGACCGCTTCGCGCGCCTCACGCGTGATGCGCGCCCAGACCGGATCGGCTTCTGCGAGGTTCGTGCGTGTGACTGCCATCCGATTGCTCCTTCCGCGCGCATTCCTAGCAGATAGGACGCGAAAACCGAAACGGCAATTCGGAACTGGATCGCCTGCGGAACGTGGCGCGCGCGGAAGGGCGTGGTCCGGCCGGTGCGCAAACGGCACCCGATCGCCAAGGGCAGGCATATGAAAAACGCCGCGCGAGGGCGCGGCGTTTCCGGGACGGCTGCGTGCCGCCATGCGTTGCGGTCAGGCGACTCTCGCCCGAAGCCGATGGGACGCCGCAGGTTGCGCGGACCGCGCCGTGTCCGCCAGAAGCGCGTCGATCATCAGCCCCAGACACGACAGGTAGTCGCGGTTGTCCAGCATGGGCTCGGGCGCAGGGCCATGTGCCAGCGCGGCCGACATCAAGGTCCCGTTCCCCAGCTTCGGATGCGCGCGGCCGGTGAGCAGGCGGTAGGCGTCTGCGCACGCTGCCTCGTGGATCATGCGTGCGGCCAGCGCGTGCCGGCATTGCGGCGGCACGGTCAGCAGCACGCGCGCGGCGGTCGTCACGTCGCCGTGAACCAGCGGTCTCATGCCGCCAGCCTTGCGAACGGGCCCGGCCCGTACCGGTCCGAGATCTGCGCCACGGCGATCTCGACCGAACCGCCCTCGCCGTCCCGCGCGCGGTCCGACGCGCGGTAGGTCCAGTGCGGCGCCGCGGTGGCGACCTCTCGCAGGACCGATCCGCCGCGCATGACGCGCACCAGGTAGGCCTCGCGCTCTTCGCCCAGCGGAACGTCGTAGCCATCCCACCCGTCGCCGTCGACCCGGGTGCGGCGTACCCAGCTGACCAGAAGGTCCGCACCGTCGGCCCGCGCGCGCAGGTGCGCCGGGCGGTATGGCCGCAAGCCGTTGCCGTCGAAGGTGCCCCTCAGGTGCGTGAAGCTCGGATCGTCGTAGCCACGCTGAGCGGGACCGATGCGGAAATGCCGCTGGACGCGCCGCTGCGCCGACGACAGCGCGATCTGCCGCGGTGCCCCGTTCAGGACGACGACAAGCGAACCGGCCGGCCAGACCTCGGGCATCAGGCCATCGCTGCCTGCCTGCCCGCGCAGGCGGTGCGACAGCGACCAGCGATCCTGCGCCAGCAGGCTGGCGTCGCGGAACTGCAGCAGCTCCCAGTTGCCGGGCGAACCGTCGCCGATCGCCAGCAGGTTGCCGCCCGCCAATAGCTGCGTATCCGAAATCGACTGCAGGGCGCCCGAGAACAGCCGCACCTCGAGCGGCGCACCGCGGTCGATCAGCCCCGATCGCGCAGCTAAAAGGGCCGTCTCGGTTACGCCGATCACGGACTGCGCAGGGACGATCCCGTTCAGCGCATAACCTTCGTCCTGCGCCGCATCATATAGCGCGACTGATCCCGGCCACGGCGTCGCCGTCACCGCGATGTGGGGCGCATGGGGCAGCTCGTCCCCGGTCATCAGCGGCAGGTCCAGAAACACCGGCGACACGGGTACGGCGGGTGTGAAGGGCCGCAGCGGCGCGCTGTCCTCGGGGAAATCCGAGGGCCGGAACACGTCCGGTTCGATCCGCACCGCGTCGATGATCTGCCGGTCAGTGACCTCGACCCGGTCGACGCGCGCCAGCACTGGCCCGGAGGTCGCCTGGACCCGGATCACGTCGCCCGCACCGATCGCAAGCTGCGAGGGCGGCAGCGCGAAGCGCATCGTGTCGCGGGCGATGCGAGCCTCGGACAGCCAACGTTCAACCGTCTGGCGGCCTTCTGCACGCGTCAGCGCAAGTGGAAGCTCGCTTTGCGAGACCGCGTGGGTGCGCTCGTCGGGCAGGATGGCCTCTTCGGCCGCCACCTGGTGGTCGGCGTCGGCCAGCACGAACTTCAGCCTGACCCGCCCGGTCATTTCCGCTTCACCCTCGCGCGACTCGAGGATCGCGCCGTCGATCTCGTCGAGGTCGGCCATCTCGTCCGGCGACAGGTCGATGGCGCCGGCGCCGGACCGCATGCGGAACACCAGTGCGCCGTCGCGCTCGATCGCGTCGAACCCATAGGCCAGCATCAGCGGTTGCAGCGCCTGGCGCGCATCCGCGAGATCGGGGATCACGTAGCCGCGGATGAAGCCGTGCAGCGCCGTCGTATCAATCCGCATGAGGCCCGCGCGCGCGCAGATCTCGGTCACGACCGAGGCCAGCGTACGGCCGGACGCCCGACCGTTGAGCCAGTGACCGCGGCAATAGTTCGGGCCGTCGGTCCATAGCGTCTCGCTGCTCGGGAACCACGGATAGGGGCGCGCGTCCCATGCCCACACGAAGGCGCGCTCGATGTCCAGCATCGAGCCGCCGTAGAGGTCGGACACCGGATTGTTGTCCGGGTCGCTCCAGTATTCGAGCGTCGCCGCCAGATACTGGTGCTGGATCAGCTCGTCCCGCAACCCGTTCGAATGATGCGGCAGATCGCTTTCCGAGCTTTTCGCGTCGAGGAACTTGTTGGGCTGGTTGGCGCCCTTGTCGATCGCGGCGCAGCCGAACTCGGTGAACCAGAACGGCTTGGACCGCGGAATCCACGCAGTCGGCTCGGACTGGCGAATGCCGCCGATGCGCTCGTGATGGTGGTTGTCCCACCAGCCGCGAAGGTCCTTGTAGCGCCAGATCCACGGCTCGTCATGCGCGCCGTCCTCGATCGGGATACGACGCTGGGCCGCACGAGACTCGGGGCCGGAATAGTACCAGTCGTATCCCTCGCCGCCCTCGATGTTCGATTTCAGATAGGCGAGGTTGTAGATCGACCCCCACTCGGCATCGGCATGATCGTCGCCGTCGCGCCAATCGGACAGCGGCATGTAATTGTCGATCCCTACGAAATCGATATTGCCGTCACCCCAGAGAGGGTCGAGGTGAAAGTAGACGTCGCCGCTACCGTCCTGCAGATGGTAGCCGAAGTATTCCGTCCAATCCGCGGCGTAGCCGATCTTCACCTCAGGCCCGAGAAGCTTGCGGCATTCGGCCGCCAGCGTGCGAAGCGCGTCCACCGCGGGAAAGCCCGACGCGCCGCGGATCTGCGTCAGACCGCGCATTTCCGAGCCGATGCAGAACGAGTCGACGCCGCCGGCGGCCGCGCACAGCGCCGCCTGGTGCAGGACGAAGCGCGAATAGCCCCACTCGTCGGGACCGGAATATGTGACTTCACCATTCTCGACGCCGAAGTCTTTGGCGGTGGCTGCGCCGAAGAACGCCGACACCTCTGCCGCGGCGTCGATCGTGCCGTCCGGCGTGCCGGCCCGCCCGGGCGCGATGCTCGTCGTGATGCGCCCCCGCCACGGCAAGGCAGGCTGATCCGCATTCCCGCTCCAGGGATCGGTCCGCGCGTTCGTTTCCAGCTGGTCCATCAGGATGAACGGGTAGTACATGACCGCGAGCCCCTGATCGCGCATTCGCCCGATCGCCTGAACGACCGACTGATCGGCCGGGGTGCCGCCATAGACCGGGCTGCCGTCCAGAACGGGAACGGTCGACGCCGCCGCCCGCGTCAGGCCGCCGACCCGCCACGGCATCGAAGCCGCGTCATGCGCAGTCTGCACGACCTTGGGCCGGATGGAACACGAACCGCAACGCAGGTCGTCGCCGAACCAGCTTACGATCAGAGAGACGGCGCCGCACTCGGGCATTTCGGCACGCAGTTGTTCGAGCGCGACGTTGAAGTCGGGTTTTCCGCCGGGGTTGTTGACGTTGACCACGGCGCGTCTTGCACCCATATCCGAGAAAGGTGCAGACGCGTCCGCGTAATGCATATGAACAGGGCTGGCCGCGAGCGCATATTCGCCCGTTCCGGGAATCATCGCGACAGCGCGGATCTTCTTCGGCACTGCGGACTCGTCGCTCAGGTCGGATCGGGTGACTTCAAAGCTGAACTGCGGCACGCGGTTGCCGAAACGGCCAAGATCGAGGTCCTCCAGCACGACATAGGCGGTGCCGCGGTAGGCGGGCACCTGCCCCACCCCCTCGACGGCCTCGATCTTGGGGTCGGGCAATTGATCGACGGTGCCGGGATAGACGCGCATGTTCAGATCGCCCGGGGCGATCTCTGCGCCGTCGGCCCAGACACGGCCGACAGAAGTGATCTCGCCTTCGCACAGGGCGAGAGCGAGGCTGACGGAATAGCTGCATTCACGCACCCGGGGACCTGCCGGTGCGCCCTTGCCTCCGCCAGTGCCACCGCGTTTGCGCGCATGCTCGGTGAACTCGCTCGCCCAGATCACATGCCCGCCGACCCGCATGCGACCGAGAACCTGCGCGATGGGCGCACCCTCGCCCGCGCCTGTCAGGCGGAAACGGTCGATGCGCCCCGTCTCCACCGCGTCAGAGCCCTGGCCGAGCAGGCTCTGGTTCAGGCGGCGCCCGAGCGCTGCTCCGGCGAATCTGCCGACGGCTGTCATGGAAAGCCCCAGCACGCTACCGCCGAAGGAGCTGCCGATCGCGGCACCGGCCGCGGAAAGAAGGATCGTCGCCATCACTCAATCTCCAGGGGAAGGGCAAACCGGGCGACGACGCGACGCGCCCAGGCGTGACTAAGGGGGCTTTCGATGACACCGTGCCCGGAATAGGCATGGATGAAGCTGGCCTCGACCCCGGTGCGCGCTTGGATGCCGACATGCTTCGCAATCGCGCCGTCCCGCATCCGGAAAAGCAGGACGTCTCCAGGCGCGGGTCGGTCCAGCGCCCTGCTGCGCAAATGGGCCTGACCGGCGGACATAAGCAGTTCATCCCCCTGCGGCTCGCCCCAGTCGTGCGTATAGGCGGGCAGCGCGGCGGGCTCTGCGCCTATCAGCTCGCGCCAGACGCCGCGCAGCAGTCCCAGGCAATCGGTTCCCGCCCCCTTCGCCGAGGCCTGATGCACGTAGGGCGTGCCGATCCAGCTGCGGGCCGCGTCCAGAACCACGCTCATCTCCGGCTGCCTCCGCCGAGGCGCTTAGCCTGCGCCGGGCTTACGACCATCCAGTCTTCCTCGGGAAGATCCGGGAAGCCGCGGAAGTTGACCTGGTTCGCGAACTTCAGACAGCAGGTTTCGAACCGCTTGTCGCACCCCGCCTCGATGACGATCCGATCACCAGGTTTCGTCTGCGCGCGCAGCGGCGAGGAAATCTCGATCAGTCTTTTGCCCGAATCGTCGATCCGGTCGCGTTTGATGCCCGCACCGAGGCCCGCCGCATCCCCGTCGACGACGCGCAGGCACCCTCGCTGAAACCAGCCTAGTTCGAACATCGGCAGCATTCCGAAGTCGAAAACGCGGTTCTCCGTAACCGACGCGATCACGCCTTCGAAGCGGTAGCCGGTCTTCGACATGTCGAACCGGCAGTCGGCGTTCCCCAGTACAGCCGAGCACGGCTTCTGATAGGCGCGGCCCATCGGCCGGTTCAACGCGTCGGTCAGACCGCGCAACTCGGCGTGGAAGGCGCCGGCACCGCGCCGGATCTCGCCGATATGGCCGCGAAACATGACCCGGCGCGCCGACACGTCCGCCCAGTTCACCAGCCATGCCGTGACCTCGGCGCCGTCAAAGCGCCCTGCGGCAATGTCCGCCTCGCGAATCGCCGAGTCGGAGAGCGCACCCATGGCCTCGGTGTTGTCGACCGACAGCCCCGTCGCTTGTTGAAGTGCACGCGCCGAAAGGCCCGTATCGGCGCGAAAGACCAGACCGTCAAAGGCAAGGTCCATATCGTGATCGGTGAACCCGAAGCGCACACCGTCGGTGCGTGTGACGGCCCAGGCTCGCGCGACGGACGTCGAGCCGGTTGCGAGATGGCGATGAAGAGCATCGACGCCCGGCATCACACCCGAACCTCGACGACCGGCACGTCGGGAACCTGTCCCGCGTGGAAACTGGCGACGCTGACATGGATGCGATCGATGTCGAAGCGCACCGGGACGTCGAACTCGAAGCCGGCGCTGACCTCGGCGCCGGACAGCGGCGGCTCGACGAATGTCACGATGCCCGTCGCGCCGTCGACCTCGAAGTCCACCCCCTCGTATTGCGGCACGTCCTGGACGGCCGCGGTGACCGTGCCGGAAACCGGCTTGGTGATCGGTCGGGCATAGCTTTCCGAACCGGACCGGTAGGTCTTGATCAGCTGGAAGCTTCTCGTCGCCCCGTCGCCGCGCGCGATGACCTGGTCCGTCGGCGCGGTCGCCCGCGACGGCGTGCAGGATTTGTAATCCGCCCAGTCCTTCCAGCGAAACGCGTGCAGCTGCCCTTGGCGCGCTTCGAAGAAGCCGATCAACTTCTCGACGTCATCGAGCGAGCGCAGGCCCAACCCGGCATCATAGCGCCGCCGCGAATGCGCCCACGGCGTGTTGCGCTCCTCGAATCCGCTCGTCAGTTGCACGATATCGGTGCGTCGCTCCGGTCCGCCGACGGAGCCGAAGCTGAGGTCGGCGGGAAATCTCACGTCATGGAAGGCCATGTGTTCCTCCGGTTACCTGTTGCGTCCGCCACGGCTGAGCGCGCGGCTCATCTGGGCGGCGATCTGGCTCTGGCTGCGCTGGAAGCCCTGGACGTCGGGCGTCGAGATGTTCATCACCACCGTGACCGGCCGCGACCCGCCCTGCGCACGCACGCCAAGCTTGCCGTCGGGCCCGCGGCTCAGCGGCATGATTGCCTCGGGGCCGGCCTCGCCCATCAGACCGGTACCGCCCCGCATCGGGAAGGTCGTGGGCCCGTTCACGACGCCGCCCGTCGCAAAGGGCATCACGCGTCCCTGCGAGAAGCTGCCGCCGTCGGCGAAAGCGCCCCCGAAGATCGTCGAGATACCATTGGCCAGCATGCCGCCCACGTGGCTTGCCACCGGCTTCACCGCGGCGCGCCAGGCGGTGTTGATCATCGAATCCGCCACGGTCTTCAGCGCGTCGGACAGCTTCATGCCATCCAGTACGACGCCGTCGATCGCCCGCGTCACGCCGCGCGACAGCGTAGCCTCCAACCGGGCTGCATTGCGGCCCGTTGCGGAAAAGGTCTCGTTGATGCGACGCAGCTCGGCGTCGAACGACGACGCCATGCCGACCGCCCCGGATAGGGACCGCTCCAGCACATCGACCTCGTCGCCGAGGTCCGACAGCTTCTCGTAATCGCTCATCACGACGCTCCTTCATTGCGGTCGGGAAAGGCCGCCATCAGTTCGGACAGCCGGTCCCGGCTCATTGCGGGGCGACCTGCATCTTGGCCCAGCAGCAGCTGCAACTCGGCCGGGGTCAGGTCCCAAAATTCCGCCGGGCGCAGGCCAAGTCCGTGCATCCCGGCGCGCATCAGGGCGGGCCAGTCAAACGCCGCCATCGGCCTGGTCCGGCAGCATGAATGCGCGCGCCAGCAATTCGGCGGCCGCGCGTGCCGCGGCCATCGGTCCGCCCTCGATCTCGACCGACAGCAGGTCCTGCGCCCGCCCCGCCCAGCCACCGCCTCGCAATCCGGCCACGATCAGCGCCAGCACGTCCCGCGTCGAGAAGGCGCTGCGTTCGAAGCGTTGAACCAGATCGACAAGCGACCCGCTTTCGAGCCCGGCCTCCAGTTCCGCCAGCGCGCCCAGGGTCAGACGCATCCGGTGACGCTCGCCATCAATGACAAGCGCCACCTCGCCCCTCCACGGATTGGCCATGATCAGACGGGCTGCGCGGTGAACTGCAAAGCGCCCGCCGAGGCCAGCGAGACCTCGTAGGTCGCCTCGCCGTTATGCGAACCGGCGTATTCGATCGCCGTGACCTGAAACGCGCCCTGGACCGTGCCGAAGTCCGGTATGATGACCTGAAAGTCGGGCGTCTCGCCGTCGAAGAAGATCTGGCGCGCGCGCTCGTCGGTCCCAGCGTCCTTGAACACGCCCGAGCCGGAAATGTTCGCCGACTTCACGCCGGCGCCTGCCAGCAGCTCTCGCCATCCGCCTTGCGATTCCAGCGTTGTGACGTCCACCTGTTCGGCGTTGAAGCTGACGCGCGTCGCGCGCAGGCCCGCCATCGTCTCGAACTGGCCGCTTCCGGTCAGGTCGACCTTGACCAGCAGGTCCTTGCCGTTTTGTGCACCCATCGTAACTCTCCGTCGTGTGGTTGCGCGGCGAAAACCGCGCGGGTTTCGGGGTCAGACGTCTTCCACGCGTGCGCGGAACGTCAGGTCAATGCGGCGCAACCCGCTGTCCCGTGCGGCCGTCGCCCGGCGGAACCAGAGACCCACGAGCCGGCCGCGCGTCAGCGCAAGATCAGCCCGGTCGAGCGCATCGCTGATCGCCGCCGCGGCCTCCTTCGCGGTCTGGAAGCCTTCATTCTCGGTCACCACCGAGATGACGAGTTCGTGCCAGGCGCCGGCGCCGCTCGCGTCGCTGGCGTCCTTGGCCGTCTCGGCGCCCAAGGCGACGTAGAGGCGCGGAAGCGTACCCTGCGGCATGGCATCGAAGATGTTGCCCGCGACAAGCGCGTTCAGCGCGTCGTCCGAAGCAAGCCGTTGATACACGGCCATCTGCAGGGGTGCGGCAAGCGCATAGCTCATGACGCGATCTCCTCGACGCATTGGCAAAGAAGGTAGCGGATCGCCGGCTCGTCCTCGGTCACCGCGTCGATCCGGAAGACGCGTTCGCCCATGCGGAACCGGTGACCGGCCACCGGACGCGCGCTGTGCCCTTCGGGCGCGGCCCGCACGATCACCTGGAACCGCGCCACCGAGAGCGAACCCGCATCGCTGTCCGAAGTCATGCGGCCGGTGCGCGGTCGGACCTCGGCCCAGAGGGTGCCGAGCGGTGCCCAGCTGTGCACGAACCCGCCAGCGCCATCCTCAAGGCGCGTTCCCGCTTCCAGCACCAGGGGTCGGTTCAGGAGGACCCTGCTCATGCGCTGAACCCCAGACGTATCGGCGCGTAGCGCGCGATCAGGCTCGTCACGCCGAACGGCATGCAACCCTGGCCTAAGGCCGTTTCGTCGCGATATTCGTAGTAGTGCGCCGCCAGAAGCAGCACCGCCTGCCGCAGATCCGCCGGGATGGCGTCGAACCTGTCCCCGTAGCCCGAGTCGAAGCGGATCTCCGCGCGCCCGTGGCTCGGCACGCTCGGCAGACTCGCTCCCCGTGCCTTCAGAACGGGCGCATAGGCGTCCTCTTCCAGCCGCCACCGTTCGGCGGGAACGACCGACACGGTCGCGCCGTCGGCATCGATCAGGGTCACGCTTTCGATCCGGGTGACGGGGGCCACCGGAAGCGGCTGCGCATGGTGGTCGCGCCAGGCGCTCAGCCGCAGCACGAAGCGGCGGGACAACAGCGCCTTGCCGACACGCCCTTCGATCGCGGCCATCGCCGCACGCAGGAACGAGCCGAGCACGGGATCCTGCAGACTGTCCTCGGCAAAGCCGGTGCCCAGCCGCAGGTGCTGCCGCAAATCGGCAATCGGAAGACCCGCGTCCTCGACCTGAGTTTCTTCCAGCAAGATCATGTTCATTCTCCGAAATCCCGTCCCGCGTTCCGCAGGCAAGCAGAGGTGGACGCGCGCCGCCCACGCCGCTCGTGCGGAGGGGAGCTGCTGGCCGACGTGACCGTTGATGCGCGCGCCCGGGCCGGCCGGAACCTTCAGGTCCGGCCGACCGTCTCAGGCGCTTCAGACGGCGCAGCGCAGCAGCTTGATCGCCGCAAAGTCACTGACATCGCCGCCGACGCGCTTGGTCGCATAGAACAGGACATGCGGCTTGGCGCTGAACGGGTCGCGCAGGATGCGCAGGTCGGGTCGCTCGGCGATGGTGTAGCCGGCGCCGAAATCACCGAATGCAATCGGAGTGGCATCGAGACCGATGTCGGGCATGTCCTCTGCGATGAGCACGGGATAGCCGAGCAGACGGGCCGGCTCTCCGGTCGAGAAGCCGTCGGACCACAGGTGACGCCCGTCCGCGTCCTTGAGCTTGCGCAGCGCGCCGGCGGTACGCGAGTTCATCACGAAGCTCGCCTTTGCGCGGTAGACCGCACCCAGCGCGTAGACCAGGTCGATCAGCGCATCGCCGCTGCCGATGTGGTCCGCGACGCCGGTGGCGATGTAGCCGAGGCGGCCCCACGACCAGCTGCCCTCGACGACGGCGGTGTGGTTCAGGAAGCCGCGTGGCTTGTCGATGCCGTCGCCGTTCACAAAGGCCGACGCTTCCGAGCGCGCGAACTTGTCGGCGATACGCGTCGCCAGCCAGGTCTCGACGTCGAAGGCGGTGTCGTCCAGCAGGCGCTGGGATACCTTCGGCATGGCGTTCAGCTCGTAGAGCGGGATCGAGATGCGGTCGATCGTCGGCGTGTTGGTCTCGGCCGTGGCACCGGTCTCGTTCGCCCATCCGGCGCCGGTGTCGTTCTGGTCGATCAAGACGTCGAAGGACGACGACTCGACGTTCACGATGTTGGCGATCGCCCGGATCGACGCGGTGGATGCCAGAGTCGACTTGATGATCGCCGAGGTCTGCGGATCGACCAGGAAGCCGCCGTCGGAATTGACCGCCGCTGACAGCGCCTTGCTCTCGAACTCCAGACCGCGCAGGCCGTCGTCGTCGCCCGAGCGAAGGTAGGCGTCGAACGCCTTCTGGTGCGGCGCGTCGAGTTCGGCGGCCGAAGTGGACAGCGCCGGGCGGGCCGCGCGGGCGTTCTTGTGATCAAGCATGGTCAGTCGCTCTTCCTGTTTGTGAAGCTTCTGTTGAAGGTCGGCCTGGAGGGCCTTGAAATCCCCGATCAGTCCCGCCATCGCGGCACTCACCCGGGCGACCGGAGACACATCTTCCCCGGTCCGAGACGAAATCTCGGATGCGCTCATGGACATTGCTTCCCTCATGAGTGGCGCGCGTCAGACGCCCGCCAGGTTGCGGCGCGCGTCCTCGAGGACTTGCGCCAGTTCGCGCCAGCTGGGATCCGAAGGGTCCTCGCCCTTGGATGCCACGCGGGCACTGGGCAGCATCGGGAAGGTCACCAGCGACACCTCCCAAAGCTCCAGTTCGCTGAGGACCCGCAGGCCCTTCTCGTTCTTGCGCGCCCTGACCGTGCGGTAGCCGATCGACAGCCCGTCGATCGCGCCGGCCTCGATCAGCGCGGCGGCCTCTCGGCCACGTTCCACCGTGTCCAGCAGCCGGCCCTTCACGTAAAGACCGCGCTCGTCCTCGCGGACCTCGTCCCAGATGCCGATGGGCTGCGCAGGATCGTGCTGCCACAACATCTTCACCGCGCGGTTCTCGGCCGACAGGCGCTTGAGGCTGGCGGCATAGGCGCCGCGCGCCACCACGTCGCCGCCCTGGTCGCAGGCCCCGAAAAGCGAGGCATAGCCTTCGATCCTGAAACCCTCGACGACGGTGACCTCGGTGTCGAAGCGGCAGAACTTGTGTTCGAGATCCATCCCAGATCCTTCTCATGACGTGCGGGCGGCAGGCCTCCCGCGGATTTGGTGCTTTTCCGGCTGCGCCGGGCATGGGGCTTTCGCTTCAGGGCACGGCCATCGCGATCTCGCGGACCACGTCGGCCAGGATCACGGCGACGACGCCGTAGACGGTCACCCACAGCCGCTTCTCCAGCCGCTCGACAAGCGCGTCGAACCGCTCCAGCCGCGCTTCCAGGGCGTCGATCTGCAGCTTGCTGACGCGCTCATGCGCTTCCAGCCGCAGGCCCGGCGCACAGGCGAAGGGCTCGGATGTACGGCGCAGCTCATTCATCTTCGCGCTCCCCGGTCTCGAGCACCGGCAGGCCAAGCAGAGCACGCTTCTCGGCGGTGGTCAGGAAATCGGTCTGCGCCACGCGGCTCCACTGCGCGTCGCGTTCGGTCGCCAGCGCCGGCACCTGGTCGAGATCGGGCTTCAGCGTCACCGCCTCTCCCGCGAAACCCGACAGCCAACGCCCCACCGCGTCGGCAACCCGCGTGGCCAGCGGCAGCACCGTCAGGCGGTAGAAGGCGCGATGCGCCTCGGCGTAGTTGGCGTAGGTCGCCTCGCCGGGGATCCCGAGCAGCATCGGCGGCACGCCGAAGGCGACGGCAATCTCGCGCGCGGCGGCTTCCTTGGTCTTCTGGAACTCCATGTCCGAGGGCGAGAAACCCATCGGCTTCCAATCCAGCCCGCCCTCAAGCAGCATCGGCCGCCCGGCGTTGCGCGCGCCCTGGTGGTTGCTCTCCATCTCCGAGACCAGCCGATCGTATTGCTCGGACGTCATGTGGCCCTGCCCGTCCGTGCCGCGCCACACGATGGCGCCCGAGGGCCGCGCCGCGTTGTCCAGCAGACCCTTGGACCAGCGCGACGCGGCGTTGTGAACGTCGATCGCCTGGGCGGCGGCCTGAAGCGGGCTCAGGCCATAATGATCGTCCTGCGGATGGAAATTCCGGATATGGCAGATCGCCTGAAGGTCTCCGGACACGTCGAAGCGCACCTTCCGCGCGCCGACGGTGTAATCGTAGGCCACTGGCCAGCCATCCTTGCCCGGCACCACTGACATCCGGTCCGACCGTAGCACGTGCAGCTCCAGCGGCAGGCCGGTCGCTTCGCCCACCACCGTCTCGAGGTACCCGTCGCCCGACAGCAGCAGCTGGCCGTACAGTGCCTCGAACAATTCGGCCCGGCCCTGTGCCGGGTTCGGCGCGGTGATCAGGCGCAGCAGCGGATGCGCGGCATAGCGCGTCTGGTCGTCCTGCAGCACCAGCGGCAGTGCCGCGGCCGCCTCGGCGATCAGCTTGACCGCGCGAAACCCCACCGGGTTGCCGGTGAAGGCCTGTTTCGTCAGCGTCACGGTGTCCCGCGGCGACCAGGCAACGCGACCGCTCGTCATGTGCGCAACCACCGGCCCGGTGGCCGAGGCCTTGACACCGGCCGGCCGGGCCGGGGCCATCTCGGTGGCCTGCGCACCGCGCCGCGAGAGAAAATCGAATACCATCGCGCCTTGCTCCTTTTGTCCGCCTTCAGGCAGCATCGCTGCGTTCGGTCGCGCGCCTGCGCACGTCCGGCTGTCGGCTCGATCGGGTCGGATCGGTTCGTCGTGGGTGGCGTGGACCTTGTTCCGCGCCGTTGAAAATCACCCTAGGCTTGGGAAATTAACGCCGCTTCACGGCAGCGTACGCACGTTCGGCAACTGCCATCTCCGCGCCGGTTCGATCATCAGATCGGTCAGCGCCCAAACCAGGGCATCGACGCGGTCAGGGCTGCCGCTGCCGGCGAACCCGGTCTGCGTCATCAGGCACATCTGCGATTCCAGCGTGGCGAGCCCGGCGCAATGCGCCACGCGCCCCTGTTCGTAAAGCGCGGCCACCGGCTCGGCGCGCGTGGTCTTGTCGCGGGTCGCGTGCACTTTGCGCACGGGCAGCAACGGCGCGACCTGACGCAGCACGGTCTCGACCATCTCGCCACCCTGGTTGACCTCGGCCACCACGCGGTCGGCCTTCCAGCGCTCGTGCGCCTGCACCGCCGCCTGAGCCCACCCCGTGGGCGAGACGCCTTGCACGCTCGAATCCTCCAGCACGACCGCGCGCCACTCTTGCGGCGCCCCACGCTGCACAACCCCGACGACGACGATGCCGCAGGCATCGGACTTCCTGCCCGAGCCGGCCGGCGGATCGACTGCAACGACAATGCGCGTGAATTCGGGCAGCCGTCCGGCGCGCGCGCCCTCCAGCATTTCGCTGGTCCACAGCGCGCCGTCGACCTCGTCGACCAGCACGCCGTCCAGTTCCTGCATGCCCAGCCGCGTGCCCTCGTAGCGGGCGCGCACCTCGGCCAGGAACGACGACGCGAGATGCGCGCGGTTCGCCTCGGTCGGAGCGCGCGTCACAACGGTCGACGGCAGCGCCAGCAATTCCTTGACCACGTCCACGTTGCGCGGCGTGGTGGTCACGCAGGCGCGCGGGTCGGCGCCCAGGCGCAGGCCGAACTGCAGCATGTCCCAGGTCTCGCGCGCCTTGGGCCACTTGGCCAGTTCGTCCACCCACGCACCGTCGAATTGCGGCCCGCGCAGCGATTCCGGATCGAAGGCGGAAAAACACATTGCCTCGGCGCCGTTGGGCCACACAAGGCACCGGCGCGACGCCACCCATTTCGGTTTCCTGTCCGGGGGCGAGCATGCCATGATCCCGCTGTCGCCGTAGATCATCACCTCGCGCACCTGATCGAAGGTCTCGCCGATCAGCGCCAGTCGTTTGCACTTGCCGGGATCGCGCGGGCGCGCGCCCTCGACCATCGACCGCACCCACTCGGCGCCCGCACGCGTCTTGCCCGCGCCGCGTCCGCCCAGGATCACCCAGGTCCGCCAGTCTCCCTCGGGCGGCAACTGGTGGTCGTGCGCCCAGAAATCGAACAGGAAGGGGAGCGCAAGGCGCTCCCCCGGTTGCATGCTATCCAGGAACCTCTTCTGCACCGCAGCAGGCGCGGAGGCTATCCAGGCGGCACCGGACCGCAACGCATGCCTGGTCGAGGTCAAGTCCGTATTCCCCGACGATTCCGGTGTCGCGTCTTCTGAGATCGTCAATTTCGGCCTCCGTTTCCCGTGCGGCCCTCAGCCAGTAGCGGATGTCCGCCAGAAGCTTGCCGTCTTCCGTGGTCTTTCCGTACTCACCCGCGCGCAGCTTCCGGCTCAGCGCGCCCACCTGCTCGCGCAGATCGGTCAGCGTGTCGGCAATCGCCTCGCGTTCCTCCTCCAGCTTCTTCAGCCGGCTATCGGCGCGGATCAGAGTCTTGTCTTCGTTGGCGTTGTCATTGTTGTTGTTGGTTTGGTCGTCATACTGCTCGGTCATGCTCGACACCTTTTTTGCCTGTAGGTCTCCCCCCCAGAGAGCATCGGGCGACGGTGGAACTTCTGCCCCGACCCGTCGCCCTCAGGTCCAGCACAGCCACGACCCTACCCCCGCGAACCTTTCCAGGCTTCCCTGGCGCCGCTCGGGAAATTCACCACCCGTCAACCTTCGTTGACCAAGGGCGAACGCCAGGGCTGGCCGCGCTTGCCGCCGTTCCGCGGCTCTGGCATGCACGGCAGCAACCACCACGAACTCCGGAGCCCCCATGCCGCAGCTGTCGACCCGCATCACCTCGCTCAACGAAGGCGGCTCCGACGGGTGGGAGGTGTTCTACCGCGCCCGCGCCATGGTCGCCGCCGGCAGGCCGGTGACTCAGCTGACCATCGGCGAGCACGACATCGGCACCGACCCGACGATTCTCGACGCGATGCACGCGGCGGCGCTGGCCGGCCATACCGGCTATGCGATGGTGCCCGGCACGACCGCGCTGCGCGAGGCCATCGCCGCCCGCGTCACGGCGCGCACCGGCATCGACACCGCGCGCGAGAACGTCGTCGTCACCGCTGGCGGACAGGCGGGACTCTTCGCGACGCACATGGCGGTCTGCGCGCCCGGCGACACAGCTCTGTACATCGATCCCTACTACGCGACCTATCCCGGCACGATCCGCGGCGCCTCGGCCAGGGCGGTCGCGATCGAGACCGACGCAGCCGACGGTTTCCTGCCCGACCCCGACCGCATCGACCGGATCGCCCGCGAAACCGGCGCGCGTTCGCTGCTGCTCAACACGCCGAACAACCCCACCGGCGCGATCTACCCGCCCGAGACGCTGCAGGCGATCGCCCGCGTCGCGCAGGCGCGCGACCTTTGGGTGATCTCGGACGAGGTCTACGACACCCAGGTCTGGGAAGGCACGCACCTGTCGCCCCGCGCCCTGCCCGGCATGGCCGAGCGCACGCTGGTCATCGGCTCGATGTCGAAAAGCCACGCCATGACCGGCTCGCGCGTGGGCTGGATCGTCGGGCCTCGCAGCGCCGTCGCCGCGCTGATCGACCTGTCGACCGCCACCACCTACGGCGTGGCCGGCTTCATCCAGGACGCCGCGGCCTTCGCGCTGGCGCAGGGCGAAGCCCCTGAACAGGCGGTCGCCGAGCCTTTCCGCCGGCGCCGCGCGCGGGTGCTGGACGCGCTGGCGCGCCAGGACCTCGTCCGCGCGATCCCGTCGCAGGGCGCGATGTACCTGATGCTCGACATCCGCGCGACGGGCCTTTCGGGCCGCGACTTCGCCGAATCCTTGCTGGACGCCCACGGAATCGCCGTCATGCCGGGCGAAAGCTTCGGCCGCTCGGCTGCGGGCCACGTTCGCGTCGCGCTGACGGTCGAGGATTCGCGCCTGGTCGAGGCGGTGAACACGCTGTGCGGCTTCGCGGCCCGCCGCGCCGAGGCAGCCTGACGCCATGCCCGCCGGCGGCACGCCCGTCTCGAGCATCCGCAATCTCGGCCCGGCCTTCGAGCAGGCCTGTGTCCGCGCCGGCATACCCGATGCCGAGACGCTGCGCGCCCTGGGTGCCGACGCCGCCTATGCTCGACTGCTCGCCGCCGGGGAGCGGCCTCATTTCATCGCCTATTACGTGCTGCACATGGCGCTGCAGGGCCGGCCATGGAACGATTGCAAGGGCGCCGAAAAAGCCGCGCTGCGCCGCGACTTCGACGCGATCAAGGCTAGGCAGGCGCCGACGCCGGACGCCATTCCGCCCGACCTCTCACGGTTCCTGCGCGACATCGGCCTGACGCGCTAGCGGAACCCGATGCCCCATGCCGGGTTGCCTTCTCGAACCAAGAGGAGAATTCCCGATGGACGTTATCCGAATCATCTTCGCTATCATCCTGCCGCCGCTGGGCGTCTTCCTTCAGGTGGGGCTGGGCAAACATTTCTGGCTCAACATCCTGCTGACGATCCTCGGCTACATCCCAGGCATCGTGCACGCGATCTGGATCATCGCGAAGACCGGCCCGGATACCCGCAGTATCTGACCGATGGAGATGCATCCCGATTTCCAGCGACTGGCACGGGCCGAGCGCGTCGCGCGCCGGATGGACAACGCCGTCCGCATCCCGTTCACGCGCGTGACCTTCGGAGTGGACGCGGTGCTGGGCCTCGTGCCCGGCATCGGCGACGCGATGGCGATGCTGCCGTCGCTCTACATCCTGCAGGTGGCCAACATGGCCGGCGCGCCGCGGCGCCTGCTGGGGCGAATGGCTTGGAATATCGGGATGGACTTCGTGATCGGCCTGGTGCCCCTCGTGGGCGACGTGCTCGACATCGCCTACAAGGCGAACCTGCGCAACGTGGCGCTACTGAAGGCGCACGTGGAATCGCGTCACGCGGTTTTGCGGGACGTGGCGCACGGCGCCGGCGACAACGTGGTGCCGCTGTTTCCCCCGCAGGCCGCAGCCGGTGTCCCGGGCGCACCGCGTGGCCCCGAGCCAGCCGTGCGGGCCCCCGGCAACTGAGTCTCCTTGTAGTCGAACCGCAAATGAAAAAGGCGCCCCGCGGGGCGCCTTCGTCGCGTTAAAGCAGATCTCCCGATCAGCCGACCAGTTCGAGGCCCGAGAAGAAGTAAGCAATCTCCTGCGCCGCGGTATCGGCCGCGTCCGAGCCGTGGACCGAGTTCTCGCCCACGGATTCGGCGAACTCGGCGCGGATCGTGCCGGCCGCCGCGTCCTTGGGGTTGGTCGCGCCCATCACTTCGCGGTTCTTCGCGATCGCGCCTTCGCCTTCCAGCACCTGCACGACGACCGGCTCGGACGCCATGAACTCGCACAGCTCGTCGTAGAACGGACGCTCCTTGTGCACGGCATAGAATTCGCCGGCCTGCGCCTTGGTCAGCTGGATGCGCTTCTGCGCGACGATGCGCAGGCCGGCATCCTCGAACTTGGCGTTGATCTTGCCGGTCAGGTTGCGGCGGGTCGCGTCGGGCTTGATGATCGAAAGGGTGCGTTCGGTCGCCATGGAATTCGCTCCGTCTGTTGAGGCGCCGGCAGCGCCGGCGGTGTGGATTGGGCGCGGCGTTAGCATGGGGTTTCCCGATTGGGAAGGGCCGTAGCCCGGTTTCGACCGCGCGTCGCCGGCCGGCGCGGGCGGGGGCGCTGCCTGCGTTTTCGCGCGGCGCCTCCCCCGGCGCATTTCCCGCCCGAAGAAGCGGCGGGCGGAAAGCCCGGTGAAGATGGCGCCAACCGCGCGCGTTTCGCCCGTTTTCCTTCCCCCGGGAAGGTGCTAGAGGCCGCCCATGCTGCAAATCACAGACATCGCCTATTCGGTCGAGGGCCGGCCGCTGTTCGACGGCGCCACCGCGACGATCCCCGACGGCCACAAGGTTGGCCTCGTCGGGCCCAACGGCGCGGGCAAGACCACGCTCTTCCGCCTGATCCGGGGCGAGCTGACGCTGGACCGGGGCGAGATCGCCCTGCCCTCGCGCGCCCGCATCGGCGGCGTGGCGCAAGAGGCGCCCTCGTCGGACATCTCGCTGATCGAGACCGTTCTGGCCGCCGACACCGAGCGCGCGGGTCTCATGGCCGAAGCGGAAACCGCCACCGATCCGCACCGCATCGCCGAGGTGCAGACCCGGCTTGCGGATATCGACGCCTGGTCGGCCGAGGGGCGCGCGGCCAGCATTCTCAAGGGTCTGGGCTTCGACGCCGAGGCGCAGCAGCAGCCCTGTTCCGCCTTTTCGGGCGGCTGGCGGATGCGCGTGGCGCTGGCCGGCGTGCTGTTCGCCCAGCCCGACCTGCTGCTGCTGGACGAACCGACCAACTACCTCGACCTCGAGGGCGCGCTGTGGCTCGAAGGCTACCTCACGCGGTATCCGCACACGGTGATCGTGATTTCGCACGACCGCGGCCTGCTGAACCGCGCGGTGGGCGGAATCCTGCACCTCGAAGACCGCAAGCTGACCTACTACCAGGGCCCCTACGACCAGTTCGCCCGCCAGCGTGCGGAAAAGCGCGCCCAGGCCGCCGCCTTCGCCAAGAAGCAGGAGGCACGCCGTGCCCACCTGCAAAGCTTCGTCGACCGCTTCCGCGCCAAGGCCAGCAAGGCCAAGCAGGCCCAGTCGCGCCTGAAGATGATCGAGCGGATGGACACCGTCACCACGCCCGAGGAAGCGGCCAAGAGCGTCTTCACCTTTCCCCAGCCCGAGGCACTTTCGCCGCCCATCGTGGCGCTGGAAGGGGGCGAAACCGGATATGGCGACACTGTCGTGCTGGCAAAGCTGAACCTGCGCATCGACCAGGACGACCGCATCGCGCTGCTGGGCCGCAACGGCCAGGGCAAGTCGACCCTGTCGAAGCTGCTGGCCGACCGCCTGCCGCTGATGTCGGGCAAGATGACCCGGTCGTCCAAGCTGCGCGTGGGCTACTTTGCCCAGCACCAGGTCGACGAGCTGCGCATCGAGGAAACGCCGTTGCAGCACATGCTGCGCGCGCGTCCCGGCGTGCTGCAATCGAAGCTGCGCGCGCAGCTGGCCGGCTTCGGCCTGATGGCCGCGCAGGCGGATACCGAGGTCGGGCGCCTGTCGGGCGGACAGAAGGCGCGGCTGTCGCTGCTGCTGGCCACGCTCGACGCGCCGCACATGCTGATCCTCGACGAGCCGACCAACCACCTCGACATCGAAAGCCGCGAGGCGCTGGTCGAGGCGCTGAACGCCTACGAGGGCGCGGTGATCCTGGTCAGCCACGACATGCACCTGCTGGGCATGGTGGCCGACCGACTGTGGATGGTCGCGGACGGCACCGTCCGGCCCTACGACGAGGATCTCGACGCCTACCGCGCGATGCTGCTGAGCGACACGGACAAGCCCGCCAAGCCCGGGCGCAAGAAGGCGAAACCGGGAAAACCCAAGCCCACGAAGGACGAGGTCGCCGCCCTGCGCGCCGATCTGCGCAAGTGCGAGGACCGCGTCGCCAAGCTCGAGGACATGCGCGGCAAGCTGCAGACCAAGCTGGCGGACCCCGCTCTCTATGGCGAAGATCGCGCCGGTGACCTCGAGGTCTGGAATCGCAAGTACGCCGAGGTGCAGGACGGCCTGGCCAAGGCCGAAGGGCTGTGGGAACAGGCTCAGGCGCGGCTGGACGCGGCCGAGGAGCGGATGAACGCCCCCGCCTGAGGCTTGCGCGGGCGCGCGCGCCGCGCTAGGCGCTGGACATGGACTCGGCCTTCCTGATCTCCGCCTTCGCCACGCTGTTCGTGGTCATGGACCCGATCGGGCTGACGCCGATCTTCATCGCCCTCACGCAGGACACCGACGCCGCGCATCGCCGCGCGGTGGCGATCCGCGCCACCGTCACCGCCGCCGGCATCCTGATGCTGTTCGCCTTCTTCGGCGAGGCGGTGCTGGGCTTCATCGGCATCTCGATGCCCGCCTTCCGCATCGCGGGCGGCATCCTGCTGTTCCTGACCGCGCTGGACATGCTGTTCGAACGCCGCACCAAGCGGCGCGAGGACCAGGCCGAGGACGAACCCTACCCCGACCCCTCGGTCTTTCCCATGGCGATCCCCCTGCTGGCGGGACCCGGCGCCATCGCGACGATCATCCTGCTGACCGGTCAGGCCGGCGACGCGACCGGAGTGGCGGCGGTGCTGGGCGTGATGCTGGCCGTCCTCGCCATCGCGCTGACGCTGTTCCTATCAGCCGGCTTCATCGAACGCGCGCTGGGCCGCACCGGCATCACAGTGGTGACGCGCCTGCTGGGCATGCTTCTGGCGGCTTTGTCGGTGCAGTTCGTGCTCGAGGGCCTGCGCGATTTCGGGCTGGTCGCTGCCTGAGACCACTCCAAATCGGTGCCGGGGATGCCCATATCCCTCGTATCCAACGGGAGCACGCATGAACGGCATCAACATCGAAAGCCTGGTCTACCTGTCCCTGCTGGGCACCGCGCTGGTCGTCATGGTCTTCGTGCGCGGCCGCCAATCCATCGGGAAGAGTCTTCAGCACCTGGCGATCTGGGCCCTGATCTTCTTGGGCGCGCTGGCGGCCGTGGGTCTCTGGTCGGACATCCGCAACACGGTCGCGCCCCGGCAGGCGGTCTTTGCCGAGGCGGGCCGCATCGTGCTGCCGCGCGCGCCCGACGGGCATTACTACGCCACGCTCGGCATCAACGGCGTGCCGACGCGGTTCGTGGTGGATACCGGCGCCACCTCGATGGTGCTCAGCCGCGACGACGCGGCCCGCACCGGCCTGCTGAGCGACGACCTGCCATTCTTCGGCGAGGCGCAAACCGCCAACGGCCTCGTGCGCACGGCCCCGGTGCGCATCGACACCGTCGATTTCGGCCCCTTCGCCGACCGCCACGTGCCCGCGCATGTCAACGACGGCGAGATGTTCGGCTCGCTCCTGGGGATGAGTTACCTGCAACGCTTCGACCGAGTCCAGATCGAGGGCGGCCAGATGGTGCTGGAACGCGACTGAGGCGTCAGGCCTCGGCCATCTTCTCCCAGCGGCCCGATTCCTCGGACCAGTATTGCGCGGCACAGCCCGCCCCGGTCAGCGCCTTCCACTGCGCGCGCGCCGCCTGCTTCTCGGCCTCGTCGTCCTCGAACAGGATGCAGACGCGGTCCAGCCGCTTGACCTCGTCCGGGTCCACCGCCGCGCCGTCCACCGCCATCACGCAGGCCGGTTCGTTCGCGGCCCGCGCGGTCAGCGTCAGCAGGATCGGCTGATCGGCGTCGTGCGGCCCGCCCGCCAGCCCATGCGGCAGGAACGACTCCTGCGGCCCGTCCCACAGTTTCGCATCCAGCCAGGCCAGCCGCTCGGCGTCGGTGCCGCGCACCGCGACGCGCCAGCCCTGCTGAAGCGACCGCTCCAGCAGGGCCTGCAGGGTCGCGTCCAGCGACCGCCGCGTCAGGTGGTAGAAATACGCGGCGCCCAACTCAGCCCTCGAACCGGTCCCGCACCAGCCGGTCCAGCGCCATGACGCCCCAACCGGTCGCGCCTTTGGGCGCCAACGCAGTGTCCTTCGACACCTGCGCCACGCCGGCGATGTCCAGGTGCACCCAGGGCATGTCGTCCTTGACGAACCGCTTGAGGAACTGCGCCGCGGTGATCGTGCCCGCGGGCCGCCCGCCGGTGTTCTTCATGTCGGCCTTCATCGACTTCAGCTGCTCGTCATAAGCCTTGCCCAGCGGCAGGCGCCACGCGCCCTCGCCCTCGGTCCCCGCGGCCTTCAGGAAGGCGCCCGCCAAGTCGTCGTCATTGGCCAGAACGCCCGCGTTCTCGTGCCCCAGAGCGATGATCGCGGCGCCGGTCAGCGTTGCCAGGTCGACGATCGCGGCCGGCTTCTCGTGCTCCTGCGCGTACCAAAGGACATCCGCCAGAACCAGCCGCCCCTCGGCGTCGGTGTTGATCACCTCGATCGTGTCGCCCTTCATCGAAGTGACGATGTCGCCCGGCCGCACCGCGTTGCCCGAAGGCATGTTCTCGACCAGCCCCACCAGGCCCACGACGTTCGCCTTCGCCTTGCGCAGCGCCAGCGTCTTCATCACGCCCGCGACGACGCCAGCGCCGCCCATGTCCATGGTCATATCCTCCATGCCGTGCGCTGGCTTGAGGCTGATGCCGCCGGTGTCGAAAACGACGCCCTTGCCGACAAGCGCCAGCGGGTCGCCCTGCCCGCCCTTCCAGCGCATGATCACGGTCTTCGACGGGCTGTGCGAGCCCTGGCCCACGCAGAGCAGCGCGCCCATGCCCAGCTCGGCCATGCGGTCCTCGTCCAACACCTCGACCTCGACGCCCAGCTCCTTCAGCGCCAGCAGGCGGTCGGCGAACTCGGTCGTGGTCAGCACGTTGGCCGGCTCTGAGATCAGGTCGCGGGTGAAGAACACGCCCTCGGCCACCGCGCGCGAGACTTCCCAAGCCGCCTGCGCCGCCTCGGCGTCCTTGACCATCACGCGCGCGGCGCCGCGCGCCTTGGGCGCCTCGGACTTGCGGGCGCCGAACGCGTAGCCGCGCAGGGCCAGACCCAGCGCGATTTCCTCGGGCCGCGCGGTGGACTCGGTCACCAGCAGCACGGCGGCGTCGCCCGCCCGCGCCGCCACCGACGCCCCGGCCTTGCGCGCATTGGCGACGTCGGGCCGGCGCGACAGCTTGACCAGATCGACGCCCTCGGCCGCCATGCCGGCGGGAAAGCCCAACGCCATCGCGTCGCCCTCGGCCAGCTTCTCCCAGCCGTCGCTTTCCAGCGCGCGCGCCACCGCGCCCTTGGTCAGCCGGTTCAGCCGCCGCGCCCCGGGCGACATCGTGCCGTCGGGGGCGACCGTCACCGCGACGCGCCCCTCGGCCTCCGCCAATGCGTCCAGATCCACGGGTTCGAAAGCGATTGCGCGCAGCTCGGTCATGCTGTCCCTCCTGAAGATGACGCGACAACAGGTAATCCGCCCCGCCCCGGATGGCCAGAGCCGCCTTTCCCTGCCCCGCCCGATCCGGTAGCGTCGCCGCAGATCCGGGCTTCGGGGGGCGTGCCGCTTGCAGAGATTCGACAGATACGTCCTGTCGCAACTGATGGTCCTGTTCGGCTTCTTCGCCCTGGTGCTGGTCGCGGTCTACTGGGTGAACCGGGCCGTGATCCTGTTCGACCGGCTGATTGCCGACGGCCATTCCGCAGGCATCTTCCTGGAATTCACCGCGCTGTCGCTGCCGCAGGTGGTGGCGCTGGTGCTGCCCATGGCGGCCTTCGCCGCGGCCGTCTACGTCGCCAACCGCCTGTCCAACGAATCCGAGCTGACCGTGGTGCAGGCCGCGGGGCTGTCGCCGTGGCGGCTGGCGCGGCCCGTGATGGTCTTCGGCGTGCTGGTCATGCTGATGACGGCGGTGCTGACCCACGCGCTGATCCCGGCCGCGCGCGAACAGCTGCGCGAGCGCGAGGCCGAGATCTCGGGCTCGGTCAGCGCGCGGCTCCTGCGCGAGGGCACCTTCCTGCACCCGATCCGCGGTGTCACCCTCTACATGCGCGAGATCTCGCCCGAGGGAGAGCTGTCCGACGTCCTGCTGGCCGACCGCCGCAATCCGGCGCGCGAGGTCACCTACACCGCCGAGCGCGCCTACGTGGTGCGCGACGACGAGGGGCCGAAGCTGCTGATGGTCGCCGGGCTGGCACAGACGCTGGACGTGGCGGCGCGCCGCCTGTCGACCACCACCTTCACCGATCTCACCTACGACGTCTCCGGGCTGGTCGAGCGCGAAGCCTCCGGCCGGCGCCGGATCGAGTTCATTCCCACCTGGGAATTGCTGACCCATCCCGAGCGCTCGGCCGAACAGGGCCGAAAATCCGTCGGCGAGGTGCTGGAAGAGGCGCACATGCGCTTCCAGCAGCCGATCCTGGCGCTGGTCGCCGCGCTGGTGGGCTTCGCGGCGCTGAACTCGGGCACGTTCTCGCGGTTCGGCGTGGGGCGGCGGATCGTGGGCGCCATCCTTCTGCTGGTCATCATCAAGCTGGTGGAAAGCGTGGTGACCGACCCGGTGCGCACGGATGCGCGGCTGTGGCCGCTGATCTACCTGCCGTCCGTGGTGGGCCTGCTCATGGTCGTCGTGCTGCTGGCGCGCGCCTCCAACCCCTTCGCAGGGGCGCGCCGCCGCGCGGCACGGGCGCCCGCATGATCCTGCACTCCTACTTCGCCCGCCGCTTCCTGTGGACCTTCCTGTCGGTGCTGGCGATCTTCGGCCTGTTCCAGTTCCTGCTGGACCTGATCGAGGAACTGCGCGCGGCCGAGCCGGACATGGTCTTCGCGCAGGTGGCACTGCTGTCGCTGCTGAAGCTGCCCGCCGGCCTCTACCAGATCATGCCGCTGGTGATGATCCTGTCGACCATCGCGCTGTTCCTGGCGCTGGCGCGGTCGTCCGAACTGGTGGTCGCGCGGGCGTCGGGGCGGTCGGGGCTGGTCGTGCTGGCGGCCCCCGTACTGGTCGCGGCGGTGATCGGCGGGCTGACCGTGGCGATGATGAACCCCATCGTCGCGGCGACCTCGCAGCGCTACGCGAACCTGAGCGAGGAGATGCGCTCGGGCGAGGTGCCGACCCTGTCGATCGGGGCCGAGGGGCTGTGGCTGCGCCAGGGCGGCGACGACGGCCGCGCGGTGATCCGTGCCGCCCGCGCCAATCCCGAGGCGACGGTGCTCTACGACGTCGACGTCGTCACCTACGCGCCCGGCGGCGGCCCCGACCGGCGCATCGTCGCGCGTGAGGCCGCGCTGGAACCCGGCGCGTGGCTCTTGCGCGACGCGACCGTCTGGCCGCTGACCGCGGGCCTGAACCCGCAGCTCGGCGCGCGCGACCACGAAACGCTGACCCTGCCCTCGACCCTCACGCAGGAGAACATACGCGACCGCTTCGGCCGGCCCGAGGACGTGGCCATCTGGGACCTGCCGGCCTTCATCGCCGACCTTCAGTCCGCCGGCTTCTCGGCCCGCCGGCACCTGGTCTGGCTGCAGATGGAGCTCGCGCGCCCGATCTTCCTGGTCGCCATGGTGCTGATCGGCGCGGCCTTCACCATGCGCCCCGCCCGCGGTGCGCGCACCGGTCTTGCGGTCCTCTCGGCGGTGCTGCTGGGTTTCGGTCTCTATTACGTGCGCAACTTCGCGCAGATCATGGGCGAGAACGGCCAGCTTGCCCCGACGCTCGCCGCCTGGGTGCCGCCGGTGGCGTCGCTGCTGCTGGCGCTGGGCCTCGTCCTTCAGATGGAGGATGGCTGACCATGCGGCTGATCCTGGCTTTTGCAGCGCTTCTCGCGCTCGGCCTGCCCGCGCGCGCGCAGCAGGACCGGGCGGTCGACGCGGCCATCCTGGTCGCCGACACCGTGCTGGTCGAGAACGACAGCCGGCTGATCGCCAGCGGCAACGTCGAGGCGCTGTCCGACGGCACGCGCCTTCAGGCCAGCCGCGTCGTGTACGATCAGGAGGCCGGGCTCCTGTCGATCGAGGGGCCCATCCGCATCACCGACGAAAGCGGCCGCGTCACCATCCTGGCCTCGGCGGCCGAGCTGGACGAGGGCTTCCGCAACGGGCTGCTGGCCGGCGCGCGCATCGTCCTCGACGACCAGCTTCAGCTTGCCGCGGTCGAGGCGCGGCGCGTCGACGGCCGCTACAACGCCCTGTCGCGCGTCGCCGTGACCTCGTGCCAGATCTGCGCCGGGCGCGCGCCGCTGTGGTCGATCCGCGCCTCTCGCGTCGTCCACGACCAGCTCGAACAGCAGATCTACTTCGACGACGCGCAGCTGCGCGTGCTCGACGTGCCGGTCTTCTACCTGCCGCGACTGCGCGTGCCCGACCCCACGCTGGAGCGCGCGCGCGGCTTCCTGTTCCCGACGCTGCGCAGTTCGACCCTGCTGGGCTTCGGCATCAAGATCCCCTATTTCATTCCCATCGGCGACCACCAGGACGTCACCCTGACGCCCTACCTGTCGTCCAAGACGAGGACGCTGGAATTCCGCTACCGGCGCGCCTTCGTCAACGGCGACCTTCTTGTCAACGGCGCCGTGTCGCGCGACACGCGTGAAACAGACGAGGCGCGCGGTTACCTGTTCGCCGAGGGCGCATTCACCCTGCCGCGGGGCTTCACGCTGGACTTCGATGCGAAACTGGTCACGGATGCCGCCTACCTGAACGATTACGGCATCACCGGCACGGACCGGCTGGACAGCACCGTCACGCTGACGCGCGCCCGCCGCGACAGCCTGTTCCAGTCCGCGCTGGTCCATTACCAGTCCCTGCGCGAGGCCGAGGACAACGACACCCAGCCCACCATCGTCGGCGACATCCGCTACCAGCGGCGGTACTTCCCCGCCCTGATCGGCGGTGAGATCCGCGTCGACGGGATCGCGCACGGGCATTACCGTTACTCCTCGACCGACATCGACACCGGCGATTCCGACGATGTCGTCGACGGCCGCGACCTTGCCCGCCTCAACGCCGCGATCAGCTGGCGCGACCGCTGGACGTTGCCTCTGGGCCTGCGCGCGGGAGTCTCGACGCATCTCTGGCTCGACCATTTCGAGATCCGGCAGGATGCCACCTCGCCGGAACGCGTCAGCGCCGCCACCCCCGGCGTCGCCGTCGATCTGCGCTGGCCCTTCGCGCGCGGCGGTGCGGGCGGGTCGCGCACGCTGGTCGAACCGGTGGTCCAGCTGGGCTGGGTCGGCGGAACGCGCCCCGAGAACCCCAACGACGAAAGCACCCGGGTCGAGTTCGACGAGGCAAACCTGCTGAGCCTCTCGCGCTTTCCCGCCGCCGACCGGCGCGAACACGGCGCTACGCTGGCCGCCGGGCTGCGCATGATGCACCGCGCCCCCGCCGGCTGGACCGCCGCGCTGACGATCGGCCAGGTCTGGCGCGACGAGGCCGACGAGGCGTTCACGCGTTCCTCGGGCCTGCAGGGCGAAACCTCGGACACGCTGATCGCCGGGCGCTTCGCCAGCACCAACGGGCTGTCGATCTCGGCGCGCGGCCTGCTGGACGACACGGCGCGCATCTCCAAGGCCGAGGCCCGCGCCGCCTGGTCGAACGACCGCATCGAGCTCGGCGCGTCCTACGTTCTGCTGGTCACCGACACCGACGAGGAACGCGACGAGGCGCAGTCCGAATGGACGCTCGACGCGGCCTACCAGGTGACGCCGAACTGGCTCGGCTCGACCGAGTGGCGTTACGATCTGGCCGGCCAGCGCCTTGACCGTGTGGGGCTGGGGCTGCAATACCGGACCCGATGCGTCGAGGTGGGGCTTTCGGCCACCCGCCGCTACGCCTCCTCCGCCAACGTGGAGCCGTCCACCGATTTCGACCTGTCCGTCGCCCTGCTGGGCTTTTCCACGGGCGGTCCCGCCAAGGAGATCCGACCTTCATGCTCGTAGCCACCCGTTTCCTCGCCCGGCTGGCCGTGGCCGGTGCGCTTGCCCCGCTGGCCCTGGCCGGCACGCTTGCCCTGGCGCCCGTGACGGCGGTTGCGCAGCAGGGGCTCTTCGCCCCCGCCCTCACCGTCAACGACCAGGTCATCACCGGCTACGAACTGCAGCAGCGCGCCCTGATGCTGGGCGTGCTGAACGCCCCCGGCGACCTGCAGGCGCTCGCGCGCGAGCAGCTGATCGATGACCGCCTGCGGCTCGAGGCCGCCGCGCAGGCCGGCATCCGCCCCGAGGAACAGGACGTGCTGGAGGGCATGGAGGAGTTCGCCGGCCGCGCCAACCTGTCGCGCGAGGAGTTCACCGCCGCACTCGCGCAGCGCGGCGTCGCCGAGGAGACCTTCCGCGATTTCGTGCGCGCCGGCGTCGCCTGGCGCGAGTTGGTGCGCCAGCGCTTCGCCCGTCAATCCGCCGTCTCCGAGGACGAGATCGACCGCGCCCTGTCGAGCGGCGGCGGCGGCAGCAACGTCCGCGTCCTGCTGTCCGAGATCATCATGCCGATCACGCCGCAGACCGCCGACGAGGTCCGCGCCCGCGCCGAGCGCATCTCCGAACTCGACTCCGAGGCCGCCTTCTCGGCCCAGGCCCGGCGCTTCTCGGCCACCGCCACGCGCGACCAGGGCGGCCGTCTGCCCTGGCGCGCGCTCGAGGAACTGCCCCCCGCGCTGCGGCCGCTGGTGCTGGCGCTGAAGCCCGGCGAAGTCACCGATCCGCTGCCGATCGAGGGCGCCGTGGCGCTGTTCCAGCTGCGCGACATCGAGGAAGCCGGCTATGACGCGCCCGAGATCGGCGCCGTGGAATACGCGGCCTACTACATGCCCGGCGGCCGCTCGGCCGAAACGCTGGCCCGCGCCCGCGCGCTGGCCGCCCGCGTCGACCGCTGCGACGACCTCTACGGCGTCGCCCAGGGCCAGCCGGCCGAGGTGCTGGACCGCCAGACCTTGCCGCCGGAACAGCTGCCCACCGACATCGCGCTGGAACTGTCCAAGCTCGACGCGGGCGAGGTCTCGACCGCGCTGACGCGCGCGGACGGGCAGACGCTGGTCTTCCTGATGCTCTGCGGCCGCACGCCGGCGGTGAACGCCGACGTGGACCGGCAGCAATTCGGCGTGAACCTGCGCAACCAGCGCCTGCAGGAACAGGCCGAAGGCTACCTCGCGCAGCTGCGCGCCGACGCCCGCATCGTCGAGCGATGACCGCGCCGGTCGCGGTCAGCTGCGGCGAACCCGCCGGTATCGGCGTCGAACTGGCCGAGGCCGCCCGCCGCGTGCTGGGCGGCTCGGTGCCGTTCTTCCTGATCGGCGACCCCGACCACCTGCCCGGCACCATCGAGCACGCCGCCATCGACGGCCCCGCGCAGGCCGCGGGCATTCCCGCCGACACGCTGCCGGTCCTGCCGCTGCGCCTCGTCGGCCCCCGCGTGCCCGGCCGCGCGCAGCCTGCCCACGCCGCCGGCGTGGTCGAGGCGATCACCCGCGGCGTGGCCGAGGTCCGCTCCGGGCGGGCCTCGGCGCTGTGCACGCTGCCGATCCACAAGCAGGCGCTGGCCGAGGGCGCCGGTTTCGCCTTTCCCGGCCATACCGAGTTCCTCGCCGATCTCGCCGGCGCCGACGAGGTGGTGATGATGCTCGCCTCGGACCAGCTGCGCGTGGTGCCGGCGACGATCCACGTGGCGCTGCGCGACGTCTTCGCCGCCCTCACGCCCGAGCGGCTGGAAAAGCGCATCCGCATCACCCACGAGGCGCTGCGCGCGCAATTCCGCGTGCCCGAGCCGCGCATCGCGGTCGCCGGCCTCAACCCCCATGCGGGCGAAGGCGGCCGCATGGGCCGCGAGGAGATCGAGATCATCACCCCCGTGCTCGACCGCCTGCGCGCCGAGGGCTTCGACATCGCCGGGCCGCTTTCGGCCGACACGATGTTCCACGCGAGCGCCCGCGCGCGCTACGACGCGGCGGTGGCGATGTACCACGACCAAGCGCTGATCCCGATCAAGACGCTGGATTTCGACCGCGGCGTGAACGTGACGCTGGGCCTGCCCTTCGTGCGCACCTCGCCCGATCACGGCACCGCCTTCGACATCGCCGGCACCGGCCGGGCCAACCCTTCCTCGACGGTCGAGGCGCTGCGGATGGCGTGGCGCATGGCCGGGGGAAGCGCATGAAGGCCCGTCGCCCTGACGCGGCCCAGGCGCACGCATGAGCGGCATCGATTCCCTGCCGCCCCTGCGCGATGTCATCGCGCAGCACGGCCTTTCGGCGCGCAAGTCGCTGGGGCAGAACTTCCTGCTGGACCTGAACCTGACGGCGCGAATCGCGCGCATCGCGGGCGACCTGTCGGACACGGACGTGCTCGAGGTCGGCCCCGGCCCCGGCGGGTTGACCCGCGGGCTTCTGGCCGAGGGCGCGCGCAAGGTTCTGGCGGTCGAGAAGGACAGCCGCTGCCTGCCCGCGCTGGCCGAGATCGCCGAGGCCTACCCGGGACGGCTCGAGGTGATCGAGGCCGACGCGCTGGAGATCGATCCGGCCGAGCACCTGCGCCCGCCTTACGCGATCTGCGCCAACCTGCCCTACAACGTCGGCACCGAGCTTCTGGTGCGCTGGCTGACGCCGCGCGAATGGCCGCCGAAATGGCGCTCGCTGACGCTGATGTTCCAGCAGGAAGTGGCCGAGCGGATCGTTGCGCAGCCCGGCGGCAAGGCCTATGGCCGGCTCGCGGTGCTGGCCCAGTGGCGTTGCGACGCGCGCATCGCCCTGCGCCTGCCGCCGGGGGCGTTCTCACCCCCGCCCAAGGTCAGCTCGGCCGTGGTGCACCTGACCGCGCTCGACGCGCCGCGCTATCCTGCGGACCCGCAGGTGTTGCAACGGGTGGTGGCGACGGCATTCAACCAGCGGCGCAAGATGCTGCGCGCCGCGTTGAAGGGGCTCGCCCCGGATATCGAGGATCGCCTGCGCGCCGTCGGGATTCCGCCGACAGAACGCGCCGAGCAGGTTTCGATCGAGGCGTTCTGCGCGCTGGCGCGCACTTTCGAATAGGTCTGGAATGGGTTTGGAAAAGGTGATGGCCACCGTCCCGGGATCGACCGATCACCGGGACGGCAGGATCACTCCGCCGCGTCCGAGGCCGCGTTGTCGGCCGGAGCGCGCGTCTGCTCGTCGCCATCCTTGCGGGCCGCGGGCTTGCGCGTGCGGCGCGGCTTGGGGCGGGGCGCCTCGTCGTCGCCACGGCCCTGATCGGCCTGGTCCTGACCGGCGCGTTCCTGGTCGCCCTGGCCCTGGTCCGATTGGCCCTGGTCCGGCTGGTTCTGGCCGCCCTCGTCGGGCTTGCGGCGCGGCTTGCGCGGGGCGCGCGGCTTGCGCGGCTTGTCCTCGGTCGAGGCGCTTTCCGGCGTCTCGACCAGTCCGCCCTCGGTCTCCTCCCCCCGGACCTCGAAGGACTCGTCGCCGCGTCGATTGCCCTGGCGCGCGTCCTGGTCGGAAGGCTGACCGCCCTGGTCCTGCCGGCCGCCGTCATTTCCGTCGAACGGCTGGCGGTCTCCCTGCTGGGCCTCGCGCTCGGCGCGCTCGCGGTCGCGCTGCGCCTGGCGCTCGCGGTTCTCGCGTTCCTGCTGGGCCTGGCGCTCGCGGTTCTCACGTTCCTGCTGCTCGCGCTTGGCGTCCTGCTCGCGCTGCGCCTCGGCCAGCATTCGCAGGTAGTGTTCGGCGTGCTGCTGGAAGTTCTCGGCCGCGACGCGGTCGTTGGCCAACCAGGCGTCACGCGCCAGCTGGTTGTACTTGTCGATGATCTGCTGCGGCGTGCCGCGCACCTTGCCCTCGGGGCCGCTGCTGTCGAACACGCGGTTGACGACGTTGCCCAGCGTATTGCTGCGGTTGCGGTTGTTCTTCGACCGCGAGCGGGATTTGGATGAACGCATACGTGTGTAATTCCAGTCCGGGTTTCGACTGTGCGGCGATCGCGAAGGCGCATCGGGCGCCAAGGTCTGCGATCACGGGCTGTTCGGCTTGCCGTCCGACGGGAGGCCTGAGACAGGCGATCCACCGTGCGAACATCTTGGGTAAATCACACGTGGCAGGCGGAAACAAGTGCAGAACGGCGCGTTGCACGGCTTTGTGCGTATTTTTCACGCCTTAGCGGGGTGCCGTGGCCACGACGACGCGGTCGCGGCCGTCCATGTCGGGCAGAACCGCCACGTCGGCCAGCCCCGCGCCGCCGAAAAGCGCCGCGACCGCGCCCGCCTGCGTCGGGCCGATCTCGACCATCAGCCGCCCGCCCGGCACCAGCCACGCCCCCGCGCCGGCGGCGATCGTGCGGTAGGCGGCCAGCCCGTCGCCCTCGTCGGTCAGCGCGCCGCGCGGCTCGTGATCGCGCGTCTCGGGCGCCAGCGCGGGCATTTCCGACGCCGCGATGTAGGGCGGGTTCGACACGATCAGGTCGAAGCGCGCGGTGCCTGCCTCCAGCGCCGCGAACCAGTCCCCGGCACGCAGCGTCGCGCGGTCGCCGAGCCCGAGCGCCTCCCGGTTGCGCGCCGCGACCGCCAGTGCCGCCTCGGACAGGTCGCAGCCGGCGCCGCGCGCCACGGGCCGTTCGGCCAGCAATGTCAGCAGGATGCAACCCGACCCGGTGCCAAGGTCCAGCACGCGCGCGAACGGCGCCTGCAAGGCCGCGGCGACAAGGGTCTCGGTCTCGGGGCGCGGGTCGAGCACGTCCGGCGTCACGATGAAGTCCCGCCCCCAGAAGGTACGCGTGCCGGTCAGGTGGCTGACGGGCTCGCGCGCCGAACGGCGCGCCACCAGCGCGTCGAACCGCGCCGCGCCATCCGCAGTCACCGGGTCGCCCAGCACCAGCGTCAGCCGCCCCTGCGCCACCCCCAGCGCGTGCGCCAGCAGGCGGCGCGCGTCGCGCGCGGCGTCGGGCACGCCCGCCGCCTGCAGCCGGGCCGTGGCCTCGGCCAGCAGGCTTTGCGCCCGCGCGGTCACCGCCTCAGTCCTGCATCTCGGCCAGTTGCGCCGCCTGGTGTTCCGAGATCAGCGCGTCGATCACCTCGTCCAGATCGCCCCCGATGATCTGGTCGAGCCGGTAGAGCGTCAGCCCGATCCGGTGATCCGTCAGGCGCCCCTGCGGGAAGTTGTAGGTGCGGATGCGTTCCGAGCGGTCCCCGGTCCCCACCTGCGCCTTGCGCGCATCGGCGCGTTCCGTGGCGGCGCGCTGCCGCTCGGCGTCGAACAGCCGCGCGCGCAGCACCTGCATGGCGATCTCGCGATTGCGGTGCTGCGACTTCTCGGAGCTGGTGACGACGATCCCGCTGGGAATGTGGGTGATCCGGACTGCGGAATCGGTCGTGTTCACGTGCTGCCCGCCCGCGCCGGAACTGCGCATCGTATCGATCCGCAGGTCGTTCGGGTCGATCGAGATGTCGACCTCGGCCGCCTCGGGCAGGACCGCGACCGTCGCGGCCGAGGTGTGAATGCGCCCGCCGCTCTCGGTCTCGGGCACGCGCTGCACCCGGTGCACGCCGGACTCGAACTTCAGCCGGGCGAACACGCCGTCGCCGGCGATGCGCACCACCAGCTCGCGCAGCCCCCCCAGCTCGGAATGCACCTCTTCGACCACGTCCCAGACCCAGCCCTTCGCCTCGGCGTAGCGCTGGTACATGCGGGCGAGGTCACCCGCGAACAGCGCCGCCTCCTCGCCGCCGGTGCCGGGACGGATCTCCAGCATCGCGGGCCGCGCATCGGCCGCGTCGCGCGGCAGCAGCGCCAGCTGCACCGCGTGCTCGACCTCGGGCAGGCGCGCGCGCAGCGCGGGCAGCTCGTCCTCGGCCAGTTCGCGCATCTCGGGGTCGGACAGCATCGCCTCGGCCTCGGCGATGTCCGCCTGCAGGCGCTCCCACTCGGCGATCCGGTCGACCACCGGGCGCAGCTCGGCATATTCGCGGCCAAGCGTCGCGATGTCGCCACCACCCTGCGACATGCGCGCCTCGACGTATTCGAGCCGTTCGCGGATCTGCTGAAGTCGGTCCTGCGGGATCATGGCGCGTGGATGGCCCGGCGGCGCGAGGCGGTCAACCCTGCTCTGCCTGGTCGCGCAGCTGGTTCAGCCAGCCCTGCACCCGGGTCCGATTCACGTCCATGTCGCTTCTGCCGAAGCGCGAGCGCGCGTACAGCTCGACCTGGCCGTCGCCGCGCTGGATCGTGGTGTAGTCGGGGAATCCCATCCACTTGCTGCGGGTGACGTAGGTGGCGCGCTCCTGGTCCGGGCCGCCGGCCAGCAGTTCGGTGCGGGGCGTTGTCAGGATGATGTCGTGCAGCGCCCGAAAGGTCACCTCGCCGCCCGGGATGCGGCGTCGGACGCCGTTCGCCAGATCCTGGTCGGCGGTCACCTGAGGGTCCACGTTCCACGTGTCCGGGTCCGACGGCGCGAGCCGGATCCACGCCAGGCCGCCGATGATCACGATAACGATGATGTAGAAGATCATGCGCAAGACAGGGTCCACCGGGTTCAGGGGCAAGAGCCGCGACCGCGTCGCGACCATCGTCGGCATGGCACGAAACGCGCGTCTTTGGAAGCCCCGGCACGGCGCCGGGCGCCGCCCCGCTCAGCGGCGCGTCCAGCTCCACAGGCACAGCTGCTCGGTCATCACGTGCGCCGCGGCGGTCGCGGTGACGCCCGCGTGGTCATAGGGTGGAGAGACCTCGACCACGTCCCCGCCCTTCAGGTCGATCCCCGCGAGGCCACGCAGGATCGCCGCCGCCTGATGGCTGGCCAGCCCGCCCCAGACCGGCGTGCCGGTGCCCGGCGCGAAGGCCGGGTCCAGCGCGTCGATGTCGAAGGTCAGGTAACACGGCGCGTCGCCCACCACCGCGCGGGCCTGCGCCGCGGTCTCGGCGAGGGTCTGCGCGTGGACCCGCGGCGCGTCGATGATGTGGAACCCCAGCGTGTCCGGGTTGTCCGTGCGGATGCCGATCTGGACCGAGCGCGTCGGGTCGACGATGCCTTCCTTCACGGCCGTGTACATGAACGTGCCGTGATCGACGCGCGCCGGGTCGTCGTCGACCCAGGTGTCGGTATGCGCGTCGAACTGGATCACCGACAGGGGCCCGTGCTTCGCCGCGTGCGCCCGCAGGCAGCCCAGCGTCACGGAATGGTCGCCGCCGATGGCGAAGCAGGCCGCGCCGGCGTCGAGGATGCCGCCCACATGCGCCTCGATCTGCGCGGGCACCTTCGACGGCATCGCGTAGTCGAAGGCCATGTCCCCGTGATCGGCGATGGCGAACTCGCTCAGCACGTCGTAGCCCCAGCCGTAGGGCGCGTCGCAGGGCTGCAGCAGCGACGCCTCGCGCACCGCGCGGGGGCCAAGCCGGGCGCCGGGCCGGTTGGTCACCGCCTGGTCGAAGGGCAGGCCCGTCACCGCGACGTCGACCCCGCGCAGGTCCTTGGTGTAGCGGCGGCGCAGGAAGGACGGCGCGCCGGCAAAGACGTTCTCGAAGGACGGCCCCTTCAGGTCGTCGCGGGTAAAGGCGTGGTCGATCTGTGTCTTCGCGTCTTCAAGCGCCATGGCGGGCCTCCGGAATTGTCGCGCCCGTGGTAGGCGGCGCCACGGCCCAGGTCCAGAGGCCGCGCGCTGGACTCCGCGGCCCCGGTGGCCCATCCCTTGGCGCGCGAGACGAGCAGAGGCCCGAATGACCGATCCGAAATCAGACGACCTGATCCACGACCCCGACGGCGGCCTGCCCCGGCTGCTCGAGATCATGCGGCGCCTGCGCGACCCCGAAACCGGCTGCCCGTGGGACCTGGAACAGGATTTCGCCTCCATCGCCCCCTACACGATCGAGGAAGCCTACGAGGTCGCCGACGCGATCGAACGCGAGGCCTGGGACGAGCTGCGCAGAGAGCTGGGCGACCTGCTGTTCCAGTCGGTGTTCCACGCGCAGATGGCCTCGGAACGCGGGCTTTTCGACTTCCACGACGTGGCCAACACCATGGCCGACAAGATGGTCGCGCGGCACCCCCACGTCTTCGGCGACGAGTCGCGCGACAAGTCCGCCGAGCAGCAGACCGCCGACTGGGAGGCGATCAAGGCCGCCGAGCGCGCGGACAAGGCCCAGAAGGGCGTGCTCGACGGCGTGGCACATGGCCTGCCGGCGCTGATGCGCGCGGTCAAGCTGCAGAAACGCGCCGCGCGCGTGGGGTTCGACTGGCCCGAGACGGACCAGGTGATCGACAAGATCGTGGAAGAGGCGCAGGAGCTGCGCGAGGCCACCGACCCCGATCACCGCGAAGAGGAGTTCGGCGACCTGCTGTTCGTGATGGCGAACCTCGCCCGGCACCTCGACATCGACCCCGAGGCCGCGTTGCGCCGCGCCAATGCCAAGTTCACGCGCCGCTTCGGCGCGATCGAGGCCGCGCTGGCCCGGCAGGGCCGCCGCCCCGAGGACAGCGACCACGCCGAGATGGACGCGCTGTGGGACGCGGCGAAGATGCGGGAAAAGGCCGAAGGCTGAGCCCGACGGCCGGCCCTGCGACCGCAAACACGCCCCCGCCCGTCTCCCCGCCGGCAACCGTCCGGAAGTATCCCGCGGGTGCGGCGCCAAGCCCCCCGTCCTCCCGCCGTGCGGGCCCGGTCCCGCGTCCCGGCCGGGCCCGCGCGGGCGGCATCGCGGCGGCTCGGGTCTCCGCCAAACGAAAACGGCGCGCCCGAAGGGGCGCGCCGCTTGAAAACCGGTCTTCGGAAAGGCGCTTACTGCGCTTCCTTGATGAACTTGACCGCGTCGCCGACCGTCTGGATGGTCTCTGCCGCGTCGTCGGGGATCTCGATGCCGAACTCTTCCTCGAAGGCCATGACCAGCTCGACGGTGTCGAGGCTGTCCGCGCCCAGGTCGTCGATGAAGGATGCACCCTCGGTGACCTTCTCTTCTTCGACGTTCAGGTGCTCGACCACAATCTTCTTAACGCGATCCGCGATGTCGCTCATGTCTCTTCCTCGCTCGTTGGGTCATTCGGACCCGGTTTTCCTCGCCTCGCCCGGGCGGGATATCTAGCCCTTGCGGGCGGCTTCGTTCCCGTCCGACGGGAGCGGCACGGAACGGTATCCCGTTCCGGCCGGAAAGCTGCGGCGCCTATAGCACAGGCGACGGGGATGGCAAACGCTTTCCCGCCCGCGCCTTGCGCCGTCGATTACAGCATCGCCATACCGCCGTTCACATGCAAGGTGGTGCCTGTGACATAGGCGGCTTCCGCGCTTGCGAGGTACAGGACCGCCGCCGCGATCTCTTCGGGGCGGCCCATCCGGCCGGACGGAATCTGCCCCAGGATCTGCGCCTTCTGGTCGTCCGTCAGCTTGTCGGTCATCGCCGTCTCGATGAAGCCGGGCGCCACCGCGTTCACGGTGATCCCGCGCCCCGCCACCTCGTAGGCCAGCGACTTGGACATGCCGATCACGCCGGCCTTGGCGGCGGCGTAGTTGCCCTGCCCCGGGTTGCCCGTGGCGCCGACGACCGAGCTGATGTTCACGATGCGGCCCCAGCGCGCCTTCATCATGCCGCGCAGCACGCCCTTCGACAGCCGGTAGGTCGCGGTCAAGTTAACCTCGAGCACGCTGGACCACTCGTCCTCGGACATGCGCATGAACAGGTTGTCGCGGGTGATGCCGGCGTTGTTGATCAGGATGTCGACGCCGCCCATCGCCTCGGCCGCCTGCTTGGGCAGCGCGTTGACCGCCTCGGCGTCCGATAGGTTGCAGGGCAGCACGTGCGCGCGGGCACCCAGTGTCTCGGCCAGTTCCTGCAGCGGCGCCTCGCGCGTGCCCGAAAGGGCCACCGTCGCGCCCGCGCCGTGCAGCACCGTGGCGATCGCGCCGCCGATGCCACCCGAGGCGCCGGTGATCAGCGCCGTCTTTCCCGTCAGATCGAACATCCCTGCTCTCCTCCTTGTGCGTTCAGCCAGCCAGCGCTTCTGCGGCGGCCCTGACCTCGTCGGCGGTGCCGATGGTGCGCGTCGCCGCAGTCTTCTCGATCCGGCGGACCATGCCCGACAAGGCCTTTCCGGCGCCGATCTCCCAGAACTCGGTCACGCCCTGCCCGGCCATCCACGTCACGGATTCGCGCCAGCGCACGGCGCTGCACACCTGCTCGACAAGCAGGTCGCGGATGCGCGCGGGGTGCGACACGGCCTCGGCGGTGACGTTGGCCACCACCGGCACGCGCGGCGCGCGGATTTCGACCGCGCCCAGGGCCTCGGCCATCGCGTCGGCGGCGGGCGCCATCAGCGCGCAATGGAACGGCGCGCTCACCGGAAGCATCAGCGCGCGCTTGGCGCCCGCGCCCTTGGCCGCCTCGACCGCGCGTTCCACCGCCGCCGCGTCGCCCGAGATCACCACCTGCGCGGGATCGTTGTCGTTGGCCGCCTCGCAGACGTCGCCCTGCGCCGCGTCGGCGGCAAGCTTGCGCACCGCGTCCAGGTCCAGCCCCAGGATCGCCGCCATGGCGCCCTCGCCCGGCGCGACCGCGTCCTGCATCGCGGTGCCGCGCAGCCGCAGCAGGCGCGCGGCATCCGCAACCGTGAAGGCGCCCGCCGCCGTCAGCGCGGAATACTCGCCCAGCGAATGCCCCGCCACGAAGGCCGCCGCGTCCACCGTCAGACCCTCGGCTTCGAGCGCGCGCAAGGCCGCGATCGACGTCGCCATCAGCGCCGGCTGCGCGTTGCGGGTCAGCGTCAGCTGGTCGATCTCGCCGTCCCAGATCAGTGCGGACAGCTTCTCGCCCAGGGCCTCGTCGACCTCGTCGAAGACCGCGCGCGCGGCGGGGTACGCCTGCGCCAGGTCGCGGCCCATGCCGATCGTCTGCGCCCCCTGCCCGGGAAAGAGGAATGCAAGGCTCATGACGCCTCCCTGTCGTGGCTTACGTTGACCCAAGGGCTTACAATCGCCCGCGCAGGGGTGCAATGACCCCGCGCGCCCCGACGCGGCCGGCGCAGCGCTTGCATCGCGCCGCGATCCGCACTATGCCCGCGCAACCTTCCGCGACAATCTTTCAATCGCGCAGCCTCTCGTGGATCCGGGGCGGAAGGGCTGGCCCGGACCCTATGAAATGCGCCTGAACATGAACGGAGTGCACATGCCGCTTTACGAGCATGTCTTCATCTCGCGTCAGGATCTGTCCAACGCGCAGGCCGAAGGTCTCATCGAACATTTCGGAACCGTCCTCGCCGACAACGGCGGCAAGCTCGTCGACAGCGAGTACTGGGGCGTCAAGACGATGGCCTACAAGATCAACAAGAACCGCAAGGGCCACTACGCCTTCCTGCGCACCGACGCCCCGTCGGACGCCGTGCAGGAGATGGAGCGCCTGATGCGCCTGCACGACGACGTCATGCGCGTCATGACCATCAAGGTCGACGAGCACGAGGAAGGCCCGTCCATCCAGATGCAGAAACGCGACGAGCGCGACGACCGCCGCCGCGAACGCCGCTGAGCGCAGAGGAGAGCAAAACCATGGGTGCAAAACCGTTTTTCCGCCGCCGCAAGGTCTGCCCGTTCTCGGGCGACAACGCGCCGAAGATCGACTACAAGGACACCAAGCTGCTTCAGCGCTACGTGTCCGAGCGCGGCAAGATCGTGCCGTCGCGCATCACCGCCGTCTCGTCGAAGAAGCAGCGCGAGCTGTCCCGCGCGATCAAGCGCGCGCGCTTCCTCGCCCTTCTGCCCTACGCCGTGAAGTAAGGAGCGTCCCATGCAAGTCATTCTTCTGGAACGCGTGGCCAAGCTGGGCCAGATGGGCGACGTCGTCGACGTCAAGCCCGGCTTCGCGCGCAACTACCTGCTGCTTCAGGGCAAGGCCCTGACCGCGTCGCAGGCCAACATCGACAAGTTCGAAGGCCAGAAAGCCGATCTCGAGGCGCATAACCTCGAGACCCGCAAAGAGGCCGAGGCGATGAGCGAAAAGCTCGACGGCGAGACCTTCGTCGTGATTCGCCAGGCGTCCGACGGCGGCAACCTCTACGGCTCGGTCACCACCCGTGACGCGGCCAACGTCGCGTCCGAGGCCGGCTTCAAGGTCGACCGCAAGCAGGTCATCATCCGCGAGCCGATCAAGGTCCTGGGCCTGCACGAGGTCGAGATCCACCTGCACCCCGAAGTGGTTGCGGTGATCCAGCTGAACGTCGCCCGCTCGCCCGAAGAGGCCGAGATCCAGGCCTCCGGCAAGTCCATCCAGGACGCCGCGGCCGAGGAAGAGGCACAGGCCGAGTTCGAGGTCAGCCAGCTGTTCGACGACATCGGCGGCGCCGCCAACGATGAAGACGAAGACGACCGCGACTCGGGCCTCGTCGAGACCCCCGAGAACCGCTCGAACGACTGAACGACCCAAGCACGGCGCCCACCCGGCACCGAGCACCGGTAACACGAACGCCGCGCGGATCCCGCGCGGCGTTTTTCGTCGTGCGCCCTCGTTTCCCGTGGCGCCGGCTCCTGCGACCATGTCGCGAACCCGGATCCTCCAGAAGCTCTGAAGCTCTGAAGCTCTGAAGCAGGCTGGATCGCGGGCATCACCGGGTGCAAGCGTCGTTCGAGCCCGGCCGCCGCGAAAAGCCGCATCACCTCTTGGACCGGCCGTTGACCCCTCCTCCTGACCCGAATGACGGGACGTCCGCGCATCCGAGACGCCGCCCGACATGCGGCCGGTGCCCGCTTCCGAAGGCGCGAATTCCTAGCAGAAGGTTAATGCGTCTCTGTAACCCCTTGATTTCACATTGTCGCCTGAGTGTCCCACCGTGGGACACCTCGAAACGAAAACGGCGCCGCCCGGAAGGACGACGCCGCTGATCTCGTACCGGGGGCGTGAGGCCCGCCCGGATTATTCCTCGTCGAGCGCCTCGACCGCCTTCTGAAGGTCCTCCTTCGAGACCTCCTTCTCGGTCACGTCCGCCTGCTCGGCAATGTGGTCGATCACCTTGTCCTCGAAGATCGGCGCGCGCATCTGCTGCTGCATCTGCTGGTTCTGGCGCACGAAGTCGAAGAACTGGCGCTCCTGACCCGGGTACTGGCGCGCCTGCGCCATGATCGCCTGGGTCATCTCGGCATCGGTCACCTGGATCTCGGCCTTCTGGCCGATATCCGCCAGCAGCAGGCCCAGGCGCACGCGGCGCTCGGCCAGCTTGCGGTGCTCGTCCGTGGGCGTGATCTCGGGGTGATCGTGGCCCTTCACGTCGGGGTTTTCCTCGTGCCACAGCTGGTGCGCGATCTGGTTCGCCTCGGCGTCGACCAAGCTCGGCGGCAGCTCGAAGCTGACCATCTCGTCGAGCTTGTCCAGCATGTTGCGCTTCATCACCGCGCGCGACGCGCCGGCATACTCGGCCTCCAGCCGCTCGCGGATCTGGCCCTTCAGCGCCTCGAGATCCTCGGCGCCGAACTTCTTGGCCATCTCGTCGTCGACCTCGGCCGCGACGGGCTTCTTCACCGCCTTGACGGTCACGTCGAAGATCGCGTCCTTGCCAGCCAGGTTCTCGGCGCCGTATTCCTCGGGGAACTTGACCTCGACGGCCTTCTCCTCGCCGGCCTTCACGCCGACCAGTTGCTCCTCGAAGCCGGGGATGAAGCTGTTGGAACCCAGCGTCAGCGGGTAATCCTCGGCCGAGCCGCCCTCGAACGCCTCGCCGTCGAGCTTGCCGACGAAGTCGATCACGACCTGGTCACCGTTCTCGGCCGCCTCGCCCTCGGGCTTGTCCTCGAAGTTCTGCGCGGTTTCGGCCAGCGATTTCAGCGCCTCGTCTACGGAGTCTTCGTCCGCCTTGGCCACCAGCTTCTCGACCGAGATCTGCGTGAAGTCGACCTCGGGCACGTCGGGCAGCGCCTCGTAGGTCATCTCGACCTGGATGTCGTCGCCTTCCTTCCAGTCGTCGTTGGTCATCTTGACCTCGGGCTGGGCGGCGGGACGGTCGCCCGTCTTCTCGAAATGCTCGTTCATCGCGCCGTCGATGGTTTCCTGCATCGACTCGCCCAGCAGACGCTGACCGAACTGCTTGCGAAGAAGCGCCATCGGCACCTTGCCCTTGCGAAAGCCCTTCATCTCGATCTCGGGCTGGGCCTCGGCAAGCTTCTCGTTGACCTTCGCGTCAAGCTCGTCGGCGGTGACGGTGATCGCGTAGCCGCGCTTGAGCCCGTCATTCAGCGTCTCGGTGACCTGCATGTGTTCCTCATAGTCCAGGGGCACGGAGGCCCGCGTTCGAATGTTTCGCGGACTTCTAGGCATTGCGGTCAAGGCGTGCAAGGCGGATTCGGGCCGCACGGTCCACGACGGTCGCGTCCTCCCGCGACAGGGCGATGCCAGCCCCTCCGGGGGCGCGATGGTGCGGGTGAAGGGACTTGAACCCCCACGCCTTGCGGCGCCAGAACCTAAATCTGGTGCGTCTACCAATTCCGCCACACCCGCATTGCGCCGAAGCGCGCCCGATTGCTACGCCAAGAGGCGCGCGGTCGCAAGCCGGGCAGACCACCGACGACGACAAGGCACCTTGTCGCGGCGGCTGCGCCGCGCCCGGAGCGGCCTTCGGCCCGGTCGGCAAAATCCCGCAATAGAAGACAAAGGTGTCTTGTGTTACACTTATGGGTGAGTCACGTGGATCTCGCGACCATCGGTTTCCGTAACGTCATCTTTCACGGCGCGAGCGGGGGGCCATAGTGAACGGGTTGGTGGACATGGCGTGGACGTTTTCATGGCTCGGCGCGCGGCGCAGGCGCGATCCCTTCGCGCCCGTTCATGCCGAGGCCTTCGGTTTGCCGTCGGACGTCGAGATCGCCACGCGGGACGGCATCCTGCCGATCTGGTCGCTGTCCGCCGGCGACCGCATCATAACGCGCACGGGCTGGGCACCGCTGCGCGCCATCCGCATGACCCACGGCACGGTGCAGGCGGTGACGGTGCCGCCCGCGACGCTGGGCAGCGACGCTCCCGATCACGCGGTGACGCTGCCGGCGGGCCAGCCACTGCTGCTGCGCGGCGAGCCGGCGCTTCGGCTGACCGGGCGCGACCACGCCGTCGTCCCGGCGGCGCGACTGGCGCGCGCGATGGGACTGGCGCCGCCCTGCGCGGTGCGGATGACGGTCTTGCTGCTGGGCTTCGACACGCCGCAGATCCTGTACGCCAGCGGTTTGGAACTCGCGGCCCCCGACACCGCCACCCTCAGGGCGCTGCCGCTAGATCCCGGAGACACGCAGGCAGGGCCTCGGGAAGGTCTTCCGAGATAAGGCCGGGGCCAAAGCGGCGCGCGGCCTCGACATGCAGCCAGGCGGCGATGCGGGCCGCGTCGAACGCCTCCATCCCCTGCGCCAGCAGGCCGGTGACAAAGCCGGCCAGCACGTCGCCCGTGCCCGCGGTGGCCAGCCACGGCGCCGCGCGGTCGTAATGCGCGGAATTGACGGTGCAGCGCCCGTCGGGTGCCGCGATGACCGTGTCCGGACCCTTCAGCAGGATCGTGCATCCCGCGTGCTTCGCCGCCTCGCGCACGGCATCTATCTTCGAAAAGGCAGGCCCGTGGTCGGGCGTCGCGGCCAGCCGCTCGGCGATGTCGGGGAAGACGCGCCCGAACTCGCCCGCATGGGGCGTCAGCACCGCGTTCTCGTGCAGCAGCCCGAACAGCGCACCGGGATCGCCCGCGAAGGCCGTCAGCGCGTCGGCGTCCAGCACTGTCGCGCGGCCCGCCTTCAGCGCCACCGGCACCAGGTCGCGCGCGCCCTGCCCCAGCCCAGGGCCCAGGCACAGCGCGTTCAGCCGCGAATCCTCGAGCAGGCGCGCCAGCCCGTCCGCACCGTTCGCGCGCTTGATCATCACCGCGTCCAGCCGCGCCGCGTGTTCGGGCACCGCCGCATCCTCGCAGCAGACCGAGACGAGGCCCGCGCCGATCCGCAGCGCCCCGCGCGCCGCCAGCCGCGCCGCACCGCCCGTGCCCGGCGGGCCGGACAGGACGATCGCGTGGCCGTGGGCGTACTTGTGCGCGCCTTCGCCCTTGTCGAAGGCCTCCGGCCGTTCGTTCAGCGTGACCGGCGAATCTTCCGCCGCGATGTCCGCCCGCGGCGGCAACCCGATGGGCGCGACCTGGATCGCGCCGCAGGCATCGGGGCCGTCGGCTAGCCGGTGGCCCTGCTTCTCGGCATGGAAGCTCACCGTCAGGTCGGCGCGGACCGGAGGCTCGGCCGGCGCGCCCTCGCGGTGCAGCACCCGGCCCGAATCCGAGCAAAGGCCGCTGGGCACGTCCACCGCCACGACCTTCGGCCGCCCGCCGCCGCGCTGCGCGGCCGCCCGGAACGCCTCGAACCCGTCCACCGGCCGCGTCAGTCCCGTGCCAAAGAGCGCGTCCAGAATCAGGTCCTGGGGTCCCAGCGGCCCGGCCTCGCGGGCAAAGGCGGTGTCTTCGTACGGCGTGACCGCGCCGTCCCACCGGTCGTGGTTCGCCCGCGCATCCGGCGGCAGCCTGTCCGCGTCGCCCGCCAGGAACAGCGCCACTGTCCAGCCCCGCCCGCGCAGCAGCCGCGCCACGACGAAGCCGTCGCCGCCGTTGTTGCCCGGCCCGCACAGCACCAGCGCGCGATGCGGCGCGGCGGCCATCCCCGGCCAGCGCGCCAGAATCGCCGCCAGGACACACTCGCCCGCGCTCTCCATCAACTGCGCGCCGGTCACGGAACCGGCCTTTATCGCGGCATTCTCGATCGCGCGCATCCGCGCGGCGGTCAGCAGGTCGGCCATGCGATCTCCCGTCGTTTCAACTCTGCCGCCTTTTTGTGCGACATGCCCTAAGTTTAGCCGGACGCCTCATTTGTCCGCATTCCGGCGCAACGGCTGCATCCTATCCGATTGTGGCCCGAAACCGGAAATGATCTGCACGGGACGCAACGACCGACAGGAGGCAGGCGCGCCATGAAGAAGATCGAAGCGATCATCAAGCCGTTCAAGCTCGACGAGGTGAAGGAAGCCCTGCAGGAAGCGGGCATCCAGGGCCTCAGCGTGGTCGAGGTCAAGGGCTTCGGGCGCCAGAAGGGTCACACCGAACTGTATCGCGGCGCCGAATACGTCGTCGATTTCCTGCCCAAGGTGAAGATCGAGGTGGTGCTGGACGACGACCAGGTCGACGCAGCCATCGAGGCCATCGTGGACGCCGCCAAGACCGACAAGATCGGCGACGGCAAGATATTCGTGTCGCCGGTCGAGCAGGCGATCCGCATCCGCACCGGCGAAAGCGGCTCGGACGCGCTGTGACGCGCAACCGCCGCGCCTGATAGAGATAAAGACAGAAAGGAAGACAAGGGAATGAGCAAGGACGCAGTTCTCAAGACCATCAAGGACGAGGACGTCGCCTATGTCGACATCCGCTTCACCGACCCGCGCGGCAAGCTGCAGCACGTGACGGTCGTGGCGGATCTGGTCGACGAGGATTTCCTCGACGAGGGATTCATGTTCGACGGCTCGTCGATCGCCGGCTGGAAGAGCATCGAGGCCTCGGACATGAAGCTCATGCCCGACACCGAAAGCGCCTATATCGACCCGTTCTACGCCGAGAAGACGCTGTGCCTGCACTGCACCGTAGTCGAGCCCGACACCGGCGAGCCCTACAACCGCGACCCGCGCGGCACCGCCCTGCTGGCCGAGGCCTACCTGAAGTCGTCCGGCATCGGCGACGTGTCCTACTGGGGCCCCGAGGCCGAGTTCTTCCTGTTCGACGACGTGCGTTTCTCGAACAAGATCAATAAGGTGTCCTACGAGGTCGACGCGCTGGACGCGTCCTGGAACACCGACACCGAGTACGAGATGGGCAACACCGGCCACCGTCCGGGCGTCAAGGGCGGCTACTTCCCCGTCAACCCGATCGACGACGGCATGGACATCCGTTCGGAAATGCTCTCGACCATGAAGCGCATGGGCATGAAGGTCGACAAGCACCACCACGAGGTGGCGTCGTGCCAGCACGAGCTTGGCCTGATCTTCGGCACGCTGACCAAGCAGGCCGACGAGATCCAGAAGTACAAGTACGTCATCCACAACGTCGCGCAAGCCTACGGCAAGTCGGCGACGTTCATGCCCAAGCCGATCTACGGCGACAACGGCACCGGCATGCACTGCAACATGTCGATCTGGAAGGACGGCAAGCCGCTCTTCGCCGGTGACAAGTATGCCGACCTGTCGGACGAGGCGCTGTGGTTCATCGGCGGCATCCTCAAGCATGCCAAGGCGTTGAACGCCTTCACCAACCCGTCGACCAACAGCTACAAGCGTCTGATCCCGGGCTTCGAGGCCCCCGTTCTGCGCGCCTATTCGGCCCGCAACCGCTCGGGCTGCGTGCGCATCCCGTGGACCGAAAGCCCGAAGGCCAAGCGCGTCGAGGCCCGCTTCCCCGACCCGTCGGCGAACCCCTACCTGTGCTTCGCGGCGCTGCTGATGGCCGGCCTCGATGGTATCAAGAACAAGATCCATCCGGGCGACGCGATGGACAAGAACCTCTACGACCTGCCCGCCGAAGAGCTGGAAGGCATCCCCACCGTCTGCGGCAGCCTGCGCGAGGCGATGACCGAGCTTGAGGCCGATCACGAGTTCCTGCTGGCCGGCGACGTGTTCACCCGCGACCAGATCGACGGCTACATCGCGCTGAAGATGGAAGAGATCGAGCTTTACGAACACACGCCGCACCCGGTCGAGTTCGGCATGTACTACAGCTGCTGATCGCGCTCGGATCGGCATCACGCGGGCGCCCTTCGGGGCGCCCGTCTTCGTTTCGGGGCGCAGGGTCCGACGGTCCTTTCGCGGCGCGTCCCCGCGCCGCGAAATGCGCTTGTGCGAAACGGTCACCGCAACCTGCGGGGGATTGGCCACGCCCCGTGCGATTGCGGCGGCAGGGCCTTCGGCAATCCGGCAAATGGGCGCGCTTCGGTCCAAATTCGTCCTCAATTGAAGGCGATGAGGCAGGCGAGCCCGCAGCCGACCCCGACGCGCCGAGGATCGCCATGACCGCCAGCAGAACGCTTTACGCCGCCATCGCTATTCCCGATGCGGGCGGGCTGTGGCTGAAGACCGGCCTCGACGCCGCGGCGACGGCCCTGGCGCTGCACGACCCGCGCGACGGCGCGCCGCTGCGCCACCCGCGCAAGCCCGCGGTCCACGGCGGCGCTTTGTCGCTGCGCGTCACGTCGCAGGAAGGCGGCGCTCGCGGCCACCGCCTGCTGTTCGAGATCTTCGGCCCCGACGCCACGCCGGTTGGCCGGGAACCGGCCACGCCACGCGATCGCGTCGCCGTGGCGGTGCTGGCCGACGTCGTGGCGACGACGCTGCGCCTTTCGGGCGCGCCGGACGTCGAATGGGCGGCGCCGCGCGCCACGATCGGGCGGGACGAATTCCTGTCCCTGCACGATTACGTCTCGCCGCGCCGGGCGCGCCGGACGGCGCGTGCCGCGCTGCGCACGGGCGGGGCGGCGCTTCACGCCGAAAGCAGCCTCAGGCGCGCCTTCGCGCGCTGGCGCCCCCGCCGAGGCGATGCACCTTCACCGCACGAGGCGCGTCTCGGCGCGGCCGGCTGGGCGCTGACGGCGTTGCTGGCGACCGTGTCTCTGCCGGTGGCGGCACTGATCTCGGTCGTGGGCCTGACCCGGGGCATGAATTTCCGCATGACCGCCCATGCCCTGGTGGTGACGCTGCTGGTGATGGCGCTGCTGGACGACTGGCCCGGATTCGTCCATGCGGCGACGCTTCTGAACTAGGCCGGGTTCGGGTGTCCCGCGATGGGACACGAATTCGCCCCAATGAAATCAATGCCTTGCCCAGACGGATTTACCCTTCATTCACCAATGCACCCGCGTTCCGGTCGCGCAGCGCCAGCGCCACGTCCCGCGCCATCACGCAGGTGTGGATCGAGAACACGACCGCGCCGCTGCGCGGCAAGCGCAGGATGGCCTGCCGTTCGGTGCGCAGGTACGCGCCCGAGCGTGTGTCCTTGTCGGCGGGACGCGGGGCGCCTTCGCGGCGCGCCTGGAACAGGGCCGGATCGTCGTACCACAGCAGGTTCGACCGCCAGAGCGGCCGACCGTCGCGCACCCCGTCGAACAGCCGTTGCACCCGCGCGGCGATACCGTCGTCGTAGGACGGCACCGGCACGTGAATCGCGGTCAGCGGGCGGTCGGCCTTCTCGGCCAGGCGCCATCCCGCGGGGAAGCACAGGACCGCCGCCTTCAGCACGTGCTCGGCCGCGCCGTCGGGCTTGACCAGCAGGCACAGGTCCTCCTGCACCAGCCGCCCCAGCGTGGCCAGCGGGTCGGTGCGGTCCAGAGTCACGCGCACGCCGTCGGGACGCACCGCGATCCCGTCGCCGACCACGTACCCGTCCGGCAGCGCCGCGATCACCGTGTCCAGCAGTTCGTCCAGCATCGCCGCGGTTCCCGGCGCCTGCCAGATCACCGCGTCGCGGGCCTGCGCGATCAGGCGCTCGCGCTCGGCCATCTGTCCGGCATGCGCATCGGTGACCGCCAGCCAATCGGCCGGGTCCAGCGGCGCCACGCCCGGCAGGCGCGGGCGCGGGAAGGGATCGTGCGGCAATGCCCGGTTCAGGATCGGCTGGCTCATGCCGGCATCGTGGGCGCGGATGCGGCGATGATCAAGCACCCCCAGCGCGCTGAAACGAAAACGGCGCCGGAGTGACCTCCGACGCCGTCCGTTGCAGTTCGGTCCGGCCGGCTCAGCCGCGGGTGCGGCCCAGCAGCGCCCAGAGTGACGGCAGCAGGAAGGCCGCCAGCGCCAGCTTCAGCGCGTCGCCGAGAAGGAAGTTGCCCATGCCCCACTGGAACACCCAGGCCGCGCCCTTGGATTCGACGAAAAGGTAGGCCATCCACGGCAGGCCGATCGCGTAGATCACCGCGTTGCCCAGCATCAGCGCGCCCACCATCGAGAACACGCCCCGGTCCCAGCCGCGCCGTGCCAGCGCGCCCATCAGCGCCGCCGCTGCGACGTAGCCGACGAGGTAGCCGCCCGTCGGGCCGGCGATGTAGGCAAGGCCCGCATTCTCGCCCGCGAAGACCGCGACGCCCGCGGCGCCGAGGGCGACGTAGCCCAGCAGCGTGATCAGGCTCAGCCGCAGCCCGTAGGCGGCGCCGATCGTCAGCACCGCGAAGGTGCCCATGGTGATCGGCACCGGCCACAGCGGCACGCGGATCTTCGCCGCCGCGGTCAGGACGGCGATCCCGACGATTACCAGAAGCGCCTGTTTCGCCAGCGCCGCGCGGCCGCTTTCGGCCCAGAGTTCGGCCAGCACCGGCCGGCGTGTCGCAAGGTTCATGTCGTCACCCTTGTCCCTGTCATGTTCCGGATTCCGTTCTGCCCGATGCGCCCGCGCGGCACAAGCACCGTCGCGCCGCAGCGCGGCACATGCCCCCGAAAACGCGAACCGCCCCCCGGCGCGGTGTCCGGGGGGCGGTTCAGGTGGTGCGATGGTGCAGAGGCCTAGTTCAGCCGGGTCAGCAGTTCCTCGAGGCTCTTCTTGGCGTCGCCGAAGAACATCCGCGTGTTGTCCTTGAAGAACAGTGGGTTCTCGATCCCGGAATAGCCGGTGCCCTTGCCGCGCTTGGACACGAAGACCTGCTTGGCCTTCCAGACCTCCAGCACCGGCATCCCGGCGATGGGCGAGTTCGGGTCGTCCTGCGCCGAGGGGTTCACGATGTCGTTCGAGCCGATGACGATCACCACGTCGGTGTCGGGGAAGTCGTCGTTGATCTCCTCCATTTCCAGCACGATGTCGTAGGGCACCTTGGCCTCGGCCAGCAGCACGTTCATGTGCCCCGGCAGACGGCCGGCGACGGGGTGGATGGCGAAGCGGACGGTCTTGCCCTTCTCGCGCAGCCGGCGGGTCAGCTCGGCCACGTTGCCCTGCGCCTGCGCCACTGCCATGCCGTAGCCCGGCACGATGACCACGCTGTCGGCCTCGTCCAGCGCGCTCGCCACGCCGTCGGCGTCTATCGAGACCTGCTCGCCCTCGACTGCCGCGGCCTCGCCGGTGGTGCCGCCCCAGCCGCCAAGGATCACGCTGACGAAGGACCGGTTCATGCCCTTGCACATGATGTAGGACAGGATCGCACCCGAGCTGCCCACCAGCGCGCCGACCACGATCAGCAGGTCGTTGCCGAGGCTGAAGCCGATCGCCGCCGCCGCCCAGCCGGAATAGCTGTTCAGCATCGACACCACGACCGGCATGTCGGCGCCGCCGATGCCCATGATCAGGTGGTAGCCGATGAAGAAGGCCAGCAGCGCCATGACGAACAGCGTCCAGCTGCCCGCGCCGCCGAGATACAGCACCAGCATCAGCGCCGAGCCGATCACCGCCGCGAGGTTCAGCATGTGACCGCCGGGAAGCTGCTTGGCGCCCGTGTCGACCTTACCGGCCAGCTTGCCGTAGGCGATGATCGAGCCGGTGAAGGTGATCGCACCGATGAAGATGCCCAAGGACAGCTCGACCATCAGGATGCCGATCTCGACCGGGGTCTTCTTGGCCACCAGCATGGCGAAGTCGCCGCTGATCGCCTCGCCGGTCATCTTGGCCTCGCCGACCATGTTGATGGTGAAATCGGCATTGAAGCCGACGAAGACCGCCGCAAGACCGACGAGGCTGTGCATCGCCGCGACCAGTTCGGGCATCTGCGTCATCTGCACCCGGTTGGCCAGCTGCCAGCCAACCGCGCCGCCAAGCCCGATCAGCACGACCGAGACGACCCACAGCCCGGAGCCGGGGCCGATCAACGTCGCCACCACCGCCAGCGCCATGCCGACGATGCCGTACCAGATGGCGCGTTTCGCGCTTTCCTGCCCGCTGAGCCCGCCGAGCGACAGGATGAAGAGCACTGCCGCGACCACGTAGGCCGCCGTCGTGAATCCGTATTCCATGATCCTGTCTCCGCCTTACGATTTCTGGAACATGGCGAGCATGCGCCGGGTGACGAGGAAGCCGCCGAAGATGTTGATCCCGGCCATGAAGACCGAGATCGCGGCCAGCAGGATCACCAGGAACGAGGACGACCCGATCTGGATCAGTGCGCCCAGGATGATGATCGACGAGATTGCGTTGGTCACGGCCATCAGCGGCGTGTGCAGCGAGTGGCTGACACCCCAGATGACGTTGAAGCCCACGAAGATCGACAGCACGAAGACGATGAAGTGCTGCATGAAGCTGGCCGGCGCGATCAGCCCCAGCGCGAGGATCAGCACCGCGCCCACGGTCAGCAGCGTGACCTGGCTCTTGGTCTGCGCCTTGAAGGCGGCGACCTCCTCGGCGCGCTTCTCCTCGGGGGTCTTTTCCTTGACCTTCGGCTTCGGCTTCTGCGCCGCGATCGCCTTCACCTTGGGCGGCGGCGGCGGGAACGTGACCTCCTTGGCGTGCGCGATGGTCGCGCCCCGGATCACGTCGTCTTCCATGTTGTGGTTGGTCTGACCGTCCTTCTCGGGGGTCAGGTCGGTCATCAGGTGACGGATGTTGGTCGCGTAGAGCGTCGAGCTCTGCGTCGCCATCCGGCTGGGGAAGTCGGTGTAGCCGATGATCGTGACGCCGTTGTCGGTGACGATCTTCTCGTCCATCACGGTCAGCTTGCAGTTGCCGCCCTTCTCCGCCGCGAGGTCGACGATGACCGAGCCGGGCTTCATGGCCTTGACCATGTCCTCGGTCCACAGCTCGGGCGCCTCGCGGTTGGGGATCAGCGCCGTGGTGATGACGATGTCAATGTCGGGCGCAAGCTCGCGGAACTTGGCCAGCTGCGCCTCGCGGAACTCGGGGCTGGAAGGCTTGGCGTAGCCGCCGGATTCCGCGCCGTCCTCGGCCGCTTCCTCGAAATCGAGATAGACGAATTCGGCGCCCATGGACTCGACCTGCTCGGCCACTTCGGGGCGCACGTCGAAGGCGTAGGTGACCGCGCCCAGCGACGTCGACGTGCCGATCGCGGCAAGACCCGCGACGCCCGCGCCGACCACCAGAACGCGCGCCGGGGGAACCTTGCCGGCGGCGGTGATCTGGCCGGTGAAGAAGCGGCCGAAGTTGTTGCCGGCCTCGATCACCGCGCGGTAGCCGGCGATGTTGGCCATCGACGACAGCGCGTCCATCTTCTGCGCGCGGCTGATGCGCGGCACCATGTCCATCGCGATGACCGACGCGCCGCTGTCTGCGGCCTGCTTCATCAGCTCTTCGTTCTGGGCGGGCCAGAAGAACGAGATCAGCAGCTTGCCCTCGGTCAGCTTCTTCACCTCGGTCTCGCGCGGGGGGCGGACCTTGGCGATGATGTCCGCGTTCTTCCACAGCGTGTCGGCCGTCTTGACGACGGTGACGCCGGCCTCTTCGTAGGCGCTGTCGGCGAAACCGGCGGCATCGCCCGCTCCGGACTGGATCATGCACTCGTAGCCCAGCTTCTGCAGGGCGCGGGCTGAATCGGGCGTCATGGCAACGCGCGCTTCTCCCTTTTCGACTTCCTTCGGTGTCCCGATCTTCACGTCTCGAGTCCCCCTCGTTCATGACTGAGACGCATCCCGCGCTGCGGAATGCGGTCGGCAATTCGTTCGGCTTGGCGGCCCGAAGGGCCGGCCAAAATCTTGCGGTCATAGAGCATAGCGTGGTCCGGAGTTAAAGCCATCTCCGGGTTTCTTGCGCGTATCGGGCAAAATCGGCACGAAACTTGCGCTTCAACCGATCCTCTTCGGGAAGGATGAAGCGTTGCTGGATGATCCACATGAAGACCGGCACCAGCGGCAGCGCAAGCACCGCGTCCCAGAACAGGATCAACCCCAGCAGGATCATCGAATCGCCCAGGTAGATCGGGTTGCGCGTGCGCGCGAAGATGCCCGTCGTCACCAGCCGGTCGGCCTCGCGGTGGGGGATGATCGTGGTGCGCGCGCGCCGCATCTCGGTCGCCGCAAGCACGAGCAGAAGGATGCCGCCGCCCACCAGCAGGCCGCCCAGGAGGTCGGCCCAGACCGGGCCGAAATCCAGCCCCAGGGACGCATGGCGCGCCTGCAGCCAGGCGAGCACCAGGAACAGGCCCAGCCAGACCGGCGGAAGATCGATCCATTTCACCACGTGCGCTCCTTCGGCTGCCAGACGACGCAAGGCGCGGCCGGGGTCATTCCCACTCCATCTCCTCGAAGACGCGGCCGGCGTTCTTGGTCGCCAGTTCCTCGAACGTGTCGAGCTGCGCCCATTGGCTCTGGTCGACGTAGTAGGACGACGCAAGATCCCCGCCCTCGTCCAGATGCGCGCCGATCTTCTCGCGCAGGTCGCGCAGGTATTCCGACGTGTAGCGCGTCACCTGCGCCATGTTCGTCGGGTGGCCGTGGCCGGGAATGACGTAGGTCGCGCCCAGCTCGGTGAACGGCCCTTCGAAGGTCTCGATCCAGGCGTCGGTGTCGGTATCGGGAAAGATCGGCAGCATCCGCTCGTGGAAGGCGATGTCGCCGGCGATGACGATGCCCCATTGCGGAATCCAGACCTGCGTGTCGCCCGGCCCGTGCGCCGGGCCCAGGTGCAGCACCTCCAGCGTCACGTCCCCCATCTCGATCACCTCGCGGTCGGAAAACGACCGGTTCGGCACGACGACCTCGGTGCCCTCGGCGCGGTCGCGGTTGTAGCGCTGCATCCCCTGCAGGATGAAGTCGCCGTTCTCCTCGATCTCGTGGATGGCGTCCTCGTGCGCGAGGATGTCAACGCCGAGGCCCGCCCAGTACGAATTGCCGAGCATGGCGTGCCCCTGCCCGTTCTCGTTGATCACCAGCTTCACGGGCTGGTCGGTGATCGCCTCGATCTCGTCGTGCAGCGCCTCGGCCAGACGCGCGCTGGCGCCGCCGTTGATCACGATGACACCGTCGCCGGTGACCACGAAGGACAGGTTGTTGTTGTGGCCCGCGTTCTCGTAGGTCGGCGGCGCGGTCGCGCCGATGGCGCTGAAGACGTGCGGGATGACCTCGACCGGCTTGTCGTACAGCTCGGACTGGGGGTACTTGTCGGCGATGTCCTCGGACGCGGCGGCGGCACCGGCAGCCAGGCTCAGCGCGAGCAGTGTGAAACGCATGATGAATCCTCCCTCTCCTGCAAGCATTCACATATTCGAATGGTTCTGCCAAGCGGTCCCGCGCGGCCACTGAAACCGGCCTTGCCAAGGACCGGCCAGCCATTAGGGTGCGCGGCCAGCCCGATCCATACCGCCGGAGGCGAGACATGACCGATTTCAGCGCGACCCACGCCAAGTTCCACATCCCCGACGGGGTCATCTACCTCGACGGAAACTCGCTGGGTCCGCTGCCGGTCGCCGCGCCCGAGCGGATGCAGAAGATGATGACGGCGGAATGGGGCCAGAGCCTGATCGGCGGCTGGAACGAGCATGGCTGGATGGCGATGCCGCGCAGCCTGGGCGACCGCATCGGCCGCCTGATCGGGGCCGAGCCGGGACACACGGTGCTGGGCGACACGCTGTCGATCAAGGTGTTCCAGGCGCTGGCGGCGGCGATCCGGATGCGGCCCGACCGGCGGGTGATCCTGTCGGATACCGGCAACTTCCCCTCGGACCTGTACATCGCCGAGGGGCTCGTGGACCTGCTGGGCGACGGCTACACGCTCAAGACCGTGGCGCCCGAAGAGGTCGAGGGCGCCATCGACGACACCGTCGCCGCGATCCTCATCACCGAGGTCGATTACCGCACCGGCCGGCGCCACGACATGGCGCGGCTGACACGCGCGGCGCACGACGCGGGCGCGCTGGCGATCTGGGACCTGGCGCATTCCGCCGGCGCGTTGCCCGTGCGCGTGGCGGCCGAGGGCGCCGACTTCGCCGTCGGCTGCACCTACAAGTACCTCAATTCCGGCCCCGGCGGCCCGGCCTTCATCTACGTCGCCCCGCGCCACGCCGAGCAGGCGAAGCCCGCGCTCGCCGGCTGGCTGGGCCACGACAGGCCCTTCGACTTCGACCTGCGCTACACCCCCGGCGCGGGGATCGAACGGATGCGCGTCGGCACCCCGCCGGTGCTGCAGATGGCAGCACTCGAGGCCGCGCTGGACGTGTGGGACGGCGTCGACATGGACGACCTGCGTGCCCGCGCGCTGGAACTGGGCGACCGCTTCATCGCGGGTGTCGAGGCCGCCTGCCCCGACCTGGTCCTCGCGACCCCGCGCGACCACGCCAGCCGCGGCAGCCAGGTCTCGTTCCGCCACCCCGACGCCTACGCGATCATGCAGGCGCTGATCGCCCGCGGCGTGGTGGGCGATTTCCGCGCGCCCGACATCCTGCGCTTCGGCATCACGCCGCTCTACATCGGCGAGGCCGAGATCGACGCAGCTGGGGACACGCTGGCCGCGATCCTGCGCGAGGGCGCCTGGGACGATCCGGCCTTCCGCACGCGCAAGGCCGTCACCTGACGCGAAGCGCCTGCGCGGCGCCGCCGCGTCCGGTTTGACTTCGGCTCCGGCAGGCGCAACATCCCCTCATCCCGAACCCCGGAGAGCGCCGATGCCGACCTCGATCACCGTCAATGGCACCGAACACGCCGTCGACCTGCCCGGCGACGTGCCGCTGCTGTGGGTCCTGCGCGACGCGCTCGGCCTGACCGGCACCAAGTACGGCTGCGGCGTCGCCGCCTGCGGCGCCTGCACCGTCCACATCGACGGAGAGGCCACCCGTTCGTGCCAGGTGCGGCTGGCGGACGTCTGGGGCGAGATCACCACGATCGAGGGGCTGGGCAATCCCGACGCCCTGCACCGCCTGCAAGCGGCCTGGATCGAGCACCAGGTCGCGCAATGCGGCTATTGCCAGTCCGGCCAGCTCATGCAGGCCGCCGACCTGCTGGCCCGCACGCCCGACCCGTCGGACGACGAGATCGACGCCGCCATGTCGGGCAACCTGTGCCGCTGCGGCACCTATCCCCGCATCCGCGCCGCGATCCGCGCCGCCGCGCAGGGGGCATAAAGCATGGCCAGCATCGGCAAGATCGCCCGCCGCACGTTCCTGTTCGGCTCGGTCGCCATCCTCGGCGGCGCGGCCTTCGGCGCCTGGTACGTCGCCCAGCCTCCCGCCAACCCGCTGGACCCGCCCGAAGGCGAGACCGCGATGAACCCCTTTGTGGTGATCGGCGATGGCGGCATCACGCTCGTCGCGCCGCGCGCCGAGATGGGCCAGGGCACCCGGACCACCTGGGCCGCGCTGCTGGCCGAGGAACTGGACGTCGATCTCGCCCACGTCCGCGTCATCCACGGCCCGCCGGCGCAGGCCTATTACAACACCGCCATGCTGGCCGAGGCGCTGCCCGGCAAGGGCTACGATGCGTCGGAGATGCGCAACAACTTTGCCGAACTCGTCGGCCGCGCCGGCAAGTTGCTGGACCTGCAGGTCACCGGCGGCTCGACCGCCATGCGCGACGGGTTCGAGCGCCTGCGCGTGCTGGGCGCGGCCACCCGCGAGGCGCTGAAAGAGGCCGCCGCCCGCCGGCTGGACGTCGACCGCGTCGACCTGACCACCGAGGCCGGCGCCGTCATCGCGCCCGACGGCACACGCATCGCTTACGCCGACCTCGCCGCCGAGGCGGCGGGCATCGATCCGGGCGAGGTGGTGCTGCGCGAACCCGCGGAATGGCGCCTGCTCGGCAGGACCCAGCCGCGCCTCGACGTGCCCGCGAAATCCACCGGCACCGCCCAATTCGCCATCGACGTGCGCCTGCCCGACATGCGCTTCGCCGCCCTGCGCCGCGCGCCGCACCGGGGCGGCATGGCGGCCTATGACGACCGGCAGGCCGCCCGCATGCCGGGGGTCGAGCGCATCGTCGACGTGGGCGACGGCATCGCCGTCATCGCGACCAACACCTGGCTGGCCCAGCAGGCCGCCGACGCCGTGCGGATCGACTGGGCGGAAATCCCGCCCGGCCCCGCCACGACGGACGAGATGTTCGCCGCGATCGAGGCGGGGTTCGACAGCGACCCCAACTCGACCATGCGCGACGACGGCGACGCCGACAGCCTGCCCGACGGCGCTGTCGAGATCACCGCCGAGTACCGCACGCCCTTCCTCGCCCACGCCACGATGGAGCCGATGACCGCCACCGCGTGGATCACGCCGGACGGCCTGCGCCTGTGGTGCGGCAACCAGGCGCCGATCTTCACGCGCGACGCCTGCGCCAACGAGGCGGGGATCGACCCCGAGCAGGTCGAGGTCAACACCACGCTCATGGGCGGCGGCTTCGGCCGGCGGGGCGAGCTCGACTTTTCCGTCTACGCGACCCGCGTGGCCAAGGCCGTGCCCGGCACCCCGGTGCAGCTGACCTGGTCGCGCGAAGAGGACATGACCCACGACTTCTACCGCCCCGCCAGCATCGCGCGGATGCGCGGCGCGGTGAAGGACGGCCGCCCGGTGCTGATCGACGCCGCCGTGTCGGGCCCGTCGGTGTCGCGCCAGGCGCTGGACCGCTGGACGGGCTTTGCGCCCGGCGGGGCCGACAAGGGCCACGTCGACGCGTTGTTCAACCAGCCCTACGCCGTGCCGAACTACCGCGTGCGCGGGTATCTGGCCGATCTCGACGTGCCGATCGGGTTCTGGCGCTCGGTCGGCGCCTCGCATAACGGCTTCTACCACGAAAGCTTCGTCGACGAGCTGGCCCACGCCGCCGGCGCCGACCCGCTGCAATTCCGCATGGACGCCACCTACGACGAGTGGGAGCCCGCCTGGCGCGTCCTCGAAGCCGTTCGCGACCTGTCCGGCTGGGACGCAGGCAAGCCCGAGGGCACAGGGCGCGGCGTCGCGATGGTCTATTCCTTCGGCACCCCCGTCGCCATCGTGATCGAAGTGCAGGACCAGGACGCCGCGATCCGCCTGACCCGCGCCTGGATCGCCGCCGATCCCGGCGTGGCGCTGGACCCCGGCATCATAGAGGCGCAGTTGACCGGCGGCATGGTCTACGGCTTGTCCGCGGCCATCGGCGAGGAAATCACCTTCGACGGGCGCGTGGCCCAGCAGAAGAACTTCCCCGACTACGAACCGCTGCGCATGACGCAGATGCCGAAGGTCGAGACCCGCATCCTGCAGGTGCAGGACCGGATCGGCGGCATCGGAGAGGTCGGCACGCCCCCCGCCGCCCCGGCGCTCGCGAACGCGATCTTCGACCTGACCGGCGAGCGGGCCCGCGAGCTGCCCTTGCGCAAGCGGTTCGATTTCGTCATCTGAGCGGAGGGTGCCCCGGCACCCGCTCTCTCAACCAGACGCCCGAGGCTCGATGACGCAGATCGGCGAAATCCGTGTGGCAACCGCGCTGGTTCTCGTCAGCGGCGTGCTCTGGGGCTTCTACTGGATACCCGTGCGCGCGCTGGCCGGGATGGGCCTTGGCGGCGCATGGGGCACCGCGGCGATCGCGGGCGCCGCGACCCTGCTGCTGGTGCCCTTCGCCCTGCGCGGCCTGGGCGCCGCCGCGCGCGCGGGCCTTGCCGGCGCCGTGCCGGTGGCGCTCGGCGGCGCGGCCTTCGCGCTCTACTCGATCGGGTTCCTCTATGGCCGCGTGGCGCTGGTGGCGCTGCTCTACTTCCTGACCCCGGTCTGGAGCGTGCTGATCGCGCGCGTCGTCTTCGGCCTGCGCACGCCCCCGCTGCGGCTGGTCGCGGTCGGGGTGGGCCTCGCCGGCCTCGCGATCATGCTGGGCGCCGGGGGCCAGGTGCCGCTGCCGCGCGGCGCGGGCGAATGGATGGGCCTGATCGCAGGCGTCCTGTGGTCGGTGTCGTCCATCGGCATCCGCAACGGGCCAGCACTGCCGCCGCCGACCTCGGCCTGCGTCTTCACGCTGGGCGCGACCTTCACGGCGCTGGCCTGCGTGCCGCTGCTGTCGGGGCCATCGGCCGGCCTGCCGGCGGACATGCTGCCCGCGATCGCCCTCGCGCTCGGCACCGGCGCGCTGTGGTGGTCGGGCGCCATCGCGCTGCTGATCTGGGCGACCGCGCGGCTCGATCCCGCGCGCGTCGGCATCCTGCTGATGTCCGAGGTCCTGGTCGGCGCCACCTCGGCCGCCGCCTTCGCCGGAGAGCACCTCTCTCCGTTCGAGCTCGCCGGCGGCGCGCTCGTGCTGCTGGCCGGCGCGCTCGAGATCTGGCCCCAGCACCGCGCCGTGCCGATCTGAGCCCGGTGCGAGTCGAGTTTCCGGCGTCCCGCCGGCGTGGCAAACGGCACCAATTCCTGACGAAAGGTTAATTCGTCCCTGCAAGCCATTGATTTCGCTTGCGCGAATCCGTGTCCCATCGTGGGACACGCGGCCGGGCCCCGTTCCGATCGGTCCTCGCGCCCCTCAGGCCGAGCGTTGCAACGGCGCCCGCTTCCCCTCGGCCCAGGCCCGCGCGGCATCCCCGAAGGCCCGGAACAGCGGCCGCGACACCGGATCGTTCGCCGCGTCCCATTCCGGGTGCCATTGCACCGACAGGGTGAAGCCCGGCGCGCCGTCGATCCGGATCGCCTCGGGCGTCCCGTCCGGCGCGTGCCCCTCGATCACGACGCGGCTGCCCGGTCGGTTGATTCCCTGCCCGTGCAGCGTGTTGGTCATCACCTCGGTCGCGCCGAACAGCCGATGGAACACGCCGCCCTCGACCAGCCGGACGATGTGGCGCAGCGCGAACTTCTCCTCCAGCGTGCCGTCGGGCGGCATCCGGTGGTTCAGCCGCCCCGGCAGGTCGCGGATCTCGGGGTAGAGCGAGCCGCCCATTGCCACGTTGACCTCCTGAAACCCGCGGCAGATGCCGAAGACCGGCTGCCCGCGCTCGACGCAGGCCCGCACCAGCGGCAGCGTGACCGCGTCGCGGGCGCGGTCATGGGCGCCGTGCGCCTCGGTCCATTCCTCGCCGTATTCCTCGGGATGCACGTTGGGCCGACCGCCGGTCAGCAGGAACCCATCGCAGATCTCGAGCAGCTCGTTCACCGAGACGAAGGCCGGATCGGCGGGGATCAGCATCGGCACGCAATCCGAGACCTGCGCCACCGCCTCGGAGTTCATCACGCCGCCCGCATGGGTCGGGTACTGGTCGTTGACCAGGTGCTGGTTGCCGATGATGCCGATGACGGGTCTGGACATGTGCGCGCTCCTTTCGTCGGAACATAACCTTCCAGTGCGGCGGGCAAAAGGCCGACGTCGCAGTCGGCCCGCCCCGACCACGGCCGTCTGCCCGTTTTCAAGCAACGCGGGCGCCGGCTCCATCTTCGCGATCAGCCGTGAAGACTCCGTTCATCGCAACGCGCCGACTGGTCCTCGGCGCGGGATCGGGAACCGGCCGAGTGGCAAAGCCAGGGCGGGCGCGCGAAGCGCGCCCGCCCCCCGTGGCGACCCGCGCAAGCGGGGCGCAAACCCTCAGCCCGCCGCCTGCGCCTTCAGCTCCAGCCGTCGGGCGTGCAGCACCGGCTCGGTATAGCCCGAGGGCTGAACACGCCCCTCGAACACCAGGTCGCAGGCTGCGCGGAAGGCGACGCCGTCGAAACCGGGCGCCATCGGGCGATAGTGCGGATCGTCGGCGTTCTGGCGGTCGACCACCTCGGCCATGCGCTGCATGATCGCCATGGTGTCGTCGCGCGAGATCACGCCGTGGTGCAGCCAGTTGGCGATGTGCTGGGAACTGATCCGGCAGGTGGCGCGGTCCTCCATCAGGCCCACGTCGCGGATGTCGGGCACCTTCGAGCATCCGACGCCTTGGTCGATCCAGCGCACCACGTAGCCGAGAATGCCTTGTGCGTTGTTCTCGACCTCGCGGGTGATCTGCTCTTTCGACCACTTGCGGAAGCGGGCCAGCGGGATGTCCAGCACCGTGTCCACGTGCGCGCGCCGCCCGCCCGAGCGCAGGGCCTCCTGCACCGCGAAGACGTCGACCTGGTGGTAGTGCAGCGCGTGCAGCGTGGCGGCGGTCGGCGACGGCACCCAGGCGCAGTTCGCCCCCGCCTTCGGGTGCTCGATCTTCGCCTCGAGCATCGCGGCCATCTTGTCGGGCATGGCCCACATGCCCTTGCCGATCTGCGCGCGGCCCGACAGCCCGCATTCGAGGCCAATATCGACGTTGCGATCCTCGTAGCCGCCGATCCAGGCCTTGCGCTTGATGAAGTCCTTGCGGCTGAACGGCCCCGCCTCCATCGAGGTGTGGATCTCGTCCCCCGTGCGGTCGAGGAAGCCGGTGTTGATGAAGGCGACGCGGTGCTTCGCGGCGCGGATGCACTGCTTGAGGTTCACCGTCGTGCGGCGTTCCTCGTCCATGATGCCCAGCTTGACGGTGTATCGCGGCAGGCCCAGTACCTGTTCGACGTGTGTCATGATCTCGTCGGTGAAGGCGACCTCGTCGGGGCCGTGCATCTTGGGCTTCACCACGTACACGCTGCCCGCGTGGCTGTTTCGCAGCCCTTCGATCTTGGCGAGGTCGTGCTTGGCGATGGCGACGGTGACCATGGCGTCCATCAGCCCTTCGAAGATCTCCTCTCCGTCGCGGGTCAGGATCGCGGGGTTGGTCATCAGGTGGCCGACGTTGCGCACCAGCATCAGCGCGCGGCCGTTGACCGCCATTTCGCCACCGCCTGCCGCGATGTAGACTGGGTCCTCGTTCAGCTCGCGGGTGACCGTCTCGCCACCCTTGTCGAAGCTGTCGGTCAGGTCGCCCTTCATCAGGCCCAGCCAGTTGCGATAGGCCAGCACCTTGTCCTCGGCATCGACGCAGGCGACGGAATCCTCGCAATCCATGATCGCGCTGACGGCCGATTCCAGCCGCACGTCGGCAAGGCCCGCCTGGTCGCGCGACCCGATCGGGTGGGTGCGGTCGAAGCGCAGTTCCACGTGCAACCCGTTGTTGCGCAGCAGCACCGCCTGCGGTGCCTTGGGGTGGCCGAGGAAGCCCACGAACTTGGTCGGCTCTTCGAGCGGGCGGTCGTCGACCAGCAGCTGACCCTTGCTGACGTGATAGCGGCGGGCATCTGCGTGGCTGCCGCCGTCGATCGGGAACGCGGTGTCGAGGAAGACGCGCGCCCGCGCCACGACGCGCGCGCCGCGGCCCTTGTCGTAGCCGCCCGCGGGCGGTTTCGAGCCCGTCGCGTCGGTGCCGTAGAACCCGTCGTAGAGGCTGCCCCAGCGGGCGTTGGCGGCGTTGAGCGCGTAACGCGCGTTGGTGATCGGCACCACCAGCTGCGGCCCGGCGACGCTGGCGATCTCGGGGTCCACGTTGACGGTATCGATCTCGAAATCCTCGCCCTCGGGCAGCAGGTAGCCGATTTCTTCCAGGAAAGCCTTGTAGGCTTCGTGGTCGTGCGGCTGGTTGACGCGCGCCTTGTGCCACTGGTCGATCTGGCGCTGCAGGTCCTCCCGAATGGCAAGAAATTGCGCGTTGCGAGGACCGAAATCATGGGCAAGGTCGCTCAGCCCCTTCCAGAAGGCGTCGGCGGCGACATCCGTGCCCGGCAGCGCCTCGTCCTCGATAAAACGCGCAAGCTGCGCGTCGACCTGCAATCCGTGGCGGTCCACTCGATCGGCCATGTCTCTTCCCCGTGTAAATGCGATACGCGGCTGTGCGTCCCGATCCGGTCTAGAAAGAAAGTTTCCGATACGCAACGGATGCGGTCAGAAATGTGGACCGGTTCTGCCGTTCACGCGCGGCCTAGACGCCTTGCCCGGATGCTTGCCGGCGGCGCGGCGATCAGGCCGTCTCTTCCCCGGCCTGCTGGCGCGCCCAGAGCGATGCGTAGCGGCCGCCGCGGGCGAGCAGGTCGGCATGCGTTCCCTGCTCGGCCACCTCGCCGTCCTGCAGCACGACGATGCGGTCGGCGTCCGCGATTGTCGAGAGGCGGTGCGCGATGGTCAGCACGGTGCGCCCCTCGGCCGCGCGGCGCAGGGCGGTCTGGATCGAGGATTCGGTCTCGGAGTCCAGCGCCGACGTCGCCTCGTCCAGCAGCAGGATCGGCGGGTCCTTCAGCAGCGTGCGGGCAATGCCGACGCGTTGCTTCTCGCCGCCGGACAGCTTCAGTCCGCGTTCGCCCACCTGGGTGTCGTAGCCTTCGGGCAGGGACAGGACGAAGTCGTGGATCTGGGCTGCGCGGGCGGCCGCTTCGATCTGCGCGTCGGTGGCGTTGTCGCGCCCGTAGGCGATGTTGTAACGGATCGTGTCGTTGAACAGCACCGTGTCCTGCGGCACGACCCCGATGACGGCGTGCAGGCTGTCCTGCGTCACGTCGCGGATGTCCTGCCCGTCGATGGTGATGGCGCCGCCGCCCACGTCGTAGAAGCGGAACAGCAGCCGGCCGATCGTGGACTTGCCCGATCCCGACGGCCCCACCAACGCCACGCTTTCGCCTGCGCCGACGGCCAGGTCGACGCCCTTGAGGATGGGCCGCGCCGGATCGTAGCCGAAGCGCACGTTCTCGAACCGCACCACGCCGCGCGTCACGTCGATGGCTTTCGCCCCGGGGCGGTCGTCGACGTCGCGCGGCTGTTCGAGCAGGTCGAACATCTCGCCCATGTCGGTCAGCGCCTGCCGGATCTCGCGGTAGACGGTGCCCAGGAACCCCAGCGGCATCGTCAGCTGGATCATGTAGGCGTTGACCATGACGAAATCGCCCACGGTCAGCGCGCCCGACTGCACGCCGAGCGAGGCCATGACCATCACGATCACGAGGCCGGCCGTGATGATGAAGCTTTGCCCGAAATTCAGGAAGGCGAGCGAGGTCGCCGTCTTGATCGCCGCCGCCTGGTAGTTTTCCATCGCGCGGTCATAGCGGGCGGCCTCGCGCGCCTCGGCGCCGAAATACTTGACCGTCTCGAAGTTCAGAAGGCTGTCGATCGCCTTCTGGTTGGCGTCGGTGTCCTGCCTGTTCATCTCGCGCCGCAGCTTCACCCGCCACTCGGTGACCTTGAAGGTGAACTGCACGTAGGCGCCGATGGTCACCACGACCACCGCGAGGTACCAGACGTCGAAGGCGAAGAAGAGGATCACCGCCACCAGCAGCAGTTCCAGGGCGAGCGGCACGATCGAGAACAGCAGGAAGCGCAGCAGGAATTCGACGCCCTTGACCCCGCGCTCGATAATCCGGCTGAGCCCGCCGGTGCGCCGAGTGAGGTGGTAGCTGAGCGACAGGCGGTGGATGTGCGAGAACGTCTCGAGCGCGAGCTGGCGCAGGGCGGTCTGGCCCACCCTGGCGAAGACCGCGTCGCGCAATTGCTGGAACCCGCCCGACATCAGCCGCGCCAGACCATAGGCGACGGTCAGACCGACCGCGCCCAGCAGCAGGTCCGACGCCTCGCCAGACAGCGTGTCGACGGCGTACTTGTAGAGGATCGGCGTTACGGCAGAGATGGCCTTGGCCAGCGTCAGCAGTCCCAGCGCGATCACCACGCGGCGTTTCACCCACGGCTTGTCGGCGGGCCATAGATAAGGGCCGACCTTGCGGATCGTGCGCAGCCCCGAGCGGCGCTCTTCGGCGGCGATGGCGGCGGCGTCGCGTCGCTCGTCGATCACGGCGTCGCGCCGCCCTGCCTTTGCCGCCTCGCGGTCCCGCGCGGCGCGGGCGGCGTTTCGGGACGAGTTGGAACCCTGCGGGGTGTCGGTGGCCATGGCGATCCTTTCCTGCCCTGACTAACGGCTGGCCGCGGCGCTTGGAAGAGGGCGCGCCCGAGCCGGCGCGATCACTCCGGCAGGTCGAAGATCTGCCCGGGATAGATCAGGTCGGGATCGCGGATCTGGTCGCGGTTGGCGTCGAAGATGCGGACATAGTCGATGCCCTCGCCGTAGCGGACGCGCGAGATCCCCCACAGCGTGTTGCCGGGCTGGACCGTGACGCTGACCGCGGCACCGTCGGCACGGGCGCTGGCTAGCACGGCAGGATCGACCCGCCGGAACGGGCTTTCGGCGCGCGCGGTGACCGCGCCGCTTTCGTCGATCCGGTCCACGCGCAGCGTGTAGGTTCCGGTATCGACCTGCGGCAGCGTGGTCCGCCAGCGGCCGTCGGCGGCGATCCGCGCGGTGCCGACCGGCGCATTGTCGAGATAGAGCCGCACGAAGCCGCCGCCGTCGCCCCGCCCGGCAAACTGCACCGCGCCCGCATCGTCGTAGGTCACCTGGTCAAGCGCGACCTGCCCCGGGGCAAGCGGGGCGTCGGGCATGACCTCGACGCCCTGAGGCGTGGATCGCAGCACCATCGGCCGCGCCGGACCGGCCGGTTCGGGCGCGGGCGCGGCGGCGATGTCGACCGGTGCGCCCGCCGAGGGCGTTTGCGGCAGAGTGATTTCCGCCGGCGCAGACAGGGTTCGCGGCGCGGCGCTTTCGGCGGCGGGGGCGTCTTCGCCGGTGGTCGTTACAGCGCCCCCCGTGTCATCTTCGGCCGCGAGGTCCGCCACCTTGGCCAAGGTGGACAGAGTAGGCGCGTCGCCGCCTGCGCCGGAGGGCGCCATCGCGTCGGAGCCGGCGACGACGTCGCCGAGATCCGCGCCCGTGCTGTCCGGTGCGGCGCGGCCTTCGCCATCGGTCGCAACCGTGTCCGCACCGTCGCCCGCCGCACCAACCGTACCAGAAGCAGTGGCCCCGGCATCCGCGACGAACCGCGACGGGGCACCGCGCGCGGGCGGCTCGGCGCCCGTTGCCGCGCGATCCCGCGTATCGGACGCTGGCTCCGCCGTGTCCAAGTCCGCAGCGGGCGCCGCTTCCTTGCCCGCCTCGGTGATGGACCGGGCCTGAGGTCCCGGCGCGTCGGGTGGCGTGGCAACCCCTGCCGAGGACAGGCCCGAACGTAGCATGGCCGTCGCCGCGTCCGCAGCTTCGGGCGCATCCGGCCAGGCAACGTCCCGTCCGCCGTCCGCCTCCGAGACGGCTGGTCCCGCGCCGACCCGTTCGCCAAGGCTGCGCAAGGCGGCAGCGGAAGGCATGGCCCCTGGCATCGCCGGTGCGTCTGCCGCAGGCGGGACCGCGGTCGCCAACGCGGAGTGTTCGGTGCGGCCGTCCGGATCGTCAGCCGCCGGTTGGCCCTGCGGCTCGACTCCCCGCGGCGCACCGGCTTGACGGTCGCGCTCCTCGGGATGCGGAGCGGCGGCGGCCAACGCCGTGGGCGGCGCTACGATGACCTCGTCAAGCGAGACAATGACGCTGTCCCCCGCGCTCTGCCGCAATGCCAGCACATGCGCCCGGCCGTCATCCGGCATGTCGAGGAAAAGGACGAAGCGGCCGTCGCCTGCCACGTCGGTGCGCGCCGCGACCTCTCCGTCGAGCAGAAGCTCGACCGCGGCGCCCGGCTCGGCCGAGCCGGCGACCAGCGCGCTGCCGTCGCTTTCGGCCCGGACGAGGTCGAAGGCAGGCATCGCGACACCCGTTGCGGGCATCGCGGGCTCGGCTGTGACGCCACCGGGCGCTTCGGGCGCAGCGGCCGGTGCGGAGATGTCGCCGCCCTCGCGGAGTGCCACGCCTGGCGCGTCGGGTGTCGTTGCGTCGGGCATCGGTACGATGGGGTCGGCGTCCGCGACCGCAGGGGCCTCGCTGGCCGGCGGGACAGGTGCCGGAGAGCCCGTCGCGGCACCATCATCCGTGGGCGAGCCGCCTGCCGCTTCCAAGGGGTCGGGCACGGGCGTCGGGTCCGGCGCGGGCGGCGTTTCGTCCGGTGTCGCTGTCACCGGTGTCGTTGTCTTTGGGCCGCCGGCGGCCGGTTTCGCCGGAGCCGGGGATGCGTCCACATCCGTAGGGGGCATGGGACCCGCGCCATCCTCTTGCAGCGGCGCGACGTCCGGCCGAAGCCATCCGTCGCCCACCGCCACAGCCACGACCACCGCTGCCGCGCCTGCCGCCAGCCCGCCGAACAGCGCAGCCCTGCTCATGCGCCGATCCCTGCGCTGGACATGCCCGAAATCCCCCGAGAAGCCGCCCCAAACGGCGGTTGAGCCCGTATATCAGCCGGATTATCACCGGTCAAAATCGAGATTTCCTTTACGCCGGAGCGTGCCATGTCCACCACATCCATCTGCGTCTACTGCGGCTCGCGCATGGGCGGCGACCCCGCCCACGCCGACGAGGCCACCGCGCTGGGTCGCGCCATCGCCGACGCGGGCTGGCAGCTGGTCTACGGCGCCGGCGACGTGGGCCTCATGGGCGCGGTGGCGCGCGCGGCGCAGGAGGCGGGCGGGCGCACCTTCGGCGTGATCCCCAAGCACCTGATGGATCTCGAGGTGGGCAAGCGGGATCTCACGTCCTTCGTCGTCACCGAGACGATGCACGAGCGCAAGAAGGTCATGCTGATGAACGCCGACGCCATCGTCGTGATGCCCGGCGGCGCGGGCTCGCTGGACGAATTCTTCGAGGCGCTGACCTGGCGCCAGCTGGGCCTGCACGGCAAGCCGATCGTGCTGCTGGACGTGAACGGCTTCTGGGCGCCGCTGCACGGGCTGCTGGATCACGTGGTGCGCGCGGGCTTTGCCGATGCGTCGCTGCTGGACTTCGTACGCTCGGGCGGCTCGGCCACAGAGGTGATGGGCCTTCTGCGCCGCGCCCTGTCGGATGCGAAGGCCGACGCCGAATAAAGCGCCAGCGCCGCCCAGATCAGGCCGAAGACGGCGGCGTGCACCGTGGTGAACGGCTCGGCGAAGATGATGACCGCGCAGAAGAACTGCAGTGTCGGGTTGAGGTACTGGATCAGCCCGACGGTGGCATAGCGCACCCGCACGGCCGCCCGCGAGAACAGCACCAGCGGCACGGCCGTCAGCGGGCCGGACACCATCAGCAGTGCCGTGGTGGCCGGGTCCGCGGCATATGCTCCGCCGCCTTCGAGGTGCGTCCAGACCAGCCAGCCCATCGCCAGCGGCGCCAGCACCGTGACCTCGGCCGTGACCGAAACGACGGGGCCGACGGAAAGACCCTTCTTCACAAGCCCGTATATCCCGAAGGTGAAGGCGATCATCAGCGAGATCAACGGCGTCACCCCCTCGCCCAGCGTCATCACCACCACCGCGGCCGCGGCGAGTGCCACAGCCGCCCACTGCAGTTTCGCCAGGCGTTCGCCGAAGGCCAGTACGCCCAGCAGGACCGCCACCAGCGGAAAGATGTAGTAGCCGAGGCTGGCTTCTGTCGTCCGGCCGGTCTGGACCGACATGATGAACAGGAACCAGTTGCACGAGATCGCCACCGCCGCGGCGGTGGTCAGGCCGGCTGCGCGGGCGGTTCCCAGCGCGGCCCCCAACATGCGCAGACGGCCCTGCATGCCGAGGAAGATCGCGAAGGTGACCAGCGACCACAGCGTGCGATGGGCCAGCACCTCGAGCGGGGGGACGTGGGACAGCAGCTTGTAGTAGAGCGGCGAGAGCCCCCAGATGACGCAGGCGGCGACCATGGCTATGACGCCGCTGCGTGCGCTGTCCATTGCAGGCTCCGGGGTTGGCGAAGTCGGGGCGCGGCCCCGCCGCCCCCTCGGGGCGATGCCCTTGGGATATTTTCACCGGATCGAAGATGCAAGGCGATGGCCGCGTCGCGGCCGCGGAAATAGAAACGCCCCGGTCGCGGGGACGGGGGCGCTGCTGTCACGCGTCGGAACAGGGATTGGCGATCAGGCCTTGGACAGGCGCTCGGCCACGTTCTCCCAGTTGACGAGGTTGTCGAGGAAGTTCTGCAGGTAGGCAGGACGCTTGTTGCGGAAGTCGATGTAGTAGGAATGCTCCCACACGTCGCAGCCCAGCAGCGCGGTCTGGTCGAAGCACAGCGGGTTCACGCCGTTCTCGGTCTTGGTGACCTTCAGGCTGCCGTCCTTGTCGACCACCAGCCAAGCCCAGCCCGAGCCGAACTGACCGGCACCGGCGGCGGCGAATTCCTTCTTGAAATCGTCGACCGAGCCGAAGGCGTCCGTCAAGCGGCTTTCCAGCTCGGAGGGCATGGCGTTGGCGCCGGGGCCCATCATCTCCCAGAAATGGGTGTGGTTCCAGTGCTGGCTGGCGTTGTTGAAGACGCCGGACTGCGCGACGGCGTTCGGGTCGTAGGTGCCCTTGACGATCTCCTCGACCGTCTTGTTCTCCCACTCGGTCCCCGAAATGGCCTTGTTGCCGTTGTCGACATAGGCCTTGTGGTGGATGTCGTGGTGGTATTCGAGCGTTTCCTGGCACATGCCCTTGGATGCAAGCGCGTCGTGGGCATAGGGAAGGTCGGGAAGTTCGAAAGCCATGGTGTCACCCCTCGTTGGTTGTTTGCGTTGCCCCTTACCTGTGCCGCGCGCCGCGTGAGGTCAAGTGCCGCTGCGTCATACGTCGGCGTCGCACGGTTGGCGGACGGCCTGATCGCCCGCCGACGCGACCTGGCCGACGATGCCGCGGATGCTCGGGGCGCAGAAGGAATGGCGCCTGAGGCGCGGCGAAAAAGCCTGGTGACCGGAAAACTGATTTACTGGCAAACCGCGCGGACTATAGCACGCGAACGAAGGGCACGACTGCCGCGGACGACGTCAGAGAACTTCCACCGCGCTTCCCTCGCGGCCGGCTTCGCTCAGAAGATCGAAGGCGTAGCGGGCCACCGACCGGAAGCACAGGACGCGCGCGACGCCGGGCTCGGTCAGCCACAGCGCGGCCGGGATCTGCGCCAGTCGGGTGCGCCGGACGGTGCCGGGCGCGAAGGCGCCGGGGGACAGGTCGGCCGACGTGAGCTTGGCCAGCGTCTCGCGCAGGCGCCCGTCGTCGCCGCTCAGCGCGAAGACCGCGCGCGCGTCCGAGACATCCGTCACCAGCGCGTGTTCACCGGACAGCGTGTCAGCAAGGTCCCGCGCCGCCTGCGGGCCGTCCGCGCGGGGCAGCAGGATCAGCAGCTCGTCCGGCGCCATCCACAGCAGCGCGTGGTCACCCTGCCGCGTGGCCCGCAGCGGATCGGGCATGGCGGCGCCGGTCAGCTCGGTGACGGCAGCCTTGACGGCCTCCGCGTCCAGCGAGCCGCGCAGGGCGACCATGCCTTGGGGCACTTCCTCGACCGCGATCAGACCGTCGAAACGCGCGCCGCCCAGCGGCAGGACCGGATCAGACATTCTGCTTTGCCCCCTCGGGATCGAAGAACACCGGGTCGACGATGCGCGCCTCGATCGCGGTCTTGCCGTCGTCGCGCATGAAGGTCAGCACCTCGCCCATCCGCTCGGGACCGCGATGCGCCAGCCCCATCGCGATGCCGTGGCCCAGCGTGGGCGAGTGGTAGCTGGAGGTCACGCGTCCTTCGGTGTTGCGCTGGCCGTTGACGTTGGTGCCTTCGGTCACGGCGTAGGCGCCGTCGGGCAGAACCGAGCCGTCGAGCGTCTTCAGGCCGACCAGCTTCCACCGGTCGGGGTCGGTCATGTGGCTTCGGGCCTGCGCGCGCTTGCCCAGGTAGTCGTCCTTCTTCTTCGAGATCGCCCAGTCGAGGCCCAGGTCCTGCGGGATGACCGTGCCGTCGGTCTCGTCCCCGATCATGATGAAGCCCTTCTCGGCGCGCATCACGTGCAGCGCCTCGGTGCCGTAGGGGGTGATCTGCCACTCGGCGCCGGCGTCCACGATCCTGTCCCACAGCGCGCGCGCCTGCCCCGCCGGCACGGCGATCTCGTAGCTGAGTTCGCCCGAGAACGAGATGCGGAAGACGCGCACCGGGTGGCCGGCAAGCTGGCCCTCGGCAAAGGCCATGAAGGGCAGCGTTTCGGCCGAAACGTCTATGCCGCCCAGCTTTTCCAGCAGCTTGCGCGCGTTCGGGCCGACCACGGCGATCTGCGCGAATTGTTCGGTCAGGTTGGCGGTGTAGACCTTCCAGTCCCACCATTCGGTCTGCAGCCAGTCCTCCATGTGGGCATGGATGCGGTCGGCGCCGCCGGTGGTGGTGTGGCACAGGAACGTGTCGTCATCCAGCCGCGCGACCACGCCGTCGTCGATCAGGAAGCCGTTCTCGGAGCACATCAACCCGTAGCGGCAGCGGCCGGGTTTCAGCGTGCTCATCATGTTGGTGTAGAGCATGTCGAGGAAGCGGCCCGCATCCGGCCCCTTCACCACGATCTTGCCCAGCGTCGAGGCGTCGAGCAGCCCGAGGCTGCCGCGGGTCGCGTCGATCTCGCGCGCGACGGCGGCGTGCTTGTCCTCGCCCGCGCGAGGGTAGCAGTAGGGCCGGCGCCATTGGCCCACCGGCTCCCACTTGGCGCCGTGGGTTTCGTGCCAGTCGTGCAGCGGCGTGCGGCGGATCGGCTGGAACAGCGGACCGCGCGCCTCGCCCGCGATGGCGCCCATCGACACCGGCGTGTAGGGCGGCCGGAAGGTGGTGGTGCCGACCTGCGGGATCGGTGCGTTCAACGCCCGAGAAAGTACGGCCAGTCCATTGATGTTGCTCATCTTTCCCTGGTCGGTGGCCATACCCAGCGTGGTGTAGCGCTTGGTGTGCTCGACCGACTCGAAGCCCTCCTGCGCGGCGAGATGCACGTCCGAGACCTTCACGTCGTTCTGGAAGTCGAGGAACGCTTTGGCGCGCAGCGCGTGGGGTGCCCCCTGCGGCATCATCCAGACCGGGGCGAGCGGCGCCTCGGCCGGTTGTTCCGCGTCGGGCGCGGACGCGTCGGACGGGGTGCCGCCGAGATCGCGCGCGGCGGTTTTTCCGGCCTTTTCAGCATCTTTCAGGATGGAGCTCAGGTCCCCCTGCCCGTTCGCGGCGCCTGCGGCGATGACGTTGGATGCGCCATCCTGACCGATCGGCGCGCGGTCGGGATCGGGGCGGAAGGCTGCCGCGGCCTCGTCCCAGACCAGCTTGCCGCCGCAATGCGACCACAGGTGCACGACCGGCGACCATCCGCCCGACATGGCGACCGCGTCGCAGGCGATGGTCTCGAGCGGCGTGCCCTCACCCGCCTGGGCGCAGATTTCGACGCCGGTGAGGGCGCGCGTGCCGTTGACCTGTGCGATGCCGCGGCCGGTCAGCACGCGGATGCCGGCGGCCTGCGCCTCGGCCATCAGGGCGCCGCCACCCTCGGGTCGTGCGTCCAGCACCGCCGGGACCGTCAGCCCCGCGCGGTGATGCGCCAGCGCCGTGCGGTAGGCGTCGTCGTTGTTGGTCACCACCACCAGCCGGTCGCCGGCCGAGACGCCCCAGTTGACGATGTAGTCGCGCACGGCCGAGGCCAGCATCACGCCGGGACGGTCGTTGCCCGCGAAGGGCAGCGGACGCTCGATCGCGCCGGTGGCGGTCACGATGCGCCCCGCGCGGATGCGCCACAGCCGGTGGCGCGGGCCGGGCGCGTCGGGCGCATGATCCGCCAGACGCTCGTAACCCAGGACGTAGCCGTGGTCGTACAGCCCCGCCCCCTGGAGGCGCAGGCGCAGCGTGACGTTCGGCATGTTGTCGAGCGCCTGCAGCGTGTCGCCGATCCAGTCCTCGGGCGTCTTGCCGTCGATCGTGCCGCCGTCGACCGGCGCGCGGCCGCCCCAATGGCCCGTCTGCTCGACCAGCAGCACGCGCAGCCCGGATTCGCCCGCCGTCTTCGCCGCCTGCAGGCCGGCCACGCCGCCTCCGACCACCAGTACGTCGGTGTGGTGGTGGAAATGCTCATAGCGGTCGGGATCGCGCGCCTCGACCGCAGGCGCGCGGCCAAGACCGGCCGAATGGCGGATGAACGGTTCGTAGACGTGTTTCCAGAAGGCGCGGGGATGGATGAACATCTTGTAGTAGAAGCCAGCGGGCAGGAACCGCGACAGCGCCGCGTTCACCGCGCCCACGTCGTAGTCGAGGCTGGGCCAGCAATTCTGCGAGGCGGCCTGCAGCCCGTCGAACAGTTCTGTCGTGGTGGCGCGGGCGTTGGGCTCGAACCGGTCGCCCTGCCCCAGCCCGACCAGCGCGTTCGGCTCCTCGGCGCCCGAGGCGATCACCCCGCGCGGGCGGTGATACTTGAAGCTGCGCCCGACCAGTGTGCGGCCCGAGGCAAGCAGCGCCGAGGCGAGCGTGTCGCCCGGATGGCCGCGCAACGTGGTCCCGTCGAAGGTGAAGCTGACCTGGCGGCTGCGGTCGATCAGCCGGCCGCCTGTGGCGAGACGGGTGCTCATGCGCGGGAATCTTTCGGCTGGTCGGTTCGGCGTTCGGCGATCCGGTCGCGGATCTCCTGCGGCGGCTCGGTCGTCTGCGCGGGATAGGTGCCGAAGACCTCGTTCGTGGCGGTGCAGCGCGCGGCGTGGAACCACTTGCCGCAGCCCATCGCATGGCGCCAGCGCTCGAAATGCACGCCGCGCGGGTTGTCGCGCAGGAACAGGTATTCCTCGAACGCGGCGTCGGTGCTGTCGGGGCCACGCCGGGCGATGTGCGCTTGCCCGCCGGGGGCAAGCTCGATCTCGTCCGCGGCGACGCCGCAGCATGGGCAGGTCAGGATCAGCATGACGCACCCCGCTGTTGCGGGATGCGTTTGCAAGCAGAGGCGATGCGCGCCGTTACATGGCCGCACGCATCGCCCTGCCGGAATGCGTGTTCGACCTCAGTCGACTTCGAGCGGTTCCGGCTCGGTGGCCTCTTCGAGCGGCTCGGGCTCGACAACGGTGCCTTCCTCGATCTCGGCGCCGGGCGTGGTGGCTTCAAGCGCCTCGTCGCCGGCCTCGAAGACGCCCCAGGCGAACAGCACGACCAGCAGGATGATGATGGCGATGACGATGAGAATGATGTTACGCAGCATGACGGGTCCTTTTCGCGTTGGTGGTCTGCGCGATCAACCTTTCGTGCGCGCCCCGAGTTCCCGACGCGTGCGGCACGCCGCCGATGCGATGCCCGCGTGCAACACCGCCGCGCGACGACCGGCCCCGCCACGTCCGCGCGCGTTTCCGCCGCGCGGGTCAATGTGCCACCCCGGCGGCGACGGATTCGTCGATGAAGCGCCCCTCGCGGAATCGGTCGAGCGAGAACGAGTCCGTCAGCGGCGCGTGCCCCTTGGCCATCAGCTCGGCGAAGCCCCAGCCCGAGCCGGGGATCGCCTTGAACCCGCCAGTGCCCCAGCCGCAATTGACGAAACAGTTCTGAAGCGGCGTCTTCGACAGGATGGGCGAGCGGTCACCCGTCATGTCGACGATCCCGCCCCACCAGCGCAGCATCTTGAGCCGCGAGAGCATCGGGAAGGTCTCGATCAGCGCGCGCACGGTTTCCTCGACATGGTGGAAGCTTCCCCGCTGGGTGTAGTTGTTGTAGCCGTCCGCGCCGCCGCCGATGACCATCTCGCCCTTGTCGGACTGGCTCATGTAGCCGTGCACGGTGTTGGCCATGACGACGCAGTCCATGATCGGCTTGATCGGCTCGGAGACCAGCGCCTGCAGCGCCACGGATTCGATCGGCAGCCGGAACCCGGCCATCTGCGCCAGCACGCCGGAATGGCCCGCGACCACCAGCCCCAGCTTGTCGCAGGCGATGGCGCCCTTGGTGGTGTCGACGCCGGTCACGCGGTCGCCGTCGCGGCGGATGCCGGTGACCTCGCATTGCTGGATGATGTCCATGCCCATCGCCGAGCACGCCCGCGCGTAGCCCCAGGCCACTGCGTCGTGCCGCGCGGTGCCACCCCGCGCCTGCCACAGCGCGCCCAGCACCGGGTAGCGCGGCCCTTCGAGGCGGATGATCGGCACGATCTTCTTCACTTCGGCGGGGGTGATGAACCGCGTCTCGACCCCCTGAAGCGCGTTGGCATGCGCGGTGCGCCGGTAGCCGCGCACCTCGTGTTCGGTCTGGGCCAGCATCATGACGCCGCGCGGGCTGAACATGACGTTGTAGTTCAGGTCCTGGCTCAGCGTCTCGTAGAGGGCGCGCGACTTCTCGTAGATCGCGGCCGACGGGTCCTGGAGATAGTTCGACCGGATGATCGTCGTGTTGCGCCCGGTATTGCCGCCGCCCAGCCAGCCCTTTTCCAACACCGCCACGTTGGTGATGCCGAACCGCTTGCCGAGGTAGTAGGCGGTCGCAAGGCCGTGCCCGCCCGCGCCGACGATGATCACGTCGTAGCGCGCCTTGGGCTGCGCACGGCGCCAGGCCCGCTCCCAGCCGCGATGGCCGGTCAACGCCTCACGGGCGACGGCGAAGGCGGAATAACGTTTCATGGCATCCGAATCCCGGGGCATCCTGCCCTTCCCAGTAGCAAGGCGTATCACCGCGTCCGCCGCCCGCAAGCGGCGCAATGCGACGCAGAAGCGACATGGGCGTTCCGCATATACGACGGGGGCGATCTGCCGCGCCCCGACAACCCTTTCGCCCGAGGCCGCGCGGGGTTACATCTGCGCGGCGCAACGAGGCGGAGACGACATGACGCTGTTCTGGGGAGTGACGGGCGCGATGGCGCTGGCCGTGGCCGCGCTGCTGGCGCTCGCGGTGCTGCGAGGGCGGCGCGACGACGCCCCGGCGCAGGCATCCGACCTGCGGGTCTACCGGGACCAGCTGGCCGAGATAGACCGCGATCTGGCGCGCGGCACCATCCCCGCGGACGAGGCCGAGCGGCTGCGCACCGAGGTGTCGCGCCGGATCCTGGCGGCCGACAGCGCCGCCCGCACCGACACCGCCGGCCCCGAGCAGCCGCGCACGGCTTCCCGCGCAGTGGCGGCACTGACGGTGGCGCTGGTGGTGATCGGCGGCTTCGCGCTCTACACCCGGCTTGGTGCGCCGGGCTATCCCGACCTGCCGCGCCAGAGCCGCATCGCGGCGGCCGAGGACGCGCGCCAGACCCGCCCGACCCAGGCCGAGGCCGAGGCCGGCCTGCCGGCCACGCAGGCGCCCGACATCGATCCCGCTTACCTCGAACTGGTGCAGAAGCTGCGCGGCGCCGTTGCCGAGCGACCCGGCGACATCGAGGGCCTGACCCTGCTCGCCCGGTCCGAAGCCGCCTTGGGCAATTTCGTCGCGGCCTACGAGGCGCAACAGGCGATCATCGAAGCCAAGGGCGACGCGGCGACCGCGCGTGACTACGCCGACCTGGCGGACATGATGATCCTCGCCGCAGGCGGCTATGTCAGCCCCCAGGCCGAGGCCGCGCTCGACGCCGCGCTGACGCGCGATCCGACCAACGGCGTGGCGCGCTACTACGCGGGGCTGATGATGGCCCAGACCGGCCGGCCCGACATAGCCTTCAATGCTTGGGACCGCCTGCTGCGCGAAAGCCCGCCGGACGCGCCTTGGCTGCCGCCCCTGCGCGCCCAGATCAAGGACCTCGCCTGGCGCGCCGGCGTCTCGGACTATACTCTGCCAGAACCGCAAGATCCCGCTGCAACGCCGCCCGGCCCGGCCCCCGGCCCAACGGCCGAGGACATGGAAAGTGCCGCACAGATGACGCCCGAGCAGCGGATGGAAATGATCCGCGGCATGGTCTCGGGCCTCTCCGACCGCCTGTCCACCCAAGGCGGCCCGCCCGAGGAATGGGCCCGGCTGATCACCGCGCTTGGCGTGCTGGGCGAGACCGACCGCGCCCGCGCCATCTGGACCGAGGCGCAGACCGCTTTCGCCGGTTCGCAAGAGGCGCTCGACACCCTGGCCGCGGCCGCGGCCAGGGTGGGGATCGACCAGTGACCGCACGGCGCCGCCTCACGGTTGTCCCGGCCGGCGTGTGTCGCGCTGGCGGCGCCCGGCACCCGCGACGGCAGCAGCGCGTCCAGCCCCGCCAGACCCGGGGTCCCATGCCATGATCCACGAGGACATTGCCGATTTCGCCGCCGCGCTGCGCCCGATGCAGGCGCTGGCCGGGCTCGACCTCGGCGACAAGACCATCGGCGTGGCAGTGTCGGATTCGATGCGCTCGGTCGCCTCGCCGCTGCAGACGATCCGCCGCCGCAAGTTCACCCTCGACGCCGAAGCGCTGCTGTCGGTTCTGCAGCAACGCGTCATCGGGGGCCTCGTGCTAGGCCTGCCGCGCAACATGGACGGCAGCGAAGGCCCGCGCTGCCAGTCCACCCGCGCCTTCGCGCGCAACGTCTCGCGGCTCTGGGACGGGCCCATCGGCTTCTGGGACGAGCGCCTGTCCACGGTCGCCGCGGAACGCGCGTTGCTCGAGGCCGACACGTCGCGGCGCCGCCGGGCCGAGGTGATCGACCACGTGGCCGCCGCCTACATCCTGCAAGGCGCACTCGACCGGCTTGCGCACCTCTCGGCGTCGCAGGACCGCCCATGACCGACCGCCCCTCGGACACCGACAAGCTCTGGCGGCGGGACGAGATCGAAAGCCCCTGCGTCAAGACATGCGTGATCCACCCCGAGACGCGCCTCTGCACCGGCTGCCATCGCAGCATCGACGAGATCACGCGCTGGTCGAAGATGACGCCCGAGGAGCGCCGCGCCGTCATGGCCGAGCTGCCCGAGCGCGGCGGCGCATTGCGCGAGCGCCGGGGCGGCCGCGCCGCGCGGCTTGCGCGACGCGACGGCTAGTGCGCAGTCCGGTCGCGAACTTTCCCGGCCTTATCCCTCGAAGGCGGTGAACAGCATGTTGACCGCGACGATCAGGATGAACACCGCGAAGGAGCGCCGCAGCGTCAACGCGTCGAGCCGGTGGGCGATCTTCGCGCCGATCGGCGCCGTGAACAGCGTCATCGACACCGCCACCACGAAGGCCGGCAGGTTGACCGCGCCGAAGGTCAGCGGCGGCGGCGCCGCGACGTCGACCATCAGGAAGCCGATCACCGACGGCACCGCGATCAGCGCGCCGAAACCCGCGGCGGTCGCCACGGCGGCATGGATCGCCACGTTGAACAGCGTCATCAGCGGAACGCCGAAGGTGCCCCCACCGATACCCATCAACACCGAAAGAAGGCCGACCAGCGGCGACAGGATCGACCGCCCCAGAACCCCGGGCATCTGCTGGCCCAGCCGCCAGTCCTGCCGCCCGAAGGCCAGGTACAGGCCCACCAGCAGCGCCACGATGCCGAACAGCGCCTCGAGCGCCTCGGAGCGCACCTTTGCGGCAACGAACACGCCCGCGATCGCGCCGATGACGATGCCCGGCGCCCAGGTCTTCAGGATGTGCCAGTTGACCGCGCCGCGCTTGTTGTGCGCCGCCACCGACCTCAGCGAGGTGATCACGATCGCGGCCAACGACGTGGCGAGGCAGATCTGCATCAGCTGCGGCCCGCCGAAGCCCAGCGTGGAGAAGACGAAGAAGAACGCCGGCACGTGCACGATGCCGCCGCCGACGCCCAGCATGCCGGCCAAGAGACCCGCGAAGGCGCCGGACACGAGAAGAAGCCCCACCAGGGGCGCGAGCGTCGCGAAATCGGGGATCATGCGGCGCGCGCCTCTTCCATGTGCGAAAGCGCCGTCTCGATAAGCCGCGCATCGGCACCGGGGCGCACCGCGTGCTCGGACAGCGTGCGGCGCCAGGCGCGTGCCCCGGGACGCCCGGCGAACAGGCCCAGCATGTGGCGCGTGACCTGCGACAGCTTGCCGCCCGCGTCGACATGCGCCTGCGCGTAGGGCATCATCGCGTGCGCCACGTCTTCGGGTGCGCGCGCGCGGGGCACGTCGCCCCATATCGCCGCGTCGGCGTTCGACAGGATGTCCCAGGGCTGGTGGTAGGCGGCGCGGCCGATCATCACCCCGTCAAGCCCCTGGTCCAGCAACGAGACGGCCGCATCGAGGCCGTCGACTCCGCCGTTGATCGAGATGTGCAGGTTGGGGAACAGCTGCTTCATGCGCATGACGAGGTCGTAGTCGAGCGGCGGGACGTCGCGGTTCTCCTTCGGGCTGAGCCCCTGCAGCCAGGCCTTGCGCGCGTGGATGGTCACGCGCTCGCAGCCGGCCGCGACAATGCGGGCGAGGAATTCGGGCAGGACCGTTTCGGGATCCTGGTCGTCGACGCCGATCCGGCATTTCACCGTGACGGGCACATCCGTGGCGTCGCGCATCGCCATGACGCAGCGCGCGACCAGCCCGGGGTCGCGCATGAGCACCGCTCCGAACGTGCCCGATTGCACCCTGTCCGACGGGCAGCCGCAATTGAGGTTGATCTCGGCATATCCCGCCCGCGCCCCCATCCGCGCCGCCTGCGCCAGCTCAAAGGGGTCCGAGCCGCCGAGTTGCAGCGCCACGGGCTGTTCCGCGGCGTCGAAGTCCAGCAGGTGCAGCGCCCCGCCCCGCACCAGCGCCGGCGCCGTCACCATCTCGGTGTACAGCAGTGCCCTCGCCGAAATCAGGCGGTGGAAGTACCTGCAGCTTCGGTCGGTCCAGTCCATCATCGGGGCCACGCTTAGCCGCGCGGCGCGCTCGATGTCCGAAGCGCTGTGTCTTGCTGGCTCTGCGTTCATGGTCACCCGACCGCTGCTCCTCGATTTCCGGGCCTTTTGCCCCCGTTTCTTGTGGCAGTGCAACAAGTCGTTGCAGCGGGCCCGAGTTCTCGCACCTCTCTCGGGCGTGCCGGGGGTCCGGGACGACTTAAAGCTATACGCGATGAGCGCCGGTCCGACGGCCGATCAGGCCATCGTCCGAGCGTCCGCCCGGCAACGTCTTCCGCCGAACAGGAGGAATGGCAGACCGAGAGCCTGCGGCGCGTCCGCCCGCGGGCACCCCGACGTCACGCCGGGTCGTCGGACGACGGTTTGGCGCCGCGCTTGTGGACGGCAGCGGGCAGGTCCTGCGGCACGAGCTCCGCGAGCATCGTGGCGAGCTTGCTGCCCCACCCCGGAACCACGCCCCGCTTGCCTTTCATCAGCGCCTTGTAGCCGGCACGCGCGACCTTCTCTGGATCGTCCTTGGAATCGCTGTCGGCAATCGGCGTGTCCTCGAGGTCGTTGCTCTCGCGGTGGAAGATCGGCGTTTCGGTGGGGCCGGGCATCAGGCAGGTCAGCGTCACCGGGCTGTCCCGCCACTCGTCCTGAAGCGCATAGACAAGACTGTCGAGGTAGGCCTTCGTCGCGTTGTAGACGGCGTCGTAGGGTCCGGGCACGAAGCCGCCGATGGACCCGGTAACAAGGATGCGGCCTGCGCCGCGGGCGTGCATCTTCCGGCCCATCCGGTGCAGAAGCATGGTCGTCTGAAGCACGTTGAGATCGATGCGGTGCCGCACCGCATCCCAGTCCTGGTCGTGGAAGGCGTGGCCAAGCGCGCGACCGGCATTGGCGAAGAACAGGTCGATCTCACGGTCGGCGATCGCCCGCCAGAACGTCTCGATGCCGTCGCGCGTGGCAAGATCGGCCACGTGGCTTTCGACGCTCACACCGATGCCCTTTAACTCGCGCGCCGCGGCGATCTCCGCCTCGTCGGCGCAGATGACCAGGTCGTGGCCGTCCTCGGCGGCAAGCCGTGCAAGGATGCGGCCAAGGCCGGTCGATGCGCCCGTGACGACTGCGAGCTTTTCAGCCATTGTCGTTCTCCTGCGGCTGGGCCATCTGGCGGTGCATGCGCGCCAGCACGCTGTCGGGCACGATCCCCGACAGGGCGGACTGCAGCTTGGTCATCGTGGCGGGCGCCACGCCGGACGCGCCTTTCAGCATCGCCGCGTAACCCTTTCGCGCGACCATGCCCGGGTCGGACTTGCTGTCGCTCTGGCCCACATTCGTATCTTCCATGTCGGCGCGGTGGAAGAACTCGGTGTCGGTCGGCCCGGGCATCAGGCAGGTCACCGTCACGTCGCTGTCCCCCAGTTCGTTCCGCACGCCCCAGGACAGGGTGTCGAGATACGCCTTCGTCGCGTTGTAGACGGCCTGGTAGCTGCCGGGTATCTCGCCCGCGAGCGAGCCGGTGATCAGGATGCGGCCCTCGCCGCGCCTGCGCATCGCCTGCAGCGCGCGGTGCAGCAGGTCGGTCGTCCCGCTCACGTTGAGGCGGATGACCTCTTCGATCCGGTCCCAGTCCTGTTCGAGGAAGGCATGGCCGAGCCCCCTGCCCGCGTTGGCCATGAGGTAGTCGACCGGCCGGTCCCGCATGGCCGACCACAGCAGGTCGACGCCCTCGGCGGTCGAAAGATCGGCCCGGACCGGTTCGACCGATGCGCCCGTGTCGCGTAGCCGGGAAGCGACCGTCTCGATCGCGGCCTCATCGGCCGTCACGACGAGATCGCAGCCGTCCTGCGCCGCACATCTGGCCAGTTCATAGCCAATGCCGGTCGAGGCTCCGGTGACGACGGCGAGCGGTCTTTCGGCAGGCATGGGACCTCCTTCGGTCGGCAAGAGAGTTGCGGCACTCGGCCCGAGGATGAGCCCGGCACCGTGCCCGGTTTCCGGTGGGCGTGTCGCAGTCAGCCCTGCGGCAGCCCCGGATAGTTCTGCCGCTTCAAAAGCCGCGCGAGATGCGCCGCGTTCGAGGCCGCGGTCGCCAGCGCCGACTGCACCGCGTCCGGCACGCCGTCGAGATCGACGTAGTCGGTGCCATGCATGGCCTCTCCGACCCAGTAGACGCCGGAATTGGCAGGGATGGTGAACCCCACGTCGTTCAGCCCCTGGAAACAGGACGCGTGGCTGGCATGGGCGCCGTCCTCGTTGCCCACGACGGCCACCAGCGCCACCTTCCCCGCGGCGGGCATCCGGCCGCGATCGTCGGTCTCGCCCAGGAAGGCGTCCATGCGTTCCAGAACCCGTCGTGCGACGCTGGACGGATGGCCAAGCCAGATCGGCGTGCCGAGGATGAAGATGTCCGCCGCCAGGACGCGCGCCCGCAGCGCCGGCCATTCGTCGCCTTCGCCCATGTCCGACAAGACGCCGGGCTTCACGTTGTGGTCGACGACGCGCTCGGTCCCGCCGGTCACGCCGTGCGGCTTCATCGCCGCCAGAAGGTCCGAGATCATCTTGTCGGTCGAACTGGGGCTGTCGGAGTCCGACTGGCGAAGCGAGCAGTTCAGCGCGAATGCTGTCAGTGGCTCGGCAGCATCGGGCATGGCAGGGCCTCCTTCGAAGCGTGGACGATTCATGCGCCAACGACCGGTGACGCCCGAGTGTTCCGCGGAACGGGCCGGTCATTGATCGATCCCGGGTCCCTCCAGCAAGCGGATCTTCACGTCCCGCCAGGTCTTCCGCGCGAGCGCGGTGCGCTCGTGGTCGAGCATCTCCTCGATCCGCGCTCCCATCTCGCGAAGTCGCGCGTCGCCGAGCCGCCGGGCCTCGACGAACATCGAGCTCTCCTCGGAGCTTGCATGGTGATCCATCGCGGCGTGCAGGTTGCGCAGCTGCGTCTCGAAGTCCGGGCTCGACGGCGAAAGCCGCAGCACGACGGCGAGCATGTCCGCCAGTTGCTGGTGCTCGGCATGGGCGACGGGGACGTCCTCGCTTACCGGGCGCACCTCGGGATAGAAGATCTCGTCCTCCACATGCTCGTGGATCTGCAACTCTCCGGCCAGCAGGCGCATCATGTCACGCCGCTCAGGGTCTTCCGGCGGCATCGCCTCGATCTCCTCGAACAGCCTGCGCATCAACTGGTGATGCTCGAACAGCACCTCGTCGGCCCGGCGGGCGCCCGGCGGCGGCGCGGGCTGCGGCTGCTCCTGCTCGGCCGCGATCTCACCGGGCGTCAGCGCCTCGTCGCCGGGGTCGGGGACGTGCCGGATCTCGACCATGCCGTCCACGATGCGCGTCTCGTAGCGCGGTTGGGGCGCGGTCGCCGGTCCATCCAGAACGCGACCATCGGCGAGGCAGAAGCGAGAGCCGTGCCAAGGGCAGACGAGACCACCATCCTGAACCCAGCCTTCGTCAAGCGGCCCGCCCATGTGCCCGCACCGCGATCCCAGCGCACGGACGGCGCCGCGATGCCGCACGAGGACCACGCCGACGCCGACGCACGCCACGTCGTCCCAGGCCTCCACGCGGTGTGGCTTGTCTTCCTCGAGCACATCCAGTCGTGCGACGGGCCGGAAGCTGCGTGGCTCCGGCGAGCGGTCATCGCGCGCGACGCCGATCCGCCTGCGGTAACGAGATGACCGCCAAGGTAGGCGCCCGCCATCATGCTTGCCCATCCCGCGGCGCTGGCCGCGCGTCCGGCGCCGCGGTGGCCGCGCCTGCGCAGGGCAAGCGAGCCCGCGGACAACACTAGAGCAGTGGTGTTCAGCACCGCGTGGACCAGCCCGGTGCGCCGATCGCGCCCGTGCACCTTGCGGTAATCGGCAAGGCCGGCCGCAGCCGCCGCCACGGCCGCCGCGGTGCCCGCCCCGAGCGCGACGTCGGCGGTCCGGTCCGTCGATCCGGAACGGCCGAGGCGCAGCGTTTCGGAGGTGTCCAGCGCGAAGGCGAGCGTCCAGGCGCCGATAGGCAGGGTCGCCAGCGCCGGGTGCAGCGGGTGGCCGAGCCACGTGCCGTGAAGCGCATTCTGGATCGGCTTCGCCGCCGTGCCCGTCGGGTGCAGCGCCAGCGAGGTCGCGTGCGCGACGTCGTAGGACGGCCGGTCGAGCGCTTCGTTCGCCTCGATGGCTGCCGTCCATCGCTCCGTCGCCCTGGTCATGGCGCAACTCCATCATCGATGCGAAACCTGCCGGATGTGCCCGTCGGCGCAGGCACGGTCCGATGGCCTGCCGGTATGATCAATCCGGAACAACGTGCCGCACCCCGCGCGGTTCCCCGAGCCGCCGCCGGTTTCGTGGACTCTAAGACAAATCGTGACCGAGGACGTGGAGAATGGTCAGATCGCTCCGCGTGGCGCATCCAGCGCATCGAACCCGAGGGCGATCGGCAAAAGCCCTCGCAGCGAATGGCCAGCCGATACGGCTTCGTCACGTGAGCTGGTTCCTCCGGCAGCCGCCATCTGCTGCGCTGGCCCTCAGGGTCGAATGGCCGGGGACTCGATGGTAAGGCCGGCTGCGCGCGACTTGAGGTACAGTTCTAGAGAGACGTAGTCTTCGGACCCGGCCTCGTAAGGCTCGGCGCGGACGCCGAAGATGCAGTTGTCGAACCGTCGCGCCAGAGAACCCATCGTCTCCCACTCGAGGCGGTACTGAGGGTAGCCCGTCGGGTGCGCCTGAGGGATCAGCGCCGAGCCGAGGTGACCGCCAGCCAGTCGGTCGTGGCACTGCGCGCAGGACAGGTTGAGCTGCCCGATCCGCCGCGCGAACAGGTCCTCGCCCCTCTCCCGCCACGGATCGGTCCGGGGATCGTCGTCGGGCGTGATCGGCATGCCTTTCGACTGGTGCGTGAGGTAGGCTGCAAGCGAGAGCAGCTCGTCGCTCACGCGCTCGAACGGCTCGGCGTCCTGGTGCCGCGTCCGGCAGAGATTGATGCGTCCGGCAAGGTCGACCGGGCGGCCGCTCTCCTCGTCCCAGGCCGGATAGCTGGCGGCGACCCCCGCCATGCTGTCCGAGGCATCGCCGTGACACCCCTTGCAGCTGTCCGCGCCGGTTCCGGGGTCTTCGCTCCAGAGCGTCTCGCCGTCAGCGATCCAGAAGAGGCCGGGATTGGCGACAGGATCGTTCTGCATGGCCTGGAGGTCTTCCGACATCTGTTCGAAACCCGTCACCCGCTCCTCTGCGACAGCGGGCAAGGCAAGCGCCAGCGCGAGGAGTGCGGCCAGTCTCATCCGACGGTGAGCGTCTGCGACTGGCGCTGCTCTTCCCCCGCGTCGTCGGCCCACAGGATCTCTACCTCGCCGGTGGTTTCGGCCACGAGGGTGAAGGCGAAGAACGGGTTCGCCGTGACGGCGGGAAAAAGCTCGGCGGCAAAGACTTCCTCGCTGAGGTAGAGGCAGCGCAACGAGTGAATGATGTTGCGCGGCACGAGCTTGCCGTCAGGGCCGGTGCGAAACCCGGTCTCCATCGGGTGCTGCAGCAGCACCTTGATGTCGACGATCTCTCCGGGCGCGGCGGTTTCCGGGATGTTCACGAGCGCGGACATTCAGCTCTCCCGGCAGGCCGGTGCGGTGACAATGACGTTCACCTGCGCCGAGTGGAAGGTGCCGTCGCTCTTGCGCGCGATGGCCGTGACGTGCTGCGTCCCGTTCAGGCGGATGCGCGTCTGCGCGGTCGCGCGGCCGGATCGGGGCGTGAAGTGGAACCGCACGGTGTCGGGCAGCGGGTTGACCTCGTTGAAGATCGCGATCTCTTCCACGTGATCCTCGTCCGTCATCGGACTTTCGGCGGATACCGAAAGGGGAACCGAGTTGCCGTTCTCCACGAGCGCCGGGATCTTGAGTTCGACGCCGCCTTCCGTAACCGCGGCGCCGCCGGTGAACGCGTCGATCGCGGCCTGCATGGTCTCGGGCGTGGCCTGTGCGGGCCGCACCCGCAGGGCAAGCGGCATGGCGAGGCCCATCGCGATCGCCTGTCGGCGTGTGGCTTTCATCTCGGCTCCTCCGTCAGCGTGGCAAGGTAGGCGACTACGTCCTCGACCTCTTGCGCGGTCAGGATGGTAGTGCCCTGCCACCGCTCGCCCACCCGGGTCAGTCCGGACGTGGAGTGGTAGGGCGGCATGATGGTGCCGGGGTTCAACACCCGGCTGTCGACGATCCGTTGCCTCAGTTCGGGCTCGGACAACCGCGCGCCCACCCCCGTCAGATCGGGGGCGAGATCGCCAGTGAAGGCCACGTCGGGGAACGGCCCGCCGTGGCAAAGGATGCAAAGCCCGCGTTCGCGGGTCGTGACGATGGCGCGACCCTCCTCCGGATTCCCGGGCCGGTCCGTCAGCGCCTCGGGCAGGCCCTGCGCCTGCGCCATTTGCGCAGACAGGGCCAGCAAAAGGCTAAGCAAAAGCTTCGGTCGTGATCGTCGCATACCAGGACCGGGCATAATCCGCTTCCGCCGAGCGGACGCTTTCGGGCGCATCCAGTGGGCTGACACCGCCTGCCCCCTCGATCTCGAAGAGCTTTCCATCAGCCTCGCCATAGGCCCCGGCAACGGTGAAGCCGTAACCGGGCGCGGCGAGGCTGTAGCAGGTGTTGAGCAGCTTCGGCGACGTCGCGCTCTCGCCCCGTAAAAGCGCGTCGATCGCCACCGCGGCGACCTTGGCCTGCGCGTTCGCAGAGAAAGCCGATTTCGGCATCGCACCCGCCATGCACGCGTCACCGATGACGTGGATGCCGGGAACAAGGTCGCTTTCGAAGGTCAGGCCCGAAACGGGGCACCATCCGGTCTGGTCGGCGACGCCGGCCACTTGCGCGATGGAAGCGGCCCGTTGCGGCGGTATGATGTTCGCGACAGCCGCGTCGTAGCGGCCGAAATCCGTCACCACCGTCATCGTGGACGGGTCCACCTCGGCGACGCGTCCACCCCCCGAGGGCGGAATCCATTCGATCATGCCCGGATACAGCGTCGCCCATGCCTCCTCGAAGAGCGCCTGCTTGGAGAACGCCTCCTTCGCGTCGAGGATCAGGATCTTCGACGCCGGTTTCGCGGCCGAGAGGTAATGCGCGATCAGGGATGCCCGCTCGTAAGGGCCGGGGGGGCAGCGATATGGGTTGGCGGGGGGCGCGATGACGACGAGGCCGCCGTCCTCCATATTGGTCAGCTGCGACCGCAGGAGCTCCGTTTGTGGCCCGCCCTTCCAGGCGTGGGGCATCTTCTGCGCCGCGTCCTCGGAATACCCGGGCAACGCGTCGTAGCGCAGTTCCACCCCCGGCGACAGCAGCAGCCGATCGAAAGGCAACGCATCGCCGGAGGCGAGCGTGACCGTCCCGTCCGCGACACCGACCGCCTCTCCCTGCACGACCTGCACGCCTTCCGCCGCCAGACCATCGTAGCCGAAGGTGATGTCGCTCATCCGGGCGAAGCCCCCGAGGACGGTGTTGCTGAAGGGACAGGTGACATAGGACGCGTCCCGCTCGACCAGCGTCACATCGTGTCCGGCACGGGCGAGGAAGCGCGCCGCGGTCGCGCCACCGAAGCCGCCGCCGACCACGACGACCCGTCCCCGATCCTGCGCCGAGGCGGGACGCGCGAAGGTCAGCGCGGCCGTGGCGCCGATGCCCCTCAGAACCGTTCGTCTGTCAGTGGTCATTCCGTGCCTCCGTCTTCCGCGATCCATGCTGCGATCAGCGCGATTTCGGCACTGTCGAAGCCTGCCGCGAGGCGCCCCATCAGGGTCCCCTCCCGCGTGCCGTCCTTGAAGGCGTGCATCGCGCTTTCGATTTCCGCCGCCGAAAGACCGCTCAACGTCATGTCGGACCCGGCCCCATGACAGCCGGAACAGGACAGCGCCCCGGGCGGTGCGGTCCGGAAGTCGGGCGCCTCCTGTGCGGAAAGGCTACCCGCGATGCAGAGAACGGCGACGGCAAGGGTGGCGCGCATGGAGTTCTCCAACTGGTGAGATGGCCCGGGGCGGCAACGCGCCGCCCCGCGAAGTGTCAGGACAGCCTCAGCCCGCTGCGATAGAGCGGCAGTTCCCGCACGCGCTTTCCCGTAAGCCGCGCGACGGCGTTCAGGACCGCGGGCGTCGCCACGAAGATCGTCGGTTCCCCGACGCCCCCCCAGAATCCGCCCGAGGGGATGATGTGCTTCTCGACATCCGGCATCTCCCACATGGAGACGATGGGATAGGTATCGAAGTTCTCCTCCTGCACCCGCCCGTCTTGCATCGTGATCTCGCTCATCATCGAGGCCGAAAGGCCCATCGCGAACGAACCCTCGATCTGCGCCTCGACCTGCTGGGGATTGACCACGTGGCCCGGATCGGTCGCCGCGACGATGCGATGGATCTTCACCGCGTCGTTTTCGACCGACACCTCGGCCGCGGCCGCAACGTAGGACCCGTAGCCCATGTGCTGGCAAAGCCCGAAGGCGCGGCCCTCGGGGGCGCCGTTCTCCCAACCGATCCCCTCGGCCACCTTGTTCAGCACGGCGAGGTGCTTGGGATGGTCCTGCATCAACGCGCGCCGGAACTCGAGCGGATCGCGATCCGCGGCGAGGGCAAGCTCGTCGATGAAGCTTTCGAGGTAGAACGAGTTCTGGTTGTTGTTCACGCCGCGCCAGAAGCCGGGCCGCAAGGGCGGATTGCGCATCGCGTGGTCGATCAGCAGGTTGGGAATCGTGTAGCCAAGCTGCCCTTCCTGACCGTCGGCCTGAAGGCCCTGGAACACCAGCGGGTCCTTGCCGTCCTCCAGCGCGAAGGGCATCAGCCCGGCAAAGATCGACTGCCCCGAGATCCGCATGTGCATCCCGGTCAGGTTCCCGTCGGCGTCCAGTCCGCCGCGGAAGCGGGCCTTGGTCGCGGGGTGGTAGGCGCCGTGGGTCATGTCCTCTTCACGGGACCAGATGACCTTTACCGCCGTGCCCTTCATCTGCATCGCGATCTTCACCCCGATGGTCGTGTAGTCGGTGGAGGACGCGCCCCGCCGTCCAAAGCCGCCGCCGAGGTTCATCCGGTGGATGTCGCATTGCGGAATCTCCAGCCCGGACGCTTCCGAGGCCGCGGCAAGATCGGATTCCGCGTTCTGGGTCGACGTCCAGACCGTGCAGCTGTCGTCGGTGACAAGCGCCGTGGCGTTCATCGGCTCCATCGTGACGTGGTGCTGCCAAGGATAGGAATAGGTGGCCTCGACCACCTGTGCCGCTTTCCCGAGAGCTTCGGCGACGTCGCCCGCCTCGTTGCCGATGAACGCCTCCTCCGCCGTGAGGCCTTCGGTCAGCATCGCCTCGAGGTCCTCGGTCCCGAACGATGCGTTCTCCTCGGGGAAGTCCCACTCGATCTCCAGCGCGTCGAGCGCCTTCTTCGCCCGCCACCACGTGTCGGCGACCACGGCAACGGTCGAGTCGTCCACCTGCAGCACACGCTGGACGCCGGGCATGCCCTCGACCGAAGACGCGTCAAAGCCTGCCACCGTGCCGCCCTGGACCGGGGTCTGGCGGATCGCGGCGTTGACCATCCCGTCGACCTTGAAGTCGATGGAAAAGACGCGGCTGCCATCGGTCTTGTCGGCCGTGTCGAGCCGAAGCAGCGATTTGCCGGCGATCGTCCACTCGGACGGGTCCTTCAGCGTCACGCTCTCGGGAACGTCGAGTCGGGCGGCATCCTCGGCCACGTCGCCATAGGTCAGCGTCTCGCCGCCGGGGCCCGTGATCACGCCCCGCTCGACGGAAAACTCGCCCGGATCGACGTTCCAGCGGTTCGCGGCGGCCTGAAGCAGCATCGCCCGCGCCGCTGCGCCGCCCTGCCGGACCATTTCCTGGCTGGTGCGGATGCCCTGGCTGCCGAAGGTGCCGAAGGATCCCCAGACCCGTTCGCGCGCGACGTTCTCGCCCGGCGTCGGGTAGGACCAGCTGACGGTGTCCCAATCGGCGTCCATCTCTTCGGCCACGAGCTGCACGAGGCCGGTCAGCGTCCCCTGCCCCATCTCGATCTTCGCCACGCGGACGATGACGGTGTTGTCCGGCTGGACGACGACCCAGGCGTTGATCTCGGGCTGGGCCAGCTTGTCGAGCTGCTCGGCGCCCGCGCCGAGCGGAAAACCGAGGGCCAGCCCCCCGGTGGTCGCGGCCGCAGAGGCGAGGAAGCCCCGGCGCGACAATGTGAAGTGTTCGGTCATACTCGCTCTCCCTTTCACGACAGCTCGGAGGCGCGCTTGATGCCCGCGCGGATCCGGTTGTAGGTGCCGCAGCGGCAGAGGTTCGACATGCTGGCGCGAATGTCCTCGTCCGTCGGTTCGGGCACGTCCCGCAGAAGCGCGGCCGCCGCCATGATCTGGCCGGACTGGCAATAGCCGCATTGGGGCACGTCGAGCTCGATCCAGGCCTGCTGGATCGGGTGCGACCGGTCGGGCGACAGGCCCTCGATCGTGGTGATCTCTTCGCCCTCGCGGATGTCCTGAAGCTGGATCTGGCAGGATCGCATGGGCTGTCCGTCGATCTGGACGGTGCAGGCGCCACAGGCCGCGATGCCGCAGCCGTATTTCGTGCCGGTCAGCCCGAGTTGCTCGCGCAGGACCCAGAGAAGCGGCGTATCCGGCTCTGCGTCCACCTCGTGGCGGGTTCCGTTGACGGTAAGTGCTGGCATTGCGTTTCTCCCTCGGTTCGGTACCCACGATGGAGCGTCCGCGGGCGGATTATCCTATCCACGCTACGCCCGAGGGTCGGCTCAAGGCAACTGCTACTTCCGTCAGGGTTGTAAGTTCCCGCTGGCTTCCAGGCGGCGGCTTCGACCCGGACCCGCCGTTTCGGCGACAGTGTGGCCTGACACACCAACGCCTCGAATGACTCAGGGAGGCTGGTCGGCTCCGCAGTTGAAGCGACGCCCGGCGCGGGCGAAGTGTCCCCTTTCAGGGAGGGACGCCCAGGAAGCGTGCGGACGGCGCTCAGCCGCGCGGCTTGCGCGGCGCCGATGGGCGGAAGGTCCGGTGCGTGATGATGGCGGGCGTCGCCAACGGCTTCCGACGCGAGCGCCGCCAGATCCGGTGTCCGGCCCAGATCCCGAGGGCCGCCACGCCCGTCGCCAGAAGGATCGTGCCAAGGCCGGCCGCCTCCAGTTGATAGGGTTCGGCGGCGCGTTTGGCGGCATGCTTGACGCGGTCCTTCCGGCGGACGCGGTTGCGCGGCCAGTACCGCGGATCGAAAATGCGGGAATCCGCCAGCACGCGCTCCAGCGGATCGAGCGGTTGCGACTCGATCGGATGCAGGCCTCGGCCCTCGGGTCTGCGCAGCATGTCAATCGCGGCGACGAGCGAGCCTCGCTCCTGCCAGGCCGCACGCACCGCGTCCGGACTGCAGCCCAGGTGTTCGGCCAGCAGCGAGAGCGTGAAGTTCCGGATCAGGGCGCGTTCCGCCTCCAACGTGGCCTCGATGGCGATGTCGGCTTCGGTGTCGAAACCCATCGAGCGGTTGTCGATGTTGCTCGACCCGATCTTCAGAAGGCGATCGTCGACGACGAAGATCTTGGCGTGGACGTAGATCGGCGTCCCCTCGCCGTTCACCGGGTGGAAGATCGAAAAGCGCCCGCCGCCACCGCGCTCGTCGGCCTCCCGCAGACGCTCCATCATGCGCGAGCGGACGGAATGCATCGCCTCGTCCTCCAGGAAGCTCTGCGCCGATTGCGGATTGATGATCACGATCTCCGGCCCGCCCGGTTCCGCAAGCCGCGCCTCCATCGCTTCGCACAGCGAGCCGGCGGCGAGATACTGGCTTTCGACGTAGATCGTGCGGCGGGCGGCCCGGATGGCGGCGAGGTAGAGTTGCTCGATCTCGTCCACCAGCTCCTCGCGGTGGTAGCGCGGCTCGGTGCGGGCGATGCCGATGTCGACGTCGCGGATGTCCGGCGCCAGATCATCCGGCCACAGCGGACGTCCGACCCCTTGCGGAACGGGCAGTTCGTCGCCGGTGGCCGAAAGCCAGCGCTTCCGCGCCAGATCGCCCAAGGCTTCGGCGATCGGTCCCTCGAGCGCGGTGGTGACATCGTGCCAGGGCTGGTGCAACGAGCCGTCCGGGTCGGTCCGGCGGTCGTCGTCCGGCGAGTGGTTGCGCGTATCCCAGCGCCCCGTCGTCACGTCGATCCCGCCGCAGAAGGCCAAACGATCGTCGATCACCACGATCTTCTGGTGATGGCAGGCGCCCGCGGGATGGTGGCTGTCGAGCGCGAAGTGGATGCGTTCGGAGGCCATCTTGAGTCTCAGCGTTTCCCAAGCCTGCGTCGCGATCTCGGCAATCATCGCGGCGTCCCACTTGAGGATATGCAGGCGCAACTCGGGGCGGCGCTCGACCAGTGCCTCGAGGAACTTCCCGAGCCGGTTGGGCCAGCCGTCGGGCGCGTTGCCGTCCTCGTCGCTGCGGCCCGGCACCATCTCGATGCGCAGGTCGAAATCCCACCCGATCAGGTAGGCCGTCTCCTCGGCGCTGGTCAGGGCCGAACGGAGGTGCACGAAGTAATCGGCCGCGTCGACGATCAGCGCGGCCCGTCTGGCATGCGCGATCCGCCAGCAGGTCTCGCCCGGTCGAAGCAGGGTGTCGGTCTCGTCAGTCGTCGTCGGCATGGCTGTCCCCCGGCGTCTACCAGACCGGCTGTTCCGATCGCCGGTCCTGAAACCAACGGCGGCGGCGCGAATTCGATCCCGGAAGCGAGGATGACCGGCCGCGCCGGAGAGCCTGGAGCCTTGGCCGCGCTGCCGACCCCTTCGGCTGGTCCGACCATCACCCGGACCTTGCGAGCCAGGGAGGAGGATGCTTTGTTGCCGCCTGCAGATCCGCCGGCGCGGCGACGGCGGGCGCGGCTCGAAAGGACAACGGATGTATCGCAAGGGTGAAGCCAGCTACGAACCGCTGCCCCTCCCGGACAAGGTCCAGCTGGCGGAGGCCGACGCCCTCGCGGCCGCCGAAGCGTTTCGCGACTACATGCGCAAGCGCCACTCGGTCCGGCATTACGACACGCGCCCCGTTCCCGAGGCGGTCATCACCGCCTGCATCGAGGCAGCAGCCACCGCGCCTTCGGGGGCGAACCACCAGCCCTGGCACTTCGTCGCGATTTCCGATCCGGATATGAAGGCACGCATCCGTGCCTCCGCCGAGGAGGAGGAAAAGGACTTCTACGCCGGTGGCGGCGGTGACGAATGGCTGTCCGCCCTGGAGCCGATCGGGACCGGGGCCAGCAAGCCGCACCTGACCGACGCCCCCTGGCTGATCGTCGTGTTCGCCCAGCGCTATGGCGTCACGCAGGACGGCTCCCGTTACAAGAACTATTACGTCCCCGAAAGCGTCGGCATCGCCACCGGGTTCCTGATCGCGGCGCTGCATCATGCGGGGCTCGTCTGCCTGGAGCACACGCCGAATCCGATGAAGTTCCTGCCCGAACTCTGCGGCAGACCGGCGCACGAGAAGGCGGTGATGATCCTTCCGGTGGGATACCCTGCCCCTGACGCAACCGTTCCGGCCGTCGCAAAGCGAAAGAAGCCCCGGCACGACGTCCTGACGGTGATCCGCGCAACCGAAAAACCTGCTTGAGGGGCCGAACGGGCGCGCTTTGCCTCTGCCGTTCTGGAGGCGCGACCATGGTGGTCCGAGCCGGCAACCGTGCGAACAACTTCCAAGCTCGCCGGACGGCGCGTTCGCTGGCGCTCGGCCGGCTGGCGTTCTCGAACAGCGTGGGCGGCATCGCGGCGCAGACGCTGTTCCTGGCCGTCGCCGATATGTTCTACCGCAAGAACGATCTCGAACACGCCGCGGCCTACCGCGGCGGGTCGCTTTACCATGCGGTGGGCGATGCCGGTTTCTAATGGATCGCGACCGCGCTCGTGATGACGCGCTTCCTGATCGGCGGCCTGATCATGCGGCAAAGGCAGGGGCCCGGGAAGATCGGCGCGGAGAGCATGCTTCTGCCGGGGATCTACGCGACAGCGGTCGCCATTCAGTTTCTTTTGGGATCGTGAAGCGCCTCCATCGGCGCTCTTCGATGGCCGGCGGCACGATGCGGAGTGCGCGCTGCAGAATGCCGCGGAGGGAACGAGGTGGCGCCGGACCATCGCGGACCTCCGTTCCGTTGCCTCCTGCGCGCCCTCGCACGACGCCGTGTCAGGCCGCGGGCATGCCCTTGGGCCGCATCAGCCGTTTCTGCGCGGCGATACGGAAGGGCGCGTTGGGCGCACCGTAACCCGCATAGCCGCCGCGCCGCTCGACGATCTCCAGGAACAGCCCGGCGTGGAAGGGGCGCGAATACAATTGGAAGAAGGCGCCGGCGGCGTCCTCGTCATAGAGGATGTTTGCGCCGCGCAGGCTGTCCAGCAGGTCGGGGGCCAAGTCGAAGCGCGCGGCGAGGTCGTCGTAGTAGTTCGCCGGGATTGGCAGCGGGTCGAAGCCCAGCCCGCGCAACGCCTTGGCTGTCGCGAAGATGTCGTCGGTGGCGAAGGCGATGTGCTGGACCGCGGCGCCGAGGTTTTCGACGAGGAAACCGCCAGCCAGGGTGCGGTGGCTCTCGGCGCCGTTGAGGGTCAGGCGCAGCGCGCCATCGGAGGCGGCCAGCGCCTGGCTGCGCACCAGCCCGTCCGGGTCGATCACGTCGACCATCGGCGCCTTGTCCATCGCCAGCAGGGTGGTCCAGAACAGCGACCACGACAGCATCTCGTCGTAGTTCATGGTCTGGGCAATGTGGTCGATGGCGTTTAGACCGGCATCCACGGTCGCGGCGGCTTCGGTCTCGAATTCGACCTGCCAGACGTCGTCCAGCCCCGAGGCGGTGTCGAGGAAATGCAGCACCGAGCCGCGCAGGCCGCGGATCGCGGGAATGTCGAGTTCTCCCGGGCCCAGCGGCTGGTGGAAGGGTTCGGCGCCCAGCGCAGTCGCGCGGGCCAAGGCGCCGGAAGCGTCGCCGACCGAGATGCCCAGATCGCAGACCGACGTGCCGCGCGCGTTGAAGGCGGCGCCGGCATGGCCCGTGGTTTCGGCATTCAGGACGATGCGGATGTCGCCCTGCTGCCACAGCGTCAGCCGCTTGGCGATGTGGCGTCCGCGGCGGGTGAAACCGAGGGAAGACAGCAGCGCCTCCAGCTGGGCCTGCTCCTCGCCGCGGGTGGCGAATTCGACGAAGGACACGCCGCGCACCTCGGCGCGGGCGGGGAAGTCGGGCAGGTCGACGCTGGTCTCGGGCTCGGCCCGGCGGACATCGTCGGCCAGCGCGATCAGCGAGCGGTAGCCATCGCGCGCCACGGTCAACGGGCTGCCGCCGCGGAACTGGTCGTTGAAGATCTCGAGGCTTGCCGGCCCCGCATAACCCGTCGCCGCGACCGCGCGCATGAAGCCCGTGACGTCCAGATCACCCTCGCCCGGCATATTGCGGAAGTGGCGCGACCAATAGAGCAGGTCCATCTCGATCAGCGGCGCGTCGGCCAGCTGCACGAAGAAGATCCGGTCGCCGGGGATCGAGCGGATCGTGTCGCTGTCGATCTTGCGCGCCAGCGAGTGGAAGCTGTCGAGGATCAGGCCCACCGATCGATGATCGGCGCGGCGCACCACCTCCCAGGCGTCGCGGTGGTCATGGATGTGGCGCCCCCACGCCAGCGCCTCGAAGCCCACGCGCAGGCCGCGCGCGCCGGCACGCTCGCCCAGCTCGGCGAAATCGTCGGCGGCGCGGTCGATTCCGCCCAACGAGGCGGGATGTACCGAAGAGCAGACCAGCACCAGGTCGGTGCCCAGTTCCTGCATCAGGTCGAACTTGCGCTCGGCCCGGTCGAAGGCCTTGCGGCGCAGGTCGCCGGGCAGCCCCTCGAAGTCGCGGAAAGGCTGGAACAGCGTGATCTCCAGCCCACGCTCGCGGATCATGGCTCCGACTTCGCGCGGCGGGCCGTCATGGGCGATGAAATCCTGCTCGAAGATCTCGATCCCGTCGAATCCCGCCTTCGCGATGGCATCGAGTTTTTCGGGCAGGCTGCCCGAGATCGAGACGGTGGCGATCGAGGTTTTCATGGCGACATCCGTTTCGAAGAAGGTGCGTCAGTAGCCCAGCGCGCTCGGCAGGAAGGTGACGAGATCGGGCACGAAGGTGAGGATCAGCAGGACCGCCACCTCGACCGCGAAGAAGGGCAGGATCGCGCGCACAAGCCGCGCCATGCCGACCTTGGCGATGTCCTCGGCCACGAAAAGGCACAGGCCCAGCGGCGGCGTGATCAGCCCGATCATCAGGTTGAAGATGACGATGATGCCGAAATGCACCGGATCGACGCCCAGCGACACGGCGATCGGATGGACGATCGGCACCAGCACCAGCATCGCGGCGATGCCTTCGAGGAACAGGCCGACGAACAGGAACAGCACGATCACCGCCAGAAGGAAGGCCACCTGGCTGTCGACGTTACCCAGCACCCAATCGGTCAGCATGTTGGGCACGCGGTTGTAGGTCAGCAACCAGTTCGCGGCGGCGACGGCGGCGATGATCACGAGGATGACAGCGCTGTCACGCATCGCGCCCGAGAACAGGCCCGGCAGCGCGCGCCATGTCAGGTTGCGATACACGAGCAATCCCAGCACCAGCGCGTAGGCAACGGCGAAGCTGGCCGCCTCGGTCGGGGTCACGACCCCCAGCAGGATCGAGCCGACCACGAAGACCGGCATCAGCAGCGGCAGGATGCCGCCCAGCAGCGCGGCGCGGCGCGGGCGGGTCGTCAGGTCCGGATCCGGGGTGATGTCCGCCTCCTTCACCGTGAGCGCGACGTAGACCGACAGGAACACCGCCAGCAGCAGCCCCGGCACGATGCCGGCCAGGAACAGCGCCGGTACCGACACGCCCGACACAATCAGCGCATAGATGATCACCGGGATCGACGGCGGGATGATCGGGCCGATGACCGAGGACGCGGCCGTCAGCGCGGCAGCGAAGGCGCGATCATAGCCATGCTTTTCCATCTCCGGGATGAAGACGCGGCCCAGCGCAGACGTGTCCGCCACGGCCGAGCCCGAAAGCCCGGCGAAGATCACGCTGGCCCAGATGTTCACCTGCGCAAGCCCGGCGCGGAAGCCGCCGACCAGTGCGTTGGCGAAAGCGATGATGCGCTGCGTGATGCCGCTGGCGTTCATCACCTCTCCGGCCAGGATGAACAGCGGGATCGCCAGCAACGGGAACGAGTTCAGGCCCTTGAACATCTCGGTCGCGACGATGCGGATGTGGTAGGGCGCATCGCCCGTGGCCATGAACAGCGACAGCGCCGCGAGGATCGCGAAGGCGATGGGAAGCCCGGCCAGCAGCCCGACGAGAAGGACGATCCATGCCATCTCAGATCTCCTTCGCGCGGGTGGACAGGCGCAGCGCGGCGGCCAGCGCGAGCGCGACGCCGCCATAGACGATGGCGAACTGCCATGTGCCCATGCGGCCCAGCCAGACCAGCGCCTCGATGCCGGTTGCCGCGGCGAGATCCTGCGCCGAGCCGATCAGCCCCGAAGCCTCGACCTGCGGGCGGCGCGACACGAAGACCAGGCCGGACCACGCCAGCGCGACGCCGACGATGCAGGTCACAGCGTCCATCGCCAGCAGCAAGCGGCCGCGCGCATGGTCGGAGAGCGCGTCAAGCAGCACGGCGAAGCGGATGTGCCGGTCCTGCAGGCAGGCCAGCGCCACGCCCGACATGACGCCGTAGATCGTCACGTAGACCGGCAGCTCGTCCCCCCAGGGCAGCGACTGCCCGCTGACGTAGCGGCGCAGCGAGTTGACGAAGATCACGCCGAAGACCAGCGCCATGCAGGCCCCCGCCACAATGGCCAGGACGTGTGCGTAAAGCCGGGAGAGACGGGTCACGGAAGGATCCTCGTGATGGGCGCGAGCAGAGCGCGTGGGGTGGCACGCGCCGCCATAGCCGGCCGGCCGAAAGACCGGCCGGCCGTATGGTCAGGTCAGGTCACTCGGACGCTGCGCCGATTGCCGAGTCGAGGCGGTCGATCCACTGGGCGTCGTCGCCGAGCTCGCCGGCAAGCCATTCCTTGACCGCCGGCTGGGCCGCGTCGCGGAACTGCGCGATTTCCTCGTCGGTGGGGGAATAGACCTGCATCCCCTCGTCCTGCACCGCATTGATGCCAACGGCGGTCGAGTATTGCTGGATCGACCGACCCATGTTGCCCGCGACCTTGGCCGCCTTCTCGACCACTGCCTGCTCGGCCGGGTCGAGCGACTGGAAGAACTCGTCCGAGATCAGCAGGAAATCGGCCGCGTAGACGTGGCCATCGAGCGTCATGTATTTCTGCAGCTTGTGCAGGCCGTTGTTGTAGATCACGCCGACCGGGTTCTCCTGCCCGTCGACGACGCCGGTGGACAGCGCGTTGGGCAGTTCCGTCCAGGCGATGGGGGTCGGCTCTCCGCCCAGCCCCTTGACCATCTCGACGTAAAGCGGGATCGGCTGGACGCGGAACTTCAGCCCCTCCATGTCGGCGGGGGTGCGGATCTCGCGGACGTTGTTGGTGAAGTTGCGAAAGCCCGTCTCGCCATAGGCCAGCGTGCGCAGGCCGGTCTCGTCCAGGCAGTGCTGCGCCAGCGCGTCGCCGAACTCGCCGTCCAGCACCTTCCAGGCCAGCGGAGCGGACGAGAACGTGTAGGGGATGTCCAGCACGCCCGCGGCCGGGCAGATCTTGGACATCGCGCCCGAGACCATGACGACCTGCGTCAGCCCGTCCTGCGCCTGGCCGACCAGTTCGTCCTCGTTTCCGAGGCTGCCCGCGGGGAACAACTCGACCGTCAGGTCGGTCTCGCCCTCGACGATCTGCTTGAAGATCTCGCCCGCGGCGCCCTTCTTCGAGGTCTGCCAGTCGGCCGGGTCGACATGCGCGAAGCGCAGGGTCTGCGCCTGCGCGGCGGCCGCGCCCAGCGCCAGGATGGCGGCGGTGGCGGCAGCGGTGAAGGTGGTAAGGCGCATTGTGGTTCCTCCCTTTATGCGTTTGTCGGCGGCGCCCGGCCCCTCAGTTCCCGAGCGCGTCGAAGGTGGCGCGCATCCGATCGGGATCGGGAACGCGGCCGGTGAAAAGCTCGTAGGCGCGGGCGGCTTGGAAGACCGCCATGCCCGCACCGGGCAGAACCCGGCAGCCCGCGGCGCGCGCGGCGGCCAGAAGCTCGGTCTCGAGCGGGAAATAGACGATGTCGGCGACCCAGAGGCCGGGATGCAGCAGGTCCGTGGGGAACGGGCAGCCGGGCAGCTTCGCCATGCCCACCGGCGTGGCGTTGATGATTCCGGCCAGGTCCTGCGCGACTGCCTCGGGCGACGGCGCGACGGCCGCGCGCCCCTGCCCGAACCTGTCGTTCAGCGCGCCCGCCACCGACATGGCGCGGGTTTCGTCGGTGTCGTGGATCCACAGCCTCGCGGTGCCAAGCTGCAGCACCGCATGCGCCACGGCGGCGCCCGCCCCGCCCGCGCCGACCAGCAGCACCTGATCCAGCGGCACGCCGTCCATGCCGCGCCGAAAGCTTTCGGCGAACCCCCACAGGTCGGTGTTGTGGCCCCGACGGCGGCCGTCGCGGAACACCACCGTGTTCACCGCCCCAAGCGCGCGGGCGTTGTCCGAGAGTTCGTGCAGGTGATCCAGCACGGCGACCTTGTAGGGATAGGTGACGTTCAGCCCGGCCAGGCCCTCGGAATCGGCCCGGCCGAGGACCTCGGCCAGATCGCGCCCCGCGGGCGCCTCGTCCATGTCGATGATGTGGTAGTCGTAGTCGAGGCCCTGCGCGCGGCCTTCTGCCATGTGCATCGCGGGTGTGCGCGACGCGCCGATTCCCCGCCCGACCAGCCCGGCGCGCAGCGTGAGCGTGTTCGTCTGGCCCGTCTCGACCGGCATCGGCGTCCTCCCATTCCAGACCGCGGGCCACGCCGCGAATCCGCTCCTGCTGCCCACAATGTTCTTGGCGGTTAAATATGTCAATCAAATTGAACCGCCCGGTTAAATCGGTATGGTTTCACCAAGAGGGAGACGCCGATGAGCGACGAGACGACGCAGCAGAAACGGTCCGGCTGGAAGCAGAACCCCGAGGCGGTGCAGGCCAACATCCTGCGCGTGGCGCACGCGGTCTTCGCGGCACAGGGCCTGTCAGGCGCGCGCGTCGCCGAGATCGCCGAGCGGACCGAGACGTCGAAGCGGATGATCTACTACTATTTCGGCGACAAGGAGGGGCTGTACCTGCGCACCCTCGAAGAGGCCTACCGCGAGGTCCGCGAACGCGAGCGCGCGCTGGACCTGGGCGGGCTCGCGCCGCTCGAAGCGCTGCGCCGGCTGATCGGCTTCACCTTCGATCACCACCGGAGCAACCCGGATTTCATTCGCCTGGTGATGATCGAGAACGTTCACGGCGCGCGCTACCTCGAACGCTCCGAAGCCATCGGCAAGGTCAACGAGGACGCGATCCGGACGTTGGCCGACATCGTCGCGCGCGGTCGCGCCGACGGCACGTTCCGGCCCGACACCGACCCGCTGGTGCTGCACTGGCAGATCAGCGCGCAAAGCTTCTTCAACGTCTCGAACCGGCACACCTTCACGCGCAGCTTCGGCGATGCCCTGGTGACCGATGCCGGCCAGGACCGGGTACGGCGCGCGGTGGTGCGCAGCATCCTGGCCGGCGTGGTCAGTGATCCACAGGCGCTGGACCAGGCCGAGGCGGCGCAGGCGGCCTGCCGCTCGACATGACGTGAGGCCGGCGCCCTCACAGGGTCTTTCCGGATGCCCCGCGCGGCGCTATGCAGACGCAACGTCACCAGACCGGAGCGCCCCCATGACCCTGAGCCGCCGCAGCTTCCTTGCCGCCTCGGGGGCGGGGCTATGTGCGCTGGGCGTGCCCTCGCTGGCGCGGGCGCGGGCGATGCCGGTGCTTCAGGCCGGGCCGTCGAGTGCGCAGATCGCGCCACTGCCCTACCCCGTCACCCCGGTCTGGGCCTACGGCGCCGAAGGCGTGCGCGGCACCATCCCCGGCCCCGAGATCCGCGTGCGCGCCGGCGACCGGGTGCGGCGGCGCCTGTCGAACGGCCTCAGCCAGCCGACGGCGGTGCACTGGCACGGCATCCGGATCGACAACGCGATGGACGGCGCGGCCGGGCTCACCCAGGACGCGGTCGAGCCGGGCGGCGTGTTCGACTACGATTTCGTCGCGCCCGATGCGGGCACCTACTGGTACCATTCGCACAACCGCGGCTGGGAGCAGGTGGCGCGCGGCCTCGCCGGTCCGCTGATCGTCGAAGAGGCCGAGCCTTGGACCGGTCTCGAAGGCGCCACCACGCGCGAGATCACCTGCATGCTGGACGACTGGCGCATGGTCGAGACCGGCGCGATCCACGAGGACAGCTTCGGCGCGCTGCACGACGCGGCGCATGGCGGCCGGCTGGGCAACACGGTGACGCTGAACGGCACCTCGGACACCGCGCTGCCGGTGCGCGCGGGCGAGCGACTTCGGCTGCGGCTGATCAACGCCGCGACCGCCCGGGTCATGCCGCTGCGCATCAAGGGCCATGCGATGACGATCATCGCGCGCGACGGGTTCGCCACCGTGCCCGAGGCGGCCGAGCAGGTCGTGCTGGCGCCCGCGCAGCGCGCCGACATCGTGATCGACTGCACCGGCGCGCCGGGCTCGCGCGCCGACATCCTGCTGGACGCGGGGCGCGGCGACTGGGTGCGGATCGCCACGTTGGCCTATTCCGGCGAGGCGTCGCTGCCGCCGGTCGAGGCTCCGGTGCGCCCCCTGCCAGAGCCCGCCTGGCGCGCGCCCGATCTCGACGGAGCACAGCGCGAGGAGCTGCTGATGGAAGGTGGCGCCATGGGCGGCATGGCGGGCGCGATGCTGGACGGCGCGCGGCTGGACGCGCGCGCGCTGGCGGAGAAAGGCAAGGTCTGGGCGTTCAACGGCATCGCGGGCGGCATGGACACGCGCCTGTTCCGCATCGACCGCCACCGGACGATGCACCTGACCCTGCGCAACGACACCGCTTGGCCGCACGGCATCCACCTGCACGGACACCACTTCCAGGTCGTCGCCCGCGACGGCGTGGCGCAACCGGGCCGGGTGCTGCACGACACGGTGCTGGCCGCCCCGCGCGAGGTGGTCGAGATCGCCTTCGTGGCGGACAATCCCGGCAAATGGATGATCCACTGCCACATGCTCGAGCACCAGGCGAGCGGCATGATGGGGTGGTTCGAGGTCGCCTGACGCGCCGACGGCCGCATCTTGTGCAACGGATGCGCCTCGCGGTCCGGTGCGGCCGAGGATCAGGCTTGCACCCGTCGCGGCACTGGGCGACGATGGCGCCCCGCCCCACGGACCGCGAGGGGCATCGTTCGCCGCCACGCCGGCCCGCCGCGAGAGCCATGCCGATGCAGCCGCCCTCTGCCCCCGCCTCGAACGACCGTGGCGCCGCGACGCCCACGGCCGGCGGCGTGCTGCCCGTGGACCCGCCGGAGGGACTGCCGCCCCCCGAGGACCTGATCGCCTGCCCGGGCTGCGACGCGCTATACGTGGCCCAGATGCCCGAACCGACCGGCCGCGCCGTGTGCGAACGTTGCCACCGCGTGCTGATCGCGCCGCGGCTGGACGCCGGCCTGCGCATCATCGCGCTGACGCTGGCGATCACGATCCTGGTGACGGCGGCGGTGTTCTTTCCCTTCCTGCAGATCGAGGCGGCGGGCATGGGCAACAGGGCATCGATCATGGACGTGGCGACGTCGTTCCGGTCGGGCGTCCTGGTGCTGGTGTCGGTCGCGACCATCGCCGTGATCGTGCTGGTGCCGCTGATGCGCACGTTGCTGCTGCTCTACGTGCTGGTGCCGCTGACGGCCGGGCGCAGGCCCGCCCGCCACGCCCGCGGCGCCTTCCGCCTTGCGCAGGAGATGAAGCCCTGGGCGATGACCGAGATCTTCGCCATCGGCTGCGCGGTGGCGCTGGTCAAGGTGGCCTCGCTCGCGCATCTGGAATTCGGCGCGGCCTTCTGGATGTTCGCGGTGCTGGTGATCATCGTGATCGCCAACGACATCTACATGTGCTCCTGGTCGATCTGGAAATCCATCGAGGACGCCGAATGATCACCGCGCGCGAGGCCGGGCTGATCGCCTGCCGGCGCTGCGCCCGCGCCTGGCCGATGGGCACGAAGGTCTGCGGTCGCTGCGGGTCGCGGCTGATGTCGCGCGACACGACCTCGCTGAGCCGGGTCTGGGCGTGGTGGGTGGCGGGCGTGATCTGCTACATCCCGGCCAACCTGTCGCCCATGCTGGTCACCACGACGCTGCTGCAACGGCAGGAAAACACCATCGTCGGCGGTGCTGTCGAGATCGCGGAAAGCGGCGATTGGGGTGTCGCGGCGATCGTGCTGATCGCGTCCGTCGTCATACCCATCGGCAAATTCATCGCCATCGCCTACCTCGCGATCTCGGTTGCCCGACGCAGCGCACGCAGCCCGCTGGCGCGATACCGGCTGTACGAGGTGGTCGAATTCATCGGCCGCTGGTCGATGATCGACGTCTTCGTGGTGGCCATTCTGTCGGCGTTGGTGCAGCTTTCGGTCGTGGCCACGATCCGGCCCGGCCCGGCCGCGCTGACCTTCGCGCTGTCGGTGATCTTCACGATGCTGTCCGCGCAGTCCTTCGACACGCGCATGATATGGGACCCGCCCCGGCGGCGGGACAGAGACGACGCATGACGAAAACCCCCGATCCCGTGCCCATCCGCTCCGAGGGACGCGGCTACGCCTTCTCGTTCGTCTGGCTGGTGCCGATCGCGGCGCTGGCCGTGGCGCTGGGGGCCGCGTGGCGGAACTACTCCCAGAGGGGGCCGATAATCACTGTCACTTTCGGCAATGCCGCGGGCGTCACACCGGACGAGACCGCGCTGCGGTTCCGCGACATCACCGTAGGCTTGGTCGAAGAGGTCGGATTCTCCGAGGATCTCGACCGGGTCGAGGTGATGATCCGCCTCGACCAGGAGATCGCACCCTACGTGGACGAGGAGGCGCGGTTCTGGGTGGTGCGCCCCGAGGTGACGGCGCAGGGGGTCACCGGTCTCGATACCGTGCTGTCGGGCGTCTACATCCAGGGCGCCTGGGACGGCACGATCGGGCCTCCCGCGGAGACGTTCGAGGGTTTCGATACCGCACCGCTTCTGCGCGCCGGCGAAGAGGGAGTGCCCTTCCTGCTGCGCTCGGACGAGGGCCTGCCGGCAGCAGAGACGCCGATCCTGTTCAAGGGCGTGCCCGTCGGCCGCATCGCAGGTGCCGAGATCATGCCCGACGGGCTGACCGCGCAATCGGACGCGGTGATCTTCGCCCCCTACGATACGCTTGTCACGTCGTCGTCGCGGTTCTGGGACATTTCGGGCTTCGAACTGTCGCTCGGAGCCGAGGGCGCCGCGCTGGACTTCACCTCGCTGTCGTCGCTGATCAGCGGCGGCGTCACCTTCGAGACGCTTGGCTCGGGCGGGCGACCGCTTTCCGAGGGGATGGTCTTCGAGCTGCACCCAGATGCCGAGGCCGCGCGCGAGGATTTCTTCCTCGAGGGCGAGGGCAGCGCCGTCGAGATGATGATGGTGTTCGACGACAACATGGCAGGCCTTCGCGCCGGCGCGCCGGTCGAACTTGGCGGCCTGCGCATCGGCGAGGTGGTCACGATCTCGGGGCTGGTCGATCCGGAACGCTTCGGTGACAGCGATGCGCGGCTGCTGGCGACGATGCGTATCAATCCCGCGCGGATTGGCCTGCAGGACGATGCCGACCAGGAGGCGCTGATTGACTTCCTGAACACCCGCGCCGCCGACGGGCTGCGCGGCCGGCTGACCAATGCCTCGCTGCTGACCGGCGGGCTGAAGGTCGAACTGGTCGAGATTCCCGGTGCCCCGCCGGCGCAGGTCGACGTGACGGCCGAGCCCTACCCCGCGATCCCCACCGCGCCCGCCGCCGTAACCAACGTGGCGGCCAGCGCACAGGGCCTGCTGTCGCGGGTCGACGCACTGCCTGTCGAGGAGCTGATGGAGAACGCCATCGGCCTGATGACCGACGCGCGCGCGGTCATCGGTTCGGACGAGGTGCGCGCCCTGCCCGCCGAGGTGTCGGACATCCTCGAGCAGCTGCAATCGGCCTCGGCCCGCGTGGACGGACTGCTGGAGACGCTGGAACAGGAGCAGGCCGCGCAGGCGCTGGTGGGCGCGATCGAGACGCTGTCGGGAACCGCCGATGCCTTGCCGCCGCTGGTCGACGAAGCGCGTAGCGTGCTGGAAACGGTTCGGACCCTGCCGCTGGAGGATCTGGTGACGCAGGTCAACGACGTGCTGACGGCGGCCGAAACGCTGCTGTCCTCGGACGACACACGCGCCATTCCCGAAGCGGTCACCGCCGCGCTGGACGAGTTGCAGGGCACGCTGTCGGCCATCCGTGCCATCGCCGACGCCGCCGAGACGCAGGCCCTGCCGGGCGAGGCGCAGGCGTTGCTGGCCGAGTTGCAAAGCGCCAGCGGGCGTATCGACACGCTGCTGGCGCAGGTCGAGGAGCAGGATACCGTAGGCGCAGTGACCGCCGCGGTGCGCGACGTGGCCGACGCCGCGTCAGGGCTGCCTGCGCTGACCGAGGAGGCCCGCGCGCTGCTGGCCGACGCCCGCGCGCTGCCGCTCGAGGATATCGTGACGCGCGCCGACGGGCTGCTGAACGCCGCCGAGGCGCTGCTGGCCTCGGACGCCACGCGCGCCATCCCGGCCGAGGTCAACGCCGCGCTGACCGAGGTGCAGGCGACGCTGGCGGCGGTCCGCCGCATCGCGCAATCCGAAGAGACGCAGTCCCTGCCGGGCGAGGCGCAGGCGCTTCTGGACCGGTTGCAGAGCGCAAGCGGCCGCATCGACGGCCTGCTGGCGCAGATCGAGGAACAGGACACCGTCGGCACAGTCACCGCCGCCGTGCGCGACCTGGGCGACGCGGCCTCTGGCCTGCCCGCGCTGTCGGAGCAGGCCCGTGCCCTGCTGGAGGAGGCCCGCGCTCTGCCGCTGCAGGACCTGGTGCGCCGCGCCGAGGCGGTGCTGGCCTCGGCCGATACGTTGATCTCGGCCGAAAGCACGCGGGCCGTGCCCGCCGAGGTCAACGCCGCGTTGGCCGAGTTGCGGCAGACGCTGGCCTCGGTCCGCGCGATCACCTCGGATCCGCAGACGCAGGCGCTGCCGGGGCAGGTCTCGGCGCTGACCACCGACCTGCAGGACGCCGCCGCCCGGCTGGACGCGCTGCTGGCCGACGCGCAGGAGCGCGACGTGGTGGGCAGCGTGATCGCCGCAGTCGAGGACGTGGAACAGGCGGCCGCCGGCCTGCCGGAACTCACCACGCAGGCCAACGCCCTGCTGCGCAGCGCGCGCGCGCTGCCGCTGGACGCGCTGACGCAACGCGCCTCGACGCTGATCGCCTCGGCGAATTCGATCCTGGGGCAGGACTCGGCGCGCGATATCCCGGCCGAGCTGAACGGCGCACTGGCGTCGCTGCGCGAAACCCTGGAGACGCTGCAGGAGGGCGGGCTGGTCGAGAACGCCAACGCCACGCTGATCTCGGCGCGCGAGGCGGCCGAGGCGCTGGCCGAGGCGAGCGCCACGCTGCCCGATCTTGCGGCGCGGCTGGGCGCCGTTGCAGACCAGGCCGGCACCACGCTCGAAGGCTACAACCGCAACAGCCAGTTCTCACGCGACCTGCAGGGTGCGATCCGCCAGGTCGAAAGCGCTGCCGAGGCGATCGACCGGCTGGCCCGGCAGATCAGCCGCAACCCCTCCTCGCTGATACAGGGCCGGTGACACCGGGACGGAATTCAGGGACGACAACACAGGGACGATGACCATGAAACTGCGCACGATCACCGCGTTGCTGGGCGTGACTCTCGCCACCGCCTGTGGCGGGCCCGACATCCGCTTTGCCGCGCCCGCGACCGAGCCGACGGAGCGGATCGCCACGTCCTTCGACCGGATCGAGGTGATGCAGGTCGGGCTGCCGATCTACGCCACCACCGAAGAGATCGCGTTCCAGGACGCAAGCGGCGCGATCGAGCCCACCGGCGCGCTGTGGGCGGACGAACCGGGACGGGCCGTCACACTGCAACTGTCGCGCGACCTTGCCGCCCTGACCGGCGCGCTGGTGGCACCGGAGCCCTGGCCCTTCCGCGACTTTCCCGACGCGCAGGTCGATGTCCGGGTCGAGGACTTCGTCGCCACCTCCGCCGGAACCTTCGTGCTGACGGGGCAGTACTTCGTCGCTCCCGAGGACGAGGAAGGCCGCGACCGCGCGGTGCGCTTCTCGCTGGCCGCGCCGATCGTGGGCGAAGCCGGACCGCGCGCCATCGCCGCCGCGCGCAACGCCGCCGTCACGCAGCTGGCACAGCAGATCGCGGCGAACGGGCTGCGCTAGGCGCGTAACACCGCCGGCGCCCGAGCGCGAGCATCGGGAGAATCATGCGCGCGCGCCGGCTGGCGTTCGGCAGGTCGTCAGAGGTTTGCGGTCCGGCGGCGGGCCAGCAACGGCCAGAGGCCGGGCATCACGGCCGCTAGGAACACGAGCCCGAAGGCCACCGACGCCGCCAGCCCCGCCGCCCCCGACGTGCCCGCCAGCGGCAGCAGCGTCGCGGCGGCGCCCTCGCGCAGGCCCCAGCCGGCGACGGTGACCGGGATCAGCATTGCGAACAGGATCAGCGGCACCAGGACCGCGATTGCCCCCGCAGGCAACGCGATGCCGATGGCCTTCGCGCAGGCGGCGAAGGCCAGCAGGTTGCATGCAGCGGTCGCCAGGCTGCTCGCGACCTGCCACCACAGCACGCCGGGCGCCGTCAGCGCGCGCCGCGCATCCGTCACGAAGCCCCCCATGGCGCGGCCGACCGCGCCGGGCAGCTTGCCGCCCATGTAGGCCACCACCGCCACGCCCGCGACCCCGGCGCAGATGGCCGCGACCGTGCCTGCCAGCCAGGCCGGCGGCTGCAATCCGCCATCGACCACCACCGCGGCGACCAGGCCCGCGCCCATCACGAACGCCATCGCCACCTGCCCGGCCAGCCGTTCGAGCGCAACGCCGAGGCTCGCCAGCCGCAGCCCGGCCTGCCCACGGGCGCGCATGGCGCGGCCGGCATCGCCCAGCATGCCTCCGGGCAGCGACTGGTTGATGACCTGGCTGAGATAGTATTCGCGGACCGCCCGGACGAAGCCGATGCGCTGGTTCAGCTGCCGCGCGGTCAGACGCCAGCGCAAGGCCGACAGCACGGTCTGAAGGCTCAGGAGCGCAAAGGCCGCAAGGAGCCAGCGCGGGTCGGCCGAGCGCAGCATGCGCCACGCCTCGCGCGCGTCGACCGCCGAGAGGATGACCACGATAAGCCCGATCGCCAGGCCGATCTTGCCTGTGGTCAGCAAGCGGCTGCGGGTCATCGGGTCCAGCCTCATCGGCCCGACCGGTCCCCGGGCGCGGAATCCGGCGCAGGCCGGGTCCGGTGTCGCTCTGTATCCATTCCGTTCACGGGCGCATCCATAGGCGGAAGCCGCCGGTCTTGCCAGCCCCAGTCATCGAACCGCGACCAGGTAGCGTCGGCACCGTTTGCAGGAACGTCGGCGGGATCATTCCCATCCGGCAAGAGCCGCGATCTCGCGTCCCGTCATCGGAAGTGTATCTGAAAAGCTGTTGACCTGTTCGCGCGCTCTGGTATCTGACAAAACCAGTCAACAATGAACCTGACGGGAGATCTTCAATGCGATTCCACACCGTTTCGATCCTGGCACTGGCCGTGGCCGCCACCGCCGCGCCCGCCCTCGCCCAGGGCGAACTGAACCTCTACTCCTCGCGCCACTACGACACCGACGAGCGGCTGTATTCCGATTTCGAGGATCAGACCGGCATCACCATCAACCGCATCGAGGGCAACGCCGACGAGCTGATCGCGCGCATGGAGGCCGAGGGTGCGAACTCGCCCGCGGACGTGCTGCTGACCGTCGACACCTCGCGCCTGCAGCGCGCGAAGGATGCCGGCGTCCTGCAGGCGGTCGAGTCGGACGTTCTGGAAGAGCGCATCCCCGGCCAATACCAGGACACCGACAACCAGTGGTTCGGCTTCTCGCTGCGCGGGCGGATCATCTTCTACGCCAAGGACCGCGTCGAGAACCCGCCGCAGACCTACATGGACCTCGCGAACGAGGCCTATGACGACAGCATCTGCATCCGGTCCTCGACCAACACCTACAACCAGACCCTGCTGGCCTCGATCATCGAGAACCAGGGCGAGGAAGCCGCCCGCGAATGGGCCAACGGCATCGTCGAGAACATGGCGCGCGACCCGCAGGGCGGCGACACCGACCAGCTGCGCGGCCTCGTGTCGGGCGAATGCGACATCGCCGTGTCGAACACCTACTACTTTGCCCGCGCGCTTGCCGACCAGGTGGACGGCGTGACCGAGGGGATCGACAACATCGGCTGGGTCTTCCCGAACCAGGACACCACCGGCGCGCACGTGAACCTGTCGGGCGGCGGCGTCGCGGCGCACGCGCCCAACCGCGACAACGCGGTGGCCTTCCTGGAATACCTCGCCAGCGACTCGGCGCAGCAGTACTTTGCCGCCGGCAACAATGAGTATCCGGCCGTCGAGGGTGTCGAGACCACCGAGGCGGTCGACCAGCTGGGCGAGTTCAAGGCCGACGACGTCGACCTGTCGGCCGTGGCCGAGCACCTGGGCCAGGCGCAGGAAATCTTCAACGAAGCCGGCTGGGAATAAGCTTCCCTTCGGGCGATTTCGCGGCGCGGTCCCTTCGGGGGCCGCGCCTTTTTCGTGGCCGAAATCAAGTGTCCCACGGTGGGACATGCGGGCGGACACGGAATATCAATGGGTTACAGAGGCGGATTCAGGAAGGCTTAACCTTCGGACGCTCGCGTGGCGCATGAAGCGGCGCGCGTCGGAGCCTTGATCTGGACGTTCCGGGAAGCCACCTGGCCGTCGCGATTGCGCGTGAAACCGGAGGCATCGCGGTTCGGTTCGACCCTTCCAACCGTCGCGGTTCCGCGCGACCCGTGTCAGCTGTCGCGGTTCCGCGCGACCTGGCGGCACAGCAACGCCACCGGGACCAGCCCGATCAGCGCGATCACCAAGCTGGGCACCGCCGCGCCGTCCAGCCGCTCGTCCGAGGCCAGCCGGTAGGCCTGCACCGCCAGCGTGTCGAAGTTGAACGGCCGCATGATCAGCGTCGCGGGCAGCTCCTTCATCACGTCGACGAAGACGATCAGCGCGGCGGTCAGCAGCGACGGCGTCAGGATCGGCACGTGCACCCGGCGCACCACGCCGAAGGCGTTCTGCCCCAGCACCCGCGCCGCGGCGTCGATGTTGTCGCTGACCGCGGCGATGCCGCCCTCGTAGGCGCCGATCGCGGCGGCGAGGAAGCGGATCATGTAGGCCGCCACCAGAAGCCAGATCGACCCGGTGAACAGCAGGCCGGTCGAGACGTCGAAGGTCTGCCGCATCCAGGCGTCCAGCGCGTTGTCGAACCCGGCGAAGGGCACCAGAAGCCCCACGGCGATCACGCCGCCCGGCACCGCGTAGCCCAGCCGCGCGATGTAGATCGCGCCGGCCGACAGCCGCCCCTGGCGCAACCGGTGATACGAGCCCAGCAGGTTCGCCGCGCCCACCGTCACCAGCGCCGCCGCGGCCGCCAGCACCAGCGAGTTGCGCACGAAGCCGATATAGCGCTCGGACAGCAGGTCCTGCCCCGACCCGGCCGCCATGAAGGCCAGCGCCAGGACCGGGACGACGAGGCCGAACAGGACGGGGATCGCGCAGGCCGCGGTGGCGGCCCAGGCGCGCGCGCCGGTCAGGGACATCCGCGCCATGACTTCCTGCCGCCGCCCGGCATCGTAGCGCGCGCGGCCGCGGCTGGTCCGCTCCATCGCGGCGAGGATCAGCGCGAAGGTCAGCAGGCCCAGCGACAGCTGCGCCGCCGCCGCGCGGTCGGCCATCGAGAACCAGCTCTGGTAGATGCCCGTGGCGAAGGTCTGCACGCCGAAATAGCTGACGGTGCCGAAATCGGCGATCGTCTCCATCGCCGCCAGCAGCACGCCCGCCGCGATCGCCGGGCGCGCCATCGGCAGCGACACCGACAGGAACGCCCGCGTCGGGGACCGCCCCAGCGCGCGCGCGGCGTAGAACGTGGTGGCCGACTGGCCGACGAAGGCCGCGCGCGCCAGCAGGTAGACGTATGGATAGAGCACCAGCGTCAGCATCGTGGCCGCACCGCCCAGGGATCGGATCTCGGGGAACCAGTAGTCGCGCGGGCCCCAGCCGGTCAGGTCGCGCAGCGCGGTCTGCACCAGCCCCGGATGATCCAGCAGGTCGGTGTAGGCGTAGGCCAGCACGTAGGCGGGAAAGGCGAGCGGGATCACCAGCGCGATCTCGAGCCAGCGGCGGCCGGGAAAGTCCGTCATCACCACCAGCCAGGCAGCGCCGGTGCCGATCACGAAGGTGCCCGCGCCCACCAGCACGACCAGCGCGACCGTCGTCCCCGCGTAACGCGGCAGGACCGTGTCGAGCAGGTGGGGCAGCGTGTCGCCCTGCCCCGACAGCGCCGCCGCCAGCACGCCCAGATGCGGCAGGGCGCAGATCAGCGCGACGAACGCCGCCACCGCCGCGAGCGCGTGCTCGGCGTGAAATCGCTTCATGGATTGCCAGTCCCCGCTGTCTCGGCGGTCTGACTACCTGCTTGCGCCCCCCCGTTGCAAGCGGCGAGGCCCAGCCCGGCACGGACAAGCCGACCGCGGGCTTTGCGGTGCGCCGGAGGCAGTCCGCCAGGAGGGATGGGCGCCGGGAGGGATGGGCGCGGGGGTGAAGCCGGCCGCCCTCAGGCGGCGGGCGCCGTCGAACCGCAGGAATCGCGGGCAATGCAGCACGCCACGTCGCGCGCGGTGAAAGGGAACGGCATGATCGAGACCCGAGGTGCCGCGCTGAGCGCTTCGGGCATCGTCTCGGCCCCGTGCAGGATGACGTTGGTGCCCGCGCGGCCCAGCCGGTGCGCCACCCGCACCGCCACGTCCAGCGCGGCCCGCCGCGGCATGCGCAGGAACGCATGGCTGTGGCGGCCGCCGACAAGCGCTGCCTCGGCCTCGGCCAGGGTTTCGGAGCGCACCGTCACCTGCGCCGTCGCATCCCGGCTGAGGACCGAGTCGCTGAGATCCATGGCGATGACCGGGTCACTTTCGACGATGAGTACATTCAGCATAGACTAGATTGACCTTCCTGATTCGCTACCAGCGTAGACCCGGCGCGATCTCTGGACATTAACCTGTGACATAGGGCGCCATTTCCACATGCAGATACCGTGCCGAACCTGCCCGCTGCGCGCCCTGCCCACGTTCCAGTCGCTGTCCCCCGAGGAACTCGCCGTCACCGAGAAGCTCAAGCGGGGCGAATTGCGGGTCGAGGCGGGCATGCCGATCCTGTCGGAGGGGTCGAACTCGCCGCAATTGTTCACCGTGCTCGAGGGCCAGGCGCTGCGGTTCAAGTCGCTGGAGAACGGCGAGCGGCAGGTTCTGGGCTTTGTCTTCCCCGGAGATTTCATAGGCTTGCAAGCCGCGGTGATGGCAGAGATGGAACATTCCGTCACCGCCGTCACGCCGATGCTGCTGTGCGTGTTCGACCGCGGCGACCTGGTGCGGCTGTACCAGGACAGCCCGACGCGCGCGTTCGACCTGACATGGATCGCCGCCGAGGAGGAATCGATGCTGGCCGAGGCGCTGGCGACGGTCGGCCAGCAAGGTGCGCGGGCGCGCGTCGCCTGGGGGCTGCTGCGGCTGATGGACCGCGCCGAGACGGCGGGGCTGGTGCGCGACGGCGTGGCGCCAATGCCGTTCCGCCAGCACGACCTGGCCGATGCGCTGGGGCTGTCGGTGGTGCACACGAACAAGACGCTCGCGTCGCTGCGCGCGGACGGCCTGGCGACGCTGCGCGACCGCACGCTGACGATCCACGACCGCCCGCGGCTGGAACGGCTGGTGGGCACGACGATGCGGCGCGCCCGCACGCGGCCGCTGATCTGAGGCGTGCGGCCGGGCAAGCGGCGCGCATGTCTTGCCGCGCCGCCGCCGCGACCCATCTCGTTCCCCGGCCGCCCCGGCCGGATCCACGTCACGGAGAAGCCATGCCCCGTCTCGCAGCCCTCGCCCCGACCCTCGGCCTTGCCCTGGCCGCCTGCCTTGTCGCCCTGCCGCTGCGGGCGCACGAGTTCTGGATCGAGCCCGAGGCCTGGCAGGTCGCGCCGGACGAGGTGATCGCCGCGCGGCTGATCAATGGGCAGGAGTTCGATGGGATCGAACTGTCGGCCGCCACGGCCACGCCGGTGCGGGCCGAGGCGATCCGAGACGACAGCGCCGTCGCGCTGGACCCGCGGGGGACGGACAAGCCCGCCATCGCCTTCCGCCCCGCCGGTCCGGGACTGACGACGCTGCTGTACCAGACCGACCACATGGTCGTGATCTACGACACGCTGGCCGATTTCGCGTCCTTCGCCGAGAGCAAGGGCGCGGACTGGGCGGTCGGGCGGCACCGCGAGGCGGGCCTGCGCGAGGAGACGATCTTCGAGGCTTATGCCCGGTTCGCCAAGGCGCTGGTCGCAGTGGGCGACGGCGCGGGGGCGGACGCGCTGCGCGGCATGGAGATCGAGCTGGTGGCCGAGACCAACCCCTACACCGACCCGACGGACGGCGGCGTGGACGTGCGGCTGTTCTACCGGGGCGCGCCGCTGGCGGACACGCTGGTCACGGTGTTCGACCGCGCACCGGACGGCACGGTCGAGACCCGCGAGACGCTGACCGACGCCAAGGGGCGCGCCAGCGTGGCGGTCACGCCGGGGCACGATTACCTGGTCGACGCGGTGGTGATCCGAGAGCCGGCGGAGGCAATCGCGCAGGCGCACCGCGCGGTGTGGGAATCGGTCTGGGCGTCGCTGACGTTCTCGGTGCCGGAATAGGGCCCGGACGGGGTGTCCCACGGTGGGACATCCCTCGACGCAAGTGATTTCAATATCTTGCAGAGACGCCTTCACGTTTCGCTAACACGTCAGGCGTGGGGGGACCGGCCTGGCGGGGCCTGGACGGGCCCGTCCCGGCGCCTGCGCGTCCGGGCCCGGGCCGCGTCTCCAGCCTCCCTGTCCGGCGCTCGTCTCCCCCCTGTGCAGCGCCGCCGTTTTGCGGCATGAGAGGCGCTAACATGCTCGCAGAAGCCACCGCAGGGAGCCCGCCATGAAACGGTCCGAAGTCAACACCATCATCGCCGAAGGCGACGCCTTCATCCGCCGCTTCGGGCACATCCTGCCGCCCTTCGCCTATTGGACGCCCAAGCAGATGCGCGCCCCCGAGACGGCGACGATCCGCGAGCGGGGCCTGGGCTGGGACATCACCGATTACGGCGCGGGGCGGTTCGACGAGATGGGGCTGTTCCTGTTCACCACGCGCAACGGCGCGCTTCAGGATCTAAAGCGCGGGCGCGGGATGCTCTACGCGGAAAAGATCATGATCACCCGCCGCGACCAGCTGTCGCCCATGCACCGGCACGACCTGAAGGCCGAGGACATCATCAACCGCGGCGGCGGCAAATTGGTGATCGAGCTGTTCGCGCCGGATGCCGACGGCAGTATCGACGAGTCCGCGCGCGTCACCGTGCCCTGCGACGGGGTCGAACGCACGGTGGATGCGGGCGGGCGCATCGCGCTGGCGCCGGGCGAGAGCGTGACGCTGATGCCGGGCGTCTGGCACGCCTTCTGGGCCGAGGGCGACGATTGCCTGATCGGCGAGGTATCCACCGTCAACGACGACAAGACCGACAACATCTTCCGCGATTCGATCGGGCGGTTCTCGAAAATCGACGAGGACGTGGCGCCGAGCCACCTTCTGGTGGCGGATTACTGAGCCACCTTCCGGCGACGGACTTCCGGGCCACCTGCAGGCAGCGAATCACCGAGGCGCGCGGTCGATGGTGAAGGGACGGTCGTTGGACAGGGACGGGATCTGCTCGCGCGCCTTGTCGGCCTCGGCGAGGTCGATCTCGACCAGTTCGAGACCGGCCGCGTCGCCCATGTCGCAGACCACCCTGCCCCAGGGCGACACCACCAGCGAGTGGCCCCAGGTCTCGCGCCCGTCCTCGTGCGTGCCGGCCTGGGCGGCGGCCACGATCCAGGCGCCGTTCTCGATGGCACGGGCGCGCAGCAGGACCTCCCAATGGGCGCGGCCGGTGGGCACGGTGAAGGCCGAGGGCACGAGGATCAGGCGCGCGCCGGCCTGCGCCTCGGCGCGGAAAAGCTGCGGGAAGCGCAGGTCGTAGCAGATCGTCATGCCCATCGCGCCCCAGGGCGTGTCGACGACCACGCCGCGCTCGCCGGGGGCGAAACGCCTGGATTCGCCGATGGGCTTCTCGCCCTCGATGGCGACGTCGAACAGGTGGATCTTGTCGTATTCCGCCACCAGCGCGCCGTCCGGTCCGATCATCGTGGCGTGGTTCAGGAAGCGCCCGTCTGGGCCCAGCACGGGGGTCGAGCCGGGCTGCAGCCACAGCGCATGCTCGGCCGCCGCCTCGCGGCAGGCAGCGATGAACGGGTCGCGCGCGGCCTCGACCACCTGCGCGCGGGCCTTTTCGCCGTCGCGCTGCATCAGGCCCGCGACCTCGGGCAGGCAGAGCATGTCGGCGCCGGCCGCTTTCGCCCGCGCGGCGAGATCGCGCATCGCGGCGACGTTGGCGTCATGGGTGCCGGCAGAGGTCATCTGGCCGAGAGCGATTCGAAGCGGCGTGGTCATCTGGGTCCTCCGGTCCGGACGGGGCTGCGTTTCCGAGCAGGATACGATCCTGCCCCGGGCACGGTAACTGGCGCGGCATCGCATCGGAAACGGAGTGTTTCCGACACCGAACGGCACGGGTCGGGCGCGCAGGATTTAACTAAACTTCGACGTAGTCGCGAAGCAATGCCCGAGGGGCGATTCGCGCCCGACCCATCGGCCGACCCGCCCCGGGCCGGCCGCGACAGCCAGCGAGGTTTCCCATGCCCAGCAAGATCTTCACCTATGTCGAGGATGGTCTCAGTTACACCGTCACGGTCACGGAGAGCGTCGACGATCAAGGCAATCCCACTTTCCACGCCGACATCACCGTGGACGAAGGCGCCATGGACCTGAACGCCATCTATTTCGGCGACGACACGTTCGCGGGTGACAGCGCGGGCCTGAAGGGACCGCTGAACATGAACGGCGCCGGCGCGCAGCTGGACGGCGAAAGCGTCCAGTGGGACGACGCCGTGAAGCTCAGCGACCCCGGCCTGAGATCCGACGGCACCGACAAGGACACCTACCTGACGGCAGGCGAAACCTTCCGGGTCGAGAACCTCGACATCACCAGCCTGGACGACATCGACATCTTCGGCGTCCGTGCCACGTCGACCACGACCGAGTCGGGGTCGATCAAGGGCGTTTCCGGGGAGGAACCCGAAGATCCGGTGGATCCCGACGAGCCGACCTACGACAAGGTGTTCTTCGGCAGCTTCGACGACACCAACGACATGCCCGAGAGCGGCACGTTCCTGTTCGCCGAGGGCCCCGAGATCGACGAGCGCGTGCTGCCCGAGGGAACCGAGCCGACCTTCGCGAACTACCTGTCCTACTACGAGACCGAACTGGGCGGGAACGTCAAGACGATCGAGGGCGTGGCGTTCTACCAGTTCGACGCCGAGAACACCCCGCAGGAGGTGTTCCGCATCGAGGCGGGCGAGGATGGCTTCGCCGATTCCGAAGAGCTTCTGGCCGCCTACGACGCGGCGCTGGACGCGATGGAGGCCGAGGGTACGTCCTTGGACGGCATGGACCTGATGGCGGCGCTGAGCCTGCCGGAAGAGGACGACGACGGCGACGCGGACGAGGTCGAGGAAGACGCCGAGGACGCGGAACTGGTGTGATCGCCCGCCCCTCGCCGGCTGCCGGCGGGGGGTCCGTGTCGCGGGCGGCGATCGGGCGGCGAATGGAACCTTGTTTTTTCGGTCGTGTTGGACTCCTAGCTTCACCTGAAAGGAGATGCACGATGACACCGAAGACTTTCCTCACGACTTCCGCGATCGGCCTTCTGATGGCGACCTCCGCGGCTGCCCAGACCGACGTCGAAGTGCTGACCGAAGACGAGATCGCCGAAGCCAACGAGGCCGCGGACCAGATGTACCTGCAAGTCTATGGCGAGAACGCTCCGGCCTACGTGACCGTGAACGAGGCCATCGAGCGCATGGAAGCCATGGGCTACACCAACATTCATGATCTCGACGTCGAATGGGGCGTCTACGAGGTCGAGGCCTACGCACCCGACGGCAACGAGGTCGAGATCGAGTTCGATCCCGTCACCGGCGCGATCCTCGAGGTCACGGACAACTGGTTCTGAGTGTCGTTGGACGGCTGCCGATCGCGGCAGTGTCCGTTTCGTGCGCTTGACGAGCATGTGAGAAAGGGCCGGCATGACTGCCGGCCCTTTCGCGTTTTCTGCTCGTTGTTTCCCGCTTGGTATCAGCTGCAGCCCGAAGTGCCGCCGCAGGTGTTGCGCTATTTCTTTCGGTCCGGGCGCTGGGTTAGCGCCGATGCGGCCGCCGATTTAGCCGCCTTCGAGGACTTCGGGTTCGCGAGCACTTTTGCCGCAGCGGATGCAGCTTTTGCGCCCGTAACTTCGGAGTTCTTGCGTCGAGACATTACGTGTCTCCTTCACTGTTCCACAGGACCGAGTGGATAACCCCTGTATTTCCTGTGGGCTGACAGCACGTCATTGCAAACCCGGCCGAATCTCTTCAACTTCGTACACATCGGCAAAACCGATTGGCTTGGCACCTCGCCCGCACTGGTAAAGCGGGGTGCAGGCCGGGGCGCGGAACTGGTACTTCCGCGCCCCAACTCTCAATTTCTCAGCTACACCCCGAGGTGCCGCCGCAGGTGTTGCACTTCATGCAGGTGCCGTTGCGCACCAGCGTGTAGTTACCGCATTCACCGCAGGGGTCGCCCTCGTAACCCTGCATCTTCGCCTTCGAGCGCTGGTCCAGCGGCGTGACCGAGGCCGCGGTGGTGCGCGTCGTGCTGCGCGCGGTCAGGCTTTGCGTCGTCTCGGCCACGACGGTGTCGACCGCGCTGTCGGCGCCGGGGACGAAGGCGGCCATGCCCTGCCCGCCCTGCAGCACCACCAGTTCCTGAGGCAGGCGCTTGCGCAGGTAGCCGGTCGAGCTGATCTGCTTGAGCACCTCCAGGCTGCGCGAGGCGGCCGTGGGCGACAGTTCCTTGAGGTTGGACACGCCCTCTTCCTCGCCGCGGCCGAGATCGTCGAACGATGCGCCCTCGGGCTGGACGTGTGCGAGGTCCGTGCGGTCGAGGTAGCTGACCGCCAGCTCGCGGAAGATGTAGTCGAGGATCGAGGTGGCGTTCTTGATCGTCTCGTTGCCCTGCACCATGCCCGCGGGCTCGAACTTGGTGAACGTGAAGGCGTCGACGAACTCCTCGAGCGGGACGCCGTATTGAAGCCCCACGGACACGGCGATGGCGAAGTTGTTCATCATCGCACGGAAGCCGGCGCCTTCCTTGTGCATGTCGATGAAGATCTCGCCCAGCTGGCCATCGGCGTATTCACCGGTGCGCAGGTAGACCTTGTGCCCGCCGACGACGGCCTTCTGGGTGTAACCCTTGCGACGCTCGGGCATCTTCGTGCGGCCACGGGCGCGCTCGATCTCCTTGATGACGATCTTCTCGACCACCTTCTCGGCCAGGACGGCGGCCTTTTCCTGCGTGCTGCCGGATTCGAGTACCTCGGCGGCCTCGTCGTCATCCTCGACCAGCGCGGATGCCAGCGGCTGGCTCAGCTTGGACCCGTCGCGGTAGAGCGCGTTGGCCTTCACGCCGAGGGACCACGAGAGTTCGTAGGCCTTCTGGCAATCCTCTATGGTGGCATCGTTGGGCATGTTGATCGTCTTGGAGATCGCGCCCGAGATGAACGATTGCGCCGCGGCCATCATGTGGATGTGGCTGTTGACCGACAGGTAACGCTTGCCCTTCTTGCCGCAGGGGTTGGCGCAGTCGAAGATGTGGTAGTGATCCTCGCTGAGATGCGGGGCACCCTCCAGCGTCATGGTCCCGCAGACGTGGTCGTTGGCGGCGTCGATGTCGGCCTTGGTGAAGCCGAGGTGACGCAGCAGGTCGAAGGTGGGATCGCTGAGCTTGTCGGCCGGGATGCCGAGCGCCTCGCGGCAGAATTCCTCGCCCAGGGTCCACTGGTTGAACACGAAGCGGATGTCGAAGGCGGAGGCGAGCGCGCGCTCGACCTTCTCGATCTGCGCGGGGCCGAAGCCGTGGCCGATCAGCGCCGTGTGGTTGATACCGGGTGCGTTGCCAAGCGAGCCGTGGCCGACCGCGTAGGAGACGATCTCCTCGATCTGGGCCGAGGAGTAGCCGAGGTTGTCCAGCGCCGCGGGGACCGAGCGGTTGATGATCTTGAAGTAACCGCCGCCGGCAAGCTTCTTGAACTTCACCAGGGCGAAGTCGGGCTCGATGCCCGTCGTGTCGCAGTCCATCACGAGGCCGATCGTGCCGGTGGGCGCGATGACGGTAGTCTGGGCGTTGCGGAAGCCGTGGGCCTCGCCGAGGCGCAGCGCCTCGTCCCAAGACGCCATGGCCAGCTCGACCAGCGTGGCGTCGGGGCAGCCGGCGTGATCCAGCGGCACCGGCCGCACGGCCAGATCCTCGTAGCCGTCGACGTTGCCGCGGGCCGCGTTGCGGTGGTTGCGCATGACGCGCAGCATGTGGTCGCGGTTGCGCTCGTACCCCGAGAAGGCGCCGAGCTCGCCGGCGATCTCGGCCGAGGTGGCGTAGGCGGTGCCGGTCATGATCGCGGTCAGCGCGCCGCAGAGTGCGCGGCCCTCGACCGAGTCGTACCCAAAGCCCATGTTCATCAGCAACCCGCCGATGTTGGCGTAACCCAGGCCCAGCGTGCGGAAGTCATAGGACAGCTGCGCGATTTCCTTGGACGGGAACTGCGCCATCGTGACCGAGATTTCCAGCGTCAGCGTCCACAGACGCGTGGCGTGCATGTAGGCCTCGGCGTCGAACACCCCGTCCTTGAGGAACGTCAGCAGGTTCATCGAGGCGAGGTTGCAGGCGGTATCGTCGAGGAACATGTATTCCGAGCACGGGTTGCTGCCGCGGATCTCGCCGTCTTCGGGGCAGGTGTGCCAGGCGTTGACGGTGTCGTGGAACTGGATGCCGGGATCGGCGCAGGCCCATGCGGCGTGGCCGACCTTTTCCCACAGGTCGCGCGCCTTTATGGTCTTGGCGACCTTGCCGTCGGTGCGGCGCAGAAGCTCCCAGTCCTTGTCCTCGCGCACCGCCTGGAGGAAGGCGTCGGTCACGCGGATCGAGTTGTTCGAGTTCTGGCCCGAGACGGAGGCGTAGGCCTCGGAATCCCAGTCGGTGTCGTAGGTCGGGAACTCGATGCTGGTGTAACCTTGGCGGGCGTAGTCCAGCACGCGCTTGACGTAGGTTTCCGGGATCATCGCGCGCTTGGCGGTGCGGATCGCGTCCTTGAGGCCGCCGTTGACCTTGGGGTCATAGGCGTCTTCCTCGCGGCCGTCCCATGCCTTGATCGCGGCGAAGATGGCGTTGAGGCCCTTCTCGTGCGCCTTCGAGCCGGCGACTATGGAAGCGACCTTCTGTTCCTCGAGAACCTTCCAGTCGACGAATTCCTCGATGTCGGGGTGGTCGACGTCGCAGATCACCATCTTGGCGGCGCGGCGCGTGGTGCCGCCCGACTTGATGGCACCGGCTGCGCGGTCACCGATCTTGAGGAAGCCCATGAGGCCCGACGACTTGCCGCCGCCCGACAGCGGCTCGTTCGCGGCGCGCAGGCTGGAGAAGTTGGTGCCGGTGCCGGAGCCGTACTTGAACAGCCGCGCCTCGCGCACCCACAGGTCCATGATGCCGCCGTCCGACACGAGGTCGTCCTTCACGGACTGGATGAAGCAGGCATGCGGCTGGGGATGCTCGTAGGCGGATTTCGAGCGCGTCAGCTTGCCGGTCTCGTGGTCGACGTAGTAGTGGCCCTGGCCGGGGCCGTCGATGCCGTAGGCCCAGTGCAGGCCGGTGTTGAACCACTGGGGCGAGTTCGGCGCGGCGGTCTGCGTGGCCAGCATGTGGCGCATCTCGTCGTAATAGGCGCGGGCGTCCTCCTCGGTCGAGAAGTAGCCGCCCTTCCAGCCCCAGTAGGCCCAGGCGCCGGCGAGGCGATCGAAGACCTGGCGCGCGCTGGTCTCGCCGGTGCGGGGGGTGTCGTCGGAGGCGGGGACCGAGCGCCACAGGAATTCCGGAACGCCCTTCTCGCGGACGCGTCGCAGTTCGGTGGGGACGCCGGCCTTGCGGAAGTATTTCTGGGCGATGACGTCGCTGGCGACCTGGCTCCACCGCGCGGGCACGTCCATGTCCTTCAGCTGGAAGACGACGGTGCCATCGGGGTTGCGGATCTCGGACGTGGTGGTTGCGAACGGGATGCCATCATACGCGTCCCTGCCTGCCTCGGTGTAGTGCCGTTCGATCTTCATGCCCAGTCGCCCCTTCGGTCGCTCGTTGCGTTCCAGCCCGGGCAGGTCGCCGCCCCAGCATGCCTGGGGCCTTCGCCGCCCGGACATGCCCCACCCGGTGACCCGGGCGTGCGCCCGGGCCCGATCCGGCGCCGCGCGCCGTTCGGTCCGTCCGGTTGGAGCTGTGTCCAGTGCCGGGGCACCACATGTTGTGTTACTGCCGCCGACCTGCACAAATTGAACGAAAGCGGGCCGGACCGTCAAACGCTTTTTTGGCCGTCGGATGGCATATTCGGTGTTGACCCATCCGGGCGCCGAAACCGGCGGTGCGGCGGGGGCGATTCACTCCCAGCCCGTCGCGCGCGCACGGCCTTGTGCGGCAGGAAAAACCGGCAAGCATCCATAGGTTTATCCACAGGCTTAAGGAAGGTTAACGCTGCCGAAGAAAAATGCGGCACTCTGGGTCTGGCCACCACATATTGCGGTTGGGCAACAGGCAAGCCCCGATAGGATCGCGTTTCGGGACGGATGCGGTCGCCGGCGCACGCCGAGCCGAGTCGATTTGGTTAACGAAAGATTAATGTTTTCCGCAGGCTGGCGGAGCTTCGGCAACAGGCCCGACGGACGTGACTCGTCCCCAGGGGCAGGCAAGGCGCGGAGCGGCGGTTTTACCGTGGATGAGGGAAATGGTCGGGGCGGCGAGATTCGAACTCACGACCTTCTGTACCCAAAACAGACGCGCTACCAGGCTGCGCTACGCCCCGAACACGGCCCGTTTAACGCCGGGCTGGTGCGGTGGAAAGGGGAATTTCAGCAGGGCCAGGCGGGATCGGGGCCGATCACCGGGTGGCGCATCTGCGTGCCGGGGCCGATGCCCATCGCCGCGGCCATGCCGCCGTTGATTTCCAGCACGTATTGCGCAGGGCCATCCGAGGGCAGCGGCGTCTCGTCGCCGGGCACGGCCTCGGCCGCGACGTTGACCACGACGCCGTCGCCATCGGCATAGATGATGTCCAGCGGGATGAGCGTGTTGCGCATCCAGAAGCTGACGGGGCGCTCGTCGGGATAAACGAACAGCATGCCCCGCGAACGGGGCATCTCCTCGACGAACATCAGGCCGCGGGCGCGTTCCTCGGAGGTGTCGGCGATGTCGATGCCGAAGCGCGCCTGCCCGAAATCGCCGCGCAGCCAGATCGTGTCGTCGCGGCAGGCGCCCTGCGCCTGCGCCGCGCCGGCGAAGGCGGCGATCGACAGCACGAGCGCGACGGCCACCGCCGCCTTCGGCGTGGTGGCGCGTTTCGCAGAGGCAGGCGCGACAGCCTGTCTTGCCGCGCTCGGCGCGGCGGCCTGTTTCGCCGCGCTCGGCGCGGCAGCCTGTTTCGCCGCGCTCAGCGCGGCAGTGCGGATTCCCATGCGCTCACCTCGATTGCCATCTTGCCCCGCGAGCCTTCGACCACCCGGAGCACCAGCGCCTCGCCCGGCTGGAGATCGGCCAGGCCCGACCGGCGCAGCACCTCGATATGGACGAACACGTCCTCGGGTTTGCCGTAGACGTTGGCGAAGCCGAAGCCCTTGCCCTTGTCGAACCACTTGACGCGCGCGGGTTCAGGCAGCGCGGCCGCGACGATCGCGGGGTCGATCGTCTCGAAATCGGCCAGCGGAGCGCCGTCGCCATTATCGGGCGGCTCGATCCGCAACACCTCGGTCGCCTGCGCGCCGCGGGCGGTGAACTGCACGTTGATCTCGATCAGCGCACCGTCGGCGACCGAGCCCTGGCCGAAATTGCGCAACACGTTGGCGTGCAACAGGATATCGGGGCCACCGGCGTCGGAGACGACGAAGCCGAACCCCTTGTTCGGGTCGAACCACTTCACCTTGCCCGCGACGCGTTCCGTTTCCCGCTCTTCTTCGCCCAAGTCTTTACCGTCCGATTCCGCAACGCAATTTCGCAAGTTGTTTTAACATTGTATTGCACAATTCAAGACGACCGGCCGCGCAAATTTGTGTCAACGCCGCCCCGGATGCGCGACACCGTCACGGGTTGAGTCGCTGCACGGACCAGTCCGCACCGGCCCCGTCGCGGGTCCAGCGAAAGCGGTCGTGCAGGCGGAAATCGCCGTCGGCCCAGAACTCGATCTCGACCGGAGCGATGCGGTATCCGCCCCAGAACGGCGGGCGGTCCGGGTCCATGCCCTTGGCGGCGGTGATGCGCGCCACCTCGGCCATAAGGGCCGCGCGCGACGGCAGCGGCCGGCTTTGCGCCGAGGCCCAGGCGCCCAGCCGGCTCTTGAGCGAGCGCGAGCGGTAGTACGCGTCGGCCTTCGGCCCCGGCTCGCGCGTGACGGTGCCGCGCACGCGGATCTGCCGGCGCAGCGACTTCCAGTGCATCACGAAGGCGGCCTTGCCGGCCTGCTCGATCTCGGTCGCCTTGGCGCTTTCGTAGTTGGTGTAGAAGACGAAGGCGTCGTCCTCGATCGCCTTCAGCAGGACCATGCGCGCGTTGGGCAGCCCGTCCGCATCCACCGTCGACAGCGCGATGGCGTTGGGGTCGTTGATCTCGGACGCCTCGGCCTCGGCCAGCCAGGCGCGCGCCAGCGCGAAGGGGTCGTCGCCGGCGAAGATGCCCTTGCGGTCGCTCATGGTGGTTCTCCTTCTTCCTCGGCCGGCCGTTGCCCCCTCGGCCGGCCGCTGCCCCTGTGTCTTTCGCGTCCGCCCGCGCGATGCAAGCGCGGTGCGCGTGACAGGCGCGTCTTGATGGAGCACCGCCGATGCCCTAAGGGACGCTTCACGGGAAATGGGCGGAACGGAAGCGATGTCAAATCAGCTAATGGCGGGAAAACGCGGCCTCATCATGGGGCTTGCCAACGACAAGTCGATCGCCTGGGGCATCGCGAAGGCCTGCGCCGATGCGGGCGCGGAACTGGCGTTCAGCTACCAGGGCGAACCGGTGAAGAAGCGCGTCGTGCCGCTGGCCGCGAGCCTGGGCAGCGACATCGTGCTGCCCTGCGACGTCAGCGACGGCGCCAGCGTCGACGCGCTGTTCGACGGGCTGCGCGAGCACTGGGACAATCTGGACTTCATCGTCCACGCGATCGGCTTCTCCGACAAGTCCGAGCTGCGCGGCCGCTACGTCGACACCAGCCGCGACAACTTCATGATGACGATGGACATCTCGGTCTACAGCTTCACGGCCGTGATGCAGCGCGCCGAGAAGATGATGAAGCCGGGGTCCGCGGCGCTGACCATGACCTACTACGGCGCCGAGCGGATCATGCCGCATTACAACGTGATGGGCGTGGCCAAGGCGGCGCTGGAAAGCTCGGTTCGCTACCTGGCCGAGGACCTGGGCAAGGACGGCATCCGCGTCAACGCGATCAGCGCCGGTCCGATCAAGACGCTGGCGGCCAGCGGCATCGGCGATTTCCGCTACATCATGAAGTGGAACGAATACAACTCGCCCCTGCGGCGCAACGTGACCACCGAGGACGTGGGCAAGTCGGCGCTGTACCTGCTGTCGGACCTCGGGTCCGGCGTGACGGGCGAGACGCATCACGTCGACGCGGGCTATCACGTGGTGGGCATGAAGGCCGTGGACGCCCCCGACATCACCAAGGCCTGAGCCCGTGGACTGGCCGCACCTGGTCGCCTTCAACCTGACGCTGCTGGCGGCGATGGCCGCCCCCGGCCCGGCGCTGCTGTTCGCGCTGCGCCAGTCGATCGCGGGCGGCTTCCGCGCGGGGCTTGCCACCGGCGCGGGGCTGGGGCTGGTGGCGGCGGCCTGGACGGGTGCGGCGCTGCTGGGGCTGGAGGTGGTCTTCACGCTGTTCCCCTTCGCCTTCACCGCGCTGAAGCTGCTGGGCGCGGGGTACCTGTTGTGGGTGGCCTGGGGGCTGTGGCGCGATGCGAGGGCGCCCGTCGCGGGGCCCGCGGATCCGGGACGGCGGGCGTTCCTGGGCGGCGTGCTGGTCAACCTCGGCAACCCGAAATCCGTGCTGTTCGCGGCCTCGGTGCTGGTGGTGATCTTTCCGCCGGGGCTGGGCCTGGCGGCAAAGGCGCTGATCGTGCTGAACCACCTGGTGGGCGAGATCGCGGTCTACGCCGCTTTCGCCGCGTTGCTGTCGACAGCGCCCGCCCGGGCGGGCTATCTGCGGCTGAAACCGGTGGTGGACCGGGTCGCGGCGCTGGTGCTCGGCGCGCTTGGCCTGCGGCTGCTGCTCGACCGATAGGAGAGATGCGATGAACGACCGACTGCCCCACGAGAAGGGCTTTCACGTCAGCTGGGACCAGCTGCACCGCGACGCGCGCGCGCTGGCCTGGCGGCTGCAGGGCCACGGTCCCGACGACGGCGCCTGGCGCGCGGTGGTGGCGATTACCCGCGGCGGCATGGCGCCCGCGATGATCGTCGCGCGCGAGCTGGACATCCGCACGGTGGATACGATCAGCGTGAAAAGCTACAACCATCAGGAACAGGCCGAGCCGCGGATCATCAAGACCCCGGACATGGAGATCGTGGGCGACGGCACCGGCGTGCTGATCGTGGACGACCTGGTCGATACCGGCCGCACGCTGGAAGTGGTGCGCCGGACGATGCCCAAGGCGCATGTGGCCACGGTCTACGCCAAGCCGCAGGGCCGCCCGCAGGTCGAGACCTTCGTGACCGAGGTGAGCCAGGACACTTGGATCTTCTTCCCGTGGGACATGGCGCTGCAATACGTCAAGCCGTATCGCGGCGACGACTGAGCGGGTGATCGGGGCGCCGCCTCGCCCCATGCGGATCCTCGCCGGTAGCCGCGCCGACCAGAGAAGCCCGCCCCCTGCCCGGCCGAAACGTGGAGACTGGCGTGAGCCGCACCGCAGCCACCTTTCACCCGCCGATCCCGGAAGCGCGCCGCTGGCTCGACGGCGTGACGTTTCCGCCGGACCGCCCGCTGATCAACCTCAGCCAGGCGGCGCCGGTCGAGCCGCCCCCGCGGGCGCTGCGCGAGGCGATGGCGGGGTTCCTGGGCGATCCGTCGACCCATCTTTACGGGTCCGTGCTGGGCAACGACGAGCTGCGCGCGGGCCTCGCGCGTAACTGGGCGGCGCATTATGGCGCGCCCGTGGGGGCCGAGCGGGTGGCGATCACCTCGGGGTGCAACCAGGCCTTCGCGGCGGCGGTCGCGGCGCTGTGCGATCAGGGCGACGAGATCATCCTGCCGACGCCGTGGTACTTCAACCACAAGATGTGGCTGGACATGAACGGCATGCGCGCGGTGCCGTTGCCGGTGGGCGCGGACATGCTGCCCGACGCGGAGGCCGCGCGCGCGCTGATCGGGCCGCGCACGCGGGCCATCGCCATCGTCACGCCGAACAACCCGGCCGGGGTCGAGTATCCTCCGGCCACCGTGGCCGCGTTGTTCGAGGTGGCGCGCGAGGCGGGCATCCGGCTGATCATCGACGAGACGTACCGCGATTTCGACGCGCGCACCGGCGCGCCGCACGACCTGCTGACGCGCCCCGGCCGGGACGAGACGCTGGTGCAGCTCTACAGCTTTTCCAAGGCGTACCGCCTGACCGGCCACCGGGTGGGCGCGCTGATCGGCAGCCCCGCGCTGCTGGACGAGGCCGAGAAGTTCCTCGACACCGTGACCATCTGCCCCGCGCAGCTGGGCCAGCGCGCGGCGCTGTGGGGGCTGGAGAACCTCGACGACTGGCTGGCCGGCGAGCGCGCCGAGATCCTGACCCGCCGCGCGGCGATCGTGGACGGCATGGCGCGGATCGAACCCGCGGGTTGGCGGCTGAAGGGGCTGGGCGCGTATTTCGCCTACCTCGAGCATCCCTTCGCCATGTCCTCGGCCGAGGCGGCGCCGCGCATGGTGCGTGACGCCGGCATCCTGATGCTGCCCGGAACGATGTTCGTGCCCGAAGGCGACGCCGGCGGCGCGCGGCATTTCCGCATGGCCTTCGCCAACGCGGACGCGGCCGGGCTGGCCGGGACGTTCGACCGGCTGGCCGCGCTGGACTGGCCCCTTGCAGGGCCGCAAGCCGGGCGATAGTCAAGGCGGGCATTGCCCGGGGGGACCTTCATGGCCAAGGCCAAACGCTCGATCTCGCAGACCTTGGTCTGGATTCTTCTCGCCCTGCTGATCCTCGGCCTTGCCGGGTTCGGCGCGACCAACTTCTCGGGCACGGTGGGCAGCGTCGGCCGCGTCGGCGATACCGAGATCACCACGACCGCCTACGCCCGCGCGCTGCAGAACGAGATGCAGGCGATGCAGGCCCAGACCGGCCAGCCCATGTCGATCCAGCAGGCGCAGGAACAGGGACTGACGCAGGCGGTGCTGTCGCGGCTGGTGGTGCGCGCGGCACTCGAGGACGAGGCGGACCGCATCGGGATCTCGGTCGGCGACGAGCGGCTGGCCGCCGACCTGGCGGCGATCCAGGCCTTCCAGGGTCCCGACGGGCAGTTCGACCGCGAGGCCTATCGCTTTGCCTTGCGCAATGCCGGCCTGTCCGAGGCCGAGTTCGAGGCCGACCTGCGCGCCGAAAGCGCCGCGACGCTGCTGCAGGCGGCGGTGCTGGCGGGCGTCGTCCAGCCGGACACCTATGTGGACACGCTGGTGTCCTACGCCGCCGAGCAGCGCGATTTCACTTGGGCGCGGCTGGGCCCGCGCGCGCTGGACACGCTGCTGCCGGCGCCCACCGAGGAGCGGCTGCGCGCCTTCTACGACGAGAACATCGATGCCTATACCAGCCCGCGCGCCAAGCTGATCAGCTATGCCTGGATCACGCCGGACATGATCCTCGACACCGTCGAGGTGCCCGAGGACGCGCTGCACGCCGCCTATGACGAGCAGTCCGACCGCTTCAACATGCCCGAGCGGCGGCTGGTCGAGCGGCTGGTCATGCCCGATGCCGAGGCCGCCGAGGATGCCGCCGCGCGCATCGCGTCGGGCGAGACCACCTTCGAGAACGTGGTCGAGGTCCGCGGGCTGACTCTGGCCGACACCGACATGGGCGACGTCGCCCGCGGCGACCTGGGCGATGCCGCCGAGGCCGTCTTCGGCGCCGAGGTGGGCGAGACGATTGTCGCGCCCTCGCCCGTGGGTCCGGCGCTCTACCGCGTGAACGGCGTGCTGGCGGCGCAGGAAACCCCGTTCGACGAGGCCGTGCCGATGCTGCGCGACACGCTGGCGCTGGACCGCGCGCGGCGCGCGATCGAGGCGATGGCGCAGGAGATCGACGACGAACTGGCCGCCGGCGCCACACTGGAGGAGATCGCGCAGACCACCGATCTGGAGCTGGGCGAGATTGCCTGGACCCCGGCGGAAAGCGGTGGCATCGCCGGCTACGAGGCGTTCGAGGACGCCGCGCGCGCCGTCGAGGAAGGCGATTTCCCGCAGGTCGAGGGGCTGGGCGACGGCGGGCTGTTCGCGCTGCGGCTGGACGGCATCCGCGAGTCCGCGCCGCGCCCCTTCGACGAGGTGCGCGATCAGGTGGAAGACGACTGGACCGCGCGGCAGCGGCGCGACGCGCTGGTCGCGCGCGCCGAGGCGCTGGCCGAGCGCATCGCCGCGGGCGAAAGCTTCGCCGATCTCGGGCTGGAGCCGCAGGAGCGCACCGGCCTGAGCCGCGGGGCGCAGGTGCAGGGCCTGCCCGTCGGCGTGGTCGAGACGGTCTTCGAGATGGAGGACGGGGCGGTGCGCGCGCTGCCCGGGGGCGACGGGGCGGTGATCGTGCGGCTCGACGCGGTGCAGCCGCCGGCCCCCGACAGCGAGATCGCCACCACCTTCGCCCGCCAGGTCGAGGATCAGGCCGCGAACGCGGTGTCGGAGGACCTGTTCCGCGCGCTGGCGCAGGACATCCAGAACCGCGCCGGCGTGGAGATCGACCAGCAGGCGCTGAACGCCGTGCACGCGAACCTGCCGTGATGACCACGCTGACCCCGGGCTTCGACGACTTCGCCGCGCGCTACGAGGCGGGCGAGAACCAGGTCGTGCACGCGCGGCTGGCGGCGGATCTCGATACGCCGGTGTCGCTGATGCTGAAGCTGACCGGGGCGGCACGCGACGCCTTCATGCTGGAATCGGTCACCGGCGGCGAGGTGCGCGGGCGCTATTCCATCATCGGGATGAAGCCCGACATCGTCTGGCAGTGCCACGGGATGCGCGCCCGCATCAACCGGCAGGCGCGGTTCGACCCGGACACGTTCCACGACCAGGACGACGATCCGCTGACCGCCCTGCGCGCACTGATCGCGGAATCGCGCATCGACCTGCCCGAGGACCTGCCGCAGGCGGCGGCCGGGCTGTTCGGCTACCTGGGCTACGACACGATCCGGCTGGTCGAGCACCTGCCCGACGTGAACCCCGACCCGCTGGGCCTTCCGGACGCGATGATGATGCGTCCCTCGGTCGTGGCGGTGCTGGACGGGGTGAAAGGCGAGGTCACGGTGGTCTCGCCCGCCTGGGTGACCGATGGGCTTTCCGCGCGCGCGGCCTATGCGCAGGCGGCCGAGCGGGTGATGGACGCGGTGCGCGACCTGGAGCGCGCGCTGCCGCAGGCCAGCCGCTCCTTGGGCGACGCGGCCGAGCTGGGCGAGCCGGTGTCGAATTTTTCGCACGACGCCTACCTGTCGGCCGTGTCGAAGGCCAAAGAATACATCAAGGCCGGCGACATCTTCCAGGTGGTGCCGTCGCAGCGCTGGACACAGGACTTCCCGCTGCCGCCCTTCGCGCTCTATCGCTCGCTTCGGCGCACGAACCCGTCGCCCTTCATGTTCTACTTCAACTTCGGCGGCTTCCAGGTGATCGGCGCCAGCCCCGAGATCCTGGTGCGCGTCTTCGGCCGCGAGGTCACGATCCGCCCCATCGCCGGCACCCGGCCGCGCGGTGCCACGCCCGAGGCGGATCGCGCGCTCGAGGCAGACCTGCTGGCCGACGGCAAGGAGCTGGCCGAGCACCTGATGCTGCTGGATCTGGGGCGCAACGACGTGGGCCGTGTGTCGAAGATCGGCACCGTGCGCCCGACCGAGGAATTCGTGATCGAGCGCTACAGCCACGTCATGCATATCGTCAGCAACGTGGTGGGAGAGTTGAGCGAGGAGCACGACGCCCTGTCGGCGCTGCTGGCCGGCCTGCCCGCGGGCACCGTGTCGGGCGCGCCCAAGGTGCGCGCGATGCAGATCATCGACGAGTTGGAGCCGGAGAAGCGCGGCATCTACGGCGGCGGCGTGGGATATTTCAGCGCGGGCGGGGACATGGACATGTGCATCGCCCTGCGCACCGCGATCGTGAAGGACGAAAAGCTGTACATCCAGGCCGGCGGCGGCGTGGTCTACGACAGCGATCCCGAGGCCGAGTACCAGGAGACGGTGCACAAGTCGAACGCCATCCGGCGCGCGGCGGCGGATGCGGCGCGGTTTACCGGCGGCGGCAACGGCTAGAGAGTCGCGCCGGCAGCGATGCTGAACCCGGCGGCGGGTCCGGCACTTCGCCCGGAAGGAAGACGGCACCCCGCACGGGGCGCCCGCGAGGAGACACGCCATGGACGAAACGCACCCTCTGCTGCGCCCGAGCGATACCTGTTGGCGCATCGAGACCGCCGACAGGCTGTCGGTGATCATCGACGCGGCGGATTACTTCGCCCTGCTGCGCGAAGTGATGCAGAAGGCGCGGCACAGCGTCATCATGATCGGCTGGGAGTTCGACACGCGGATCTCGCTCGACCCGCGCGACGGCAACGAAGATGTGCCCGAGAGGCTGGGCCGCTTCCTCAGCTGGCTCGTCTGCAAGAACCCCGACCTGGACATCCGGCTGCTGCAATGGGACGTGGGCCTGCTGCAGACGCTTGGCCGGGGTTCGACGCCGCTGCAGATCGCGGACTGGCTGCTGGGGCGCAAGATCCGGCTGAAGCTGGACCACGCGCATCCGACCGGCGCGGCCCATCACCAGAAGATCATCGTGATCGACGACGTGCTGGCCTTCTGCGGCGGCATCGACGCGACCGCCGACCGCTGGGACACGCGCGACCATCGCGAAGACGATCCCTATCGGGTCAGGCCCACGACGAAGCGCCCCTACGGCCCCTGGCACGACGCCACGGTGGCGGTGGACGGCGACGCGGCGCGCGCGCTGGGCGAGCTTGCGCGGGCCCGTTGGAACGACGCCACCGGCGAGACGATGGAGCCGCCCCCCGCCGCGCCGCCGATCTGGCCCGAGGGACTGGTGCCCATGCTCCGCGACGTGGATGTCGCGATCTCGCGGACGATGCCGGCCCATGCCGGGCGCGACGCGGTCGCGGAAATCGAGACGCTCTACCTCGAGGTCATCGCGGCCGCGGAGCATACGCTCTACATCGAAAGCCAGTATTTCGCGTCGCGCCTTCTGGCCGAGGCGATCATCGCGCGGCTGGCGGAGCCCGACGGTCCCGAGATCGTCGTGGTCAATCCCGAGTCTGCACAGGGCTGGCTGGAGGAAGGGGCCATGGGCTCGGCCCGCGCGCGGCTGCTGGAGATGATCCGCAAGGCCGATCCGCACGACCGCTTCCGCATCTATGCGCCCGTCAACGAAGCCGGAACGCCGATCTACGTCCACGCGAAGATCGTTATCATGGATGACCGGCTGATGCGGGTGGGCTCGTCCAACCTCAACAACCGGTCGCTCGGCTTCGACACCGAGTGCGACCTGTCGGTCGAGGCACGGCCGGGCATGCCGGGAGAGGCCGGGATCCGGGCGCAGATCGACGGCCTTCGGACCTCGCTTCTGACCGAGCATCTGCGCGTCGATCGCCAGGCGGTGGAGCGCGCGCTCGAGGCGAAGGACGGTTCGCTGATCGGGGCGATCGAATCGCTGCGCCGTGACGACGGGTCGCTGGTTCCCTTCGTGCCGCCCGATTTCGACGGCGTCGAGGATGCGCTTCTGCGCGAGAACGAACTCTTCGACCCCGAGCCGCCGGCCCCCCGCTGGCGTCGCGGCCGGCTGTCCCGCCTGCGGCGGCGCATCCCGGGCGGCGCGTCCGCCGGCGCATGAGGCGCTTGACAGCCGTCCCGCCATTCGGCTCCGGTTGACGCATGCACGACATCCTGTTTCGCGCGCTCGTGGGATTTCGGCAGAACTACTGGTTCTGGCCCACCACCATGACGCTTGCCGCGGTTATCCTGGGCTTCCTGCTGCCGTGGCTTGACGACCGGATCGGCACGGACTGGATCCGGTCCGTGCCGTTCCTGCGCGCCACGCAGGTCGACGGCGCGCGGGCGATCCTGACGACGCTGGCGGGCGCGACGCTGGGGGTGGCCGGTGTCGCCTTCTCGGTCACCATCGTGGCGGTCTCGTTCGCAAGCTCGAACTACGGGCCACGCCTGATCGGGAACTTCATGGGCGACAAGACGAACCAGGTGGTCCTGGGCGTTTTCGTGGCGACCTTCGTCTACTGCATGACCGTGCTGAGCACGGTTCACGCGCGGCTGGAGCTTGCGCAATCGACGCAAGAGGCCTTCGTGCCGCAGATCTCGGTCCTCTTCGCCTTCGCGCTGACGCTCGCGGCGGTGGGCGCGCTGATCGGCTACATCCACCACATCCCGGAATCGATCAACATCATGAACGTGACGGCGCATCTGGGCGACAAGCTGCGCCGCTCGGTCGCGTCGATGCTGGACGACGAGGACCGGCGGCAGCGCGAAGAGGAAGGCCCCGCCGATGTCGAGCCCTGGACCGCCGCACCGCCGGGCCGGGACGCGACGATCCTGCGGGCCGAAACCGCGGGCTTCCTGCAGCAGGTCGATCTTGACCGCCTGGCGAGCCTGGCACGCGAGCGCGGGGTCCAGATCACGATCCACCATGCGCCCGGCGCGTTCGTCGTCCAGGGCGAGATCGTCCTGAGCGCGCAGCCGCCGCGCGACGGCGACGACGCGCTTCTGCGGCGGCTGCGCGATTGCGCCACGCTGGGGTCGAACCGGACGGACGTGCAGGATCTTCTGTTCCTGTCCGATCAGCTTGTCGAGGTGCTGGGGCGCGCCCTTTCGCCGGGAATCAACGACCCGAATACGGCGATGCTTTGCCTGAACTGGCTCGCCGCCGGCCTCACCGCCTTCGCCCGCCGCGAGCCCGCGCGGCCCGCGCGGCGGGACGATCCCGTCCTCTATCGCCGCGTGACCTTCGAGGAGATGCTGGACCGCTCGTTCGACCAGATGCGGCAGTACGTCGCTTCGGACCGGACGGTGACGCTGCATGCGCTGGACGTCCTGCGCGGGCTCGCCGCGTCGGCCTGCCGTCCCGCGATGGCCGAGGCCTGCATCCGTCAGATGCGCCGGCTTGCGGCCTCGGCGGCCGAGCGCCTGGACGAGACGGTCGCGAAGGACGAGATCGCCGAGGCGCTTGCAGCCGCGCTAAGGGATGCCGCCGACCGGGCGCGGTGATCTCGCAGCCTTGGCGGACCTCGCGAACCCGGGTCGTCGGGCCTGCGGCCAATTCACCCGCGCGCGTTCGGGACGAAAGAAGCCCTGGCCCGCGGGTTTCCTTCCATGCGCTGCGCGTTAAGGTGCGCCGCACCACAGGCACGGAGATCTGGCACATGGCGGACAAGGACCCTCTGGTCGTCTTCACGCCCTCGGGCAAGCGCGGGCGCTTTCCCGTCGGGACCCCGGTTCTGAGCGCCGCGCGGCAGCTTGGCGTGGATCTCGACAGCGTGTGCGGCGGGCGGGGCATCTGCTCGAAATGCCAGATCGTGCCGGCCTACGGCGATTTCTCGAAGCACGGCGTGACGGTCGCGAAGGACGCGCTGTCGGAATGGAACGCGGTCGAGCAGCGCTACGACGAGAAGCGCGGGCTGAAGCCGGGGCGCCGGCTGGGCTGCCAGGCGACCGTGCAGCGCGACGTGGTGATCGACGTGCCACCAGAAAGCCAGGTGCACCGGCAGGTGGTGCGCAAGGCGGCCTCGGCCCGGGTGATCGAGATGGACCCGGCGACGCGGCTGTTCTACGTTGAGGTCGACGAGCCCGACATGCACGAGCCCACGGGCGATCTGGAACGCGTCGCGCGGGCGCTGCGGCAGCAATGGGACATCTCCGGCATCGAGGCCGCGTTTCCCGTGCTGGCCGGCCTGCAGAAGACCCTGCGCAAGGGCGCGTGGAAGATCACCGTCGCGCTGCACAAGCCGCACGAGGACGCGGTGCCGCGGCTGGTCGCGGCGTGGCCGGGCCTGCACGAATCCGGGCTGTTCGGGCTGGCGATCGACCTGGGCTCGACCACGATCGCGGCGCATCTGACGGATCTGGATACCGGGCAGGTCGTTGCCTCGGCCGGGGTGATGAACCCGCAGATCCGCTTCGGCGAGGACCTGATGAGCCGGGTCAGCTATGCCATGATGAACCCCGGCGGCGACGCCGAGATGACGCGCGTCGTGCGCGAGGCGCTGGACACGCTGACCGTCGAGATCGCGGCCGAGGCGGGGGTGGACCCGGCGCTGATCCTCGAGGCGGTGTTCGTGTGCAACCCGGTCATGCATCACCTGCTGCTGGGCATCGACCCGGTCGAGCTGGGCCAGGCGCCCTTCGCCTTGGCCACCTCCGGAGCGCTGTCGCTGTCGGCGGTCGAGATGGGTCTGGGCGCCCTGTCCGGCTCTGCGCGGATCTACGTGCTGCCCTGCATCGCGGGGCACGTGGGCGCCGATGCGGCCGCCGTGGCGCTTTCGGAACAGCCGGGGAAGTCGGACGACCTGGTGCTGGTGGTCGACGTGGGCACCAACGCCGAGATCCTGCTGGGCGACCGCAGCCGCGTGCTGGCCTGCTCGTCCCCCACCGGGCCGGCCTTCGAGGGCGCGCAGATCAGCTCGGGGCAGCGTGCCGCGCCCGGCGCGATCGAGGCGATCCGCATCGACCCCGAGACGAAGGAGCCGCGGTTCCGCGTCATCGGCTGCGACTTGTGGTCCGACGAGGACGGCTTTGCCGAAGCGACCGCCCAGACCGGGATCACCGGCATCTGCGGCTCGGGGATCATCGAGGCGGTGGCCGAGATGCGCATCGCGGGGCTGATGGACCCGTCGGGTCTGATCGGATCGGCCGAGCAGACCGGCACCGACCGCTGCGTGGCCGAAGGGCGAACCCATGCCTACCTGGTCCATGACGGCACGGACGAGGGCGGCCCGCGCATCACCGTGACCCAGGGCGACATCCGCGCGATCCAGCTGGCGAAGTCGGCGCTTTACGCGGGCGCGCGGCTGCTGATGGACGAACGCGGGGTCGAGAAGGTCGACCGGGTGGTGCTGGCGGGCGCCTTCGGGGCGCATATCTCGCCGCTGCACGCGATGGTGCTGGGCATGATCCCGGACGTGCCGCTGGAACAGGTGACCAGCGCCGGAAACGCTGCCGGCACCGGCGCGCGCATCGCGCTGTGCAACGTCGCCGCCCGGCGCGAGATCGAGCGCATGGTGCGCGAGATCACCAAGGTCGAGACCGCGATCGAGCCGCGCTTCCAGGAGCACTTCGTCGCGGCGAACGCGATCCCGCACGCGACCGACACGTTCCCCGAGCTGTCGAAGCTGGTCGTGCTGCCGAAGGTGGCGTTCGGCGCGGGCGGCGATGGCGATGGCGGCGGCGGCGGGCGCAGGCGCCGCCGCCGCGGCTGAAGGTTACGGCCAGATGACGTAGACGTAGGCGACGTAGCCGGCCAGCAGGGCGGCGCCCTCCCACCGGACGATTTTCATGCCGGTCCAGGCGAAGCCGACGATCACCAGCGACACGGCGATCATCACGAGGTTGTCGAAGCTGACGATCTCGGCCGGAACGGCGCCGGGCGCGATCAGCGCGGTCGCGCCGCCGATCCCGAGGATGTTGTAGATGTTCGAGCCGATGATGTTGCCGAAGGCGACGTCGCTTTGCCGCTTCAGCGCGGCGACGACCGAGGTCACCATTTCCGGCATCGAGGTGCCGACCGCGACGATGGTCAGGCCGATCACCGTCTCGGAGATGCCGAAGCCGCGCGCCAGCGACACCGCGCCATCGACCAGGAAGCCGCCGCCGACGATGACGCAGGCAAGACCGCCGATCGCGATCAGCACCGACAGGCCGATGCCGGTGGCGGGCTTGGCCCCGTCTGCAGGGGCGGGCGGCGCATTGCGGCGCTCGATCATGAAGGTGAAGACGATGTAGGCCACCAGCGCCAGCAAGAATCCCGAGCCGACCACGCGACCCAGCGGCATCAGCGCGGCGACAATCGAAAAACCGACCGCCACGGCCAGCATCACCGCCCCGTCACGGCGCAGCGCGGCGCGCGCGACGGCGATCGGGAACAGCAGCGCGGCCAGACCGCCGATCAGCAGGATGTTGGCGATGTTCGATCCGACGATGTTGCCGTAGGCGATCCCCGGAGAATCCGCCAGCGCGGCCCGCACCGACGTCACCAGTTCCGGCGTCGACGTGCCGAAGCCCACCAGCGTCAGACCGATCACCAGCGGCGAGACCCGAAGCGCGGTCGCCACGTTGACGGCGCCGCGCACCAGAAGCTCTCCTCCCAGCACCAGCAGTACTAGCCCCCCTGCCAAAGGCAGCCACACGTCCCACATTCCCGATTTTCCTTCCCGAAATCAGCCGGTTCTCGGTTCCCCCGGTCCGGCGCATGCTGAAGTGTACACGGGCCGGGCCGGCCGCAAGGGGCGCGCGCGAAAACTTCGGCGGCCGCGCCGCCCGACCCGCCTGCCGCTTGGCGGAATGCCCGGCGTGCAGGCCGTCAGACGCGTTCCCCCGCCCAGCTTTCGACAGCCATGGACCGGACGCGCGCGATGGTGTCCGGGCCCACGTCGGTCAGCCGCTCGGGGCGGTGGGGCTGGTCGTGGTACAGGTAGAGACGCGACAGGAACTGCTCGAACTCGAGCGAGCCTTCGCCGTGGCGTTCGCCGTTGCCGCCGGTGGTCACGGTCACGCCGTGGCCCCAGTCCTGCCCGCTGTCGTTGTTGGGGTTGTAGAAGTAGACCCGCATCTCGCCCGAGCGGCCGGGGGCGACGCGCAGGATGGTGATCGCGTGCCAGCCGATGAACGTGCCGGTCGGATCGGTGAAGGCGATGCCGGCGGGCTGCGGGTGGATCAGCGGCCGGTCGCCGTTATGGGCGGGGTGATAGCTTTCGTGGAAGCGCGCCACGAAGCGGTCGTAGTCGTCCAGCTTGCCGGTGGCCACGTCCACCGCCACGGCGCAGTCGCGCGCGACCCACCAGCCGTGGAACTCGGGGTTGATCCAGCGGTGCGGGTCGCCGCCGCGATCCGCGCAGAGCCGCCCCATCTCGGCGTAGATGCGGTCGAGATGCGGCACCAGCAGGACCGAGACCGGGTCGGCGTCGATCGGTCCGAACCCGGCCAGCCCCGCGGGCAGGTCGACGGACGAGATCGGCGTGCCTTCGAACTGCATCAGGATCGTCTCGGCCTCGGCGGCCTGGACGATGAGATGCAGCAGGTAGTCGGGGTCGTTCAGCGCCCACATCGAGATCGCGCGCGCGGACTGGCAGGTGGGATTCGCGCCCTGCCCCACGCCCAGCGGCAGGCCGAGCACCTCGATGATGCCGGACAGGAGAAAGGTGCCGGGGCGCGCCTGCGGGCCGAAGCCCAGCGCCAGACGGTCGCGCACGGCCGGCGCGAGGTCGATGGTCAGCGCGCGGCGGAGCGCGGGGGCGATGGGCGGAGAATGCAGCACCCCGCGTTCCAGCAGCATCGCCATGCCGTAAAGGGCCTGCGGCGTGTGCGGCGTGACTGCGGCGCGGATCAGCTCCTCGACCAGGCCGCGGTAATGCCTCCAGCAATCCAGCCCGGTCGAGCCGAGACCAAGCGCGTCGGGCACCAGCGGACGGTCGGGATAGTCCAGCGCCCAGAGGAGGAAGCCCACGTGGTAGTCCGACACCAGCCCGGTGTCGTGCATCGAGCGGGCAAAGCCCTTGGCCTCGCGCGCGAGGCCGGCGTCGTCCATGTGTTCGAGCCGCTCGAAATACGCGGCCAGCCCCGGATCGTCGAGCGTCTCGGCGGTGGGTCCGAAGAGCGCGCTGACCAGACGTTCGGCCCCCAGCCGTTCCGAGCCCGGCTCGGACCCTTGCCGGTTCAGCGCGATGGCGATCTGCGTGACCATGTTCTTGACCGGCCCCATCTGCACCGGCCGCTGTTCGAGGATGCGCCAGATCTCGGCCACCATGACGCCAAGGACGTCGCGCAGCCCGATGCGTTCGGCGATCAGCCGCAGGATGCGAGACGTGATCTGCGCGCGGTCGCCGGCGGCGCGGCTGGCCTCGTCCGAGAATTCGAAGAAGCGCGGCAGGTTCAAAGCCAGCACCTGGGTCAGGAAGTGGCGCGCGTAGTGCTGCTGCAGCCCGGGATGCTGCGCCTCGCCGGTGGCGACGGCGAGAAAGCGCATCAGGCTGGCGGCCTCCAGCGCGGCCAGGGACCGGTTCTCGCCCGTCAGCGTCTGGCTGGAGAGTTGCGGCAGCAGCGCCGTGGGCACCTCCCAGTCCGAGCCCGCGAAAAGTCCCGCCTGGTCGAGCCGCATGGCGCGCGCGGCCAGCGCCTCGACGCCGCCGGGCACCGCGATCAGGCGGCCGATCACGTCCAGAACCGGCCCGCGGTGGCGCTGCTTCGAGAACGGCCGCGCCTGTTCCAGCCGGTCGAGCGCGACGTCGAGCGTGCCCGAAAGCCGCTCGGCGTCGCCGATTTCGTTCGTCATCAGGCCTTGTGCCACAGGGTGGCCCCGCTCGTTGCCTTACACATAGAAATCGAGATCTTCCTGGCGCTTCAAGAGGTCGCGCAGGGTGTGGGCGTCCTCGCCGAAGAAGAAGGCCAGCCCCCAATGGGTTCCGAAGGCGCTGCGCTTCGTGACCTTCTGCTCCATCGGCTCGGCCAGCTCGTGCCACTCGAAGTAGGGATGGTTCGCGGTCTCCTCGGGGATCTCGAGCTTGCTGACCACGCGGCGGCGCGGATAGACGCCGAAGCAGCCGGCATGGCCCTTGGCGCCGGTCACTTCCTCGGGGAAGAAGGCGTCGATCTCCTCCTGCGTGGTCTTGGGGTCGAACATCAGCACCAGGCCCTGATAGCCGTTGAAGCCGTAGGCGCGCTCGATCAGTTCCAGCGCCTTGAAGCCCGGCGGACGGTACGCGACCTCGCCGAAGTAGAGCTTGTTGTCCGAGGTCAGGAAGTATTCCGGGTGGATGAAGCCGAAGTCGATGTCGAAGGCCTCGATCAGCTTCTCGATCTCCTCGGTGATGCGCGCGCGGTGCGCTTCCAGCTCGGGCGTCGCCGGCACGAAGACCGAATAGCCCAGCGTCACGTATTCCGAGATGTTGAGGAACTGGATCTTGCGGTCCTTGATCCATGCCTCGACCGCGAATTCCCAGCCGTCCAGGTGCGATTCGAGCAGCGCGGGGAATTCGTCGTCGGGGATGTTGTCCACGTCCTCGGGCGTGCGGATCACGCGGTGGCCGGCGGTGCCGGACTTGTCGAAGGCCTTGAAGTGGATCGGATCGTTCGGATCGCCGTCCAGCTTCAGCAGCGTCTGATTGACGCGCTTGAGGAACCGGATCACGTCGGCGCGGTCGTCGGCCTCTTCGAAGACGCCCACGCGGATTCCGCCAAGCTGCGCGCGGCGCTTCATCAGCGACTTGTCGCGGAACAGCATCGCCTGGCCCAGCAGGCGCGGGTTCTTCAGCAGCACGGCGTTGACCGCGCCGGACCATTCGACGGTTTCCTCGTAGAGCGGGATCGCGACGTCGACGCCTTCCTCCTGCAGCTTCAGGGCCAGCTCGTAGGATCGCTCGTTCAGGCGGTCGAAATCCCACGCCATGTAGGGGATGTCGTTCTGCTTGCAGTAATCCTCGGCCCAAGGCGGCGCGACGATTATGTAGCGCCGGTCGAACCGGTCCACCGCGTCGATCGCGTTCAAGCTCCAGCCCAGCAGGGCGACATAGCCTTTTTCGGGGTCGTAATCGCTCATCCGTCTTATCTCCCTTGTCATGTTGCCATGCCCGCGTCGCGCGGACACACGCCCCGCGGCACCCGGAAGGCCGCTTCCTCGACAACGATGACGGAAAGGGAGGCCCGCTGGATCTGCCAGGGCTCGGTCCTGACGTTAACCCTAGATCCCGTGGGGCGGGATTTCAACCGCCGCCCCGGTTCGCCGGGGCCCGCGCGGCGCGCGCAGGCCGCGAAAGCCGCGCCTCGGCTGCCGCAACACCTTGCGATGTCGCGCAAAAGCTGCCAGCGTCGAAAAGAAACGCAAACGGACCGATGTCACAGACTTTTCGCTATCCCGAGATCCTCGAGATCGCGCGGCGCGACGGCAAGGTGACCGTCGACGGGCTGGCGCGGCATTTCGGCGTGACCTTGCAGACCATCCGCCGCGACCTGTCCGAACTTGCCGATGCCGGCCGGCTGGAGCGCGTGCATGGCGGCGCCGTCCTGCCCTCGGGCACCACCAATATCGGTTACGAGGAACGCCGCGCGCTGAACGCCGACGCGAAGGTCGCCATCGCGCGCACCTGCGCGGGCGCGATCCCCGACGGCGTGTCGCTGTTCATCGGCATCGGCACCTCGGCCGAGGCGGTGGCCAGTTCCCTGCTGGACCACCGCGGGCTTCTGGTGGTGACCAACAACATGAACGTCGCCAACATCCTGGTCGCCAACCCGGATTGCGAGATCGTCGTGACCGGAGGGCAGCTGCGGCGGTCCGACGGCGGGCTGGTGGGCAACATGGCGGTCGCGACGATCGCCCAGTTCAAGTTCGACCTGGCGGTGATCGGCTGTTCGGCGCTGGACCGCGACGGCGACATCCTCGACTTCGACATCCAGGAGGTCAGCGTCAGCCAGACGATCCTGCGCCATGCTCGGCGCAGTTTCCTGGTGGCGGATCACTCCAAGTTCTCGCGCAGCGCCCCGGCGCGGATCGACTCGCTTTCGGCGATCGACACGCTGTTCACCGACCGTGCGCCCGCCGCCCCCCTGGTGCGCAAGTGCGAGACGTGGGGCACCACGATCGCGCTGCCGCAGTAGGAACGTCGGCCGACGCGGATTCCAGACGGCTGGCGGCGGCCTCAGCCGGTCGTGCCCTCGTACGCGGCGCGCAGGCCGCGCAGGGTCAGGTCATCCGCGTCCATCGTCTGCACGCTGGCCGCCTGCGCGCTCAGCGCGGCGCGATAGGCGCGTGCCAGCCCGCCTGTGCCCAGCACGCGGATGTCCTGTCCCAACCAGTGCGGCCGGCTGCCCGCCAGCTCCAGCCCGATCAGCAGCCCCGAAAGCCGCGCACGTGCGGCTCCGGACGAAAGCCCCTGCAACAGACCCGCGGCGCGGATGCCGAACAGCGCGGCGCCGATCCGCTGCGGGCGCGCCATCGCGTCGCCCACCCCCGCGTCGAAGGCCGCGCCGTCCCAGCCGGTCCCGTCGCCGACATGGTGGCGCAGGACCGAGTGCCGCGACAGCAGCGCGAACAGTTCGCCGGTCATGAAGGTGCGGAAGCTGACGATCTCTCCGGCACTGACATGCACCCAGCGGGTCTGCTCGCCGGGCAGGCAGAACACCCCGTCGAAGCCGGGCTGCACCGCGAGCGCGCCGGCAACGATGGTCCCTTCGCCCTGCATCACGTCGGCGGGGCTGTCCTGCTTCATCCCCGGCAGGGCGCGCAGGTCTAGGCGCGGGTCGCGCGTCTCGATCCTGACGGCGGCTTGGGATGACGGCGGCGGCGCCGGCACGGCGACGAAAGGGACCGCCTGCCTCGCGCCCGCCAGACCGCAGCACAGCACCGGCACCGGCTGGCCCGAACCGCCATCGTCCCCGAGCGCGTCGGCCACGAGCGCCAGCAACGCCGGCTCGACGCCGACCGCGCCCGGCTCGTCCGCTCCGGCGCGGGCCAGGCGCGTGTCGATCACCGACCCATCCGCCCGCATCAGCCAGGCGCGCAGGCGCGCGGCGCCCCAGTCGAGCGCGATCCAATCCGGTCGTTGCATGGGTTCGTGCATGGCTGCCCCTCATTCGACGTCGCCGACGTTTCGGGGACGGAAGTGCGCCGTCGTGCGGCAATTGTCCACCGCCGAGGCGGCTTGGCCGCCTATTCGCCGGGCAGCACGCGGAGCGCCTGGTATCGTAGCCTCGTCGGCCGCCCTTGCGGGGCGCGGGGCGCGCCGGGCAGGCGCGTCAGCATGCAGACCGTTTGCAGCCCCCGGGTTGCCAGCGCGCCGGTGCCGTTCGGCTGCGACAGCGGACGGTCCGGCAAGCCCCGGGCGACCGCGCCGAGAATCACCGCGCCGGAGGACGGCATCGGAGCCGTGGACCCGCTGCGCCTGCGCACGAGGTCGAGGTCGAAGCCGACGCCCAAGGCGTCCCGCATCGCGAGCGCGAACCAGCCGGAGGACGGGCGGACCGTGACGGCGTCGAAGGCGGGCGCGGCGTTTTCGCATCCGCGATGCCGGGCGTGCAGATAGCGCTGCGCCGCGTCGCGGTCGTCGACGACGGCCAGCGTCGTGGCGCCGGCTTCGGCCACCAGCACCGCGACGCCGGCACGCAGGACCGACCCTGCCGAGCGCATGTCGTACAGCACCGGCTCTCCGCCATCTAGTTTGGCCGAGAGTTCTACCAGATGCGCGAAGGAGCTCAGGCAGGCGGCGCGCACATCCGATTCGGGGATGGCGGCGAAGGCGGCACCGCCATGGGCGTTGGCCGCCAGCGCCAGCGCCGTGTCGCGCTGCAGCGCGTCGGGTCGGCCGAGGCGCGCGGCGGGCAGGTTCAGCGCCTCGACCAGATGGGCCGATGCGCGCCAGTCGGGATCGGCATGATCCACGCGCTGCCCAAGCGCCTGCCACGCCGATTCCGGCGTGTCGCCCTGCACCGACAGGACGGGTGCTCCGGGGGCATGGTGAAAGATCTCGTAGAGGGGCCCGGACCGCGTCCTGACGGGCCCCTGGCAGTACCGGTAAGCGTGCGACATGGCATTTCCCCCTTGGTGGGGAAAATGCGCGAGAGCCCGAACCGGTTCCGCGTAAAGAAGCGCGCCGGACACGGTTTCGTGCCCGGCGCGCTTCAGCGGTTGCTTCGGGGCTGGTGTCGCGGGAACGGACCTAGCCCAGCGAGGCCAGGAATTCGTCCATCTGCGCTCCGGCGAAGGCCATGATGTCGTCGTCGCGGAAGACGCCGTTCTCGACCTTCTTGCCGGCGAAGGGCACGAGGATCTCCTTGCCGGGATGCGGCAGCGCCATCATGCCGGCCAGCACGTATTTCAGGTGCGACTGCGCCCGCACGCCGCCCGTCGCCCCGCCCGAGACTGTGACGATGAAGCAGCGCTTGTACTTGAACACGCTGTCGAAGGCCGGGCGCGAGGCCCAGTCGATCGCGTTCTTCAGCACGCCGGGGACGGAGTAGTTGTATTCCGGCGTGACGAAGACCACGCCGTCGGCCGCGCCGATCGCGTCGCGCAACGCCGCCACGGCCGCGTCGTTCTTGATGTCGTCATTGTAGTGCGGAAGAGCGGCGATGTCGGCGGTTTCGCAGGTGGCGCGGTCGCCGAGCGCCTCGATCAGCGCCCGCGTCACGGCGCGAGAGGACGATTCAGCCCTCAGGCTGCCGGTAAGGAACAGGAGTTTGGGCATGAAGGGTCCTTATATGCGTGTGAGCCAGGTCGATATCGACGGAAACAGTATGAGGATCACCAGCGCGGCCGCCATCGCCCCCACGAAGGGCAACGCGCCGCGAAAGATCTCGCCCACCCTGAGGTCGGTATCGTCCATGGCGGACTTGATGGTGTAGACCGACAGGCCGAAGGGCGGCGTCAGCAGCCCCATCTCGACCCCGACCACGGTCAGGATGCCGAACCACACCAGGTCGAAGCCCGCCGCGTCGGCCACCGGCAAGGCGATGGGCAGCATGATCAGCATGATCGAGATCGAGTCGATCAGGCAGCCCAGCACCACGATCAGCAGCAGGTACGCGATCAGGAACCCGTAGGGGCCGATCGAATCCTGCAGGAAGAACTCGGCCAGTTCGCGCGGCACGCCCGACAGGGCGAGCATGCGGCTGAAGAACGTGGCCGCCAGGATCAGGAACAGCACCGAGACGGTGATCTGGCCGGTCTCGACCAGCAGGTTCCAGAAGGTGCGGCGGTCGAGCGAGCGGCGCCACAGCGCGATCACCAGCGCGCCCACGGCCCCGGCGGCGCCGGCCTCGGTCGGATTGAAGAACCCGCCGTAGAGGCCGCCCAGCACCAGCAGCATCAGCGACAGGATCGGCACGAACTTCGCCGCGACGGCCCCCCAGCCGATGTCGTTGTATTCGGCGACGTCGGTGTTCTCGAACACGAAATCCCGCTTCCGGCGCGCCAGCCAGAGGATGGTGACGCAGAACACCACGCTGAGCAGGATGCCGGGGCCGATGCCGGCCAGGAACATCGCGCCGACCGACTGCTCGGCCAGCACGGCGTAGACGATCAGCAGCAACGACGGCGGGATCAGCATGCCCAGCACGGAACTGCCCGCGACTACGCCCGTGGCGAACTTGCGGGTGTAGCCGTGGCGCTTCATCTCGGGAACGGCGACGCGGCTGAAGACCGTGGCCGAGGCGATCGAGACTCCGGTGATCGAGGCGAAGACCGCGTTGGCGAAGACCGTGGCGATGCCGAGGCCGGCGGTCACCTTGTGCAGCATGCGCTGGAACACGTCGAACGTGTCGCGCCCGACGCCCGAGACGGTGACAAGCAGGCCCATCAGCACGAACAGCGGCACGACGGCGAAGAGGTATTCCTCGAGGCTGTCATTGGCGACCGCGGTCATCATGCTGGTGGCGACCGCGTCGTTGCGCATCAGCGCGACGCCGAGGAACGACACCAGCAGCATGCCCAGCCCGATCGGCATGCCGATGCCGATCAGCGCGATCAGGCCGAAGATCGCGACCGATCCGATTTCGAGCGAACTCATGTGCGGCGGCCTCCGATGACGGTGCGGGCGTCGGCCAGTGCCCGGACGACGAATTCGAGGGCGGCGACGCCGAAGCCCAGCAGGATCAGCGCGCGGAACGGCCATGTGGGAAGTGTGGCGATGCCGACGATGCCGATGAACTCGGACGCCTCCCAGGCGCCGGTCAGCACGTCCGTCGTCGACCAGGCGATGAGGCCCAGCATCCAGGCCCCGGCGATGTTGAACAGCATCATCAGCAGCGCGGCCGAGCGCGGAGAGCGCCTCTCGATCGCGTCGAGGATGAATTCGGTCCGCGCCAGTCGTCCGGCACGGATCGCGGTTGCCAACTGCAGCGCGACGATCATGACCAGCAGCAGCGCGCCCATTTCCGACACCAGCGGCAACGACGCGCCCATGGAATTGCGCGCCACGATGTCGGCGCAGATGATCACGCCGAGCACGGCGATCATCACGGTACCCAGCACGGCCAGGGCCTCTGTCACGAAGCGCCAGGCGCGCGCCGGCCCCGCGAGGTAGGGCGCCGCCGAGCCGTCGGCGGCGCCCTGGTTGCTGTCGAGCGGCTTCACGGGCTGACTTCTTCGTCCCAATCGCGGGCGGGTTCTTCGCCACGCGCCCGCAGGCCTTCCATGTAGGCGTTCAGGAACTCGCCCGCGGGAATACCGCGATCCTGCAGGGGCTGAGCCCAGTCCTGCGCGATGTTGGGCATCTTGTTCACCCACTTCTCGAGCTCGCCCTCGGGCATCTCGACGATCTGCACCGGCGGGTTCTGGTTGGCGCCCTGCTCGACCATGGTCTGCAGCGCCGCCTCGTGACGCTCGACCAGGTCCTGGCCGTGGCTTTCGGTGTAGTAATCGCCCGCTTCCTGCATAGCGTTCTGCACTTCCTCGGGCAGCGTGTCCCAGGTGTCCTTGTTGATCGCGATCGCGCCCGAGAAGGCAGCGCCGCCATCGAAGCGGTTGATGTAGGGCGCCACCTCGTAGAGCTTGATCGGCAGCGCGCCAAGCGCCAGCGTCAGCGCGCCGTCCGACACGCCGGTCTGCACATCGGTGTAGAAGGTGGTCAGCGCACCGTCGACCGCGTTGGCCCCCGTGCCGCGCAGCCACGAGCCCAGCACGCCCGGCGCCGACAGCTTCATGCCGTCGATGTCGTCGATGCCGGTCAGCGGCTCTTTGGTGTAGATGTCGTAGAGGTCCGTGGCGGTCAGGCCCAGGACGACCAGGTTGTGGCTTTCCCACTCGTCGCGGAAGGCCTCGTTGGTCTCGAGCAGCTCCTCCATCGTGTCGAGCAGGACCGGCGGGTTCGATGTCGCGAACGGCGCGTTCGAGCTGGCCTGGCTGAGCGGCAGCTTCGCCTGTTCGAGGAAGGAGAAGACCCAGCCCACGTCGGTGATGCCCTGCTCGACCGACGACAGCGTGGCGTTGGCCTTGTAGAGCTGGCCGCCGAACGCCTCGTTCCAGTCGATCTCGTAGTTGCCGCTCTCGGCTAGGATCTCGTCGGTCCGGGCCATGAAGTGCGTCTGGATCATGCCGACCCACGGCACCACGGTCGGGTGCGACGAGGCCACGGTCAGGTTGATCGTCTCTTGCGCGACGGCCGGCACGGCCAGCGTGCCCGCCACGATGGCGCCAAGCAGATGTCTCATTGGTTTCCTCCCTGTCGAGATCATCAAGTGATGCTGAATGTCTGCGTCGAATTGTCGAGCCTGATCGTGATCGACCCTTCGTTGATCAGCCACGGCCGGACGCGGAACGCCCGCGCGCCGGCCTTGTGCATCGGATCGCGCTCGGCAATCGCCTTGGCCTCGTCGACAGAGGCCGCGCGCACGATCACCATGCCTTCGCCCTCCCACTCGGACCCGTCATCGGTCCAGAGCGGGCCGGCGGCGTAGAGGATGCCGTCCTTCTCCAGCTGGACCTGGAAGGCCAGGTGCTCCTCCATGTGGGCGAACACCGCGCCCAAGTCATCGACGGGCGTGGTGAAGATCGCGAAGAGCTGCTTTTGCAGCATGCCCCGCGAGGCTTCGAGCACCGCGCCCACTGGCACCGCCTTGGGATTGTCTTCACTCATTTCGCTCTCTCCTCCGGGTTCGTCGGTCTAGCCGGCCTTGCGGCGGGCGATCTCTTCGCGGATCTGGGCGCCGTGCTCGTCCAGCGTCGGCGGCGGTGCGACGTCGAGTTCCGGCGCCCCGTCGAAATTGTAGGGGGGGCGTACGGTGGTGAAGGTGCCCAGCTCGGACGACGGCACGCTGACCTTCAGCTTCAGGTGCTGCGCCTGCGGGTCCTCCAGCGCCTCGTCACTGTCGTAGGCGGGCGAGTGCGGCACCTCGTTTTCCAGCAGCAGCGCGGCCCATTCGTCGCGCGTCTTGCCCTTGAAGATCGGGGTGAAGTGCTCGATCAGCTCGTCCTGGTGCTTGATCCGCTCCAGCCGCTCGTTGAAGCGCGGGTCGTCGTTCAGCTGCAGCTGCCCGGTCGCCGCCAGCAGCCCCTCCCAGAACTTGGTCGGGCTGGACATGTGGATCGCGATCCATTTCCCGTCCGAGCACTCGAACGTGTAGGACTGGCTGACCACCGGGCGCGACAGCGGGCCCATGACCTCGCCCACGCTGTAGTAATGCGTGAAACTGTCGAGGTTGAAGTGGCTCATCGCCTCGAGCATCGAGATGTCGATGCGGCGCCCCTGCCCGGACTTGCTGCGCTCCAGCAGCGCGGCGAGGCAGGCCATCGCGGCATACTGCCCGGTGACCGCGTCGGCGATCGCGGGACCGATGACACGGGGGTTCTGCGGCGGGGTCAGCAGACGCAGGTAGCCCGACGCGGCCTGCGCGACGGTGTCGTAGGCGGGCCGGTCGCGCGACGGTCCGGAGGTGCCGAAGCCGGAGATCGCGCAGTAGATCAGGTCGGGCTTGATGCGGCGCAGCTCGTCCTCGCCCGCGCCCAGCTTCTCGGCCACGCCGGGGCGGAAGTTCTGGATGAACACGTCGGCGGTGGCGATCAGGTCGTGCAGGACCTGCCGATCGTCGTCGTTCTTCGTGTCCAGAGCAATGGACCGCTTGTTGCGGTTGTAGGTCTGGTAATGCGGCGAATAGAGCCCGCCCTTGAAGGCCCGGAACGGATCGCCCGTGCCCGGACGCTCGACCTTGATGACGTCGGCGCCCAGATCGGCCAGGTGCATGCCGCAGGCGGGTCCGGTGATGTAGGTGCCCAGTTCGACGACGCGGATGTCCTTGAGGATCTTCATTCTGCCGCCTCCTTGGCGCCCTTGCCGTCGTAGCTGATCGCCTGATCGGCGTGGTTCGACATGATGAAGCCGATCGACCGGGCCTGTTCCTCGAACAGGTGCGCGGCAAGGCCGGCGGTGCGCGCCAGGATCGGCACGGCTTTCAGCGCCTGCAGCGGCCAGCCGGCGTCGAGAATCGTCGCCGGTATCGCGCCCGAGACGTTGATCGGCAGCGGCCGGCTGATGATGTCGGTCGCGTGCTTGCCCAGCAGGTCCAGCACCTCGCAGTAGCGACCGGCGATGCCTTCTTGCTGCGCGACGGCGATCAGCCGGTGCGCGCGCGGGTCGCCGCCCGAATGCTGCGGGTGACCAAGGCCCGCGACCTTGCGCTTGGTCGCCTTGTGTTCCTTCAGCGAGGCGATGACGGCGGTTTCCAGATCGGTGCCGTCGGCCTCGGCCTTGTCCAGCACCTCCTGCAGGTAGCGCCCGCCCACCTCGGACGAGCCGGCGACGACCGAGCCCATGCCGAGGATGCCGGCGGCCATCGCGCCCTGGTAGGCCTCGGGACCGGCGGCCAGCGTCATGCGCGCGGCCTGCACCGACGGCACCAGGCCGTGCTCGGCGATCGCGACGAGGCAGGCGTCCATCATGCGGCGCTGCGGCTTGGTAGGCTTCTCGCCCAGCACGAGCAGCCAGAAGTAATCGGTGAAATCGATCTGCCCGATCAGATCTCCGCACAGGTCATGACCACGGATCGTGATGCTGTCGGCGTCCGATGTGGCGATCGCGGTGAAGGCGTTGTCCTGCTTGCCGATGCGCATGGCTCTCCCTTTCGGTCGCGGTATGGGTTACACATACTTTTCGGTATGCGAAAATTTTTCCTCTTGCCGAAAATAATGATCTGTTTACTTTCCCAGTCAAGGCGAAATTGTCGCACAGGTGTTGCGGCACCCGAGCGGAGGAGCAAAGATGAGCGATATCAACCAGTTCAACATCACGCAGAAGGTGAAGGACAGCTTCGAGACCGAGCCGGACAGCCGGTTCGAGAAGATTCTGCACTCGGTCATCGACCACCTGCACGACTGCACACGCGAGCTGAACGTCACCCACGACGAATGGATGGGCGTGCTGAACTTCCTCTACGATTGCGGGCAGATCTCGACCCCGGAACGGCACGAGTTCATCCTGCTGTCGGACGTGCTGGGCTTTTCCGCGCTGGTCGACATGATCAATACCCGGGGTGGCGCGACCGAGGGATCGAACCTCGGCCCGTTCTACCTGGACGACGCGCCCGAGAAGAAGCTCGGCGCGAACCTGGCAGACGACCGCGAGGGCGTCACGGTGCTGGTCCACGGCACGGTCACGGACATCCTGCACAAGCCCCTGCCCGGCGCAATCATCGACACCTGGCAGGCCGACGCCACCGGCACCTATCCGATCCAGGAGCAGGAGCAGGGCCAGGACAAGATGGACCTGCGCGGCAAGTTCACCTGCGACGAGCAGGGCCGCTACTACTACACCACCGTGCTGCCCAAGCCCTACACCGTTCCCTATGACGGCCCCGTGGGCAAGCTGCTGCGCGCCGGCAACCGCCACGCGTGGCGCGCCGCGCACCTGCACTACATCGTGCGCGCCCAAGGCATGCACGACATCACCACCGAGGTCTTCTTCGAGAACACCGAGTACATCGACAACGACGCGGTCTTCGGCGTGCGCAAGTCGTTGATCGCCAAGCTGGAGCCCGCGAAGAAGATCGACGAGCTCGGCTTCGAGACCGAGAAGAAGCCCGACGCAATGTTCAAGTTCGACTTCGTGCTGGCGCCAGAAAGCAAGAAGCGGTGATACGGATCGAGGACCGGCCGCCGGAATTCGTCGAGGCGCTGGCCAAGGGTCTGGCGATCATCGAAGCGTTCGACGCGGCCAGTCCCGAGATGTCCCTGTCCGAGATCGCCCGCAAGGTCGGGCTGTCTCCGGCGGCGGCGCGGCGGTCGCTGATCACGCTGTCGGCGCTCGGCTACGTCGCGCAATGCGGCAAGCGGTTCCACCTGACGCCCAAGGTGATGACGCTGGCATCCGGATTCTACTTCTCGGCCCGGATCGACGAAATCCTGCAGCCGAGGGTGGCCGAGATCGTGACGCGCTTCGGCGACGCGGCCTCGGTCGGCGTGCTGACGGGACCGGACGTGGTCTACGTGGCGCACTACTCGGTCCAGCGGGCCCGCCGCGCGGCCGCCGTGGTCGGCGCGCGCTACCCGGCCTACGCCACGTCGATGGGACGGGTGATGCTGGCCGGGCTGACGGACGATGCGCTTTGCGCCTATCTCGACACGCTCGACGCGAAGGCGCTGACCTCGAGAACCTGCACCGATCCCGCGCTGCTGCGCGCGGCGATCCTGCAGGCCCGTGCGGACGGCTACGCCACCACGGTCGACCAGCTCGACTACGGCATCACGGCGCTGGCCGTGCCGATCCGCAACGCCGCCGGCGACACCGTCGCCGCGCTCAACACCTCGGGCTACACGGGCCTCGTAACGCCCGAGACGCTGGTGAGGGAACGCCTGCCGGAGCTGACGACCGCCGCGTCCGCCATCGGGCACGACCTGAAGCGCCATCCCGTACTGCAATCCATTTTCGCGGCCTGACGCCGCATCTCCGAGAGGACCAGACCATGTGCAGACTTTGCAATCCGAAGGCGCCGCAGGTGCCCTGCCCGACGCGACGCGACGTGCTCAAGGCATCGGCCGTGGGTGCTGCGGCGACGCTGACCGGCCTCGGGGCCAGCCAGGCACAGGCGGCGAGCCATGCGCAAGCCGCAGTCCCTCAGGGCACGGGAGAGCCGGGCCGCCGCGTGCTGATCAAGGGCGGCACGGTGCTGTCGATGGACAATACCGTAGGCAATTACGCCACCGGTGACGTACTGGTCGAAGGCAGCCGGATCGTCGAGATCGGCGCCAACATCGACGCGGGCGACGCCGCGGTGATCGACGCGTCGGGCAAGATCGTGATGCCGGGCTTCATCGACACCCACCACCACCAGTTCGAAACCGCCCTGCGCAGCCAGCTGGCCAACGGGATCCTGATCAACGACGGGCGCCCCGCGAACGAGCAGAACTACTACGACACGATCCTGCAGAAGTTCTCGATGGTCTACCGGCCCGAGGACGTCTACATCAACGAATTGTTCGGTGGCATCGCGCAGCTGGACGCGGGCGTGACGACCGTGATGGACGTGAGCCAGATCCACCACAGCCCCGAGCATTCCGACGCCGCGATCGAGGGCCTGCGCGACGCCGGCCGCCGCGGGGTGTTCGGCTACTTCGAGGGCTGGGGCGACCGCGCGCAATACCCGGCCGACGCGCGCCGCATCAAGGAGCAGTACTTCAGCAGCGACGACCAGCTTCTGACGATGGTCATGGGCGGCGAGATCTACCTGCCCGGATGGGAAGCCGCGTGGGAGATCGGTCGCGACCTGGACCTGCCGATCGCGCTGCACGTGGTGGGCACCTTCGGGATGCGCGACACGTTCGACCAGCTTGCGCGCGACGGCATGTTCGGCCCCGACAACATCTTCATCCACATGACCGGCATGTCAGACCTGGCGTGGCAGGCTGCGGCGGATGCGGGCAGCCACGTCTCGCTGGCCGTGCCGATCGAGATGCACATGCGCCACGGCCTTCCGCCGATCCAGAAATGCCTGGACCTCGGAATATCGACGTCGCTTTCGACTGACGTGGAATGCACGATGACGGCGGATTTCTTCACCCAGATGCGCGGGCTGATCACCCTGCAGCGGATGTGGGTGAACGAGGCCGCGCTGCTGGGTGCCGAGGATTACCCGGCGCTGATGCAGTGCATCGACGCGATCCGCCACGCCACGATGGGCGGCGCAGAGGGGCTGGGCCTCGCCGACAAGGTCGGCTCGCTCACCCCGGGCAAGGAGGCCGACATCATCCTGCTGGACGCCGAGGCGATCAACGTGGCGCCGCTGAACAACGCGCCGGGCGCCGTCGTGACGCTGATGGAGCGGACCAACGTAGACACGGTTATGGTCGCCGGCCGCATCGCCAAGTGGCAGGGCAAGCTGCTGGGCTTCGACGTGCCGCGCCTGCGGTCCGAACTGGAAGCCAGCCGCGACTACCTTTTCGAGGCTGCCGGAATCGAGCGCGACCTCTTCGCGTGATCAGTGCTATCCTCGTCGCGGGCCCCGTGCATTTTCGCGGCGGCCCGCACAACCGGGAGGATATCATGAAATCATTACTGCTGGCGGGCGTGACGGCCTTGGCCGTTTCGCCCGCGATGGCCGAGGGCGATGTCGAGCGCGGCGAATATCTGGTGCAGACCGTCATGGGCTGCGGCAACTGCCACACGCCGATCGGGCCGGCAGGGTTCGACATGGCGAACGACCTGACCGGGCGGGTGGTCGAGGACAGCGTCGCCTTCACCGCGATCGCGCCGAACATCACCCCCGCCTCGCGCATCGCGGACTGGACCGACGCCGAACTGGCGAAGGCGATCCGCGAGGGCGTCCGCCCCGACGGCACGATCATCGGCCCGCCGATGCCCTTCGCGGCCTACCGCGCGATCTCGGACGAGGACCTGTCGTCGATCGTGGCCTATCTGCGCACGGTGCCGGCCATCGAAAGCGACCCGGGCACCAGCACCTACAACATTCCCCTTCCCCCCGCCTACGGCCCCCCGGTGCAGACCGTGTCGGCGCCCGAACCGGGCGAGACGGTGGAGTACGGCGCCTACCTGGCCGCGCTCGGCCATTGCATGGAGTGTCACAGCCCGATGACACCGACCGGCCCCGACTGGGGTGCCGGTTTTGCGCGCGGCGGGTTCGAATTCCACGGGCCGTGGGGAACCTCCATCGCGCCGAACCTGACCAATCACCCCGCCGGGTTGGCCGACTACAGCGACGCCGAGGTAAAGCAGATGATCACCGGCACGCGGCCCGACGGCAGCCCGATGCTGCCGCCGATGCCCTATGTCTATTTCGACAAGATGACCGAGCGGGACATGAACGCGCTGGTCCTGTACCTGCGCTCGATTCCCGGCGCGCCGGACGCCTGAAACACCGATATCTGGACCACGGTCCGGGTGCCGGACATCAGAATGCGGCGCGGGACAACCCGCGCCGCGCCCCAACCAGAGAGGACAAACATGCTCTTTCCCACCTCGCTCGTCGGCAGCTACGCCCAGCCCGACTGGATCATCGACCGCGCCAAGCTTGGCGGCCGATTCCCGCCCCGCACCCGCGCGGCCGAGCTATGGCGCATCCCGCCCGAGCACCTCGAAGAGGCGCAGAACTCGGCCACGATCGAGGCGATCAAGCTGCAGGAAGAGGCCGGCCTGGACATCATCACCGACGGCGAGATCCGGCGCGAGAGCTATTCCAATCGCTTCGCCACCGCGCTGGACGGGGTCGACATCGACAACCCGGGCACCGCGCTCGACCGCTCGGGCCACCCCAACCCGGTGCCGCGCATCGTCGGCGACATCCGCCGCAAGCACGCGGTCGAGGTCGAGGACCTGAAGTTCCTGCGCCGCCACACCGACCGGATGGTCAAGATCACCCTGCCCGGCCCGTTCACCATGGCGCAGCAGGCGCAGGACGACCATTACGGCGATCCACGCAAGGTGGCGCTGGCCTACGCACAGGCGGTCAAGGAAGAGATCGCCGACCTGTTCGCCGCCGGCGCAGACGTGGTGCAGATCGACGAGCCCTACATGCAGGCCCGCCCCGAGGCGGCCGAGGAATACGGGCTGGAAGCGGTCAACGCCGCGCTGGAGGGTGCGGCCGGCACCACAGCGCTGCACATCTGCTTCGGCTATGCCGCGATCATCCATGCCCGCCCCGAGGGCTATTCCTTCCTGCCGCAGCTGTCAGGTTGCCACTGCAACCAGATCAGCCTGGAGACCGCGCAAAGCAACCTCGACACCTCGGTGCTGGAGAACCTGCGCGGCAAGACGATCATTCTGGGCGTGGTCGACCTGTCGGACATGAAGGTCGAGACGCCCGAGGTGATCGCAGACCGCATCCGCCGCGCGCTGCCGCACGTGGACGCGGACAAGGTGATCGTGGCGCCGGATTGCGGGCTGAAATACCTGCCCCACGACGTGGCCTTCGGCAAGATGAAGGCGATGGCCGACGGCGCCGCCATCGTGCGGGCCGAGCACCAGTAGCGGCCGGCACGCGGCGCGACTGACGCGTCGGAAATCGGTGCCGGGGGTAATTTCCCCCCGGCACTCCGCCCTTCGGTGGGGGCTGTTGGGGCGAAGCGCCGGGGTCGCCTTGCGGCCGTGTTCCGTGTTTGGCCTCGGGATGTGTCCGGATCGTGGCAGGACCGCGGAGCGCCCATGTCCCATCGTTAAACGGTGACGAAAACCCGAGCGACCGCGACTCGCGCGCCGCCTTACCGCGCCTCGTCCACCAAGTCGCGCGCCCGGGCCAGATCGGCGCGGAAGAGATCGGTTTCCCGCGCCCGCGCTTCGCGATCAGGCAGGCGCAGCAGGTAGCTGGGATGCACGGTCGCAAGGACGCGCATGTCGTCGGGGCCGGATTCGACCCCGCCACGCCGCTTCAGGATGCCCTTGCCCGACCCAGTCAGCGCCTGCAGCGCCGTCGCACCCATGGCGACGATCAGGTCGGGTTTCACGGTCGCGATCTCGCGGTCCAGCCACCAGCGGCAGGCGGTGACCTCGCCCGCGTCGGGGCGCTGGTGGATGCGGCGCTTGCCGCGCTGCACGAACTTGAAGTGCTTGACCGCGTTGGTGACGTAGACGCCCTTGCGCACGAGACCCGCCGCCTTGGCCTGTTCGTCGAAGAGACGACCCGCCGGGCCGACGAAAGGCCGGCCGGCAAGATCCTCCTGGTCGCCGGGCTGTTCGCCCACCACCATCACGCGCGCATCCTCGGGGCCTTCGCCGAAGATGGTCTGCGTGGCGTCGCAGTAAAGCGGACAGCGCGTGCAGCCGGCGGCCTCGCGGGCCAGCGCGTCGAGAGGGGTGGCGTCAAGGTTCTCCGGCATGGTCATCCTCCGGCGGTCGAATTGCGGCGGCGGCGTGCTGAACCCGGCCTCGTGCATGGCCGTGACCTTGGCGCGTGCGCCGGCGATCAATTGGGGAATGACCCGCGCCTCGGGCAGGTTCCGCCAGTATCTCACCGGCATCTCGGCCTTCATCGCGTCGACCTTCAGGCGCGCGGGGTTGAAGATGTTGCTGTAATAGGTGGTCCACAGCGCCTCGATCGGGTCGCCTTCGTCCAGGCGGGTGGACGCCTTCGCCTCCATCCGGAGCGCACTACCGTGATAAATCAACGTGACCTCCGGCGTAGCGATGATCCAGTCCATGTCGCCGAAGCGGTTCACGAAGAAGTCGGCCACCGGCTCCTCGATCCGGTGCGCTGGTTCGAACCAGGCCGCGAAGCGGCGGCGGACGGATTGGTCGCCGACCTCGCGGAAGCGGACGAAGGCGTGCATTTTGTGCAGGTCGCGGCGGACGTCCTTGGCGATGCGATCGGCCCGCGCCACCAGCGGATCGGCGCGGCGGTCCAGCAGCCTGGGGTCGTCGCGCAGGCGCACGAGAAGGGCGTAGGCCACCGCCATCCCCTGGCCCGACCGCTCGGGGATCAGCACCCGCGCCAGGTCGACGAAGCCGCGCGCAACGGTGAAGGCTGTGCCCGTCGCGGGCAGCGGGTCGTCGAACATCGCGGCTGCGTCACCTTCCAGCCCCCAATCGACCGCCTCGGGCGGCACGCCCTTCGACGCCAGCCTGCGTGCGGCATCGCGCCACGCGGATTCGGTCCCGATGCGCGGCAGGCGCGGGGCGAACATGGGCTAGAACAGCTCCATCTGCTGCGGCTTGACGAAGCGCGCGCGCAGGTCGGCGGCATCCAGCTTGGCGGCAGGGTGGTGATCCTTCGTCACGATGAAGGGTCGCGCCTGCTTCACGCGCCCGCCCATGCGGCGGATGTCCTCGAGTCCGAGGCTGCCCGAGCGGCGCGCCGCTACGATCCGGTCGACGATCTTCGTGCCGAAGCCGGGCACCCGCAGCAGCAAGTCCTTCGGCGCGCGGTTCACGTCGACCGGGAAACGGTCGCGGTTCGCCAGCGCCCAGGCGAGCTTGGGGTCGACGTCCAGGTCCAGCATCCCGGCGCGGTCGCGCGTCACGATCTCGGACAGCTCAAACCCGTAGAAGCGCAGCAGCCAGTCGGCCTGGTAGAGGCGATGTTCACGCATCAACGGCGGATCGACCAGCGGAAGCACGGCGCTGGCGTCGGGAATGGGCGAGAACGCCGAGTAATAGACCCGCTTCAGCCCGTAGGCGCCGTAGAGCCGGTCGGCATTGCCCAGGATCGTCGCGTCATCCGAGCCGTCGGCGCCGACAATCATCTGCGTCGACTGCCCGGCCGGTGCGAACCGGCCCCGCCGCCGGCCGGTATGCGAGCGGTCGGCGTAATCCTCGCCAGTCAGGCGGACCTTGCCCATCGCGGCGCGGATGCTGCGCGCGTCCTTTTCGGGGGCGTAGGCCTTGATGCTGGCGTCGGTCGGCAGTTCGATGTTGATCGACAGCCGGTCGGCGGCCAGGCCCGCGCGCTCGATCAGGTCGGGCGCGGCGTCGGGGATCGTCTTGAGATGCACGTAGCCGCGGAAGCCCTGCGCGCGCAGCGTCTCGGCGATCAGCACCATCTGCTCCATCGTGTAGTCCGAGGACTTGATGATGCCCGAGGACAGGAACAGCCCCTCGATGTAGTTGCGGCGGTAGAACTCGGTCGTCAGCCAGACCACTTCGTCCACGGTGAAGCGCGCGCGCGGCACGTTGCTGGAGGCGCGGTTCACGCAATAGGCGCAGTCGAAGACGCAGTAATTCGTCATCAGGATCTTGAGGAGCGAGATGCATCGCCCGTCGGGCGCGTAGGCGTGGCAGATGCCCGACCCGGTGGTCGACCCCAGCCCCTTGCCATCGCGCGAGCCGCGCTTGGACGTGCCCGACGACGCGCAGGACGCGTCGTATTTCGCCGCGTCAGATAGCAGCGCCAGCTTGTCCTGTATCGTCATCCGAGCCATGTGTTCCCGATACGTTCCGCGCGCGGGGCGCGCAAGGCACGGTGCCGTGAGCGCAAGGAAAATGGCGGCCCCGCAGGACCGCCATCGTTCGGATCATCGAATGTGCCAGCCGCTCAGGTGGCCGCGGCCCGGTTGATGCCGCCGCGGGCCAGTTCGGTCATGGTCTCGTCGCCGTGATAGGTGTGCGACAGATGCTTGTCGATCTTCGCCGCTTCCTCGTCGAGGCCGAGCCTCTGGGCAAAGGCCTTGCAGCAGCCGTAGCCGGCGATCGCGTAATGCGCCATGCGCTGATATTGCGTGATGATCATCGCGTCCCGCACGTCGTCGTCCGAGTACGTCTCTTCCAGCACATGCGCGCGCGCCTCGGCGACGAGGCCCTGCATGCCCTGGCAATGCTCGCCTTCGTGCTGCGCGCCGTGCTCATGGACGATGGCGGCGAGCATCTCCATGCCGTCGGCGATGCCCTTGTGGCCGGCATGCAGCGCCTCTTTCAGGCGCTCGTCCTTGGCCGCTTCTTCCAGTTCGATGACGATGTCACGCGATTGCCTGCAGGCCGAGAGAAGGTCCTGCATCTGGTCGATATATAGGTCCTTGAGGTCGTCCATGGCGATCTCCTTTCCGGGATGGCTGTGCTTTCCCGGACAACGAAACCGCGGCGCGCCCTGTTCCGTCCCATCCCTAGCCCGCGCCGTCGTCGACCTGGGCCGCGGCGAGATCGTATTCGAGCGTCTTGCCGTTCCAGTGGATCGCCAGCGGGCGGGCCGCGTCGGCCGGACGGATCGTGACGTCCAGCTTGTCCTGCCCGGCCTGCCGCGTCAGCGTCAGTTCACCCGCGCCACCGTCGCCGCCAAAGCGCGTTTCGGCGGTGTCGAAGAAATCCGCCCGGTCCTGGCGCAAGCCCAGCAGCGCGCAGCCAAGGCGGAACTTGTCGCCCGCAAAGCCCGGCGCCTGCGGCCACGTCTCGAACCGTGCCGGGTCGACCGGGCGGCGATTGTCGGGATCCGTCAACGCAAGGTAGGGCCCCATCGCGCCGCGATAGACGTCCGGAACGCCCGGCATCGTCATCTTCAACGCCAGCTGCGCCAGGCCAAGCATCTCGCCGCGCGCGATCAGCGCATCCAGCGCCGGCGGCGGGTTGCGGCGCCACGCGGCACACAGCGCGTCGGCGAAGGCCAGCACCGCGGCCTCTGCCTCGTCGTTTGTGTGGGTCCAGGTGGTGATGTCCTTGCCCTCGCGCAGCGCCTTGATCAGGTGGTCGGCCAGCCGGGTTTCGAGCGTGGGATCGGGTTCGTCCCACACGGCCAGCGCAGCTTGCACCATGTACCACCGCTCCTGCGGGCGCACCGCGTCGGCGCCGGGCAGCGATTGCGCGGCGCGCAGCAGGTCGAGGAACGCGTCCGGAAGGTGTGACATCGCCACCAGGCGCATGCGAGAATCCTCGGACCGCTTGGTGTCGTGCGACGAGGTCAGCGTCATCGCGTGCGGGTCGCGGCGGGCGCACCATTTCTCGATCTTGGGCGGCCTCCCCACCGCGTCGTCGGGATCGGCGCCGACCTCGCAGGCGGCAAGGAAGGCCGTCTGGCGGAAGGCGGCGGTGTCCTCGTGCGCCTTGGCGATCAGCGCGCCGGTGACCTGCTGGAACCGCGTGCGGAACCGTGCGCCCGCCGGGCCCTTGGGGTCGATCATGGCGGCGACCAGCAGGTCGACCACGGTGCGGCTGCGCAGGCCGGCGGCGGCGTCGTCGGCGGCCCTGGCCATCAGCGCGCGATCCTCGTCCCGTGCCAGGCCGTCGCGGAAATACGTCCGGTAGCGCGGGAAGGCGATCAGCAGGCCGATCACGGCCTCGCGCACCGCCTCGGCACCGTGATCGTCACCGGCCTCGGCCACGGCACCTTGGCCGAGGTCGATCAGTGCCAGCAGCTCGGCGGCCAGTTCCTCGCGCAGGACCTGGTTCTTCGCGTCACGCACGACGGCGTGGAAATCAGCCGGCAGAGCGGTGTCGCGCGACCACGCGTCCAGCAGCATCGCGTGGCCATCCGCGTCCGTCAGCAGGCGCGCGATGTGGCGCGCGGCCTCGTAGCCGGTGGTGCCCTCGACCGGCCAGTCGGGCAGCACCTCGTCGTCGGTCAGGATCTTCTCGACCCAGACCGGGATGTCACCCACCCGGTCGCGGAGACGGTGAAGGTAGCTCTCGGGGTCGGCCAGCCCGTCGACGTGGTCGATGCGCAGCGCGTCGACCAGTCCCCGGTCGATCAGGTCGAAGATCTTGGCGTGGCAATCCTCGAACACCGCGTCGTCCTCGATCCTCATGCCGATCAGGTCGGTCACCGTAAAGAAGCGGCGGTGCGTGATGCCGTCGCGTTCGCGCACCCAGTGCGTCAGCCGCCAGGGCTGGCGGTCCAGGACATCCGCCACGTCGCCCTCCCCGGTGCCCGGTGCGAGCGGGATCTCCAGGGCGTCGGCCTTCAGCACGCCGTCCGAAACCGACAGGCGGCCGGATTCGAGCATCGTGTCGAACGGCTCGGCCAGCCAGGGCAGCACCAGCCGCTCGGTCCAGTCGATGTCGAAGTGGCGGGCATAGCGGCTGTCCGCTCCGTGGCGCAGCACGTCGCGCAGCCACGGGTTCTCGACCGTGAAGGCGGTGTGGTTGGGCACGATGTCGAGAACGATGCCGAGGCCCGCGTCATGCGCGGCCTGCGCCAGCGCGACGAAGGCGGCCTCTCCGCCCAGGCAAGGGTCGATCTCGGCCGGATCGGTGACATCGTAGCCGTGGGCCGAGCCTTCGGTCGCCGTGAAGATGGGCGACAGGTAGAGATGGCTGAAGCCCAGCCCCGCCAGCGTCGGCAGCAACGTGCGCGCATCGTCGAACGTCACGTCGTCTCGCAGTTGCAGGCGGTATGTCGCGGTGGGTCGTATCATGTGAACGTGACTTTCGTGGCAAATCCGTAGGCGTCGCCGGGCGCACCCTGCGTCAGGTCGGCGCCGGGAATGGGATCATAGGGGGTGCCGAGGGCGGCGACCGTCTCGATCTGACCGGCCTCGAAGCGCCACAGGGCGCGCAGCGCGCGCGGGCCGGTCTGGCCGACGCCGGCCTCGATCCGGCGGGTCTTCAGCAGCGGCACCACCTTCTCGGCGCGGTGACGCAGCAGGGAACGGGTCAGCGCACGCCAGTCCTCGGTATCCTCGGGCGGGTGATCGTAGGGGCGCGAGCCGGAGAAGGTATCGCGCGCCACCGGGTCGGGCACGCCTTCGCCGAAGGAGGCGAAGGCCTTGAACTCCTCGGCGCGTCCCTTGCGCACCGCCTCGGCCAGGTCGCCCTCGAACCCGACGAAGAAACGGAACGGCGTGCGCGCGCCGATCTCCTCGCCCATGAACAGCATCGGGATGTAGGGCGAGGTCAGCAGCAGCGCGTGCAGCACGCGCATCGGCTCGGGTCCGATCAGGGCGATCAGCCGGTCGCCCTGCGCGCGGTTGCCGATCTGGTCGTGGGTCTGGTTGGCGTGCAGGAAGGCGGTGGGCGGCAGGTGGCCCGAGGGCGCGCCGCGCGGCTCGCCCTTCGGGCGCTGCTGGCCCTCGTCCACCTGCCCGCGTTCCAGCGCGGTCACCAGGTCGGCCATCGGATCGACCGCGAAGGGCGCGTAATAGCTGTCGGCCTCGCCCGTGGTCAGCGCGTGCACCGCGTGGTGGTAATCGTCGTTCCAGGTGGCAACGGCCGTGCCCTCGTCCTGGAAGTCCGGCAGGTTGCGCTCGTCCTCGGTCACGAGGTGCACGGGGCGGCCCAGGTCCAGCGCGCGCAGACGTTCGGCCATCTCGGTGATCAGGTGCGGCTTGCCGGGGTCCGCGATGGCGTGCACCGCGTCCAGCCGCAGCCCGTCGAATCCGTAGTCGCGCACCCACATCTCGGCGTTCTGCAGCGCGAACTCGCGCACCGGGCGCAGGCCGTAGTCGATCGCCGGGCCCCAGGGCGTGTGCGTGCCTTCGCCGAAGAACCGGGGCGAAGTGACGTGCAGATAGGCGCCTTCGGGGCCGAAGTGATTGTAGACCACGTCCAGAAGCACCGCGATGCCGGCGCGATGCGCCACGGCGATGAAATCCTTCAGGTCCTCGGGCGAGCCGTAGGCCGGATGCGGCGCGTAGGGCAGCACCCCGTCATAGCCCCAGCCTCGGTCGCCGGCGAACTGCGCGACGGGCATCAGCTCGACCACGGTGACGCCCGTCTCGGCCAGGTCGGGCAGACGGCGCGCGGCTGCGGCGAAGGTGCCTTCCGCGGTGAAGGTGCCCACGTGGATCTCCAGGATCGCCGCCTCGGCCCAGTCGCGGCCGGTCCAGCCTGCGGTGTCGGCGGCCGCGGGTTCGACCAAGATCGAGGGATCGTGAACCCCGCCGCCCTGCAGGCGCGATGCCGGGTCGGGTACGTATGTCCCGTCCACGACGAATCCGTAGCGGTCGCCTGCCCGCGCAGCATGGGCGCCGTGCCAGACACCGTCTTCGCCCCGCCGCATGGCGAGATCGCTATCGCCTTCGTCGCCCGCGTCCAGCCGCAGCGCCACGGCAGAGGCGTCCGGCGCCCATAGCGCGAAGTCCCACGTGCCGCCCGAGGACGGGCGCGGTCCCCAGAAATGCGCCGGATGCGCGGCTGCTTCGGTCATTGCGGCTCCTTCCAAGCGGCGTCAGGCCTGGCGGAGGCGCCCAGGCACGGCCGGTGTTCGTTTCGGTCGCCACGCCGGCCCGGGGATGCGCGGCCAACGGGCGGGATTGCGGCGGCAGGTCCATCGCGGCGCGGCGGACAGGGCGAGTGCCATCCCCCGGACCACGCCGGAACCGATGAATATCCTCGGCCTGGCTTTCCCCGATCGCTACGTCTTCACGTGCTAACGCCCGGGTCGACGATGACGTTCCTGAGGCGCGCTGCGGCACGGGCAATCGCCTCAGTCGTGGCCGCGATGGCCGGCCTGCTCGGTCTCGTCGCGCGTGCCTTCGTCGCCGCGAGCCGACAGAAAGTGGCCGACGCCGTGCAGGGCGGGGATGTGGTCGCAGAAGGTGCGCGCCGCGACCAGAAGCGGGGTGGCGACCAGCATGCCGACCACCGACCAAAGCCAGGCGAACAGCGTCACGGATAGGAACACCACCACCGGGTTCAGCCGAAGCGACCGCCCCACCAGCACCGGCGTCACGACCTGGCCCTCGAGGCTGGTGATGATGAAATACACCGCCGCCACCACCGCCGACTGCTCGAGCGTCTCGAGGGTGACGAAGGCGATCAACCCCGAGCCGAGCACGCCCAGAAGCGCTCCCAGATAGGGGATGAAGTTGAGCAGGAACGCGGCGATGCCCAGCAGGGCGGGATTGGGCATCTGCAGCCACCACATCGCGGCACCGATCGCGACGCCCAGCCCCGCATTGATCGCGGTGATCGTCAGAAGGTAGCGCGACAGCTTGCGCTCGATATCGTAGGCCACCCGGATCGCGCGACGCTTGTCGTGGAAGGTGGGCATGACGTGCACCAGCTTCTCGTGGAACATGTCGCCCGACGCCAGCAGGAAGAACAGCAGGACCAGCGTGAACACCACCTGCGCCAGGATGCCGGGCAGCGACAGCGCAAGCGACAGCGCGCCGCCGCCTTCCTCCTCGACCTTGACGCGCTGCACGCCGGGCTCGTCCTCGCCCTCGGCGATCTCGTCGATCTGTTCGGCGGCGTCCTGCACCGTCTCGGTGGTGCCGCGGATCTGCTCGATCTTCTCGCGCAACTCGTAGCTGATGTCGGGCGCGCGGGCGATCCAGTCGCGCGCGGGCACGGCCAGGCTGGCGGCGCCGAGGGTCAGCACGCCGACGAGGGTGGCCATGATGATGCCGGCGGACAGGCCGGCGGACAGGCCCATCCGCTCCATCTGCCGCCGCAGCGGGCTGAAGACGAGCTGAAGCAGCAGCGCCAGCACCACGGGCATCAGGAAAGCACGCGCATAGGCCAACCCGGCCACAAAGAGCATCAGGAAGATGCCGACCACCGCCCAGCACGGCGCGAGGGCCGCATGCGTTTCCTTGGGCTCGGCGGTGGCGGGCTCGTGGCTATCGCTCATCGGCGCGCTCTGCCCCGCCGCCCGCGCTTCTGCCAAGCGTTCTTGTCGTGCTCAATGGATCGGTCCCCAACCGGCGCACGCGTTGCCGTGCCAAATCCAACCCGTCGGCGCGGCGGCGGTTCCCGCCGTCCCGAGCAATTCTAGGCCTGCACCCAGCCGTCGGGGCCCGCGGTATAGGCCATGCGCGACGCGCGGTCGAAAGCGGCGCCCTCCGAGAACACCATGCGCGTCACCTCGATCGAGCGGTGGCCGACATCGAGGATGGCGAAGTCGTTGTCCTGCCCGCGCAGACGCGACGACGCCGAGGTGCCGCAGTGAACCTGCAGGGTCTGGCCGTCGCTTTTCCGGGCGACGAACGGCTCGACCAGGAAGGTGTGCAGGTGACCCGACAGGATCACGTGCGCGCCGCATTCCGCCCAGGCGTCGAGCGCCTCGGGCGCGCCGCGCATCAACGACTTGGCGACCTCGGGCCGGTGGTGGAAGGGATGATGCGCCAGGATGATCGGAAGCCTGTCGCCGGCCTCGCGGATCATCGCGCCGACGCGGTCGATCTGGCGTTTATCCACGCGGCCGCGCTGATGGCTCCAGCGGTCGGTGGTGTCGAGGCCGATCACCCGCGCCCCGTCGCCCTCCCAGACCGGCTCGGTCTCGGGACCGATCCAGCGGCGAAACGCCGCCCGGGGTGCCAGCAGGCGCGCGGGCAGGTTGAACAGCGGGATATCGTGGTTGCCCGGCACGGCGATCCACGGCGCGGTCAACTCATCCACGAAGGCGCGCGCCGGGCGGTACTGCGACGCACGCGCGCGCTGGACGAAGTCGCCCGCGACGACGATGAGGTCCGGGCGCGCTCCGGTGATGGCCGCGTGCAGGCGGGACACCAGGCTTGGGCTTTCGTGACCGAAGTGGAGGTCTGCGATCAGGACGAGGCGCATCACTCGGTCCGCGCCGTTTCTTCCGCGCCCTCGGTCGCGCGCTGCGTCGGCACGATCACGCCCAGCGCATCCGGTTTCAGGCGCACGGTGAACGGCCCCTTCATCCGTTCGCGTTCGCCATCGCGCGCCACCAGCTGGCGGGTCCGTTCGGTCCGGATCACGAACTCGCTTCCGGTCATCAGCCTGTAATCCTCGCCCGGGTTCACCCGGCGCGTCAGGATCTTGAAGGCGCGCCACAGCAACTGCAGCCTGCCGCCGTCGGGCGCGAGGTACAGCGCAAGCTGCCCGTCGCGCACAGCGTCCGCTCCCTCCAGCCCATACTCGTCGAGCTGGTAGGGCCGGATCGCGATGAACGCCATCGGAGACCGGACGCGGTGTTCGATGCCGTCCACCGTCACGGTCATCTTCAGCGGCCGGTAGAGCGTCAGCATCGCGACGATGACCGACCAGTAAGCCGCCAGACGGCTGCGGCCCCAGCGAGCATAGATCTTCTCGCGCGCTTCGAGAACCGCCGCGTAGGCGCCCAGGCTGGCATTGTTGATGAAGGTCCGTCCGTTGATCTCGCCCAGGGCGATCCGCCTTTCGGTGCCCGAGCGCAGCACGTCCAGCGCCTCGTCGATATCCTCGGGGATTCCCATGCTGCGGGCGAGGAAGTTGAACGTGCCCATCGGCAGCACGCCCAGCCGGGTGCCGGTTTCCGACAGCACGCCGCTGAAGGCGCTGACCGTGCCGTCGCCGCCGGCGGCGACGATGGTGTCGTATCCTTGTGCCGCCGCCTCGCGGACGGGCTGTTCCAGCCCGGCCTTGGGATCGACGCGGCGCACCTCGAAGCCTTCCATGCCGCCGATCCGACGCTCGAGGTCGTCCGTCTCGTCTCGCGCGCGCTTCCGGCCCGAGGCGCGGTTCAGCATCACCAGCGTGCGGCCGGGGCAGGCGCCCTTTCCGGCCTGGCCGGATGTCGTCCGGCCAGGCGGCCGATCAAGCGGTGCCGGGCCGGACGCCCGAGCGCCTTCGGGAGCGCTCTGGCCGTCTGGAGCGGTTTTTTTTTCGGCATACGTCGGTGGTTGCGTCATCGCCGTCATCCCGTCGCCCGCTCACCCGGCGCGCGGGTCAGAACCAGGGCGGATTGCCAATCGACGTCGATCCTGCCGCGGACCGTCTCGTGCGCGGCCGGATCGCCGCGCGCGGTGTCCAGCCGCAACTGCCAATCGCCTTTCGGCAGGGACACGTCCATGCGGTCCCCGGCATTCAGGATCACCATGATCCGGCGCTCGGGATCCTCGAGTTCCGCGATCAGGATCTCGTCGTTCCAGTCCTCGTCCGCCGCCGGCCGGCCTTCGGGGTGCCACCAGCGCACGGCCGGCCCTTCATCGTGGCCGGCGAAGCGTTCGTGCCCCAGCCCCAGCTCGGTGCGAAGCTGCGTCAGCGCGGCGGTGAAGCGGATCTGTCCGGCGTCGGCGCGCTCCCAATCCAGCCAAGTGATCTCGTTGTCCTGGTTGTAGGCGTTGTTGTTGCCGCCCTGGGTCTGGCCGAATTCGTCCCCCGCCAGCAGCATCGGCACGCCCTGCGACAGGAACAGCGACGTCAGCATCGAACGCAGCCGCCGCTTGCGCGTGGCGATGACCTGCTCGTCGTCGGTCTCGCCCTCAATGCCGCAATTGTCGCTGAGGTTGTTGTCGTGCCCGTCGCGGCCGCCCTCGCCGTTGGCCTCGTTGTGCTTTTCGTTGTAGCTGACCGTGTCCATCAGCGTGAAGCCATCATGCGCGGCCAGGAAGTTGATCGAGCTGGTCGCCGGCCGGTGATCGTGGTCGAACTGCACCGGGCTGCCCAGCAGGCGTTCGGACACGGCGGATTTCATGCCCTCGTCGCGGCGCCAGAAGGCACGCAGGTCGTCGCGGAACTTGTCGTTCCATTCGCGGAAGGGCCACGGGAAGGCGCCGACCTGATAGCCGCCCTCGCCGATGTCCCATGGTTCGGCGATCAGCTTCACGCCGCGCAGCACCGGATCCTGCCGGATCGCCGCGAAGAACGCGCCCTCGCGTTCGAATCCCGTCTCCTCGCGCGCGAGGGTCGAGGCCAGATCGAAGCGGAACCCGTCCACGTGCAGCGCCTCGACCCAGTAGCGCAAGGAATCCAGCACCATGCGCAGCACCATCGGGTTGGACACGTTCAGCGTGTTGCCGGTGCCCGTGACGTCGAAGCCGTGGCGCGGGTCTTCGGGCGACAGCAGGTAATAGCTGGCATTGTCGATGCCACGGAACGACAGCGTCGGGCCCATCTCGTTGCCCTCGGCGGTGTGGTTGTAGACCACGTCGAGGATCACCTCGAGCCCGGCCTTGTGGAAGCGGCGGATCGCTTCCTTGACCTCGCGCAGGTGGCCGCTGGCCAGATAGGGGCGGTGCGGCGCGAAGTAGGACAGCGAATTGTAACCCCAGTAGTTGGTCAGCCCTTGGTCCGCCAGGTGGCGGTCCTTGACGAAGCCGTGGATCGGCAGCAGTTCGACCGTGGTGACGCCGAGGCTCTTGAGGTGCTCGATCACCGACGGGTGTCCCAGCCCCTCGAAGGTGCCGCGCGCGGTTTCGGGCACGTCGGGGTGGCGCATGGTCAGGCCGCGCACGTGGGCCTCGTAGATCACCGTGTCGACCCAGGGGTTCCGCAGGGCGCGATCCTCGTCCCAGTCGAAATTCGGATCCACGACCACGGCCTTTGGCATGAAGGGCGCGCTGTCGCGCTCGTCCATGTCCAGGTCGCTGCCGCCCACCGGATAGCCGAACAGCGCGTCGTCCCAGACGAGATCGCCGACCACCTCCATCGCGTAGGGGTCCAGCAGAAGCTTGTTGGGGTTGAAGCGGTGGCCTTCCTCGGGCGCGAAGGGTCCGTGCACGCGATAGCCGTAGGCCTGTCCCGGTCCGACATCGGGCAGATAGCCGTGCCAGATGCCGCCCTCCATGTCGGGCAGGTCCAGCCGGGCGGTCTCGTGCGTGCCGGTCTCGTCGTAGAGGCACAATTCGACGCGGGTGGCGTGGTGCGACCACAGAGCGAAGTTCGTGCCCTCGCCGTCGTAATCCGCGCCCAGGCGGGTGCTGCGGCGGACGTTGCGGTCGAAGGCGGGTTTTTTCGTGTCGTCTTTCATCAGGCAGGTTCCCCTTGGGCCGCGCGAACGGGTTGGCGCAGCCAGTGATGGGTGAAGGACAGCTTGTCCCGGACCGCGTCGGTCAGGACGAAGGGATAAAGATCGGGAATCTCGAGCGAGCGGTTCACGTGGTTTATCGCCAACGCGAGGCCGGTGGCGGTGGTCACCAGAGCATTCGCGTCCGGCTCGGCGTAGGCGTCAGGGGGCAGCTTGTGTCCGTCCAGCCGCAGACCGGCTGCCGACACGCTGTCGGTGAGGTCCGTGAGGTGCATCAGGTGTGCTGCCGTCTCGGCCCAATCCTCGTGTGGATGGGCCGCGGCATAGGCGGTGATGAAGGTCGAACCGGGATCGCTCGGGCCGTCGGCATAGTGCTGCTGCAACGCTGCGTCATAGTCGCGGCGCTCGTCGCCGAACAAGGCGCGGAACGCGACGGTGAAGGCCGCGTTCCGCGCCAGCAGCGTGAACAGGAAATGCGCGATCTCGTGCCGGAAATGGCCGATCATCGTGCGGTAGCGCTCGGCCAGCGCCTCGCGCCGGGCGATGCGGGTGGGATGCGACGCCTCGGTCACGTTGATCGTGATGACGCCGTCGGCATGGCCCATCGTCACCGTCTCGATGCCCGCGCCGGTGTGCTCGGACAGCAGGCGAAAGTGCGGGCGCGGGCCCGCGGCGCCCGGCGCGAACCACCCCCAGCGCATCAGATTGGCCAAAACCCAGCGCTTTGCGGCCTCGGCCCGCGCCCACAGCACGCGGTTCTCGTCCACGGATGTGTCAGGGTGCACGTCAGTCATCGCGCAGGCATGGCACAGGCCGCCACCCGACGGTCCGGCCCAGTTGCAGCCGATGGTTTCGCGATTGGCGCAGGGCACATCCAGAGCAACCAGCGCGTCACGCGCCGGATCGTACGCAATCTGCTGACCGCACCCGCATTGAATATTATCGAAGTACAGCACGCCTGCGCATGCCGCACATCTGTAGGTTTGCATCGACTTGCCCCTAGTGACCGTCATTGTAAACGCCACACGCCCGGTACTGTTCCACGAGATGCCGTCGCGGCCGATCGCCGGGAATCGTCGCTTTTCAATCGTATCGCGGGAACCGTTGCACTAGCATAGCGTTGGGCAGCCCTGTGCGGGCGCGGCCGGAAGCCCCGGCTGAACGCCGGACGGTCCTGCCGGGCCGCAAGACGGAAGACCTGATGCACGGCCGGGGCCGGCGGAACGGAGCAAGCGCGGACGAGCATGACCGAGAACAGCAAGGAACTGGTCAGACTTGGCTCCGGCCAGACGATCGACAGCGTGCTGGCCTTCATAGGACTTCTGACGCCCGAAGGCCGCCTGCTCGAAGTCAACGATCCCGTGCTCGCGGTGTCCGGCATTCAGCGCTCGGACGTGGTGGGCCAGCTGTTCTGGGACTGCGACTGGTGGACCTATGACCAGACTGTGCGCGAGCAGGTGCGCGATGCGGTGCAGCGTGCGCGCGCCGGGCAGACGGTGCGCTACGACACCGGGGTCCGCGTCGCCGACGGCACCCTGCTGGACATCGATTTCCAGATCGCGCCCTACCGCGACACCAACGGCGACCTTATCGCCCTGATCCCGTCCGCAGTCGACATCAGCGGCCGACGTGCGGTCGAACGGGCGCTGCGCGCCTCGTCCCAGGCGCTGCACGACGTGGTCCGCCACGCGCCCTTCGGCGTGATCCTGGTCGGCGGCGATTTCCGCATAGAATTGGTAAGCGCCGGCGCCGAGAAGGCGCTGGCGGGCGAAATGCCGATCATCGGTCGTGATCTCGGCGCGGTGATGCGGCAGGCCTGGGCCGAACCCTTCGCAAGCGAGGTGGTGGATATCTACCGCCGGGTGCTGGAAACAGGCGAGCCATACGCCACCCCCGGCATGGCCGAGCGCCGCACCGGGGGCACCTTCGAAGCCTATGACTGGCGCGTCGAGCGGATCACCACCGCCGACGGGCGCCCGGGCCTGGTGTGCTACTTCTACGACCTGTCCGAGCGCGACCGGATCGAGGCCGCGCTGATCCGGTCCGAGACGATGTTCCGCGCCACCTTCGAGAACGCCGCCATAGGCATGGCACACGTGGCGCGCGATGGCTCGTGGCTTCGGGTGAACTCGAAGCTGTGCGAGATCGCCGGCTATTCCAAGGCCGAGCTCGAGCGCGGGCGCTTTCAGGACATCACCGCGCCGGAAGACCTGGACGGCGACCTGGAGTGCATGCAGGAGATCCTGGACGGCCGACGCGATGAATACGCGATGGAGAAGCGCTATGTCCGCGGCGACGGAACGCAGGTCTGGATCAACCTGACCGTGGGCTGCGTGCGCGACAACGCCGGCGAGGTCGAGTACCTGATCGCCTGCGTCGAGGACATCTCGGCGCAGAAGAAGGCAGACGCCCATCGCCAGATCCTGGTGGAGGAGCTGAACCACCGGGTGAAGAACATCCTCAGCACGGTGCTGTCGGTGTCGTCGCAGACGATCCGGGCGTCGCGCGACCTGGAGGATTTCCGATCGCGCTTCGGCGGGCGGCTGCAGGCCATTTCGCGCACGCATGACAGCATCTTCGACAGCGATGGCGGCATCGCGCAGCTGCACGACCTGATCGAGGGCCAGTTCGAAACCTACGTCTCAGAGGTCGGCCGACGGATCAGGGCCTCGGGGCCGCCGGTGGCGCTGAACGCGGCACAGGCCAACGCGGTGGGACTGTTGGTCCACGAATTGCTGACCAACGCCATGAAATACGGCGCGCTGGCCAGCGAGGACGGGCACATCGACATCACCTGGCGCACCCGTTCCGGCGAACGCAGCGCGACCGAGGTCGACCTGGTCTGGGTCGAATCCGGGGCGCGGGACGTCACTGAGCCCACGCATACCGGGTTCGGAACCAAACTCATCGAGACGACGGTCGTCAGGACGCTCGGCGGCACGCTCGAGCGAGACTACCGCCGCGACGGGCTTCGGTGCAGCATGACGCTGCAGATCAGCCGGCATGACGAAACGGACGAAAGCGCGCACCGCCTAGGGTGAGGCCTTCTCCGCGGGTGCGTCGAGCGTGGCGGGCAGCCTGCGGCGCTCCGGGTGCAACCGAACCTGTGCCCTGCGCGTTTGCACGCCAGGCAGGGCGTCGCGACGGAAGACGTCGGGCGCCGCAGAAGGCGCCACGATCCGCGCCCCCACAGGAGACGCCATGGCATCGCGTGCAGTCTGGAAAGGTCAGATCCGTCTTTCGCTGGTCTCGATCCCGGTCGAGATCCACAGCGCCACCAGCAGCGGCGCGCGCGTCAGCTTTCGCCAGATCCACGGCCCTTCGGGCCAGCGGGTGCGCTACGAAAAGACCGTGCCGGGCGTCGGCGCGGTCGAAAGTTCGGACATCAAGAAGGGGTACGAGGTCGGCGACGACGAGTACCTGCTGCTGGAGCCCGACGAGATCGACGCCATCAAGCTGGAGACCAAGAAGACGCTGGAGCTCGTACAGTTCGTCGGCGCCTGCGAGATCCCGCCGCTTTATTTCGACAAGCCCTATTACGTGGTGCCCACCGACGACCTGGCCGAGGACGCCTATCGCGTGGTCCGCGACGCGCTGCGCCAGACCGAGATGACGGGCCTGGGCCAGCTGACCATGCGCGGCAAGGAATACCTGTGCGCCATCCGCCCCTGCGGCGACGGGCTGCTGCTGGAGACGCTGCACTACGCGGACGAGATCAAGGACGCCGATCCGCTGTTCACGGGGATCGAGGACGACCCGGCCGACGAAGAATTGCTGTCGGTCGCGACCGAGTTGATCAACCGCAAGACCAAGCCCTTCGAGGCCGCGGCCTTCGAGGACCGGTACGACATCGCACTGCGCGAATTGCTGGACGCCAAGCGCAAGAACCGCAAGACGCCACGTGCCCGCGCCGGGGCCGAGACCTCCGGCGGCACCCGCGGCGGCGACAACGTGGTCGACCTGATGGCGGCGCTGAAGGACAGCCTGAAGGCGGATTCCGGCGCCAAGGGCGGCTCGCGCGCATCGACGGCGAAGAAGCCGGCGGCATCGAAATCCACCGGGTCGAAGCCTGCCGCGTCCAAGTCCACCGCCTCCAAGACGACGGCCACCAAGTCGCCCGCGAAGGCGACGGCTGGCGCCGAGAAGAAATCCACGAGCGCGAAGTCCACCCCGGCCAAGGGCCGGAAGACCGCCTGACATGACGCGGCTCGAGGCCTATCACGGCAAGCGCGACTTCGAAGTCACGCCCGAGCCGCGCGATGGCGGTCGGGCGGACGGTCTCGCCCCAGTCTACTCGATGCAGAACCACGACGCGACGCGGCTGCACTGGGACCTGCGGCTGGAATACGACGGAGTGCTGCTCAGTTGGGCCATCACGCGCGGCCCCTCACTCGACCCGGCCGACAAGCGGCTGGCGGTCCAGACCGAGGATCACCCGATGAGCTATCTCGACTTCGAGGGCACGATCCCCAAGGGCAATTACGGCGCGGGCACGGTGATGCTGTGGGATGTCGGTCACTGGCAGCCGCTGTCGGACGTCGCCAAGGGGCTGAAGAAAGGCCACCTGTCGTTCGTGCTGCACGGGCTGCGGATGACCGGACGGTGGGACATGATCCGCCTCAAGCCCGAAGGCAAGCGCGTCAACTGGCTGCTGGTCAAGCACGAGGACGCCGCCGCCCACGGCCCCGATCCGGTCAAGCGCTACACCACCAGCGTCGCCACCCGCCGCACGATGGATGCCATTGCCGAAGACGCGCCCACGGCGCCGCCGCCCCCGCGCAAGACCGCCCTGCCCCGCTGGCGCCAGCCTCAGCTTGCCACGCTGACGGACCGTCTTGGCGATCCCGAGCAGCGCTGGCACGAACTGAAGTTCGACGGCTATCGCGCGCTGGTCGCCGTCGGCAAGGGTGGTGCCCGCATCTACACGCGCAACGGCCACGACTGGACCGACAGGTTCCTGCCGCTGGTTCCCGCGTTCGAGGAGTTGCCCTGCGACGCAGCACTGATCGACGGCGAGATCACCGTGGGCGCGGGCCTTTATGGCTTCGGCCGCCTGCAGAAGGCGATCAAGCTGGGTGGGCCGTTCCACTTTCACGCCTTCGACCTGCTGAAGCGCGACGGCGAAGACCTGACGGGCCTGCCGCTGACCAACCGCCGCGCGGCTCTTGAGGAGTTGTTCACCGACACGCCCCCGCTGGGGCTGCTTCAATTGTCGCCGGTCCTGCGCGGCGACGCCTCGGACGCTTTCGACCGGGTCTGCCACACCGGCGGCGAGGGGCTGATCTCGAAGCGGATGGACGCTCCCTATCGCGGCGGACGCTCGACCGCCTGGGAAAAGATCAAGTGCATCAAGCGCGACGAGTTCGTGGTGATCGGCTGGCAGGACTCGGACAAGAAGGGCCGGCCCTTCGCCTCGCTCGCGCTGGGGATCGAGGAAGCTGGCGAGATGGTCTATGCCGGCAAGATCGGCACCGGCTGGGATGCCGACACGATGGACGAGATCGCCGCCCGGCTGAAGCCGCTGGCGCGCAAGACCGCGCCCGCCCCGGTGCCCGCCGCCGAAGCGCGCGGCATGAACTGGGTCACGCCGCGGCTGGTCGTCGAAGTGCGCTACGCCGAAGTGACGGAGGACGGCCGCCTGCGCCATCCCAGCTTCGAAGGCCTGCGCGAGGACAAGCCGGCCGACCAGGTTCGCCGCGATCCGCCCACGGCTGCGCTGGAGACGGCGGCGGAAACCAAGCCGAAGGCGCGCGGCTCCGCCCCCGCCAAGCCCCAGCGCAGCACGAAGGCAGCGGCAGTTGCGGACGCGGGAGACAAGCGCGCGACGACGGCCGCGAACGGGCGGGTGACGATCGCCGGCATCTCGCTCAGCTCGCCCGACCGGCGGGTCTTTCCGCAGGCCCGCCACACCAAGCGCGACGTGGCCGAGTACTACGCCCGCGCAGCCGACCGCATGCTGCGCTTCGCCGGCGACCGACCGCTGTCGCTGGTCCGCCTGCCTGAGGGGCTGGAGGGCGAACGGTTCTTCCAGAAGCACGCCGGCAAGGGCTTTCCCGACGCGATCCGCACCGTCGAGATCGCCGAGAAGTCGGGCGCAGCCGAATACATGACGGTGCGCGACGCCGCGGGCCTCGTGGGCGCGGTGCAGATGGGCACGATCGAGTTCCACATCTGGGGCGCGCGGAACGATCGGGTCGAACGCCCCGACCGCATGGTCTTCGACCTGGACCCGGATGAAGGGCTGGGCTTCGACGCCGTGAAAGCCGGCGCGTTCGAGATCCGCGACCGCCTGGATGCGCTGGGGCTGCCGAGCTGGCCGTTGCTGACCGGCGGTAAGGGGGTGCATGTAGTCGTGCCGTTGCGGCGCACCGCCGGGTGGGAAACCGTCTCGCTGTTTTCGCGCATGCTGGCCGAGCTTTGCGCGCGCGACGCGCCCGAACGCTACACCGCCACGATGTCCAAGGCGAAGCGCAAGGGCCGCATCTTCATCGACTGGCTTCGCAACCAGCGCGGGGCCACGGCCATCGCGCCGTGGTCGCTGCGGGCACGCGCCGGTGCGCCGGTCGCCGTGCCGGTGACCTGGACCGAGCTGGAAGCCACCGACCGCGCGAACCTCTTCACCCTGGACGACGCGCTGAACCGCGATCCCGAGGCCACCCCTCCTCCGGGTCCCGTGTCCCTGTCGGCAGCGGTTCTGAAACGCCTCGAATCCCGGTTGTGACTCACTTTCCGGTGACGGCCGCCCTTAGGCCCGGTTAACGGTTTTCCGCTACTCCCGATCCCACAGCATTTCAAATGTAGGGCAATTCGCATGGGATTTGAGAAGCGGGCCAACAGGTGGCCAAGCAGCTGGCAGATGATCATCTCGTTCGGCGGCCGCGCAGAATCGGTCGTGGAGGTGCGCAACGTCAGCGCATCGGGAATGAAGTGCGCGGGCCGAGCCGAGGCCAGGCCTGGCGAGCGTGTGCAGTTCGGCATCATGGGCCAGAAGGTGACGGGCTACGTAGTGCGCCAGGGCGCGGACGACTTCGCCATCTCCTTCCTGCGCCCGCTGACGGACGCGCAACTGCACTGCCTGCGCCAATTCCGCAGGCTTCCCGTGTCCGAGAAGCAGTTCTGACGATCGGCCCGGGCCACTATGCGCGGTGCGCCACGGCAGAGGCTGCGGCGCCCCTGCCATGTGACCCGGCAGGGGTGCTCCAGCACCGTCCTGATCACCTGCGCGCCGGATCGGCGTCGTCGCACGATCCTTGCATGCCGCGCGGGACTGTGTGACGTCGCAGCTGACGTGTCGGATTGCCGCCTTCCGGTTTGACACTCCGCGGCGGCGCGACGACCCTCTGCGACAACGACGACCGCAAGGCGCAGAGAGGACGCGTGACAGGCTATTTGACTGCATTGACCGGCGTCGCGCTTATCGCCGCGGCCGCCTACTGCGTCTGGAGCGCGGTGTCTTCGGCGCGCACACCGCAAGGCGCGCTTGCGTGGACGATCTTTCTCGTTGCGGCGCCCTGGGTGGCTGTGCCCGCCTACGTGGTCTTCGGCCAGCACAAGCTGCGCGGGCAACGCCTGTCGCACCGCCACACTCTGGCGCTCACGGAGAACGCGAATCTGCCGGTGCCCGGAACCGCGCCCGCAACGTCGGACCGGATGCGGATCTTCTCGAGGCTCGCGGGCCTGCCGGTCCTGCGCGGCAACAGCGCCGAGCTTCTGATCGACGGCCACGCCACGTTCGATGCGATCTTCCGGGCCATCGACGGCGCGCACGACTACGTGCTGGTGCAGTTCTACACCATCGCCGACGACGGGCTGGGCCAGGACTTCGCCGACAGGCTCATCGCTGCCGCCGCCCGAGGCGTGACGGTGCGGCTACTGTGCGACCGGGTCGGCAGCCACAATCTGCCCCGCGCCTACTGGCGCCGACTCGTCGACGCCGGCGTTCACTTCCCAGACCCGCGCACGACCCTGCACCGGGCCTCGCGCAGCCGCGTCAACTTCCGCAACCATCGCAAGACGGTGATCGTCGACGGGCAATGGGCAACCTTGGGCGGGCACAACGTGACCGACCTGTATCTGGGTCTCGATCCGGGGATGGGGCATTGGCGCGATACCCACATCGCTCTAAAGGGACCCGTCGTGTCGCAGATCCAGCTCGGCTTTGTGCAGGACTGGCACTGGCAGACGGGCGAGATGCTGGAACGGCTGGACTGGAGCCCGGATGTGATCGCCGAAGGCGTGGATGCGGTCACCGTGCTGATGGGGCCGACGGACGACTTCGACACCGGGGCGCTGTTCTTCTTTTCGGCGATCATGCGGGCGCGGCACAGGGTCTGGATCGCGACACCCTACGTGGTGCCGGATTTCGACACGCTGTCGGCCCTGAAATGCGCGGCGCTTGACGGCTGCGACGTGCGCCTGCTGGTGCCCGCGCGCATCGACCACTACCTGCCCTGGCTGGCCGCCTTCGCGTTCTACGACGAACTGCGCCAGGCGGGCGTTCGGATCTACCGCTATTGCGACGGGTTCCAGCACCAGAAAGTGGTTCTGATCGACGACGACCTGGCCTCGATCGGGACCGCGAATCTGGACAACCGCTCCTTCCGCCTCAACTTCGAGACCATGGTCATGATCGAGGATACCGAGTTTGCCGCCCGCACCGACGCGATGCTGCGGGAGGACATGAAAGCCACCGACCTTCTGGAGACGCCGCTGAGCCATCAACCGCTGGTGATGCGGATCGGTGCGCGCCTCGCACGGCTGCTGGCGCCGGTGCTGTGATGACGCTGCGGATCGTGAGTTACAACATCCGCAAGGCGGTGGGGCTGGACTGGCGCCGCTCACCCGCGCGGGTGCTGCGCGTGATCGACGGACTCGATCCCGACGTCGCCGTTCTGCAGGAAGCCGACAAGCGGCTGGGCGCGCGGCCAACGGCGCTGCCGCGCGAGATGATCGAGCGCGAGACCGCGCTGCGGCCGGTCGACCTGTCGCTGGGCGCGGGCGGGATCGGCTGGCACGGCAACGCCGTGCTCGTGCGCAAGGACCTGCCCGTCGAGGCGCGGATGCGCCTTGTCCTGCCGGGGCTCGAGCCGCGCGGCGCGGTGCTGGTGCGGGTGGGGGGCATTTGGATCGTCGGGACGCACCTGGGGCTTCTGCGGCGGTGGCGGCAGCTTCAGATGGCGACGATCCTGCGCCATCTCGGGCATGTCGCAAGCCATGCACTGGTGGCGGGCGACTTCAACGAGTGGTCGATGGCGCGCGGCTTCGAGCCGTGGCAGGACGCGCTGCACGTCGTTGCTCCGGGCCCCTCCTTTCACGCATCCCGCCCTACCGCGTTTCTGGACCGGTTTGCCCACGGATCGGCGGTGCAGATCCTCGATCACGGGGTCGCCCGCGGCGGGCTGGCGGGCATGGCATCCGATCACCTGCCGATCTGGGCCGAGGTCCAGCAGGCGCGTTGAGCGCGGGGCGGCGACGTTCGCGAGGCACCTGCTTCAGCCGCGGCGCGCCACTTGGGTCGCACCGCCACAGAACGTGTCGATGACCTCCTCGAGAGATTGCGGCTTTCCGTAGAAGTAGCCTTGCGCCTCGACGCATCCCTCGCCCAGCAGGATGTCGGCATGCGCCCGCGTCTCTACGCCTTCGCAGAGCAGGCACAGGTCCATGTTGCGACACAGGTTGTTGACCGAACGCAGGATTGCCATTGCGTGCGCGTCCGTATCGAGGTTCTGCACGAAGCTCTTGTCCAGCTTGAGCTTTCGCAGCGGCAGTCGCGACAGGTAGGCAAGCGACGAATAACCCGTTCCGAAATCGTCCAGCGCCCACGAAACGCCGAGCATCTCGATGTCGCGCATGGACTCGATGATGCAATCCGAAGGCGACATCAGTGCCGTCTCGGTCAACTCGAGCCACAGGCGCGCCGGCGGGATAGCGCTTTCCGACAGCGCCGATTGCACGTCGTCCAGAATACCGTGGTCCAGCATCTGCAGCGCCGAGACGTTCGCCGCTACGGTCACGTCCGCCGGCAGAAGCCTTGCGTCCAGCGCCGCCCTGTGCAGCACCCAGCGCCCGATCTGGCGGATGAAGCCGTTGGATTCCGCAACCGCGATGAACTCGTCGGGAAATATCCGGCCGAGCGTCGGACTGGTCCAGCGCAGCAGCGCCTCTACCCCGATCAGCCGGCCGTCGCGCATGTCGACCTGCGGCTGGTAAACGAGGCTGAGTTCCTCCTCGTCGATCGCGGTCCACATGGCGCGCTCGATGTCCCGCGCGCGGGTCTTCCTGCGGGTCTTGTCGGGGTCGTGCCGCGCGATGCGCGATCCGCCGAATTGCCGTGCTTCGTCCAGCGCGTCCTCGGCCTGGTCCAGCACCGCCTGCGCGGAAAGTTCCGTCCCCTCGCCCGTGTCGAAATAGCCGACGCGGGCCCCGACCAAGGCGCGCGCATCCGAGAGTTCGTAAGGCCTGGTGACGGATTCGTGGATCTGCTCGGCCAGGTCGGCAGGCGAAGCGTCGCCCAAGGCGCAGGTGGCGAATAGGGCGAAGGAATCGCCGTCCAGGCGCACTACCGGCGACAGGCGTTCGACGTCGTGAAGCAACCGTCGGACCACCTCGGCCAGCAGAAGGTCGCCGACGTCCCGGCCCAGCGTCGTATTGATCGTCTTGAACCGATGCAGGTTGAACGCGAAGACGGCGATCCGGCCGTGGTCCAGCAGATGCTGATGCACCAGCCGCAAGAAGGCCTGTCGTCGCAGCGCGCCGGTTCGCTCGTCATGCGCCGACAGGTAAGCCAGCTTTTCCTCTTGCTTTCGCAGATGCGTGATGTCGCGGGCGGCGATGGTGGCGATGTACTCCTGTTTTGCGGGGGTTCTCAGCCCGTCGGACAATGCCTCGAGCACGGACGGCGTGACGGTGAACTGAAGAATGCGATCTCCCAGCCGGGTCTCGGCAAGCGGCTGCGCGCGCCATGCGCCGGAGCGGTAGCACCGGATCGCATCGCGCGCCGCGTCGGCAAAGGCGACGGGCAGCGCCGCCTCGCCGCGGCCGATCCCCATCTCCATCGCGCTTTTGCTGGCGGTGCGGACATGCAGCACCTCGTCGAGGATGATGATCGTGTCCGAACTGTCGTTGAACACCTGCTCGAGCAGCCGCCGGGTGTTTTCGATCTCGACGCGTGCACCGCGAATGACCCAACGACTGATATCGATGGTCTGGCCCAACCGCCACGCTCCGTAAAGCAGAATGCCGGGATAGAAGGGCGCGGTCGACCACTGTACCGAACTCCGCTGGAACAGCACGAGAGCACCCAACTCGACCGCGATCAGAAAGAAAGCGGCCTTCGCGATGAACGTCCAGGCGCTGAAGTTTTCATCCCGCCGTTGCAGCAGGACGATGAGAGCGCACAACAGGGCGATGGTGGACAACCCGCCCCGCCGGGTCGGAACGACTTCCTGCATGAGGGTCTCGGCCGCGAGGGCGTGAATGACGGGCCCCGGGACGATGCCGTGGACGGGCACTGCGAAGTTGTCCCGCAGTTCGACCGCATGCGCCCCGACAATCACAGACTTTCCGGCGAATGCGTCTGGCGCAACGTCGCCGCGCAGCACGTTGATTGCGGAATGGCTCGGAACGGTGTCGGGGCGTAGCGCGTAGTTGACGGCAAAGGCCTCGCCGCGGGGTCCGAATGCCCCGGACAGGTACGATGCGGCCGACGCCATATCCTCGCCCGCCACTTCGGCGCTGTAGTAGTAGTGCCGAACCAGTCCATCGCCATCGGCGGGCACGTTGACCAGGACAGGCCAACTCAGGTCCAGAAACGGGGCGTGGGGCATGTTCGCGCCCAGCGTCTCCGGCCCGGGTCCGCCGATCGTCGCGGGCTGTGCGAAGACCGGAAGATACGTGGCGCCTCCGGCGCGCTCCAGCGCGTCGATGAAGCCGAGATCGCCCTGTGGGTCGCCCGCGAAGGCAAAGTCGACGTCGAAAAAGACGTCGCGGGCTCCGGCTTCCGTAAAGCGGTCCAGCAGGGCGCCGTGCACATTGCGAGGCCAGGGCCACTGGCCCACGGCCTTCAGGCTCTTTTCGTCGATCGCGACGTAGACGACCTGGCCGCTGACAGGTTGCGCGCTCAGGCCCATGCGCAGGTCACCGATCGCCACATCGAGCGGTGCGAGCAGGTCGAAGAACATGGCGATCCCGACGACAAGGCCGGTCACGACAGCAGGAGTGGCGTCGGTCAACCGGCTCAGGTTTCCGCTGCCTGAAAGCATCTTCGCCATCCTGAAAAAGGTGGTGGTGCGTCGAGGGCCGGGCCAATTTCACCTGAAGGACCCGGCTTTGGCACCAGAGGGGAAGCCCCGCCCGGCCGCTTCGGCGGCCGCGCCGGGCGTGGTTTTACTCAGGTCACATCCTGGCTTTCAGGAGAAGCGCCTTCGCGTAATCGTTCATGGCGCCGGAAGCATCTGTGCGCATGTCCGAGCGGCCGTTGCCACCGGAATTGCCGTTCCCGTTGCTGCCGGGACTCCCGTTGCCCGCGTCATCCGAATTGCCGCTGCCGGAATTGCCGCTCCCGCCGCTGCCGGAGTCTCCGCCTCCGCTCCCGCCGGTATTGTCGGTTCCGGCACCGTCTGGATTCCCGTTGCCGTTGCCGCCCGAGCTGCCGTCGCCTCCGGAGTTGCCGTTGCCGCCCGAGCTGCCGCCGCCGGAGTTGCCGTTGCCGCCGGAATTTTCGTTGCCGCCGCCATCGGGATTGCCATTCCCGTTGCCGCCCGTACTTCCGTTCCCGCCGGCGCTGCCGTTCGTATTACCGTTCCCGGCACCGCCACCGTTACCGCCACTGTTCCCATTCCCGCTGCCACCGGAGTTTTCGTTCCCGCTGCCATTGCCGCCGCCGTTCCCGTTACCGCCAACGTTTCCATTCCCGTTGCCGCCGGAATTGCCGCTGCCATTGCCGCCAGGATTGCCGTTGCCGTTTCCGCGCGAGTTCCCGTTATTCCCGAGCCTTCCCTTCGATCCGGCAGCACGCACCGTTGCGGGTTCGGCCGGCCCCATCTGAGCGCTGATTTCCTCGATGACGTCTGCGGTCGCCGGCGGCGCCTCTCTGACGCTGACGCCGCGGCCGCGCGAAGGCGCAACGGTCGCCTGCATTCCGGCGGTCACGCGGGTGGCGCCCGATCCGCCCTCATCGCTGACATCGACCGCGCCCCGGTCGACGCGAACCGATGATTCCATGCCACCGACCGTTACCTCGAAGGCGGTACCCTTCACGACGGCGGCCAGGTGCGGTGTCTTGACGGTGACGTGCTTGCGCGTCCGCACCTCGACGTCGAGGGCCACGGCGCCGGTGCGCTGCACGACCTTGGTGTTCACGCCGCCGTTATTCCAAGTGGCGACGGCCGCCAGAGTATCGGGGCGAATGAGAATACGCTCTTCGCCGCGTGTCAAAAGCACACGTCCCTGCCGCTGGGTCTGTATCCAGCTTGCATTCGGAAGCTCGATCCCGGGGTGCAATGCGCTCCAACTGCGGCCGTCGGGCGCGTAAAACACGTCTCCGCCGACCTTCTCGACGAGCCATCCCGACGCAAGTGCGTTACTGGCCATCAGGATGAAACCCGCCAGCATACTGATAAAACCGAATTTCATCGGAGATCCTCCTGTACAGTCAAATCGGAGTTTGACCGCCAGCGGTAAAGGTTGTGCAAAGCCGCAAGGAAATTGCCGCGCAAATACCGCGAGAATTCGCGGGAAATGCCGGTCAGATCACGCGCTTCGCCGCGGTGACCGATCGGTCGCGGCCGCGCGCTTGATCCACTGCGCGAAAGGGGGTGGCAGCCGATTCGCGCCGCCGCGCTACTGCCGCGCCCGACGCCAGCCGGCCGCGCGAGCCTCGGCTTCTGAGCAGAACCACCGCTCGCCCTCTGCCAGCGCGACACGCGTTCGGGAATACCAGCGCTGGCCCGGCGCGTGGAAAATGCGGTCACCGTCGCGGGCGATGTTGCCCTTGATCGCGCAGCCATCGGGCGCGGCGGCCGCGTTTCGTGACGCGCGGGCGCGCCGGCCGGCGGCCCGGAACTCGGCCGGGGCGGCGACCTCGGTCGCATGAAGGCCGCGATCGTTGATCGCGGCAGCCTTCTCTTCCAGATCGTAATCCATTGAATAGGCGCGGTATGCAAAGGCCAGGCCGTCGGCGACCATCGCGCGCCCCACGTCTTCGCCGCGGACGATGCACCGTGCTACCGCGCGGCCGTAGCGGTCGGTGTCGAGCACCGTGCAGTCGGCCCGCTGTCCGTCGTAGCGGTCCATCGCCACGCGCGTGACCCACAGGCCGCAATCCCACATCGGCGCGTCGTCGCCGCCGCAGCGCTGATCCCTTTCGGGCGCGTCTATGCCATGCAGACGCACGCGCGTATCGTCCACGTCGATCGTGTCGCCGTCGACCACCCGCACCACGCCCTCGATCGGGTCCGCGGCCACGGGCAGCGCGCCGACCATGAGCACCAACAGAGAACAAACTCTTAACATCCCTCCAGAGATGACTCTGGAGCGATTCGCTTCAAGACCAACGACCGAGAAACGTTAATATCCGGTTAACCAGTTACCGCTGCGAAGAGCGCCAATCGGGATTGATCCAGGGCTGCGCGTTCTTGGGCGGAAGCTGGCGGTCCAACACGTGGTCGGCGATCTTCTCGCCGACCATGATCGAGGGCGCGTTGAGGTTGCCGTTGGTGATGCGCGGAAAGATTGAGGCATCGGCCACGCGCAGCCCCTCCACCCCGATCACCCGGCCCTGCGGGTCGACCACGGCGTCGGGATCATCCGCGCGGCCCATCCGGCAGGTCCCGCAGGGATGGTAGGCGCTTTCGACGTGTTCGCGGATGAAGGCATCGAGCTCGTCGTCGCTTTGCACCGCGGCGCCCGGTTGAATCTCGTGCCCGCGATAGGGGGCGAAGGCCTCCTGTCCCAGGATCTCACGCGTCAGCCGGATGCAAGTGCGGAAGTCGGCCCAGTCCTGCGGGTCGGACATGTAGTTGAACTGGATCCTGGGCGCCTCGGCCGGATCGGGCGACCGCAGCGTGACCTCACCGCGCGAGGCGGATCGCATCGGCCCCACATGGGCCTGGAAGCCGTGCCCCTCGGCCGCGACCTTGCCGTCGTAGCGCACGGCGATGGGCAGGAAGTGGAACTGGATGTCGGGATACTCGACCCCGGCTGCCGAGCGGACGAAGCCGGTGCTTTCGAACTGGTTCGAGGCGCCCGGCCCGCGGCGCGCGAGCAGCCATTGCAACCCGACCCATGCCTTGCCGAAGAGGTTCCAGTACTTCGACAGGCTGATCGGCTGGGTGGCCGCCTGCTGGATGTAAAGCTCGAGGTGGTCTTGGAGGTTCCGGCCGACGCCGGCGCGGTCCGCGACCGGCGCGACGCCGTGTTCGGCCAGGTGCGCCGCCGGCCCGATGCCCGACAGCATCAGAAGCTTGGGCGAGTTGATCGCGCCTGCCGACAGGATGACTTCGCGCCCCGCGCGCAGCGTCTCGGTGCGGCCGCGGCGGATGACCTCGACCCCGATGGCGCGGCCGTCCTCGAAGACCACGCGGCGCACGAGGCCGTTGACGATTCGCGCGCCGAGGCGCTTGGCGGGACGCAGATAGGCGCTGGCCGCCGACCAGCGGGCGCCCTTCCACACGGTCATGTCGAAGGGGCCGAAGCCTTCCTGCTGGTGGCCGTTGTAATCGGGTGTGACCGGGTAGCCGGCTTCGCGTCCCGCCTCGACGAAGGCCTTCACCAGCGGGTTGTCGCGCCGCCCGCGGGTAACGTGCAGCGGGCCGTCCTTGCCGCGCCAGGCGGGGTCCCCGCCATGGGGCCCGGGATGCCAGTGCTCCATCCGCTTGAAGTAGGGCAGCACGTCGGCATAGCCCCAGGCGTCGGCGCCTGTATCGCGCCAATGGTCGAAATCAAGCGCGTGGCCGCGCACGTAGACCATGCCGTTGATCGAGGACGAACCGCCCAGCACCTTGCCCCGCGGGCAGGCCAGTTCCCGCCCGCCCAGGTGCGGCTCGGGCTCGGTCCGGTAGCCCCAGTCGTAGCGCGGCATGTTCATCGGGTAGCTCAGCGCGCCGGGCATGTTGATGAACGGCCCCCAGTCGGACCCGCCGTGTTCCACGACGATGACCGAGCGCCCGGCTTCGGCGAGCCGGTAGGCCATTGCACAGCCGGCGCTGCCGGCCCCGACGACGATGTAATCCGCGTGCATTGGCGGGATCTCCGATGTTTGAGTCCTGCGCCGGGGGCGGAAGCCTCGGGCGGGAATAGGTGAGTCAGATTGGACGGGCGAAGCGGCCTAGAACGGCGCCTCGACATCGCCCATGCGCACGAAGACCGACTTCAGCTGCGAGTAATGCTCGATCGCGGCCTTCGCGTTCTCGCGACCGACGCCGGACAGCTTCGAGCCGCCGAAGGGCAATTCGACCGGCGCGTCGTTGTACGAGTTGACGTAGCAGGTGCCCGCCTTGACGCGGCCGATCACGCGGTGCGCGCGGGCAAGGTCGCGGGTGAAGACGCCGGCGGACAGGCCCATCTCGGTGTCGTTGGCGCGGGCGATCACCTCGTCCTCATCCTCGAAGTCGAGGACCGACAGGACGGGGCCGAAGATCTCCTCGCGCGCGATGGTCATGTCGTCGGTGACGTCGGCGAAGACAGTGGGCTCGATGAAGAAGCCCGGGCCGTCGACGGCCTTGCCGCCTGCGACCAGCCGCGCGCCTTCGGCCTTCCCCTTCTCGATGTAACCCAGCACGATCTCGCGCTGGCGCTCGCTGACCATCGGGCCGAAGTTGGTGGCCTCGTCCAGCGGATCACCCATGACGACGCCCTTCAGCCGTTCGCTCAGCCGCGAGAGAAACTCCTCGCGGATCGACCGGTGCACGAAGACCCGCGTCCCGTTCGAGCAGACCTGACCCGTCGAATAGAAGTTGCCCATGATCGCCCCGCCCACCGCGTTGTCGAGATCGGCGTCGTCGAAGACGATCAGGGGCGACTTGCCGCCAAGCTCCATCGTGACGTTGCGGATGCCTTCGGCGGCGGCGGCGTACACCTTTCGCCCGGTGGCGACCGAGCCGGTCAGCGACACCTTGTCGACGCGGGGATCGGTGACCAGCGCGTGGCCCACGGCGCCCGCGCCCTGCACCACGTTGATCAGGCCGGCCGGCGCGCCGGCCTCGGTGAGGACCTCGGCGATGCGCAGCGACGACAGCGGCGTGGTCTCGGACGGCTTGAAGACCATCGCGTTGCCACAGGCCAGCGCGGGGGCGGATTTCCACGCGATGATCTGGCTTGGGTAGTTCCAGGCGCCGATGCCGACGCAGACGCCCAGCGGCTCGCGGATCGTGTAGCCCCAGTTCTCGCCCAGCTGCACATGCTCGCCAGTCAGCGTGCCGGCGAGGCCGCCGAAATACTCCAGCGCGTCGGCGGCGCTGGCGGCATCCGCCACCAGCGTTTCCTGCAGCGGCTTGCCGGTGTCCCAGGTTTCCAGCACCGACAGCGCATGGTTGCGGTCGCGGATGATGTCAGCGGCCCGGCGCAGCACGCGGCCGCGCTCGGCGCCGGTCATCGCGGCCCACTCGGCCTGTGCCCGGCGCGCGGCGTTCAGCGCGCGGTTGATGATGGCGGGCGTCGCCTCGTGCAGCGTGGCGATGGTCGCACCCGTCGCGGGGTGGATCACCGGCAGGGGCTGGCCTTCTGTATCCTCGACGTACTGGCCGTCGATGAAATGGCTTGCGGGGGGCTGAAGATCGTAGCTCATCGGGGGCCTTTCGTATCAGTCGCGCGGATAGCGCTGGTCGTGCTCGAGCACGTTGAGATCCATGTGGTTGCGCATGTAGCGGTCGGACGCGTCGCGCAGCGGCTGGAAGTCCCACGGGTAATAGCCGCCCTGCCGCAGCGCCTCGTAGACCACGTGACGGCGCGCCTGGCTTTGCCGCACGTCCGCGTCAAAGCGGTCGAGATCCCAGCGCTCGGCCGCCAGCGCGCGAAACGCGTCGAGCGTCTCGGCGTGGGCGTGGTCTTCGGCGAGGTTCGTCAGCTCGTGCGGGTCGGCGTCGAGGTCGAACAGCTGCTCGGGATCGGGCTGGCAGGCGGTGTATTTCCATTGCCCGTGGCGCAGGCAGACCATCGGCGCGATGGAGCCTTCGGCAGCGTATTCCATCGCCACCGGCGTCTCGCGCGCGCCGCCGTCGATCAGCGGCAGCAGGCTTTCGCCGGCGGTCCAGGGGGCGACCTCGTCCATCGACACGCCCGCCAGTGCGCCCAGCGTCGGCGTCACGTCGATGGTCGAGACCGGGTCGGTCACGGTGCGCCCGCCCTGCCCCGGCAGCGCGATCATCAGCGGCACGCGGGACGACCCCTCGAAGAAGCTCATCTTGAACCACAGGCCGCGCTCGCCCAGCATGTCGCCGTGGTCGCTGACGAAGACGACGACCGTGTCGTCGGCCATCCGCATGTCCTGAAGCGTCTGCAGCAGCGTGCCGATCTTGTCGTCGAGATAGCTGATATTGGCGAAGTAGGCGCGGCGCGCGCGGGCGATGTGGTCTTCGGTGATGGCGTAGCTGCGCCAGTCGTTCGCGTCGAACAGCCGCTGCGAATGGGGATCGTGATCGGTGTAATCCATCGCCGGCACGGTCGGCAGGAGGTGTTCGCAATCCTCGTAGAGGTCCCAGAACCGCTTGCGCGCCACGTAGGGGTCGTGCGGGTGGGTGAAGCTGACGGTCAGGCACCACGGCCGCTTGTCGTGCCCACGCGCAAGGTCGTACAGCTTCTGCTGCGCCTGGTGGGCGACGTCGTCGTCGTATTCCAACTGGTTGGTGATCTCGGCTACGCCCGCGCCGGTGACCGAGCCCATGTTGTGGTACCACCAGTCGATCCGCTCGCCCGGCTTTCGGTAATCGGGCGTCCAGCCGAAATCGGCGGGATAGATGTCGGTGGTCAGGCGCTGCTCGAACCCGTGCAGCTGGTCGGGGCCGACGAAGTGCATCTTTCCCGACAGGCAGGTCTGCCAGCCCGCCCGGCGCAGGTGGTGTGCGTAGGTCGGGATGTCGGACGCGAATTCGGCGGCGTTGTCGTAGACGCGGGTCATGCTGGGAAGCTGGCCGGACATGAAGCTGGCCCGCGCCGGCGCGCAGAGCGGCGAGGCCGTATAGGCGTTGGCGAAGCGGGTCGAGCGTTCCGCCAGCGCCTTCAGTTGCGGCGCGTGCAGCCAGTCGGCCGGCCCGTCCGGAAACAGCGTGCCGTTCAACTGGTCGACCATGACGATCAGGATGTTCGAACTCATCGCGTCTCTCCCATCAGCGCGTAGGCGGTCGTGATGACGTGACATGCGGCGCCCTCGACGCCCTGGCTCGACAGCGCGGCGCGCAGGTAGACGCCGTCGATCAGCGCGGCCAGCGTCTCGGCCACCGTCTCGGGGTCGGCACAGCGACCGCGCAACGCTTGCACCAGGTTCGAGCGCAGCCGCGCCTGGTAGACCCGCAGCAGCCGGGCCGCCTGCGCATCGCTGTTGGCCAGCCCGTAGAAGGTCAGCCACGCCGACACGGTGGTCGGCGCAAAGCAGCTTGGCGCGAAATTTGCCGCGACGATCGCCTCGAGCCGCCGACCCGGCGCGGCCGAGGCCAGCGCGGTGCGCACCTCGGCGCCGTAATCGCTCAGGATCTGGCGCATGGCAGCCAAGAAGATCTGCGCCTTGCCGCCGAAGTAATGATGCGCCAGCGCCGTCGACATGCCGGCGCGGCGCGCGATCTGGCCCACGGTCACGTCGAGCGAGCCGCGTTCGCCGATTTCCTCGACCGTCGCGGCGACCAGCGCTGCACGGCGCAGTTGTTCCTGTCCAAGCTTTGGCATGCGGGCTGCTTGCCAGATATTGATTGACCAGTCAATCAATATCCAGGGCAGTCCTTCCCGGCATCTTGTGGGGCCTCAGCCCTTGGTCTCGTTCACAAGCGGGGTCACGCGCCGCTTCAGCACGTGCTCGCGCCACGTGATGAAGACCACCGCGCCCATGATAAGCCCGCCGCCCGCAATCACCCACGGGTCGACCGGCTCGGCGAAGAACAGCGCGCCGATCAGCACCGACCAGACCAGCTGCAGGAACGTCACCGGTTGCGTCACCGTCACCGGCGCGGCGGCGAAGGCCAGCGTCATGGTGAAGTGCCCCGCGGTGGCGAAGGTCGCGACGGCGCAGAGCACCAGAAGCTCCCACCCGGTGGGCCAGACCCAGACCGCCAGCGCCAGCGGCGCCAGCCCGATGGTCACGGTGATCGAAAGCATCCCTACCACGACGGCGGCGCTGACCTCGCCTGACAGGATCTTGGCCGTCAGGTAGGACACGCCGAACAGAAGCGCGGTGCCCAGCATGGCGATATGGCCGGGGTCGAGTTCGCGGAAACCCGGGCGCAGGATCAGCACCGCGCCCACCAGCGCCGCGATGATCGCCATGATGCGCCGCATCGCCAGCGTCTCGCCCAGGAAGAAAACCGCGAGGATCGTGACGTAGACCGGGTTGAGGTAGTTCATCGCCGTGACCTCGGCGATGGGGATGCGGGTCATGGCGTAGAACCACAGCACCACGCCCACCGTGTGCGCCGCGCCCCGAAGCGTGAACAGCCCCCACTGGCGGCGTGTCAGCCTGACGGCGCGCAGGGCGGGCATCATCGGGATCAGGAACACCAGGCCGATCAGGTAGCGCAGGAAGGCCGATTCAGACGACGGGATGCGGCTGCCCAGAAGCTTCACCAGTGCCGTGACCATGACGAAGCACAGCCCCGTCACCACCATCCAGAAGACCCCTGCCCCGGGCCGCTGCGCCGCATTTTCCATGGGCTCAACCCTTGGCGCAACCGCCCGCCGGGGGCAAGGCCCGGCTCCCTCGGGAAGCAGTGCAGCAGCCCCTACCACAGAGCGAAGCATTCTGCACACCAATGGCGATAATCGGCGAGAAGCCGAGCGCGCGGCTCGATTCAAATGCGTTCACTGCGTCGATAAATAGGCGCGGGCGTTTGTGCATGGCGACCAGATCGATCCTTGTCGGAAATAGCTGTCGACAGGTAAAATGGCCAGTGCTACCCCTTTGCATTGAAATCTCGGGGTCTGCGCATGTTTCTATCGGATCGTTTCGTTTACGTAGATCTACAGAAGACCGGCACAGAGGCTGTTTTTCAATGGCTTAAAGATCTGAACTTCGCGCGGCGGCGTCTCGACAAACACGGCAAACCGCCACCGGACGTCATTGATGGCCCGCTGGTGAAATTCGCGACCGTCCGCGACCCGTGGGAGTATTACATTTCCCTATGGGCATACGGTGTCGACGACGGCCGGCGATCTGGACCATACAAATCTCTGACAACCTTTCGCCCACACAAGGGGCGGTCCTTGCGCCTGGCGGGATATCGCGGGGCTCTGTCCTTTCTACCCGCGTTGACGGTCTCCCTCCGGGAAAATCGTGCGGCTAACAGGCGTCTGTACTCAGATGCGAACGATCCCGCTCTGTTCAGGGCGTGGATGCGTAAGGTCATGCATCCACGCTACGCAGCGTTGCTGTCCGGAGCATACTACGCATCCGGCCTGCACCGCTACGCGGGCTTCTACACATATCGCTACTGCAACCTGTATTGCCGCGACGAGAGAACCCTGCATTCCGGGCGCCTGCGCGACCTCGCTTCGCTGCGCGCATTCGAGGAGGCAAACTGCTATATCGACGACTTCATCCAGACCGCAAGACTGACAGCAGATTTCGTCGCCCTGATCGAACGGCACGGATGGGCCGACGAAGAAACGGCTCGCGCGGCGATCGGCGAGAAAGATCGCGTCAACACATCGCGCAAGGGTCTGACCAAGGCCGAGCATTTCTACGACGCAGAGACAGCCGACCTGGTAGCCGAGCGCGAAAGATTATTGATCGACCGCTTCGGTTACAGACGTCCTGACGTCTAGGTAGACCACTGGACCTGGCGTGCAGCTTGCTTCACTGGCGGGATCTAGCCAGCGTGATCCAGCGCCGCCATCACCTCGTCAGAAGCCTCGAAGTTCGTGGTCACGCGCTGCACATCGTCGTCGTCTTCCAGCGCGTCGACCAGCTTCATCAGGCTCTGCATCGAGTCGAAGTCAAGCTCGGTCGTCGTCGAGGGCTTCCAGATCAGCTTGGTCGACTGGCTTTCACCAAGCTCGGCCTCGAGCGCGGTCGCGACCTCGTTCAGGTCGGTGTCGGCGCAATAGACGATGTGACCCTCCTCACCGCTCTCCACGTCCTCGGCACCGGCTTCAATGGCGGCCATCATCACCGTGTCGGCGTCACCGGCCGAGGCGGGATAGACGATCTCGCCCTTGCGCTCGAACATGAAGGCGACCGCGCCGGTCTCGGCCAAGTTGCCGCCATTCTTGCTGAAGGTGGACCGGACGTTCGATGCAGTCCGGTTGCGGTTGTCGGTCATCGCCTCGACGATGATCGCCACGCCGTTGGGGCCGTAGCCTTCGTAGCGGATTTCCTCGTAGTCCTCGCCCTCGCCGCCCGAGGCCTTCTTGATGGCGCGCTCGATGTTGTCCTTGGGCATGGACTGGGCCTTGGCCTCCTTGATGGCGAGGCGCAGGCGCGGGTTCTTGTCGGGGTCGGGGTCGCCCATCTTGGCGGCGACGGTGATCTCTTTCGAGAACTTCGAAAACAGCTTGGCGCGCACCGCGTCCTGACGGCCCTTGCGGTGCTGGATGTTTGCCCATTTGGAATGGCCGGCCATTGGCGGTGCCTCATGCGGATGTCTGGAACTGCGCCCTCTTATCGCATCGCCGCCATCCTTGCCAAGTCCGCCCGCGCCACGCGCCGAAGACGGCTTCCTCGCGTCGTTCCGGCAGGAATCTCGTGGGCGTCGGCGCGGGGGCAGAGCCCCAGACAGCCTACAAGGGGAAGAACACCGGGATCAGCAACGCGGCCAGCACGCCCATGCTGAGGTTCAGTGGCAGCCCGACCTTGATGAAGTCCGAGAACCGGTAGCCGCCCGGGCCATAGACCAGCGTGTTGGTCTGGTAGCCGATCGGCGTGGCGAAGGCGCAGCTTGCGGCGATCATCACCGCCACCACCAGCGGGCGCGGATCGACCCCCACCGCCTCGGCAAGGCCGATGGCGATCGGGGTGACGACCACCGCCACCGCGTTGTTGGTCACCGCCTCGGTCAGCAGCGAGGTCATCAGGTAGACCGCCCAGATCAGCATGGCACCGGGCAGCAGCGCCAGCCAAGGCGCCAGCGCGTCGACGATCAGCGCCACGGCGCCCGATTCTTCCAGTGCAGCCCCCACGGCCAGCATCGCGAAGATGAGCGCCAGCAGCCGGCCCTCGACGAACGAGAACGCTTCGTCCGCGTCGATGCAGCGCGCCAGCAGCACGACCGCCACCGCGACGACCGCCAGCGCCAGGATGGGCGCCACGCCCAGCGCCGACAACACGACGATGCCCGCTAGCGCGCCGATCGCGATCGGCGCATGACTTCTGCGGAACGCGCGCGCAGACGGTTTCGACACGTCGACGAGTTGCATGTCGTCGGCCAGACGGCGGATATCCTCGGCGTTACCCTCCAGCAGCAGCGTATCGCCCACGCGCACCACGAGTTCATCGATCTGGCGACCGATATTCTGGTTCCGCCGGTGGACCGCCAGCGGGTAGACGCCGTAGCGGCGGCGCAAGCGTAGCGCACCCATGCTGCGTCCGACCATCTTGCAGCCCGGCGTGATCAGCACCTCGACCGTCGTCGTTTCCTTGGCCGAGACCTGGTCGACGCGCTTGAGCTCCTTGTTGCGCTGCAACGACAGCAGCTCGGTCATCTGCGTGCGCAGAACCACCCGGTCGCCGACCTGCAGCACCACGCCCTCGAGATTGCGGCGCAGCGATTCGTCGCCGCGGATGACGTCGACCAGCCGCACGCCCTCGCGCTTGAACAGCTGCACGCCCAGGACTTCGCGACCGATCAGGTTGCTGTCGGGGGGGATCACCGCCTCGGTGAAGAACTTCATGCGCGAGCGGTCGGACAGCATCGTCGCCATGCTGTCGCGCTCGGGCAGCAGGAAGCGGCCGACGAACGCAAGATAGAGCAGCCCCCACAGCACGAGGATCGCGGCCACCGGCGTCACCTCGAAGATCGAGAACGGCGCCAGCCCGTGTGCGCGCGCCACGCCGTCCACCAGCAGGTTGGTGGAAGTCCCGATCAGCGTCAGCGTGCCGCCCATGATCGACGCGTAGGACAGCGGGATCAGCAGCTTGGATGGCGCGATGCGCAGCGATTTCGACATCTGCACGAAGACCGGCAGCATCACCACCACCACCGGCGTGTTGTTCATGAAGGCCGAGCCGGCCACCACGCAGGCCAGCACGCCGACGATCGCCACGCGCGGGCGCTCGGTCACCCGTCCCTGCGCATAGGTGGTCAGCCGGTCCAGCGCCCCGGTTCGCACCAGCGCGCCCATCACCAGGAACAACGTCGCGATCGTCCATGGCGCCGGGTTCGCAAGCACGGCCAGTCCCGCATCGTAAGACAGCGAGCCGAGAAGCAGGAGCACCGCGACGCCGCCGATGGCGACCACCTCGACCGGATAGACCTCGCGCACGAAAAGCACGAACATCGCGGCGACGATCGCAAGCGTCGCAACCGCCTGCCCCGTCTGGCCCAGCGTGATCAATTCCATGCGGCGGCCCCAAGACACCCGTTCAACCCGAGGCATCCTGTCGAAGCCCGAAAGGCGGCACAAGCCCGCGCCACGTGGCGCGCCGCCGCAGCCGCGCAAGATCCCGGCGCACCGCCCGCTTCCTGTGCCATCCGCGTCAGCTCAGGGGCCCGCGGCGACCAGCCGCCCGCCCTGGCGCACCATCTCGATGCGGGTGGCGCGCCCGGTCGCATCGTCGGTCTCGACGTAGGTGCCGGACAGCGTGGCCTCGCCCAAAGCGGGCTCGAACCGGGCCTTGCCCATGCCGGTGACGAAACGGCGCATCGGCTCGGTCTTCTCCATCCCGATGACCGAATTGTAGTCGCCGCACATGCCCGCATCCGATTGAAACGCCGTGCCGCCGGGCAGGATCTGCGCGTCGGCGGTGGGGATGTGCGTGTGCGTGCCGACGACGAGGCTCGCGCGGCCATCGCAGAAATGGCCCATGCCCATCTTCTCGGACGTCGCCTCGCAATGCATGTCGACGATGCGCGCCTGCGCCTGCCCGCCCAAGCGCCGCAGCGCGTCGTCCACGGCCGAGAACGGGTCGTCGAAGGGGCGCTTCATGAAGACCTGCCCCAGCACCTGCGCCACCAGCACCTTGCGGCCCCGCGCGTCCTGGAACAGCGCGGCGCCCCGTCCCGGCGCGTTCTTGGCGAAGTTGAGGGGGCGGATGATGCGCGGCTCGGACTCGATCGCCTGCAGCATGTCCTTCTGGTCGAAGGCATGGTCGCCCAGCGTGACGACGTCGGCGCCGGCCTCGAACAGCAGCCTGGCGTGCGCGGCGGTGATCCCCGCCCCGTTCGAGGCGTTCTCGCCGTTGATCACCACGAAATCGAGCCGCCAGTCGCGGCGCAGCGAAGGCAGACGCTCGGTCACGGCCGTCCGGCCGGCCCGTCCCATCACGTCGCCAAGAAACAGAATACGCATGCGCGAAGCAGTAGGGCCGCGGGCGGCGAAAGCAAAGACCGAAACGTGCGTCCGGACGATCCGGACCGGGACACTGTCCCTCCCACGAAAGCCCTTGGCCCGGCGGTGGCGCGAGGCGGACGACAGTTCGATCATGGGACCGGCGATTGCCGCGCGACGGGGCGCGGGCGACCGGCAGCCACAAGCGCGACGCCGAACACGCGCCGCGGGCGGAACCGTGCTGGCAGCGCACGCGAAGACGCGGCGCCCCCTCGGGACGGACGCGCCTCAGATCTGCTTTTCGGGCATCTGCACCACAAGACCGTCCAGCGCATCGGTCACCTTCAGTTGGCACGTGAGGCGCGAGCGGTCCGGATCGGGCTCGAACGCGAAGTCGAGCATGTCCTCTTCCATGTCCTCGCGCTCGGGCAGCTTGGCCACCCAGTCGGGATGGACGTAGACGTGGCAGGTCGAACACGCGCAGGCGCCGCCGCAATCGGCCTCGATGCCAGGAATGCCGTTGTCGCGCGCGCCCTCCATCACGGTCAGCCCGTTGGCGACCTCGACGACGTGCTCGGTTCCGTTGTGTTCGATGTAGGTGATCTTCGCCATGCGCTTGTCCCAGTCTCTGCGTTCGCGTTCGGCCGCATAGGTAGTCGGGCAGGCGCCGCGCTGCCAGCCCCTTCCGGGCGCTTTTCCGGTTCCGGCGCGCGGCCCGCTTGCCGAATCCCGGCTGATGTTCCACATATGTTCCATATAGTGCAGTCCAGGAAGCACCAGCCATGCCCCCTCCCACGCCCCTGCCCTGGCCCCGCCCGCCCGCCTGCGTGCCCGCGGCCTGGCTCGACCGGCCGCCCCCGGGCGCGCGGGTGACGGTGGGCGGGCTGGTGATCCTGCGCCAGCGGCCCGGCACGGCGGGCGGGACGATCTTCATCACGCTCGAGGACGAGACCGGCGTGGTCAACGTCATCGTCTGGCGCAAGATGTACGAACGCTTCCGCCGCGCGGTGATCGCCGGGCGAATGCTGCGCGTCACCGGCCGCCTGCAGCGCGAGGCGGGCGTGACCCACCTGCTGGCCGAGGTGATCGAGGATATCTCGCCGATGCTGGATTCGCTGCTGGACGAGCCTCTTTCGCAAGGCGCATCAAGCGGCTAACCTGCGCGCGACAGGCACGACAGAAGGCCCCAGCGCGGATGCCGAGACCCTCCATGGCCCCTTCCGTGCTTACCGGCGCCGCGCCGGGCAGTGCCCGCCCGGACGGTCCGCGCCGGACGTCCAGAGCGATCCTGCGCCTCGTGCTGGGACTTGCGGTCGCGGGATGCGCGGCCGCGCCGGCGGATCGCGCGCCCGCCCCCGTGCCGCAGCCCCCGGCCGGCTCGGCCCCCGACGCCGAGGGACGGTGCTGGGCGACAGAACCCGTACCCGCGATCTACGAACAGGTCGGCGGAGAGATCATGGTCATACCCGCCGAGACCGCGCCGGACGGCACCGTGCTGCAAGCGCCGGTCTACCGCCGCGCCATGGTGCCGCGCCTCGTCCGCCCCCGCGGCGAGATGCGGTTCGAAGCCCCCTGCCCGGCGGTCATGACGCCCGCCTTCATCGCGTCGCTGCAACGTGCGCTGGCTGCGCGCGGCTTCTACGTGGGCGCCCCCACCGGCCGCATGGACGGTTCCACGCGCAGCGCCGTCAGGCAATACCAAGCGGGCAAGGGACTGAACAGCGACCAGCTGTCGATCGAGACGGCCCGCGCGCTGGGGCTGGTCGTCGTACCGCGTTCCAGCCTCGAGTAGCGCCCGCCCCGCATCGAGCGCCGGCCGGAAAACGAAAAAGGGCGCCCGAAGGCGCCCTCGTGCAACCCTGTCAGGGTGTGCTTACTCCTCGTCGTCGACGCTCAGCGCGACGAAGCGCGGATCGCCGCCGCGGCGCACCAGCAGCAGGATCGACTTGCGCCCCGCCTCGCGGGCCGCTTCGACCTGCTCCTCGAAGCCGGCCAGCGTCTCGACCGAGGTCTGGCCGGCCTCGGTGATGACGTCACCGACCTGCAGGCCCTTCTCGAAGGCCTCCGAGGTCTCGTCGACCGCGACCACGGCCAAACCGTCCTGATCTTCGGACAAGCCCAGCTCCAGGCGGATCTCGTCGTAGAGCGGCGACAGGGTCATGCCAAGCGCCTCGAGGCTCGAGGGCTCGTCCTCTGGCAGATCCGGGCCGGGCTGTGCCACCGGCACGGCCTGCGCCTCTTCGCGGCGGCCCAGCGTGATGCGCAGCGTCTCGGTCTTTCCGTCGCGGTTGACCACCACGCGCACTTCCTTGCCAACGGCTGTGTTGCCGACCACGCGCACAAGCTGACGGGTATCCTCGACCTCGACCCCGTCAAAGGACAGGATCACGTCGCCCGCCTGCATACCGGCTTCCATCGCCGGACCCTCGGGCACGTCCGAGACCAGCGCGCCGCGCGCCTCTTCCAGCCCCAGCGCCTCGGCCAGCTCGTCAGTCACGTCCTGGATGCGCACGCCCAGCCAGCCACGGCGGGTCTCGCCGAATTCCTTCAGTTGCTCGACCACGCGGGTGACCACGTTCGACGCCATGGAAAAGCCGATCCCGATCGAGCCGCCGTTCGGCGACAGAATCGCGGTGTTCACGCCGATCACCTGGCCGTCGAGGTTGAACAGCGGCCCGCCCGAGTTGCCGCGGTTGATCGCCGCGTCGGTCTGGATGTAGTCGTCGTAGGTGCCGGACAGTGCCCGGTTGCGCGCCGACACGATGCCCGCGCTGACCGAGAAGCCCTGCCCCAGCGGGTTGCCCATGGCCACGACCCAGTCGCCCACGCGCATGGTGTCGCTGTCGCCGAACGGGACGTAGACCAGCGGCCGGTCCGCCTCGACCTTCAGCAGGGCGATGTCGGTGTTGGGGTCGGTGCCGACCACTTCGGCGGGCAGTTCGAAATCCTCGAAGAACTCGATCAGGATCTCGTCCGCGCCTTCGATCACGTGGTTGTTGGTGACGATATAGCCGTCTTCCGAGATCACGAAGCCCGAGCCCAGCGCCGAGGACCGGCGCGGACGGTCGGGACCGCCGCGATCCTGGAACTCGCGGAAGAAGTCCTCGAAGGGCGAGCCTTCGGGCACGATGCCCTGCGGGCCGGACCGCCCCGCGACCATGGTCGAGGTGGTGATGTTGACCACGGCGGGGCTGACGCGCTCGGCCAGGTCGGCGAAGGATTGCGGTCGGGCCTGCGCATTCGCCATCAGCGATTGCGACATGATCAGCACCATCGACAGCGTCGTGATCCAGAACAGGCGCAACGGCGTCGCCAGGTTGCGCGTCCGAGCGATAGAATCCGGTTTCAATGGGATCTCCTTGTCTCTGCCAGCCCGCCACCCGGCGAGCCGCCTTAAGCGTTGGTCAGCGTTTCGATAGTGACGTGAATAGACGCTTTCGGGCAACACTTAACCCGTTTTTCACCGCTCTCGCGCAAGCGTGAGCGGACCACGCGGAACCCGTGATCGCCTAGCCCTGCGTGATCCACAACAGCACCAGCCCCGTCGCCAGCGTGGCCAGTCCCAGCGTGCGCCGGGCCTCGACGGGCATGGCGCGCAGGGCCTCGAGCAGGCGTTCGACAAGCGAAGGGGCCAGTGCGTACACCAGCCCCTCGATCACGAGAACCAGCGCGATTCCCGTCAGGATGTCAGTCCCGCTCAATTGGTCTCGAGCGGCGGCGGCGCGTCGCCGGCGCCCTCGTCCTCGAAGGCCTCTCCACCCAGCGGAGCGGGGTCGCCGTCTTCGTCTTCCGGCAGCGGATCGACATCCTCGAACCCGGCCTGCGGACCCGCGTCCGGCGCGCCCAGACGCGCCGGCCCGCCTGCCCCGTCGTCCATTTCCTCCAGGTCCTCGACCCGCGGCGCGACCGGGTTGGACCGGTCGGGAACCATGTCACTTTCCAGTTCGATACCGGCCTCGTTTATCGGCTGCGGCTGGTCCTCGGGCACCGTCAGCGGAGAACCGGCATTCTCGTTGCGGAAATACTCGAAGAACTGGCTGTCGGGCGTCATCACCATGGTCGAGTTCTCGCCCTGAAGCGCCGACTCGTAGGCTTCGAGCGAGCGGTAGAACGCGAAGAACTCGGGGTCCGCGCCGAAGGCGGTCGCGTAGATCCGGCTGCGCTCGGCATCGGCCTCGCCTCGGACGATCTGGCCCTCGCGTTCCGCTTCCGAGATCGTCTCGGTCACCGTCCGGTCGGCCAGCGCGCGCACACGTTGCGCCGCCTCGTTGCCGCGGGCGATCTCGTCGGCGGCCTCGCGCTCGCGTTCGGCCCGCATCCGGGCAAAGGTCGCTTCGAGGTTCTGGACCGGAAGGTTGGTCTGTTTAAGCCGCACGTCGACCACGTCCAGACCCAGGGAACGCGCCTGCGCGCGGGCCTGATCGCGGATGCGGATCATCAGAGCGCCCCGTTCCTCGGACAGGATCCGGTCCGATGTCACCTGGTCGGCGCCCAGCACTTCGCGGATCTGCGCGTTGAGGATCGAGCTCAGCCGGTCCTCGGCCGTTGCAACGCCGCCCACGCCAACTGCCTGCCGGAATTGTACCACGTCCGCGATGCGGTAGCGCGCGAAGGCGTCCACCACCAGGCGGCGGTCGTCGGCCGGCGTGACCTCGATCGTCTCCGTGTCGAGCGACAGGATGCGGTCGTCATAGCGCACCACGTCCTGGATGATCGGAACCTTGAAGGCGAGCCCGGGCTCTTCCTTGACGTCGCGGATCTGGCCGAACTGCAGCACCAGCGCCTTTTCGCGTTCGTCGACCACGAAGACCGACGACAGGATCACCACCAGCGCCACGATCGCGACGACCAGAATTACGATTCCCTTACGCATGTCAGTTGCCCCCCACGCCAGTGTTCCCGGCCATGTTGCCGCCAGTATTGCCGGCAGTGTTGCCGCCGACGTTGCCGTTGCGGCGCAACTCGTTCAGCGGAAGGTAGGGCACCACGCCCCCGCCTCCGCCATTGCCCGAGCCTCCGGCCACGGCTTCGTCCAGGATCATCTTGTCCACATCTGCCAAGACACGTTCCATGGTCTCCAGGTACAGCCGGCGGCGCGTCACGTCGGGCGCCTGCGCGTATTCCGTCTGCACCGCGCTGAAGCGGCTCGCTTCACCCAGCGCCTCGTTGACAACCTGAGCGCGGTAGCCTTCGGCCTGCTCACGTACCTGCGCGGCCGAACCCCTGGCTTCCGCGACGACGCGGTTGGCGTAGGCGTCAGCCTGGCGTTCCAGCCGGTCACGCTCCTGCTCGGCGGCCTGCACGGCGCGGAAGGCGTCGATCACCTCGGCCGGCGGGTCCGCCGTATCGAGGTTGATCCGCACCACGTTGATGCCGGATTCGTATTCGTTCAGCGTTTCCTGGATCTGCTCGCGCGCCATGTCGGCGATCAGGCCCCGGTCCCGGTTGAGGATCGGCGCCAGGTTCGACGCGGCGATGATCTCGCGCATGACCGATTCCGACACCGCCTGCACGGTCAGTTGCGGATCGCGCACGTTGAACAGAAGCTGCGCGGGATCGCTGATGTTCCACACGACCTGGAACTCGATGTCGACGATGTTGGCGTCGGTGGTCAGCATCAGGCCATCGCCGGTGCCGCGGCCCACGCCGATCGTCTCGGTCCGCTCAGAGGTGACGTTGACGACCTCGTGGGTCATCACAGGCCAAGGCGCGAAGTTAAGGCCCGGCTGCCCCGTCGAGGCGAATTCGCCCAGGAACAGCTCAACCGATTGCTCTTCGGGCCGGACGGTGTAGATGCTTGCGAAACCCCAGAGCGCCACCAGCGCCAGCGCCGCGATGCCGATCGTGCCGCGGGTGAAGAACGGCCCGCCGCTGCCGCCGGGGCCGCCGCCCGTGCCGTTGCCGCCGCCCCCACGGCCGCCCATCAGCACGCGCAGCCGGTCCTGGCCGCGTTTCATCAGTTCCTCGATCTCGGGGATCTGGTTGTCGCCACCACCGCGGCCTCCGCGGCCGCCGCCGTTCGGGCCGCGCGGGCCGCCATCTTCGGGCCGGCGTCCACCGCCGTCCGAGCCACCGCCGCCCCCCCAGGGGCCGCCGCTGTGTCCTGCCATGAAGTCTCTTCCCTCTTCGTCTTCCACGTCGTGTAGGTGTGCGCGCGGGCGCGAAAATCAACCCGATCAGCCGCTGCGCGAAGGCTGCCGCATCGTCACGAGTTCCTCGGCCATCGTGGGATGAACCGCCACGGTGCGGTCGAAATCCTCTTTCGTGGCGCCCATCTTGACCGCGATCCCCGCCAGCTGGATCATCTCGCCCGCGCCGGGCGCGACGATATGACAGCCCAGAACCTTGCGCGTCTCCTTCGACACGATCAGCTTCATCAGAACCCGGTCGGGTCGGCCGGCGAAGGCGGTGTTCATCGGCCGGAACGAGGTGGCGTAGACCTCGACCGGCTCGCGGTCGCGGGCCTCTTCCTCGGTCAGGCCGATCGTGCCGAATTCCGGTTGGGTGAAGATCGCTGACGGGATCAGGTCGTGGTCGACCGGCGTCGGGTTGCCCCTGAACACGGTCTCGACGAACTGCATCCCCTCGCGGATCGCCACCGGCGTCAGGTTCACGCGATTGGTCACGTCTCCGATGGCGTAGATCGACGGCACGCTGGTCTGCGAATACTCGTCGACCGAGATCCCGCCGCGCTTGCCCAGCGTGACGCCGGCCTCTTCCAGCCCCATGTCGTCCGTGTTGGGCGCGCGGCCGGTGGCGAACAGTACCATGTCGAACACCCGGTCCTGGCCGTTGGTGCCCTTGACCCGCACCGGCACGCCAGGGCCGGGCTCGGGTTCGGAGGTGCCGTAGCGCGCGGCCTCCACGGGGCCCGACATGTGCGCGGCGTCGAGGTTCGGGTCCTCGTCGCCGGTTGCGGCCACCAGACTGGCGATGTTGGTGCCGACATGCAGGTCGATGCCGTTTTCCTTCATCGCGTCGGCGATCAGGCCGCGGGCTTCCTCGTCGAAGCCGCGCAGGATCTGCGCGCCGCGGTAATACTGCGTCACCTCGACGCCCAGACCGTTGAGGATGCAGGCGAACTCGCACGCGATGTAGCCGCCGCCGATGATCAGGATGGATTTCGGCAGGTCTTCCAGGTCGAAGATGTCGTCCGAGACGATGCCGCAATTCGCGCCCGGCACCTGGGGGCGCACCGGGCGTCCGCCGGTGGCCACCAGGATGTGCTTTGCGGTCTTGACCTCGCCGGTCGACAGCTCGACCGTATGCGGATCGCGCAGGCGCGCGCGGGCGTCGAATGTCTCGACCCCCGAGCCCTTCAGCATCTTGCGGTAGACGCCTTCCAGCCGGTCCAGTTCCTCGTGCAGGTGGCCACGGAAGGTCTTCCAGTCGAAGGAGCCATCCGCGATGTCCCAGCCGTAGCAGCGCGCGGCGTCGGGCATGTGGCTGAATTCCGAGGCGAAGACCATCAGCTTCTTCGGCACGCAGCCGCGGATCACGCAGGTGCCGCCATAGCGGCTCTCCTCAGCCAGGGCCACGCGGGCGCCGGTCTCGCCGGCGGCCACGCGCGCGGCGCGCACGCCACCCGATCCGCCGCCGATCACGAAGAGGTCGTAGTCGAATTCGCTCATCGCGCGCTCCTTTTCAGCCTGCGCGCGCAGGTATTTCACAGCGCGGACGCGAACGCCACCGGAAGCGCGCCTAACCGTCCAGGTCGGTGAACAGATTCCCGCCCTCGTCGGCCTGGTCCTCGGTCACGGTGCCGGTCGCCAGGTCGCGCGTCTCGACCCGGCCGTCGGAATGGCCGATCATGACGCGGTCGCAGATGTCGATGAACAATCCGTTCTCGACCACGCCGGGGATCTGGTTCAGCACCAGCGCCATCTGCCGCGGATCGCCGATCCGGCCCAGCTGCAGGTCCAAGATGCGGTTGCCCTCGTCGGTGGTATAGGGGGCGTCGCCGTCCATCCGCAGCTTCGTGTCGCGCCCGTCCACGTCGAGCGAGGCCAGCGCCTCCTCGATCAGCGCCTGCGTCGCCTGCCAGCCGAAGCCGATCACCTCGACCGGCAGCGGAAACCGCCCCAGCGTGTCGACCTCCTTGGCGGCATCCGCGATCACCACCATCTGGTCCGACGCCGTGGCGACGATCTTCTCGTGCAGCAGCGCGCCGCCGCCGCCCTTGATCAGCGACAGGTCGGCGTCGAACTCGTCCGCGCCGTCGATGGTCAGCTCCAGCCAGCCGGCGTCGCCCAGGCTCACCACCTCGATGCCCACCTCGCGCGCCAGCTCCGCCGTGCGGGTCGAGGTCGGCACCGCGCGAAAGCGCAGGCCCTCGTCGCGCACCCGCTCGCCCAGGCAGCGCACCAGCCACGCGGCGGTCGACCCGGTCCCGAGGCCGACGCGCATCCCGTCCTCGACCATCTCCGAGGCGCGGCGGGCGGCGGCGTATTTCGCCTTGTCGATGGGGGACAGGTCCGTGCTCATGCGGAGCTCCTCGGTCGGTGCGGCGCCGTGCGCGGGCGGCCAGTTGATGGTTCGGGCGCCTTATAGGCGGGTGCGCGCCCCTGCGCGACCCGGAATCGCTGCCTTGCCCGCGCGGCCCGCCCATGTTCGGATAGGCGCACCCAGCAAAGGCAAGCCAATGTTCCTGTCGGTCTTCGAGATGTTCAAGGTGGGCATCGGCCCGTCCTCGTCCCACACGATGGGACCGATGGTCGCCGCCGCGCGGTTCCTCGACAGCCTGCGCGAGGCGCCGTTCACGCCGCACGGCCTGCGCGCCTCGCTGCATGGCAGCCTGGCCTTCACCGGCGTGGGCCACGCCACCGACCGCGCCACCGTTCTGGGTCTCGCCGGCTTCCGGCCCGACACCTACGACGCGGACGCCGCCGAGGAGGCGCTGGCGCGCATCCGCGAGACCCGCCGCGTAGAGCCCGAGGGCCTGCCCCCGCTGGCGTTCGACCCCGAAAAGGACATGCGCTTCGACTTCGGCCCGCCCCTGCCCGGCCACGCCAACGGGATGATCCTGATGGCCACCGACGCGCAGGGCGACGTCATCACGCGCGAGACCTACTTCTCGGTCGGCGGCGGCTTCGTCCTGACCGAGGCCGAGCTGAAGCAAGGCCGCGACACCGACACCGGCCCGGCCGTGCCCTACCCCTTCAAGAGCGCTGCCGAGATGCTGGTGATGGCAAAGGACAGCGGGCGGACCATCGCCCAGATGAAACGCGCCAACGAGGACAGCCGCGGCGGCCCGGCGGCGCTGGACCGCGGTATCGCGCGGATCTGGCAGGTGATGGACGATTGCATCGACCGCGGCTTGGCCACCGACGGCACCCTGCCCGGCGGCCTCAACGTGCGCCGCCGCGCAAAGGCGATCCACGACCAGCTGCAGGCCGAGCGCAGCCTCAACCAGTCCGCCCCCCACACGATCAACGACTGGATGAGCGTCTACGCCATGGCCGTGAACGAGGAGAACGCTGCCGGCGGGCAGGTCGTGACCGCCCCCACGAACGGCGCCGCGGGCGTGGTGCCGGCGGTGATCCGATACTGGCTGGACCACGTGCCGGGTGCGTCACGCAAGAAGATCCCCGACTTCCTGCTGACGGCGGCGGCGATCGGCGGGTTGGTGAAGTACAATGCCTCGATCAGCGGCGCCGAGGCCGGCTGCCAGGCCGAGGTCGGGTCGGCGGCGGCAATGGCGGCGGCCGGAATGGCGGCCGTGATGGGCGGCAGCCCCGAGCAGATCGAGAACGCTGCCGAGATCGCGCTGGAGCATCACCTGGGCATGACCTGCGACCCGGTGAAGGGCCTGGTGCAGGTACCGTGCATCGAGCGCAACGGCCTTGGCGCGGTCAAGGCGGTGTCTGCGGCCAGCCTTGCCCTGCGCGGCGACGGCGCGCATTTCGTGCCGCTCGACGCGTGCATCGAGACCATGCGCCAGACCGGCGCGGACATGAGCGAGAAGTACAAGGAGACCGCCCTGGGCGGTCTGGCGGTCAACGTCCCCAATTGCTGAGAACACCCAGCGGGCCCAATTGCCGAGAAGCCTCAGCGGGCCGAACCGCTGAGCATGCTCAGCGCGCCGATTCGGTGCGCGCGCCCGGCCCGGGCAGGATCTCTCCAACCGACAGCACCGGCGAAGCGTCGATATCCGCCGCGTCCAGCATTGCCGCAACCCGTTCGAGCGCGGCGACGATCATCGCCTGCTCCCAGTCGGGCAGCGATTCGAATTCCTTGACATAACGCTGCTGCAGCGCGTCCGGCGCCCCCAGCACCTTGGCGCGGCCGGCCTCGGTGACGATCAGGTGGGTCTGCCGCCGGTCGGTCTTGGACCGCTCGCGGTCAAGCATGCCGTAGCTTTCCAGCTTCTTGATCAGCGCCGAGATCGTCGCCTGGGTAACGCCCATCCGGGTCGCCACCTCCGTCGGCGTGGCATGGCCCTTTTCGCAAACAATCTGCAGCACGCGCAACTGCACGGCCGTCAGGCCCGCGTCGCGCGCCAGCTTGCGGCCATAAAGCTCGGTCGCGCGCAGAATGCGGCGGATTGCGACAAGGCTGTCGTCTGTGCGGTCCATCGGCTGATCCAGTTGTGGCCAGCCGACATTAAGCCCGGCACGCGGGGCTTCACAAGACGAAGGGTCCTTTGGCTTTCGCGCTGGATGATTCATGGGCTTCACTTAGGCTTACGTTATATTTTTGGTTATGAGGCACTAGATATATGCGAGATTTCCCTGTATTCAAAGGAAAATCGCCAAGTCCGGCAAATCGGGGAAGAAAATTACTTAGCCCCTTGAAGCATCGGCCGCAAAGTATATACTTAGCCATGCAAAGCAAAACAGCGAGGTGACCCCGTGAGCAAGCTTCACAGCGTCGACACCAAAGACCAGATCACGTTCCGCAAGCCCGTCCGCGAGGATGGTGCCGAAGTGTGGGAACTGATCAAGGCTTGCAAGCCGCTCGACGAGAACTCGATGTACTGCAACCTCCTGCAGTCGGATCATTTCCGGGACACCTGCGTCGTGGCCGAGATGAACCGCGAGATCGTCGGCTGGGTTTCGGGCTACGTGCTGCCGAACGACGACAGCACCGTCTTCGTCTGGCAGGTCGCCGTGTCCGAGAAGGCGCGCGGCTGCGGGCTTGGCCAGCGGATGCTGAACGCCCTGCTCGAGCGCGACGAATGCAAGAGCGTGCGCCGCCTGCGGACCACTATCACCGCCGACAACGGCGCGTCATGGGGCCTGTTCAAGAAGTTCGCACGCACGCACGACGGGTTCCTCGATTCCGAAGCGCACTTCACCCGCGACACCCACTTCCAGGGTGCGCACGACACCGAACACATGGTGACGATCACGCTGCCGGCCGCGCTGACGCGCGCCGCCTGATCGCACCCCCCGTACTTCAAGAAAGGTATTCCAATGCCCAACGATCTGAGCATCTACAAACGCCGAGAATCGGAGGCGCGCAGCTATTGCCGCAGCTTCCCGACCAGCTTTAACCGCGCCAAGGGGTCCGAGATGTGGGACGTCGACGGCAACCGCTACATCGACTTCCTGGCGGGCTGTTCGTCGCTGAACTACGGCCACAACGACCGCGACATGCAGGCCGCGCTGATCGAGCATATCCAGGCCGACGGGATCACCCACGGCCTCGACATGCACACCGAGACCAAGCAGGCCTTCCTGACCGCGTTCGAGGACATCATCCTCAAGCCGCGGAACATGGACTACAAGGTCATGATGACCGGCCCGACCGGCACCAACGCCGTCGAGGCGGCGATGAAGCTGGCGCGCAAGGTCACCGGCCGCACCAACATCCTGACCTTCACCAACGGCTTCCACGGCATGACGATGGGCGCGCTGGCCGCGACCGGCAATGCCGGCAAGCGTAACGGCGGCGGCATGCCGCTGGCCGGCACCACGCACATGCCGTTCGAGGGCGCCTTCGGCCCCGACGTGGACAGCCTGTCGCTGATCGAGCAGATGCTCGACAACCCGTCCTCGGGCATCGACGCGCCGGCCGCGTTCCTGATCGAGCCGGTGCAGGGCGAAGGTGGCCTGAACGCCGCGTCCACGGAATTCATGCAGGGCCTCGCGCGCCTGGCCAAGAAGCACGGCGCGCTGCTGATCGCAGACGACATCCAGGCCGGCTGCGGACGCACGGGCACCTTCTTCTCGTTCGAGGAGATGGGAATCGAGCCCGACCTGATCCCGCTGGCCAAGTCGTTCAGCGGCATGGGCCTGCCCTTCGCCGCGCTGCTGGTGAAGCCCGAGCACGACATCTGGAAGCCGGCCGAGCACAACGGCACCTTCCGCGGCAACACCCACGCCTTCGTCACCGCGCGCATCGCGCTCGAGAAGTTCTGGAAGGACGACGCGTTCAGCCGCGAGCTGGCCGAGAAGTCGGTGCAGCTGACCAGTGGCCTGCAGGCCGTCGCGGACGAGATCGAGGGGGCGACTCTGAAGGGCCGTGGCCTGATGCAGGGCGTCGACGTGGGCGGCGGCGAGCTTGCCGGCGCGATCTGCGCGCGCTGCTTCGAGAAGGGCCTGATCATCGAGACGTCGGGCGCCCATGACGAGGTAGTCAAGGTGCTGGCACCGCTGACGACCTCCAGCGCGCTCCTGCGCGAGGGCCTGGGCATCCTGCTCGAAGCCGTGCGCGAAGTGAACACAACCAAGATGGCAGCGGAGTAACAGGCAATGATCGTCAGGGATTTCGACAAGATCGTCAAAGGCGAACGCGACCGCGTGGTCGCCGACGCCAAGTGGACCAGCGTGCGGATGCTGCTGGCGAATGACGGGATGGGGTTCAGCTTCCACATCACCGTCCTCGAAGCCGGGTCCGAGCACACGTTCCACTACAAGAACCACTTCGAGAGCGTCTATTGCATGCAGGGCAAGGGGTCGATCACCGACCTCAAGACCGGCGAGACGCACGAGATCAAGCCGGGTGTCATGTACGCGCTCAACGAGCACGACAAGCACACCCTGCGCGCCGAGGAAGAGCTGTGGATGGCGTGCTGCTTCAATCCGCCGGTCACCGGCACCGAAGTGCACCGAGAAGACGGCTCTTACGCCGCACCAGACGAAGTGAGCTGAGACCGCAGGCGGGGGTATGCCCCCCGCCCGCCCCTCGAAGCACACTCAGGAGTTTCCAATGACCCTCAAGACCGCCCAATCGCATACTGTCGAGAAAATCGGCGGCACATCCATGTCGCGCGTGACCGAACTGCTGCAGCCGCTCTTTCGCGTCGACAACCCCGAATACAACCGCATCTTCGTGGTCTCCGCCTTCAGCGAGATCACGAACCTGCTGCTGGAACACAAGAAGACCGGCGAGCCGGGCGTCTACGCCCATTTCGCTGACGAGACCGAGGATCACGGCTGGCACGGCGCCCTCAGCCGCGTCGAGGCCGCCATGCGCGAGGCGCAGGAGGCGGTGCTCGACCACCCGGCCGACCGCGCCGAGGCGCGCGATTTCCTGCGCGAGCGGATCGAGGGCGCGCGCTCGTGCCTGATCGACCTGCAGCGCCTGTGCTCCTACGGCCATTTCCGCCTGTCCGAGCACATGGGCAAGACGCGCGAACTGCTCTCCGGCCTGGGCGAGGCGCATTCCGCCTTCGTCACCACCGCGCTGCTGCGCCGCCACGGCGTCGACGCGCGCCTGATCGACCTGTCGGGCTGGCGTGACGACCGCGAGATGACGCTGGACGAGCGCATCCTCGACGGGCTGTCGGACGTCGACTTCGCCACGGAAATGCCGATCGTAACCGGCTACGCGCAATGCTCCGAAGGGCTGATGTCCCAGTTCGACCGCGGCTATTCCGAGGTGACGTTCAGCCAGATCGCCGCCCTGACCGGCGCGCGCGAGGCGATCATCCACAAGGAATTCCACCTCTCGTCGGCTGACCCCAAGCTGGTCGGCGCCGAGAACGTGCGCAAGCTGGGCCACACCAACTACGACGTGGCCGACCAGCTGGCCAACATGGGGATGGAGGCGATCCACCCGACCGCCGCCAAGGCCCTGCGCCAGGCCGAGGTCGCGCTGCGCGTGACCAACGCCTTCGAGCCCGAGGACCCCGGCACGCTGATCGACGAGGCGCCCGCCGAACAGGGCGTGGCCGAGATGGTTACCGGCCTCGAGACCTACGCGGTCGAGCTGTTCGAGCAGGACATGGTCGGCGTGAAGGGCTACGACGCCAACACGCTGGACCTGCTCAAGCGGCACAACATCCGCATCGTGTCGAAGGTGACCAACGCCAACACGATCACGCACTACGTGGACGCCCCCCTGTCGCGCGTGCGCGAGTTCGAGAAGGATCTCGGCAAGCGCTATCCCAACGCCGAGATCAACGTGCGCGCCACCGCCATCGCCTCGGTCATCGGGCGCGACCTGCGCGGCCTGCACGTGCTGGAACGCGGACTGGGCGCGCTGCGCGAGGCCAAGGTCGACGTGATCTCGGCCCACCAGACGACCCGCACGGTCGACGCGCAGTTCGTCATCAGCCGCGACGACTTCGAGAAGACCGTGAAGGTCCTGCACGACACCTTCATGGGCCGCACCGACGACAAGACGATCCGCAAGGTCGCCTGACGGCGCCTGCCGGACCGCACGAGACAAGGGAAACCGCGCCGCCTGCCGGCGCGGTTTTTTTGCTGCGTTGCCGCGCGCGCGCGCCCGGACTAGCCTCACCCCGGATGCGCAGGGGGTAAGAATGCCGGAACCGACGGGGCGCGTGCTGGTCTATGCGCCGGTCTCTCTGTTCGACCATGACGGTCGCCGCTACATCGAGGACCAGGCCATCATCGGCCTGCGGCGCTGGGCGGAGAATTTCGCCCGCGCCGACGTTCTGATGCCCGTGGCGCACATGCCTCCGCCCGCCGGCTGGACCGATGCGCGCGATGCCGCCCTGCCCGCCAACCTGGTGCTGCATCCCCTGCCCATCGCTTGGCGCCCTGACCAGTTCCTGCGCGCCTACCGCCCGACGCGCGCGCGCATCGCGGCGCTGATCCGCGACTGCGACTATCCCTGCTTCGCGATCGGCGGGCTTTTCGGTGACTGGGGCGCCGTCGCCGCCTTCGAGGCGGCGCGCCAGAACCGGCGCTTCGCAATCTGGACCGACCGCGTCGAATCCGAGGTCACGCGCCACGGGGCGCACCATGGCCCCTGGCGCGCGCGCCTGCGCAAGCGGCTCTACCGGCGCCCGATGGCGGCACTTGAACGCGCGGTCATCTCGCGCGCGACGCTGGGCCTGTTCCACGGGCGCGAGACCTACGAAGCCTACGCGCCCTATGCCCGCGCGGCCGAGCTGGTGCACGACATCCTGCTCGAAAAATCCGACCGGATCGACGCGGACGCACTGACCGCCAAGCAGGCCGAGGCGCGCCTCGGCCCCCTGCGCATCATCTATGCCGGCCGCGCCGAGGCCATGAAGGGCCCGATGGACTGGATCGACACCCTCGCCGCGCTGAAGACGCGCGGGGTGGCCTTCCGCGCCAAGTGGCTGGGCGACGGCGCGGAACGCCCGGCGATGCAGGCAGCCGTCGCCCGCGCCGGCCTGTCGGACGCGGTCTCGCTGCCCGGCTTCGTCGCCGACCGCGCCGCCGTGCTGCGCAGCCTGCGCGCCGCCCATGTCTTCCTGTTCTGCCACCGCACCCCCGAAAGCCCCCGCTGCCTGATCGAGGCGCTCGCGTCGGGCACACCGCTGCTGGGCCATGACGGCGCCTATGCCCGCGACCTCGTGAGCCGCGACCCCCGCGCGGCGCGGCTCTTCCCGATGGGCGACGCGGCGGCGATGGCCGCGGGGCTCGCGGCGTTCGACACCGACCGCACCGCGCTGGCCGGCGCCATGGCAGCGGCACGCACCTGCGGCGAGGGCTTCGACTCGGAAACCGTCTTCGCCCACCGTGCCGAGCTGCTGCGGCGCTACCTGGGCTAGGTCACCCGGCCACGCGCAACACGTCCAGCCCGCCTATCCGCGCCAGCAGGTCTACGACCTGCTCGACCTCCTCGCCGTGGCGGATCGCCGCGAAGACCGTCGGCCGGTCGGGCCGCATCCGGTCCGCGTCTCGGCGCATCACCTCCAGCGAGGCGCCCACATGCGGCGCGAGGTCGGTCTTGTTCACCACCAGGATGTCCGACCGCGTGATCGCCGGTCCGCCCTTGCGGGGAATGTCCTCGCCGGCCGCGGTGTCGATCACGTAGATCGTCACGTCCGCCAGTTCCGGCGAAAACGTCGCCGACAGGTTGTCGCCGCCGCTCTCGATCAGCACCAGGTCGAGGTCGGGGAAATCCGCGTTCAGCTGCGCGATGGCCGCCAAGTTGATCGAGGCATCCTCGCGGATCGCGGTGTGCGGGCAGCCGCCGGTCTCGACGCCGCGGATCCGGTCCAGCGGCAGCACCTGGCGTCGCATCAGCGCCTCGGCATCCTCGCGCGTGTAGATGTCGTTGGTGACCACCGCCATCGACAGCCGGTCGCGCAAGGCGGTGCACAGTGCCGCGGTCAGGGTGGTCTTTCCGGCGCCCACCGGGCCGCCGATGCCCACCCGCAGGGGGCCGTTCGGGGATGTCATGCTTGCCTCCGTCACGATCTGAAAATCCGGGAATGCAGCGCCTCGTGCCGCTGGCTCGCGATGTCGAGCGCGGGGGCGAAGCCGCCGATGTCGTCGAGGTCGGCCGCCAGCGCCCGCGCGGCAAGCGCGGCGCACAGCGGCTGCAGCGCGCGGGTGATCCGCTGCCCGTCGGTCTGGCCCAGCGGCACCAGCCGCACGCAGGCGGCGCAAAGATTGGCGGCGAAGGCCTGCAGGTACAGCCGCAGCCCGTGATCCACCGGCAGGTCCAGCGCGCGCAGCGCCGCGCCCACCGCGACCGGGTAGGCCGCGCCGGGCACGTCCGCGCCCCAGACCGCGCGGACCGTGGCGGCAAAGGCCGCGCCCTGTTCCAGCGTTTCGGCCCGCCGCTCGGCCGAGGGCGCGAGCGCGCGCGCCAGGTCGACCAGTTCCCGCAGATTCTTGCCCGCCGCCGCCTGCGCGCACAGCACCGCGTCGCTCCAGCCCGCGCCATGCTCCAGCACGTCGCGCAACCAGGCCTCGGCGCTCGTGGCATCCGCGATATGCCCGTCCTGCACAGCGGCCTCCAGCCCGTGCGACCACGCGAAGGCCCCCACCGGGAAGGCGGGCGAGAACAGCTGGTGCAGGACCAGGTGCGGATCAAGGACCATGCGGATGATCGTGCGCCGCCGCATGGGCGCGCGCATGAGCGTCGCCATGAGCCTCGGCATGCGAATGTGAATGCGAATGATCGTGGCCGTGGGTGCGCCCGTGCCCGTAGGCGCCGCCCTCGGGCGTGAAAGGCTCGGTCACCTCTCCGACCGTCGCACCAAGCTGTTCCAGCATGGCGCGGATCACGTGGTCGGGCCGGATCAGCAGGCGCCCCGCCTCGATCTGGCAGGGCGTGTGGCGGTTGCCTACGTGCCATGCCACGCGCGGCAGGTCCGGCGCGGTGATCGCCAGCAACGGCTCCGCCGCCGCCTCGACGGCGATCTCGTGCCCCTCGGTCGTGACCAGCACGCCCCCGTCGTCCAGCGACGTGGTCTGCGCGAGATCCACCAGCAGCCCCGCGCCCGAGGCCATGGTCAGCACCTTGCGGCGCAGGAAACGGGCCTCGTAATCCAGCACTAGCCGGTCGAAGGGCGTGCCGTGGACGTGCGGGTGATAGGTGCGGGCGGTCAGCATGGGTACCTCGGGGTCAGAACAGGAAATACCGCTGCGCCATCGGCAGCGTTTCGGCGGGCTCGCAGGTCAGCAGCTCGCCGTCGGCGCGCACCTCGTAGGTCTCGGGGTCGACCTCGACCTTCGGCAGCGCGTCGTTAAGCTTCAGGTCGCGCTTGGTCACGCCGCGGGTGCCCTGCACCGCGATCGTGTCCTTCGCCAGCCCCAGCGCGTCGCGGATACCGTCCTGCTGCGCCGCAGCCGACACGAACGTCACGGCCGAGCGTTCGACGCTGCGCCCGTAGGCGCCGAACATGGGCCGCGAGTAGACCGGCTGCGGCGTCGGGATCGACGCGTTGGGGTCGCCCATCTGCGCGCAGACGATGGTGCCGCCGATCAGCACCAGCTGCGGCTTCACGCCGAAGAAGGCCGGGTCCCACAGGCACAGGTCGGCACGCTTGCCTTCTTCGATGCTGCCGGTCTCGTGCGCGAACCCGTGCGCGATCGCCGGGTTGATCGTGTATTTCGCGATGTAGCGGCGGACCCGCAGGTTGTCGTTCGCACCCGTCTCGCCCGGCAGGCGCCCGCGCTGCTTCTTCATCTTGTCGGCGGTCTGCCAGGTGCGGATCAGCACCTCTCCGACGCGGCCCATCGCCTGACTGTCGGACGCGATGATGGAAAACGCGCCCATGTCGTGCAGGATGTCCTCGGCAGCGATGGTCTCGCGCCGGATGCGGCTTTCGGCGAAGGCCACGTCCTCGGGAATCGACTTGTCGAGGTGGTGGCACACCATCAGCATGTCGAAATGCTCTTCCAGCGTGTTCGCGGTGAATGGCCGGGTCGGGTTCGTCGATGAAGGCAGAACATGAGCTTCGCCGCATATCTTGATGATATCCGGCGCATGTCCGCCGCCGGCACCCTCGGTGTGGAAGGCGTGGATCGTGCGGCCCATCATCGCCTTCAACGTGTTCTCGACGAAGCCGCTCTCGTTGAGCGTATCCGTGTGGATCATCACCTGCACGTCCCAATCGTCGGCCACCGACAGGCAGCAATCGATCGCGCCCGGCGTGGTGCCCCAATCCTCGTGCAGCTTCAGCGCGCAGGCGCCGGCCTTCACCTGTTCCACCAGCGCCCCGGGAAGCGAGGCGTTGCCCTTGCCCGCGAACGCCAGGTTCATCGGGAAGGCGTCCGCCGCCTGCAGCATCCGCCCGATATGCCAGGCGCCCGGCGTGCAGGTGGTGGCCAGCGTGCCGGTGGCGGGCCCGGTGCCGCCGCCCAGCATGGTCGTCAGGCCCGAATGCAGCGCGTCCTCGATCTGCTGCGGGCAGATGAAGTGGATGTGGCTGTCGATCCCGCCCGCGGTCAGGATCTTGCCCTCGGCGGCGATGACCTCGGTCCCGGGGCCGACGACGATGTCCACGGCGGGCTGGGTGTCGGGGTTGCCGGCCTTGCCGATCTTGTGGATGCGCCCGTCGCGCAGGCCCACGTCAGCCTTGTAGATGCCGGTCCAGTCCACGATCAGCGCGTTGGTGACGACCGTGTCGACCGCCCCGGCCGCGCGCGTGGCCTGGGATTGCCCCATGCCGTCGCGGATCACCTTGCCGCCGCCGAACTTGACCTCTTCGCCATAGGTGGTGTGGTCGCGCTCGACCTCGATCACCAGGTCGGTATCCGCCAGGCGCACCCGGTCGCCGGTGGTCGGGCCGAACATGGCGGCGTATTCGGCGCGCGGGATGGTGGCGGGCATGGTCGGTCCTTTCAATGTGGGGCGACGCGCGCCCGCCGTGCTGGGGCGACACGCGCCCGCAAGTGTTCGGGGCGCGGGCCCCGGCATGTTCCGGGGCGGCCGCGCCGCGGGATCATTTCGACCCGAGCGTCCGGGTCTTCACGCGCGTCAGTCGCCGACGGTTGCCCCGCGCCTTGCGCGACAGCGGCGCGGAAAAGGCGTTGCCGGCCGCCTCGATCCCGCGGCCGCTCACCATCGCCTTCTGCCACGCGGCGAAGGCCTGCGCGAAGGCGGGCGGCTTTTCCGTCACCATGCGCACGGCCTCTCCGGGCGGCATGCTCCAGGCGCCGGCAAGGCCCATCATGCGCAGGGTCATCACGACCTGCACGTCCCAGACCATCATGCCCGTCCGCAGGGTCTGGTTGAACATTCGATAGGGGGCGAAGACGTCGATCATTTCAAACTCCGGGTCTTTCGGCGCCCGCGCGGCCGGGGCCCTTCGGTCGCCCGTGCCCTGCGGCGCTCGGTATCGGTTTTCGGCGAAAGTTTCGCCATGGATGGCACCGGGACGCGACGGGCGCATCGCGGTGCTCTCGTGTCACGAGGGGCCGAGATCGCCCATCACCATCTGGTTGAAGCCGAAGATGCGCCGCGCGCCCGCCACCGGGATCAGCGTGACCTCGCGCCGCTGGCCCGGCTCGAACCGCACCGCGCTGCCCGGGGCGATGTCGAGCCGCATGCCATGCGCCGCATCGCGGTCGAAGTCCAGCGCCGGGTTCGCCTCGGCGAAATGGTAGTGGCTGCCCACCTGCACCGGCCGGTCGCCGGTATTGGCGACCATCAGCGTCACCGGCACGCGGCCCTCGTTGAGGGCGATCGCCCCCTCGGCGGGAAGGACCTCTCCGGGAATCACGACGGGAACTCCTCGATCTTCTGCATCGCCTCGGCGACGGCATTGTCGAACGTCACTTCCAGGAACGGACTTGCGCCGCGGCAGGCATCGACCACGCGCTTGGCCCCGGCGATGTAGTCGGCGGCCTCCCGTCGCGTCCAGCCCTTCGGCAGCCGCACGAGGTCGCGCAGGTTCGAGGTCTGGTCCGCGATCTTGATCAGCCGAACCGACTGCGTCGCCCGCGCCATGTGCTCGGCCTGAAGCGCCTTGCGCTCGGGGCGCGGCAGTTCCTCCCACGCGGGATCGTCGGTCAGCCCGTCCACGATCTGCGCCACCCGCGGGCCGAACCGGCGCGAAATCTCGTTTACGCCGGTCTCGCTGTCCTCGACCACGTCGTGCAGCAGTGCGCTCGCGATCTCGATCTCGCCGGCCTCGGCGCAGGCGACCAGGTCGGCCACCTCGAGCACGTGGTTGATGTAGGGCGCGACCCCGTCCTTTCGGGTCTGGTCCTGGTGCGCCTGCGCGGCGAACAGCGCCGCCGACGTGATCAGCCGGCTCATCGGATCGGCTCGTGCACGGTCACCAGCTTGGTCCCGTCCGGGAACGTCGCCTCGACCTGAACGTCGTGGATCATCTCGGGTACCCCTTCCATGCATTGCTCGCGCGTGACCACCTGCGCGCCCAGCCGCATCATCTCGGCCACGGTGCGACCGTCGCGCGCGCCTTCGACGACGGCGTCCGTGATCAACGCGACAGCCTCGGGGTGGTTCAGCTTGACGCCACGCGCCAGGCGCCGGCGCGCCACCTCGGCGGCCATCGAGATCAGCAGCTTGTCCTTTTCGCGCGGGGTCAGGTTCATGGCTCACAACATCCAGGGTCGGGGAAGGTCGGTTTCGGTCAGGCGCTCCAGCAGCGGGATCAGGGACTTGCGCAGTGCGTACCCGTCGCGCCCCAGCAGGCGCAGGAACACCAGGTCGGAATCGAGCGCGCTGGCCCCGGCGGTGGCGGGCAGTGCGGCGCGCAGCGCATCCACCCGCGCCCCCGCCTCCGGTGCCGCCCACAGGACCGAGGCCATCGCCCCCGCGCCGCCCGCCACGCCCGCCCGCGCGAGTGCGGCGGCGGCATCACCCTCCAGCCGCAGCCGGTCGGCGAAGACCAGGCGCCCCTCGCGGCGCAGGTCGATCCGGTCGCGCAAGCGCAGCGCGCGCAGCACCTCGCCCATCGCGGCGCGGCCGAAGACCAGCACCTCGCAGGCGATCAGCCTGGCATCGCCGCCCATGTCGATGCGCAGGCGGCGGTCCAGCGCCGCGCCGTCGAACAGGATCGTCTCCTGCGGCAGCCAGTGCAGCACTGCACCCGCCTCCACCGTCAGCGCCGTCTCGACCCGGCCCGGCGCGTCGGAGACCGGCGCGCGGTAGACCCGCTCGGCCGCCTGCGTGGTCATGCGGGCCGCCGCACCCGGCCCCGCCCGCACTTCCAGCGCCAGCCTGTCGCCGCCCGTCACTCCGCCCGAGGCGTTCAGCAGCACCGCGTCCAGCGCAGGCCCGGCCGGGCGCGGGAACAGCAGCTTGGCGCAGCCCGACATCGACAGGTCGGCGATGCGAGTCCGTCCGCCCGCCGCGTGCGCCGCCAGCAGCGCGGCGCCGCGCGCGCGCTGCGCCGCCGCCGGCGGCTCGATGCCGGGCAAGCCACCATCATCCGGACCACGATCATAGGGAATGGCGCTGCCTCCTGCCTGCGCCCGCAAGGTGGACGTTGCGCAGGAAACCCGCACCCGCCGCGCCGGACAAGCCGTCCCCGCGTCCGGCGCCGCGCACCCGGCCGGACGGGAACGCGTTGCCCGCTCCGCAGGCACGATCGCCGCACGGTGCCTAAATCGTGTGCGCTTAGGAAACGCGCCTCTCGCGAACCGGAAGGGCTGGAAACCCGCGCCGATTTGCGGTCATGTCGCAGCGTACCCGCAACGTCCCGAGGCCCGGAGCATCCATGAACTGCGTCTTCATCCAGATCCGCTGCAAGCCCGGCACCGCCTACCGCGTCGCCAGCGACATCGCCCTGCGCGAGATCCACTCGGAACTCTACTCGACCAGCGGCGAGTACGACCTGCTGCTGAAGATGTACATTCCCGACGAGGCCGACATCGGCAAGTACATCAACGACAACCTGCTGGTCATCGACGGGATCGAGCGCACGCTCACCACGCTGACCTTCCGCGCCTTCTAGGGCCGGCCACCGCCAACGCCATGGAACCCCGGCGCGGCTTCTTTGGTCCGGAAATCTCCCGGGGGAGTCGCGCGACAGCGCGACGGGGGGCAGAGTCCCACTACCTCATGAGAGCAGCGCCCCCGCCACTTCACGCGGCCCCGCCCGCGATCAGGTGTTGAACAGGAAGTGCAGCACGTCGCCGTCCTGCACGGTATAGGCCTTGCCCTCGGCGCGCATCTTGCCCGCGTCCTTGGCCGGCTGCTCGCCGCCGAGGCTGACGAAATCGTCGTAGGCGATGGTCTCGGCGCGAATGAAGCCGCGCTCGAAATCGCCGTGGATCACGCCCGCCGCCTGCGGCGCCTTCGTGCCGCGCGCGATCGTCCAGGCGCGCGCCTCCTTGGGGCCTACGGTGAAATAGGTCTGCAATTCAAGAAGTTCGTAGCCGGCCTTTATCAATCGGTCGAGCCCCGCCTCGGCCAGCCCCAGCTCCGTCAGGAACTCGGCCGCCTCGTCGTCGTCCAGCTGGCTGATCTCTTCCTCGATCTTGGCGCTGATCACCACGTGGCTGTTGCCCTGCTCGGCCGCCATCCTGCCCACCGCCTCGGAGAGCGCGTTGCCGGTCGACGCGTCGCCCTCGTCGACGTTGCAGACATACAGCACCGGCTTCGAGGTCAGCAGCTGCAGCATCCGCCACGCCTTGAGATCCTCGGCGTCGATCTCGACCGTGCGCGCGGGCCGGCCCTGTTCCAGCGCGGCCAAAGCCGCCTTCATCAGGCGCTCCTGCTGGATCGCCTCCTTGTCGCCGCCGCGCACCTTGCGCACGATGCCCTGAAGCCGCTTTTCGAGGCTCTCGATGTCGGCAACCATCAGCTCGGTCTCGATGGTCTCGGCGTCCGAGACCGGATCGACTCTGCCGTCGACGTGGGTCACGTCCTCGTCCTCGAAGCAGCGCAGCACGTGCGCGATGGCGTCGACCTCGCGGATGTTGGCCAGGAACTGGTTGCCCAGGCCCTCGCCCTTCGACGCGCCCTTCACCAGCCCCGCGATGTCGACGAAGGTCATGCGCGTGGGGATGACCTGCTTGGACTTCGCCAGCTCCGCCAGCCTGTCCAGCCGCGCGTCGGGCACCGCGACCTCGCCCACGTTGGGCTCGATCGTGCAGAAGGGAAAGTTCGCCGCCTGCGCCGCGGCGGTCCTGGTCAGCGCGTTGAACAGCGTCGACTTGCCCACGTTGGGCAGCCCCACGATTCCCATCCGAAAGCCCATAGGCGTCCCCTTTGCTTGCCTGCGCGGCACGTCTAGTCGCGCCCGCCCGGACGCGCAAGCGGCCCCTCGGACGGGAAGGCGCGCGCAAGCGGGCGTTCAAAGCCGGCGGCGCCGATGCGCGCAAGCCGCTTGGCGCTAGTCCCGCGCGAAGGGCGCGTCGAGGCCCGGCACCGGCTCTCCGGGCCGGATGCGGGCCAGGCCCGGCACCGCCCGCGACCAGAACCGCCAGGCCAGCAACACCGCCGCCACCGCGAGGCCCAGCGTCAGCCCCGCCCAGACGCCCACGCCGCCGAAGCCCAGCGGCAGGCCCAGCGCCCAGGCCGCCGGCATGCCGATGCCCCAGTAGGCAAGCGCCGCCATCAGCATCGGCACGCGGGTGTCCTGCAGCCCGCGCAGCAGGCCGATGTGGATTACCTGCAGCCCGTCCGCCGCCTGGAACAGCGCGGCCATGATCAGCAGCACGCGGCCGGTCTCGATGATCGCCGCGCGGTCCGGCTCGGACGGGTCGAGGAACAGGCCGATCAGCGGCTCGGGCAGGGACAGGAACAGCAGCATCGCCGCCGACACCGCCGCCATGCCCAGCACCAGCACCGCGCGCGCGCCCTCGGCCAGGTGGCCCGCGTCTGCATGGCCCAGCGCCGTGCCCGCGCGCACGGTGGCGGCGTTCGACAGGCCCATCTGGATCATGAACGTCGCGGTCGAGACCTGGATCGCGATCCCGTGCGCCGCCAGCGGGATCACCCCCAGCGCGCCCATCAGCACCGCCGAACCGGCGAACAGCATCACCTCGGCCAGCGTGGTCACGCCGATCGGGATGCCCAGCCGCGCGACCTGCGAGAACATCTCGACGTCGGGGCGCCAGAACCGGACGAAGATCTGGTGCTCGGGCAGCTTGCGCACCGCGTAGAGGATCACGAAGACCAGCGACGTCAGGTGCGACAGCACCGACGCGATGGCCGCGCCGGCGATCCCCAGTTCCGGCGCGCCCCAGTTGCCGAAGATCAGCGCGTAGTTGGCGATGACGTTCGCGACCGCCGCCGCCAACGTGATCCACAGCACGATGCGCGTGTGCTCCAGCCCCGCGAGGTAGTTCTTCAGCACCATGACGCCCAGCGCCGGCAGCATCCCCCAGCCCGCGATGCGCAGGTAGGTCTGCGCCATCTGCGCGATCTCGTCGCTCTGGCCCAGCGCGCGCAGCATCGGCGCCGAGAACCACGCCAGCGGCATGACCAGCACGAAATAGAGGATCGACAGCCACAGCGCCATGCGCGTGGCGCGGCGGACCATGACCTCCTGCCCGCGCGCGGCGAAGGTGGCGACCATCGGCATGACGGCCCAGCCGAAGCCTGCGCCGAACAGGAACAGCGTGAACAGGAACGAATGGGCAAGCGTCAGCGCGGCCAGTTCCGGCACGCCGTACCAGCCGATCATCAGCGTGTCGGTCAGCCCGATGGCGAATTGCGCCAGGTGCCCGCCGATCAGCGGCAGGCCCAGCGTCAGGACGGACCGGAGATGCCCGGAAAAGGTGAGCGGCGCGAGAGGCATGAACGCCGATTACGCCGCGCGCCCGAGCGGGGCAAGCCCGCGGCCCGCGCCGCCCGCGCGATCACGGGAACGGCGGCCTTTCCGCCACCCTCAGGAGGGCGCGCCGACCTCGTCCCGCCAGCCGTGAACCGGCTCGAATCCGAGCATCCGCCGCGCCTTGGCGTTGGAATAGAGCGTCTCGAACCGGCCGAGCTCTCCCCGCTCCGGCACGCCGGGATAGAACCGCTCCAGCAGCGCCCTGGTTTCGGTCCCGACCGAAGTGTCGTCGTTGGCGACGTTGAACACCTCGTATCCCAGCCCGTCCACCTCGAGGCACCGCAGCACCATCCGGCCGAGATCGCGCACGTCGATATAGCCGAAGATGTTGCGCAGCCGCCGCTCGGGCTTGGCCACGTAGCCGGGGAAGTCGCGCGCGTATTCGTGCGGCTCGATCACGTTGTTTATCCGCAATCCGTAGATGTCGAGGCCGGTCCGCCGCTGGAACCCCCGCGCGCAGGCCTCGTTCGCGACCTTCGACATGGCATAGGCGTCCTCGGGCACGGTCGGGTGATCCTCGTCCACCGGCAGGTACTCGGGCAGTCGCTCGCCGTCGGCGAAGCAGATGCCGTAGGTCGTCTCGGACGAGGCGAAGATCACCTTCGGCACGCCCAGCCGCGTCGCCGCCTCGATCACGTTGTAGGTGGATTGCGTGTTGACGCGGTACGTCTCGCCATCCGGGGCGATCAGGATGCGCGCCAGCGCCGCGAAGTGCACCACCGCGTCGAAACGCGGCTGCCCGGCGCCCAGCGTCAGCTCGTCGAGCCCCGCGTAGCTGTGCAGTGCGCCGTAGACCTGGCCCGCATCGGTCAGGTCGACCCTCAGGTCGTCCACCCGCCGATCGTTCAGCGGCACGAGGTCCGCGTTGAGAACCCGGTGGCCGGCCTCGGCCAGCATCGGCGCCACGTGACGGCCCGCCTTGCCGCTGCCGCCGGTGAAAAGTATCCGCATGATCCAGCTCCCTCGCGTTCTCCGCCGGCATTGATTTCCCCCACCGCTTGCGGCAACAGGGACCGCGAACCGGGGGAACCAGCCATGACACGTATCGACGCAACCTTCGCGAAGCTCAAGGCCGAGGGGCGTCGCGCCTTCGTCAGCTACATCATGGCGGGCGACCCGGACGTCGAGACGTCGCTTGAACTGATGAAGGGCCTGCCGGCCGCCGGCGTCGACATCATCGAGCTGGGCCTGCCCTTCACCGATCCCATGGCCGACGGCCCCACGATCCAGGAGGCCGGGCAGCGCGCGCTGGCCGGCGGCATGACGCTGCAGAAGACGCTCGACATGGTCGCCGAGTTCCGAAAGGGCGACGACACGACGCCGGTCGTGCTGATGGGCTATTACAACCCGATCTATTCGCGCGGCGTCGACCGCTTCCTGGCCGACGCCAGGACGGCCGGGATCGACGGGCTGATCATCGTCGACCTGCCCCCCGAGGAGGATGACGAACTGTGCATCCCCGCAGGGCGCGCGGGCCTGAACTTCATCCGCCTCGCCACGCCGACGACCGACGACAAGCGCCTGCCGACCGTGCTGCAGAACACGTCCGGATTCGTCTACTACGTCTCGATCACCGGGATCACGGGTGCGGCGGTCGCACAGGCGGTGGACGTGGCGCCGGAAGTGGCGCGCATCCAGAAGGCGGCGAGCCTGCCGGTGATCGTCGGCTTCGGCATCCGCACCCCCGAGACCGCGCGCGAGATCGCGGGCGTGGCCGATGGCTGCGTCGTCGGCTCGGCCATCGTGGCCGAGATGGCCAAGGGCCGGCCGGTGGACGAGGTGCTGGCCTTCGTCGCCTCGCTGGCCGAAGGCGCGCATTCCGCCTGACGCCGATCGGCCGGAGGCGCGCCCCTTCGGTCAGCCGCCCGGCCTCGTCGCTTCGAGCGGCAGGCTCAGTTCGGCCGGCGGCGCAGGATATGCGTGGCGCGATAGGTCATCACCACGTTGTGCTGCTTGTCGAACACCGTGCAGGCGATCTCGGCATAGCCGCGGTCCGGCTTCGACCGCGACGGCCGCGCCGACACCACCTCGCCCTCGACGTGCAGCGTGCTGCCGGGGCGCACCGGTCGCAGCCAGCGGATCTCGTCCATGCCGGGCGAGCCCATGGACGCCTCGGCCCAGCCGCCGTCGCGCAGCGACAGGTTGAACGCCGCCAGCATCGTCTGGAATCCCGACGCGATCAGCCCGCCAAAGGGCGATTTCGCCGCCGCCTCGGGGTCGGTGTGGAAGGGCTGCGGGTCATGCTCGCGCGCGAAAGCGATGATGTCGTCCTTCTGCAGCCGCACCGTGCCGGTGCGAAACCTCGTACCGGCGGGAAAATCCTCGAAATACTTCATCGGCGCCCCTGCCCCTGATCCCTGTCCCTGGTCTCGCGCCGCGGTCTCTGCCGCGATCGCTGTGACCGTCCCGCCCACAAGAGCGCGGCAAAACGCCATTGTCCATGCCGGGCGATGGACGCAGGCACGCCGCATTGGTAACCCTTCCACACCAATTCGCCGCCGTCGCCACAAGGACCGCCATGCCCGATTTCCCCTGGTCTTCCCTGCCCCAGCCCGTGATCACCGAGATCGAGGACCTGCGCCGGCTCTACCGCCGCCGCGTGCCGAAGATGTTCTACGACTACACCGAATCCGGCAGCTGGAGCGAACAGACCTTCCGCGAGAACAGCAGCGACTTCGACAAACTGTACTTCCGCCAGCGGGTGGCGATGAACATGGCCGGCCGGTCCACCGCCTCGACCATGATCGGGCAGGACGTGGCGATGCCGGTGGCGCTGGCGCCGGTGGGGCTGACGGGCATGCAGCACTTCGACGGCGAGATAAAGGCCGCCCGCGCGGCCGAGGCCTTCGGCGTGCCGTTCTGCCTGTCGACCATGTCGATCTGCTCGATCGAGGACGTGGCCTCGCACACGTCGGCGCCGTTCTGGATGCAGGTCTACACGCTGAAGGACGACGCCTTCATGCAGAACCTGTTCGACCGCGCGAAAGAGGCGAAGTGTTCCGCCGCCGTCATCACGGTCGACCTGCAATTGCTGGGCCAGCGGCACCGCGACGTGAAGAACGGGCTGAGCGCCCCGCCCAAGCTGACGGCGAAGAGCGTGGCCAACATGATGACCAAGGCGCAGTGGGGCATGGGGATGCTCCAGACGAAGCGACGCTTCTTCGGCAACATCGTGGGCCATGCCAGCGGCGTGACCGACCCGTCCTCGCTGTCGACCTGGACGGCCGAGGCCTTCGACCAGTCGCTGGACTGGGGCCGGATCCGGCAGTTCCGCAAGATGTGGGACGGCCCGCTGATCATCAAGGGCATCATGGACCCGCGCGACGCTTTGGAGGCCTGCAACGTCGGCGCCGACGCGATCATCGTGTCGAACCACGGCGGAAGGCAGCTGGACGGCGCGCTATCGAGCATCCGCGCGCTGGAGCCGATCCTCGACGCGGTCGGCGACCGGATCGAGGTACACATCGACAGCGGCATCCGCTCGGGACAGGACATGCTGAAGGCGGTTGCGATGGGGGCCAAGGCCGCGTGGATCGGCCGCGCCTGGGTCTACGGGCTGGGCGCGATGGGCCAGCCGGGCGTGACGAAGGCGCTCGAGGTGATCCACAAGGAGCTGGACACGACGATGGGCCTGTGCGGGCGCACCGACATCCGGTCCGTGGACCGCGACATCCTGCTGGTGCCCCGGGACTTCTCCGGCGACTGGGCCTGAGGGTCCGCCGGCCGCTGCATCGGTGGCAGGAGCGCCGGGATTGCGCCGCGCCGTCGGCGCGCCCCGTCCTGTCCTCTACCGGGGCAAAAATCCTGACGAACGGTTAATTCGTCCCTGTAAGCCATTGATTTCCCTGAGGCGCCCTCGTGTCCCACCGTGGGACACCCCGCAGGTCGCCCGGACCGGGCGCCCCCGGGATCGCTCGGCCCGCCCGCAGGCCGGGGCGGCGCAGAATCGCCTTGCCAAGAGGGGCTTTCCGGCCTATCCGGGCGCCTCACGCGGGGTGACAGCCTTGGAGGCACCCTGCCCTTACATGGAGAGACAACATGGCGAACGAGGTTCCGGATCTCATTGCCCTTGAACGGACGGGGACAGGCAAGGGCGCCGCTCGTCAGGCACGTCGCGACGGCATGGTGCCGGGCATCGTGTTCGGCGGCGAGAAAGACCCCCTGCCGATCAACCTGCCCTACAACGAGCTGGTCAAGAAACTGAAGGCCGGCCGCTTCAAGTCGACGCTGTTCAACATGAAGGTCGAAGGCCACGAGGACGTGCGCGTGATCTGCCGCGAGGTCCAGCGCGACGTGGTCAAGGACCTGCCGACGCATGTGGACTTCATCCGCCTGCGCCGCACCACCAAGATCGCCCTGTTCATTCCGGTCGAGTTCGTCGGCGAGGAAACGGCCCCCGGCATCAAGCGCGGCGGCGTTCTTACCGTGATCCGCCCCGAGATCGAGCTGGTCGTGACCGCCGGCGAGATCCCCGAGAAGGTGACCGTCGACGTCTCGGGTCTGAAGATCGGCGACGTCCTGACGATCTCGGACGTGACGCTGCCCGAAGGCACGAAGCCCACGATCGACCGCGACTTCGTGATCTGCAACGTCTCGGCCCCGACCGGCCTGGCCGCAGCGGAAGACGAGGACGAGGGCGAAGAGCCCGATGCCGACGAGGTCCCCTCGACCGAGCAGACCGACGAGTAAAGCCGGAGGGGCACGTCCCTTCGTCAGCGAACGCCGACGCCCCGCCACACGCGGGGCGTCTTGCGTTTCAGGGCCAGGCCAGTGCCGATCCGGTACGGAAATGGCTGACGTTGTTGGTGAAGACGCTGTCGGGCGCCAGCCGGATCAACCGCCCGTCCGGGTCGTCGATCCGGGCGATGGTTTCGATGAACCACGGGTTCCACGCGCCCTCGTCCGGGCCGAGATACTTCGCCAGCAGGCGCCGGAAGCGATCGGGCTGCATCGCGACGACCCCGGCCGCGCCGCGCATCCCGACGTGAAGCAGCACGCCGGCGCCATTGTCGAAGTGCACGATCTCGGCCGCCGCCCGCCTCTCGTGCCGCAACCTCCGGACCGTGCTTGCGCCGGCGGTCGACGGCATCCAGAGCGCGCCCTCTTCCCACAGGAACCAGACCGGCGCGTTGCGCGGCGCGCCATCATCGGTCACCGTGGCCAGCATCGCCATCAGCGGCATCGCCAGCACCGGCTCGAGGTCGAAGGCGCGCGGCACTACTTCAGCACCTGCACCGCCTCGAATGCCTCGAGTTCGGGCGCGCCGAGATACATCTCGCCCGAGGACTTCGCCCCCGCATGCGCCGCGCGGAAGGCTTCGGACTTCGTCCAGTCGCGGAACGCCGCCTCGTCGCGCCAGATCGTGTGAGAGGCATAAAGCACGTGGTCCTCGGCCTCGGGTCCCTTCAGAAGGGCGAACTGCACGAAGCCCGGCACCTCCTTCAGGTGGCTGTCGCGCGACTTCCATAGTGCCTCGAAGGCGTCGGTCTGGTCCTTGGCGACCTTGAAACGGTTCATCGTAAGATACATGGTGCCCCTCGTGTTGCATGGCGCCACGGCCCGCCGGAGTCGGCGGCGCGTGGCGGGTTTTGGAGGGCACGGTGCAGATTTTCGCAGGTCTCGGCAATCCCGGCGGGCAATACGCGCGCAATCGGCACAATATCGGCTTCATGGCGCTGGACCGGATCGCCGAGGATCACGGTTTCGGCCCGTGGAAGGCCAAGTTCCAGGCCGAGATGACCGAGGGCCGGCTGGGCGGCGAGAAGGTCCTGCTGCTGAAGCCGATGACCTACATGAACCGATCCGGGCAGGCGGTGGGCGAGGCGCTGCGGTTCTACAAGCTCGGGCGCGAAGACCTGACCGTGTTCCACGACGAGCTGGACCTTGCGCCCGGCAAGCTGAAGGTCAAGTCCGGCGGCGGACATGCCGGACATAACGGGTTGCGCTCGATCCACGGGCATGTGGGCGACGCCTATGCCCGCGTCCGGCTGGGCATCGGGCATCCGGGCCGCAAGGAACTGGTCGCGGGCTACGTGCTGCACGATTTCGCCAAGGCCGACGAGGATTGGCTGGACGACCTGCTGCGCGGTATCTCGGACGGCGCACCGGGTCTTGCGGCGGGCGACGTGTCGCGCTTCCTGAACGCGGTGGCGCTGCGCGTGTCGCCGCCCCGCTCGGGCACCGGAACCGCAAAGCCGGCGGGCGAGAAGGGTGCAGGCGGTGCGAAGGCGGATGACCGGAAAGCCAACGATCGGAAGGCCGCGATCAATCCCGCCCCGGGGCCGGAAGCCGAGGAAGCGGCCGAACCGGACACCCGCAGCGCGCTGCAGAAGCTTGCGGACCGGTTCCGCTGATGCGGCGCTGGGTCCTGCGGCTTCTCGGGGCCGCGCTGGTGCTCGCGGTGGCGGTGGCGTTCTGGCAGCGCGACGCGATCGCCCGGCTGCACGCGGTCACCACGCTGTTCGACGAAGGCCGCATCGTGCAGAACTTCTCGCACATGGACAGGCTGTTCGACACCGCCCCGATCCCCGTGACCCGAGCCCCCACGCCGATCCCCGAAGGCGCCGCCATGACACCGCCGGAGGGCTGGCAGGACTGGCTCGACCGCCGCGCCGTGGCCGGCATCGTGGTTCTGCACGACGGCGCCGTGGTCCAGGAGGACTACCGGATGGGCACCGCGCGCGAGGACCAGCGGGTGTCGTGGTCCGTGGCGAAGTCCTACCTGTCCATGCTGGTCGGAATCGTCGTGGCGCAGGGCGCGATCGCCGATCTCGACGACCCGGTGGACAAGTACGCTCCCGCCCTGCGCGGTTCCGCCTACGAGGGCGTCAGCATCCGGCACGTGTTGCAGATGTCCTCGGGCGTGGACTTCGACGAGGACTACTTCAACTTCTTCAGCGACATCAACCGCATGGGCCGCGTGCTGGCCCTGGGCGGGTCTATGGACCGCTTCACCGCCGCGCGCGAGGATCGGATCGGCCCGGCGGGCGAACGCTGGCAATACGTGTCGATCGACACGCACGTGCTGTCCATGGTCCTGCGCGGTGCCACGGGCGAGAAGATCCCGGCGCTGATGGGGCGCCTGATCCTGGACCCGCTGGGCACCTGGGGCGACCCGCATTACGTCACCGATGGGCACGGCGTCGCCTTCGTTCTGGGCGGGCTGAACCTCACCACGCGAGACTATGCCCGGATGGGAGAGCTTGCGCGCCTCAACGGACGCTTCGACGGGCGGCGCATCGTGCCGGCCGAATGGATGACCGAAAGCACTCGCGCCTCGGCGCCGACGCTGCCCGGCGCGATGGGCTACGGCTACCAGTGGTGGATTCCTGCCGACGCCCGCGAGGGAGAGTTCCTGGCCCGTGGAGTCTATGGCCAGTTCGTCTATGTCGACCAGGACAGCGGCGTGGTGATCGCCGTCAACGGCGCCGACCGGCAGTTCCGTGCGCCGGGGGCGCTGGACGATGCGATCGGCATGTTCAGAACCATCGCGCGCATTTTTGAGCGGGAGTAAGCCATGATCGAGAAGGATGCCGAGATCAACGTGCTGGGCGAGGCGCTGGCGCCGTGCTCCACCAACCCGGTGACCGGCTTTTTTCGCGACGGGCATTGCAACACCTGCGCCGAGGATACGGGCAGCCACACCGTCTGTGCGGTCATGACCGACGAGTTCCTGGCCTTCTCGAAATACCTCGGGAACGACCTGTCGACGCCCCGCCCCGAGTTCCGCTTTCCGGGGCTGCGCGCGGGCGACCGCTGGTGCCTGTGCGCCGCGCGTTTCCTGCAGGCCCATGCCGAAGGCTGTGCGCCGCGCGTCTCGCTGGCCTCGACGCACCGCCGAGCGCTGGAGATCGTTCCGCTGGACGTGCTCGAATCCTGCGCGGACGACTGACGCCGCTTGCGGGAAGTTCCGCGCACAGACTTATCCACAAGCACCGTGCTTATTCTGCCTGATCGGCCGCAGGCGCTCTCCGTTCCGGCCGCGGCTCACCTAGTGCATCAGACAGAGGTCGCCACAAGATAGGCCCGGTTCATCGCTGTTCCTTCCGCCCGAGGACGGAATCGTGAACGAACGGCGTCCGGCGGAAAGGTCAACTCCTGCACAGGAAAAAATGCGGCTGACCTGCGGGCAACACGGCGCCTTTGGATTGACGAAAAGTCGTGGACGCACCTCGCCCGGTGCGCCGCGATATGGCTTTGCCTGTGTCGCGCCACTCAGCTCATGTCGAAGCCGAACGCCTTGGCCACCGTGTAGATGTCCTTGTCACCGCGGCCGCACATGTTCATGCAGATGATGTGGTCCTTCGGCAGCTCGGGCGCGATCTTCATAACGTGCGCCAGTGCGTGGCTGGGCTCGAGCGCGGGAATGATGCCTTCCGTCTCGCAGCACAGCTGGAACGCCGCCAGCGCCTCGACATCAGTGATCGCGACGTATTGCGCGCGCCCGATCTCGTGCAGCCAGGCGTGCTCGGGCCCGATGCCGGGATAGTCAAGACCCGCCGAGATCGAGAACCCCTCGAGGATCTGGCCGTCCTCGTCCTGCAGCAGGTACGTCCGGTTGCCGTGCAGCACGCCTGGCCGACCGCCGGTCAGCGATGCGCAATGCTCCATCTTATCGTTGACGCCCTTGCCGCCGGCCTCGACGCCGATGATGCTGACCTCCTTGTCGTCGAGGAACGGGTGGAACAGGCCCATAGCATTCGACCCGCCGCCGATCGCCGCGATGATCGTGTCGGGTAGGCGACCCTCGGCCTCGTGCATCTGCTCGCGGACTTCCTTGCCGATGATCGACTGGAAGTCGCGCACCATCGCGGGATACGGATGCGGGCCGGCCACCGTGCCGATGCAGTAGAACGTGTCGCGCACGTTGGTCACCCAGTCGCGCAGCGCGTCGTTCATCGCGTCCTTGAGCGTGCCGCGCCCGGAGGTCACGGGGATCACCTCGGCGCCCAGAAGCCGCATGCGGAAGACGTTGGGCTGCTGGCGCTCGACGTCGTGCGCGCCCATGTAGACCACGCATTTCAGACCGAACTTGGCGCAGACCGTCGCGGTCGCCACGCCGTGCTGGCCGGCGCCGGTCTCGGCGATGATGCGGGTCTTGCCCATGCGCCGCGCCAGGATGATCTGGCCCAGCACGTTGTTGATCTTGTGCGCGCCGGTGTGGTTCAGTTCGTCGCGCTTCATGTAGACCTTGGCGCCGCCCAGCCGCTCGGTCAGCCGCTCGGCGAAATAGAGCGGCGAGGGTCGGCCGACGTAGTGCTTCCAGAGGAAATTCATCTCGTCCCAGAAGGACTGGTCGGTCTTGGCGTGATCGTACCGCTCCTGCAGTTCCAGGATCAGCGGCATCAGCGTCTCGGACACGAACCGCCCGCCGAAGTCGCCGAAACGGCCCTTCTCGTCGGGTCCGGTCATGAAGCTGTTGACCAATTCGTTCATCGCCGACTCCTCTCGCCCATCAAGCCCGGGGGATACGCCGAAACCCGCCCCTGATGCCAGACCCGAATGCCCCTCAGCGACGCCCCGCCGCATCTTTGGTCGGGACAGCCTGCGGGTGAAGGACCGCGGTCGTGGGGCAAGGCCGCTTGCCCTTGTCGTCCGATCCGCATATCGACAGAACCCCGGCAATACGCTTACAATTAGCGCATGATCGACAGCCCCAATCGCCGCATCGTTTCCTCCCGCCACCTTGCCGAAGGCGATGGCTGGGAAACGTCCGAACTGGAATTCGGCATGATCCTCGCCTTCAACGCGTTCTCGCGCTGGATGGTCAAGTGCATGGCCGCGGCCGGCCAGCGCGACATGAGCGCGCTAGACATCCTGGTCCTGCACAACGTCAACCACCGCGCGCGGGAAAAACGGCTGGCCGACATCTGCTTCCTTCTCAACATCGAGGACACGCACACGGTCAACTACGCGCTGCGCAAGCTGCTGAAGGCCGGGCTTCTGGTATCGGAAAAGCGCGGCAAGGAGGTGTTCTACGCCACCTCCCCCGAGGGCGAGACCCTGTGCGAAAGCTATCGCGCGGTGCGCGCGCAGTGCCTGCTGGAGCCGCTTGGCCGGATGGACCTGAGCGGCGACGAGATGCGCGAGATCGCCGCCGCGCTGCGCGCGCTGTCGGGGCAGTACGACCAGGCCAGCCGCGCCGCGTCGTCGCTTTAGGACATCGCCTGCGGCAGCCAGGTCACCAGCCCCGGAAAGGCTGTTATCAGCACCACCGCCAGCACCAGCAGCAGGAAGAACGGGAACGCCGCCCGCGCGATCCGCAGGATGTCGATGCCGGTCAACCCCTGGATCACGAACAGGTTGAAGCCGACCGGGGGCGTGATCTGGCTCATCTCGACGACCAGCACCAGGTAGATGCCGAACCAGATCGGATCGATCCCGACGGCCGTCACCATCGGCATGATGATCGAGGTTGTCAGCACCACGACCGAAATCCCGTCGAGGAACAGCCCCAGCACGATGAAGAACCCGGTCAGCGCCGCCAGCAGCACGTAGGGCGACAGACCCATCTCGCCGATCCAGGCGGCCAGGTTGCGAGGGATGCCGGTGAAGCCCATCGCGACGGCAAGATAGGCCGCGCCGATCAGGATGAAGGCGATCATGCAAGAGGTCCGCGCCGCCGCCAGCAGCGCGTCCATGAAGTCGCGCATCGAGAAGCTGCCCGAGGTCGCCGCCAGGATGATCGACAGCAGGACGCCCAGCGCCGCGGCGTCGGTGGGCGACGCGATGCCGGTGTAGATCGCGCCGATCACGCCGACGATCAGCAGCGCCACCGGGATCAGTCCGCGCGCGGCGCGCAGCTTTTCGCGCAGGGTCATCGTGATATCGAAGGGCGGGATCAGGCCGGGAGTCATCATGGCGCGCACCATCACGTAGCCAGCGAACAGCGTCATGACCAGCACGCCGGGGATCAGCCCGGCAATGAACAGCCGCGCGATGGATTGTTCGGTCGCCACGCCGTAGACGATCAGGATGATCGAGGGCGGGATCAGCAGGCCCAGCGTGGCCGAGCCCGCCAGCGTGCCCAGGATAAGGCTTTCGGGATAGCCGCGGGATTTCAGCTCGGGGATCGACATCTTGCCGATGGTCGCGGCGGTCGCCGCCGACGAGCCCGAGACAGCTGCGAAGATCGCGCAGCCCAGCACGTTGACGTGCAGCAGCCGCCCTGGCACCCCGCCCAGCCACGGAGCGAGGCCCGAGAACATGTCCGACGACAGGCGCGAGCGCAGCAGGATCTCTCCCATCAGGATGAACAGCGGCAGCGCCGCCAGCGACCAGCTGTGCGAATGGCCCCAGAAGGTGGTCGCCAACACCAGCCCGACCGGCGCGTTGGAGAAGAACGACAGCGCGACCGCCGCGACGCCGGTCAGCGCCAGCGCGATCCACAGCCCCGAGGCGAGGAAGACCAGAAGCACGCCCAGCAGGATCAGCCCGGTGACGGGGTCGGACATGGCTCAGATCTCCTCGGAGGTGTCGTCGATGACTGCGCGGCCGCTGGCCCAGGTCTCGACCAGCGTGTGGATCACCGCGACCAGCAGCAGGCCCAGTCCGATCCCCATGCCGGTCTGCGGAATCCACAGCGGCACCGGGATCATCCCGCCCGACACGTCGCCGAAATGCAGGCTCTCGCGGATCAGGGCAACGACGTACCAGCAGGCATAGCCAACCAGCGCGGCGGCCAGCGCCAGCACGGCAAGCTCGACCATCAAGCGCGCGCGAGCGGGCAGACGCGCGACCACCAGCGAAACGCGGATATGGCCCGCGCTGCGGAAGGTGTAGGGCATGGCGAAGAAGGTGGCGCCGGCCAGCATGAACCCCGCGAAATCCGCGTAGGACGGGATCGTCGCGGGCAGCGGCAGGCCCAACACGCGGGTCGAGAAGTTCAGCAGCACCTGCGCGCTGACCAGGCAGGCGATGGCTAGGATGAAGCCGGCCGAAAGCCAGCCCGCACCCAGATAGATCCCGTCGAGAAACCGGCGCATCGGCGCCCCCTTTTTCAGACCCAGCCGCACAGACGACCGCCCCGCGCAAGGCGGCGCGGGACGATCGATCACCGTGAGGCGATTAGCTCTCGCCCTGATACTCTTCCAGCACCGTCAGCGCCTCTTCGGACGCGTCCTGGCGCAGGTTCTCCAGCATCTGCCCGCCGATCTCCTGCAGGCCTTCGGTCAGCTCCTCGGACGGCTCGACGATGGTCATGCCGTTGTCCGCCATCTCCTGCGTCTTCGTCTCGGCCTCTTCCTTCGACATCTCCCAGCCGCGGGCCTCGGCCTCGTCTGCGGCCTGCATCACGGCATCCTGCACGTCCTGCGGCAGGCGGCGGAAGGCGCGTTCGTTCACGACGACGATGTTCTTCGGCACCCAGGCGTTGATCGGCGTGTAGTGCGACACGAAATCCCACGCCTTCGAGTTCGCCCCGGTCGAGGGCGAGGTGATCATCGCCTCAATCTGGCCGGTGGTGAAGGCCTGCGGGATATCGGGCGCCTCGACCTGCACGGGTGCCGCGCCGGCCAATTGCGCGAATTCCTCGAGGGCCGCATTGTAGGCGCGGAAGCGCAGGCCCGACAGGTCGTCGACGGTCTCGATCTCGCCGTTGGTGTATAGTCCCTGCGCCGGCCACGCGACCGAGTAGAGCGGCATCAGGCCCTGCTCGGCCAGAAGCTCGGTGATGACCGGCTCCTGCGCCTCCCAAAGGGCCTGCGCCCCGTCGTAGGACGTGGCGAGGAACGGCTGGCTGTCGAGTCCGTATGCCGCGTTCTCGTTTTCCAGCGTCGACAGGAAGAACTCGCCGATCGGCACCTGGCCCGAGCGCACGGCGTTCTTGATCTCGGGATGCGGGAACAGCGAGCCGGCGGAATGCACGGTGATCGCAAGCTGGCCGTCGGTGGCGGCCTCGACGTCCTCGGCGAACTGCATGATGTTCTGGGTGTGGAACGTGCTGTCGCCGTAGGGCGTGGGCATGTCCCAAGTCTGCGCGCCGGCGGCACCGGCCATCAGGCCGATTGCGGCGGCATAGGTGAAATGTCTCATCGTCGTCTCCTCTGTCGGTTCTGGCGGGACGGGTCCGCGGCGGCGGCCCACCCTCTGGCAATCTTTGCATGGCGGCGCGTGCGCGACCACGTTGACAAATTGTCAGCGTTATATCATCAAAGCAACAGTTTTCTTTTCGGGGGCCGCCATGACCGACCAGACGCAAGCGAAATGGGATTTCTGGATCGACCGGGGCGGCACCTTTACCGACATCGTCGCGCGCAGGCCCGACGGGACGCTGACCTCGCACAAGCTGCTGTCGGAGAATCCGGAGCTGTACGACGACGCCGCCGTGCAGGGCGTGCGCGAGATGTTGGGCCTGAGCGGAGACGACCCGATCCCGGCCGACACGATCGGCGCGGTCAAGATGGGCACCACGGTGGCCACGAACGCGCTGCTCGAGCGCAAGGGCGCAAGGACAGTGCTGCTAATCACACGCGGCTTCGGCGACCTGCTGCGCATCGGCTACCAGAACCGCCCCCGGCTGTTCGACCTGCACATCCGGCTGCCCGAGCTGCTGTACACAAAGGTGATCGAGGTCGAGGAGCGCGTCGCCGCCGACGGCACGGTGCTGGTCGACCTGGACGAGGCCGCGACTCGCGACGCGCTGAACGCCGCCCGCGCCGAGGGCTACGAGGCCTGCGCCATCGCCTTCATGCACGGCTACGCCCATCCCGACCACGAGTTGCGCGCCGGGCGGCTGGCCGAGGTCGCCGGATTCCCTCAGATCACGCTGAGCCACGACGCCAGCCCGCTCATCAAGCTGGTTGCGCGCGGCGACACCGCGGTGGCCGACGCCTACCTGACGCCGATCCTGCGGCGCTACGTCAACAAGGTGAAGGATGCGCTGGGCGCCGAGCAGGGCAGGGTTGAGCGGCTGATGTTCATGCAGTCGAACGGCGGGCTGACCGATGCCGACATGTTCCACGGCCGCGACGCGATCCTGTCCGGGCCCGCGGGCGGCGTCGTCGGCATGACCGCGACCGCCACCGCCGACGGGTTCGACAGGCTGATCGGCTTCGACATGGGCGGCACCTCGACCGATGTCTGCCACTATGCCGGCAGCTTCGAGCGCAGCTTCGAGACCGAGGTCGCCGGCGTGCGGATGCGTGCACCGATGATGCACATCCACACGGTCGCGGCGGGTGGCGGCTCGATCCTGTCGTTCCGCGACGGGCGGCTGCAGGCGGGTCCCGATTCCGCCGGCGCCGATCCCGGCCCCGCCTGCTACCGCCGCGGCGGCCCGCTGACGGTGACCGATTGCAACGTGGTGCTGGGCAAGTTGCAGCCCGCCGCCTTCCCGGCGGTCTTCGGCCCGAACGGAGACAAGAAGCTGGACGTAGAAACGCCTCGGCGCCTGTTCGCCGAGATGGCCGAGCAGATCGCCGACGCTACCGGAGAGGCGCCCCGCCCGGTCGAGGACCTGGCGCGCGGTTTCCTGCGAATCGCGGTCGAGAACATGGCCAACGCCATCAAAGAGATCAGCGTCGCGCGCGGGCACGACGTGACGCGCTACACGCTCAACTGCTTCGGCGGCGCGGGCGGGCAACACGCCTGCGCCGTGGCCGACGCGTTGGGCATGACGACGATCTACCTGCACCCCTTCGCCGGCGTGCTGTCGGCGCTGGGCATGGGCCTGGCCGACGTCGTGGCGCTTCAGGAACGCCAGTTGAACCGCCCGGTCGAGGACGAGGCAGCGCTGCGCGATGCCGCCGACGCGCTGGCCCGGGCCGCCACCGACGAGGTCGCGGCGCAGGACATCCCGCGCGACGCCATCGACATCGAGACCCGTGTCTTCCTGCGCGCGGGCACCTCGCAAACCACCCTGCCCGTCGACCTGGCCGACGCCGACACGATGCGCGAGGCGTTCCTCTCGGCTCATGAGGCGCGCTTCGGCTTCCGCCCCGAGGGCGCTGCCATCGTGGCTGACATGATGACGGTCGAGGCGATCGGCCGCACCGGCGCCGATGCCCGGCTGGACGAAACCGGCGACGGCGAATCGGCCGCCGGAATGGCACGGATGTGGAGCGGAGACGGCCCCGCGGACGTGCCCGTGCACGCCCGCGGCCGCCTCGCCGAGGGCGCGCGCATCGACGGCCCCGCCATCGTGACCGAGGCCACCGGCACTACCATCGTCGAGGCTGGCTGGCAGGCCGAATGCCGCAAGGGCGGCGCACTGGTGCTGAAACGAACCGTGCCGCTGCGCCGCGAACACGCGGTCGGCACCGAGGTCGACCCGGTCATGCTGGAGGTGTTCAACAACCTGTTCATGTCGATCGCCGAGCAGATGGGCGCCACGCTTGCCAACACCGCCGAATCCGTCAACATCCGCGAGCGGCTCGACTTCTCCTGCGCGCTGTTCGACGCGACGGGCGATCTGGTGGCCAACGCACCGCACGTGCCGGTTCACCTGGGGTCCATGTCGGCCAGCGTGAAGCAGATCCTGCGCGACAACGCGGGCACCATCCGCCCGGGCGACGTGTTCATGATGAACGACCCCTATAACGGCGGCACGCACCTGCCCGACGTTACCGTCATCACGCCGGTCTTTGATGCCGCCGGCAAGACGATCGACTTCCTAGTCGCCTCGCGCGGGCACCATGCCGATATCGGCGGGCGCACGCCCGGCTCGGCCCCACCCGACAGTCGGCACATCGACGAGGAAGGCGTGCTCATCCGCAACTTCAAGCTGGTCGAGGCCGGCCGCCTGCGCGAGGCCGAGACGCGCGAACTGCTGGCCTCCGGCCCCTACCCCTGCCGCAACGTCGGTCAGAACATGGCCGACCTGTCGGCGCAGATCGCCGCCAACGCGACCGGCGTGGCCGAGTTGACCAAGGCCGTGAACCAGTTCGGCCGCGACGTGGTGCAGGCCTACATGCGCCACGTGCAGGCCAATGCCGAGGAATCGGTGCGCCGCGTGCTCGACGTGCTCGAGGATTGCGCCTTCGACTACTCGCTCGACTCCGGCGCGCGGATCAAGGTGAAGATCTCGGTCGACCGCGAGGCGCGCGACGCGGTGATCGACTTCACCGGCACGTCGGAGCAGGATGCGCTGAACTACAACGCGCCGCTGGCGGTGTGCCGAGCGGTCGTGCTGTACGTCTTCCGCACGCTGATCCCCAACCCGATCCCGATGAACGAGGGCTGCCTCAAGCCGCTGAAGATCGTGGCACCCGAGGGCAGCTTCATCAACCCGCGCCACCCCGCGGCGGTGATCTCGGGCAATACCGAGGTCAGCCAGGCCATCGCCGAGACGCTGTATGGCGCGCTGGGGGTACTGGCCGGCAGCCAGGGGACGATGAACAACTTCGTATACGGCAACGCCACCTACCAGAACTACGAGACGATCTGCGGCGGCACCGGCGCGGGCGACGGGTTCGGCGGGACCTCGGCGGTGCACAGCCACATGACCAACACGCGGATGACCGACCCCGAAGTGCTCGAGACGCGCTTTCCGGTGCGGGTGCGCGAATTCTCGATCCGGCAAGGATCGGGCGGCGCGGGTCGCTGGCGCGGCGGCTGCGGGATCACCCGCGCGCTGGAATTCCTGCAGCCCGCGACGGTGACGGTGTTGTCGTCGCACCGCGAGACGGCACCATTCGGCGCGGCGGGCGGCGGGGACGGCCAGCCGGGGCAGAACCTGGTGCGCCGCGCCGACGGGTCCGAGACGCGGCTGAAGGGCAACGACCAGACCGAGATGGCGGCGGGCGACGTCTTCGTGATGCACACGCCCGGCGGGGGCGGCTTCGGCGCGCCTTGAAACGGGGGCACGCGGCTCAGCCCGCGTGTGCCCTGCCCTTCGCCGCCGCGCGTTCCAGCGCCGGGTAGCGCAGCCACAGGGTCAGCCCGCGCACCGCGAACGAGATCAGCAGCGCAAGCCAAAGCCCGTGATTGCCCAACGGGCCGGTCAGCGCCACGACCGCACCGAGATAGACCGCCGCCGAGACCGCCATCATGTTGCGCATGTCGCCGGTGCGCGTGGCGCCGATGAACACGCCGTCCAGCATCCACGACGCCAGCCCCACAACCGGCGCGACGACCATCCAGGGCAGGAACGCGCGCGCGGTCTCGCGCACGTCCGGGTCGCGCGCCATGACGTCGACGATCCACGGTCCCAGCGCGGCGAAGGCCACCGCCAACCCGAGCGCGAAGATCGCGCCCCACAGCGACGTCATCAGCGCACCGCGCCGCAGTCGCGCCACCGCGCCCGCGCCGAAGGCCCGGCCGACCAGCGCCTCTGCCGCGAAGGCAAAGCCGTCGAGAGCATAGGACGTGACGTGCAGGAACTGCAGCAGCACCTGGTTGGCCGCCAGCGTAACGTCTCCGAAGCGCCCGCCCAGCAGCAGGAAGGACACGAAGATCGCCTGCAGCATGGCCGACCGGATCAGGATGTCGCCGTTGACCACGGCCATGCGCTTGAGCTTCACCCGGTTGAAGACGCGCGGCCAGTCGCGCCATGCGGACACGCGGAACGCGTCGCGGCACAGCCACAGCCCCAGCGCCAGCCCAGACCACTCGGCCAAAAAGGTGGCGAAGGCGACGCCGCTCACGCCCCAGCCCAGCCCCAGCACGAACAGCAGGTCGAGGCCCACGTTCAGCCCGTTCATCCACAGCTGCAGCACCAGCACCGCGCGGGTGCGCTCGAGCGCGATCAGCCAGCCGGTGATGCCGTAGATCGCGATCGCGGCGGGCGCCGACCAGATGCGGATGCTCATGTAGTCGCGGGCCAGCGCCTCGACCTGCGGCGACACGGGCGATAGCGCAAAGGCGCCGGCGTGTATCGCGCCCTGCAGCACGATCAGCACCGCGCCGCCGACGAGCCCGATCATCAGCGAGCGGGTCAGCAGGGCGGCGACCTCGGGGCGATTGTCCGCCCCGGCCGCCTGCGCGGTCAGGCCGGCGGTGCCCATGCGCAGGAAACCGAAGATCCAGTAGACGGCCGTCAGGATGATGGCGCCGACGCCCACGGCGGCGATCGGTTCAGGCGCCGGGATCTGGCCCACCACCGCGGTGTCGACCGCGCCCAGGATCGGAACGGTGACGTTGGCCAGCAGGATCGGGATGGCGATCTTCAGGATGCGGCGGTGGGTGATCGGATCGGAGTCGGTCATGGGCCTGCGCATGGGGTCGGTGGGGATGCCGCGCTGGCCGTGCAGGCGGCTATCCGGGGATATTCCGAAACCTCGGAGACCCGGACGAGTCGGGGGACGGTCAGTCCTCCCGCGGCATCAGGAAATGCGCGGTGGCCTGCGCGATGGGGCGGTCACGATTGTCCTGCCACGCCTGCGCGTGAACGCTTGCATAGCGGCGCCCCGACCGCGTGACGCGGGCGCGGGCATAGGCATCGCGCGGCAAGCCCGAGCGCAGGTAGTCCACGGTGAAGTCGATCGTCTTCGGCAGGCGTGGCAGCGAGCCCGCCGTCAGCGTGTCGGGGTCGAGCTTGCCGGACTCGATCTCGGGCCAGAGGTAGCTCCAGCTGAGCGTGATCATGGCGGTGATCTCGAGGAAGGCCGCTGTGACGCCGCCATGGATCGCTGGCAAGAACGGATTGCCGATCAGCTTGTCGTCGAAGGGCAGCAACGCGGTCAGCTCGTCCCCGCGGCGGTCGAACGAGACGCCGAGATAAGTCATGTACGGCACGCCCGAGACCAGCGCGTTCAGCGCCGCGTCGCGGCGCTGCTTGACCACCTGGACGGGTTCGGGGCGTTCGCGTGCCATCAGCCGCCCTCGACCGTGAAGGCGCCGGTGGCCGAGGCGACGGGCCTGTCCGTGTCGTCGTCGAAGGCCTGCGCGCGCACGAAGGCGACCGAGCGCGTGATGTGGTAGCAGGTCGCCCGCGCCACGATGGTCTGGCCCGGTGTCGCCGGGCGCATGTAGTCAATGCGCAGGTCGATCGTCGCGGTGCCGGCCGGTGACCTGGGGTGGCTCATCACCGCCGCGCCGCCGCAGGTGTCCATCAGGGCCGAGACCGCGCCGCCGTGGATGACGCCGGTCTCCGGGTCGCCGATGAGCCGCGCGTCATAGGGCATCGCGATCACCGCCAGACCGTCCCCGATCTCGGTGATCCGCATGCCGAGCTCGCGCGAATGCGGGATCGTCTCGATGAACTGCTTGGCGATGCGGGCCTTGTCGGCTGTCATGGTCTCTCCTGTCCCCGATCCTTATGCGGTGTGCGGGGGCTTGCCGCAAGAGGCGCGGGCGCCCCGGCTGGACAGCGCTGCCGTCGCGGCATACATCGGACGCAGGAGGCAGCGCCATGGCCGAGACACGCTTGTCGTTCAAGGAGATGTGCGCGAAGTTCGACGTGACTCCACGGACTTTGCGGTACTACGAATACATCGAGATCCTCGCGCCCGAGCGCGACGGACGCGCGCGCTGGTACGGCCCGCGCGAGATCGCGCGCATGACGCTGATCCTGCGCGGACGTCGGTTCGGGTTCTCGCTGGAAGAGATCCGGCAGTGGCTGCTGATCTACGAGAAGGAAGGCACCGACGCGCAGATGCGCGCCTGGGTCGCCCTGGCCGACCGGCAGCTGACCGAACTCGCCGAGCAACGCCGCCAGATCGAGGCGGTGATCGACGAACTGCGCGGCCTTCGGGACGAGACCGCGCGCTCGATCGACGACTGACGGCGCCTCGCCGACCGCGCGGCCTGACCGCCCTGCCCCACATTTCCGGATAACACCGTCGGACGCGCACAGCATTGACGCGACGTGAGTGGCGCGTCACCTTTCCTGTGACGTAGCGTAGTGGTTACGTCACCCGCATCCGGCGTTGTAAAAAACCCCATGAATACGCACGTGACGCTCATGATTGACGCAGAGGTAAACACCGGACACACCATGAGCGATGACCAGGTCATGACCATCCGCGAGATGTGCGACGCATTCGACGTGACGCCGCGCACCTTGCGTTTCTACGAACAGAAAGAGCTGCTATTCCCGATCCGGGAGGGTCAGAAGCGGCTTTTCACCCGGCGCGACCGCGCCCGGCTGAAGCTGATCCTGCGCGGCAAGCGCTTCGGCTTCAGCTTGGAGGAAATCCGCCAGTTGCTGGACCTCTATCACGTGGGCGATCAGCAGCGCACGCAGATCGAAAAGACGTATCGCGTGGCGCAACAGCGGCTGGACGACCTCAGGAGCCAGCGCCAGCAGATCGACCAGGCCATCCGCGACCTCGAGGAGCAGATGGAATGGGGCGAGCGCGTGCTGGCCGAGTTGACGCAGAATCAGGACGCAGCCGAATAGGCCGCTTCACACCAACAAAGCGGCCGGACGGGCCGCCGCACGCCAAGGGAGAGAGGCATGCCCATCTACACCGCACCGCTCAAGGACCAGCAGTTCATCCTGCACGACGTGCTGAAGATCACGGCACAGACGGACGTGCCGGGCTATGACGAGCTGGACCGCGAGACCACCGAGGCGATCCTCGGCGAGGCGGCGAAGCTGGCCGAGAACGTGCTCGCGCCCCTCAACGCGGTCGGCGACGAGGAAGGCTGCACGCTTGAGAACGGCGTCGTGCGCACGCCGAAGGGGTTCAAGGACGCCTTCGACCAGGTGCGCGACGGCGGCTGGACCGCGCTGGACTGCGATCCGGAATACGGCGGTCAGGGTCTGCCCTACCTTGTTTCCACCGCTGTGGGCGAGATGTTCTCGAGCGCCAACATGGCGTTCAACATGTACCAGGGCCTGACCCACGGCGCATACAACGCGATCCACGCGCATGGCAGCGATGACCAGAAGCGCACCTACCTGCCCAAGATGGTGACCTGCGAATGGGGCGGCACCATGAACCTGACCGAGCCGCATTGCGGCACGGACCTCGGACTCATCCGCACCAAGGCGGTGCCTAACGGTGACGGAAGCTATGCCATATCCGGCCAGAAGATCTGGATCTCGGCCGGCGAGCACGACATGTGCGACAACATCATCCACCTCGTCCTGGCCAAGCTGCCCGACGCGCCCGCGGGCGTGAAGGGCATCAGCCTGTTCATCGTGCCGAAGTTCATGGTCAACGACGACGGCTCCTTGGGCGAGCGCAACAGCCTGTCCTGCGGCGGGTTGGAAATGAAGATGGGCATCCACGGCAACGCCACCTGCGTGATGAACTACGACGGCGCGACCGGCTTCCTTGTGGGCGAGGCGCACAAGGGCATGCGCGCCATGTTCACCATGATGAACGAAGCCCGGCTGGGCGTCGGCCTGCAGGGCTATGCCCAAGGCGCGGTCGCCTACCAGAACGCGCTGGGCTTCGCTCAGGACCGCCTTCAGGGCCGCGACGTGACCGGCACCAAGGCACCGGAAAAGCCCGCCGACCCGATCATCGTGCACCCCGACGTGCGGCGGAACCTGATGGACCAGAAGAGCTTCGTCGAGGGCGCGCGCGCCTTCACCTTCTGGGGCGCCTCGCTGATCGACCGCAGCCACCGCGCACACGATGCCGATGCCGAGGGGCTGGTGTCGCTGATGACCCCCGTGATCAAGGGTTTCCTGACCGACAAGGGCTTCGAGACGACGGTGCTGGCGCAGCAGACGCTGGGCGGATCGGGCTTCACCCGCGAATGGGGGCTGGAGCAGTTCGTGCGCGATGCGCGGATCACCATGATCTACGAGGGCACCAACGGCATCCAGTCGCTCGACCTCGTGGGTCGCAAGCTGGGACAGGACGGCGGCAAGCACGTCATGGCGTTCTTCGAGATGGTCAAGAGCTTCATCGCCGATCACAAGGGTCAGGACGCGGACTTCGACAAGCAGTTCCTCGACCCGCTGAAGGCGGCAAGCAAGGACCTGCAGGCGGCGGGCATGTACTTCATGCAGAACGGCATGAAGAACCCCAACAACGCGTTGGCCGGCTCCTACGACTTCATGCACCTGTTCGGGCATGTCTGCCTGGGCCTGATGTGGGCCCGCATGGCCTGGGCCGCGCGCGAGGCGCTGGCGGCGGGCGCCGGCGACACCGAGTTCTACGAGACGAAGCAGGCCACCGGGCGCTACTACATGGCACGGCAGCTTCCGATGACCGGCACGCACCTGGCGCGCATCCAGTCGGGCGCCGACACCGTGATGGCGCTGGACGCCGCGAACTTCTGAGGTCTGCCGGCCACGGCGGGGTTCGACCCGCCCTGCGGACGGGCGCCAGCGAAGCGCCCGCCGGACGGCAAAGGGGGAGAAGCGCCATGCCGCGCGACTGGATGACCGACGAGCACGCCATGCTCGGCGAGATGACGGCGAAGTTCATCGCGGCCGAATGGGCGCCGAAGTTCGAGCAATGGCGCAAGCAGGGCGAGATGGACCGCGACACGTGGGCCCAGGCCGGTGCGCTGGGGCTGCTGTGCCCCTCGATCCCCGAGGAATACGGCGGCGCCGGCGGCGATTTCGGCCACGAGGCGGTGATCCTGATGGAGGCGTCGAAGGCCAACCTCGCATCCTGGGGCCATGGAATCCATTCCGGCATCGTCGCGCATTACATCCTGTCCTACGGCACCGAAGAGCAGAAGGCGCGCTGGCTGCCGAAGATGGTGACCGGAGAGCTGGTCGGCGCGCTCGCGATGACCGAGCCCTCGGCCGGGTCGGACGTGCAGGCGATCAAGACCCGCGCCGTGCGCGACGGCAACGTCTACCGCCTATCGGGTCAGAAGACCTTCATCACCAACGGCCAGCACGCGAACCTGATCGTCGTCGCGGCCAAGACCGACCCGTCGCAGGGCTCGAAGGGCACGTCGCTGATGGTGGTCGAGACCGACGGCGCCGAGGGGTTCAAGCGCGGGCGCAACCTCGACAAGGTGGGGCTGCACGCCGCCGATACGTCCGAGCTGTTCTTCGACGACGTCGCCATCCCGCCCGAGAACCTGCTGGGCGGCGAGGAAGGCCGCGGCTTCTACCAGATGATGAGCCAGCTTCCGCAGGAACGCATGGTCATCGGCTGCGGTGCCGTGGGCGCCATGGAAGGCGCGGTCGAACGCACCATCGCCTATTGCAAGGAGCGCGAGGCCTTCGGCGGCCCCCTCACCCAGTTTCAGAACACCCGCTTCAAGCTGGCCGAGTGCCTGACCAAGACGAAGGTCGCGCGCGCCTTCCTCGACGAGTGCATCGCCGAACTGATCGCCGGCACGCTGACGGTCGAGAAGGCCGCAATGGCGAAATACTGGCTGACCGACACGCAGGGCGAGGTGCTGGACGAATGCGTGCAGTTGCACGGCGGCTACGGCTTCATGCAGGAATACGCCGTGGCCGAGATGTGGGCCGATGCCCGCGTGCAGCGGATCTATGGCGGCACGAACGAGATCATGAAGGAACTGGTCGCGCGGGCGCTGTGACGGCGGCAGCCACCGAGGCGAAGGGGGAAGGACGACGCACATGACGATGCAACTGCACTGCTTCGGGGAATCCGGACACTCGTACAAGGCGGCGCTGGCGCTGGAACTTGCGGGGCTGGACTGGGAACCGGTCTTCGTCGACTTCTTCAACGGTGCGACGCGGTCTGCGGACTACCGCACCCAGATAAACGCCATGGGCGAGGCCCCGGTGCTGGTCGACGGGGATGTCCGCCTGTCGCAATCGGGCGTGATCCAGACCTACCTGTCGGACACCTACGGCCATTTCGGCGGCACGCCCGATCAGAAGTACGAGATCCTGCGCTGGATCATCTGGGACAATCAGAAGCTGTCCGGCATGGCCGGGCCGTGCCGGTTCCTGATGAACTTCCTGCCCGAGGACAAGCGCCCGGCCGAGGTGGTCGGCTTCATGCAGGGGCGGCTGAAGGCGACCTACGCCGTCCTCGACGCGCACCTGGCGGGCCGCGACTGGATCGTCGGCGACGCGCCCACCAACGCCGACCTGACCTGCTGCGGCTACCTGTTTTACCCAGAGCCTTTCGGCTTCGACCGCGCCGACTGGCCCAACGTCGATCGCTGGCTCGACCGCATCGCGGCGCTGCCCGGCTGGAAGGCGCCCTACGACCTGATGCCCGGCTCGCCCGCCGACCGCGCGGCCGGATGACACGCACACCACCCCGGCGGCCGGAGATCCGCGCCGCGGGGTCACGAGACCACGGGCCCGCCAAGGGCCAGACGAGGAAGGACCTGACATGACCGACGCGTATATCTACGACACCGTGCGCACCCCGCGCGGCAAGGGCCGCAAGGACGGCGCCCTGCACGAGGTCACCGCTCTGTCGCTGTCCGCGCAGACGCTCAACGCGCTGAAGGAACGCAACGGCATCGACGGCCACGCGGTCGAGGACGTGATCTGGGGCAACGTCACGCAGGTCGGCGAACAGGGCGGATGCCTTGCCCGCTCGGCCGTGCTGGCCTCGGACCTGGATGAATCGATCCCCGGCCTCGCGATCAACCGCTTCTGCGCGTCCGGCATGGAGGCGGTGAACCTGGCCGCCAACCAGATCCGCGGCGGTGCGGGCGAGGCCTACATCGCCGGCGGCGTAGAGATGATGGGCCGCGTGCCGATGGGCAGCGACGGCGCCGCGATCGCGGTGGACCCGAGCATCGCGATGGACCGCTACTTCGTGCCCCAGGGCATTGCCGCCGACATCATCGCCACCGAGTACGGCATCAGCCGCGACGACGCCGACGCCTTCGCCGTGGAATCGCAGAACCGCGCGGCGGCCGCGTGGAAGGACAAGCGGTTCGAGCGCTCGGTCGTCACCGTGCGCGACCGCAACGGCCTGCCGATCCTGGACCACGACGAATACATGCGCCCCGGCACCGACATGCAGGCGCTGGGCGCGCTGAAGCCGTCCTTCAAGGACATGGGCGAGACGATGCCCGGCTTCGACAAGGTCGCGCTGATGAAGTACCCGCATCTCGAGCGGATCAATCACATCCACCACGCGGGCAACTCGTCGGGGATCGTCGATGGCGCGGCCGGCGTTCTGGTCGGCAGCAAGGCGTTCGGCGAGAAATGGGGCCTCAAGCCCCGCGCGCGCATCCGCCAGACCACCAAGATCGGCACCGATCCGACCATCATGCTGACCGGCCCGGTACCGGCGACGGCCAAGGCGCTGGCAGACAGCGGCATGGGGATCGGCGACATCGACCTGTTCGAGGTCAACGAGGCATTCTCGTCCGTGGTTCTGCGCTTCATGCAGGCCTTCGACGTGGACCACGCCAAGGTGAACCCGAACGGCGGCTCGATCGCCATGGGCCACCCGCTGGGCGCCACCGGCGCGATGATCATCGGCACCCTGCTGGACGAGCTCGAGCGCTCGGGCAAGGGCACGGGACTGGCGACGCTGTGCATCGCCAGCGGGATGGGCGCGGCGACGATCATCGAGCGGCTTTAGGCTGCAATGACAAGCGCGGAGACATCGAAGACGGGGCAGCCGCGGGGGTCGGCAGAGGCCGTCGCCGTCGCGCAGCGGCTTCTCGACGGGACTGGCGCGGCCATGCTCGCGGCCGACTTCAATGCCTTCGCGCGGCATTTTCGGCTGCCCTGCCTGGTTGCCACCCCCGAACGGGCGCGCCTCCTGCAACACCCCGACGAGTTGCGGACGATCTTCGACCGTCTCGGCGCGCATTACCGGAGCTTCGGCGACGTGACGCTCGAGCGCACGGTCAACGAGGCGCTGTTCGACGGCCCTGACCTGCTGCGGTTCTCGTTCGAGACCGCGGCGCTCGTCCACGGCGAAACACGCGACGGGCCGCACGCCGGGCACTCGACCGCCGTGCGCGATGGCGACACCTGGCACATCACCGACAACCACGCGCTGGTGGCTCGAGATTCGGTCCAGAACACCGTGTTCAGGCGCGGTGGCGCCGCCGACGACCCCACCCCGCCCGAGGGATCGCCTGAGGTGCTGGCAATTTTCCAGAACAACCTCGACACGGTGACGCAGGCCTTTCTGACGGGCGAATTCGACATGCTGCTGCGCGCCGTCACACTGCCGCTGTTCAAGCAGGGCAGCCGCGGCCCCGAGCTGTTGACCACCCAGGACGAGTTGCGCCGCGATTTCGACAGATACGTCTCCGCGATCCGGATGCAGGACGTCACCGACCTCGTGCGCGGTGTGACCTCGGCTCACGCCCTGGGCGCGGCCCGCATTCACGGAACCTGCCGCACACACGTGCTTGCCGGCACACAGCTTCTGTTCCCGTCCTATGTCAGCGCGATCACCCTGGAACAGGGCGCGGATCGGGCCTGGCGGATGACCTCCATCATGCACCCGCTCGAGACCCCGACGCTCGACCGGGTGGTGTGGGGCGGCGCCTGATGCGCGGCACCCCCGACATCCTAACGACGCGCCCGCGCCCCGCCGCGCGGATGCGTGCGAAACCCTTCCATTCAGGAGACACGACATGACCGATTTCACCATGGACAAGGGCGCCGACGGCGTCGCGGTGATTACCTGGGACGTCGCCGACAAGTCGATGAACGTGCTCAACCTCGAGGGTCTCGAAACGCTCGACAAGCTGGTCGACGACGCGCTGGCCGACGAGGCCGTCAAGGGCATCGTCATCACCAGCGCGAAGGACAGCTTTGCTGGCGGCATGGACCTGAACATCATCGCCAAGATGAAGGAAATGGCCGGTGACGAACCCGCCCGCGGCCTGTTCGAAGGCGTGATGCGGATGCACGCGGTCCTGCGCAAGATCGAGCGCGCGGGCCTCGACCCCAAGACCAACAAGGGCGGCAAACCCGTGGCCGCCGCCCTGCCCGGCACCGCGCTTGGTATCGGGCTGGAGATCCCGCTGGCCACGCACCGCATCTTTGCTGCCGACAACCCGAAGGCCAAGATCGGCCTGCCCGAGATCATGGTCGGCATCTTCCCCGGCGCCGGCGGCACGACGCGGTTGTCGCGCAAGCTGGGCGCGATGGCGGCCGCGCCCTTCCTGCTGGAAGGCAAGCTGTCCGATCCGAAGAAGGCCAAGGCCGCCGGCCTGATCGACGAGGTGGTGGACGATCCGCTGGCCGCCGCCAAGGCATGGGTGCTGCAGGCCAGGGACGCCGACATCGTCAAGCCGTGGGACGACAAGGGCTACAAGATGCCCGGCGGTGCGCCCTATCACCCGGCCGGCTTCATGACATTCGTGGGCGCCTCCGCGATGGTCAACGGCAAGACCAAGGGCGTCTACCCGGCCGCCAAGGCGCTGCTGTCGGCGGTCTACGAGGGCGCGCTGGTGCCCTTCGACACGGCGCTGAAGATCGAGGCGCGCTGGTTCACCAACGTGCTGATGAATCCCTCGTCCGGCGCGATGATCCGGTCGCTGTTCATCAACAAGGAGGCGCTGGAGAAAGGCGCGGTGCGGCCCAAGGACGTGCCTGACCAGCGCGTGAAGAAGGTCGGCGTCCTCGGCGCGGGCATGATGGGCGCGGGCATCGCGCTGGTCTCGGCGCAGGCCGGCATCGAGGTGGTGCTGCTGGACCGCGATCAGGCCGCCGCCGACAAGGGCAAGTCCCTGACCGAAGAGCACGCCAAGAAGGGCGTGCAGCGCAAGAAGGTCACCGAGAAACAGGCGCAGGCGATGGTCGACCGCATCACCGCCACCACCGATTACGATGCGCTGAAGGGCTGCGACCTGATCGTCGAGGCGGTATTCGAGGATTCCAGGATCAAGGCCGAGGTCACCAAGGCCGTCGATGCCGTGACCGGTGACGACACGATCTTCGCCACCAACACCTCGACCCTGCCGATCAGCGACCTGGCGAAGGCCAGCAAGAACACCGAGCAGTTCATCGGCATCCACTTCTTCAGCCCGGTCGAGAAGATGATGCTGGTCGAGATCATCCGCGGCAAGCAGACCGGCGACCGTGCCGTGGCCAAGGCGCTGGATTTCGTGCGCCAGATCCGCAAGACGCCGATCGTGGTGAACGACGCCCGGTTCTTCTACGCCAACCGTTGCATCATCCCCTACATCAACGAAGGCATCCGCATGGTGAAGGAAGGGGTGAACCCCGCCCTGATCGAGAACGCGGCGAAGCTGGTCGGCATGCCGCTGGGCCCGCTTCAGCTGGTGGACGAGACCTCGATCGACCTCGGCGCCAGGATCGCGCGGGCGACCAAGGCGGCGATGGGCGACGCCTATCCCGACGCGGAAGTCGACGAGGTGATCTTCTGGATGGAAGGCGAAGGCCGGTTGGGCCGCAAGTCCAAGTCGGGCTTCTACGATTACGACGAGTCCGGCAAGCGGCAGGGCATCAGCCAGGTCGTCAAGGACAAGTACCCGCAGTCGGCGGACCAGCCTGAACTGGCCGAGGTGCAGCAGCGGCTTCTGTTCGCCCAAAGCCTCGAGGCGGTTCGCGCGCTCGAGGAAGGCGTGCTGATGGACATCCGCGAGGGCGACGTGGGCGCGATCCTGGGCTGGGGTTTCGCCCCCTGGTCCGGCGGGCCGTTGTCGTGGCTGGACATGGTCGGCGCCCCCTGGGCGGCCGAACGCTGCGATACGCTGACCGAAAAGTACGGCCCGCGCTTCACCTGCCCGCCGCTTCTGCGCGAGATGGCGCAGAAGACCCAAAGCTTCTACGGCCGCTTCGGCACCGGCCAGAAGGCCGCCTGAACCGGGACGCAGGCCGGGAGAACCTCCGGCCCGCATCCTTCGCCCGCATGGAACCCCTTGCGCGAACAGCCTTTTGCACCACAGGCTGGTGATATGGTGCGAGGGCAGACGTGACGGTTGAAGACCAGAAAGCGGGAAACCACGATCTTTATTCCGCGCTGCACCGGGCCCGCGACGCGGTGCTCGAGCTTTACCGGCCGGTCCTTGCCCAACAGGGCCTGACCGAACCGCAATGGCGCACGCTGGTCGCGCTCGATTCGAGCGGCCCGATGGATGCCACGCGGCTAGCCGAGCGGGCGAAGATCCAGCCATCGTCCCTGTCCCGGATCATCCGCACCTTCGAAGAGCGCCGCCTCGTGGCCACGCATCGCAATGCCGACGATGCCCGGCGCCTGCTGCTGCGCCTGACCCCCGCGGGACAGGCCACCATCGCGCGGCTGCGGCCCGGAATCGACGCGGTCGACCGGCGGCTGGCGGCGCGCTACGGCGACACCGAGATCACGCTTCTGTGCCAGGCGCTCGAGGCGTTGCGGATCGTGCTGGACACCCAGGCTCCGCGTACGCGCGGCCTGCGCCGGAAGAGGCGGTGACCTGACGGCGCGGCGCAGGCGCCTTCCGGAACCGGTCTACAATCTCGCGGAGGCGGGACTTCTCCTCCGGATGTTCAGCAGCCGCCCGTCGATCGCGGCCAGTCCAAGCCCCACCAGCGCCACGCCCGCAATCTGCGCGCCGGTCAGATGCTCGCCCAGGACAAGCACCCCCAGCGATCGCCGAGACAGGAATGAGGAACGTCACCAGCAGCAGACTGGTGGCCCCGGCGCGTTGCAGGATGTGGATGTAGAGAACGTAGGCCAGGCTGGTCGAAAGGACGGCCCGGCCCGCGATCGCCGCCCAAGTCTAAAGCGGCGGCATCGGGATCGTCCACGGCCGGTCGATGACAAGGGCCAGCGGCGCGAGGACCAGCGTCGACGCCGTCACCTGCCCTGCGGCCGCGACGACCGGGTCGACGCCGAGGCGCTTGAACCGCCTGCCGAACACCCCGGCGAATGCGTAGGACTACGCGCCGCCGAGACAGGCGAGCTGCGCCAAGACGTCGGCGCCGAGGCCGGACAGGAGCCGGGCCTGAACAGGACGATCACCCCGGCGAATCCCCCGGAGCCGCCCGCCAGCTTGCGCCGCGTGATCCCTTCGTCCGCGAGCAGGACGCCGGCAACGGCGACGGTGAACAGCGGCGTCATCGCGTTCTTCTTGAGGATTCCCATGCCGAGGAAGGCGAGCCACGCGCGCGGGTCGCGCGGCAACGCCCGTCCCAACACGGCCACGATGCCCCACAGAACCAGAGCCGCCAACCCGACCCGCAGCACGACGATCGTCAGTGTCGGCAGGTCCCGCACCGCCACGCCCACGAAGAAGAACGACCCGCCCCACAGGACCGAGAGGACCAGCAACATTGCCCACTCGAACGCCCTCATCGAGAGGGCGTCAGGGCCCGGCCGAGCCTGTGCTGCGTTGGCCATCAATTCGTGCTCCGGGTCGTCTGGGAACATCGATACGCGCCCAGCCGCGCCGAAACGACCCGGACCTTGCGCATTGCGCTCGACGAAACAAGAGCCGCCCGAGATGCGTCTCGCCTGAATTTCGCCAAGACGACCATGCCGGCCGTGCGGTGGCGATTGCGGCGATCCGCGCCCTCGGGGCGAGGTTTTGCTTCGCGGCATTCAAGAAACCATCTGACAACAGCTTCGGGCTGAAGGTGATTGCGCGCTTTGGCTCGCAAAGCGCGTGCCCCGCTGCGCTGGCGCATTGGCGGTTGTTCCTGCGGCCCTGCAACGGTGGTGTGCCGGTATCGGCGGTGCTGTCGAACGGCCGAACATAGCCGGCCCTATGGAGAATGCGGGCAGCAATTCCCATATTCGAGCGGTCACTCGACGGAGTTTCCAATGGGATACGTGAAGACCGGAATACTGATGGCCGCGATGACGGCGCTGTTCGTGGGGATCGGCTATCTATTGGCCGGCACGGGCGGCATCTTGATCGCCTTCTTCGTCGCCGCCGGCATGAACGCCTTCGCCTGGTGGAATTCCGACCGGATGGTGCTGAGGATGCACAACGCGCGCCCCGTCGGGCCGCGCGACCGGACGGGCCTGTCCGACCTGGTGCAGGGCCTGGCGCGGAATGCCGGGATGCCAATGCCCGCGGTCTATGTCATCGACACTCCTCAGCCGAACGCCTTCGCCACCGGGCGAAACCCGAAAAATGCCGCCGTCGCAGTGACGACCGGGCTGATGCAGACGCTGACCCGGGAGGAACTGGCCGGCGTCGTGGCGCACGAACTGGCCCATATCCGCAACCACGACACCGCCATCATGACGGTCACGGCCACCTTCGCCGGCGCGATCTCGATGCTGGCGAACTTTGCGTTCTTCTTCGGCGGCCGGCGCGAGGGCGGGCTGGGAATCGTCGGAACTCTCGCGATGATGATCCTGGCTCCGCTGGCCGCAGCACTGGTGCAGATGGCGATCAGCCGGACGCGGGAATACGCGGCCGACAAGGCCGGAGCCGAGATCTGCGGCGAGCCGATGTGGCTGGCCTCGGCGCTGTCGAAGATCCAGAGGGGCGCCGCGCGGATCGACAACCACGCCGCCGAACGCAATCCCGCCACAGCGCACATGTTCATCATCAACCCGCTGCACGCTCACAAGCACGACAACCTGTTCTCGACCCACCCCGCCACGGAAAACCGGATCGCCGCACTGCGGGAACTGGCAGCGCAGGCGAGAAAAAGCTCGATCCCGACGACGCGGCGCCCGGCGGGCCCGGCGCCCGAGCGCTCTGGCCCCTGGGGCTGAGCCGCCGTCTTTGGGGAGGCTGGACGGGCTTTGTTGCGCAAAGAGGGTGAAGCGCGAACCTCCCCTTTCCCCGGACGCACTTATCCCACGGGTTCTGTGACAGGTATGCCAAGCGCGGTGT
>NZ_FNPF01000024.1 GCF_900107235.1 Citreimonas salinaria
TGATCTCATAGTCAGACATAAGCACGTGCTTAGGCATATGCCTAAGCCTCCATGGTTATGCCCGAGTGTCCGGTCGAAACGGGGGCCAGTTCACATCGACGTATCTGTAATCTTCGTCATGGCGTGATCTCCCTGGCGGTTGCTGCCGCCGGTCAGGTGGTTTGACTCACCCGGAGATTACGCCGCCCTTAAACTTCAACCACCTTCGCGACACGACCCGGATTTGCCGTGACGGCCGGAAAAAGCTCGGCGGCAAAGACTTCTTCGCCGAGGTAAAGGCACCGCAAGGAGTGGATGATGTTGCGCGGCACGAGCCTGCCGCCAGGGCCGGTGCGAAACCCGGCAGGTAAGGGATTCGTTTGACCCAGTTTTGGATGTGCCTCGATGAACAAGCGAGAAGCCTATAATAAGCATTATAGGCCAAGTCATTGTACACGGGGCACATTCTGAACTGGGTTGCGACAAATCCCCTATCTTGCTGGTAAGCAAACATGATGTTGCAGCTCCGGCGAAAATGGCGAGATCTCGACAGGTGCCAATCGGCTGCCCGAGCTCGCCTAGGGGATTGCCTTCAAGGGCGGCATATAGCAGCTTGAACTTGCCGCGCGTCAAGCTGTCTTAGCTTTTGTCCGTAACTCAAGATTCGGTTCATGCGGTGACTGTAACACGGTCTAAACCAGATATTCGGCATACCGAACGCATCGACGGAGGCCACTTTGTGCACCACCATTGTAAGACGAATAAGGCGGTAGCTTTCCGCACTTCCCGGAGAAGCGATTTTGGTAGCAGGCGCACTGACGCTGTCATGGCCAGTTCGATGGTGTTGATCGGCGTACGCCAGCCAGGCCGGCGCCCGGGATGACCTCTCCGAGCATCGTTTATCGGCGGCGGATAAAGGCACCGCCCGCAGGAGTTGCGCCAGAATCCTTCCTGGCGCGGGTGGCCCGGGAACTAGCGAACCCGGGCGGTCCACTCGGTGTAGCAACGACTTGCCAGGTAACGTTGTTGAGGGAGGGCGAGCCTAGGCGCACTGAACTCAGGATTTCTCCGAAAGGCACCGGATGGGAGTTGATGGCGACAGTGCACCGGCCGAGAGAAAACGATTCTGATGTATCAATTCCCCTTTGGCTACTCGTCCTGATGGGTGCCGTTGGCCTCGTCTTTGCTACGGGGCTCTGGCTCGGCCCATTGTGCCTAGTGGCACTTCTTTTCGTCGTATGGCCAACTCTTGTGGATGAATTAGCTGTCCGCAGGACCATCAGGCAAGCGGTAGACAACTCTCTGCACAACACGCGATAGCTGGTGCAAAGCCGGAGGCGAGGCGGAGTGGTTTGGCTCGGGAGGATCAGCCATCCAAGTCAGTGTAGAACTGATGCTCTTGGCATCGATCGTGTTTCTGGCAGCCGGCACGGTCAAGGGTATCGTCGGCATAGGTCTCCCCGCGATGGCTGTCGGTGTGATGTCCCAGTTCGTTGATGCACGCACGAGCATCGCTCTTGTTATGTTCCCGATGATCACCTCCAACGCCTGGCAGGTTTTCCGCGGCGGCAGGATCGCCCTCACCATGAAGACCTATAAGTGGTTCGTCGTCGTCCTGGCCGTGGGCGTCTGGCCGGTGACGGCATTCGCGGCCGCAGTGAACGAAAGCATCATGCAGGGCGCGCTCGGAATCATCATTCTCGTGTTCGTCGTGGTGAATGGTCTTTCGCTGGTGCCGCCTCTGCCCATGCGCCACGACACGCTCTGCCAGATTGCGGCCGCAGCGACGGCGGCGGTCTTTGGCGGACTTTCGGCCGTCTGGGCGCCTCCCATTCTTATCTATCTCGCATCACGAGGCATCGACAAGGACGAGTTTATGCGCGCCTCTGGGCTGTTGATACTCGTCGGGAGTATCCCGCTCTGCGTAGGCTATGCCCAGCAAGGACTTCTGACCGGCTCACTTTCGCTGGCCTCGGCTCTTATGATCGTTCCGTCGATCGTCGGCTTCACCGTTGGGGAGCTGTTGCGGCGGCGCGTTTCGCCGGAGGGATTTCGTATCGTCCTGCTGACGGTCTTCGCCGCCTTGGGGCTGAATCTTCTGCGCCGCACGTTCTTCTGAGCCAACGCCGGTTCGGCACGAGAAGGGATGGAACAAGATGACTGACGCACAGACTGAAACTTTCCGACGATCCATGGCACTCCGGTTCGGTGACGGCCCCATTCCCAACCTGCCACCACAGGGGCGGCATACTCTTGCGCGAATGGTTGCTCGTACCTCCTGTCGTAGCTTCCGAAGCGAGGGCGTGGATCAGGCCGTCCTGGAGCTTCTCTGTGCGGTGGCGCTCGCTTCACCGACCAAAAGCGATCTGCAGCAGCGGGATATCATCATCATTCGAGACAGCGACCTTCGCACCAAACTAAACGCCCTGACTGAACAGGACTGGGTCGCTCAGGCGCCGTCGTTCCTGATCTTCTGCGGCAACAACCGGCGTCAGAGGCAAATCCATAAATGGCGCAGGCACCCGTTCGTCAACGACCATCTGGACGCATTCTTCAACACGGCGGTCGATGCGGGAATAGCGTTGTCGGCCTTCGTCACGGCAGCCGAAGCGATCGGGCTGGGATGCTGCCCGGTCAGCACCGTGCGCAATTGCGCCGCGGCCGTGAGCGATCTGCTGGGCCTGCCAGAGCACGTCTATCCGGTTGCTGGACTTGCGTTGGGATGGCCCGAAGCCCCCGATGCCGAGCCGGCGATGCGCCTCCCCCTGCGGGCGACGGTCCATGTCGATCGATTTTCGGAGCATGATCTGCGAGACCAGGTGGAGACTTACGATCAGCAGCGCAGCGAGCGCCAACCCTACGCAAAGATTCGCGGCGTCGACGCGTTTGGCGACCCATCCGGCCCCTATACCTGGTCCGAGGACAAGTCGCGGCAGTACGCACGCCCGGAGCGCGCTGATTTCGGGCGCTTCGTACGCGACAGGGGGTTCTCGCTGGAGTGAAGTCCTGCGAACGACGGCTCTTGCGGCGGAGCAGGTCGGAACGCCCGGGCCGAATTGCCTACAGCCGGATTTCCGGCAGGATCGACCACACCTCGTCTTCGAGTGCGGTCTTGGAGCCCGAAAGTCGGATCGCCATCAGCTCCATCGGACATTGCGGCAACCGGTCCGACAGGTTCAGCAGCCGGCCCTGCGCGATTGCGGTCCTGCACAGGGAGAGCGGCGCCCAGACCACCCCCAGCCCCTCTTCCGCCATCTGGAGCGCAGCCAGGGTAAGGGCGGTCTCCACCTGCGCCGTCAGCGTGATGGCGGGATTAACGCGAGACGAGATTTCCCGGTCGAACAGCCTGCCGAGGAAAATGTCGCCGGGATAGGCAATGTGCGGGACGGAGCCCGTGCCGACAAGCTGCGCCACCGCCGCATTCGCCACCGGCACAAAATGATCCTGCTTCAACGGCAGGATCTCGAAGAAATCTGGGCGAGCGGGTAGCGGGATCGTGCTTGCGAGATGGACAAGCACCAGTTCCGTCTGGTTGGTAAGCAACAACCCGAGGCACTCGTCGAAGTTTGCGGAGTGCAATCGCACCGTTAGATCTTGCCGTGCCAGTAGATCCTTCGCCAGGCGCGATCCGGCAGTGGCTATGATCGAGTGCTGACAGGCGATGCTGATGCGGCGGTGCAAGGTTCGCTCGTGCTGTTTCAGGTCATGCGCCAGCATGCGCAGATCATGAACAAGGCTCCGAATCCGATCTGTCTGGGCCAAGGTTGCCTCGTTCACGCGGATCGGCTTGCGGCTGCGATCGAATATCTCTGCGCCGAGATAGCCTTCGAGCATCTGCATGCGGCGCGAGAAGGCGGACTGCGTCAGTATTCGCCGATGAGCGGCAACACTGAATGAGCCAGTCTCTATGACAGCCAGCAGGTCTTCCAGCCACTCGAGTCGCATGAGGTTTCCTAACTTGCGCAAATTGCATGTTATCGCGAATTTTTAGCGATTTAGCATGGCTTCCGCTATCCGCATTAATGCTTTATGCAAGTCTCAGAAGGAGACATCCAATGCATCTTGCCCGCTTCCCGCGCCTTTTCCTTGCTCATCTCCCTACGCCGCTCGAACGGCTGGATCGTTTGTCGAAAGAGCTGGGAGGACCAGACATCTGGATCAAGCGCGACGACTGTACCGGCATGTCCACCGGCGGCAACAAGACGCGCAAGCTCGAGTTCCTGATGGCGGAGGCCGAACGACAGGGCGCGGACATGGTCATGACGCAGGGTGCGGTTCAATCCAACCACGCTCGCCAGACTGCCGCCTTCGCCGCAAAACTGGGGCTCGACTGTCATCTCCTGCTGGAGGAGCGCACCGGGAGCAAGGATCGAAACTACAACGCCAACGGCAATGTCCTGCTGGATCGGCTGCACGGTGCCAGCACCGAGCGCCGGGAGGCCGGCCTAGACATGAACGCGGAACTCGAAACGGCGGCCGAGATGTTTCGGGCCGAAGGCAGGAACGTCTACACGATCCCCGGGGGGGGCTCCAACCCGACGGGAGCACTGGGCTATGTCAACTGCGCCCTCGAACTGGTGTCTCAGGCCAACGACCGGGGGCTAGTTATCGACCACCTGGTTCACGCGACCGGCAGCGCGGGAACCCAGGCCGGTCTGGTGGTCGGCATGAACGCGATCAATGCCCAGATCCCCATACTCGGCGTTGGTGTCCGAGCACCGAAGCAAAAGCAGGAAGAGAACGTTTTCAGTCTCGCCCTCGCCACGGCGGAAAAGCTTGGCTGTGCCGGCGTCGTCGCTCGGGAGGATGTCGTGGCGAACACCGACTACGTCGGGGACGGCTACGGGGTACCCACCGAAAGCGGCATCGAGGCTATCCGGATGTTTGCCCAGCTCGAGGGGATCCTGCTGGACCCGGTCTATTCTGCGAAGGGCGCCGCAGGTCTCATCGACCTCATCCGCAAGGGCCACTTTAGCAAGGACGAGCGCGTCGTCTTTCTGCACACGGGCGGATCGGCCGCGCTCTTCGGCTACGACTTTGCCTTCCCGTTCGCGGAAGACAAGGCAAGCTGACACCAGGGAGGCACAGCTGCGTACAATCGGAATTTTGGGCGGAATGGGTCCCGAGGCGACTGTCCTCCTGATGCAGCGCATCATCGCAGCCACGTCAGCGCATGACGATGCCGACCATGTTCCACTGCTCGTCGATCAGAACCCACAGGTCCCCTCGCGCATTGCGGCGCTGATCGAGGGGACCGGCGCCGACCCGGCGCCGGTGCTGATCGCAATGGCACGGCGTCTTGAGGAGGCGGGCGCCGAAGCGCTGGCAATGCCGTGCAATACGGCGCACCACTATGCGCCCGTGCTCGCCGAGAGCGTCCACATTCCGTTCCTCAACATGGTCGAGTTGGCCGCAGCGCAGGCGGACAACGCCGCCGCTGCGGGCGATCTGATCGGCGTTCTGGCGTCGCCCGCAGTGCGGATCACCGGGATCCTCGATCGCGCACTTGCGCAGCGCGAGCGCAAGGCGATCTACCCCGATGACGAAGCTGCTCTGCTGCGCGCGATTAGAAGCATCAAGGCCCGTGGCGCGAACGAGACGGCGCGTGAAGCCTTGCTTGCCGCCTCGGTCGAACTGCGCGATCGCGGCGCTCAGGTGCAGCTTGTCGCCTGCACCGAGTTTTCGCTCCTGGGAATCGACCTGGCGCCCCGGGCTCAGGTCCTCGACACCCTGGATCTTCTGGTTGGGGCGATCTGCGATTTCGCCCGGTCCTCCGGCTAATGGCCCTCCCCGGCAGGCGCAGGAAGGCCCTTAATCGCGACATTCACGCAGGCGGGCCTGCCCGATTGGAATGCCTGCGCAAGCGCATCGTCGAGTTCATCGGGATCCGTGACATAGGCACCGTGACAGCCGAGCGCTTCCGCCGCCAGATCGTAGCGCGCGCCGCTCAACGTGCAGCCGACGGTCCGATCCGGTCCATACTCGCGAATCTGGATCAGATGTTCCGCGTTCCAGCGCTCGTCGTTCCCGATTACTACCACGAAGGCGACGCCCGTGCGTGCTGCCGTTTCGAACTCGGCAAAGTGAAATCCCACCGTGCCGTCGCCCATCAAGGCTACAACCGACGCTTCGGGCCGTGCCTGCTTTGCCGCCAGCGCGTAGCAGAGCGCGCCGCCGATCGCACCTGAAGGGCCGTTAATCACACGCGCGTCCCCCCGCACGAGAGCCTGGGCCCACTGACCGAACTCGCCGCCGTCGCAGATCACCACGGACGTTTCCGTAGCCTCCACCTGCCGCTGAACTGCGGTACAAAGCGTGGCAGAGGTGATTTCCTTGCCCGCCGGCACCTCGTGCGGGCGTTTCGCAGCTGCCGCGACGATCCTGACGCGCCAGTCGGCGCGCCGAGGTTCAGGCGCGGGCGCCTCGAGGAGTGCCCGAATCAGGCTGCGCGGAGAGGCCGCCACGCTCTGCGCCAGACGCGTTCCAAGGTTGCGCGCGGCCAGTTCGCGTGCATGCTCCTCGGCATCCACGACGACCCATGAACAGTCACTCGACCAATCGGGCGCTGCCCCGAAGGCCAACGTGAAGTCGACGGTCTTTCCGAGGCACAGTACCAGATCCGCCTCGGGAAGAAGACGCGACACGGTGCCAATCGAAGGATCCTTAAGCCCGCGCGGACTCTCCAGATCCAGCACTGGAACGGTGAATGCCTCGGCGAGAGCATCCAGCAGACCACCAGCCCGGGTACTATTCAGCGCAGGACCTGTCAGGATCAGTGGCCGTGCCGCGGTTGCGAGACCCTTGAGAATGGCCGCGACATCTTGCGCGCGCGGCTCGAAGGAGGATGGCGGAGATCCCTCCGGCAGAGCCATATCGCCGCGTTGCTGGACGACGTCGAACGGTATTGCGAGATGTACCGGGCCGGGCCGGCCGGTCGTCGCGATCGAGATCGCCTGCAACGTATCTCGGGCAAGGTTTTCGAGAGTTACGGGTCGGAACGCGGCCTTGACCAAAGTGGTGCTGATCGAGGTCTGATCGAGCTCTTGAAACGCCCCGCGCCCGTCCAGGCCGTTCGGCGCGTCGCCCGAGATCAGCAGGACCGGGCTTTCCGAAGATCGCGCAGAGAAGAGCGGGCCAACGGCGTTGCCGAAACCCGGTGCGGCAGTGACCAGCGCAACGCCGATCTCGCCGGTCAGCTGCGCCCAGGATTCCGCCATGAAAACTGCCGCGGCCTCGTGGCGGGTATGGACGATCTCGATGTCCGCATCGATACAGGCATCGTATATCGGCATGATCTGGTTGCCGGAAAGGCTGTAGATCCGTCGCACGCCGTTGCGCGCCAGCAGTTCGACCAGGAGATCGGCGCCCCTCATGTTCTTACCTCTCGATGTCTTTTTTACCTTGAAGGTGCGCGAGAATGGCTTCGCAGCGCCTCTGAGCTTCATGGTGTTCCGCGGCGATGGTTCGCGAAATCGGAACCATGGAGCTTTCGCCGCGCTGCGCGGGCCTTCAACCCGCTGCGGATGACGGTAGTGATCGTGATTAACGTCAGCGCCCAGAAGAACCATGTGATCGGTCCCCGGAACAGAATGCCGGGTGATCCGTCCGACATCAGCATCGCCTGGCGAAAGTTGTTCTCAAGCAACGGTCCCAGAATGAAGGCAATCAAGAATGGTGCGGCGGGGATCCCGAAGCGCAGCATCATGAAGCCCACCCAGCCCATCGCGAACATCACCCCTACGTCAAAGACACTGTTGTTGACGGCATAGCCTCCGTAAACACACAGAATCAGAACGCCGGGGAACAGGACGCCGCGCGGGATATCCGCAACGAAGCGGAATGCCCGTATCGCGACAGAGCCCACGCCCAAGAGGATCACCGAAGACATCACAAGCCCGATCAGCAGCCCGTAGATGAGGTCGACGTTTGACACGAACATCATCGGTCCGGGCTGCAATCCGTGGATCATAAAGGCGCCGATGATAATCGCTGTGATGACGTCGCCCGGGATCCCTAGGGCGAGAAGCGGAATCAGTGTGGCGCCTGCGACGCCGTTGTTGCCCGCCTCGGAGGCTGCAACGCCCTCCATCTCGCCCTTACCAAAATTTTCCTTGTTCGGCGAATTCCTTCGGGCCTCGCTGTAGGAGAGAAAGGCGGCTGGCGCGGCACCGATGCCAGGAATGCTGCCAAGCAGCACCCCGATGAAGCTGCCGCGGACAATGGTGCGGAAGCAGGACTTGTATTCCGCAAAGGTCACCCAGTTCCCGCCCAGCTCGCGTTTCTGGCCTCCGGCCTCACGCGGAAGAAAGATCATCGTAAGGATCTCCGGGATGGCGAAGAGCCCGATGAGAACGGCAATGAAGTTCAGGCCGCCCATCAGGTTTGGCTCGCCCAGGACGAAGCGATCCGTGCCGTAGACCAGATCCAGTCCGATTGTGGCGAGGAACAGACCCAGAATCGCGGCGAGAACCCCCTTCATCAAGCTCTCGCCGGAGACGCCGGCGATGATCGTGAGCGAGAATACCATAAGCGTGAAGAATTCCGGAGGTCCAAAGTTCAGCGCGAAGGAAGCCAGCCAGCCCGCGAACAGGATCAATGACAGGTTGGAGATCAGGTCGGCGGTGCAGGAGGCATAAAGCGCCATTCCCAGCGCCTTGCCCGCCTTGCCCTGCGCAGCCATCGGCGCACCGTCGAGGATCGTCGCACTCGAGGCAGGGGTGCCCGGCGTCTTGATCAGAATGGCGGGGATGGACCCGCCGAAGATGCCGCCCTTGTAGACCCCCAAAAGAAGCAGGATGCCGGTCAGCGGCGCCAGGGCAAAGGTGAAAGGCAGCGTGAGCGCCACTGCCATCGTTGCCGAGAGACCCGGTATGGCGCCGGCCACCACGCCGACGCATATTCCTACTGCGAGTGCGAGGATGCTCTCGAGGTTGGCAACCAGCGCCAATCCCGCCAGGACGTTGTCGGCAAAACTCACGGCAACCTCACATAGTGGCCTTGCGGGATCGAGACTCCCGCGACATGGACGAAGAACGCGTAGAGGACTAGCGGCACGCAGATCGCCGCGACGACCGAAATCACCCGGTGCTGGGTCCGCACCAGAAGGCCCACCGCAATAAACGCGGGAATTGATGCCCAGACCATCCCGATCCGGGGGATCGCGAACAGGTAAAGCACCATCAGCACTGCCATTGCCGCTAGTCTTGCCCAGCTGCCGCGTTCCGCCGGGATCGGTGCCGCCTCTGGCGGCGGCGCCGGTTTCAATGCCACAGAGGAGGCGATCAGGCCGAGGCCGATCAGCACCATCAAGCCCGCGAGGATGGACGGCCAAAAGACCGGCGACAGGACGACCCGTGACACATTACTTGGCGAGGTGATGCCGTAAGGGATTCCCACGAGCAACAGAAAGACGCCAACCAAGATTGCCGCCGCGCCTATTCCCACCTCAGTTCTGCTATAGTTCACGAAAGAAGCCTTTCTGCCAGAGAACGCGCCGGAGTAGCCCCCGGCACGTCTTCGTTATGTCACGAGCGGATCAGCCCTCGACGCGCATATCCAGCTCTTCCACCAAATTCCGGAAGACTTCATACTGGTTGTTGATGAACTCCTGGGACTCTTCCGGAGGCATCAGCCGGATGACGGAGCCCATCGTTTCCATCTGATCACGGAACTTGTCATTCTGCACGGCCTCGCCGAGCCAGCCCGCCCAGGCATCCGCAATGTCGTCTGGTAGGTCAGCCGGGCCCGCAATGCCGGTCCAGCCGACCAGCTGCTCCAGCGCTGGCTTGCCCAGATCGGCAGATGTTGGCGCATCGAACCCTTCGACAGGTTCAGCCGTGGTGACCATCAGCGGCCTGAGCTGCCCGTTGGCGACGAAGTTCGCGAGTGCCGACGTGTTGGTGCATACGAACGTCGCCGTACCGTTGAGTACCGCCGTCGCGGCCTCGCCACCGCCGCCGAGTGGAATATGAACGGCGTCCTCCAACGGGTTCTCGACACCGAACTCCGACAGCACCATCGCGCCGGCGATGTGCAGGAGTGTGCCTACGCCAGACGAGCTGAACCTGACCGATCCCGGCTCCGCCTCGATCTTGGCCACGAGGTCGTCCATCGACTGGATGTCGGAATTGGCAGCAACCGCGCATGCGACAGGATTGATCTCGTAGACGCCAACGAAACGGAAGTCCTCCAGCCCGTAAGGCAGCGTCTCTTTCATCGCGGGGCTCACCGTGTGCGAACCAACTCGCGCAAACAGCATCTTGTATCCGTCTGGCGCGGCATTCTGGACTGCGACCGAACCGATTGCACCGCCCGCACCCGCGCGATTGGTCATGATCAGCGGACGGCCGACGGCCGTGGAAAGCGGCTCCGCGATAGCCCGTGCCGAGATATCTGTTGCCCCACCCGGCCCATACGGGATGATCATGTCAATTTGCCGTTCAGGATAATCCGCCAGCGCCGCCGAGCCGACGAGTGCTAGTACGGTTGCGCCGAACGCACCTGTTACGTTGAATTTCATCTTGTTCCTCCCTGTTGTGGACACCAATGCCTCTCTGGCGCCCCCTCTCGAGTAACGAGGACAGATGAGGCAGTGGGTCACTTGACAAAGGCTAAGCATTAGAATTGGTTAATGATACGCAATTCTGTTTACTCTTACAGTAAGCTATCCTTACGAAAAACCGGGGCGTCCACCATGACGATACGGATGCTGAAGACCCTCATTGCGGTGGCCGAACATGGCACGTTCAGCGCCGCTGCGGATTCCGTCTTCATCACCCATGCGGCCGTTAGTCAGCAGATGAAGGCTCTGGAAGAGGAGTGGAATCTGGCGCTGTTCGACCGATCGAAGCGGACCCCCGAGCTCACGTCGCTAGGCGCTGCCATCGTGGCAAAAGCGCGAGAGGTCGTCCATGCCTACGACAATCTCGTGCCTTCGGTAACCTGTGGAGACTGGTTGAACGGGGAGTTGACCTTGGGAGCTGTGCCGACGACGCTGACGGGTCTTGTTCCCTCGTCAGTGGGGATGCTGAAGCGGGAGCATGCCGATCTTCATGTCAGAGTGGTTCCCGGGCTTGCCACCGATCTCATCTCTCAAGTGGAGCGGGGCGCACTCGATGCGGCGATCGTGACGCGCCCTCATGTGGTGCAGGCCAAACATGCCTGGAGAGACATCGCAGTCGAACCGCTCGTCCTTCTGGCCTCCGTGGAGTCCGAGAGCGAGGACCCGGTCTACCTGCTCGAGACCAATCCGTTCATACGCTACTCTCGTCAGGCGATCGTCGGCGGCATCATCGAGGATTGGCTGCAGAAACATGGCATCAAGGTCAGCGAGAGCATGGAGCTGGGAAATCTCGAGTCGATCGGCAGCATGGTCCTCGCGAACCTCGGCGTTTCGATCGTTCCCCGCAGCTGCGTTTCTGCGCCGAATCCACTTCCCGTCAGATGGATTTCGCTTGGTCCTTCGGCACCAACGCGGCAACTTAGTCTGGTTTCGCGCGCGGACAGCGTCAAGGTTCGGGTATTCGAGGCGCTTCACGAGAGACTTCAGCGCGCTGTAACGGTCGGCTCGTTCTCACCGGTCCATCAATTTGGCAAACCGAATTGAAATGACGCCGGATTTCTTAGTTTTCCTCTTCCTGGGTGCCTTATCCGGCGGCTTCATCAACGGCCTGGCCGGCTTCGGCACCGCCCTTTTGGCACTCGGCTGGTGGCTGCAAATTATGCCGCCAGTCGAGGCCGTCGCGATTGCTCTGGCGATGTCAGTGATCAGCGGCGTACAAGGAGTCGTGCTCGTCCGCGGGGCCATCCACTGGCCGAACCTCGGACGCTTCCTGCTGCCGGCGCTGTTAGGCGTTCCGGTGGGCATTCAGCTGTTGGCGACGGTGGATCCCGGTTTTCTGAAGAAGGTCGTCGCGGCTTTCCTGATCCTCTACGGCGGGTTCTTTACATTCCGCAGGGAACTGCCGAACCTCCTGCGGCCGACCCCGGTGCTGGACATGGCCGTTGGATTCCTCGGAGGCGTCCTCGGCGCTGCAGCAGGTCTTTCGGGCGCTCTGCCGACCATGTGGTGTTCGCTGCGTGCTTGGACAAAGCACCAGCAACGAGCTATCCTGCAGCCCTTCAACGTCATCATCCTCGGTATCTCCGCGCTCTTGCTGGCCCTGAAGGGCGCGTACGATATGAAGGTGTTGATTGCGATCGGGGTGGCTCTGCCGGTCACGCTCGCAAGCGCGCAAGTCGGCATCATGGTCTTTAAGAGGCTGGAGGACGACAAGTTCCGCAAGCTCCTGATCGCACTTCTTTTTACCTCCGGCATCGTCCTGATGATCCGCGAGATGGTGGCTTGAGTTATTTCACCTCAAAGAACGGTGCCGGGACCAGAAGCTTGTTTTCCACTTTGGACACCATTGGACGCATCTGCCTGGCGTAGTTCTGCCACTCCTCCGACGCCTGCAGTTGCTTTCGCCGTTCGTAACGGTCGTCGAGAGAGTCATAACCCCACATGTGCACGATCTGGTTCAGCGGACCAAAATCGGTAAAGTAGTAGCCAACCATCTTGCCCAGAATTCGCAGCTGAACCTCCATTCCCTCTGCTTCGTATAGCTTGAGGAAAGCGGGCACTTGGCCCGCATGCAGTGTGTAAATTCGTTCGTCCACGAACATGTGTGTTCTCCTGATGTTGCTTAGAGAGCCGTCATTTTCACCAGCAGCAAAGCCAGCGCGGCCAGTCCCGCAGTCAGTGCCACGATCATCACGATCGCGCCGCCTCCGACATCCCCGAGGCGCTTGAGCGAAGTCTTCATTCCGAGTGCCACGATCGCCGCTGTCAAACACCACTTCGAGAACGACAGCAGCCATGCCTTCGTCGCCTCGGGCACCACTCCGTACGACCCAACGACGACGAGCGCGGAAAAGCCGATGACGAAAAACGGAAAGGGCAAGCGGCGCCCACCCGGCGTCTCGGTCTGGCGTGCAAACACCATCGACAAGATCACCACAAGCGGCACCAGAAGTGCGACGCGAAGCAGCTTTACGAAGGTGGCCGTGTCGCCGACGTCGTCGGAGACGCTGTAGCCAGCGCCTACAACCTGGGCCACGTCATGAATAGTGGCCCCGAGGAAGACGCCGGTCGCAAGATCGGACAGTTCCAGTGCTGCGGCGATGATCGGGTAGAGGATCATCGCCAGCGTGCTCATCGCTGTGACAGCGATAACTGTGAAAACCGTGTCGCGCTCGAGTGTGGAGTCACGTGGAAGGACCGAAGCGATGGCCAAGGCCGCCGAGGCGCCGCAAATCGCGACCGCCCCTCCCGCCAGCATCCCAAACGCAGCCCGCCGGCCAAGGAGCCACGCAATGGCGAGGCCGGAGCCGATCGTGAAGGCGACCCCTGAGACCGTTACCAGCAAAACCGCCGGACCCGTCGCCGCGATCTGCTGAACGGTGATTCCCAGCCCCAGCAACGCTACCCCGAAGCGTAGCAGCGTCTTTGACGCAAATTCTATACCCGGGAGACAGACGCTGTCGTCCTCGCTAAGGAAGCTAAAAGCCATGCCCAGCAGCAAGGCCATCAGCATCACCGGAGCACCGTAATGTTCGGACAGGAACCGGGCGGCGAGTGCAACGGTGACAGCCGTCAGCAAGCCGGGAAATATTCCCCGTGCACTTTTTAGGGCGCTCTGAGCGCTGATATCGGACATCAGATGAGCTCGTCGCTCCGATCATCGGTTTCTCCGAAGCGCTTCAGGACGGCTGGACGGGTTCCCTCGTAAGCCTTGGCAATATTCGCAGCGGTCTTCGCGTTTTCACGTTCGAACAGGCTGTTCCCCTCGAGGTCACTTTCCACAATGAAAGGGCCGAAGTTCTCGACCTCAATCACCCACATTGCCTGCGCCAGCCCAAGCTCCTTGCGCCAGTGCAGCGCGCGCACCTTCTTGACCCCCCGTCCCAGAAGAGCGCCTGTGCCGTAACCGACTGTTGTAAGGTAGATCGCACCGTTCGGCACGAAGTGGGCCCTGTAATCGGCCGAGCTCATGCCGCCCTTACCCAGGATGAGCTTAGCGCCGGATTTGGCGAACCATTTCCCGATCCACTTCGTGAAGCGGAAAGACGCCGTCGCGGTGACCGCCCCTAGGTTGAACGTGCCGTCTTCGCGTTGCATTGCGGCTGGGGAGCAATGGAAATTGGCGGCGCTTTCCGCCGGCAGGTCCAGCGGTAGATCGGCCCCATCTTCCAGCGCCATCTTATAGACGCCCTCGCGCCCGGTATAGATGACCCCGTCGAGATAAACGACGTCGCCCAGCTTCAGTTCTGCAAGCGCTTCCGGGGCTGGATTTGTGCTCAGGCGGATTCTTCTTGGTGGCTGTGGGCGTTCCATTCAACTGTCTCCCGGCGTTGATACTGTGTGAACCATTCCGGATCGGTGCGATATTCTACGCGCCCGTTGGCATAGAGCCGGGCTACCGCCCGCCGCGACGAAAGGCAGAAGGCATGGACGCTCATCTGCATGCCTCCGGTGTGGCAGTAGCCCACCTCGATGTGGCAATCTACGACCATCGATTTGCCTACGAAGCCCATCGCGCCCATGCCGATGCTGTTTCCCAGTTCCTTGAGTTCTTCCTCGAGAGCGGCAATCTTGGGATCCGGATTCCGATCTCCCACCGTGCGCAGGCAGGCCGCACGCTTGCCCAGTACCATGCAAGTGTCCTTGGAGCCGCCAAGGCCAATGCCGATGATCGCCGGCTGACAGGCAAGGCCGCGCTTTCCAAAGGCGACAAGGGAGTCGAGGTAGAACCGCTTGATGCCTTCAATGCCGTCACTCGGAAACAGCATGCGATAATCGGTGCCGAACAGCCCGCCCTTGTGAACGGTCGTCAGTTCAATCCAGTCGCTATCGGGCTCGAAGGCATATTCAATTTCGGGCGCGTTGATGCCGACATTGTTGTCGTGGTCAGTGCGCCACAGTGGATGCACGCGATTGGGGCGAAGCGGAATGTTGTTGGTGGCGTTGGCGGTCGCACGCCGCAGTGCAGCTTCCAGCCCAACCGGCCCACCTTCAAGTCGGGCCTCGTTGCCCATCTTCACATACCAGCGCGGGCAGCCAGTATCCCCGCACATCGCGCGCCGGTCCTCCTTGGCCGCCTCGTAGTTTTCGAGCATGGCCTGCAGCACGAAGGAGGAGAGATCGCCGTCCTCCACCGCCGCGGTCGCCTTCAGCCCGTCGAGGTAATCCTGCGGGATTTCGATCGCGGCTTTTTCCATCAGGACCTCGGCGGTCCTCTGTATCAGGTCGAGTGGAATCATCTGACAGCCTCCAACGTCGTTTCAGCCTCGTCGTCTCGAAGAAGCGTTTGGCCAGGACGGACGATGGTAAACTCCACCGGCTGCCGCGTGACCTCGGTGTCGTCCGCCGCGCGTCGCGCAACCGTAAAGTAGGACGTTTCCAAGTCTCCCTGCTCCGGAAAATCTTCGCGGAAATGTGCGCCGCGGGAGTTCTCGCGCCACAGCGCCGCCTGCGTGATGACTTTCGAAATGTCGACCAGGCTGCGCAAATTCAGCCAGTCGTGCCAGGTGAGGTTGAACGCCAGCGTGCCGCCGGAAACCCCCGTGTCGTCCAGGTTCCGGCCGACCTCCTTGACCCGCTCCAGACCGCGGCGCATGCCTTCGGCCGTGCGCATCACCCCGACGTCTTCCCACATCGCGTCCATCAGCTCCCGGCGCAGCTCGTGTATCGCACCCGGCTTGCGGGACAGGGGTTGCTGGGCGCGATCGACCTCGGAAGCTAGAATGACTTCATCGGGTTCGCGCAGCGCCCCCGCCCGCATCGCATCCCTTCCCATGACCTCGCCAGCAACGCCGCCGAACACGGTAGAGTTTGCGACGCCGTTGCCTCCAAGGCGGTTCGCGCCATGTGCACCGCCGGCGTCCTCCCCGGCTACGTAGAGACCTGGCATCTGCGTCCGAGTCTCCGGATCGACTATCACGCCGCCCATGAAGTAATGCGCCGTCGGAACCACCTCGACCTTGCCGGCGGCAAGGTCGAACCCGCTGTCGGCGCAGCGCTTTACCATTCCGGAAAATTTCGCACGCACGTTTTCGGGTCCAAGGTGGCTCATCGAGATGTAGACGCCACCATTCGGCGAAATGTTGTTTTTGCGCATTTCCGCATAAATGCTGCGGCTGACGACGTCGCGGGTCGCGCGCTCGCCCTTCGAATCGTAATCGAACATGAAGCGGTGATCGTGACCGTTCAGGAGGTGTCCTCCAGCACCGCGCAGCCCTTCCTCAAGGACCGTGCCGGTCATCTTGGTTCCCTCGCCGCCCAGCAATCCGGTCGGATGGAACTGGACCATCTCCATGTCACGCAACGGCAGCCCGGCGCGGAGCGCCATCGCCAGACCGTCCATCGTCTTGTCGCCCGAGGGGGTGTGATAGCGGTACATGGTCGGGCCGCCGCCGGTCGCCATCAGTACCGCCTTCGCACGAACGAAGCGGTACAGCCCGGTGCGGATGTCGATGAACAGCACGCCCGACAGCCCGCTGCCATCCTTTGCCGGGATCAGTGCGATGGCGCGATGCTCTTCCAGACGCTCGATGTCGCGAGCCAGGATCTGCTCCATCAGGCGGCTGATGATCTCGATCCCGGTGAGATCGCCCTTGTGAACCGTGCGGTCGAAAGTCTGTCCGGCGAATGCTTTCTGATGCAGCGAACCGTCAGGATTGCGATCGAAGAAGCACCCGATCTCGTTCTCCAGCTCGCGGACCCGGGTCACGGCAGTTTCGCAGAGCTTCCACGCCATGTCCTGGTTCGGCAGCCATTTGCCCCCGGCGATCGTGTCCATGAAATGCCGCTCTACCGAGTCTCCCTGGCCGAGAGCCACGTTGTAGCCGCCTTGGACCATTCGCGTGCAGCCGCATTTCCCGATGAGGCCCTTGACGGCCAGCGTGACCTTTTGATCCGGCGCGGTCTGAAGCGCATGAAGTGCGGCGAAGAGCCCGGCACCGCCAGAGCCTATGATCAGTATGTCCGTATCATGCCGTTCCATCATGCCACCGCACTAATAAAGAAGATCGACGCGATGAATGCCGAAGCCACAGCCGCGGCCGCGGCAAAGGTCTTCTGGCGCGGGGACCAGGGCAAGAACTCAAGCGCAAGTAGTCTCAGGCCTCCGAACATGTGCACGGCGAGTAAAAAGACCAGGCCGAACTCCGACACCTTCAAAAGTGGATTTTCGGTCCAGTGTAGGAAGCCGTCCAAACTGGCGGGGCGTGTCAACGCCAGAGACAGGACGTAGAAGTGAGCCGGCAGGAACAGCGCCAATCCAAGCCCAGAAATGCGGTGCAGAAGAAAGGCCAGCCAGAGCGGGTGGGCACGGTGCGGACGGATCATGCCGCGGTCACCGCATAAACGGCGCGCGCGCCCATCACGAGCAGCACCGCGAAGCTTCCCCATGTCAGGACCGACAGGCCGACGCCGCGTAGTCCGAGCATCTCGGACGTGATCACGCGCAGCCCTATCGCAGCGTGGACGGAAACCGCCAGAACGAACGTGCCGTAATACAGGCCCCACCACAGGCTGCCCTGCGTTCTCGAAAGGATCTCCTCAGCTGATATCCCGCCCCGTATCGCGTAAACGATCAGGATGATGTGGCCGATCACGAGAGGGCCCATGACGATCGCGGTCACACGCTGGAGCATGTAGAGCCTCAGGTCCAGCATGTCAGGATCTCCGCCGGAAGAGGGATGTCACGGTTTCACGCTTCAACCCGGCAATCGACAGCGTCGGGTTCAATTCATTGGGGCAGAATGTGGAGCATCCTTGCTGCGAGTGGCAATTGTGGCAACCGCCGTTGCTTGACACGGCTTCCAGACGCGCCGCCTGCCCGCCATCGCGAGTGTCGTTTACCAGCGACCAAGCCCGATTCAGGGCAGCGGGACCGAAATAATCCGGGTTCGCGGAGACGACATCGCATGCTGCGTAGCAGACCGCGCAATTGATGCATTCGATCGCGGCGTTCGCCTCGACACGAACCGAGCTTTCTGGATCGATGCCCTCTATTTCATCATACCGGGTCTTCGTCGGGTGGAACACTCCCTCGGCGGCAATCCACTTGTCGAAAAACTCCGTCATGTCGGTGGCCAAATCCTTGATCACCGGAAGATTGCGCAGCGGTTCGATCGTCAGCCGGCCGTTGTCGCCGAGAACCTTCTTGACATGGGTCCGGCAGGTCCACCTGGGCTTTCCGTTGACCATCATGGCGCAGGAGCCGCACATTCCAACGCGGCAGGCATAACGATAAGCCAAGGTTGCGTCAGCGTTCTGCTGAATCCAAGAAACAACGTCGAGAATGGTCTGGCTTTCCTGTGCAGGTACATCGAATTCCTCGAGAGCACCCGTAGCTTCGTCGCCGCGCCAAACGGAAACCTGCATGTATTTCTGGGCAGCCGCCACCAGTCACCTCCTCGCACAAGACGCGGACCGCGCGCCTTCAACAAGGAAAACCTAGCCGTTATCTGGGCTATCAAAAAGGGACAAATGCTAACCGTTAGTGTTAGTTATACTTACTAATTCGGAAGCTGCCTAGTACGAACCGCGCAGCTGGCTTCACATGAATGTTCGGTGAAGGGTCAGGAACTCGAACAGGGCTTCCGGTAGATCAACAACTCCTAAACCCGGCTCCGACCCGATCTCCCAGTAACCAGCACCCTGCCTGGCACCGCCGAGATGGAAGAGGGACCGCAGAGGGTTCATATTCACGTCCACTTCCAGCATGCCGGCCCCTCCCGCAGCGGCAAGCAACTGTGCGGACGCTGCAAGACCAATTCCGCCCCCCAAGAAATGAGGGCAGTACAGCTTCCCGCCCTCCCGAACGCGTTTGGCGACTTCGAAGCACCCGGAAATACCGCCCCACTTGACCAGATCAGGCTGGATCACGCTGAGAATGTTGTCGGAGACCGCTTGCCCAAAATCCTGTTCACCGAAGATGTTCTCGCCCCCGGCTATCGGGACACCCATTTCCGCAAGGCCAGCCCACTCCTCACGTGCAGCAAAGACCGGAAGGGGTTCCTCGACCCAGCCGAGAGACGCATCCATCGTACGGTCTATGAATTCCCGGGCTTCCGTGAAGGACCAAGCCTGGTTGGCATCGACGAAGAGCAACTCACCGGCCAGATTTACATCCGCCAGAGCCAGAACTTTCTCGATGTCATTGGCGCCGAAGCCAACCTTGACCTTGAAGCGCGTGAACCCGGCGGCTCGGCTTGCCGGTATTGTCCCGGGTGCATCATCGACCTTGATGCCACTTGCGTACGTATCGACGCGTTCGGCGGCGTCGGCGGAAAGCATCTTGGCCAGCGGTTTGCCGGCACGTCGGGCGACCAGGTCCCAGCCCGCAATGTCCAAGCCAGCGATGACCTGTGCAAACGGACCGGGCTCGCCGCACTGCAGCGCTCGAATTCGCGTGGCCCGAACCAGATGGAGGAACATTTCCCGTGGCGAGGGCCACGACTGGCCGATGGTCATGGCCGCCACGTCGTCCATAAGAAGATTTACCCTGTGCTCCGCTCCGGCGGCAGGCCAGTTCGCGAACACCTCTCCCCAGCCGAACCCCCCGTGCGTATCCTCGATCCGAATGAAGACGGCCGGCCGATCACGCATGATTCCGAAGGAAGTGTGTACCGGCGCCTCGATCGGCACGCGGAAGGCGAAGGCGTCAATCCTTCTGACTGAAAACCCGATGCTATCGGATGGCATCGCCATGTCGGCAGGTCCCTTCGTTTCTTGAAAAGCCAAGACTTCTCGAATTTCGGCGCCGCATCCGGCTGAGGGGCGGGTTGACCTTTATCAGCTCGTCGTAGCTGATCCCGAGCCGCTTCACGACGCCAGGCCGAAAGTTTTCGACCACGACATCGGCTTCGCCGGCAAGGGTCGTGAAGATGCGTACTGCGCCCAAATCCTTGAGGTTGAGAGCAATAGAGCGTTTGCAGGCGTTCTGGCTGAGGAACGAAGCGCCAAGGCGGCGCTTCTTCATTTCCTTTGTTCCGCCACGCGTGCGCACGAATTCCGAACCCATGACACGCTCAACACGTGTAACATCGGCCACCATCAACGCGAGCTGGTAGGTCGCGAATGGCCCCGCGATGACGTGAGTCGCGTCCAGTATCTTTATGTCGTGAAGCGGTAGCGCGTTGGTCATGCCGTGGCCTTCGCTTCGGCTATATCGACAGCAACATCGACGATCATATCTTCCTGCCCTCCCACCTTGCCATGCGCACCAACTTCAGCAAGATTCGCAGGCGTGTCTCGGGTCAAGGACCCTAAGCCTTTGAGGCTGCAAGGCTGCAAGGCTGCAAGGCTGCCTGATAGAATCTCCCAAACCAAGGGTGCAACATGAGCGGCCACCTTCCACGGGCCGGTAGACAGTTTTTCACGAATAGATGTCGAAACTGTCTACCGAACAACCTGCGATGATGTGCCGCCAGCCACTGGTCAACAGACCCGACCACGGATACGATCTCGAGAGTGCTTGGAGAGAGAAGCCGATGAGTGGAAATCTGCGAGAGGCTGCACGAAGGCGCCGTCCGGATGCGGTCGAGCTGCTCGAGAAGGATCCTCTTCGTGTCCAGATCGCACGGCAACTGAGGGCCGCGCGAAAGGAATCCGGGCTGACACAGGCGCAGCTCTCTGAAGCGTCGGGTATGGCGCAGTCGGACATTTCCGCAATGGAGTCGCCGACTGGGCCGGAGATCGAGAGCGTGGATCGCTTCATAAGATCGTGCCGGCCGATCGAGTAGACGCGGCCCGGCTGATCAACCGCGATTGAATCCTGCTGGCGAGCAGCCCCATAGCGACTTATGCAGGTATATAGCAGATTTCGCTACATCGTGCTATACATCGCTATACATCGTCACCCCCGAAGGACCATCGCAGAAACGACCTCTCGTCTGCGGCTCACTTGAGGTCGGCTACGTCGACCAGGCCGCGCTCATGGGCACCACGGTAGAACCGAAACGCCCCCTCGAGCAGTCTCGTCTTCGAGACCCGGTGCTCATGCGCGAAGTCGTCCGAGGTCGTCGATTTCCTTTTTCGGCGAAGCTCGGATGATGACGTAGAGTGGTGCGTTCTTGATCTCCTTCCCCCTTTTCCCTGTCGACGACTTCTTCTCCTTGGGGCTTGGCTCTTCAGCTTCGGCGAGCCCTAAGAGATCGTTTCCCAGCAGCTTCAGATCATCCAGGCGGGCCTTGTCAGGATCCTGCGGGGGCTCGGCATCGCTCATCAAGGTATCAACAGCCTTGATGAGGATGTGGGCTTTCTCATTGATCGTGGAGGAGTGCTCTTCTGGGCTCCGTTCCGGAGTCGTGTTGGTATTCGTCGTCATTGTGGGTTCCCTCCCTTGTCTGTGCGCGTAAGGCGACTTCCTGGATTCAATCCACCCAGTTTCTCTTCAGGTACACGGCGCCACTGCGCACCTCGATGCGATCATCCCTGCTGTTCCAGTCCTCGATGATTGCTTCCACGATCTGATCTGCAGTGATGGCACCTCTGTCCGTGACGCTCAGCACGTCGCTGACTTGCATGAAAATCTCCGGCGCCCAGTCCAGGTCCAGGCAATGGCTCGGGTGGATCACGTTGCCGCCGACTCCAACGTCGAGAAGTCGAATGTGCCAGTAGAGACGGATTTCATCTTCATCGAGCTGGCTGTCCTGATAATCGTATTCGTCGGACACTATCGTTCTTTGGGCCGCAATCACGAAATCAGCGATTGCATTCCGGTCAAAGCCCATCAAAGCTTCCTCTGCGACCTCCCTCAGAAAACGCATCTCTCGCGGGTTTTCACGTATCGGTTTCGGTTCAGTAAGATTCATGTTCTTCGCTCCTTGCGAATGGCTTTTGCTTTCGGTTCTTTAGGATCAGGCGGCTTCTGCGATTTCGAGCTTGACCGTTTTCAGGGTCTTCCGGATCGCTGCCAGCTGTTCCGCCGCTTCCTTCGCAGTCGCCGGTGCCTCGGAGCAGGTCTCGATTGCTTTCGCGATGCGCTTCACGTGCAGCTCTTCGGCGCCGAAAACCTCGGCACAGTGCCTCACAGTCCGAGCGGCCGTCATCTGCGAGTACGGAAACGCCCGCGAAGGCGAGCGGACACTCTCGACGGCGCGGGTTCGCTCGTGTGCGTAAAAACGGCCGGCGCTGTCGAAGTCGCCCGGCGGGTTGCTGTCCCGGTTCTTCCGCTTCGCGAATGCGAGCCCGGCCTGCAGGTCGGCTTTCGTATAACCTTGCGTGCGTGCGATCTTCTTGATGTCTTTGCTGATTTCCATGTGAAGTATTCCTTTCTATCCATGTGTGTCGGCCGTGTGTTGCGGCTACCAATATGGATTTCTTACAAGAGGCAAGTGTGCGACAGGATTAACGAGTCAACCGCGTCAGCATCTAATATTACATTTTCTTGCCGACCCTGCGGATTCTATCCTTGCGCGGGGACTTTCGTGCCTCGGATCTGCTGTCAGAAGCGGGGCACCATGGCCGGCGCGGGGGCGTTCTCGTGCTCCAGCTGCATCTCGTTCGCCTGTCGCAGATCCCGGTCTGCATGGTCAGCGACCACGCGTGACAGCTCGTTGAGCTGCATCACCGGGACGGCGGCCGGCGGGTTGCCGAGCAGGAAGGCCTCGATGCGCTCCCACTCGTCCAGCAGGTTCTGCTCGCTCGTTGTGAGACCCTGCTTCTTACGCTCGTGCAGGTCCGCCTTCGACATCCGCTTCAGGTTCGCCGGCGTAAGCGTCGGGACACCCGGCTGAGGGCCGGTGAAGCGCTCGAAGAACGCATCCGTGCGGTCCTCACGCATGAAGTCCTTGCCGGGCTTCAGACCGCCCATGGCGCGGCCGCCCGTGCCCTCTCCGGAATCGTCCGCAATCGCCCGGGTCCGGTCGGACTGCTTGATCGTGATGGCCGCGGCTTCGAGGAGCTTCGTGGCAACGGGCTGAACGACGGCAGCGTCCGCGTCCATTCTCGCGGCGTTGATCACGGTCTTCGGATCGTGCTCGCCGTACACGATGTCGAACCGTTCGCGGAACTCTTCGAAGGGCCGTGCGATTTCAGGATCTTTCGCACGCAGGCGCTCTTCCATTTTCAGGAACAGGTCCCGGGCGGCATCGAAGTGTCCGGCGCCGTTCCCCGAATAATCCTGCAAGCTGGCGATCTCGGCCAGCTTCGCAACCTGCCGCTCCACACCACCCAAGAGCCTTTCAGATGCCTTCCTGGACTTCGATCCGTCGGCGGACCGGCTCTGGACTGCAGATGCAATCGCCGCGGTGCGGGCCAGGGTAGCCGCGGCGGAGGCAAAGCCCGGCGAGACCTCAGGCATTTTCACAAGCCCGGCTTCCACGCCGAACATGCGCTGATCCCTGTTCAGGGATTTCCAGCTTTCCTGAAAATGCCGCTGGATCGCCGCAGTGCCCCGGCAGCGGCGGGTCCACCACCGCGTGTCGCTGCCCTGGAATGACGACGGAGCCCCAGTGGCGAGGTGCGGGAGCACGGCTGCCACAACGTCGATGTTGCGGCCGTTGTGCGCCATCCTGCCGGCTTCGCGTGTCGCCAGGCCGGCTGCCAGCGGCGACAGGGCGCGTGCGGGGTCCGATCCCGGATTTGCTGCGTACTCAGATGTCGCGAAGCGGAACGACGCCGTCTGCAAAGACTTGTTCAGAGCCCGCCGATCCTCGAGCGTGTCCAGCTGTGAATACACGAGATCGACTGCCGCAAGACGGCGGTAGTAGTCCTTGGCCGACCGGCTGATGCCGGCCAATTTCGGCTGCTTTGAAGTCTCGTCGACTTCCAGGTCACCGGCGACATCCCCGGCGCATTCCTGCAGGTCCCGGTTTCCGGGGAAGTACGCGTTGAGGTGCTTGCCCGCTTTCAGGTCCGCGGCCACTCCTTGCTTCAGGGCCCGGTACTGCTCACGCGTGAGCTCGTAGCTTTCCCCGCGCAGGCTCAGCGTCTTGTGAAAATTGCTCATGAGAAGTCGACCTCATCCTTCAGTTCGTGTTCTTCCGCGAGCGAGGCTTCCAGGTCCTCGTCGCTTGGGCCATCATCGTCGCCCTCGTCATCCTCTTCCTCGTCGCCGGCCTCTTCCTCTTTCAGGGATGCCAGGGCGGCTTCCTGAAGCGAATGCACGGCGGGGTGCTCCTCGCTCTCGCCGACCATCTCACGACCGGTTTTCACAGCGATTAAGGCTTCGGACTGCCTCTCCAGGTCTTCCTCGGTTTCCTTCAGGCCAACTTCGAGCTGCTCGAGCTTTGTCAGGTCTTCGGCGCTCATCTCGAACGCCCCCAGGTCGATGTCGTCCATTTCCGACGCGCCGGCGTCGAAGCGTGTCATCGACGGCCCCGTCATCAGGCGAGCGAGGACGCCCTCGTCTTCTGCTGTTACCTGGTGCCCCGCCTCCAGAGCGTCGAGAACCGTCAGCAGGCGTGCGTGAGCCGGATCCTTCGCTGCCTGCTCTGCAACGAGCTCACGCGGTGATACCTCTTTCCAGTCGCCGAGATCCTCACGCTCATCGGCAACCACACCATTCACACCACCCAAGCCCTGAAGGGCGCCTTCAAGAGCCTGCGGCAGCGGGTCGGCGTTGTAGTCTTCGACGAAAGCCTTCTTCTCGAACGGGTTGTCTGAAGCCACGGCCATCAGTTCGGGCCGCGCTTTGTAGAAGCAGGTGCCGACGATCATCGGTTTCTTGCCGACCTTCTTGTCGTCTACGCCTACGCGGCGGAAGACGATGGCCCGGGTCCGGTCCAGATCCATGATTTCCGTGGCCGTTTTCAGGCGCCGTGCGTGCCGTTCCGCGGAAATCGAAACCCCGCCACTGTCGGCTCCGAGGATCTGGCCACGCTGCTTCGATTTCTGTCCGCTGTAGTTCACGTTCTCGATCGTGGTCTCGCCGATCGTCTTCGAGATCCTCTCTGCGGTTTCCTCACCGCCGATCGCAAAAAACATCTGCAGCATCGAGTTGTCGGACCAAGAGTCGAAGGTCTTGTCGCCGGCCTGCTTGTCGAGCGCCTCGGGAGCCTGGATGATCCCTGCGAGCGTGATCCCGTATCCCCTGCCTTGGTTCAGAGCGGTCTGGTGCAGAATCGGGAAGTCGCCCAGCACCTGCATCTCGTCGACCATGAACAGGGTGGAGCCGTTGACCTTGCCCTCGGCGGCGAAGATGGCATTGAGCAGGGCGCCGACGATCAGGCGTGCAAGACCCGGCGTGGATTCCAGCGTAGCGAGCGGGATGCAGATGAAGATCGACGTCTTGCCGTTGTTGACCGCGGCCGACGGGAACGACTGCCCGTTCGAGCCATCGCGCGGAACTCCGGACACGACTGACGAGATGCTCGGGTCGCCAATCCACCAGAAGTTCTTCTGCACTGAGGCGATGATGTTCGGCCAGGTCCGCTCCATATCGCCGCCCACGAACGAACCCGCCCACGTCTTGATCTGCGGAGTGGCCGCACCGTAGCGCTGCTCGTTTTCAGGTTTCTTCATGCTCTCGTAGAGCTTTGTGATCTCTGCCGAAATCTCGTTCGGAGAGCGGAAGAGGAAGTCGTAGACATCCCGGATGTTCGGTGCGGCGCCTCCCCCCTTCAGGCCGTGCTCTGCGATCTTGAAAGCGAGGACGAACGCGAAGAGACGCTTGGCCGTTTCAGCGAAGAAGGCTGCCCCATCGTCCCCGCCGCCGGAGTCTGAGAAAATCCAGGACGCGACGGTCATGCAGTCCCGCGTGAACGTCGTCGAGGCGGGGTCGATCCACCCGATGACGTTCATGCTGTCTGTATCGAAGTCGCCCGGCTTGAGCTTAAAGACGTCGTGTCCCAGCTGCCCGCGAGCCGCCGCGGTCACGGCATGGACTTCCGATTTCGGGTCGATGCAGACTAGGCTGCCGGCTTTGTACGTCAGCGCGTTCGGGATGACGAAGCTGACTGTCTTGCCGCCGCCGGAGCCCGAAACGACGAGCATGTGACCGCCGAACGACCCACGCAGGATCGGCGGGTTCTTTGCCGTCCCGGTTGCGGCCCTGGAGGCCGTCACAGCCGTCTTCCAGCCCAACCCGGTCACGAGGGCTTTCGTGAATGCCATGGCTGCGTGCAGGCGCCGTGCAACCCCGCGGACTACCTTCCCGGTGACGCTCTCGGCTTCGGGCAGGTGCGGTGTCGCCACGCCAAAGATGATGTCGCCGTCTGCGTAGTGTGCAGCGGCCGCTGTCACGTCTCCGAGGCTTGCGGATCCGTGGTCCTTCGTCTTCGCGGGGCGCCAGGTCGTCCCGAACCGCAGCAGGTTCACTTCGCGATCGATCACCTCGCGCAGAGCGCCCGGGCGGAGCCGGGACCGCAGGATCATGCCGGCAGTAACCAGGGCCGCGATACCGGCGGCGATCGGAACGGCGACGCTTCCCGGGGTGACGAGGTTCACCACATCCGGCGGCGCCAGCGCTACACCGATCAGGATCCAGGCGATCGGCAGGTTGGTCCGCCCGGCCTTGGCGTCGATTTCCAGGACCTCGAGCATGTCGAGGATAGCGATCAGGAACCAGGTCACGAGCGGAGAGAGCAGAACCAGCAACTCCTGCCGCTCGAGCGGCGACAGCGGCAGGAGTTGCTGGTGTGGAAGCACGTAGATCAGTCCGACCGCAACCGGGATCCAGAGCCAGAACGTGAATAGTGATAGCGCCTTGCGAAGGATGCCGTTGATCAAATTCACCGCGGAAACTCCTGTTAAATCTGGGGCCGGTATACCGGAGCGAGCTTTTTCACGGATTAAAGAAGGATAGCTGATCGATGAGCGAGACCGACAAATCAACAGAGCAGCTGCCGGAGCTCGGCATGCAGGGCTTCGAGATGGTGACCGAGGATCAGCTCCCCGACCCCACCCCGGCGGCAGGTGAAGGCACTTTCGTCGATTCAGTCCTGGCGCTCGCCGGTGATGCGTACGGGCTTGCTCTCGCCGTCACCGGGATCTGGTTCGCGGCGAGCCTTCTGACGGGGCGCCCGCAATGGACCGCGGCCGCGGCATTCGCCGCCCTCATCTTCGTCGGGAGCTTCTTCTGATGCCCATGATCGGATCAAGCAACGCTGGTCCAACGCCGCCGGCGGAAGAGCAAACGCCTGAAAATCAGGTTGCTGCCTCGGACACTGCCGCGGGTGAGGCACCGGACACGACGGAAGCCCCGCGGGCAGCTGAGAGCATGAGCCCCCGGAAAAAAGCCGGGATCCTTGCCGGGGTCGGTGCTGTGGCTGTTGTCGTTTTCATGAATTTCCCAAGATCGGAGCCCGAGCCGGAGCCGGTTGTCGTCGACACGGTGAAGCCGACACTGAAAGTCGGAGAGGTCGACATCTACGAAGACGCGTACATCGAAGACTACGCGCGACAGACGGATGAAGAGATCGAGCAGACCCTGCGGGCGCTTGAAGGTGGTGTGACACCCCCGAGCGCAGGAACCGCTCCTGCCTGGGCAGGGAAACTCGCACCATCGCTGAACGCTGTTCCTTCGACGCATCGCGTGCAGATCGCCGGCGGCCCGATCGTCTACAGCAACGAGGCGAAAGCCGACGCGCGCTCTGAAGACCTGGACCCAGTAACAGCCGCAGATAGCACTGAAGGTGAAGAAGGCATCGGAAGCCACGTCTCGGGCGGGCTGAAGAACTCGCTGAAGAAGGTCACCGGCGGTGGTGTGGTGTCAGGTATCGTGATCGACGGTGTGTCATCTGCAGCAAAGAGCCAGGTCAACCGGATCACCGGGCAGTAAACCGCCCGGGGCACGCGAGCACTGCCCGAGAACCGTGTGTTGCCTGAATTCAGGATCTTGATGTCGACAGGAACCTGACAACTCTGCTTACAGGAAGGCAATACTGATTGGCAGCACCGGTCTTCCAGCGTACTCTCGGCCGGTGAAACCCCGTGAGATCCATGTCGAATACCAAGCAAATCCTGTCCATGCTGCGCAGCCGCGCCGAAGGCGACGAGGACCAGTTTCTAGCCATTGCCCTTCAGGTGGCGGCCGCCGAAGCACGTCAGGGAAGACGCACGAACGCGGAACAGCTCCGGGCCGCCGTCGAAGAGCTTCGCCGTAACCGCGGGGACAAACCTTCAGTACGAGTCTCGCTTGCGCGCCCGCGCGGCGACCTTGAAGATCTTCTTGATCTCCGGGAACCCGCCCTTCGCCTCCAGAACGTCGTCATGGCGAGCGACTTGCGCGAGAAGCTGGACAGGATTGTCCTACAGCAGGAGCGTCGGACTTGGTTGCGCGAGGGAAACCGAGTTCCAGTGCGTCGCCTGCTTTTTGCTGGGCCTCCGGGTTCGGGGAAAACGATGACCGCAGAGGCTTTGGCCGGGGAATTACGACTGCCGCTCCTCGTCGTGCGACTCGAGGCGCTGCTTACGCGCTACATGGGTGAGACATCCGCAAAGCTCCGCCTCGTGTTCGACGAAACGATCCGACGGCGCGGAGTGTACCTCTTTGACGAGTTCGACGCAGTAGGCGGTAGGCGAACAGCCACAAACGATGTCGGCGAGATGCGGCGTGTACTGAACAGCTTCCTACAGTTTATGGAAGAGCCCGCGTCGACGGATAGTGTCATCCTCGCAGCGACCAATCATCCTGAACTCCTGGACCCAGCGTTGCAGCGCCGGTTCGATGAAGTTCTACGCTTCGACATGCCGTCTCCCGGTGAGATATGCGAAGTCATCCGCAATCACCTTCGCCCCATGAAGTGCCCGCGGATCGCATGGAAGCGCGTCGTTGAGGCTGGACAAGGTCTTAGTCAGGCCGAACTCGCTCGTGCCGCCGACGAGGCAGCAAAGTCCGTGCTCCTGTCCGAGAGTGACACAGTACGAACAGACGATCTGCTGCGGCAAATCGCGGCCCGTCACGAGATGCGAAACGTCTTCAGCGGCGGCCAGGACACGGTGCGCTGAACCTTGGCAGATTACGACCGTCCACACATCGACGTCACGCCTCTGCTGACCGAACGCTCATACAAAGCCCATCAATCAACTGGCGCACGGACCTTCGCGAGGAACCGTGAGCAGCACGGTGCCCGTCTGAGTGCCGGCCTTTCCGCGTCCTTCGCTGCCGCGGATGCTCGACGCCCGGACCCGGAAGCCCTTCCAACCGGGGTCCATCAAGGGAAGGGGGCATTTGTCACCGTTACGCTCCACCCGGCTGCCAAGGAACTCAAGATCGAGAAGCCCGACAAGGGCATTCGGCAAAGCGCTGCCGGTGATGAGGGCGGAAGGCGCACGATGGTCCTCCACTTCGAAGATCGGGAGGCGCAAGACTATCTGACCGAGCGTGTAGAGCGCTATCGGGCCGGTGCGCTGAACGAGAGCGGGAACCCGCCTCTGGCTGGTGCCATGCAACCGATCGAGAGCTTCACGCCGACTGAGCTCGTCGACATCTGGCGCGAAGACCCGGCAGCGCTGCCAGAAGGTGATGACGTTTCATGGTGGGGCCTCTGGTGCTGGGATGTGTTCGTCAATGACGTCACCAGCCTTGCTCGCCGCCTCAACATGCAGGTTGCTCCCGAGGACCGCTGGAGCACATTTCCAGATGTTCAAGTCGTCCCGGTCCATGCGACTCGCGCGCAAATCCAATCCCTGCTGGATCTCGGCCAACCCGGCGTGGCCGAGATAGGCTTCGCGACAGATGATCCCGCCATTCTGGTTTATCTTACTGGCCGCGAGCAGGAATGCTTGGTCGAGAACCTTGCAGAACGTATCGTTTGGCCCGGAGAAGACGCTCCGGCGGTCTGCCTGCTTGATACCGGTGTCAATCGCGCGCACCCACTCATCGAGCCTGCCCTTGCGCCGCAGGATACGCAGGCAGTCGAAGAAGATTGGAGCGTGGGCGACCACTACGATGGACCGGGCCACGGCACGCCCATGGCGGGTCTCGCTCTGCATGGAGACCTGACTGGATCGCTGGCCGACGCGTCTACACCCGATCTGCATCATCGCCTGGAAAGCATCAAGTTCCTCTCTCCGCGCCCAAGGGCGGAGGACGATCCGGCAAACTATGGCGCGATTACGCAGGCCGCGGTGGCCTTGGCCGAAGAGCGGAACCCGAACCGGAACCGAACGATCTGCTCGGCCGCAACTAATCCGAACCGGAACGGGGACCGCCCGTCACGCTGGAGTGCGGCCATCGATGAGATCGCTGCTGGCGTCGATGCCGCTGACGACGAAGAACCGCCTCGACGCCTCTTCGTTCAGGCGGTCGGAAACATTGGCCACAGCAACGATTGGTCGGCGATCAAGGATCCAACGCGCCACCCGGGGCAAGATCCCGCGCAAGCATGGAATGCGCTCACCGTCGGTGGGGTCACCTTCAAGGACAGGATCGAGACGCGCGACCGCGCCGAGTGGTCGGCTTGCGCCAATGTCGGGGAAGCGAGCCCTTACGGACGGACCTCTGTCGACTGGCCGGACGGCACCACGCCGATCAAGCCGGAAATCGTCCTTGAGGCTGGCAACCGCGCAATCAACGGCCTCGGCGATCAGGTAACCGACGCGATGCCTTCCCTTTCGCTGGTGTCGACCGGGAAGGGAGGGGCCGGCGATGTCCTTGTGCCATTTCATGCAACCAGCGCCGCAACTGCGTTGGCCTCCCGCATGGCAGCACAGATTATGGCAAAGCACCCTGCGTACTGGCCCGAAACTGTCCGCGCGCTGATGGTCCATAGTGCTGACTGGACGCAACCAATGAAGGCAGAGTTCGCCCACGCCTCGGGTAAAACCACCCGTAGCGCTCTCCGGCGGAGATTCGGATACGGGATGCCGAGCCTGCAGCGCGCACTGGCGTCAGCGTCTAACGATCTCGCACTTGTCTCGCAGGCCTACATCCAACCATTCGACCGGCCTCAAGCAGCTCGTCGCGACCCGAGCCAGAGAGTTGGAGAAGTCACCTTCGGCGATGCGCACTACTACGATCTACCATGGCCAACGGAAGTTCTCGAGCAGCTTGAAAATTGCCAGGTGCAGCTGAAGGTTACGCTATCCTACTTCGTCGAACCGTACCCGCTAAAAGGGTCTATGCTTGATCCGGCCCGCTATCGGTCCTTCGGCCTTCGATTTGACCTCAAGCGCCAGCGCGAAACGGAAGCGCAGTTCCAGCGCCGCAGAAACGCGGAATTGGGTGACAGGATCGAGGGCGGTGAAGACGATCCGAACTGGGACTTCGGACCAAAGGCGATAGCTGCTGGATCGCTACACTGTGACACATGGACGGGCACGGCCGTTGAACTGGCCTCTCGTAACCAGCTGGTCATCTACCCCGTCATGGGGTGGTGGAGGGACCGGCGGAGTCAACGGCGTTATCTCGATAAAGCTCGCTATGCGCTCGTCGTCACGCTGACCACACCGGATGTAGAGATCGACCTGCAGGCGGAAGTAGCAACGACCGCACAAACCTTGATCGCTGCGAGGACACGCATTGGAACGGAAGTCCGCACGTGAAACGGACGGAATGCTCGCTGAACTCGTCGCGTGCCCAGGTTGATCGGCTGATCGGGCCGGTCACCGATAACAAAGTCTCCGCGTAATCTGCCCTTGGAAAACGTCTAAGCCCCTTGCTGGATGTGTTGTTGAACCGGTTATGACCCCGAGGGCAACACGGTTCTCAACCGGAAATTGCCCGTACCGAAATCTTTCGGGGGCGGATTCTTCGTCCGGCGTGTCGGCCGTTCGAGCGCTTCACACCGTGCCGTCCGCAGCCTACTCTCACCTGGTGTTGCAGGTTGCAGAGCGGAAACTCGTCATGCGGGATACGGCGTTCGTCGATGGATGCGCACTCGAGAGGTTCGTGGAGACCTTCTGGGGGTATGGCCGGTTCGACGCGCCTTTGTGGTTCGTCGGAATGGAAGAGGCCTGTGGTCGGCACGACTTCCCGCTACGGTTCTCGGCCTGGCGGCGGCGCGGCGAGCGGACGATCGATGACGCTGCCGAGTATCATCGTGAGATAAACGCGGGCAGCCTGTTCTCGCAAGGGGCGCCCTTGCAGAAGACATGGGACAAGCTGATCAGGTGCCAACTTGCCGCCTTCGGGAAACCAGCCGGCAAGGAAACGGCACGTCGGTTCCAGGTCGAAAAGCTGGGCCGGGTGACGCCGTCGACCGATCCGACCTGCCTGATCGAGCTGATGCCACTCCCGTCACCTTCGCAGAAGGATTGGTGGATTTCGGAGTATACCGATCTCGAGTATCTTCAGTCGCGCAAGCTCTACATGCGGGAGATCCTGCCCCGGCGCATCGAGGCGCTGAATGGTCTGATCGCGCAGTACACGCCCAAGGCTGTCGTCTTCTACGGAATGGGATACCGTAGGAGCCTGGAAAAGATCACCGGGGCGCTGAAGAAGTCCGAACGGATGAGCCGTCTTTTTGAAGCAAAGGGTGACCAGACGAGGTTCTTCTTGACGGCGCACCCGACTTTTCACGGAATGTCCAATGACCACTTCATCGAGCTCGGCGACCGACTTCGAGACTCTCTGAAGTAAAGCCGCAAGGCTCCGCCACCGAGGAAGGGCATCACGTCCGGCGCTCGTGCCGGAAATCCGACGCAAAGCCGGCTTGTTACACTCCAAACGATGCCTCTCTTGTGCATCGCCTCGCACAGGAGGAATCGAGGAGAAAGCGCTTGATCAATGAAGACTGATGGACCTAAGTCCCATCGAGAACAACGCTTCAACCAAATGCTCTTGATGATTTGCGCAGCCGGAGCGTATTGTTCCTGATTGGCACTCGGATGTAAAACAAATGCTTTCCAACCTATTTGACTTCTATGAACGATACCCCGATATCCTGCTTTATCTGAAGGGACTCGATAGGGCCTCATTGAACTCGGATCTTCTTGAGTCGTTGGATTTTCACGGGCAGCGGCAACTTGATATTCTTAATGTCGCGCAAGTTTACCAGATTGACGAGCGTGCGGAGCTAATGCTGCGCGGCCTCTCTGCTCAGATGCACAGGGATGGCCTGGATAGCATGTTCAGCAACGTTCACTTGCCGTTCCCGGCTATGCTGCTGACTGTTCCGGAACCGACGGTAGGCGGATGGCCTGCCGCGCTAATCACCCAAGATAACGACACTCTATACACCCAGATACTTCTGTCCAGGAAAGGTGGGTTGTTCCCGAACCTCCTGATCTTCAAGTCACAGGGAGCTTCGGTCGATATTTTGCATTCTCCAACGTTCGCTTTGGCTAGGGCTATCGGGGATGACATCACTGAAGACGCCGCCGTCAAGCAGGAAAAGTCTCTCTGCTTTTCCTTCTTGGCAATGGCGGTAGGTATGTCCATCCTATTTGAACACAAAGCCATGCTGGAAAAAGAGGAAGTGTCCGCCTACCCGAGAGCCGAAAGACGAAGAGCTCAAAAGGCAGGGCGGACACTACCCAATAAAACCATAATTAAGGTCAAACTGGGCGAACTAGGTAAACATCAGCTTGAAGCCGCCAAGGGCGATAGCCAGGAAACCAATGCCATCGCGTATAAGCGCAGAGCACACTGGGTTCAGGGTCATTTCATGCGCAACCGGGCCGGTGGCATCAGTTGGAGGAATCCGCATATCCGAGGTGCCGGCCTCGTAATTGAGCAAGAGCGACATGTCACCTCGGGTGAAGACTGATGGAAAACCGTAAAGGGGTTGCGGTGAGCCGCGGGATCATCGCGGCGGTACAAGGTTCAAAGGGCATGGGCGCAAACACCTGCTGCACCCGTCCACTTCTGACCAGCCTTGGCCAGCGCCCCCCCGGCGCAACTGGTGACAAGTCTGGCCGGAAGGACTCTGAAGCAGTGAGGGGGGGTCGACAGGCAGTGCATCGAGCGCGAAGGTGCATCGTCACGCTGCCTCACCCGCATCTGCTTGCCGACTTACCGGACTTACCGGGTCGTCTCGGATGACTTCAGCGGCCGGAAGACATGATCGCCGGGGCCTTTCACGAGAATCCTGAAATCCTGGACCGCCCGCTTGTCCCGGGTCGGGCTGTGGCCCATCACGGACTTGTTCATGCCGGCGCTGTTGTACTTCGACCCAACGAGATCGACGAAGGTCTCGCCGCCGTCGAAGACGAGGCCTTCGTCGTACTGACTCGAGATGAGTGTGCCGCTGGTACGGGCTGCCGGTCCGACGTCGCCCGCCGCTTCGGCGCGCAGGACAACCCCTGCCTCGACATCGGCCTCGGAGAACTCGATCAGGCCAACGCGGAGCAGGGTCTGTCCATCGGAGCCCACGATCGGCTCGGAAATGATGCCCCGGTTGTCGCCGTCTGTCGCGAGGTGCACGGCCGGGTGACGGTAGATGCCACCCCCCATTTTCTGGCATTCCGAGAACGCCACCGCGCCGTCGTCCGTTGCATATGCCCTGGAAGCGCGGGCGTGGCACAGGTTGCTGCGCGTTTCGATGGCGAACCGGTAGACCCCAGTTCTGGATGGGATGAAGTTGGCTTTGATCGCCGCATGAAGGTTGTGCGACGGGCCGCGGAAGTCGATGTGCTGCCCCATCTGCAGCACCAGGTCGACCGGGACAGACAGATCCGTGATCGCCGGCTCGATATCGGCAAGCGGCGTCGTTGCCGGGCCCGCCCAGAGCACACCCTTTGCAACGCCTTCGGCTTCCTGAATTCCGTCACCCTGCCCTTCTTCCATGTCGGCAACTTCCGGCTCTTCAGCGTAGACGACGGAGACAGGCTGCTCACTCATGCCAAAGACCATTTCGAGCGACAGGGCGTCGACGCGCGGCTGTCCTTGGGGATCAGACGGACAGAAGACCTCTGCTTGCAGCTCACCTCTGCCCGGCGTCAGGGAAAGCATCCCGGAAAGCTGCAGCGATCCGGAGTCCTGGTAGTTGTCGACCGTAAGATCCCCGCGGTTGACCTCTTCACCGGCGTACAGCAGCGACATCGCGCAGGTACTTCCCCGATCGCTCTTGTTGCTGACCTCGGCACGCGCGGAAACGTAAGCCGATGCCGGCTCGTCAACAACGAGAACAGCGTGTCCGCTGACATGCCCCGCGCCCGCATCAGAGGCGACATAGTCGAACGACCCGGCGGCCACTTGCGACAGGAGCAGCTGGTCTTCCTTGCTGTTCGTCATCGCGTAGAGGTTGCTGCCACCGCGGAAGCCTCCACCCTCCCGAGCGCCTGCGGTCGGTGTGTACGGCCACGGAAGCTTGGCCGAGGGATCCTTCATCCGGAGTCCTGGTGCCAGTTCCTGAAATCGAACCGGACCGTCGAAGTACACGGCCGGAAGGGGCTGTTCCTGCAGCGCGACAATCAGGATGAGAGTTCAGCGTCAATCAAGATGAGAACGCGGGGTTGGCGGATCGCAGGGAGGGCGTAGCCCGACCGGAGAGCC
>NZ_FNPF01000026.1 GCF_900107235.1 Citreimonas salinaria
TGAAATTGCTCGCCGAAGGCGCATGGGACAGTCTTGAATTTCGCCACTGCTGTGAGCCGTATTGGAACAAGGGGGGAGCCAGCCAGTTTGACCCGCCCAAGCCCTTGTCCCCAGTTACGACCGGGATGCGCAGAACGATTATCCGTTCGTCCTGCCGGATGCCGCCAGCAGAAAGACTGCCGTCGCCCACGACTGGCTGCGCAGGTGCGCTGAAGAACAAAGCGACGAACCTCAAGCTCAGGTCGTGCCGTGTCTTGGCGTCGACGGAGTTGCGTAGGCGGAGTGACCGTCCCTATCGCCGCGTTCACCCGAAAACCGTCAGACAGCATACTGCAACGACGTTTGCAGTCCTTCGCGTGATGAAGCCTTGCGCCAGCTTGCAAATGTCGGTCCAGAACCGGATCGCGGCGGGCCGGCCCGCTTCGCGTGAATCAAATCAGTGGTGTTCCTCGTCGGCCGCAGGGGCCAGATGTGGAGCCTCAGCGGCGGCAGAAGGAACTGGTCCCACGACTTGGTGTTGATGCAGATGGCTCCAATCACCTCCAGCCGGCGAGCGGTTTCGCTGGCGGTCATCCTCGTCTCCCTTCTGTTCCTGCTCATCATCGCGCCGGACGTCTTGCTGGTCGTTTTCGCGGGATTGCTGATCGCCGTCTTCCTCGACGGCGGCGGCACCTTCATCGCGCGGCACGTCGGACTGGCGCGGGGATGGGGCATCGGCATCTTCATCTTGCTGTTGATCGGCGTGCTCGCGGCAGCCGTGGTGGCATTCGCACCCGCGGCCGTCACACAGTTCAACCAGCTGAACGAGGAGATCCCTTCGGCGATCGAGGAACTGCGCGGGTGGATCGAGCAGTTCGCGTGGGGCGAGCGGCTGCTGGACAGCGCCAATCCCGCGGGGCTGGTGTCGGGTGGAGGCGGCAGCGCTGCCGCGACTGCCGTGACGAGCACCTTCGGCGCGCTCGGCAACTTCATCATCATGCTATTCATCGGCCTTTACGGCGCGCTTGACCCCGGCAGCTACCGCCGCGGGCTCGTCGCGCTCCTTGCGCCGTCGGTCCGCGAGCGCGGCGACGAAGTGCTCGGCAAGGCCGGGTCGACATTGCAGAATTGGCTGATCGCCCAGCTGATGGCGATGACCGTGGTAGGCGTACTCACCTGGCTTGGTCTCTGGCTGCTCGGCATTCCACTGGCCTTCATTCTCGGCCTCATCGCGGCCCTGCTGGCCTTCATCCCGAACATTGGGCCGGTACTCGCCGCCGTGCCGGCGATCCTTCTGGCTCTTCCGGAAGGAGGCACCACCGTTCTTCTGGTGATCCTCGTCTACCTTTCAGTTCAGACGCTCGAGAGCTATTTCATCACGCCGCTGATCCAGCAGGAGCGGGTGTCACTGCCCCCGGTCCTCATCATCTCGATGCAGCTCCTGCTGGGTGTGCTCTTCGGCCTCTTGGGCCTCGCGCTCGCAACTCCCCTCGCCGCGCTTGGGATGACGCTGGTCCGCGAGGTCTATGTCGGTGATTACCTCGAGCGTGAGGACGAGAGAAAGCCCGGAGCAGGGTGATCTCGACCCTGACGAGCGTAGCAGGGCGACAGTATCTTTGCGCCGGTGGACAGGCGCTGCCGGTGCCCACACTGCCAAATCAGCGGCGCAGCACCTACATTGAAGGCGAGCGCGATGAGGACCTCGGCCGCGCTCTTTCAAAAGCACTCAAAGCTCACGTTGACAGTGTCACAGCTCCACGGTCTGGGCTCGCTCCGGCCATTCGCCGCGCCGCGCTATGTTAGGATGGCAGTGTCGGCACGATGTCGGCGTCGTGGCGGATGGGGGCGGAGTGGAGGAACTACCATGCCCACTGCAAACCTTCCCGCCATCCGCACCTGCCGGCCCGCCTGGAACAAGGGCCGTATCGTGGGCCAGAAACGGCCGCTTCTGCCAAAGCACGTTTGGGCCATCAGAGTGCGTCTCGAGATCGCGAACCGCGTCCGGGATCTCGCGCTCTTCAACCTCGCAATCGACAGCAAGCTGCGTGGCTGCGACCTCGTGAAGCTGAAAGTCGCGGATGTCTACGCGGCGGGGCAGGTCAAGGAACGCGCATCGATCACCCAGAGCAAGACTCGACTACCCGTCCGTTTCGAGATCACCGATGGAACCCGAAAATCGGTGGCTGCCTGGCTGGAAGATCCGGGCATGACTGGTTCAGAATACCTTTGGCCCGGTCGTTTCCACGAGAGGCTGCGTATCTCCACGCGTCAGTATGCTCGGCTGGTGCGCGACTGGGTGGTCTCGATCGGCCTAGAGCCGAGCACCTACGGCACCCATTCGATGCGACGGACCAAGGTCGCGCAGATCTACCGCAAGACAGGCAATCTGCGGGCGGTTCAACTTCTGCTCGGTCATACGAAAATGGACAGCACTGTCCGCTACCTCGGCGTCGAGCTCGAGGACGCCTTGGCGATCTCCGAAGCGGTGGAGATTTGACGACAGGGCCGTCTGGCATGGACGGCCCACTCCTGCCTTTTGACGCCGGCCTGATGCTGCGGCGCGGCTTCTTCAAAGCTGCCGTTCGTAGCCAGCGCAGCATGATCGCCCGGTCGGAAGTCGGGAACGCGGACCTTTCTGCCGTTCGCTGCGCATGCTCGCTCTTCGCCGCAGCTGCGAAGGGCATCGGTAAGGAGGGCGAAATTCCGACCTTCGCTGCGAGCACGAGATGGTCTTGACGCAAACTCGGAAGCGGACGTTGCCGCGAGCTTGAGATGCCGCGGAACGCTGCGCCGCCGCAGGTCATTGGGCACGTGCATCAGTTGCGACCGAGCGCGTGAGAACGGCCGCAAGCCGTGCGCCTGAGGCAGAACAAAAAAGGGCGCCCGTAGGCGCCCTGTTCCCAATTCGGGTCGTCCGTTCAGGCGAGCTGAAGGTTCGCCGCGGACTCGCGACCATCGCGGCCGGATTCGACGTCGTAGGTGACTTTCTGGTCGTCGCTCACCGACGTAAGGCCCGCGCGCTCGACGGCGGAAATGTGAAGGAAGACATCCTTGCCGCCCGTCGCGGGAGCAATGAAGCCGAAGCCTTTGGTGGCGTTAAACCATTTCACGGTGCCATTGGCCATCGTGAGATCTCCTGTAGTTTTCAACCTGTTCGCGGAAGTGCAACAGCGCGGCGCAGTGGCCAAGATCGAGTTCGCTGAAGCCCGGTCGGGAAAGCAGGGGATCGATAGAGGAAACGTAGCGTGACCCTCGTGACAGGTCGCCGGCAGTCTGTCCATCTTTAATCGCCCGCATCTGCGATACTAAGGGAGGACCAGTCCATCCCTCTGGCAAGCGCGCGCAGCCGATCGGATGTCACTGAGAACTGACCCAGCAGCAATCAATGGATCTCATTTCTTCCCTTTCAGCGCATCCTTGACCTTGCCGATCGCCTTCTGGACCTTCCCCTCGGCCTGATCCGCATTGCCGCTTTGTTCCGTGTCCTTGTCGCCTGTAGCCTTGCCCAAGGTTTCCTTGGCGGAACCCTTGATGTCTTTGGCGTGGCCTTCCTTACGATCGTCACTCATCGGTTCGTCCTTTCATTGATTGAAGATAGCAATGTGGGCGCGCACTGCCTGTTCCTGCCCAGCTGCCGTTGGACCGCCCAGTCTACATCGGCAAGAACGGCCTCATCTTGCGTAATTCGGAAGGTCCCGATCCAAGTCGGCCGGGACCTTCCTGCGCGACGACAGTGTCAGCGCAGAACCGTGTCCAAGAGATCGTCTTCTGCGACAGCTTCGTTGAACTCCATCCGAGAGATCACCTCATTGGAGTCGTCGTCCCAGCTGGTTACGGCGAGGTTCACGTCGTCTTCGCCGAAAACCTGATCCACGACGGCATCCCATTCGCTCACCGTGAGCATCTCATCTTCGCCCGCCCACGCGTCGTAAAGTGCCGTGACATCGCGTGCAGCAACGGCATCCTCGATCGCTGCTCTCATGTCTGCGGAGACATCGCCCTCCGCGGAGCCTTCCTGCGTGCTGGCAGACCCCTGCGCTCGGCCTCCGGACTGCGGATCAATCGGGTTGCCTGCGGGATCGAAAAAGACCACGTCGGCACCTTCAGTTAGCTGCGTGCGGATGCCCAGCATTGCCTGCTGGCTCAGGAACTGCTCGATCTGCGGGCGGACTTCCGCGAGCGGCGGCATGTTCTGCTGTCCTTGTGCAACAGCCTGATCGTAGGTCTGCTGGACAGCCTCGTCACTCACGGCATTCGCCATCTGTCGGTCGAGCCAGACTTGAACCAGCGCATCGTCTTCAGCACCGGCCATCGACGTCTCGACCAGCGCGACTACTTCCGGATCCTCATCAAAGTTCTGGCTGCGGGCCTCGTTCACGATCAGCTGGCGCAGGATGAGTTGCTCGAGAGCCATCGGCACGAGCATCTCGGACGGCTGCGAGCTCAGTTCCGGCGGAAGAGCGCCGATGACTTTCATGACATCCGAACCGAAGATCTCGGTGCCTGCGACCGCCGCCACGACCGGGTCGTTCTGCTGGGTGCCGCCGGCCTGACCGTTGCCGCTCGTCGACTGCTGCGTCGCGCTGTCAGACGACTGCGAGCCTGCTCCGCTCTGGTTCGTTTGGTTGGACTCTTGCGCAAAGGCAGCGCCGCTCGCGACAGGAATGCTCAGGATCGCGGCAATCGCGGTGTCTCGCATCTTGTAATTCGACATCTTCGTATCCGTCTCCTTTCCTTCTGGGGGAGTGACCGGACAACAGGCAAGAAGGACCTCTGTTCCTGACTTTCCGCAGCCGGGGCTCGTGTTTGGCCTTCATTCCAACACCACCTTCGGCGTTCCAATTGTCGGGCGTGCGCCAAGGTCAACAAAAAAGGGCCGGCATTGCTCGGACTCTTTTCGTTGCGGTGAGAGGGACTTGCGCGTCCCAGAAGCCGCCGTCGCCCAGGTCGACGCCGACATCGCCGAACTCCGGCTCTTCGATGACGCCGCTCTCGTCGTCGTCAAAGCTGCACCTCCATCGGCGAGGGCGCTGAGCACCACGCCGTGGCGTCTCTTCTCGATACAGATCCGGCGCGGCAAACAGAAAAAAGACCGCCGCGGGCTATGAGGCCCGCGACGGCGCGCAATCGACGGGAGTCACGATCTCACTGGTTATCGGCCGACGTTTCGTCGGCACTGGCTTCCATCGGCTCGCCATCCGGGCCGTAGAACACGATTTCGACGCCAGAGGCGAGATCCTGCTGAACGCCCTGAACGGCTTGCTGCTGAAGCTGCTGCACGATCTGAAGACGGACGTCTTCGAGCGGCGGCAACTCCTCCTCGGTCTGCTCGGCGATCTGGTCGTAGGTTTGCTGCACCGCTTCGTCGGTAACGCGCTTTTCAAGCTCGCGCACCAGGTAAACTTGGACCATGGCGTCTTCGCGGGCCACGTCAGCGGCCTGTTCGACGATCGACTGGACCTCGGGGTCCTCACCGAGATTCTGCGCCTCGGCTTCCTGCAGCAGGAGCTCTCGCAACACCATGTTCTGTACCGCCATGGAGATCAGCATTTGCGGCGGCTGTTGGCGCAGCCGGGGCGGGAAGCTCTCGATGAATTCGCTTACGTCAGCACCGGTGATCTCGGTCTCACCCACTGACACGACCCGCTGGTCCGGGATTATCATTTGCGCAGCGCCGGGGGACTGCGTCTGGCTTTCGCCGGACCCGGATGACCCGCTTTCCTGAGCCGACAGCGGCGTGGTGGCGAGGGCGGCGATCATTGCTACACCGACAGTGGTGCGGCGCAAGAGGGTCTTGTAAGTCATGTTGTTTCTCCTCTGGATGTTTCGGCCTGGGGGAAACAGGCCGGACGTTTGATGGGAAAATCACCTTTCGTCTGGCTGACCAGACCGAAGCGCCGACGACCGAGCCGTGGTCGAAAGACGGTCGTGTCGTCATCAGTTTGGACAGGGCTTAGTCGTCCGGATTGCTGGAGTTGTCGCGCGCCTGGTGGCGCGAGGCCCGGCCCGATGACGATCGTTCTCCGAGGAACGCGCAGGTGAAGACAGACAAAGATGTCTGGAGGCTAAGGCCCCGCCCGTTCGGGCGGGACCGCAGCTTGAAGCCGAGCTGAACTTTATTCGAAGCGCTCGTAGTCCAGCACGTCCACTTCGCCGACTTCTTGCTGGTCATAGGGCATGTCGTAAAACGGCGAACCGGCGTTCCAACCGTACCCACCTTCATAGCCATAGTACGGGTAGGCTCGGTATCCGGCGCCGTATGCGGCGTCCGGCTGGACGACCACGGCCGCCACGGCTCCGTCGCGCAGGATCAGATCGCTGACGTAGCCGTAGTCACCGTATGCGTCGCCGTCACGGACGCGCGCATAGTCGCCGATCAGCTCGGAGGCGCGCCACCCCCGAATGGCCTCGGCGTCGTCGACTCCGCTGACAGCTTCGTCTGCTGCAGTAACCGCCGAGAACACTTCCTGGTCGAAACCGTAATCGCCGACCGTATCCTCGGTCACCGGAATGACGATCCCGTCACGCACCTCGGTCATCGCCACTTCATCGAAGGGAATACTGACATGGGTGTCACCGATGTCCCAGAACCCGCCGACCTCGGCCACGATCGAGGCGATCTGTCCGTCGGCACCGATGATGATGTCCTCGACTTCGCCGATTTCCTCGCCGCTCACGCCGTACACCACCATCTCGTCGATGAAGTCTTCGGCGCTGAAGCCGCCGGCATAGAGGTCGTCGTAGGTCCAGTCGGCGAGCGAGATCACCTCGGCCTCAAGCGTGTCCGTCGTGGCAACGTCGGTCATCCAGAACGTCCCGACGACGTCGTACTCGGCCTGCGTGACGACCAGGTCGTCGTCGGCGTCGTAGACATCGTAGAGACCGGTGACGAACTGATCCTCGCCGAGTTCGCCGTCAGTGGCCCAGGTGTCGTAGACCCCGACCTGGCCGAAGCCGGTGTGGAACTCGTCCTCGATCAATTCCGCATCACCGTCCAGGTCGAGATCACCGTAGGCGACCTCGTCGTAGTCGCCAAACCAGGTGCCCCACCCTTCGCTGTATTCTGCCTCGGTCAGGATGTCGTCGTCGTTGACGTCCCAAGCGTCATAGACGCCACCGTAGAACTCGTTTTCGCCGATGATTTGATCCTGGTCCGCGTCCCAAGTCACGAACAGCTCGCGACCAAGTGCTTCGAACTCTGCGGAACTCAGCTCGAGGTTCCCGTCCTGGTCGATGTCGCTATACGTCCAGGTCGTCTGAGCGAGCGCCGGCGTGGCGGCCACCAGAACGAGAGCCATCGCCGTCGAACAGCTTCGCGTAGTACGCATCATCTTTTCTCTCCTTGTTGATTTCTTTGCAGCGGCTCGACGCGCTAAGCGTGTTCGCCGTGCTTGCCATCTCAACGGCCACAAGGCGCGTCTGTTCCCCTTGCAGTTTGCCCCTCAGAGCGAACCTTGATCGGGAAGGCGGGAGGTTCCGAGCAAACCGAACCAACGTCGGTTCAGCCTGAAATGTTGGATGACCTTGCGGCGTCTCCGTAGTGACGGGGAGAGAGGGGGCGAGTGCCGCTGATCGCGCCAGGTCGAAGAGCTGCCTGTTTGTCTGCGCGCAAGTCCTCGGCATTGGTGCTTTGTAGACTGGCGCTCCCGATGCAGTAAGGAGGGCCGCCGCCTCTACCGCTGATTCGTTCGGGCACCGTCGAGGGGGACCGGCTCCAGGAAGCTGAGCGTCCTCTGCGGGAATGGAATTTCGATGCCGGCGCCGTCGAGTGCAAGTTTCACCGCCCGGGCCACCTCGTCGCGAGAACGCAGCTCCTCCACTGGCGTCGATCCACTCCACCAGCGCAGCACGAAGTCGATCGAGGAGTCGCCGAAGCCCTGGCAGAACACCTCGGTCGGTTTCGAAGTGTCGACCGTGTCGAGCCCTGTGAGCGCGTCGAACAGAAGGGACCGGGCGCGCTCCAGATTTGTGCCGTAGGCGACGCCCACCTCGAGCGTGATCCTACGCAGCGGCTGGTCGGTAACCACCGTGGTCGGGTTGCGGTAAATGAAACCGTTCGGCACGAGCACCAGCTCGCCAGAGCGCTGCCGCAGATAGGTGTCGCGGATCGTGATCTGCTCTACCCGTCCCTCGATGCCCTCGCAGATGATGTCGTCGCCGATCCGCATCGGCTTTCGGAGCAGGATCATCACGCCGGCAAGGTAGTTCTCGAAGATGTCTTTGAAGGCGAGCCCGACGATCAGCGAGCCCACCCCGAGGCCTGCGACCACGTTCGTCGCTGACATTCCCGGAAAGACCAGCGTAGCCGCGACCACCACACCGCCGAGCCAGATGAGGGTCTGCGTCAGAGTCCGCGCAGCCGCGATCAGCGCCGGGCGCTTTTGCCAGCGCCTGAGGAGCCGAGCCTCGCCCCGCCAAGCGTAGCGCACCAACGCCCAAGTCAGGACCAAAACAATGAGGGCGGCGAGAATATTCGGCAGGACTGCGACAGAACTCGCCGCCAGATCCGCAAGTTCGGCGCGCAGGATGCGCAGCGGCTCAATGTTGGGAATCATCGGCTTCTGGCGCAATCGTCATGACCGCAAACGGCGTCGCCCGCTTTCCGGTTCCCGGCCCTCCACTGCGGGCCGTCCATCTCGGTCCGGGCTTTGGCAGTGCGGGATCCCGCCGTATCTGCTCATCGAGAAAGAAACCCTGGGTGACACATCAGATGGTGCGCAATCTCGACAGGACCTCGATTCCGGATGTCTTCGCGAAGTTCTGGTGTTGCGGACCTTCGATGGGCGGTCGGCACGCCCGGAGCGTTTGCCCGGAGCATGCCGACCGCAAGCCGGGCGCCCTGCCGTCGGTGGGGGCTGTTGGTCCGGACGCTCGGTGAGATGTTTTTGCATGCCAAACACGCCAGGAACCGACCGGATTCGCGGCGCAATCGAGGCGCAAGCCCACAATTGTGGTGAGATCTGATTTCCGCTGCGGACACGTTGAGAACGGCGGTGCAGAAGTTTACCATCCTTCAATGACCAGCCCGTCTATCTCAAGCCGCCCAGAGCGCGCGGTTGCTCAGATGTTCGTTGGTAAAAGCGAGAGACCAGAAGCTTGTCGATCCGCCGCCCGTCCAGATCAACGACCTCGATTGTCCACCCCTGCAGCTCCAGTCGCTGCCCGACCTCCGGCAGATGTCCGATCTCGTCGAGAACCAGACCTGCGACCGTCTCAAATCCGCGATCCGGGCCGATCTCCAGCGCAAGTAAGTCGGCGAACTCGTCCACGGGCATCCAGCCTGCGATCAGATAGGACCCATCCGCCCGCGTCACCACCTTCGGCTCGTCCGTCACGTTGTCGGGAAACTGGCCTGCGATGGCTTCGAGCACGTCCATCGGCGTGATGATCCCCTCGAAATGCCCGTACTCGTCATAGACCAGAACCATGTGCGCCGGTGCCGTTCTGAGGCGATCCACGACTTCCAGCGCGCTTTGTCCGTCCCGGACCACCGGCGCTTGGCGCAGCAGGGCGCGCAGATCGAACGGCTCGTTCATCAGCGCGGGCGCCAGGATGTCACGGGTGGTCAGCACGCCAATGATGTTGTCGGCGTCACCCTCCCAGACCGGCACACGGGACCGGCTGAGATCATGAAGGCGCTGCAAGAGGTCCGCCTTGTCGCTGCCGGCATCGAGCGTCTCCATTTCGTGCCGAGCTGTCATCAGGCCGCGGGCCGTCCGGTCCGCGACCCGCATGACGCCGGCGATCATCTGGCTTTCCGCGCGATCCATGGCGCCCGAGCTTTCAGCCTCGGCTACGATGAGGCGAACTTCTTCGTCGCTCACCCCGCGTGACCGACTTCCCGCTTGCCCGAGCAGTGCCAGCACGAATTTGCCCGACCGATCGAGAACCCAGATCAGCGGGGCGGCGATCCGGGCGATGGCCCGCATCATCGGGGCCACGCGCGCGGCGACCTGTTCAGGCGCCCGCAGGGCGATCTGCTTGGGCACCAGTTCGCCCACGATCAACGACAGGTATGTGATCGCCACCACCACCGATCCAACGCCGACCGGCTGCGCGAAGGCGGACGGCATGCCTAAGTCGATCAGGCTGTCCGCAAGACGCGCCCCCAGCGTCGCGCCGGAGAAGGCTCCCGCCAGAATACCGACAAGCGTGATACCGATCTGTACGCTGGACAGGAAGCGGCCGGGATCCTCGGCCAGGCGGATGGCCGTCGCCGCCCCCTTGCTGCCCTTGTCGGCCAGTAGCTTCAGCCGCGCGGGCCGGGCTGAGACGATGGCCAGTTCGGACATCGCGAGAAGGCCGTTGATCAGCGTCAATAGAATGACGGTTGCAATCTCGAAGTACATTTTCTCCAACTCTTGCCGGAGGTCCCGGCCATTGATTTTGACGATGTCTTACACGGTCGCGCACTGGGCGACCACAGGCCGCGCAACTGGCCGACCGTCAGTTCCTGAAGATGCGGACCGCGCTTGCAGCGGCGTCCCACAGATCCAGTATGCGAGCAAAGAAGTGCTCGCGCGCCGCGAAGGGTTTGTCTCCGCGACCGAGGAATTCCACCTCGAGCGTATCAAGAAGGCGCCCCAAACGTCGGCGGTGGATGCCGAGACGGCTTTGCACGGGATCGGCGAGGACACGCGCGAAGGCGGCGAAGACCGAGCCGATCATGACCAGCACCGCGACGGTCGTCCCCACCAGCCACGGCGACGCTCCCACCCCGAACACGCCATACCACATCCCGCCGATAGTCTGGCCCAGCGGGAAGGTTGCGATCGCGTTGGTGCGGGCGAGGGCATCTGCCACGCCCGGCGCCATCGAGATCATGCCCGGCGTCAGCGCTTGGAAGGCCAAGGCACCGATGAGAAGCACACACAGCGTCGTGGTCATCTCCGCGACCGCTGAACGGGTGCCCGCATATTCGCCCAGGGCAGTCGCGATTCGCTGGCCAGGGGCTTCCGCCTCGGCTGCGCTCGCGCGCGTGCGGATTATTTCGCGAAACTGCGGCGCGGTCAGGACGGAGCGGGCCAAGGCCGATGGGTCGCGGGCCGCAGCCCCCTCGCCGAGTGGCAGGTCCAGAAGATCGGTCACAATCAGAACCTCGACCCGCCGCGCGACGGAGGTGCGCAAAAGAACCCGTCGTCGGGCCAGCCAATCGGCACCCCCACGCCAGCCCGCGCGCCGGCAAAGATACGCGGCGATGCGGGTCAGCACGAGGATCGGCGACAGGGCGACGTTAAGAGGCGCCCGGAGTATGTCCCACCCAAGGGCCGCGCCATGAAGACGAAGCGTCCCGGGCCATGTGAAGTGCCGCGCCACGAAACCTCGATCATCGCCCGGCGGCAATTGAAGTATTCAATGTCGACTGGACTGCCGGTTCCATCGGCGGTCGGTGCGCGGTTCGATGATGAGCCCATGGCGGTGCCCCACCATCTCCTTTCTGCAAGCCCGTCGAGCGGGATGCATTTCGCCGGTCGAGCAGCGGGCATTGGCACTTCGAAGCCAATCCGGAAAGCTCGGTGTCGAGATAACGCGACTGCAACGGCTCCCGCGAGGATTCATTTCTGTCGATTAGCTTCGCGAGCAGCTTTGTTTCAAAGCGATCCCGCCCTTGCTGATCGGCTCACCGTGATCGGCTTCGGCACCTCGACGCCCGAACTTCTGGTCTTGATCGATGCCTTGTGGCGCGGTGTGCCCGACATCACCTCGGATCGTCCCCGGCACTTGTCGCTCCTTCCGTCCTTCCGACCGAGTGCCTTCGCGCGTACAGCACAACGAACGATCGCAGCGAGTAGCAGCTTCGTCCGCACTGCGGTCCTTCATCCTCCGAAAATGCTGCGAGACGCGCGAATGGCAGCATTGCGAAAGCTGCGCCGCGGCGTGGAAACGGTCCGCGAACGGCAGGACCGGGCCGTTCACGACGACGTGCATGTCGCTGCGTGCGCGAAACCGAACCGGGACGCCGTGGTCAGTTTGGGCTCGAAGCGGTCATTGCGTTCCGAGCACTGGCATCACTCACCTGCACCACGAAATGCAAAGGGCTGGCCACGCCTTGGGCGGCTTTTAGCCGACGGGTCTCAGTCGTCCCGAACTGGTCGGGTCGAGCCAGAGGGTTCTTCAGGCTTACTGGAGTGGATTAGCGTGCTTCCTTGGCAACGGCGAAGTGTCCCTGCTGAGACGCCAGCTTGCACGCCGCCTCGTGCTGGCTGAGGAACACCTCTCCGGTCAGTTCGTCGAGGAAGTGGCTGCGCTTGAGACGGTCCATCACCGGGCCCTTTACCTCGCTCAGATGCAGCCGGACGCCCGCGTCCTTTAGCCTCGTGTTGATCGCCTCCAGCGACTCGAGCGCCGACAGGTCGATCTCGTTCACTGCCGGGAACATCAGCACCACGTCGGTGAGTTCAGGCTTGTCAGCGGCGAAGGCTGCCAGTTGATCTTCGAGATATCGGGCGTTCGGGAAATAGAGGCTCTCGTCGATGCGCAGCGACAGGACATGCGGCTGCGTTTCAACCTGGTGGCGCAGCACGTTGCGGAAATGCTCGGTGCCCGGCACCCGGCCGACCACCGCCATGTGCGGGCGCGAGGTCTTGTAGAGGTGCACCAGGATCGAGGTGACGACGCCTGCCGTCACGCCGACCTCGACGCCGAGGACCAGCGTCAGCAGGATCGTAACGGACACTGCGGCGAAATCGGCGCGGCTGAAGTGCCAGGCGCGCTTCAGGATGGAAAAATCGACGAGGCTCAGGACGGCGACGATGATGGTCGCGGCCAAGGTCGCCTTGGGCAGGTAGTGGATCAGCGGCGTAAGAAACAAAGCGGCCAGCGCGAGACCGACGGCCGTGAACGCCCCGGCGGCGGGCGTCTCGGCGCCCGCGTCATAGTTCACGACCGAGCGCGAGAAGCCGCCCGTGACCGGAAAGCCCCCCGTGAAGGCCGCGCCGATATTGGCGGTGCCGAGGCCGATCAGCTCCTGGTCGGGGTCGATGCGCTGGCGCTTCTTGGCAGCGAGGGTCTGCGCGACCGAGATGCTTTCGACGAATCCGATGATCGAGATCAGCAACGCGGGCACAAAGAGTTGCGAGAGCAGCTCCGGCGAGAAGGACGGGAGCGTCAGCGGCGGAAGGCTTTGCGGCACCTCCCCGACGATGGCCACGCCGCGATCGCCCAGGTCGAAGACCCAGACGGCGAGCGTGGTGGCGACGATGGCGAGAACTGGGCCGGTCTTGGCCCCGATATCGGCCATGCGCGGCCCGAGCCCGAGGCGGCGCAGAAGTGGCTTCAGCCCCTTGCGGACCCAGAACAGGAAGGCCGTGGCCGAGGCGCCGATGACCACAGTGATGAGGTTGATCTCGCCCAGATGCGCAAAAAGGCTGGAGACGATCTCGATCAGGCTGTGGCCCTCGCCCTGGATGCCGAGGATGTGGCGCAGCTGACTCGCCGCGATCAGGATTCCGCTCGCGGTGATGAAGCCCGCGATCACCGGGTGCGACAGGAAGTTGGCGAGAAAGCCCAGGCGAAACACCCCCAGCGCCAGCAGCATGGCGCCGGACAGGAAGGCCAGCGTCAGGGCGGCAGTCACATAACCCGCGGTGCCGCTTTCGGCAATGTTGCCGACGGCCGCCGCCGTCATCAGGGACACCACCGCCACCGGGCCCACCGCCAGCGTGCGGGATGTGCCGAAGATGGCATAGAGCAGGATCGGCGCGATCGAGGCGTAGATCCCGGCCTCCGGCGGCATCCCCGCGAGCAGCGCATAGGCCAGCGATTGCGGGATCAGCATGATCGTCACGATCACGGCGGCCACCATGTCGCCGGTGAGGGTCGAGCGGTCGTAGCGCCGTCCCCAGTCGAGGATCGGCAGGTAGCGCGACAGCGGGGACAGGGTCATCCGGGTCAATCCGACTTGCATGATTGAAAGAATGGGCGGCCCGCGCAGGATCGGCGGGCCGCCAGGCGAATTAGTCGAAGCGGTTCACCGGCAGCTTCAGGTAGTGGTTGCCGTCATCCTCGGCCGGGGGCAGCCGCCCGCCGCGCAAGTTGATCTGCAACGCCGCGAGGATGCGGTTCGGCAGCGCCAGCGTCTTGTCGCGGGTCTGGCGGCGCTCGATGAAAGCTTCGCGCTCGGTGCCGTCCTTCACGTGGATGTTGTGCGCTTTGTGCTCGTCCACCGTGGCTTCCCACATCGGCTCCTTCCGCTCTTTCGTGCCGTAGTCGTGGCCCACGTTCAGGCGCGTGTTGCCGGGCAAGGAGAGGATCTCCTGGATCGAATTCCAAAGCTCGCTGGTCTTGCCCCCGGGGAAGTCCGAGCGCGAGGTGCCGGCGTCGGGATGCATCAGCGTGTCGTGCACGAAGGCCGCGTCGCCGCAGACATAGGTGATCGAGCCCAGCGTGTGGCCGGGTGACAGCATCACCCGCGCCTCCAGATCGCCGATCCGGAAGGTCTCGCCTTCCGCGAACAGGTGATCGAAGTCGCGGTCTGGATCGAAGACGCCCGGCAGGTTGTAGATCCCTTCCCAGAGCCTGGCGATGTCGTGGACCTTCTGACCGATCGCGTTCGGCGCGCCGGTGCGCTCCTTGAGGTGCGCCGAGGCCATGACGTGGTCGGCATGCGGGTGGGTGTCGAGCACCCACTGCACCGTCAGGTCGTTGTCGCGCACGATGTCGAGCACCTGGTCCATGCTCTCGGTCGAGAAGCGGTAGTTCTTGTGATCGAAGTTCCACGCCACGTCGATCAACGCGGCCTGGCGCGTCTTCGGGTCGGCGCAGATATACTGGATCGAGCCGGTGTCGGGCTCGTATATGCCCCAGACGTCGGGGCTGCCTGCGCCGGTCGAGGGCGAATGGCGCACGACACGGCTTTTCAGGGGATCGGTCATCGCAGAACTCCTTTTCTGAAGGGCATTGTAAGGTCGGGGGTGTGCCGAGCGAGCCACATGCCCGCCAGCATGAAGGGCACGAAGATCAGCGTGCCGCTCGCCGCGATCGGAAGCGCGGTGAGCGCGGGGCCGGGGCAGAAGCCGCCCAGGCCCCAGCCGGTGCCGAACAGCACCGCACCGGTCAGCAGCTTGGGGTCGAGATCGGTCCGGTTCGGAAGGCGGAACTCGGTGTCGAAGAAGGGGCGCGAGCGGCTGCGGGTGAGCCACGCGAAGCCCGGCGCGGTCGCCGCGATGGCGCCGCCCATGACGAAGGCGAGGCTCGGGTCCCAGGTGCCGAACACGTCGAGGAAGTTCAGAACCTTGGCCGGGTTGGACATGCCCGAGAGGATCAGGCCGAAGCCGAAGATCAGGCCGGAGAGAAGCGCGAAGAATTGTTTCATCTCAGCCTCCGATCAGGTGACGGGTGACGAAGACCGTGATGAAGGCCGCGGTCATGAAGGTCGCGGTGGCGGCGATCGAGCGAAGCGAGCCGCGGCTTATGCCGCAGACGCCGTGGCCGGAAGTGCAGCCATTGCCATATGTCGCGCCGAAGCCGACCAGCAGGCCCGCGACCGCCATCAGGGCAGGGCTCGACGGCACCCATTGCTGCGGCCATTCGCCGGACACCAGCAGCCAGATCGGCGCGGCCAGAAGCAGGCCCAGCACGAACAGCGCCGAGACGCCGCGCGCTTCGCCATCGGTGGAGCGCGCGAAGACGCGCGAGGTGAGGCCGCTGATGCCGGCGATGCGGCCGTTCGTGGCCATCAGTAGCACCGCTGCGGCGCCGATCATCAGGCCGCCGCCCAGCGACAGCCAAGGGGTGAATGAGGTTTCCATCTTGCGACTCCGTGATACGACGACCTGCGCCGTCGGGCTTGTCCTGTGACAGGACTTCAATATATTACTTAGCACTAATATTCAATAGGTAGAATATGAAAATCACTGACGAGTTCCTTGAGGGCGATATCCAGGGAGCCGCAGCGCTGATGGGGATGCTGGCCTCGGAGGCGCGCTTGCAGATCCTGTGCCGGTTGCTCGATGGCGAGCGGTCGGTGGGCGAGCTGGCGCAGGACTGCGGCATGTCGCAATCGTCGATGTCGCAGCATCTCAAGCGACTGAAGGACGCCGGGCTGATCGAGGGGCGGCGCGACCGGCAGACGATCTACTACCGCGTGAAAGGCCGCGAGGTCGCAGCCGTGCTGGAAACGCTGCACGGGCTCTACTGCACCCGTGCGGCGGATTGAGCGGGGCGGGCCGGCTGGCACCGCCCCGACGATCTCAGACGTTCGCCTTTCGATCGGCATAGTCCCTTACGAACGCGCCGATCTTCTCCTGCGACAGGTCGAGGCCGCGTTTCCGGCCCAGGTCCAGGGCCGCGTCGCCGTCCAGCCCGTTCTCGGCCGCCAAGGTCATCAACGCCATCGCGCCCGCGCGCTTTCCGGACGCGCAGTGCAGCAGGACAGGCTGGGGCAGGTCGTCGAGCGAGCGGCGGAAGTCATCCACCAGCTCGTCGTCCAGCGCATCGCCCGAGACGGGGTGGTGCAGGTAGTTCAACCCCGCCGCCTCGGCCACGCGCCGCTCGTCGGCCAGCGACAGGCCGCCTTTCTCGTCCGAGGTTCGGAAGTTCACGACGCTCAGGACGCCGGCCGAGGCGGCTTTGCGCAGTGCCGCTTCGTCAGGGGTGAAAAGTGCCACGACGTGGTTGCTGTCGATGGTGATGATCTCGTCCATGCTGGTCCTCACTGGGTTGTGGGAGTTTCACTCGGATAGCCGGCGGCGCTCCACGCCTTCCAGCTGCCCGGCACGTTGCGGATGTTCTCGAAGCCTTCAGCCGCCAGCAGGCTCGCGGCGATGCTGGCGCGAAAGCCGCTGGCGCAGTAGGTCGCATAGGATGCGTCACGGTCGAGATCGTCCATCTTCTCGCGCAATTCGCCGAGGAAGGCGTGGACTGCGCCGGGAACATGGCCGTCCTCCCATTCGTCGGGTTTGCGCACGTCGAGGGGCGTGACATTCTCCGAATCCTTCAACTCGTGCACCGAGATCTGCGGGATCTGCGCAAAGTCGCGTCCTGCCTCACGCCATGCGCTCATGCCGCCGGCGAGATAGCCGCCGAAGTCGGTGAACCCGGTGCGCCACAGCAGCTTCACGACCTCCGCCAGGTCGCCGTCCCTCAGAACCAGATGAATGGGGCGTTCCGGATCGAGCAACCAGCCCGCCCAGACCGACAGCTCGGGACGCGCGCCGATATTGAGCGCGCCCTTCACGTGACCCGCGCCGAAGGCCATCATGTCGCGCACATCGAGGATCTGGGCGCCGCTCTTGGTTGCCTTGGCGAATTGATCTACCGTCAGAGGCGGCACGCGCGGCAGGTTGCGCAGCACCTCTGGGCCATTGGCATTCACCTTCTTGAGCCGCGGGTAATGCGTCGGCACCGGCGGGGCGTCCGCCTGCATGGCCTTCCTGAACGCGTCCAGCGTCTCGATCCTGGCATAGTCGTTGAAGCGCCGCTCATAGCCGATCGTGCTCGACATCCTGTCGCCGATGTTGGGCCCGCATGCCGACCCGGCGCCGTGGCAGGGATAGATGATGACGTCGTCGGGCAGGGCCATGAACACGTCGCGCACCGTGTGGAACAGCTTCTCGGTCAACTCGTCGGTCTGGTCATCGCCCATCAGATCTGGCCGCCCGACGCTGTCGACGAAGAAAGCATCGCCCGACAGAACGCCCCATGGCGTCTCGGTATCGTCGTCATGGAGCAGGTAGGACATATGCTCGGGTGTATGGCCGGGAGTGAAGCACGCGTTCATCCGCAGCCCGCCAAATTTGAATTCGTCGCCGTCGCGCACTGCCTCGTGGTCGAAACCGTATTCCGCGCCACCTTCGGTGCTGACACAGAGCTTCGCTTGCCCGCCGAGGCGGTCGACCAGCTCCCGGGCGCCGCTCATGAAATCGGCGTGGATATGGGTTTCGAAGACATGTGTGATGGCGAGGCCGAAGCGTCGTGCCGCCTCGAGGTAGATCTCCACATCCGGGCGGGGATCGACGATGGCGCAGACATGCGCGGCATCGTCGCCCAGCAGGTAAGAACACTCGGCGACGCCGTCGGCCAGGATCTGTTCGAACCGCAGGGTCATGGTCGTCCTCCTTCAGGCGTCAACAAGGGGAGAGAACGGGAGTTCCGGGTCGGCTGTCGCCAGCCGCTGGTGCGACAGGGGGACGCAGTAGAGGTCCCGGATCGGCGGCGTGGCGCACCATGCGTGCATCCGCTGCGCGAGCTCCGCCGCTCGTGTCGGCACGACCGTCCGCCGCGACGCCGTATGATGCTCCGGAGCTTTCAGGACATTCCTTTCGCGGGTTGTCCCGGCTCAGGCGTTCGCCCGGTTCCTTTTTTGGCCCTGAGCAGCCTAGCCTACGATATTCTACGCTCCACCGCTGAAAAGTTCTTAGCCATTCCAGGCGAACCCACCATCGGGCGCCTTCGGATGCAGCACCACGCGCGCGTTCATTGGCACCCGGTCGTAGAGGTCGATCATGTGCGCGTTGATGAGTCCGGCGCAGCCGTTGGAGACGGCGCGGCCGATGGTCGAAGGGTCATCCGTGCCGTGAATGCGCAGGAACGTATCTCCCCGCTCTTCGGTGAACAGGTAGAGCGCGCGCGCACCCAGAGGGTTTCCCGGTCCACCGGGCATCCCCTCGTCCGCGTGTCGCGCGTATTTTTCCGGCTCGCGCTCGATCATCCCCGGTGTCGGGGTCCAGGACGGCCATTCCTTCTTTGCGCCGACATAGAACTCGCCCGCCTCGTAGAGATCCCCACGGCCAATGCGAACCGGGTAGACCAGGGCGCGCCCCTCCGGCAGCGTCCAATAGAGCCTGAAGGGCCCCGGGAGCACATGGACTTCGCCTGGGGCAGGGTAGGGCGGGGCCATCTGGACAACATGCGGGTCCATCAGGTCCGGAGAGTCCACCGGATCCGAAGTTTCGTGCGCGACAGCGGATCGCGCCGCAGGAAGACTGCCCAGGGCCAGCCCGCTCAGTATGAAGTGTCTGCGTTCCATGATTACCTCAGATAATGCGAACCTGCGTGCCTACGGGGCACAGGCCGTAAAGTTCCTCGATCTTCTCGTTGTAGAGCCCGATACACCCGTCAGAGGACGCCCGGCCGATCTTTCGCGTGTCGTGCGTGCCGTGGATGATGTAGGCGGGCCAGCTCAGATACATCGCGTGGGTGCCCAGCGGGTTCTCGGGGCCGGGGCCGATCGGCTCCCAGTCGGGATACCGCTCCAGCTGCGACGGCGTCGGCGTCCAGGAGGGGCCGACCTTCTTGCGCACGATGCTGGTGTAGCCCCGCTTCGTCAGCTCTTCCGAGATCGGGACGGAGGTGGGATAGATGCGATAGTCGGACCCGTCGTGGTTCCAGAAGTGCAGCGCGCGCGAGGACGTATCTGCCACGATGGTGGCCTTGCCGAGATCATCGAAATGATCGCGCCAGTCCTGCATCGAGAAGCTGGAGACGTTGCGTTGTGCCACCTGTGCGAGAGCCAGAGAGGGCGCGGCGAGGCCTGCACCCGCGGCCATACCGAAAGCGATCGCGCCACGACGTGTGAAAGACTGTTTCATGCTCGTTTTCCTTTTCTTGTGCTGGCGGTTCTCAGCACCAACGGCTTTATCCTGCTGCTGAACCTTACGTGGGGATTAAGCCTCGGCCCGCGCTGCGGCGATGGCATCCACGAGGGTCTGGCGATCCAGGGCGCCGCTGAAGAGCGTCGTCTCGATGGCAAAGGCGGGCGTGCCCCGGAACCCCATGGCTGCGGCCTGGAAGTCGTTGCGCGTCAGAAGCGCGTCCCATTTCGCCCGGTCGGCGCGATACGCGTCCATCGCATCGTCCACCGGAACGACCCGGGCGACGGTGGCCTCGACATCCGCCTCACTGAGCCGGGCGTCCGTCGCCATCAGCGCCTCGTGCACATCTTCATAGGCACCGAGAGTAACGGCGCCGAGGGCCAGCTGGCTGGCCCGCACCGACGGCGCGCCGAAGATCGGCCAGTCCTTCATCACGAGGCGCACGTTGCCATCCCCGGCAACCACGTCCTTCAGCGTCGGGTGCATGCCTTTGCAGAACGGACACTGGTAGTCGAAGTATTCGACCACGGTCACGTCGCCTGCGGGATTTCCCTGAACCGGCGCATCCGGATCGTTCAGGACGGCATCGACCGTCAGTTGCTGCGCGTGGCCGCCCTCGGGCCAGAGCATCAATGCGCTGGAGCCCAGCAGAAGGCCGCCGCCCCCGATGGCGAGAAGGCTGCGTCGATTCATCGTCATGGTATGTCTCCTGTCATGGTTGTTCTCGCGTCACCGGCGCCGGCCGGTGACGCGGTGGCGTCGAGGGCCGCGATCTGCGACATCAGTTCGGCGCGTGAGATCTCGCCAAAATGCAGGTTCGTCAGGGTGCCGGACGCGTCGAAGAACAGCGTTGTCGGCAGCCCGAGAGCAGCGAAGCGGGTCATCAGGCTCGAATTCGGGTCGAGGGCCATGTGCTCGGTGCCGAGGTCCAGTGTTTCGAGGAATTGCGCGACCTGCGCATGCGTCTCGCCCTGATTGGCGAAGACCAGTTCCGCGCCGTCGATCGTTTCGGCGACATCCATCATCATCGGCATTTCGCGTCTGCAGGGCGGGCACCAGCTGGCCCACAGGTTGAGGACGAGGGGTTGACCGTCGTGTTCGTCCAGCCGGAGCGGAGTGCCTGTCAGCGTGGGATAAGCCGTCGCCGGCAAACCGGGAACTTCGCTTCCCTTGGAGAAACCGAAGACGGCCTCGCTTGCCAACCACCCGGCGAAAGCCGCACCCATGATCGGCGCCACGGCGGCTTCTCCGCGCAGAACCGCGACGAAGGCGAAAGCGGCGATGCCGAAGAAGCCCGCCTGGACCGAGACGCCGCCCTGCCACAGTTTCAGAATATCGAGCGGGTGCGTCGAGAAAACCTCCCAGTGCTGGATCACGTAGCCGAAGCGCGCCGCCAGCAACCAGGCCACCGCCGCCGGGAAGGCCCACCGCCTGACATCCTCGCCACGGCGGGTTTGCCGAATGGTCAGCAGGTGAAAGAGCGCGAAGAAGACCAGCGCCGCGACGATGAACGCGAACCGGTCGATGTCGAAGGCGAGCGGCCCGATCTGGACGCCAGTCATTGGGACACCATCCGGGCGGAACGAAGCATGGCGCCGCTGTCGGTGTCGCCGACGAGCCGAGTGCCCGGCACCTCGGCCGCGTGTTCATCGAAGAAGACCATCGTCGGTGGGCCCGCCGCTCCCAGCAGGTCCAGCAAGACCTGGCTCTCCGCCCCGAATTCGGTGACGTCGACCTTGAGCAACGAAAGCCCGGCAAGGGCCGCCTGAAGGCGGGGGTCCGACAACAGCCCCTGTTCGATGCTGCGGCAGGTGGTGCACCACTCCGCCGTTACGTAGGCCAGGGTCGGGCGGTTGCTGTTTGTCAGGGCAGTTTCCAGCGCAGCCTTCGTGCGGAGCGAAGAAAACGGTTCGGCCTGCGCTTCCGGAATGGAGCTGCGCGCAGCGAACGGGGCAAGCGGGCGCGTCGGGTCGTCGGCGCCAACCGCCGCGCCCACGCCCTGAAGCACCCCGGCGAAGAGCACGATCACGCCCAAGGCGCTGCCCAGCCGACCTGCCATGCCGTCCCGCGGCGCCTGGGCCAGAACGACCCCCACGCCGATCAAAAGCGCCGACCACAGCGCCAGCGTCAGGGGGCCCGGCAGCACCCGTCCGGCAAGCCAGATCGCGAAGCCGAGGAAAAGGACGCCAAAGACCCTTTTCGCCCCTTCCATCCAGGCGCCGGACTTCGGAAGCACGCGCGGGCCGAAGGCCCCGATGGCCAGCAGCGGCAGGCCCTGCCCGAGACCAAGCGCAAAGAGCGCGAGCGCGCCCAGGTCCACGTCCCCGGTCTGGGCGATGTAGAGCAGCGCCCCGGCGAGCGGTGCGGTTACGCATGGGCCGACGATCAGCGCCGAAGTGAACCCTAGAAGAGCCGCGCCGCCGAGCGAGCCGCCACGCCCGCCAGCGCCCTCCAGCCGCGCGGCGATGACGCGCGGCATCTGCAGGTTGAACATTCCGAACATAGACAGCGCGAGGAGCACGAAGATTGCCGCCGCCACGCCGATCGCTGTCGGCGACTGAAGGACAACCTGAAGGTTCTGCCCCGACCATGCGGCCACGATGCCGAGCCCCGCAAAAGCCGTGGCCATCGCGATCACGTAAGCGCCCGAGAGGGTCAGGCCCCGGCGGATGCCCGGCGGCTCGCGCTGCCCTATGACCATGCCTGCCACGATGGGGAACATTGGAAAGACGCACGGCGTGAAGGCAAGCAGAAGCCCCAGGCCAAGGAAACCGGCAACGACAAGTGCGGTGCCACCCCGCGCCGACAGCCCGTCGAGGATGCCGGGATCATCGGCAAGGGTAAGGCCGGTCCCTCCGCCGGTGGACGTGGTGCTCGTGCCGGCCTTGGTCGCTTCGAAGCCCGCGCCGGACGCGGTTGTCGCACCCCCTGCGCCGTCGATCTCGAACACGCGCGTCTGCGGCGGGTAGCAGATGCTGTCTTCCTTGCACCCCTGCCAGGTCACCGTGACCGGGCCGCCTTCGGCTTCAAGTTGTGCGATGACCGCGTCATAGTAGACTTCCACAACCCCGAAGTTCGGATCGTCCTTCATCTCGCCGTCCGGGGTCCGCAATGGGAGATCTGCCTCCTCCGGCCCCTCGGCGCCGAGATGATCGCGGTAGAGGTAATACCCGTCGGCGATGTCCCACGACAGGGTGAGCTCGTCGCCGGCTTGTTCCACGGACAGCACGAAAGCTTCCTCGGCCGTAAGCGGGTCGGAGGGGGCCTGGGCATTGGGAGCGCCGGCGGCGAAGAGCGCAAGCGCCGTCAGGACGGCCAATGAAGAAGGCGGCATCATCATGTTGCGCCGAATGGGCGGCCAACCTTAAGCAGGCCTTAAGGTCGGCGCGCGAGATCCCCCACCAGACGGAGGCAAGATGCGCATACTGATCGTGGAAGATGACGACGTCCTGGCCGATGGCCTCTCTGTTGGGCTGCGGCTGTCGGGGTTCACCCCCGACCTCGTCGGGACGTTGACGGATGCCCGCGCGGCACTGGAAACCTCGACGTTCGACGGCATGGTGCTGGACATCATGTTGCCGGACGGCCTCGGGCTGGACCTCCTCGCCGAGTTGCGCGCGGAAGGCTCGGTCCTGCCCGTCCTTCTCCTGACCGCGCGCGACCAGGTGCGGGACCGGGTCCGCGGACTGGACGCTGGCGCGGATGACTATCTCGGCAAGCCCTTTGATCTCGAGGAGCTATCGGCCCGGTTACGCGCTATGCTGCGACGGAGCGAGGGGCGGGCCAGCAGCGTCTTGCGCTACAATGGCCTCACCGTCGACCCGGCCTCGCTCAGCGGGCGGCTTGGCGGGCGCACGCTCACTTTTTCGCGCCGCGAATGCGCGATTCTGTGCGCCCTGCTGGAGCATCCCCGCCGCGTGCTGTCGCGCGACGCGCTCGAGGAGCGTCTCTACGGCTGGCAGGAAGAGGTCGAGAGCAACACTGTCGAGGTGCACATTCACAAGCTCCGCGCCAAGATCGGGCGCGACTTCATCGAAACGGTGCGGGGCTTGGGTTATCGCCTTGCCGAGGAGGAGGCCGCGTCATCTCTATAAGGCTGAAGCTTTTCCTGATCCTTGCGCTCGCGACCGGCGCCGTCTGGCTGTCCGCTGCGCTCTGGATACAGACATCGACCCGCGCGGACATCGAGCAGGTGCTGGACGCACGGCTCTTGGAGGCGGCCAACATGGTCTCGTCCCTGATCTCCGATCACCAGATCGAGGTTGCACGGGCCGGCGACCGGACGTTGCCGGTCCCGATGACGCGCGAAACCGGTTACTCGAAGCAGCTGTCCTGCCAGATCTGGGCACTGGACGGCGGATTGGTCGGCCGGTCGGACGGCGCCCCGGATGTCGAGCTTACGGAAGCCGCCGCCGAAGGGTATTCCCGTTCGATCATCGAAGGAGAGCCGTGGCGCGTCTACACGCTGGTCAACGAGGAGCTCGGGGTCCGGGTCATGGTGGGCGACAGCCTCGCCGTCAGGGACCGCCTTGTGCGCGATGTGCTGGAGGGGCTGCTGCTGCCGGCGGCACTGATCCTGCCGTTGCTCGCGGCAATCCTCTGGATCAGCGTGGCGCAGGGCCTCGCGCCGCTCGATCGACTGGCCAACACGCTTCGCGCCCGGGCGCCGTCGGATCTCAGCCCGCTTCCCGAGGGCTCCGCGCCGCGCGAGCTCCGCCCGGTGCGGCTGGCTCTCAACAGCCTGTTTGCGAAGGTAGCCTCTGCCCGTGACGTGGAACGGGACTTCACGACCTATGCCGCCCATGAACTGAAAACCCCACTGGCCGGGCTGCGGACCCAGGCCCAGGTGATGCGGCTGTCCGACGATCCGGGGGTGCGGGCAAACGCGCTTTCCGCGATCGAGCGATCGGTCGAGCGGACGAACCGCATGGTGCGACAACTGCTGGATCTGGCAGCCGTCGAACGATCAGAACAGGAGCTCGACGTGACCGACCTGGGGCATCTGATGCGCGAGACAGTGGACGACCTGCGGACTTTGGCAGCTGAAAGGAATGTGGTGGTCGAGACCGTTGCGCCCGATCACGCGATGCGGCAGCGAACCAACCCGTTCCTGCTGCAAGCCGCCCTGCGAAACGTGATCGAGAATGCGATCTACGCTTCGCCTCCCGAAGGCCGGGTATTGGTTGCACTCGAGGACGGAGACGCGGCCGTTCGGTTCATCATCCGCGACGAGGGCGAAGGCATTCCGCCAGAGCTTCTGGATCGGGTGAGCACGCGTTTCACCAGGGGGCGCGGTAGTGGTCCCAACGGAAGCGGACTGGGGCTCTCTATCGTGGCAAGCGCGATGGAACGCCTCGGTGGCGCGGTGCAGTTCGCTCCTGGCAAGGGCCGCGGCCAGACGGTAAGACTGATACTGAACTGATGACGGATGCGGCGCAGCGGAAAACGGCGGGCTTGCGCAGACCGCTGACCTCCATCCTGCCAGGGCGAGGGAAGGGGCTTGGCCTCTCGATCGCGGCAGGCGCGGCCGAGCGTCTCGGAGGTGAAATCACCCACTTCTCCCCGCCCGGCGGAGAGGTGGGCGCGATCGATTTCTTCCGCCTCAGGTATTCCTTGGCTTCCAAGGCTGTGGCATCGCGTGACCAACGGCTCATAGTGGTCTTTGCTAGGGGCTACGCGCGCAGGCACTGAAAACCCGATGTATTGTGGGTCGTCGACGGCGTTGTTGCGTAACTCTGACTGCGGGCGATTCACATCGCGAATCCATGCGGTTAGACGGGTCGCATGAGCAAGCCTCCTCCCGCCCGCTACCGCACGACGAACTGGTCCAGCCATAACGCCGCGTTGCGCAAGCGCGGCTCGATGCTGATCTGGGTAGACAAGGAAATGGCCTGGCTGGCGCCGCATGAAGGTCGGCTCGGCCGCCCT
>NZ_FNPF01000005.1 GCF_900107235.1 Citreimonas salinaria
AATGATCTCATAGTCAGACATAAGCACGTGCTTAGGCATATGCCTAAGCCTCCATGGTTATGCCCGAGTGTCCGGTCGAAACGGGGGCCAGTTCAAGCCGCGGGAAGTGGTTCATGTCCATGCGGTCAGCCCGGAACGGGATGCGCTCGAAATCACATTCCCCAGGGTGGCCGGCTATCGCGCTGATTTTCCGAGGGAACGCATCGATATCGACCTGAGCCGACTGGACCCCTACGTGCTCGATCCCGATCGGGTGAGAGCCGCGACCAATGTCACCATGGCCGGGATCATCGGCGCCCGCCACACCCTCGATCTCGAGCACCTGAGAGACCAGCGTCTTTCCACCGTTGCCTTCCACCTCGCCAACTACTGGGTGTCCGAGAAGCTGAGGGACGCCAATGGCGAGCCGAAGACCCATCTCTTCACCCACGCAAAACGGATCGTGCTTCAGTGGCTTCGCTCGGACCGCGTTGTCTACAAGGGCGGCTGCCAACCAGCACAGCTGCTGTATCTCCAGCTTGCAGACGAGGTTTGTGAGCTTCTGATGGGCGCACTCCTCGACCAACCGGGTGGCGAGTCGATCATCCGGGCGACGCTCGATCCATTCATGCCCGAGGGCTCGACCATTGATGTGAATTTCCCGACGTCGAAGGCAGGTCGCCACACGCCGCGCGCGGATCGCAGTCACCTCAACTACATCGTCACCGACAGCGACTGGGAGGCGAAATTCGCGCAGCTCCTCGATGAACATCCCGAGGTCCTGGCTTACACCAAGAACCAGAACCTCGGCTTCGAGGTGCCATATTCCGAACAGGGCGAGGCGCGCACCTACCTCCCCGACTTCCTCGTCCGCCTCAGGACGCCGGAAGGGTCCGATCCCATGACGCTCGTTGTCGAGATCAAGGGCTACCGCGGGCACGACGCTGCACTGAAAGCGGAAACGATGCGTAACAAGTGGATACCGGCGGTCAATCGGCTGGGCACGCATGGCCGGTGGGCCTTTGTCGAGCTGCGCAGCCTGCATGACTTCAGGGACGAGTTCGATGCGGCGATCGAGGCCCTCGTCGCCGCGACGGAGCCGGCATGACCGAGGTGACCTTCGGCCGTCTGGTTGATCTTCCGTTGCGCGAGGCGTGGAAGCACGAGGCCCTCGAATTCACCCCCTGGCTTGCCGAGAACATCGACCATCTTTCCGACGCCATCGGAATCCCGCTCGAACTGACGGGCCAGGAAGTCCGCGTCGAGAGCTTCGCGGCAGACATTCTCGCTCGGAACCCGTCGGACGACAGCGTGGTCCTGATCGAGAACCAGCTCGAACAGACCGACCACACGCACCTCGGTCAGATCATGACATACCTGGCCGGACTCGAGGCGCAGACCGTCGTCTGGATCGCCCCGGAATTCCGGCAGCCGCATCTTTCGGCGATCCGGTGGCTCAACGAGCATACGGCCGACGGGTTTTCGTTCTTCGCGGTGAAGGCACGTGTGGTGCGGATCGGCGACTCTCCCTTCGCTCCGATTTTCGAGGTGGTCGAGAAGCCGAACGACTGGGATCGGGAGATCAAACGCAAGGCGAGCACCGACGGCAGTGCCTACTACGATATCAAGCAGGAGTTCTGGGAAGAATTCCTGCGGACCCATCCGGCCATGGCAACGCTCGGTGTCGCGGCATCGCGATATCCGAACGCCTACATCACAGTAGGCGCCGAACCCAAGGTCGAGATCTCGATCTGGATCGGGCGCGACAAGAGCGGCATCTACGTCCGCAGCGGATGGGGAGAGCCAGTTGGGCCGGTCTCAGAGGTGTTGGAGCCGCACCGAGCGGCGCTGGAGGATGCCCTCGGTGCGCCGTTGGGACCCGGTGGCCGTGGCCAGCACTTCCTGGCGAAACGGCTGGGCAAGGGCCACGACCGGCGCGAGGCATGGCCGGAAATAATGACTTGGATGGACGAGCGCGTGGCGGAGTATCGCAGCACCCTCGAACCGATCCTAAAGGGAGGGACAGCCTGATGGCGAACGACGAGAAGCCGATCGGCACGATCACCCATGACGAAAAACGGGCGAACATCCCCTCGGCCGAGCTCGAGCCGGTCATGGAGCCGTCGGACCGCGAGGCGATCAAGGTCGCCTATGAGCGACGCAATCGCGATCTCGACCCGCAGTTGATCTGGCGCGGCAAGGACCTGGATCAGGCGGAGCTGACGGTCGATGCGCCGCCGATCTACCTTCAGGAGCAGGTGCATCCCAAGGCGCTGATCGACGACCTGCGGGCCGGGCGCGAGAAGGCCGAAGATCTCTTCGGCCATTTCGGCTTGACCGAGGAGGACCGTGAGGCCGAGGTGGAGTTCTACCGCCATTCGCGGAAATGGTCGAACCGGATGATCCTGGGCGACGGGCTCCAGGTCATGTCCTCGCTGTCCGAGCGCGAGGGGCTGAAGGGCCAGGTGCAGACGATCTATATTGACCCACCATATGGGGTGAAATTTCAGTCAAACTTCCAGTGGTCCACCACCTCAATGTCAGTGACAGATGGCAAGCTGGAGCATCTGACCCGCGAGCCCGAGCAGGTAAAGGCGTTTCGCGATACCTGGCGTGATGGCGTCAACTCATACCTCACATACCTGCGTGATCGGCTTACTATCGCCCGCGAACTCCTGCATGTGACTGGTAGTTGCTTTGTGCAGATTGGAGATGAAAACGTCCATAGAATTCGCGCCCTAATGGATGAGGTATTTGGGGAGAAGAATCTCGTAGCGATGATTGGAGTTATAAAAACGTCTGGATTGCAATCCGGAAGCTCCTTGCCTCATGTCATTGACTACGTAATTCAATATGCCAAAGAAAAGGAAAACGTGAAGTTTCGTCCGTTATACTTGGACAAACGGGATGAAACCACTTCGGCTACGGAATACTTCTATTTAGAACTTCCAGACGGAAGCTCACGCACCATGGACAAGGACGAGAAAGATGGCGACAAGCCTGTCCCTAATGGCTCGCGGCCATTCAGCCTGAGTGATCTCACCAAACCCGGGCCGGGGAGAAAATATGACTTTCCTCATGTAGGTTCGAAATACAGCAGTCGAAATCGCTGGTGGGGAAACCCGCCCGAAAGCCTGGAAAGACTCGGTCAGGCCGGGAGACTACATGCCCGAAGGAATGATGTTCGGTTTCGAAGGTTTTTGGATGACTTCCCGATCCGTCCCATTTCGAACCTTTGGCAAGATGCTGCCTTCTCAAGCCGGTCGGAAGATAAGACGTATGTGGTGCAGACTTCTCTCAAAGTCATTCAACGCTGCATTCTCATGACCACTGACCCTGGCGATCTTGTTCTCGATCCGACCTGTGGTTCTGGCACCACCGCCACTGTCGCCGAGCAATGGGGGCGGCGCTGGATTACCATCGACACGTCTCGAGTGGCGCTCGCACTCGCGCGGGCCCGGATCATGGGCGCAAAATATCCATGGTATTTGCTTGCGGACAGCCGCGAAGGACAGCGTAAGGCCGCCGAGATCACCCGCGAGGCACCGTCGACCCACGCCACCCACAACGATATTCGCCACGGCTTCGTTTTCGAGCGCGTGCCGCATATCACGCTGAAGTCCATCGCCAACAACACCGAGATCGACGTGATCTGGGAGCGGATGCAGCCCGCCGTCGATGATGCCCGCACCGCGCTCAACGCAGCGCTTGCAGGCCGGTCCGATCTCTTCCCGGTCGAAACCGGCGGCCGCGCAGGCAAGTCCATCGACTTCACCGCCTCCGGCACGGTCACCATGCCCTCGGGCGAGGAGGCCCCGGCCAACGGCTTCTTGGAGTGGGAGATCCCCCGCGAGCCCGGCACACCCTGGCTCAAGGACCAGCGCGACCTGCACGCCCTCGCCCGGACCATGTCCGGCGACCTGACCCCGGCGAAACAGCGCCTTGCCGAGGAGGCCCTGATCAAGCTCAACGCCGCCCGCGGCACCTCCTGGGACTTCGACACGCTGCCCGAACGCCCGGTCACCCCATGGCCCGATGCGGCCAAGGAGGCGCTGGAGGCGTTCTGGACCGCCCGGATCGCGCGGCAGACCGAGATCGACAAATCCATCGCCGCCAAAGCCGACCACGAATTCCTCTATGACAAGCCCTACGAGGACAAGAAGCGCGTCCGCGTCGCCGGGCCCTTCACAGTCGAAAGCCTCTCGCCCCACCGCACGCAGGCGGTGGATGAGCATGGCGAACTGATCGAGGAGGCCGACGCAGCCGCGGGCAAGCGCAGCCCCGGCGAACAGGAGGCCGAGAACTACCAGAAGGCCATCATGGAGAACCTCGCCAAGGCCGGGGTTCACCAGCAGGACAAAGGCGATGCGATCAAGTTCGACAGCCTTGCCCCCTGGCCCGGCGAGTGGATCGCCGCCGAGGGGCAGTATGTCGAGGGCGAAGGCGATGACGCCGTCACCCGCCGCGCCGCCGTCTTCATCGGCCCGGAATACGGCACGGTCGGCCGCGCCGACCTCGTCGCCTGCGCGCGAGAGGCCGCGGAAGCTGGTTTCGACATCGTGATCGCCTGCGCGTTCAACTTCGAAGCCCACGCGCAGGAACTGCACAAGCTCGGTCGTATCCCGGTTCTCCATGCCCGCATGAATGCCGACCTGCATATGGCCGGGGATCTGAAGGCAGGGGGAGGCAACCTGTTCGTCGTGTTCGGCGAGCCGGACATCGAGGTGACCGAAGACGGAAACAAGTTCCGAGTCGAGCTGAAGGGCGTCGACATCTTCCGCCCCGGCAAGGGCGAGGTGGAGAGCTCCGAGCCCGACGACATCGCCTGCTGGTTCATCGACACCGACTATTCCGGGGAGAGCTTCTTCGTCCGGCAGGCGTATTTCCCGGGCGCCGACGTGCCCTACAAGCAGCTCCGCTCGACCTTGAAGGGTGAAATCGACGAGGACGCCTGGGAGAGCCTGAAGCGGACCGTGTCGCGGCCCTTCGCGCGGCCGAAGTCCGGCCGGATCGCCGTGAAGGTGATCAACCACCTCGGGGACGAAGTCATGAAGGTGATGGGGGTGTGATGGACAAGTTCGAATTCGAAGACGGTGGCGCGAAAGCGACCGGGTCTCCATTGCAGATCAGGAAAATGCCTCCGTTCAGGGTTTTCAAGGGGTCGACGGCTCGGAGGAACCCATCTCGCAGCGAGACGCGCTACGAGGATGAACGGCGCAGATTGATTATTGATGGCACGCTCGAGGACCACCCTTCCAATCCGGACCTCATGGTCTTCACGCGTGACTATGATGCGAACAGCGCCTCCATGGCCGCGGGTGTCATCAGCGGTGGAGGTAATTTCAGCGGGCCAGAGAAGTGGTTCGAGGTTGCCTCACCCGAGTCCTTCAAAGAGTGGCTCAGCAGGCGCCTGTGACAGTTCTCATCGCGTCAAGCTTCACCAAGTCGCTCGAGAAGCTCACCGGCCAGGAGCAGTCGCAGGCGAAGATCACCGCCTTCGACATCCAGCAGAACCCCGAAAGCCCCGGGCTGTCACTGCACCGGATCGACCGCTGTCGAGACCCAGGGTTTTGGTCGGCGCGGGTCAATCAGGATCTGCGGATCGTTCTGCACAAGCGCGGAGGTGATACTCTCCTCGCCTATGTCGGCCATCATGACGATGCCTACGCTTGGGCGGAAAGGCGGCGTCTCGATACCCACCCGAAAACGGGTGCTGCGCAGCTTGTCGAAATCCGCGAGACGGTCGAGGAAATCCTCGTCCAGCGCTACGTCGAGGAGGCAGTCAAGAAGCCACGCCTTTTTGCGGAGGAAGATGACGAGACCCTGCTGAGCTGGGGCATCCCGGAGGATTGGCTGGCAACGGTCAGGCAAGCGACCGAGGACACGGTGCTCGACATTGCCGGGCACCTTCCTGACGAGGCGCAGGAAGCGATACTGTCTGCGGCTGTCGGCGAAGCTCCCACCGTGCGTATCGCAGACCCCATCGGCCTCGGCTTCGCGCATCCAGACGCGCTTCGTCGTTTCCGGGTGGTCGGAGACGAGCAAGAGCTTCGGGCTGCGCTCGATGCCCCATGGGACGAATGGGCGGTTTTTCTTCATCCGGCCCAGCAGGAATTCGTCGACAGGGACTTCAATGGACCTGCTCGAGTGATCGGATCGGCTGGCACCGGCAAGACCGTCGTTGCGCTGCACCGCGCTGTGCGGCTCGCGTCTGAAAGCCCTGATCACAGGGTTCTGCTGACAACCTTTTCCGAGGACCTTGCCGAAGGTCTTCGATCGAAGCTCGAGCGATTGACCCTGTGTCGGTCGGAAGTCGCCGCGCGGGTGACGGTCGGCACGATGTCGACGGTCGCGTGGCAACTGGCCGAGCCGTTCGGAAGGCAGATGAAAATTGTTGGGAAAGACGAGCTATCCGCCATCATCGCCGACGCAGCGCGCGAGGCCAAATCAAAGATCGACACGGACTTCCTCGAAGACGAATGGCGATTGATCGTCGATGCCTGGGACGTTCGCGACAGAGATCGATACCTCGAATTGCCCCGCCTCGGCAGGAAGATCCGCATGGCCGCGTCACGTAGGGAAGAGCTTTGGGCGATCTTCTCGAGCGTCCGCGCCGAGCTTTCCTCACGAGGGCTGGAGACCGAGGCTGGACTGATGCATCGGGTGGCGCAGAACCTCCCCGATCCTCCGTTCTCGCATGTCATTGTCGACGAAGCACAGGACATCTCCGTTCCGGAGCTCACACTTCTTGCGGCCATAGCCGGTGATCGCCCCAACGGATTGTTCTTCGCAGGCGACATCGGACAACGAATCTTCCGGTCGCCATTTCCCTGGAAGTCCGCGGGTGTCGATATTCAAGGTCGCTCACGTAGCCTGAAGGTGAACTACCGGACATCGCATCAGATTCGATCGCATGCAGACCACTTGCTGCCGCCCCGGCTACTTGAAGTCGAGGGTGGTGAAGATCGGCGGACCGGCGTTACATCGGTATTTCATGGGCCCGCGCCGAAGACGGCAACCTTCGCAAGCGCGGAGGAGGAAAGCCAATCACTGGGAGGATGGCTGAGGGATGTCATCGGCGGTGATATCCGCCCATCGGAGATCGCGATTCTCGTCCGTTCCGAGGACGAGCTTCCGAGAGCCACGGCTGCCCGGGAATACGCCGGCGAAGCAGACATTTTTGTAATCCTCATGCATGACGCCAAGGGTAGAGAATTCCGCGCAGTCGCGGTCATGGCCTGCGACGCCGATATCCTGCCGAGCGAAAAGCGCCTCCTCAAAGCAAGCGATGAGCGTGATCTGAAAGAGATTTTCGATACCGAGAGACATCTCCTCTACGTTGCTGCCACAAGAGCCAGGGAGCAGCTTTGGTTGTCGGCAGTCGCGCCTGCTTCCGAATTCCTGGAGGATCTATTCGACATGCCCGACTGAGGTCAGCGGCGATCGGCACCGGGCACTGAGATGCTGCCCGTTGCATCAATTCGAACAACGGAACGCTCCCTCTAACACATGGTGCGTTGATCGACGGCTTTTCTCGGTATTCTTCTTTTCCTCGAAGCCCGGGCGCATGCCAAGTTCTTCATGAAATTGCCAATCTGCCGCAACTGTTCGTGCGCCGAACATCCCGTGTGTGCGATCAGCCGACAGAACTGTTGCTCGAGGAAATCTACAACAGGCCCTCCAAGTGCATAAGGATCGTCGGTCAAGTGGTCGAGGAACGCGGGGTCATTTTTCGGCATCGTCAAACATTCGGATGCAATCGGCGTTTCTTCAAGACTTCCATAGGAGACGCCCTTCCGAACCATGTAGCGGTTCACCAGGATGCGCGATCCTGCATTTCCTTGATCGATACGGGTCAAGCCGAGAAGATGGCGACGTCCCCTGTAGTCGAAAATGTATATCCAATGAACGAGCGACCTGAACGGATCGCGTTCGATCATGTGGAAAGGTATCTCGCGAGACATTTCGTATTCCTTGGAGTCATGCCCGCAGACCATCACTGCGGGTGTTGCAATTTGAGAGGCGACGCAAGAGAAAGATGGGTTCGGTTGTAATTATGAGAATGAATTTTCCGGAAATTATGCGAGATTGGGCGTGAAATCCGGCCAGAGGGTTTCGGCCATCTCAAGCGGCGCGCCATGATCGTCGAGAATGATCGCGAGCACGGCCTTTCCCCCGCTGCGCCTCTTCAGCAGGACAGGCGTGATCTTCCAGCCGTTGGCGGCTGCAACACGTCGGCAGAGCAACATCATGTGTGATGTTGGTCGCCCGCGGCGGAATCCCTCGGCGCTCGGCTCGGTCTCGAAATCCATCGGAAGATCGAGATGGAGTCCTGTGGCCGAGAGCCGTGCTCCGCGCACGGCTCGGCCCATGGTGGCGCGCAGGGCTTTCTCCATGCGGATGAACCCGAGCCAGTCCGGCTCGTGCTCAAGATCGCGCTCCAGCGCAGTGAAGGTGCACAGGCGCGTGACCGGTAACTCCGGCAGCGGCAGATTGCTCAGGACGACCACCCGTTTCTCTCGGTTCGGCGAGACAAGCCGGAGCCGGGCGATGGCCTGAAGCGTGGCGCACTCGCGCGACTGAGCGAGGATTGCCTGGACACGACGGTCTGGATGCGCACGCCGGAGGCCATCTCGGACAGAACCATCGGCCATCAGAATTGTGGCACCGGTTGCGGGGAGCGGTCCGGCAACATGCTCGGCGATCGGGAGCGCGTCTTTCGAGAACACGGCGCGCGCCGATCTTTCGATGTCGCTGACACCGGGCTGGAGTCGACCGATGACAACGATAGCTGCAAAGCCCTCGTAGTCGTTGACGCCTTGGGTTCTCGGTCCGAACCAGCGCGGCTCGGCCCCGAGAAGCGGTCTTCTGAGGGCCTTCTCCTCGGTTCCGGCCGCAGAGTTCCCGACTTCCGCATGCAAAGCTTGGAGAACAGATTTGGTCGCCACGACGAGAACACCGCCGTCCGCCGCCTTTTCGACTTCTCGCCGGATGATCGTCAGAACTTTGCCTCGCCGTTCTGCGCCGTCCTCTGCGTGAAGCAACCAGCTGTTCGACAGGGTCAGGTCTGATATCTGCACGATATCGGCGATCGGCGGCGACTGGATCGAGACGAATGCCGCACCGGGAGCGACGCGTTCGGTGATGTCCGGATCGGCATCCGCGTCGAGGAGAAGCAGCGGATCGTCGCGATCGAGATCATCAAAACCGGATGACTGGATCTCAAGCTGAGAGCTTTCCTTCGTCCTGGCTTCGGACAACCTCAGCCCGACGCAATGCCCAGTTTCCTTTTCGGCCACGCGCTTGAGGATCTGTTGTCGCTTCCGCGACGCGATGAACGATCTCGTGTCGAAGGTCTGGACGCAGAATTCCAAAGTCTTGGTGCATTGCCACGGACCGATTTCGAGGTAACTCCGCGATCGCTCCTCCGCTTTCACGAGGCGCTCCAACTGTGCTGTGTCGATGCCCGACTTTCGGAGATGTTCGTGCAACGGCAGGCCGCGTTGCAGTCCATCGACGATTGCCGCCTTGGTCCTGGTGAGGGCGTCGAGGAGACCTTCGGGGAAAGACTTTGGTGGGGCCCGCATGAAATCGTCGATCGAGAGATTCAACCTGCGGATCAAGGTCGGCCAGACTTTTTCGTCGATCACGCGAAGAGCGGTCTCGTAAGTGCGATCAATGGGAGCATCGACGCCCAGGTAGGCGTGAGCGAGGAACACGACATGGGGACCAGGCACGTCCTTCTGCTCGAGATAGGGGCATCCGGAAGCGCAGGCCGATTGAACGAAATTCCCATCCGGGTCCTGTCCACGACAGAGAGCTTGCGTGATGGAGGGAACGAAGCCGGAAATTTCCTTTGCAAGGTTGGCGCGCTCGCACATCGTCTTCTTGCTGTTGCCGGGACGCAGAGCGCTGCGTCCGCGGATGACGCGGGATGGCAGCCCGGGCGCGAGCTCTCGAAAATCTGCATAGGCCCGTTCCGCGAGGTCGAGCGTCGGCACATAGATCAACACATGCCCCTGGCCCAGCAGTGCCTCGCCGTGTCGTGCGATGACGCGGAGCGCCGTGGCGGTTTTTCCAAGGCCGGCCGTAACCTTCATCGCAAGGGCGGCGTCGGGCGCGGCTGTTCCTTCAGCTGCCGCTTTGACGAATGACTCGATTTCCTGCTCGAGCAGGGCTCTGGCCTTGGACGGCATCAACCAAGGCGAAATCGCGGCTGTCGCGTCGAATAGTTCTTCATGCTTCATTTGCGTTCTCCATTTCGGAGAACCTGGGCGCAGGTGCTGTCGCGAAAAAACGCCTCTGATCACGTCGGCGTGAGCGCGGGCGTGCCAGCAAAGGTGTCGAGCCTCAATTGATCCTCCTAATTGAGCGCCGGCACCTTTGGTCGCCACCCCATGCATTTCGGTGAACCAGGCGCAGGGACTAATTCCTCGTCAGAAGAAACCTGATGAGGAAAAAATGCTGTCAGTTGAGGAAGTTGCAAGACACTTTGGTTTGCGTCCCGACACGGTCCGGCGAAAGATTCGGGCCGGAGAGATCGAGGCGATCCGCATCGGCCGGGTCTTCCGTCTCGCCTGGCCGGACGTGTGGGCCTGCGAGGATGGACCGATGCCGAAACGCTCGCGGATCACGCGCTATCAAGATGACCTGCTGTGCAAAAAACAGATTGCCGGGGCGCTCCGCGTCAGCGTGCGCACCGTCGAGCGTTGGATCGACGACGGGCTGCCGACCCGCAACGCGTTCGGGGCCATTCGCTGCAACCCGCATGACGTCACCGACTGGCTGAAGCTGCGGGGCGTCGACCTTCCCTCGGAATGGTGGGCGTGACGCCGACGGTCCGTCGCACAGATGCGATAGGCATCATCGCGACACGAGCGGGATGGCTCCGCCCGTCGCACAAGCGTCCCCAAACATTTATTGGGGTTATGCTTGGGAGCGATCCTGCGAAATGCGGGAAAATTGCGACAGACTGTGCGAACCGACCCACCGAGCGCGATCTCCTGAATGGACCAGTTGCGGTCCACGGCCCGGGCCTCGCGAGCCGCCTTTCCTCGTGAAGGCGGCCCGCAGGCCCCGAACATGGAGATGAAAATTTGAAACATGACAGAGCACTGACAAGCGCCGCAGACGCGATGTTCCCGGACTTCCTGAAATGGGCGAAGGAGTCCGGCGAGAGCCGTGATACAATTTACGAGATCGAAAAGGTCGCCGCGCGGCTCGACCTGACCGACGACGAATTGGATCTGGTTCCGGCTGACCTGGGCTACTTCGAGAAGGTGGTCGCCGTGTCGCCCTATGGCGCGGTCTCGCGGTCGAAGAACCTCGACACGGCCCGCAAGCGTGGCAATTCGCGCATCCGCACCGCCCTGGAGCGGTTCCTCGCAGCGCGCGGGCAGGGGACCCCGGACACGGCCGTCCGCGCGAGCTACGACCGGGTGATCGGGTTCATGGTCGACAACGAGGGTTTTGCCGATCGTGGCGCGCTCTTCACCACGAGCACGCACAAGCCGTTTCTTCTGGTGCGGGCGCGGGCGCGGCTTTCGCTGCCGGACCTCGACCAGCCAGAATTCGACAGGCTTTGGCATGATGCGACACCGGATGGCCGTAAGTCGTTGCGGAAATTCGCCCAGCGGATTGGTAAGCTGCGTCGCGGGCACAATCGTTGGCCCGAGCTTGCGGATCTACTGCCGCGACAGGACTTTGTGGCGCCCGCCCCATCTGACCGGGCCCGTAGAATCGAATGGCAGTCATTGCCCGCACCCTTTCGCTCTGATGCAGAGGAAGTGTTCCGCGAGACACTGCGCCAACCCGCCGACATGAAAGATTGGGCGAAGGAGCAGTTGCGCCTCGGCCGATCAGCCGTCGAGATTGATGCGGAGATCGCGGCGCGGGTGGGAAAGGAAAAGAAGAAAAAGCCGCCCAAGAATATCGATTCCGCGCTTGCCGGCTATCGGCAGGCAACAACCTGGCTTCTGCGCGAGAGTCACTCGCCGGAGACCGGGTTCGCGGGACTCGCGACGCTGCGCGAGCTGTTCACGGCCGAGGCGCTCGAGGCGGCTTGCAGCGCGCAAATCGCACGGAGCGCCGCGTCCATTTCGCTCAAAAATGCGAACAAAAGTTCGACGCTCTGGTCGCGCTTCACGAATCTCACCACGATAGCGCGCCACGGCCTGCGTGATCCCGAGATTCTCGCGCGGATCGGTCTCGTGCGCATGTTCAACGCGGACTACGTGTTGTTGCCGAGCGAGATGACCGAAGATGCCGAGGCGATCTGTGATCGGCTGCGCAAGTCACCGCATCTCGCGGCCGCGTTCGTAAACGCGCCAGCGCGCCTTGGCGCCATCTCGACTGAGGCTCTGGAGGCAGCATCAACCGATTTCGCGCGCGAGCGCGCGCTGCGGCTCTCGGCCTGCGCCGCCGCTTACTCTGTGCAGGTCAGCCGGGCTCTGAGGCCGGCCAATTTGTTCATGATCCGCCGCAAGGCGACACCCGGTTGCCCGCGCAACCTGACTTGGATCGCGGACGGACAACATGCCGAGATCTGCTTCTCCGGCGGAGAGGTCAAGAACGGACAAACTGTGATCGTGAACGTGCAGGGCGACGACGCCCGCATCCTTTGGCAGTGGGACCGGGTCGATCGGCCGAAGCTGATGAAGCTTCGCGGCATCGAGTCTTCACCCTACCTGTTCCCGGGAACGGCCAATCCTCGTCTGCGCAAGGCGGCGCTGAATCTGCCAGCCGGATGCATGTCCGTCGCTTCGATCATGGAGTTGTGGGATCTCGGCGACCGCCAGCTCGGACTCGGGCTGACGCCGCACCAGTGCCGCCACGCTCTCGCGACTCTGATGCTCGCCGTTCGGCCGGGTGATTTCGCGAATGTGGCCTCGGTGCTGGCGAACACCGAAGAGGTCGCACGCCGCCACTATGGCAAGGACAGCGGCGAAGCCGCGGCCGTTGCCGTGCGGGAGGCCTTGCTGGCGCACCACCCGGACATCTTTGCGCGCATGAAAAGGAGAACATGACATGAAAGCCGATCTCGATGTGATCCTGAAGGAGACACCGGCGGCCGTGCGGCGGGCCATGATCCTGGACGCGCATAATCTCGCGCCGGGTGCGGCGCAGGTCATGGGGCGTTTCTGGACGGCAGTCCGCGCAGGCCACGGCAATCCTGCCATGCCTGGCGCGGAAGCCTACCGAGCCGCCGCCGCCTCGGAATCGACGTTTCGATGCCTCCTGCGTGCTCTCTCGCGATACGCGCCGCAGGTGTGCACGGCTCCGGCGAGGCTCGTCAGTGACGAATGGTATGCCCGGCGGCGCAAGCCGGCCATAAAGGCCATGCCGACCGCCGAGAAGCCCGTAGGAGCGACCTGGCCCGAGGCTTGGCAACGGATGAAACCACGCCTCGACACGACCTCGATCAGGCTCAGCACCCGGAAGCGATATATCGCGAGCATCGATCGGTGCGCTGTCGTCGTCGCAGAGGGACTCGCTTCGGACACGCACGGGTTCGTTGCAGCATGCGAATTGTCGGACGCGTTTCTTTTTCATCCCGACAAGACCCGCCGTGTGAAGCCGGTCACGGCCGGCAACTACATCGAGGGGCTGATTGCCCTGGGTGCCAAGGGCGGAGTCGCAGAGGCGAGCCTGACCGCCATGCGGGTCATCCTGCGCGACCTTCGGGATCAGGCGGCGCTGGCGGAGAAGAACAAGTATGGAAGGCTGTCCGAACTGATGGAACGCGGCGGGTATGCCCATGTCGCCGACAGGATCGGAGAACTCAGGAGGCGCGCCCATGATCTGCCGGCGCACAGCGCGGCCCGCCGCCGCTGCTTGCAGCAGGCCGTCGTCTGCGCCGTCATTCTCAACAAGCCGCCGCGCAAGGGCGACCTCGTGTCGTGGCGGATCGGAGAGCAGATTGTCCGTGACGTCGACGGAACCTGGCGCGCGAGTTGGGAGCAGGAGAAGACGGTGTCCGAAACGGAAACGGGTGCGATCTGGCCCGAGATATGCGAGATCTTGGACGAGTGGATGCTCGACGGCCGCCCAGATCGCCTGGTCCATGTGCGCTACCAGGAACTCCTCGGTCGGAACTGGCTGACGTTCGATGACAGCGTGCCGTATCGCAACCTTCCGACCGAGCTGACCAAAGCCGCGATCGGCGTGCCGTCGCATGATCTGCGGACCCTCGCCGCGGACTACATGCGTCGTCATGATCCTGCCCACGCTGCGAATGTTATCGCTACGCATCTCGGACATGGCACTCGAAAAGCCGGAGAGGCCTATCGCGCCGAGTGCGAAGGGGCGGCGGCGCAAGCGATCTGGCAAGAGGCGCGGGCGCGCATTGCTGCGCACTCGGCAAAACCACGAGGTAGGCGCAAGACACAGGGCCGTATGGCAAACGTATAGCGTTGCCAATTCGGTGGCTGGCTCGCGAGCGGAGGGAGTGGGAGAGGGATCGCGCCTGATCTCTCGCGGCCGTCTTGGTGAGGCCGCGAGCGACAGGCCGATCGGCTGAAGGAGAGAGACAAGAAAGAAGCAATAGATGGACAGGCATCCGGCCCATGACTGCTTGACCCGCGCGCGACGCGGACACCTACCCGGAGCCCATCATCATGAACCTCGACTCGATATCGATCTTCGCACCCGACCTCGCACAGGAGATTCCTCCCGATCCGATCCTTGCCTACGTTTCGGCACATCATGAGGCGCTCTGGCATGCGGCCCGACTGCTGGGAGGCTACGAATCCGCCCGTCTCGTCGACCGCTGCGCGGAACTCCTCGCGCAGGACCGACGCGTGACGTCGCGCACGCGGATGATGCTCGACCAGATCCTGGCGATGCTATCGCTGGAAGAAGTCGACAACCCGAACCTGCCATACATGGGGCATTTCGCTGTAATCGATCCGCTCGATCCGGTTGTCGAAGAGATCTGTCTGCTGACGGATGGATTGCGTCATGAGCTCGCACGCACGGTCAGCGAAGCCCTGCTGCGGCCCGACGCATAGTCCGGCGCGACGATCCTACACCGCCGGTTTCTCCCGTCGGCGGTGCTTGACCGCACAAGGTTCTCGACCGGCCTGGTGGCTGGCCCTTCGTGCGGGGAGACCCACCATGAACAAGACGCTCTGCGGAAGCGGTGCTCTTCTTGCCGCCCTCGATGCCCAGGATTTCCTACGGCGCCACGGCAATAGCCTCTCGGAGGTGCTGCACGCGACCGCGGGTAACCGCGGCCTTGATTTCTACTGCGCGGCTGACCGGTTGCTGGATGGCCTGAGCCCCGATCCGGTTTGCGTCGGGAAGGCGCTTCGAGACATGCACGATCTCCTTGTGGAGGTCGACACGCCAGACGACCGGTATGTGGCATCTCTGCGGTGGCACGGCGCGCGGTTGAGTGATCTCGCAGCCGGTCTGCCACGATGACGCGGCGGGCCTCGATCTTCGGATCGGGGCCTTACGCCGACATCGACCCCGCGATGTTCCCCATATCAAAAAGGAAGACTTGCATGCAGTTCAGCACCAGAAAGATCACCGTTGATCAAGATCTCGGAAGCCGAAAGCTTCAAGCTTACTACGATTGTGCATTTCTGTGGTCCAAGGCACCGATCGATCCCGGCTGTGCTGACGAAGTCGCGGAATTCTATACCGTTACCCTGATCAGGTTTCTGGAGGTTCTGGAGACGCTGTCGGCCCATCAGCGGCTGGAACTTCTCGAACGGTCGAGGGGAGCGCACGCCCCCCGGCGTGGAGACCGTCAGGTCGCAATGCTCGGAGAATATCCCGATGCCCAGTGACAGCCGGTTCCTGACGCTCGTCCTGCGTCACCGACCGGAACTGATCGGGATCGAACTCGACCGGGCTGGCTGGACAGACGTCGATGGGCTGTTGCGGGCGATGAAGCGCCACGGACGACCGCTCTCGCGGATAGAACTCGAAGGTATCGTGACCGCGGATCGCAAGAAGAGATTCACCCTGTCAGCTGACGGGACGAGTATTCGTGCGGCGCAGGGCCATTCGATTGTCCTCGACCTCGACCTCCCGCCGGCGCCTCCTCCGGCCATGCTCTTCCACGGCACGGCGCGACACTACCTCGACTCGATCTTCGCAGACGGCCTGCGCCCGGGGAGGCGGCAGTTCGTCCATCTCAGTCCGGATCTCGTGACCGCTGCGACGGTGGGTGCGCGCCACGGCAAGGTCGTCGTGCTCACGGTGGACAGCGCTGCCATGGTCGCCGAGGGTCATTCCTTCATTCTCTCGGACAACGGTGTCTGGATGACCTCTGTGGTCCCTGCGCGATTTCTCGGTTTCGCCCCGAGCTGAGCGGGCAGGGCGGCCGGTGAAGGTTTTCCTGATCAGCCAACTTCGCGGACGCAACCAATCCCGGTGCTACGCGACGACCCGCAGCCCGCGCTCCTTCGCCCGCGCCTCGAGGACGGCAGAAGGCGCGTCGAACGGCGAGCGGATCATCGAAATGTCGACCACGACCGACTTCATCCGCTCGGCCAGTGCCTCGATCCCGAGGCTCTGCCCGTAGGAACGATCGCCCTCATCGGTATTGGCATGTCCCATCAGGCGGCAGCGAATGGCGTCCGACTTGTCGTCGGTGAGCAGGTCGTTGTGGAACGTCGTGCGGAGCGCGTGGAAATCGAGGCCGGGCCAGTAGCAGTCGTTCGTGCGGCGATAGTAGCCGAAGCTCTTGCTGAAATTCGCCGAAAAGGTGCCCTTCTGCACCCCTCGCGTGAGGAACGGGAAGAGCCGGATGTGCTTCTCTTTCCTGCGGAACTCGACAAGTTTCAGCAAGCCAAGTTCGATCAATTGCGGATGGAGGGGCATGATGCGCTCGCTGCTGAGAGTCTTCACGCCGTTGATGATGGTCTTGCTCACCTTGAGATAGGGGATGCCCTTGTCGGAGCCGAAGTCGTCAGGACCGAGCTGGAGGCACTCCTCCATCCGGAGCCCTTGGTGGCGCGCGATCAGGGGCGCCCAGAACAGGGGTTCGCCGATGTCCTCAAGCGGCTCCTGGAACACCCGCGATCCGAATAGCGTGTAGATGCGGTCGTCCCAGGCGACGCGCTTGCGACCGCCTTCACCGCTCTTCAACGCTTTGACCTCCTTGTTGGTCCAGGTGCAGATGCTGAACGGGTTCTGGTCGATCAGCTGCATGTCCCAGAGCATTTCGCCGATGGCACGCGCGACTCGTCCGTGCTTGATGTAGGTAGACACGCTCAGCCGGGCCACGTGCGTGTCGAGCCTGATCTGGTCGATTTCCTCTTCGGTCGCGCCCCTTGCTTTCGCCGCAGCAATCTTCCTCTCTCCCTCCGCCTCTTGCGCGTCCGCTCTCTCGATGAGCTCCAGCATATTGAACTTGCCCCGTTCAGCTTCGGACCGGCCGTGATTGTTCGGGACCTGCCAGAGCTGCTCCAGGCCGTCGTTCACGTCGTCGACATGGATTTCGTCGACAGGAATATCCCCGATCACGGACAGCCAGAAGTCGAGGGCGAACCGGCGCTTGCCTCGGTGATCCTCGGTGAGACGCTCTTCCAGGGTCGCGCCCTGCTTGTCCCTCGGGAGCGGCTTGCGCTTCTGGTGAACGTTGAAGGGAGCATGATAGCCCCAGCTCAGCAGCTCGTAGTGCAACTCGATCGCTTCGCCGAAAGTGATCCCGCGATGCTTATCGAGGGCAGCGCGAGAGGCTTCGGACAACAGCGTCCGGTCGATGAGGATGCGGGGCGGGCGGGTCGCGATCCGCGCCTTCTGCCAGCTCTGTTCGTCATAGTCGTCCGGCATGTCGAGACCGGCGGGCACGATGGCTGGCGTCAGAGCGGTGGTGGCGAGGAGGGACGAGTGCGCTGCGGTCTTCGTCGGCTGAGGGTCCGGTGCGGGCGCCGGGGCGATGCCGGGCGGGACATGTTTGGCAGGTGCCATGGTTTCCGAGAAGAAGGAGGCCGGGGCAGCTTCGACGGGAGTCGGTGCAGTCTGGGTGCTCGCGAAGGCCGCCGGTGCAACGGCCAGCGCCGGGGCGATGCCGGGGTGCGCAACGGCGGCCGCCGTGGCGGTGCCGATGGCGCGGCGGAAGAACACGGTGGGCTGGTCGTAGATGCCCTGCTGCCGGCGGGCACGTTCCTGGCTGACATCGAGAAGGACCCGGGTTGCCTCGTAGGCGAGCGCGGTCCAATCCTCATCGGCCGCGTCGAGCTCGAGCCCGAGCCGTGCGGCGACATGGCGAAGCGGCTGGCGCGCGACCTCGCGGTCCCCGAGCCAGAGCGCCTGGCGCAGGGTGGCCTGGAGCGCCTCCTCGCGCCGGAGATCCATGGCGGCGGCCTCGGGGCTACGGGGACCGGCGACGGCGCGCGCACGCTCGAAGGCCTCGATCTCGAACCGAACGAGGCTTTCCAGCATCCAGACCTGTGTTTCGGGCGCAATCGCCATCGTCATCTCCGCACCTGCGGCGAAGACCAGGTCGCTCATCTCGGTGAGGCGGCGGGCCAGGATCTTCGCGTCGGCCGGGAGATGGGTGCGAAGCGAAAAGCAGAGGAACGATTTTTCCAATGGGGTTCGGAAGTCATTCCCCGCAGCGCCGGACGATGCGCCACCCCGGTCCCGTAGGGACCGGGGCAGGCGCCTGCGCCAGTAGAATCCGTTCCTTCGGATTTCGAGGTGGGGCGGCAAGCTCCGATTCCGGGGCATCGACATGCCCTCCTGTGCACACGTTGTGCACCGCCGTGTGCACCTGAATGTGCACCTCGTCGTCGAGCTCCGATTCCGGATCTCGGAAATCCCTTGTTTTCAGGGGCTTGCTGGGATTTTGGCTCCGGCGGCAGGGATCGAACCTGCGACCAATTGATTAACAGTCAACTGCTCTACCGCTGAGCTACGCCGGAACACGTGGGCCGTATAGCAAGCTCGATTCCGGGCGTCCAGAGGCACGAGGCAGATTTTTTGCGCCGCGCGCGAAGGAGATGAAGCCTGGGCCAGGGCCGATCAGCCCAGGCCAAAAACGGCGTCCGCGCGGATCGGGCCTTCGCACCGCGCTGCGCCGGTATCGTACAGCGCCAGAAGGTGCGCGAGGACGTTGCGGCTGGCGGCAGGCAACAAAGCAGCGGGCGTGTCGGTGTAAATGCTGCGGGCCAGCGCGGAGGCGGAGGCGGGACCCGAGGCCAGCGCGGCGATGATCGCGGATTCGCGTGCGCGGCGGTGGGCGCGCAGCGCGCGCGTCCGCTCCGCAGGGTCGTCAACCGGCGCGCCGTGGCCGGGCAGGAACCGCATCCAGTCGCGGGACAGCAGCCGGTCGAGCGAGGCCATAAAGGCGGCAAGGTCGCCGTCGGGCGGCGAGATCAGCGAACTGGCCCAGCCCATCACGAGATCGCCCGTGAACAGCGTATCGCCGATCGCGAAGCCCATGTGGTTGGCCATGTGGCCGGGCAGGTGGAGCGCCTCGATCCGCCAGCCATCGCCGTCGAGGAACGCGCCGTCCTGAAGCGTCTGGTCGGGAGCGAATCCCGTATCCACGCCTTCGCCGCCCGACAGATTGCCCTGCGCGGCAAGCCGGCGCATGGTGGCGCTGCGCCCCGCATCGGGCGGGCCGAAGGCGAGGATCGGAGCCCCGGTGCGGGCGGACAAGGGCCTGGCCAGCGGCGAATGGTCGAGATGTGCATGGGTGACGAGGATGTGGGTGATCATCTGTCCCGGCTGCACGGCGTCGAGGATCGCCTGAAGATGTGCGCCGTCGTCGGGGCCGGGATCGATCACGGCCAGACCGCGTTTTCCCACGAGATAGGTGTTGGTGCCGCGATACGTCATCGGCGACGGGTTGGGCGCCAGAACGCGCCGCAGGCCCGGGCCCACCGGCTCGGCCACGCCCGGGCGCGGGTCGAAATCGGGCTGCGGATCGGTCATCGGCGTCGCTTTCGCAATGGTGCGCCGCGGGCGCTTTGGCTAGGTGTAGCGCATGGCGTTCGAAGGGCTCAAACGATACATGCCACGCGGGATCTACGGGCGCGCGGCGCTGATCCTGGTGCTGCCCGTGGTGACGCTGCAGCTGGTCATATCGATTGTCTTCATCCAGCGCCACTTCGAGGACGTGGCGGTTCAACTGACGACCGATTCCGCGCGCGCCGTGTCCTATGCGCTGTCGATTGATGATCCCGAGGCTGCGGCAAGCGCCCTCGATTTCAGCCTGCGGCCGGTGGACGAAGAGGCGCTGCCCGACCAGGATTTGCGTCGCTGGTACGATTTCTCGGCTTTGGTGGTGATGCGCACGCTGCGCGAACGGCTGCAGAACGTCGAGCGGATCGCCATACCCGACGACTCGCGCGTCTGGATCTACCTGCGACGCGAAGGGCAGCTGTTCGAGGTTGCGCTGAAAAGGGGCCGGGTGGCGGCATCCAACCCGCACCAGCTATTGGTTCACATGGTGTTCTTCGGCGCGTTGACGACCGTGATCGCCTATCTCTATCTGCGCAACCAGTTGCGGCCGATCACGCGTCTGGCGCACGCGGCGCAGGCGTTCGGGCGCGGGCGTCACGTGCCCTACACGCCGGGCGGCGCGGTCGAGGTGCGCACTGCGGGCCACGCCTTCCTGGACATGCGCGCCCGGATCGAGCGACAAATCGAACAGCGCACGATGATGCTGTCGGGGATCAGCCACGACCTTCGTACGCCGCTGACGCGGCTGCGGTTGGGTTTGTCGCTGCTGGACGACGATGAGCGTGAACCGCTCGAGCGCGATGTGGACGAGATGCAGCGCCTGATCGACGCCTTCCTGGACTTCGCCCGTGGCGACGCCGAGACCGGACCGGCCGAGCCGGTGGACCCGGTGGCGCTGGCCTCTTGCGTGGTTGACGATGCTCGCCGCGCCGGTCAGCCGGTCGAGCTGGGCGTGACCGAGGGGCAGGGCGTCTTGCCGTTGCGGTCGGCGGCCATCCGCCGTGCGATCGAGAACCTCGTGACCAACGCCGTGCGCTACGGGACGCGCTGCCGCGTCTCGGTGCGGCTGACCGAGCGGTCGCTGCGTATCAGGGTCGAGGATGACGGCCCCGGCATCCCGCCCGAGGATCGTCCCGAGGCGGTCCGCCCCTTCGTCCGTCTGGACCCGGCGCGCAATCAGGATCGCGGCTCGGGAGTGGGGCTGGGGCTGGCCATCGCGGCGGATGTGGCGCGGGCGCATGGCGGCGTGCTGCGGCTGACCGACAGCGCAACGTTGGGCGGCCTTTGCGTCGACATCGTCATCGGCCGCTGAACAGCACGATCGCGCGGTTTCACGACACTTTTGCGGCGGTATCGCCCGGAGGAAGCGCCGGCTGACCACCTCGGCCAGCCGGTTCCCGGCCGGAGACGAAGCCCGGACCAACCCGCGGCCTAAAGCCAGCCCTGAACGGTGCGCGCTCCGGCCGAGATGTCCTGCCCCAGCCCGTCCACCGTACCGCACGCCGCCAGAAGGGCCGCAAGCCCCAGAAGGAAAATTGCCGGTTTCATTACCTGCTCTGCCTCTTGTCATGCGCGGGAAACGGGTTCGTCCCCGCGCTGCTTGTTCCCGTTCGGGATTCTGCTCAGTTTTCTTCCTGCCACCACCAGACGTCCGGCTGCCAGTTGATCCAGTCGCCGTAGATCGGGATGGCCTCGGGGAATTTCAGCTCTTTGGCGTGGGCGATGCGCGAGGTGTTGTATTCGTAGAACGGGACCACGTAGCGCCCGGTGGTCAGGACCCGGTCCAGCGCCTTGGTCGCGGCCACGAAATCCTCGCGGGTTTCAGAATTCAGCAACCGGTCGATCATGGCTTCGGCCGCGGGCGAGCACATGCCCATCAGGTTCCGCGACCCCCGCGTCTCGGCCGCTTCGCAGGACCAGTAGAGGCGTTGCTCGTTGCCCGGCGACAACGACAGGCCACGGCGGTAATAGGTCATGTCGAAGTCGAACTGGTCGGTGCGCTCGCGGTATTGCGCGGGATCCACGACGGACACGGTCGCGTCGATGCCCATGCGGGTAAGACTTTCGACGAAGATGTCGGCGATGGATTGCGGCTCTCCGGCACCCTGGCTCAGCAGGATCTCGAACTTCATCGGCTGGCCGTCGGGCGTCATCATCACGCCGTCCTCGATGACGTAGCCGGCCTCGGCCATCAGGTCGATGGCGGCGCGGATTCCGGCGCGGTTGCGCGCCGAGCCGTCCGAGACGGGCAGGGCGTAGCCTTCGAGCGCGCCGGGCAGCAACTGGTCGGCGAAGGGTTCGAGGAACTCTCGCACCCGACCCTCGGCCGGTCCGTCATCCATACCCAGCACCGAGTTCGAGAAATACGAGGTGATGCGCTCCTGCGCGCCGCCGGTCAGGGCATCGTTGACGTATTCGAAGTTGAAGGCGTGCAGCATCGCGTCGCGCACGCGCCAGTCGTCGAAGGGCGCGCGGCGGGTGTTCATGACGAAGCCGGTGATGCCGGTGGGCCTTTCGTGCGGGATCAGCGACTTGACCACATCACCGCGCTGGATGGCCGCGAAATCGTACTGGCTCTCCCATTTCTCCGCGTTGAACTCGCGGTTCGAGTTGAGAATTCCCGCCTTGAACGCCTCGAAGGCGGCGGTCTCGTCGCCGAAGAATTCCATCCGGATCGTGTCGAGGTTGTTGGTCCCGCGGCGGAAGGGCAGATCCGCGCCCCAGTAGTCGGGATCGCGCGACAGCTCGACGAAGCGGCCTGGTTCGAAATCGGTGACCACGTAGGGCGCCGAGGTGATGGGGATGGTGTCCAGCCCCGATTCGGCGAAGTCCTTGCCCTCCCACTGGGCCTTCTTCAGGATCGGGCGCATGCCGATGATCAGCGCCAGCTCGCGATCCTCAACGTTGAAGTCGAAGCGAACCGAGCGTTCGCCGGTCTTCTCCATCTTCTCGACCTTGTCCCAGGTCGAGTGATAACGCGGGTGACCGACCGTACCGAGGGTCTCGTAGCTCCACATCACATCCTCGACGGTGACGGGGCTGCCATCGGAAAACTTGGCTTCGGGGCGCAGGGTGAACTCCACCCATTCGCGGTTCTCGCCGACCTCGATGCTTTCGGCCAACAGACCGTAGAGCGAGAACGGCTCGTCCCAGTTGCGGCCCATCAGCGTTTCATGCGCCAGGTGCGGCAATTGCCACGGGCTCGAGCCCTTGAGGATCAGCGGGTTTAGGCTGTCGAAGCCACCGACCTCGCCGGTGACGATGCGGCCGCCCGTGGGCGCGTCGGGATTGGCATAGGGCAGCGCCTGGAAGTCGGCCGGAAGCTGGGGCTCGCCATACATTGCAATGCCGTGGCTATCGGCCAGTGCCGTCTGCGCGCCCAGAATCGCCGCCACGGCGAGGGACGCATTACGACGAATAAAGCGGAATAAGTCGAGGTGCATTATCGCAACAATCCTTGGCTGCCCTTGTTTTCTTGGCCGCGATGCTACGCCGGCGCCACGGGCTTTTCAAACTTTAAGCTTGGACTCGGGCGAACAAGCGCTTATACATGAGGTACTGCTCGATAGGTTTCTTGCCTGTATGAAACCTGCCTCAATAACTGACCCCGGCCTCGCGCCGGGGTTTTTTTGTGCCTGCATGCCGCCGGATCGGCCGTCGATCCGCACCCCCCTTATGTCTGACGCGCGGCGTGCTATGCTGCGCGCGCAACGCAAAGGGAGCGCGCGCATGTCGCTGACAGGGAAGACGGCCATCGTCACCGGATCGAATTCGGGCATCGGGCTGGGCATCGCCGAGGAACTGGCCAAGGCCGGTGCGGCGGTTGTCCTGAACTCGTTCACCGACCGCGAGGAGGACCACGCGCTGGCCGCGCGGCTGGCGGACGACCACGGCGTCGACGTACGCTACATTCCCGCCGACATGGCCAGCGCGGACAATTGCCGGGCGCTGATCGAGAAAGCGGGCGGCTGCGACATCCTGGTCAACAATGCCGGCATCCAGCACGTGTCGCCGGTCGACAGCTTCCCAGTCGAGAAATGGGACGCGATCATCGCGATCAACCTCACTTCGGCCTTCCACACGACCGCCGCGGCACTGCCTCACATGCGCAAGCGGGGCTGGGGCAGGGTGGTCAACATCGCCTCGGCCCACGGGCTGACGGCGTCGCCCTACAAATCGGCCTACGTCGCGGCCAAGCACGGCGTGGTCGGCCTGTCCAAGACCGTCGCGCTGGAAACCGCCGAGGAGCCGATCACCTGCAACGCGATCTGTCCGGGCTACGTGCTGACCCCGCTGGTCGAGGCGCAGATCCCGGCCACAATGAAGGAATACGGCATGGAACGCGAGCAGGTCATACGCGACATCATGCTGGCGCGGCAGCCCTCCAAGGACTTCGCCACAGTCGAGCAGATTGGCGGGACGACGGTTTTCCTGTGTTCGGACGCGGCGGCGCAGATCACGGGGACGACGATCAGCGTGGACGGTGGCTGGACCGCACTCTGACCGGCGACGCTTAAGCGGCTGCGCTCCCGCGCCTGCGGCGCCCCCGGGGAAATTTCAGCCGGAATGATGGGGTGGCGCGCCGCTTCCGCCCGGGGTTGCGCGCTGCGACGATCACCGCTATAGGCGCGCTCACGAACCCCGCAGGCGGGGGCGGGCGTATCGGGAGAGACATCCCCGGACGTCCACCGGTTGGCCGTAAGGCTGATCCCCCGCCGAGGCATCAAACCGGAAAGGAAAACGGCATGGCTCTTCCCGAGTTCAACATGCGTCAGCTGCTTGAAGCTGGCGTGCATTTCGGCCACCAGACGCAGCGCTGGAACCCCCGCATGGGCGAGTTCATCTACGGCGCGCGCAACGGCATCCACATCGTCGACCTGACGCAGACCGTCCCGATGCTGGACGCGGCGCTGAACGCGATCCGCGAATGCGTCGCCAAGAACGGTCGCGTGCTGTTCGTCGGCACCAAGCGCCAGGCGTCGCAGCCGATCGCCGAGGCGGCCGAGAAATGCGCGCAGTACTACATGAACCACCGCTGGCTGGGCGGCACGCTGACCAACTGGCAGACCGTGTCCAAGTCGATCAACCGCCTGCGCGAGATCGACGAACTGATGGACGGCGGCGCCGAGGGCATGACCAAGAAAGAGCGCCTCAACATGGAGCGCGACCAGCAGAAGCTTCAGGCTTCGCTGGGCGGCATCCGCGAAATGGGCGGCGTTCCGGACATGCTGTTTGTCATCGACGTCAAGAAAGAAGCGCTGGCCGTCGCCGAGGCGAACAAGTTGGGCATCCCGGTCGTGGCCGTGGTCGATACCAACTGCAGCCCGTCGGGCATCGACTACATCATCCCCGGCAACGACGACGCCGCGCGCGCGATCTCGCTGTATTGCGACCTCGTCAGCCGTGCCGCACTCGACGGCATGACCGCTCAGATGGGCGCCGCGGGCGTCGACTTGGGCGCGCTCGAGGACGCTCCGGCCGAAGAGGCGACCGAGACGCAGGGCGCCTGATCGCGCACCCCATTTGATCCGGGTGGGCCGGCCGGTCACATCGATGAACGGCCGGCCTCCGGACCCACGCATCAGTAAAGGAGAGCCTCAGATGGCGATCGCAGCTGCACAGGTGAAACAACTGCGCGAACTGACCGGCGCAGGCATGATGGACGCCAAGAAGGCGCTGACCGAAACCGACGGCGACATGGACGCCGCAGTCGACTGGCTGCGCACCAAGGGCCTGGCCAAGGCGGCCAAGAAGTCGGGCCGCACCGCGGCCGAGGGCCTCGTCGCCGTCAAGGTCGAAGGCGGCAAGGGTGTCGCGGTCGAAGTGAACTCGGAAACCGACTTCGTCGCGAAGAACAAGGACTTCCAGGACATGGTCGGCAAGATCGCCGGCGCCGCGCTGCATGCCGGCGACGTCGAGACGCTGAAGGCCGCGGAAGTCGACGGCAAGGCGGTCAACGACCTGATCACCGACAAGATCGCCACCATCGGCGAAAACATGTCGCTGCGCCGGATGGAGAAGATCGAGGGCGAGACCGTCGTGACCTACGTCCACAACGCCGCAGCCGAGAACATGGGCCAGATCGGTGTTGTGGTCGCGATGACCGGTGGCGACGAGGCCTTCGGCCGCCAGGTCGCCATGCACATCGCCGCGGCGAACCCGCAGGCGCTGAACGCGGACTCGCTGGATCAGGACATGATCGAGAAAGAGCGCCAGGTTCAGATCGACATCGCGCGCGAATCCGGAAAGCCCGAGCAGGTCATCGAGAAGATGATCGAAGGTCGCATGAAGAAGTACCTGGCCGAGATTACGCTGCTGGGTCAGGCTTTCGTGGTCAATCCCGACATGACCGTCGAACAGGCCGCCACCGAGGCCGGCGCCACGATCACCGGCTTCGTCCGGCTGCAGGTGGGCGAAGGCATCGAGAAGGAACAGGAAGACTTCGCCGCCGAGGTCGCCAAGGCGGCACAGGGCTGAACCTTCGACGCGCGGGCGCTTGCCTGACGGAAGTATCATGGCCGCCGGAGCATCTCCGGCGGCCATTTTCTTTGCGCGGGCGCTCGTTGGACCGTGCGAAGTCGTGGCTTGAAGTGTGGAAGATGCAAAACGCCCGAGCATCAATACGGGCAGTCTTTAGAATCAAGCGCTTGCCGATGAATGCTCAACTGCTGCACGAGATGGATCATGACGGCGTTACCATAATACTGATTATTGGATATAAACGTGCCGGAAAAACCGGGCCCCGAGGCCCGGCTTCGTCGGTTGTCGATCGCGCTCAGAAGAACGCTTGCAGCCCCGTCTGCGCGCGGCCCAGGATCAACGCGTGCACGTCGTGCGTGCCCTCGTAGGTGTTCACCGTCTCGAGGTTCAGCATGTGGCGGATCACCTGGTACTCGCCCGAGATCCCGTTGCCGCCGTGCATGTCGCGGGAATGCCGTGCGATATCAAGCGCCTTGCCGCAATTGTTGCGCTTGAGGATCGAGATCATCTCGGGCGCGCCCTTGGCTTCGTCCATCAGACGGCCGACCTGAAGGCAACCCTGCAGCCCCAGCGCGATCTCGGTCTGCATGTCGGCCAGTTTCTTCTGGAACAGTTGCGTCTGCGCGATAGGCCGGCCGAACTGCTTGCGATCCAGACCATAGCTCCGCGCCGCGTGCCAGCACGCCTCGGCCGCGCCCATGACGCCCCAGGAGATGCCGTAGCGGGCGCGGTTGAGGCAGCCGAACGGACCCTTGAGGCCTTGGACATGCGGCAGCAGCGCCTCTTCGCCGACCTCGACGCCGTCCATGACGATCTCGCCGGTGACGGAGGCGCGCAGCGACAGCTTGTTGCCGATCTTCGGCGCGCTGAGGCCCTTCATGCCTTTCTCGAGCACAAAGCCGCGGATCTTGCCACCATGCGCCTCGGACTTGGCCCAGACGACGAAGACATCGGCGATCGGCGAGTTCGAGATCCACATCTTCGATCCCGTCAGGCGGTAGCCGCCGTCGATCTTGTCCGCACGGGTTTTCATGCCTCCCGGATCCGACCCGGCGTCGGGTTCGGTCAGGCCGAAGCAGCCGATCCATTCGCCGCTGGCGAGCTTGGGCAGGTACTTGTTGCGCTGCTCCTCCGACCCGTAGGCGTAGATCGGGTACATCACAAGGCTGGACTGCACCGACATCATCGAGCGGTAGCCGCTGTCGACGCGCTCGATCTCGCGCGCGACGAGGCCGTAGCTGACATAGCCGGCGCCAATGCCGCCGTATTCCTCGGGCACGGTCACGCCCAACAGACCCATCTCGCCCATTTCGGCGAAGATCGACGGATCGACGGTTTCCTTTTCGAAGGCCTCGGCGACGCGCGGCTGCAGCTTCTCCTGCGCGAAGGCGCGCGCGCCGTCGGCCAGCATGCGCTCCTCCTCGGTCAGCTGGTCGACCAGGCGGAACGGGTCCTGCCAGTCGAAGGAACCCAGATCGGGCGCGTCCTTGGCTTTCAGCGCGGGTTTCGGCGTGTTCATCTCGTTCATGATATCCTCCAGTCGTCGCGCGCACTTTACCTTGCAATCCGCGAATGGAAAAACGAATTTTCCGCATGCAAGCATGAGGTCAGCGCATGAGTGAGGCGAGATGAACCGCTCCCTGCCCCCGATCGCAAGCCTGCGCGCGCTCGAGGCGCTGGACCGACTGGGCAGTGCCACGGCCGCCGCGCAGGAGCTGGGCGTGACGCAAAGCGCCGTCAGTCGGCAGTTGCAGACGCTCGAGGATCACTTGGGCGCCTCGCTGTTCTTGCGCGACCGCCGCGCACTGCGCCTGACGCCGCAGGCGCGGGATTTTGCCGACCACGTGCGCGCGGGGCTGGACCGCATCGCTCAAGGCGCGCTGGCGCTGCGGCTGGCGCCGATGGGCGGCGCACTGAGCCTGGCGATATTGCCCAGTTTCGGGATGAGATGGCTGATCCCTCGGCTGCCTGATTTCGCCCGCCGGCACCCCGAGGTGACGATCGACCTCGGCACGCGGCTGCGGCCCTTCGCCTTCTCGTCCGAGGCCTTCGACGCGGCGATCCACCACGGGGCGCCAAGCGACTGGCCCGGCACGCAGCACCTTACGCTGATGTCCGACAGGTCGCGCCCCGTCGCGGCGCCGTCACTGCTGCCCGAGGGGCCGGTGAGCCTTGCACGGCTGGCACGGTTGCCGCTGCTGCACATGCAGACGAGGCCGCGCGCCTGGCAGCACTGGTTCGAGGCGCAGGGCGCGCGCCCCGGCGCCCTGCCCGGCCCGGCCTTCGACCAGTTCACGACGATGATCCAGGCCGCGCTGCACGGGCTGGGCGTGGCGCTGTTGCCGGATTACCTGACCGTGACCGAGCGCGCGAGCGGCGCGCTGGTGCCGGCGTTCGACTCAGCCCCGGTGTCGCTGGGCGCCTATCACCTAGTCTGGCCGTCCGACCGGTCGGTTTCGCCCGCGCTGGCGGCGTTCCGCGACTGGCTGGCCACCCAGGCCGAGGATGAGGACGAGACGCTGCCGCGCTGATCCGCCTTGCGCCCGGGCCGTCGCGTTGCCACAAGCAGGGCATGACTCGTGCGCCCGACATCCTGTGCATCGGCTCGGCCCTGTGGGACGTGATCGGGCGATCTCCGGCGGCGATGCGCGCGGGCTCGGACGTGCCGGGCCGGATCGCCACGGTTCCCGGCGGCGTGGCGTTGAACATCGCGATGGCGCTCGCGCGGCAGGGCCTCCGCCCCGCGCTGCTGAGCGTGGTGGGCCGCGACATCGAGGGCGACGCGCTGATCGGGCTCTGCGACCGGCTGGGGATCGAGACGGCGCACCTCTACCGCTCGGACGACCTGCCGACCGACCGCTACATGGCGATCGAGGGCGCGGGCGGGCTGATTGCGGCGATCGCCGACGCGCATTCGCTCGAGGCCGCGGGTGCGCACATCCTGACGCCGCTGATCGGCGGCCCGCTGGGGGACGCGGAGACGCCGTATGAAGGCTTGGTCGCGCTGGACGGAAACCTGACCGAGGCGCTGCTGGCCGAAATCGCCGTGCATCCCGCGATGGCCCGCGCCGACCTGCGCGTGGCGCCGGCCAGCCCCGGCAAGGCCGAGCGGCTGCTGCCCTTCCTGCGTGCCGGCCGCGGCACGCTCTACGTCAACCTCGAAGAGGCCGGGCTGCTGTGCCGCGACAGCTTCGAGGCCGCCGAACCCGCTGCCCTTGCGCTGCTGGCGCGCGGCGCCGCACGGGCCATCGTCACCGAGGGCGGACGCCCCTGCTGCGACGCGACGGTCGAAGGCGCCGTGACTCGCAAGCCGCCGCAGGTTCTGGTGACCCGCGTCACCGGCGCGGGCGACACCTTCATGGCCGCGCACTTGGCGGCCGAACGCGCGGGCGCGTCCCGCGAGGACGCGCTCGACCGCGCGCTAGAGACCGCAGCCCGCTACGTATCCGGAGACCTCGTGCCATGACCCAGACCGACCCCGCCGCCCTACCCCTTCTGTCCGCGCCGGTCCGCGACGCGCTGGAGAGCTGCCGCCCGGTCGTGGCGCTGGAATCGACGATCATCACCCACGGCATGCCGCGGCCGCGAAACCTGGACGTCGCGCGCGAGATCGAGGCAACCGTGCGCGACGCCGGAGCCGAACCCGCGACGATCGCGGTGATCGACGGCACGCTGTGCGTGGGGCTCGACGACGGGCAACTGGCGCACCTGGCCGAGGCGCGCCACGTGGCCAAGCTGTCGCGCGCCGACATGGCGGTCTGCATGGCCGCGGGCGGCACCGGCGCCACGACGGTCGCGGCGACGATGATCGCGGCGCGAATGGCCGGCATCGGCGTCTTCGCCACCGGCGGCATCGGCGGCGTGCATCGGGGCGCGGAATCGAGCTTCGACATCTCGGCCGACCTGCACGAGCTGGCGCAGACGCCGGTCACGGTGGTCGCGGCGGGCGCAAAGGCGATCCTCGACCTGCCGAAAACGCTGGAAGTGCTGGAAACGCTGGGCGTGCCGGTCATCGCTTTTGGGCAGGACCAGCTGCCGGCCTTCTGGTCGCGCGAGGCCGGGCTGCGCGCGCCGCTGCGCATGGACGACCCCGCCGCCATCGCGCGCGCGCACGCGATGCGCATGCGGCTGGGTCTGCCGGGCGGGCAGCTTGTCGCCAACCCGATCCCGGCCGAGGCCGAGATCGCGCGCGACACGCTGGCGCCGATCATCGCCGCGGCCAACGACGACGCGGCCGAGCACGGCATCACCGGCAAGGACCTGACGCCCTACCTGCTGCAGCGCATCTACGAGAAGACCGAGGGTCGCTCGCTCGAGGCGAACGTGGCGCTGGTGCTGAACAACGCCCGCCTCGCGGCGCAGATCGCCCGCGCCTTGAGCAGCCTGTGCCAAGATTGAAGGCTGCCAAACCGCTGTCCGGCCTGGCTGTCCGACAGGCCATTGCCCGGCGCTGCGCGATTGCGTAACGCTGTGACGAACTACGCGGACCGCAGCCCATGACCACTCCAATCACGCATCCCCAAAAGCGGCGGCGCCTGCTGTCCGGCCTGCGGGCCTCGTTCCTGACCGGGATCGTGGTGATCGCGCCCGTGGGCCTGACACTGTGGCTGATCTGGGCGGTGATCGGCTGGGTCGACGGCGTCGTGCTGCCCTTCGTGCCCGACGCCTACCAGCCCGAGGGGCTGGTCAACCGCTGGCTGGGCAACACCGATCCCGCTTCGCAGGAATGGGTCACGTTCAACGTGCGCGGCGTCGGCGTGATCGTCTTCCTGGTCTTCACGCTGATCGTCGGCTGGATCGCCAAGGGGCTGATCGGCCGGTCGTTGATCCGTGCGGCCGAGGGCCTCGTCGACCGCACGCCGGTGGTACGCAGCATCTATTCGGGCATCAAGCAGATCGCCGAGACGGTCTTCGCCCAGTCCGAGCGCAGCTTCGAGAAGGCCTGCCTAATCGAGTATCCGCGCAAGGGTGTCTGGGCGCTCGGTTTCGTGTCGACCGACACGCGCGGCGAGATCGCCGCCAAGGCGGGCAAGGAAGGCGCGATGCTGTCGATCTTCATTCCCACCACGCCGAACCCCACATCCGGCTTCCTGCTGTTCCTCCCCGCCGAGGAAGTCGTGGAACTGGACATGACGATCGAGGACGCGGCCAAGCTGGTGATCTCGGCCGGGCTGGTCTATCCCAGCGCCCCCGAGGCCAAGGCCGCGGTCGAGGCGCGGCTGACGCGCGCGTCCTGAACCGCTCGGCCGCTGATCGTTAGCCCAGCGCGTAGCCGGCGCCGCGCACCGTGCGCAGCGGGTCATCGCCGCCATTCGCGCACAGCGCCTTGCGCAGCCGGCCAACATGCACGTCGACCGTCCGGCTGTCGACGTAGATGTCGCGCCCCCAGACCCGGTCCAGAAGCTGTTCGCGCGACCACACGCGCCCCGGCTTTTCCATGAAGGTCGCCAGCAGGCGGAATTCGGTCGGCCCCAGCTTGAGCTGCGTGCCGTCGCGGAGGACGTGGTGCGTTTCAGAATCCAGAACGATGTCCTGGTAGGCCAGCTGCAGCCCGGCGGTCGCCGGGCGTACGCGACGCAGCTGTGCGCGCACGCGCGCCACCAGTTCCTGCACGGAATACGGCTTGACCACGTAATCGTCCGCACCGGTCTCCAGCCCGCGCACGCGGTCGCCCTCTTCCGAGCGCGCCGACAGCATGATGATGGGCGTTTCGCGGGATTCCGGACGCGCCTTGATCTGGCGGCAGACCTCGATCCCCGAGACGTTGGGCAACATCCAGTCCAGCACGATGACGTCCGGCGCTTCCTCCTCGATCAGCAGCAGGCCCTCCTCGCCGTTCTCGGCGCAGAGCACGCGGTACCCTTCGGCCCCGAGGTTGTAGGCGAGGATCTCGCGCTGCGCGGCTTCGTCCTCGACGACCAGGACGGTCGGTCGCGTCGCGGTCACCGCATCATGCCCCTTTGTCGTCCAGCGCAGCGCTCAGCGCCGGGTCGGTCGAGGTGCGGTCGGATTTGGTCCGGATCTCGTCGGGCTTGCGCCCCGAGGTCAGGAAAACGACCTGTTCGGCGATCGCTGTCACGTGATCCCCCATGCGCTCGATGTTCTTGGCGATGAAATGCAGGTGCATGCAGGCGGTGATGTTGCGCGGGTCTTCCAGCATGAAGGTCAGGAACTCGCGAAACAGGGTGTTGTACATCTGGTCGATGTCGTTGTCGCGCTCGATCACGTCGATGGCCAGCTGCTCGTCGCGCTGGATGTAGGAGTCGAGCGCGTCCTTCAGCATGCGCTCGACTTCGCGGGCCATGCGCTTGATCGACGACGACGTGCCTCCGATCGCCTGCATCTGGACCAGGACGCCCGTGCGCTTGGCCATGTTCTTCGACAGGTCGCCGATGCGTTCGAGGTTCGCCGACATGCGCATCACCGACAGTACCACGCGCAGGTCGGTGGCCGTGGGGGCGCGGATCGCTATGACGCGCGCGGCCTCTTCGTTCAGCGCTTCCTCCAGCGCGTCGATCGCGCTGTCGCCCTTGCGCACCCGCTCGGCCAGTTCCTCGTCGCGGGTGTCGAGGCTGCGCGCCGCGTCGCGAATCGACGCTTCGACCAGCCCTCCCATCTTGATGATCTGCGCCTGGATCCCTTCGAGATCCCGGTCGAAGGCCGAAGAAATATGTCCTCTCAATCCGTTCATCAGCCGATCCGTCCCGTAATGTAAGCTTCCGTCCGGCTGTCTTCGGGATTGGTGAAGATCTTGCCGGTTTCGCCGTATTCCACAAGGTTTCCAAGGTGGAAGAACGCCGTCTTCTGGCTCACCCGCGCGGCTTGCTGCATCGAGTGCGTGACGATCACCACCGAATAATCCTGCCGCAGCTCGTCGATCAGCTCCTCGACCTGCGCGGTGGCGATCGGGTCGAGGGCCGAGCATGGCTCGTCCATCAGCAGCACCTCGGGCTCGGTCGCGACGGCGCGGGCGATGCACAGGCGCTGCTGCTGGCCGCCCGACAGGCCCGTGCCGGGCGCGTGCAGGCGGTCCTTGACCTCGTCCCAGATGGCGCCGCGGCGCAGGGCCTTTTCCACGATCTCGTCCAGCTCGGCCTTGTTGCGGGCCATGCCGTGGATTTTGGGCCCGTAGGCCACGTTGTCGTAGATCGATTTCGGGAACGGGTTGGGCTTCTGGAAGACCATGCCGACCTTGGCGCGCAGTTGCACCGGGTCGACGCGGCGGTCGTAGATGTCCTCGTCGTCGATGCAGATCGTGCCCTCGATCCGGCTGCTCTCGATCGTGTCGTTCATCCGGTTGAGGCAGCGCAGGAAGGTCGACTTGCCGCAGCCCGAAGGCCCGATGAAGGCCGTCACCATCTTGTCCTCGATATCGACCGACACGTCCTTGATGGCGTGGTTGTCGCCATAGAAGACGTTGACGTTCCGGGCGGAGATCTTGATGTCGTTGGAAGTCACGGTTCTGCCTGTGTGCGGTGCGTCATACATGTCTATAACTTTCATGGGCGTTACCGCCAAACCGTTTACCAGCGCCGTTCGAACCGGCGGCGCAGGATGATGGCGACGATGTTCATGGCCAGCAGGAACACCAGTAGAACGATGATCCCGCCCCAGGCCTTTTCGTAGAAGGCGGGATCTGCGCGCGATGCCCAGGTGTAGATCTGCGCCGGCATGGCCGAGTTCGGGTCGAGGAATCCGTCGACGACTCCGTCGGGATACTGACGCGCGACAAAGCCCACCATCCCGATCAGCAGCAGCGGCGCGGTCTCCCCCAGCGCCTGCGCAAGACCGATGATCGTGCCGGTCAGAATACCGGGCATCGCCAGCGGCAGCACGTGGTGGAACACCGACTGCATCTTCGACGCCCCGACCCCCAGCGCCGCGTCGCGGATCGACGGCGGCACCGCCTTGAGCGAGGCGCGGGTCGAGATGATGATCGTCGGGAGCGTCATCAGCGTCAGCACGAGGCCGCCCACCAGCGGCGCGGATTGCGGCAGGTGCATGAACTGGATGAAAACGGCGAGACCGAGGATGCCGAACACGATGGACGGCACCGCGGCGAGGTTCGAAATGTTGACCTCGATCATGTCGGTGAACCAGTTTCGGGGCGCGAATTCCTCGAGGTAGATCGACGCGGCGACCCCGATCGGCAGGGACAGCACCAGCACCACCAGCATCATGAAGAACGACCCCACCACGCTGGCGCCGATCCCGGCGCCGCCGGGATTGTCGACGCCGGAATCCTTGCCGGTCAGGAAGCCCCAGTTGAACTTGGTCTCGATCAGCCCGCGGTCGCGCATCGCGTCGACCAGGTCCAGGTCGGCCTGCGTGAGGAAGCGGGAATCCAGCAGGTTCTCGCGCGTGACGCGGCCCTTGATGTAGCCGTTGACGCGGCTCGACACGGGCAGATCCAGGGTGACGGACTCCCCGACCCGGTCGGGATCGGCGCGGTAGTACGAGCGGATCGTGCCGCCGGTCTTGCCGATGATGCGCCGGATCGTGTTCTCGTCGAAGGCGACGTCGAAACCCGCGTCGCGCAGCTGCGCGGTGAGCGCGGCGTTGAAGTAGCGTTCGTAGACGGCGGTCTTGAGAAGCTGGCTTTCCGCCTCCTCGAACTGCGCCTCGCTCAGCGTGAACTCGACCTCGACCACGGCGTGGGTGAAGGCCGGCGCGCCCGAGCGGATGATCGAGACCGCGAGTACACACAGGAACAGAAGGCCCATGCTGATCGCCGCGGCGCCGTAGAGGCGGAACCGCCGCTCGGCGCCGTTGCGCCGGCGGGTCCGCGGATCGGTCCGGTGCAACGAGGCCCCCTTGCGCGCCGCGGGGGCGCTGTTCGTGCTGGCATCGGTCATTCGTACTGTTCCCGGTATTTGCGCACGACCACCAGCGCCACGATGTTCAGCGCAAGCGTGATGACGAACAGGGTCATCCCCAGCGCGAAGGCGACTAGCGCCTCGGGGCTGGAGAAGTCGGCGTCGCCGGTCAACTGGCTGACGATCTTGGCGGTGATCGTTGTCATGGCGTCGAAGGGGTTCAGCGACAGCCGTGCCGCCGCCCCCGCGCCCAGCACGACGATCATCGTCTCGCCGATGGCGCGGCTGGTGGCCAGAAGAATGGCGCCGACGATGCCCGGCAGCGCCGCGGGCAGGATCACCTTGCGGATGGTCTCGGACTGCGTGGCGCCCAGCCCGTAGCTGCCGTCGCGCAGGCTTTGCGGAACCGCGTTGATGATGTCGTCGGACAGCGAGGACACGAACGGGATCAGCATGATCCCCATGACCAGCCCCGCCGTCATCACTGCGGTCCCCGAGCGCATCCAGCCCAGCCCCTCGTTGCCGAAGACCTCCATCAGCAGCGGGCCGACGGTCAGCAGCGCGAAAAGACCGTAGACGATGGTGGGAATGCCGGCGAGCACCTCGAGCAGCGGCTTGACGACCGAGCGCACCCGTCGGCTGGCATATTCCGACAGGTAGATCGCGGCGAACAGCCCGATCGGCACCGCCACGATCAGCGCGATGAGCGAGATGTAGAGCGTGCCCCACAACAGCGGCCAGATCCCCAGTTCCGATCTGCCACCGAAGCTGGGCGACCAGGTCAGCGAACCGAAGAACTCGGACGCCGGATAGATCCGGAAGAATTCGACCGTGTTGAAGATCAGCGACAGCACGATGCCCAGCGTCGTCAGCACCGCAAGCGACGCGGCCGCGACCAGCACCGCGCGCAGCCCATTCTCGACGGCGTTGCGCGCCCGGAACGCGGCGCCGGTCTCGCGCAGCGCCCAGAGCAGGCCGGCGAGTGCCGCCGCCAGGGCCGCCCCGCTCATCAGCCAGTCGCCGGCGTTGTCCAACTGGCGCATCTGCTGCGCCGCCGAGATGACGGGTTGCGGCAGTTGCCCCGACACGATCTGGCCCGCCTCGCGCAGCGCCTCGCTGATGCGTTGCGCGTCCAGCAGGGGGCTTCGCGCCTCCTCGGGCGACATCACCCCCGCCGCGACCGCGCCTTCGAGACCCGAGACGGTGCGCCGCACTTCGGACATCACCAGGTCCATCGACGACCCTTCGGTGACGACGTCCTGCGGCAGGTCGCCCACGACGACCAGCCCGACGACGAGGGGCTGCGCCAGCAGCCAGACGGTCAGGACGCCCGCGGCAGGAACGGCGACCTTCAGCGCCGCGTTCCAGCCGTAATAGGCCGGCAGCGAATGCAAACGGCGGTGATCGCCCCCGGCGTCGGACAACGCCCTGCGGCGGCCCGCGAAGAAGCCCCCCAGCGCAAGCGTCGCGACGATCAGAACCAGCCAGAGCACGGGCATCGGCATCCCCTTGGTCGTGAGTGCGGACAGGCATGTCCGCATTTAACGGATGCGGACCGGCCGGTCCGCGGAAAGAAGCTCCGGCCGACGGCGTCGCGCCGTTAGCCGGGGCGACGGAAAGCGATCACAGGCCCTCTTGCGACAGCGTGATCTCGTTCTCGACCTTGGCCTGTGTCTCGGCCAGTTCGGGGTCAGAGACCAGTCCGTAGTTTGCCAACGGTCCCTTTGGCCCTGCCAGGGGATCGGCAACGAAGAACGACGTAAATTCCTTCAGACCTGGGATGACGCCCAGATGCGCCTTCTTGACGTAGAAGAACAGCGGGCGCGACACCGGGTATTCGCCCGACGCGATGGTCTGCGCGGTCGGTTCTACACCGCCCATGGTGGCCGCCTTCAGCGTGCTGGTGTTGTTCTCGTAGAACGACAGCCCGAACACGCCCACGCCTTGGGGGTTGGACTCGATCCGCGCCAGCGTCTCCGTGTAGTCGCCGTCGATGTCGACCGCGCTTCCGTCGGTGCGGACGGACACACAGGCATCTTCGGCCTCGTCCTCGGACAGGCCCATGTCGAGCATTGCCTGCAACGCGCCGACGTCCTCGCAGCCGGCCAGCAGGACCTGCTCTTCGAAGACCTCGCGCGTGCCGTGCTTCGTGCCGGGAATGTAGGCGGCGATCTCGACGTCCGGCAGGTCGGGGTTCGCGTCGGCCCAAGTCCGGTTCGGGTTGGCCAACATGGTGCCGTTCAGCGGAAGGCGTTCGGCCAGAGCGAGATACCAGTCGGCGGGTTCGAACGCGTCGATGTCGGGACCGTCGACGCGGCTGGCGAAGACGATGCCGTCATACCCGATGCGCACCTCTATGATCTCGGTCACGCCGTTCGCGGCGCAGGCCGCGATCTCGCCTTCCCGGATCGCGCGCGACGCGTTGGCGATGTCTATGGTGTTCTCGCCCACGCCTTCGCAGAACCGCGCCAGGCCCGCGGACGATCCACCCGATTCGACGACCGGCGTCGGAAAATCGGTGTTCTCGCCAAAGGCTTCTGCCACGATCGAGGCGTAGGGCAGCACCGTCGAGGAGCCCGCCACCTGAACGTTGTCGCGCGTCTGCGCGACCGCGCCCGTCGCGGACAGCATCGTCAGCGCCAGCGCCAGCGCAGGAAGAGTCGGTCTGGAGGCCAAAAGCATCGCTCCTCTTCGGTTCGACATTCATCGCGCGACGAACCCGGGGATTCGACGCGCGGCCCTTCTGTAACAGACGTGTAACAGTTTGATGACATCCGGGGATGCCCTTGCGTCAGCGCGCGGCTGCGCACCGTCGGGATGCCGGGAACAAGCGCCCGATCCGCCGCATCGGCGCTCCGTCGGCCGCGGCCGGCCGTCATCCCTGCTGCGCCGGCAGGACCACGGTGAACGTCGTTCCCTGCCCCGGCCGGCTGTCCACCCGCAACCGTCCGCGGTGGCGGTTCACGATGTGCTTGACGATGGCCAGGCCCAGCCCCGTGCCGCCCTTCTCGCGCGAGCGGTGGCTGTCGACGCGGTAGAAACGCTCGGTCAGGCGGGGGATGTGGAAGGCCTCGATTCCCGGCCCGGTATCGGTCACCTGAATCGACACTCCGGCCCCGCGCAACGCGGGCTGGTAGTCCGGCCCGTTCAGCGTCACGGTCACCTGCGTGCCGCGGCCGGAATACTTGATCGCGTTCTCGGTCAGGTTGGTCACCACCTGACGCAGCTGGTCGTCGTCGCCGATGATCGTCACGACCGTGTCCGGCAGAACGTGGCGCAGCTCGATCCCGGCCTTCTCGGCCAAGGGCTGCAGCCCGTGCAGGGTCGAGCGGACAAGCTCGGCCAGCTTGATCCGCGCGGTCGGTCGCACGCGTTCCTCGGCCTCGACACGGCTGAGTGACAGCAGGTCGCCGACGAGGCGGTTCATGCGCTGCGCCTCGTGCGCCATGATCGACAGGAAGCGGTCGCGCCCGGCGTCGTCGTCGCGAGCGGGCCCCTGCAGCGTCTCGATGAAACCGATCAGCGCGGTCAGCGGCGTGCGCAGTTCGTGGCTGACATTGGCGACGAAGTCGCGCCGCATCTGGCCGGCCTGTTCCAGGTGCGTGACGTCCTCGAAGCAGACCAGCGCGCCGCGTCCCGAATCCAGCGTCAACGCCCGCGCCGTCACCCGGAACGTCGTGTCCTGTTCGCCGTCGTTGGTCAGGTACTCGGCCTTGCGCGGCTCGCCGCGGCGCAGACAAGCCTCGACCGCGTCCAGCAGCGCGGGTTGGCGCAGCGCGGTGATGAAGTGCCGCCCCGCGAGCCCCGGGCCCAGCAGCGCCGCGGCCTCGGCGTTGGCGGCCTCGATGCGCTCGTCGCGGCGAATGGCCAGCGCGGGCAGCGGTACCGCGTCCAGCATCGCCGCGACCTGCATCAGACCGCCCGCGCGGCGGCCAGCCCCGCGTCGAAGGTCGTGATCAGCGCCTCGGGGTCCTCGAGCCCGACCGATACGCGGAAGAACCCTTCGGAGATCCCAAGCGAGGCGCGGCCCTCGGGCGTCAGCGCCCGGTGCGAGGACGAGGGCGGATGCGACAGCGTGGTGCCGACGTCGCCCAGCGTCGGCGCGAAGGCGATGCCCTCGGCGGCGGCGGCGAAGGCATTGGCGGCGGCCCGGCCGCCCTCGATCTCGAAGCTGACCATGTTGCAGCCGCGGCCGCGCAGCACCGCCTGTGCGCGGGCGGAATCCGGGTGATCGCCGCGCGTCGGGTAAAGCACGCGCTTCACGCCCGCCTGCCCGGCCAGATGCGCCGCCAGCCGCGCGGCGGTGTCCTGCGCGCGGGCAAAGCGCAGCTCGAACGTCGCCAGCCCGCGCTCGGCCAGCCAGCAATCGAACGGGCTTGCGCTCATGCCGGTGGTGGTGGCGAAGACGCGCATCGCGTCGTTGAGCGTGGCTTCGCGTGCCCCGACCCAGCCCAGCGTGACGTCGGAGTGGCCCGCCAGCAGCTTGGTCACCGACTGGATGACGATGTCCGCGCCATGGTCCACGGGCCGGATCGCCGCCGGCGTGGTGAAGGTGTTGTCGACCGCCAGCAGGACGCCGCGCTCGCGACACAGCTGCGCGATTCCATCGAGGTCGGCGATGCGCAGCGTCGGGTTCGACACCACCTCGATCAGCACCAGCCGCGTCTCGGGCCGCAACGCGCGCTCGATCGCCGCCACGTCCGTGGGATCGGCCAGCGAGGTCTCGATCCCGAGGCGCGGCAGGTCTTCCTTCATCATCCGCAGCGAGCGGCCGTAAAGCTGGTCGGCGCCTACGACGTGATCGCCGGCCTTCGTCAGCCCCAGCAGCACAGCCGCGACCGCCGCCATCCCGGAGCCCGTGACGACGCCGCCCGACACGCCCTCCATCGCGTCCAGCCGCCGCGCCAGCGCGTCCGCGTTCGGATGCCCCTCGCGCGCATAGGCGTAGCCCTGCGTGCGGCCTTCGTACTGGTCGTCCAGCGTATCGGGCGTCTCCGACGCATAGACCACCGACGGCATGATCGGGCTGACCACCGGGCGCGAGGCGCCGATGCGTGGCGCGATCGGGCGTTGCAGGCTGGGTTTCATGGGCGCGTCGGTCATTTTGTCTTCTTCTGCTCGAAAAAAGCCTGGGGTGAATTGGCCGGCAGGGACGAGAGGGGCAGCGCCCCTACACCTCCGTCAGGCCCTTTGCGAACCGCGCCGCGTTCTGCCGGTAGTGACGCGCCGAGGCGCGCAGCCCCTCGATCGCCGCCTGGTCCAGCGACTTCACGACCTTGGCCGGCATTCCCATCACCAGGCTGCCATCGGAGATCTCCTTGCCCTCGGTCACCAGTGCCCCGGCGCCGATCAGGCAGTTCCTGCCGATCTTCGCGCCGTTCAGCACGGTTGCACCCATGCCGATCAGCGTGTTGTCCCCGATCGTGCAGCCGTGCAGCATCGCCTTGTGCCCAATCGTGCAGCCCGCGCCGACGGTCAGCGGAAAGCCGGGATCGGAATGGCACACCACGTTTTCCTGCAGGTTCGTGCCCTCGCCCACGCGCATAGGCTCGTTGTCGCCGCGCATCGTCGTCCCGAACCAGACGGAAACCCCCGCCTCCAGCGTCACGTTGCCGATCACGTGCGCCCCCGGCGCCACCCAGACGTCGTCGGCCAGCACCGGTGCCTGGCCATCCAGATAGTAAACGCTCATGCCAACTCCTCGAATTGCGATTGCAGCGCGCGCACGTGATCGGTCAGTGCCGGCTGCTGGCTGCGGCGCAGGCGCGCCGCTGTCACCACGGCCTTCAGGCACTCCTCGGTCTCGTCTATCTTCTCGTTGATCAGCACGTAGTCGTAACCGCCCCAGTGGCTGATCTCGTCCCAGCTTTTCTGCATGCGCCGGGCGATCACCTCGTCGGGATCCTGACCACGGCTGACCAGCCTGCGGCGCAACTCCTCGATCGAGGGCGGCAGCAGGAACACCGACAGCGTGTGCAGGTTCAGCGGCGAATTGGCGATCTGCTGCGCGCCCTGCCAGTCGATGTCGAACAGCACGTCGCTGCCCGCGGCGATGGCCTTCTCGACCGGCGCGCGGGGCGTGCCGTAGAAATTGCCGAAGACATGAGCGTGTTCCAGCATCTCGCCGTCGCGCACCATGCGCTTGAACTCGGCCTCGGTGACGAAATAGTAATCCTGCCCGTCGACCTCGCCGGGACGCGGCGCGCGCGTGGTGGCCGAGACCGAGAACTCGATCGTCGGGTCCCATTCGCGCAGACGCTTCGACAAAGTCGACTTGCCGGCCCCCGAGGGCGAGGACAGGATGATCAGAAGACCGCGCCGGTCGGACATGCGCATTCCTATTCCACGTTCTGAACTTGCTCGCGAAACTGCTCGATCACGGTCTTGAGCGCGAGCCCCGCCCGGGTCAATGCCGCGTCGTTCGATTTCGAGCACAGGGTGTTGGCCTCGCGCATGAATTCCTGGCACAGGAAATCCAGCTTGCGGCTGACGGGCGCGTCCGACGCCAGCAGGTCGCGTGCCGCCGCGATATGCGCGCGCAGGCGGTCGAACTCTTCGGTAACGTCCGACTTGACCGCCAGCAGCGCAAGCTCCTGCTCCAGCCGCCCCGCATCGAGGCCGGACGGGACGATGTAGGCGTTGTCCATCACGCGCGCCATCTGAGCGCGCAGGCGGTCGCGCAGCGCGGCGTCGCGCGCGCCGGCCGATTGCGCGGCTTCTTCGGTCAGCGCGGCGATCTCGTCGATCTGTGCCGATAGGATTGCATGCAGGCGCGCGCCTTCTGCGGCCCGCATCGCACAGAAGGCGTCCAGAACCTCGCCGAAATCCGCCATCAGCGCGTCGCGCAGCGCTGCGTCGTCGGCCTGCGGCGCCTCGGCGGTCAGGACACCGCGGAGGGTCACGATGTCGGCGGCACGCGACGGCGCCAGCGTCATGCCGAGCGCCAGCGCCTCGGCCTCGACGCGGGCCAGCGCATCCAGCGCGGCACCCATCGCCGCCTCGTCCAGATTCAGCGCGCCCGCGCCCCCCTCGGCCGAGACGCGCAGCCCAACCTGGATCGATCCGCGCGCCACCCTGCCCTGCACCGCAGCACGCAAGGGCGGCTCCAGCCCCGCGATCCAGTCCGGCAGCCGCAGGCGCAGGTCGAGCCCCTTGCCGTTCACGCCGCGAATCTCCCACGCCCAGTCGTGGCCCGCCCCCTCGGCGCGCCGCGCGGCGTATCCCGTCATAGATTGCAGCATGGCCCCGGCCTCTTTTTCTCGCGTGCCCTGCGGTATCGCCACGCGCGCGGCATGGCAAGCACGGCTCGGGAGGCCCCAGGTGGCGCGGGCGTTAACCCTTGCTTAACAAATGAGAGGAAATTGCGGCGAAATTGTGTATCTTCAATTCAAGGAAGTTGAACGACGCAGCTGGTCGGACGACCCCTCCGCATCACCGGACGGGCAACGGCAGACCGGCGAAGACGGGAGTGGTGACGATGTTTGGCAATGGCAAAAATGATCTTGGCGGCAGCACCGCATCCGGCGTGATTTCGCTGACGGCGCACGAGAAATCGCGCACCCAAACCGCGATCCGCGTGGTCGAGGCCTACTGGCACGGCCTGGTCGAGAACGGCAAGGTGCCGCTTCGCAGCGCGGTCGATCCGCGCGGCATGGAAAGCGCCCTCGAGAACGCGTTCCTGCTGGAGAGAATCGCGCCGGGCATGGCGAAGATCCGCGTCGCGGGCGGCCATCTTTCGGACATGATGGGCATGCAGGTGACGGGCATGCCGCTCTCGACGCTGATCGCGGCCGAGGATCGCGACCGCTTTGCCGAGGCGATCAAGTCGATGTTCGCCGAGCCGGCGATCATCCGCCTGACACTGGCTTCGCAGGAAGGCTTCGGCCGTCCGGCGATATCGGCGCAGATGGTCGTTATGCCGCTGCGCTCGGACTTCGGCGAGGTGACGCGTGCCCTGGGCGCCTTCGTCAGCGAAGGTCGGATCGGACGCGCGCCGCGCCGCTTCACGATCACGTCGGTCGATGTCGAGCGGATCGACACGGCAACCGCGCCGGACGCAGCGCCGCTTCGGCGTGAGGCGGTGACGCCCACTCCGGCACCAACGCTACGCGGCGACCGCATGCCCACGCCGCGCCCGGCGGTCGTGTCCGATGCGCCCGCTTCCGTCGCCACACACGTGCCCGGCGACGCGCGTCCGGTTGCGCGCGGACACCTGACACTGGTCGTCTGCAACGACTGAGCCTTTTCGCCCCTGTCACGCAAAAAGCCCGGCCGATAGCCGGGCTTTGTCGTTGCGGATCGGCTCTGCGGCAGCCGGTTCAGCCGTGTGCCGCGTCCGAGACCACACTGCGCCGCGCCGTCAGTTCCTCGGCCACGAGGAAGGCCAGCTCCAGCGATTGCGTCGCGTTCAGGCGTGGATCGCAGGCGGTGTGGTAGCGGTCCGACAGGTCCTCTTCGGACACGGCGTGAACGCCGCCGGTGCATTCGGTGACGTCCTGCCCGGTCATCTCGAAATGCACGCCGCCCGGCACGGTGCCTTCGGCATTGTGGACGGCAAAGAACTCCTGCACCTCGCGCAGCACCAGCTCGAAGGGCCTAGTCTTGTAGCCTGATCCCGACTTGATCGTGTTGCCGTGCATCGGGTCACAGACCCAGGTCACGGTAGCGCCTGCCTCGCGCACGGCCTTGATCAGGCGGGGCAGATGCTCGGCCACCTTGCCGGCGCCGAAGCGCGCGATCAGCGTCAGGCGGCCGGCCTCGTTGTGCGGGTTCAGCTTTGCCATCAGCACCTTGAGGTCCTCGGCCGTGGTGGTCGGCCCGCATTTCAGACCCACCGGGTTCAGAACGCCGCGGGCGAATTCCACGTGCGCGCCGTCGGGCTGGCGCGTGCGGTCGCCGATCCAGATCATGTGGCCCGAACCCGCCAGCCACTTGCCGGAGGTCGAGTCGAGCCGGCAGAGCGCCTCTTCGTATTCCAGCAGCAGGGACTCGTGGCTGGTGTAGAAGTCCACCGTCTGCAGCGTGTGCGCGTGGTCGCTGTCGACGCCCGCGGCCTTCATGAAGTCCAGCGTATCGGTGATACGGCTGGCCATGTCGCGGTATTTCGCGGCCTTCTCGCCCTCGGTGAAGCCCAGCGTCCACTGGTGCACCTTGTGCACGTCGGCATAGCCCCCGGTCGAGAACGCGCGCAGCAGGTTCAGCGTGGCCGCCGCCTGTGTGTAAGCCTGCAGCATGCGCCGCGGGTCCGGAATGCGCGCCTCGGGCGTGAAGGCCAGTTCGTTGACGATGTCGCCGCGGTAGCTGGGCAGTTCGACGCCGTCCTTGACCTCGACCGGCGCGCTGCGGGGCTTGGCGAACTGGCCGGCCATGCGACCCACCTTCACCACCGGGACCTTGGCGCCGTAGGTCAGCACCATCGCCATCTGCAGCATGACCTTGAAGGTGTCGCGGATACTGTCGGCGCTGAACTGATCGAAGGCCTCGGCGCAATCGCCGCCCTGCAACAGGAACGCCTCGCCGCGGCCGGCGGCGCCGAGCTGCGCCTTGAGCTTGCGCGCCTCGCCCGCGAAGACCAGCGGCGGATACTTGGCCAGCTGCGCCTCGACCGCCGCAAGCGCGGCCCCGTCGGTATACTCGGGCATCTGCACCCGCGGCTTGGCGCGCCAATCCGTTTTCTGCCACTCGGTCATCTGTTTTCTCCGCATCCTCGTGGTGAGCGTTAACGTTCCACCCATAGCCCAGGCGGCAGGCCGGTGGCCATAGTCCATCCGCGACATCCCTTGACGCTATCGTCGCACTCTGACCATCTGGAGCCGCGCCCATGGCGCCCGAGACGCCGCCCGCGGGGCGCAGGAACAGCCGCGCGCAACGCGCAAGCAGACGCCCCGAAGGGGTGCCATCAGGGACGCGCCATGCCGCCACCGCCCCGCCAGCCCGTGACCCCAGCCGCACCGGAACGGCCGCGCCGCTTCGTCTTCGTGCTGCTGCCGCGCTTCACCATGCTGTCCTTCGCCTCGGCGGTGGAATGCCTGCGGATCGCCAACCTCGTGTCCGGCCGCCGGCTCTACGACTGGGTCATCACCGGCGAGCCCGAGGACGACGGAGTCGGACCCGACCACGTCACCAGTTCGGCCGGGGTCGCGTTCCGGCTGGACACCGCCCTGCCCGAGCTTGCGCGCGACGACACCGCGATGCTGTGCGGGGGCATCGACGTGGCCGGCGCCACCACGAAGACGCTGCTGAACTGGCTGCGGCGCGAGGCGCGGCGCGGCCCGCGGCTGGGCGGACTGTGCACCGCCGGCTGGACGCTCGCCCGCGCCGGCCTCTTGGACGGCAGGCGCGCGACCATCCACTGGGAAAACCACGACAGCTTCGCCGAGGAATTTCCCGACGTGACGCTGACCAAGTCCGTCTTCGTGCATGACGGCAGCCGCATGACCACCGCAGGCGGGACATCCTCGCTGGACCTGATGCTGAAGGTGATCGCCGACGACCACGGCGAGGATCTGGCCGGCGCAGTGGCCGACCAGCTGATCTACAACGCGATCCGCACCGACCAGGACACCCAGCGCCTGTCGGTCCCCACCCGCATCGGCGTGCGCCACCCCAAGCTCAGCCAGGTCATCCACAAGATGGAGGCCAACATCGAGGAGCCGATCAGCCCGGCGATCCTGGCGCACGAGGTCGGCATGTCCACGCGCCAGCTGGAGCGGCTGTTCCGGCGCTACCTCAACCGCAGCCCCAAGCGGTACTACATGGAACTGCGCCTTCAGAAGGCGCGGAACCTGCTGATGCAGACCGACATGAGCGTGATCAACGTGGCGCTGGCCTGCGGCTTCACCTCGCCCTCGCACTTCTCGAAGTGCTACCGCGCGCATTACCAGACGACGCCCTACCGCGAGCGCGGCGCGCAGTCGACGCGAACGCCGGTCTGAACGGTCCCTCCGCCCGCGAAACGCGGCGCGTAGCGGAACATGCGCGGCACGCGCGGGCGCTCTTTTCTTTTGCGCCGCCCGCGCCTAGGCTGCGCGCCGGACAACGATCCAACATGGGAGTGGACGATGAAAAAGTATCTCGCTGCGACGGCGGTCTGCGCGCTGACAGGCGGCACCGCGATGGCGCAGGACGTGCCGGTCGGCATCATCATGGGCTTCACCGGCCCGATCGAATCGCTTACGCCGCAGATGGCTGCCAGCGCCGAGCTTGCGATGACCGAGGTCAACGAAAGCGGCAACTTCCTCGAAGGCCGCACGCTGGTTCCGGTGCGCGCCGACAGCACCTGCATCGACAGCGCTGCCGCCACCGCGGCGGCCGAGCGTCTGGTGACCTCTGACGGCGTCGTGGCGATCGTCGGCGCGGATTGCTCGGGCGTCACCGGCGCCGTGCTGTCCAACGTCGCCGTACCCAACGGCATCCCGATGATCTCGCCATCGGCAACCTCGCCGGCACTGTCGAACGCCGAGGACAACGGCCTGTTCTTCCGCACCGCGCCGTCCGACGCGCGTCAGGGCCAGGTCCTGGCCGACATCCTGGAAGAGCGCGGCATCACCGAAGTCGCGGTGACCTACACCAACAACGACTACGGCAAGGGTCTGGCGGACAGCTTCATCTCCGCGTTCGAGGAGCAGGGCGGCACCGTCACTCTGTCGTCCGCGCACGAGGACGGCAAGGCCGACTATTCGTCGGAAGTCGCGTCGCTGGCCTCGGCCGGGGGCGAACTGCTGGCCGTGTTCGGCTATTCCGACCAGGGCGGCAAGGGCATGATCCAGTCGTCGCTCGATACCGGCGCCTTCGACACGTTCATGATGGGCGACGGGATGTATTCCGACGCCCTGACGGCCGACTTGGGCGACGACCTGAACGGCAGCTTCGGTGCTGCTCCGTGGTCGGAAGGCGAAGGCGCCGACCGCTTCCTGGAGATCACCGAGGAAGCGGGCATCAACGGCGACTCGACCTTCACCCGCGAAAGCTATGACGCGGCGGCACTGATCGCGCTGGCGATGATGGCGGGCGGCGAAGCGACCTCGCAGGCGGTGGCCGACAACGTCATGAACGTCGCCAACGCACCCGGCGAGAAGATCATGCCCGGCGAGCTGGCCAAGGCGCTGCAGATCCTCGCCGATGGCGGCGATGTCGACTACGACGGCGCCACCGCAGTCGAACTGATCGGACCGGGCGAGGCCTCGGGCACCTACCGTTACTACGAGATCAAGGACGGCGAGTATTCGACGGTTGATTTCAAGTAATGCTTTATGCATGAAGCGCGCGGCCCGGACGGTACCGTCCGGGCCGCCGCCATTTCAGGACGCGCCACGGGCGCGCAATAAGAAAGCCGCGCATCAGGCGCGCATGACCGGGGAAGACGCGTGATCGAAGTCAGGGACCTGCACCGCCATTTCGGCGGCTTCCGCGCCGTCGACGGTGCGTCGCTGCGGATCGAGACCGGCTCGATCACCGGGCTCGTGGGCCCCAACGGTGCGGGCAAGACAACGCTGTTCAACGTCATCGCCGGCGCCCTGCCGCCCACGTCGGGCCAAGTCATCATGGATGGCGAGGACATCACTGGCCTGCCGCCGCACGAGCTGTTCCACAAGGGCCTGCTGCGCACCTTCCAGATCGCGCATGAATTCTCCTCGATGACCTGCCGCGAGAACCTGATGATGGTGCCGGGCGGCCAGTCGGGGGAATCCATCTGGAACGCCTGGATCGGCCGCTCGCGCATTGCGCGCGAAGAGGCCGAGTTGCTGAAGAAGGCCGACGATGTTCTTGATTTCCTGACGATTTCGCATCTCAAGGACGAGCGCGCGGGCAACCTGTCGGGCGGCCAGAAGAAGCTTCTGGAACTGGGCCGCACGATGATGGTGGACGCCAAGATCGTGTTCCTCGACGAGGTCGGCGCCGGCGTGAACCGCACGCTGCTGAACACCATCGGCGACGCGATCCTGCGGCTGAACCGCGAGCGTGGCTATACCTTCTGCATGATCGAGCATGACATGGAATTCATCGGACGCCTGTGCGATCCGGTCATCGTCATGGCCGAAGGCCACGTGCTGGCCGAGGGCACGATCGACGAGATCAAGGCGAACGAGCAGGTCATCGAGGCCTATCTGGGCACCGGTCTCAAGAACAAGGAGGCCGTGTCGTGATCGCGCGTTTTCCGGGTATCCGCGTCGCGCAAACGCGCCACGGTGTGGCGGCCCTGCCCCTTCCGCTCATACAGAGCGATCATCCCCGCGACATGTTTGAACAGAAAAAGCGCGAGGGAGCGGCATGAGCGGCAATCCTTATCAGGACGACCGTGGCAACCGCGACCGGTCGATCGCCAATCCGCTGGGGGTGGGCGAGGTCGACGGCTACCGCGAGAGTGGAGAGGTCAAGCCCGCGCCCGGCAAGCCGTTCCTGTCGGCCGAAGGCATGGTCGGCGGCTATGGCGGCGGCGACATCCTGCATGGCTGCACGATCACCGTTGAACGCGGCGAGATCGCGGTGATCGTCGGCCCCAACGGCGCCGGCAAGTCGACCGCGATGAAGGCGGTGTTCGGCATGCTCGACCTGCGCGAGGGGTCGGTCACGCTGGACGGGCGCGACATCACCGCGTTGACGCCCCAGGCCCGCGTGCGCGAGGGCATGGGCTTCGTGCCGCAGACGTCGAACATCTTCACCTCGATGACGGTCGAAGAGAATCTGGAGATGGGCGCGTTCATCCGCGCCGACGACTTCCGCGCCACGATGGAGCAGATCTACGATCTTTTCCCGATCCTGCGCGACAAGCGCCGGCAGGCGGCCGGAGAGCTGTCGGGCGGGCAGCGCCAGCAGGTCGCGGTGGGGCGCGCGCTGATGACGCAGCCGCAGCTTCTGATGCTGGACGAGCCCACCGCCGGCGTGTCGCCCATCGTCATGGACGAGCTGTTCGACCGCATCATCGAGGTCGCGCGCACCGGCATCTCGATCCTGATGGTCGAACAGAACGCGCGCCAGGCGCTGGAGATCGCCGACAAGGGCTACGTGCTGGTTCAGGGTGCCAACGCGCATACCGGCACGGGCCGCGACCTGCTGGCCGATCCCGAGGTCCGCCGGGCCTTCCTGGGCGGATGACCGGTGCGATGACGCAGCGCATGGCGGGCAACGGGCGCGGGGCGGCGCCGGCAACAACGGTGTTCGCGCATCTAAACTCGGCAGGGGATTGGTGATGGATCTACTCAACGCCATCGTGGCGCTGTCGAATTTCGTGATCGTTCCGGCGGTCGCCTATGGCGCGCAGCTTGCGCTGGGGGCGCTCGGTGTCACGCTGATCTACGGCATCCTGCGGTTCTCGAACTTCGCGCATGGCGACACCATGGCCTTCGGGACACTGGTCACCATCCTGTTCACCTGGTGGTTCCAGTCGATGGGTATCACGCTTGGCGTGCTGCCGACAGCTCTTCTGGCGATCCCTTTCGGGATCGCGGGCACGGCGCTTCTCGTGCTGGCGACCGACCGTGTGGTCTATCGCTTCTACCGCCGCAAGAAGGCCAAGCCGGTGATGCTGGTGATCGTGTCGATCGGCGTGATGTTCGTTTATAACGGCCTCACGCGTGTCATCCTCGGCCCCGACGACCGCAACTTCGCGGACGGCGAGCGGTTCATCATCAATGCCCGCGATTTCCGCGAGATGACCGGCCTCGAAGAAGGCCTCGCAATCCGCACCACGCAGGGTATCACCGTGATCACGGCCGTTTTGGTGGTGGCGCTCCTGTTCTGGTTCCTCAACCGCACGCGCACCGGCAAGTCGATGCGCGCCTATTCCGACAACGAGGATCTGGCCCTGCTGTCGGGCATCAGTCCCGAAAAGGTCGAGCGCGTGACATGGCTGATCGTCGCCGCCCTGATCACCGTGGCGGGCGTGCTCTACGGCCTCGACAAGTCTTACAAGCCGTTCACCTACTTCCAGTTGCTGCTGCCGATCTTCGCCGCCGCCATCGTCGGGGGCCTCGGCAGCCCGATCGGCGCCATCGTGGGCGGCTTCGTCATCGCCTTTTCCGAAGTGGCGATCACCTATGCCTGGAAGAAGGTGCTGGAATACGCCATGCCGCAGGCGCTCGAGCCAGACGGCCTGGTCCAGCTGCTGAGCACCGACTACAAGTTCGCGGTCTCGTTCATGATCCTCTTGGTGGTGCTGATCTTCCGCCCCACGGGCCTGTTCCGGGGGAAATCGGTATGAGCCAGACGCTCAAGGCGCCGCTGCTGTTCGCGCTGGTCGCGGTGCTGATCCTGGGCACCGGGTTCCTGCAAAGCTGGAACACCGCGGTCCTGATCCTGAACATGGGGCTGGTCAGCGCCGTGATGGCGCTGGGCGTCAACCTGCAATGGGGCATCGCCGGGCTGTTCAACGTGGGCGTGATGGGCTTCGTCGCGCTCGGCGGGCTCGCCGTGGTGCTGACCTCGATGCCCGCCGTCCCCGAGGCGTGGAGCGCCGGCGGCGTGCGCATCATGGCCGGGCTTGCATTGGGCGCCGCCACCGTGATCGCGGGCGTCATGGCCTGGCGCCGGATGCGCAGCGCTTGGCTGATGATCGCCGTCCTGATCGTCGGCTTCTTCGCGTATCGCTGGGTGTTCGACGCGGGTGTCGGCGCGGTCGAGGCCGTGAACTCGGCGCAGACCGGGTATCTCGGCGGGCTGGGCTTGCCGGTGGTTCTGGCCTGGCCGGTGGGCGGGCTGCTGGCCGCGGGCGCGGCCTGGATCATCGGAAAGATTGCGCTGGGACTTCGGTCGGATTACCTGGCCATCGCCACGCTGGGCATCGCCGAAATCATCATCGCGGTGCTGAAGAACGAGGAATGGCTGGCGCGCGGCGTCAAGAACGTGATCGGCCTGCCCCGCCCCGTCCCCTACGAAATCGACCTGCAGAACGATCCCGCTTTCGTCGAGCGGGCGGCCACGCTGGGCATGGACCCGGCCACGGCGTCGTCGCTCTACGTGAAGTTCGGCTACTCGATCCTGTTCGCGATCGTGCTGGTTGCACTGCTGGTTCTGGCACAACTGGCGCTGAGCTCGCCCTGGGGCCGGATGATGCGCGCGATCCGCGACAACGAGACGGCCGCCCGCGCCATGGGCAAGAACGTCACCGCCCGGCACCTGCAGGTCTTCGTGCTGGGCAGCGCGATCTGCGGCGTCGCCGGCGCGATGATGACCACGCTGGACGGCCAGCTGACGCCGGGCAGCTACCAGCCGCTGCGCTACACCTTCCTGATCTGGGTCATGGTGATCGTCGGCGGCTCGGGCAACAACCTCGGCGCCATTCTCGGCGGCTTCCTGATCTGGTTTCTCTGGGTCCAGGTGGAACCGATGGCGCAGGGACTCGCCGCCGGAATCGGCGCCATCCTGCCGGCGGGCAGCCCGTTTCAGGCCAGCCTTGCAGATGCGGCGCAGCACATGCGGCTGCTGACGATGGGCATCATCCTGCTCGTGGTGCTGCGCTTCTCGCCCCGCGGGCTGCTGCCCGAGCGCTAGGAACCGGCGTCGTCAAGCCCCATTGGCGTCCTTCGGCCGCGGCCGAAGGACGCTTTTTGTTGACGCGGCGGAAAGCCGGACTAACCTTCGCCGTCGGGGGAGGAACGGGCCATGCACTGGTCGCTTGTCACGCAACGCTGGAGCACAATCCGCACGCTGCTCGAGCAGCGCTTTCCCCGCTTGCGCGCCGAAGACATCTGCGAGCCCCCGCTCGACCGCGAGACGCTGGTCCGACTGCTGGCGGAAACCAACGACCTGACGCTGTTCGAGGCCGGCGAAGAGCTGGAGGACGTGCTGCAAATCGAAAGAATGGCGCTGCCGCTTTCGGTGCAACTGCACTAGGAGGGCGCAGGCGCGCGTCGCGGCCTCAAGCCAGCGACGTCACCCACAGGATCGTCGCGTCGTCCTCGCTCAGCGAGATCACGTTGTGGCCCATCGTGGCGTCGTAATACGCGCTGTCGCCGCGGCGCATCTCCACCGGCTCGTAATACTCGGTGTACAGCCGCACGATCCCCGTCAGCACGTACAGGAATTCCTCGCCGTCATGGCGCACCCACCCGTCGAACTCGCCCATGCTGCGGGCGCGCACGCGGGCGCGGTAGGGCAGCATCTTCTTCTGCGACAGCGCCTCGGCCAGCAGCCTGTGCTCGTAGGTGGCGGTGGGCTGGGTCGCGCCCTCGCCCTCGCACGTCACCGCCATCCGGCCGGTCGCACGATCCTGCCGCGGCGGGGTGAACAGCTGCGGCACCGAGATGTCCAGCCCAACGGCCAGCTTTTTCAGCGCCTCGTAGGTGGGCGACATCTGGCCGTTCTCGATCTTCGACAGTGTCGAGCGCGCCAGCCCCGCCTGCCGCGCCGCCTGCTCCAGCGTCCAGCCGCGCGCCTTGCGCAGGCCACGCACCCGTGCGGCCAGGTCGATGGGCTCCGCGCCGTGGGTCTCGCCGCTTTCGCGCGCGATGCGGATCAGGGATTTCGGATCGCGGTCCATGCGGGGCGTCTTAGGCCCGCCCCGCGGCGCTTGCAAGCGCAGGCCCGGCGCGGGCCGCAATGTCCTGCATCCAGCGGCGCCGGGTCCGCGCGCTGGCCATTCTGCCCGGACCGTGGCACAGGAGACGGACGCGTTGCGCCTGATCGCCTGCGATGCACACGGAAAGGACCGACATGACCCAGCTCGACATCTTCTCCGACCCGATCTGTCCCTGGTGCTATATCGGCAAGGCGCATCTCGACCGCGCGCTGGCGGATCATCCGGGCCACCCGTTCCGCATCCGCTGGCTGCCCTTCATGCTCAACCCCGACATGCCTCGCGAGGGCATGGACCGACGCGCCTATCTCGAGGCCAAGTTCGGCGGCAAGGAGGGCGCTTTGCGCGCCTACGCGCCGATCGCCGAGGCGGCCGAGGCGGCAGGCCTTCCAATCGACTTCGAGGCGATAAAAAGAACGCCGTCGTCGATCGACGCGCACCGCCTGATCCACTGGGCCGAGCTGGAGGGCGTGCAGACGGCGATCGTGTCCGCCCTGTTCCGGGCCTATTTCGCCGAAGGGCGCGACATCGGTTCGCACGACGTGCTGGCCGACATCGCGGACGGGTGCGGCATGGATGCCAGCGTCGTCCTGCGCCTGCTCGCCACCGACGAGGATCGCCGCGAGATCGTCGAGCGCGACGCCGCTGCGCGCGGCATGGGCGTCAACGCGGTGCCCACCTTCATCGTCGCGCAGACGCACGCGGTGCCCGGCGCGCAGCCGCCGGAATTGTGGTCGAAGGTGATCCAGGAACTGCGCGGCATGGAGAACGGCGCCGGCGACGCAAACCCGGTATGACGGCGCGCGTCTTTCCTGTTCCGGCGGTCGGTGCTACGCGCCGCGGGTAACCGCCCGGAGCCTCCATGCCCCACCAACTCTCGCGCCTCGAGTTCATCGCGCTCATGGCGATGCTGTTCGCCACCATCGCCTTCTCGCTCGACGCGATGCTGCCGGCCCTGCCGGCCATCGCGGCCGACCTCGCGCCGGGCGACCTGGCGTCGGCGCAGCTGGTGGTGACGGCCTTCGTGCTGGGCATGGGCGTCGGCACGTTCTTCACAGGTCCGCTGTCGGATGCGCTGGGGCGCAAGCCGGTGATCTTGGCGGGTGCTGCGCTTTATGCCGCATCCGCCTGGGCCGCGACGCAGACCGAAAGCCTGACCGCGCTGCTGGTCGCGCGCATGTTGCAGGGGCTGGGGGCGGCAGGGCCGCGCGTTGTCGCGCTGGCCATCGTGCGCGACATCTATTCCGGGCGCGGCATGGCGCGGATCATGTCCTTCGTGATGATGGTCTTCACGCTGGTGCCGGCCTTCGCGCCAAGCATCGGCGCCGTGCTGCTGAGCGTCGGCGGCTGGCGCGCCATCTTCTGGGCCTTCGTCGTCTTCGCCGGCATCGCCGCGCTCTGGCTTGCCCTGCGCCTGCCCGAGACCCTGCCCGCCTCCGAGCGGCACCCGTTCCGCGTCAAGGCGTTGCGTGCGGCGACGGGCGAGGTGCTGCGTCACCCGGTGGTGCGGATCGCGCTGATTGTGCAGGCCCTGAGTTTCGGGATGCTGTTCTCGGTCTTGTCCAGCGTGCAGCCGATCTACGACGCGTTCGGCCGCGCAGACAGCTTTCCGCTGTGGTTCGGCGGCATCGCCATCGTCGCGTCCTCGGCCAGCGTCCTGAACGCCGCGCTAGTGATGCGGCTGGGCATGCGGGTCCTGATCACCGCGATGCTGACCGTTCAGGTCGTGCTGAGCGGCGCGATGGTCTGCATCCTGCTGGCCGGCGTCTCGGGACCCGCGCTGTTCGGCTGCTTCGTGGTCTGGCAGGCGTCGCTGTTCTTCCAGGCGGGGCTGACCATCGGCAATCTCAACGCGCTGGCGCTGGAGCCGATGGGCCACATCGCCGGAACGGCCGCGTCGGTGACAAGCGCGCTGGCGACGGTCCTCGCGGTCGGCTTCGCGGTTCCGGTGACTCTGGCCTTCGATGGCACGCCGATGCCGCTGGCGCTGGGCGTTGCGGTGTATGCGGCGCTGGCGCTTTTGCTGATGCTGCGTTTGCAGCGGCGCGGCTCGGCAGAGCCGACCTGACGCCGGCTCCGTAGGCCCGGGACGCGTGCTCCGCCAGGTGCGGCCGGGCCATCCACGTCTCCGGGCGTACGATCATGCGGCGTGCCTTCCCTGCCTCACCCCGACCTGGTGGAAGGCCGCCATGGATTGCGCCAGTTCCTCTGCATCCGACCGCAGGCGCATGCCCATCGCGGCCAGTTCCTCGCTCTGGCCCGCGGTGGCCTGCGTCCGTCCGTCCAGGTCCGCGACCGTCTGAGACAGGCTCGAGATGTCGGCCGATTGCGCTTGGCTGCCGTCGCGGATCGTCTCGATCATGCCTGACACCGCCTTGACCTGGTCGACGATCCGCGAAAGCCGGTCTCCGGTCTCGTTCACCAGCGCGGCGCCGTCCGAGACGTGGCTCGCGCTCTTCGCGATCAGTTCCTTGACGCCGCTCGCCGCCTCGGCGGTGCGCTGGGCCAAGCCGCGCACCTCGCTGGCGACCACGGCGAAGCCGCGCCCGGATTCGCCCGCGCGGGCGGCCTCGACCCCGGCGTTGAGCGACAGCAGGTTGGTCTGGAAGGCGATGTCGTCGATCAGGTCCATGATCTTGGCGACCTCCGAGGTGCTGCTTTCGATCAGGTTCATCGCAGCGATTGCGCGGTCCGTCACCACGCCTCCCTCTTCGGCTTCGGATCGGGTGCGACTGGCGGCGTTCGCCGCATCGTCGGCCTGCGCGGCAGCTGCGGCCAGCCTCTCCGACACGGCGCCGATGCCGGAATTCACTTCGGACAAGGCCAGAGCCTGTTCCTCGGAGCGGGTGGACAGGGAACCGGTGACCGATTGCAGCGCCTCTGCCTCGCGGGCGAAACCGCGGGCCATGGATTGCGCGCTACCGATGGCTTCGCTCAACTGGCTGACGGCGCGGTTGAAATCATCGCCGACATCCGCGAACTCCACGGGCAGCGTGCTGTCGATCGGGCAGTCGAGATCTCGGTCGGCCAGCCGCGACAGGTGCGCGCGCAGAACCGCCACGGCCGCATCCGTCTCGTCCGCCCGCCGCTGCGCGTCGTCGCGCGCGGCTTGGGCGCGGCCCGCTTCCTCGGTGGCATCCCACGTTGCGGCCTCTGCGCGGGCGGCCATCGTGTTCCTCTGAGCGATCGAGAGCGCCAGCGCCCCGGTCTCGAGCAACACGAGCACGCCGTGCAGACCCGTGCGCAGCAGGTTTTCGGCTAGGGTGACCGACGGGAAGACCAGCGCCGGCATCAGGAGCGAGAAGCCCGCATGATGTACGGCGATGACGCCGCAGGCCGCCAGCAGCGGCCCGACGCGGCCCAGAACCGACACGCAGGCCAAGACCAGGAAATACAGCATGTGCGTGTCGATCTGCCATGCATGGCCGGTGAACGTGGCGGTGAAGATCGCCGATTGCGCGACCAGTGCCAGCGACAGAACGTAATCCGTGAGCCCCGTTTTCAGCCGGGCCGAGACCACGGCGGCACCGGCGACCAGGACCGAGAGCACGGTCGTGACGACCGAGAGACCCAGAAAAAGCTCGGCACCGATGTTCAGGACTGCCAATGCGCACGCCACGAAGACGACGATACCCGCCGGCGTGATCCCGCGCAGAAAAGAGGCGATCTTCATTTCAATTCACTCCGCAAATATTGGCGAGGGCCGCGCCGTCGCGTACCGACCAGGCGCCCAAGGCGCGCATCCTTTCGACCGGAACCGTTTCCTCGAACCGCGCCAAGGTCGCGAACGGCGCTTCGATCGGCCCCAAGGCAGTTCCACCCGCGGCCGCCACGATCGCCGCCGCGCCCGCCCCCCAGGGCGGCGCGATGACAAGCACCGGCGCGTCTGCCGTGGCACGGCCACCGCCCAGCATGGCCACGCCGAGAAGCGCGATCATCGCGACCAGGCCCAGCAGGATGGCCCAGTCGACCATGACGCGCCGCGTGGCGCCGGCGGAGGATTCAACTTCGTTCATCGCGCAAGCAGTGCACCACATTGGTTGCCAACCGGTTTCCGGGCGCGGCCCGGCAAGACCTCTTTCGTTTCAATTGTAGGCACCCTATCAAGGGCCTCCAACCGTTCCGGAGACCCCCGTGAGCCAGAATGACCCGCGCACCGCCGTGCCCGCCGAACAGCGCATCCACGCGCGCATCGCCACAGATATCGCCGCCCGTCCCGCCCAGGTCGCCGCCGCCGTGGCACTGCTGGACGGGGGCGCGACGGTCCCCTTCGTCGCCCGTTACCGCAAGGAGGCGACCGGCGGGCTGGACGACACGCAGCTGCGCACGCTATCGGACCGGCTCGGCTACCTGCGCGAGCTCGAGGCCCGCCGTGCGGCGATCCTCGGCGCGATTCGCGAGCAGGGGAAACTGACCGCGGAGCTGGAGCGTGCCATCGTGCAGGCCGACACCAAGGCCACGCTCGAAGACCTGTACCTGCCCTACAAGCCCAAGCGCCGGACCAAGGCGATGATCGCGCGGGAAAACGGGCTCGAACCGCTGCTGGACGCCATTCTCTCGGATCGCCGTGCCGATCCGCAGGCGCTCGCGTCCCGCCACGTCTCAGAGGCCGTGCCCGACGCAAAGACGGCCCTGGCCGGCGCGCGCGACATCCTGGCCGAGCGCCTGTCCGAGGATGCCGCCCTGCTGGGCCGGTTGCGCGACTTCATGCGCGCCGAGGCCTTCGTCACGGCCCGCGTCCAGCCCGGCAAGGAAGAGGCCGGCGCCAAGTTCCGCGACTACTTCGACCATTCCGAGAAGTGGGCGAACATCCCCGCCCACCGCGCGCTGGCGATCCTGCGCGCCGCGAACGAGGAGATCGTGACCATCGAGATCGCGCCCGAGCCCGAGACCGGACCGGCGCGCGCCGTGGCGATGATCGCGGCGACGCTGAAGACGGACGGCGACGGGTCGGGCGACGCCTGGCTGCGCGAGGCCTGCGCCTGGACCTGGCGAGTCAAGCTGAGCCTGTCGATGTACGTGGACCTGCTGACCGAGATGCGCCGCGCCGCCCACGACGAGGCGATCCGCGTCTTTGCCCGCAACCTGCGCGACCTGCTGCTGGCTGCCCCCGCGGGCGCCAATGCGACGCTGGGGCTCGACCCCGGCATCCGCACCGGCGTCAAGGCCGCGGTCGTCGACGCCACCGGCAAGGTGGTCGAGACGGCGACGCTGTACCCGTTCCAGCCCAGGAACGACCTGAATGGTGCGATGGCCGCGATCCGCACGCTGGTCGAGCGTCACGGCGTGGCGCTGGTCGCCATCGGTAACGGCACTGCCAGCCGTGAGACCGAGCGGCTGGTCGCCGAGGCGCTGGACAAGGTCCCGGCGGCCAAGCGTCCCGTCAAGGTGGTCGTGTCCGAGGCGGGCGCCTCGGTCTACTCGGCCTCGGAACTGGCGGCGCGGGAATTCCCTGATCTAGACGTCAGCTTGCGCGGCGCGGTGTCGATCGCGCGTCGCCTGCAGGACCCGCTGGCCGAGCTGGTGAAGATCGAGCCTCGGTCCATCGGCGTCGGGCAATACCAGCACGACGTGGACCAGAAGCGGCTGGCGCAGGCGCTCGACGCGGTGGTCGAGGATGCGGTGAACGCCGTCGGCGTGGACCTGAACACCGCCTCGGCGCCGCTGCTGGCGCGGGTCGCCGGGCTTGGTCCGAAACTGGCCGAGGCGGTGGTGGCGCATCGCGACACAGCCGGCGCCTACCCGTCGCGCAAGGCGCTGCTGAAGGTCGCGGGGCTGGGACCCAAGGCGTTCGAGCAGGCGGCCGGCTTCCTGCGCATCCGCGAAGGGGCCGAGCCGCTGGACGCCTCGGGCGTGCACCCCGAAAGCTACGACGTCGCGCGCCGCATCGTGAAGGCCTGCGGGCGCGAGCTGCGCGCGGTGATGGGCGACGGCGCGGCGCTGCGCGGGCTCGACCCCGCGCGCTTCACCGACGACCGCACCGGCCTGCCCACCGTGCGCGACATCCTGGCCGAGCTGGAAAAGCCGGGCCGCGACCCGCGCCCGGCCTTCAAGACCGCGACCTTCGCCGAGGGCGTCGAGGAGATCCGCGACCTCAAGCCCGGCATGCGGCTGGAAGGCACCGTGACCAACGTCGCGGCCTTCGGCGCCTTCGTCGACATCGGCGTGCACCAGGACGGGCTGGTCCATGTCAGCCAGCTGGCCGACCGCTTCGTGAAGGATCCGCACGAGGTGGTGAAGGCGGGCGACGTGGTGCAGGTTGCGGTCACCGAGGTGGACGTGGCACGCAAGCGCATCGGGCTGAGCATGCGCAAGGACGGCGGCGCCTCGGCGCGCGACGGGGCCAACCGGTCCGGCGGTGCGCCGAAGACGGCTTCCGGAGCGCGGAGCGGCCCCGGCAAACCGACTGGCGGGAAGTCCGGTCGCAGCGGGCCGGGTGGCGCGGGCGGCAAACCGGGCGGCAAGCCGGCCAACTCCGAGGGCACGGGCGCGTTGGGCGACAAGCTGCGCGAGGCGATGCTCAAACGCTAGACGGACGGCGCCGCGTGCGTCGCGGTGTCACCGTCGAGAAGGTCGCCGCCCACACGCGGGCGGCGACATCCAGCCCCCGTGGACGCGCCGTGCCGCCACGCTAGGTCTGGCGGGAGACCACGAAAGGCCCGCCACATGCTCGACCTCATCGATCCGCTCATCGCGCTTCTGACCATCGCCTTCGGACTCTTCGGCTTCGTCGCGCCGCGGTACACGGCTGGCGTGCTGGAAATGCAGCCGACCGACAGCACCATGGGCCTGAGCGAGATCCGCGCCTCGGCCGGCGGGCTGTTCGTGGCCATCGGCGTGGTTTGTCTGGCGACCGGCGCGCCCTGGGCCTACGCGATGCTGGGCGTGGCCTATGCGGGGGCCTCCGCCGGGCGCGCGATCTCGATGGTGGTCGACAAGCCGCCGCAACCCAAGGCGCTGATCTGGTTCGCGTTCGAAGCCATCCCTGCCGCCTGGCTGATCTGGACGAACTGGCCCGGCTAGCCCGGGCCGGTCAGCGCGTTCGGCAGGCGTGAACCGCGCCGGCGTGCTAGGATCGGCGCATCAACCGAGCGAGGAGAACGACATGACACGTCTGCTGACACTGCTGGCCGCCGCCTTCCTGCTGATCGCGGGACCGGTCGCGGCGCAGGACGACGGCTACGGAAAACAGAAGGCCGTCTACCATATCAACTTCGACGGCATCACGGGCACGACCTACCGCTCGGCCCTTGGCAACGTCCAGAATCACATCAACGCCGTCGGCGCCGGGAACATCGAAATCGCGGTCGTGATGCACGGCGACGGACTCGGTCTGTTGATGGCCGCGAAGGACGACGACGGCCTGCAGACCCGCATCGGCGGGCTGAAGGGCCAGAACGTCCGGTTTCTCATCTGCGAGAACACGCTCACTGCCCGCGACATCGCGCTCGACGATCTCTACGACGCGTGGGACGAGGACATCGTGCCCTCGGGCGTGGCCGAGCTGAGCAAGCTGCAGCAGGACGGCTATACCTACATAAAGCCGTGATCCGACGTCTTGAACGCGGCCCCGTGCACGGCTATATCTGTCGTGTCCCGGAAACGGGACTATGGGCATAAACGCGCGTGAAATAAGCGGATCGGACCCGGGGGCGGTACCCGGCGGCTCCACCAATATCCCGGCGTTGGCGGGACATGGGGCCGAAACAGGATCGACGAACGTGTAAAGACGTGGCTTTGTCCCGGTGAGGTACCACCGTTATCGGTCCGTAAAGCATAATTGCCAACGACAATAATGCTCCGGTTGCAGTTGCCGCGTAAGCGGTAATCAGACCGAAATCTGAAGTCCTTGAGCCTAGCAGTTCAAGGCGGGGTTCGCAGGCACCTGGCAACAGAAGCCTGCACTTTCCTCTCTCCATTCCTGACCGCGCGGCAAGCATGCCATCGCGCCTGCGCAGGCCGCAGGGCGACATCGCTTGACCTGCGCCGCGGCAGGCCCGACGCTTGCGCCATGCTGCGCGCGATCGGTCTTTGCTGGCTGGTATCGGCCGGGCAGGCGCTGGCCTGCCAGACGGCGCTGATGCTGTCGATGGACGTGTCGAACTCGGTCGATGCGGGGGAATACCGGCTGCAGGCCGATGGCCTCGCCGCCGCGCTGCGCGACCCCGCCATCGCCGAAATCCTGGTGCGCGACAGGGTGGCCCTTGCGGTGATGCAATGGTCCGGGCCGGACATGCAGGCGCTGACCCTGCCCTGGACGCAGATGCTCGGCCATGCGCAGGTAGAGTCCTTCGCCGCCGCCGCTCGGGCCATGCCGCGCGCCTTCCTCCTGTCGGACACCGCACCCGCCGAGGCGCTGGATTTCGCCTTGAGGCAGTTCCGCGACGCCCCCGACTGCGCGCGCCGCATCGTCGACGTCTCGGGCGACGGCACACCCAATGCGGGCGGCGAGATCGGCCAGGCCCGCCGCCGGGCCGAGCGCGCGGGCATCACCGTCAACGGGTTGGCGATCGAGGGAATCGGCGTGGCGATCACCAATTTCTACCGCCGCAGCGTCGTGACAGGCGACGGCTTCGTCGTGACCGCGCGCGGTCACCGCGACTACGCCCGCGCCATCCGGCTCAAGATCCTGCGCGAGCTGGCGCGCGTGGTCAGCCGGGCGGGCGCCGTTCCCGGCCCCTTCCGCGCAAGCAACCCGCGCGGGTGACACCATCTTCCGATTCCCCCCTTTTACTCGGCGGCAGATGCCATATGCTGGGCGCGAAACCTGAAGGCGGACCCATGTCCAGACGGATCGATTACGGCAGATTGATGCATCGCGCGATGCGTGGCCTCATCCAGGAGGTCCTGTTCGACGTGGCCGAACGCGGCCTGCCGGGCGAGCATCACTTCTTCATCACCTTCGACACCGGCCACCCGGACGTCGAGATCGCGGACTGGCTGTCCGACCGCTATCCCCAAGAGATGACGGTGGTGATGCAGCACTGGTTCGACGGGCTCGACGTCGGCGAAGAGGGCTTTGCCGTGACGTTGAATTTCGGCGACTCGCCGGAACGGCTGTACATCCCCTACGACGCGATCCGAACCTTCGTGGACCCGTCGGTCGAATTCGGTCTGCGCTTCGAATCCCAGGACGACGAGGACGACGAGGACGAACTCGACGAGGACGACACCGCCGAGGTCGAAGAGGACGCGGACAAGAAGCACCAGGACGCCGAGATCGTCAGCCTCGACAAGTTCCGCAAATAGCGCGTCGGCCGCACGCAACCTCGTTCCCGGGCCGTTAACGCAAACGGCGATCTGCCCGATTGCCCCCGCGTCCTCCAGCGGCTAATGCGCATGCGACCGCATACCGAGGAGAAGGCCATGTCCGCCACCCGCACCGAAACCGACAGCTTCGGGCCGCTCGAGGTTCCCGCCGACAAGTACTGGGGCGCGCAGACGCAGCGCTCGATCCAGAACTTCCCCATCGGGTGGGAGCGTCAGCCGGTGGCCATCGTGCGCGCGCTGGGCGTGATAAAGAAGGCCTGCGCGCAGGCGAACAAGGCGCAAGGCACGCTCGACGCCAAGATCGCCGATGCCATCATCGAGGCCGCGGGCGAGGTTGTCGAGGGCAAGCTCGACGACCACTTCCCGCTGGTCGTGTGGCAGACCGGGTCGGGCACCCAGTCGAACATGAACGCCAACGAGGTGATCGGCAACCGCGCGATCGAGATCCTGGGCGGCACCATGGGCTCCAAGGACCCCGTGCACCCCAACGATCACTGCAACATGGGCCAGTCGTCGAACGACACCTTCCCGACCGCCATGCACATCGCCACGGCGATGACCGCGCGCGACGTGACACTGCCCGGCCTGCGCAAGCTGCTGGCCGCGATGGAGGCCAAGCAGGCCGAGTTCGAGGGCATCATCAAGATCGGCCGCACCCATACGCAGGACGCGACGCCGCTGACGCTGGCGCAGGAATTCTCGGGCTACGTCCACCAGATCCGCATGAGCATCGCCCGCGTCGAGGGCGCGCTGCCCCGCATCCACGAGCTGGCACAGGGCGGCACCGCCGTGGGCACGGGCCTTAACACGCGCAAGGGCTGGGCCGAAACGGTCGCCGCCAACATGGCGGAAATTACCGGTCTTCCCTTCGTCACCGCTCCGAACAAGTTCGAGGCACTGGCCGCGCACGACGCGATGGTCGAGATGTCGGGCGCGCTGCGCACGGTCGCGGCCTCGCTGTTCAAGATCGCCAACGACATCCGGCTGCTGGGCTCGGGCCCGCGCTGCGGGTTGGGGGAATTGATGCTTCCGGAGAACGAGCCGGGCAGCTCGATCATGCCCGGCAAGGTGAATCCCACCCAGTGCGAGGCGCTGACCCAGGTCTGCGCACATGTCATGGGCAACGACGCCGCCGTCGGCTTCGCCGGGTCTCAGGGCCATTTCGAGCTTAACGTCTACAAGCCGATGATGGCCTACAACGTGCTGCAATCGATGCAGCTTCTGGGCGACGCGGCCAGTGCCTTCACCGACAATCTCGTGGCCGGGCTCAAGGCCGACGAGGACCGGATCGGCAAGCTGATGCGCGAATCGCTGATGCTGGTCACCGCGCTCGCCCCCGAGATCGGTTATGACAACGCGACCAAGGTGGCCAAGACCGCGCACAAGAACGGCACGACGCTGAAGCAGGAAGCGATCGCGCTGGGCTTCGTCGACGAAGAGACCTTCGATCGCGTCGTGCGTCCCGAGCAGATGATCGGCCCCAAGGACTGATCCGGACGCCACCCGGCGGATGATGAACGGCCGGCCGTCGTGCCGGCCGTTTTCGTCTCGGCCGCCGACCGTCCACCCAGCCGCACGACGGAGCCATTTGACGCCGCCCCCGCGCCCGCTTACGCAGGGCACGCCACCACGCAGACGGACGCCGCCCATGCTCTACCCCACCGCTCAGGCCTGGCGCGACGCGCCCAGCAAGCGCGTCGTCCTGTTCGCCATGTCGGGACTGGGCAAGACGCACGTATCCTCCATGCTACGTGCCAGCGGCGACTGGTTCCACTACTCGATCGATTACCGCATCGGCACCCGCTACATGGGCGAATACATCGTCGACAACGCCAAGCGCGAGGCGATGAAGGTGCCCTTCCTGCGCGACCTGCTGATGACGGATTCGATCTACATCGGATCGAATCTCAGCTTCGAGAACCTCAAGCCGGTTTCGGCCTATCTCGGCAAACCGGGCGATCCGGCGAAGGGCGGCATGCCAATCGCCGAGTATCGCCGCCGGCAGGAGCAGTTCCGCCGCGCCGAGATGCAGGCGCTGCTGGACACCGGCTATTTCATCGACCGGGCGCAGGACCTCTACGGCTACCCGCATTTCGTCTGCGACACCGGCGGGTCGATCTGCGAGTGGGTCGATCCGGAGAGCCCCCGCGACGAGATCCTGACAGCGCTGTCACAGGTCGCGCTTATGGTCTGGATCCGCGGCAGCGACGCGCACACCGCCGAGCTGATCCGCCGCTTCGACCGCGCGCCGAAGCCCATGGCCTACCAGCCGCAATTCCTCGACCGCGCCTGGTCTGCCTACCTGGACGAAACCGGTTTCGCTGATGACGCCGTCGATCCCGACGCCTTCATCCGCTGGACCTACGCGCGCGCGCTGGCACACCGCCAGCCGCTCTACGAGGCGATCGCGCGGAACTGGGGCGTCACGGTCGAGGCGGCGGACCTTGCCCGCGTGCAGACCGAGGCGGAATTCCAGGACCTGATCGCAAGCGCCCTGCCCGCGTGACCGGGCCTCGTGCAACCGGCGACGGGTCATCGAAGTTGCCGAGCATGACCGTTTCCATCACCGGCCCCGTCCTGATCCTCGACAGCGTCCGCGACGACACGATGCGGCTTGCCGCTCTGTTCGTCGCACCCGCCGACACAGCGCCCCCGCCGGTCGAGACCGAGGACGGCACGCACCACCCCGAAGCCATCCTGAGTTGCGGCGACCGCGCCGTCTGGCGCGCGCGTTTCGATCGGCCCGCGACCAGCCCGTCGCACTACGCGTGGGCCGGCACGCGTTTCGACCTGGCCGGCGCGGCCGCGCCAGACCCGCGCATCGCATACGTCTCGTGCAACGGCGAGGAACACGGCGACCTCGACCGCGACCCGGTCGAGCGCAACGTGATCTGGGCGCGCCTGGGCGAGCATCACCGCGAGGCGCCGTTCGCGCTGCTGATCCACGGTGGTGACCAGGTCTATGCCGACGAGGCGACGGACGGGCATCCCGCCTCGGCCGGGTGGCCGGACGCCTGGCCCGAGGACCCGGAGAGCGACACGCTCGAAGACCTGCGCGTCCACCTGCGGCAGCGCTTCTTCGATCGTTACCACGCGCTGTACACCGCCGAGGGATTCCGCTGGCTGACCGCGCGGGTGCCGTCGGTCATGCAATGGGACGACCACGACATCTGCGACGGCTGGGGGTCGCTGCCCCGCAGCGCGGCGCGTTCGTCCGTCGGGCGGCTGATCTTCGACGTCGCGCGCGAGATGGCGCTCGCCTTCCAGCACGGCACGCGCGACGGCGATCTGCCCGCGCGCTTCGCCGACCCGGACGGTTCGCATCTGGGCTGGCAAGTCGACCTGCCCGGCCTGCGCCTGCTCGCCCCCGACCTGCGCAGCCAGCGCACCCGGCGCGAGATCATGGGCCGCGAGGGGTGGGACATGGTCGAGGACGCCGCGCGCGACGGCTTTGCCGGTCGCACGCTGTTCATCTCGTCGGTGCCGCTGTTGGGGCCGCGCCTGTCGCTGCTCGAACTACTGATGGTGATCGTGCCGAAGATGCAGAAATACGAGGACGACCTGCGCGACCAGTGGCAGAGCCGCGCGCACCGGTCGTCGTGGCGCCGCATGCTGCAGCTCTGCCGGCGCATGGCCGCGCCCGAGTCCGCCCAGGTCACCGTCGTTTCGGGCGAGATCCACCTCGCCACGCGCGCCACGATGGGATTGGACCGCGGCAAGGTCCTGCACCAGCTGGTGGCCTCGGGGGTGAGCCATCCCGCGCCGCCCGTCGCCTGGGCGCGCACGCTGGGCACGCTGGCGACCCTGGGCGAGTCACCGCTGCGCGGCCACCCGATCCGCATCCACCCGCTGCCCGGCCAGTCGGGCCGCTACACCGCACAGCGCAACGCCCTGATCCTGGACCACGAGGACGGAGCCATGCGGGCGCGCTGGTTGCTCGAGGAGTCGGGGCCTACGCCGCCCCTCGTTCTCTGACAGCGCTGCCAAATGCTTTGAAAGCGCTAGCATGGGGGTTGGGTCCTGCGGAAGCCGTGCGGCATCGGGGTCGCGTTCCGCCCACCTTGCCCGCCACGGCCGCTTGGCCTATCTCTGCCCTTCGCGAAAGGATGTCCGATGCCGATCAAGCTGCCCGCCGACCTGCCCGCCTTCGACGTGCTCACCCGTGAAGGCGTGTCCGTCATGGCCGACGCGCTGGCCGAGCGGCAGGACATCCGTCCGCTGCGCATCGGGCTGCTCAACTTGATGCCGAAGAAGATCCAGACCGAGAACCAGTTCGCCCGCCTGATCGGCGCGACGCCGCTGCAGATCGAGTTCAGCCTGATCCGCATGAGCGAGCACCAGACCAAGAACACCGCCGCCGAGCACATGGAGGCCTTCTACCGCCCCTTCGCCGAGGTGGCCGAGGCGGGCGATCGTTTCGACGGGCTGATCATCACCGGCGCCCCGATCGAGCACCTGCCCTTCGAGGAGGTCACCTACTGGGACGAGCTGACCCGGGTCTTCGACTGGACGCAGACCCACGTGCATTCCACCTTCGGCGTGTGCTGGGGCGGCATGGCGATGCTGCGGCATTTCCATGGCGTCGACAAGCACATGCTCGACGCCAAGGCCTTCGGCTGCATCCGGCACACCAATCGCGCGCCGGCCTCGCCCTACCTGCGCGGCTTCTCCGACGACATGGTGATCCCGGTCTCGCGCTGGACCGAACTGAAGCGGGAAGAGATCGAGGCCGCCGGCCTGCCCATCCTGATCGACAGCGACGAAACCGGTCCCTGCCTCGTCGAGGACCCTGCTCACCGCGCGCTCTACATCTTCAACCACCTGGAATACGACAGCGACACGCTGAAACAGGAATACGACCGCGACGTCGCCGAGGGCCGGCCGATCAACGTGCCGGGCAACTACTATCCAGGCGACGATCCGACCTGCGCCCCGCAGAACCGGTGGCGCAGCCATGCGCACCTTCTCTACGGCAACTGGATCAACGAGATCTACCAGACCACGCCCTTCGACCTGGCCGATATCGGCAAGCGCTCCGACCCCGACCTGCGGGCCGAGGCATGAACACCTGGACCCTCGTCGCGGCGGTCCTGCTGCTGGCGCTGGCCGGCTGCGGCGTCATCGTCGAGCGCAGCGCCGACCGCGCCGTGGCGCGCGCCGAGGAACGCTGGCCGCCGGTCGGGCAGTTCACGCAAGTGGACGACTCGCGCGTGCACTACGTCCAGCGGGGCACCGGCCCGGACGTGGTGCTGATCCACGGGGCGGGCGGCAACCTGCGCGACATGACCTTCTCGCTGGTCCCGCGGCTGGTCGAGCGCGGCTTTCGCGTCACCGCCTTCGACCGTCCGGGGCTGGGCTATACCGATCGCATCGACGAAAGCTATGCCGGCGCGATGAACACCCGCGCCGAGAGCCCGCAGCAGCAGGCCGCCCTTCTGGCGCAGGCCGCGCGGCAGATCGGCGTCGAGGACCCGGTCGTCGTCGGCCACAGCTTCGGCGGCTCGGTCGCCATGGCCTGGGCGCTGGACCACGACGCGGCGGCGGTGGTCAGCCTTGCCGGCGCGATCATGCCCTGGCCCGGCGACATCGCCACCTCGTACAAGCTGCTGGGCTCGCGCCTCGGTGGCGCCACCCTGGCCCCGCTGGCTGCGGCGCTGATCGACCCGATGCAGACCGCCGACCGGGTCGAGCCGATCTTCGCCCCCAACCCGATGCCCGAGGGGTATCTCGCCCACATCGGACCGGGCCTGTCGCTCCGCCCGGGCCAGCTGCGCGCCAATGCCCGACAGGTGCAGGCGCTCAAGGGCCACCTGCGCGACATGTCTCCGCGCTACGCCGGCCTGTCCCTGCCGGTCGAACTGGTCCACGGCGCCGAGGACGACACCGTGGGCCTCGACATCCACTCGGTCGCCGCGGCGGAAATCCTGCCCGACGCCAACCTGACCGTGCTCGAAGGCGTCGGCCACATGCCCCACCACGCCCGAGAAGGCGCCGTGGTCGAGGCGATCGTCCGCGCCGCCGAACGCGCCGGTTTGCGTTGAGCCGCACCGCCCCCCATAGTACCCGCCCCGCAGCCCGACAGGACGGCCCGTGATGACGAACCCCATCGACAGCCTGCCCTTCGACGGAGCGATCTCGCGCTATGCCGAAGCCGACGCGCCCAAGGACGTGCGCCAGGCCCTGGCCGGGGATCGCGACATCCTCGACCCAGACTACCCCTATGCCGAGCCCTTGGCCCATGACGAATACCGCGCCCAGATGGACGCCCTGCAGATCGAGCTGGCCAAGATGCAGGCCTGGGCCAAGTCCAGCGGCGCCCGCGTGGCGATCGTCTTCGAAGGCCGCGATGCGGCAGGCAAGGGCGGCACGATCAAGCGCTTCCGCGAGAACCTCAACCCGCGCGGCGCCCGCGTCGTCGCCCTGGGCAAGCCGACCGAGACCGAGGCCGGCCAGTGGTACTTCCAGCGCTACGCCGCGCACCTGCCGACCGCCGGCGAAATCGTCTTCTTCGACCGCTCGTGGTACAATCGCGGCGTCGTCGAATCCGTCTTCGATTTCGCGACGAACACCCAGCGGCAGCACTTCTTCGCCCAGGTCGGCGATTTCGAACGCCTGCTGACCGACGACGGCATCCACCTGTTAAAGATCTGGCTCACCGTCAGCCGGGCCGAGCAGCTGCGCCGCTTCCTCAAGCGCGAGCGCGATCCGCTGAAGCACTGGAAGCTGTCGCGCATTGATGTGGACGGCCTCGCCCTGTGGGACGCCTACACGCTGGCGATCCGTGAAACCCTGTCGCGCAGCCACAGCGCCCACGCGCCCTGGACCGTGATCCGCGCCGACGACAAGCGCCGCGCGCGGCTGACCGCGATCCGCTCGGTGCTGAGCGGGCTGGACTACGATCACCGCGACGATGCGGCGCTCGGCGTCCCCGATCCGCGGATCAGCGCCGGGCCGGGCCTGCTCGATGCATAAGCGCGGCTATCACCACGGCAACCTGCGCCAGGCGCTGGTCGATGCCGCGCTCGAACTGATCGAAGAGAAGGGCCCCACCGGCTTCACCCTGTCCGAGGCGGCCAAGCGCGCGGGCGTGACCCCGGCGGCGGTCTACCGCCACTTCTCGGGGCGCGGGGACGTGATCGCCGAGGCCGCGCTGCAGGGCTACCAGATCTTCTCGGACGTGATGGAGTTCGCCTACGAATCCGGTCAGCCTTCGGCGCTGGCGGCGTTCGAGGCGACGGGCCGCGCCTACCTCGCCTTCGCGCGCAAGCATCCCGGCCACTACATCGCGATGTTCGAATCCGGCATCTCGGTCAACCACTCGCCGGAACTTGCCGCCGTCTCGGCGCGCGCGCGCGGCGTGCTGGAACGCGCCGCCGCCGACCTGTCGCAGCACATCCCCGAGGCCAAGCGCCCGCCGCCGGCGATGTTCTCGGCCCACATCTGGGCGCTCAGCCACGGCGTGGTCGAGCTTTTCGCCCGCAACTCGCCCGGCACGCAATCGCCCTTCCCGCCGGAGGACCTGCTGGAATCCGCCATCGGCGTCTACCTGCGCGGCCTCGGGCTGATCCCGCCCGATACGTGATCCGCCGCGTTCCGGTGCCGCTTCGGCAGCCCGGTGACGAACGGCGCGCAACCGTCTAGGCTGCGCTGTACGCAGACCTTCAGGAGGACACGCCATGAAGACACGCACGCTGTTTGCCGCCGCTGCGCTACTGGCCGCCCCAGCCATGGCCCAGACGACGGTTGGGATTACCTCGGACATGCCGTCCGTCACGGTCGAGACCGCGTCCGGCCCGGTGAAGATCGACCGCATCCAGGACACGTCGCACGAGATCAGCGGAGAGTGGGCCCGAACCTCGCGCCCCTGCCCCGACTTCTGCATCCAGCCTCACAGCCCCGCCGACGGGGTCTACACGATCGGAGAGCTGGAACTGATCGACATGCTGAAGGATCCCGACGCGACCGTCGTGGACAGCCGCACGCCGGACTGGTTCCAGGGCGGCACGATCCCCGGCGCGATCAACATCCCCTATACCCATGTGCTTGACGAGCTCGGTCGGCTGGGCTGCGAGCCCGATTTCGACGGGTGGGATTGCAGCAACGCGAAACGCGTCGCGCTGTTCTGCAACGGGATCTGGTGCGGACAATCCCCCACCGCGATCCGGAACATGGTCGAGGCAGGCTATCCCGCCGATCGCATTTCCTACTACCGCGGCGGCATGCAGGTCTGGCGGCTGCTGGGACTGACGGTTACGGGCGGCACGTCCGAAGGCGGCTAGCCGGATCCGCGACCCTGCTCGCGCGCCCCGTCAGGCGTTCGCGGCAAGCGGCCGGACGAACACGACCCCGTGACTCCGGTCGGTGCTACACGGTATTGAAAGGGCCCGGCCGGAGCGCCACGCGGATCGGGGGAAAAGCCTTCCGATCCAATGTGGTGCCCGAGGTCGGACTCGAACCGACACGCTGTTGCCAGCGGGGGATTTTGAATCCCCTGCGTCTACCATTCCGCCACTCGGGCCCGGAGCTGCGGGTATACCAAGCGTCGGGCTGCGTCAATCGCGCTCCGCGCGCGCGGGATCCGAATCCCGCGCCGTCGCGCCCGCGATGCCGCACCGCGTCGGCAGCCCTTGCCAGCGACCGGCCACCGTGGTCAGAAGTCGGTCGAGGAGATCCGCCATGCTGCGATGCACTTACGACTGGACGATGGCGCAGGCCGACCACCCGCGCGCGCTGTGGATCCTGGCCGCCGTCGCCTTCGTCGAAAGCTCGGTCTTCCCGATCCCGCCCGACGTGCTGATGATCCCGATGATCCTGGCCGCCCCGCACCGCACGTGGCTCATCGCGCTGGTGGCCACAATCTCCTCGGTGGCCGGGGGAATGGCCGGCTATGGGATCGGCTACTTCTTCTACGAAAGCCTCGGCCAGCCGATCCTGACCGCGCTGGGCAAGGCCGACGCGATGGCCGCGTTCAACGACCAGTTCAACGGCGTGGGCTTCTGGGCCGTGCTGATCGCCGGCGTCACGCCGTTTCCCTACAAGGTCATCACCATCATGTCGGGCTGGACGGCGATGCCGCTCGCGACCTTCGTCGTCACCTCGATCGTCGCGCGGGCGCTGCGGTTCTTCGTGGTGGCGGCGCTGCTGCGCGTCTTCGGCCCGCCGATCCGCGACTTCATCGAGCGCCGGCTGGGCCTTGTCTTCACCGCCTTTGTAGTGCTTCTGGTGGGCGGATTCGTTGCGGCGGGCACGCTATGACACGAAAGACCCTGATGATCCTCGCCGCGGCCGGCTCGGCCGCGCTGATGCTTGCGGCGCTGGGCTTCCAGTATCTCGGCGACATGCCGCCGTGCAAGCTGTGCTACTGGCAGCGCTACGGTCATGTGGGCGCGATCGCCGCGGGACTCGTGGCGCTGGCGGCCCCGCTGGCGATCGTCGCGCTTCTGGGCGCCGCCGCCGTGGGCAGCTCGGCCCTGATCGGCGCGTATCACGCAGGCGTCGAGCGCGGCTGGTGGGAAGGCCCCACCACCTGCACCTCGCAGGATATCGGCGGGCTCGACACCGACGCGCTGCTCGACCAGATCATGAACGCGCCGCTGGTGCGCTGCGACGAGATCCCGTGGCAGATGCTGGGCATCTCGATGGCCGGCTGGAACGCGATCGCCTCGGCGCTGCTGGTGCTGGTCTGGCTGGCCGCCCTGCGCGCACCCCGCGCCTGAGCGCGGACGCCCCGGAACCCGTTCGCCCCGGGGGGTGTCACCCCCGCCGCTTTCGCGCCATGACCGCGACAAGGCGGAATCGCCGCCGTTCCGGCCCGTGCGGCTCCGCTGCCGTTTCAGCCGTGCGGCTCCGCCACACGTTCCAGTTGTGCGGCTCCGCCGCAACGCCAACCAAGACGAGGTGCCCATGTCCCAGACCCTCCTGTTGATCGGCGCGCCGACGGATTCCGGCAAGCGCCGCGCCGGCTGCCTGATGGGCCCCGACGCCTTCCGGACTGCGCGCCTGCCGGGCGCGTTGGCCGACCTGGGCCACACCGTGCGCGACCTGGGCAACGTGCGCCCCGACGACACCGGCATGGATGACCGCGACCAGCTGTTCGCCCTGCCCGAGACCGTCGGCTGGACCCGCGCGCTGGCCCGCGCCGCCCGCGAGGCCATGACCGAGGGCCTGCCGATCTTCCTTGGCGGCGACCACGCGCTGTCGCTGGGCTCGGTCTCGGGCGTGGCGGCGCACGCGGCCGAACAGGGCCGCCCGCAATTCGTGCTCTGGCTCGACGCGCACGCGGATTTCAACACGCCGCAGACGACGCTCTCGGGCCACCTGCACGGCACACCGCTGGCCTACGTGACCGGCCAGCCGGGTTTCGGCGACTTCCCGCCCCTCGCGGCCACCATCCCGCAGGAGAACGTCTGCATCATCGGCCTGCGCTCGGTCGATCAGGCCGAGGTCGACGCGATCGAGGCCAGCGGCGTCGAACGCCACGACATGCGCGCGCTGGACGAGAACGGCCTCGCCGCCCTGCTCGGGCCGTTCCTCGACCGAGTGGCGCAGGCGGGCGGTGCGCTGCACGTCTCGCTCGACGTCGACTTCCTCGACCCCGCCGTGGCGCCCGCCGTGGGCACCACCGTCCCCGGCGGCGCGACGGTGCGCGAGGCGCACCTGGCGATGGAGATGATCCACGACAGCGGGCTGATGACCTCGATGGACCTGGTCGAGCTCAACCCGATGCTGGACGAACGCGGCCGCACCGCGCAGCTGATGGTCGATCTGTGCGCCTCGGCGCTCGGCCGCCGCGTCTTCGACCGCCCCACGCCCCGCATCCTCTGACAGTGCGCCGCGCGCCCGCCCGGATAGCCCCGGAGAGCCGCGCGGCGGCGGCAGCGCCCCCCTCTCCGGCACCGACTTCGAAAGTCCGCCCATGACCACCCGCCTCGCCCTGATCCTCGGTGCCGTCGTGCTGGCCGCGATCGCGGCCGACCTCGTGCTTTCCGACGGGCGCGCCCTGCTCTTCCTGGCGCGCAAGCTGCTGGTCCTGATCGACTGGATGGCCTTCTGGCGCTAACGCCCGCCCGCCTGCCTTGACTTTCGCGGTGCCGTTTGGTCGTTGAGACCCAAGCCGCCGTATCCGCCGGCCCGCCCGCGCATCCGGGATCCGACGGCCCGCCGGGCCGGACAGCATCACCGGCCCGCATCCGGCGGGCCCAACGTAGAAGGGAAAGAGCATGACCGTCAAAGTCGCCATCAACGGGTTCGGCCGCATCGGCCGCAACATCCTGCGCGGGATCGTCGAATCCGGCCGCGAGGATATCGAGGTCGTCGCGATCAACGATCTCGGCCCGGTCGAGACCAACGCCCACCTGCTGCAATACGACAGCGTGCACGGTCGCTTCCCCGTCGAGGTGAAGACCGGCGACGACACGATCGACGCCGGCCGCGGCCCGATCCGCGTCACCGCGATCCGCAACCCGGCCGAGCTGCCCTGGTCCGACGTCGACATCGCGCTGGAATGCACCGGGCTCTTCACCGACCGCGACAAGGCGGCCGAGCATCTCAAGAACGGCTCGAAGCGCGTGCTGATCTCGGCGCCCGGCAAGGATGCCGACGCGACGGTCGTCTACGGCGTCAACCACGAGATCCTGAGCGCCGAGCACAAGGTCGTCTCGAACGCGTCGTGCACCACGAATTGCCTGTCGCCGGTCGCCAAGGTCCTGCACGAGGCCGTCGGCATCACCCGCGGATTCATGACCACGATCCACAGCTACACCGGCGACCAGCCGACGCTGGACACGATGCACAAGGATCTCTACCGCGCGCGCGCCGCGGCGATGAACATGATCCCGACCTCGACGGGTGCCGCCAAGGCCGTCGGCCTCGTGCTGCCCGACCTCAAGGGCAAGCTCGACGGCGTCGCGATCCGCGTGCCCACGCCCAACGTCTCGGTCGTCGACCTGACGTTCGAGGCCTCGCGCGCCACGTCCGAGGACGAGATCAACGACCTGATCCGCAAGGCGGCCGGCGACGGTCCGCTGAAGGGCGTGCTGGGCTTCACCGACGGCAAGCTCGTGTCGACCGACTTCAACCACGATCCGCGCAGCTCGATCTTCGCGACCGACCAGACCAAGGTGATGGACGGCACGATGGTCCGCATCCTCACCTGGTACGACAACGAATGGGGCTTCTCGAACCGCATGGCCGACGTGGCCGTGGCGATGGGCAAGGTCGCCTGAGCCGACGCGTTTCGCGATCTGAACGAAGGGCCGTCCGCAGGGGCGGCCCTTTTCGCTTTGGTCGCAGACGCCCAGGCGCGCGTGCGCGGGCTGTTCAAGCGCGTTCGGCTCGCTATGGTTCGCCTGCACTGAAAACCAACGGGGAATGGCCATGCCTGACGACGTGTATCTGGTCCGCGAATCCGAGATCGCCGAGATGGAAGGCACGCGGAAGACGCACTTTCTGAACCCGAACGCGAAGCGCCTGAACAAGTCGCTGGGCGACCTGACGGGCCTGACGGGCTTCGGCTTTCACATCATCGAGGTGGCGCCGGGGCACGAGACGACGGAACACCACCGCCACCACTACGAGGACGAATGCGTCTACGTGCTGGCGGGCACCGCGACCGCGCTCATCGGCGACGGCGAGCACGCGATCGGGCCGGGCGACTTCCTGGGGTATCGCAAGGGCGGTCTCGCGCATTCGATCAGGAACACCGGGACCGAGATCCTGCGCTGCATCGTGGTGGGCGAAAGGCTAGCTCACGACGTGGGCGATTACACCCGCCAGGGAAAGCGGATCTACCGCAACGAAGGCCTGGCATGGAACCTGGTCGATCACGACGCGATCGAGGATGTCGGCGGCGACGCCGGCAAGAAATAGCACGCATCGCGCCCGCACCCCTCCGGTCCACCGGACGCGATCCTCGCGCTGAACCGCGGCCTTCTTCCGGCGCGGCGTCCGGCCGCTCTGCGCCATGCAGAATCCGCAGGGCGGCCTTTCCGTCGCGGCCGTTGTGCTGCGTCGCAGCGTGCCTATGTTTCCGCTAACGGAAGGCGGGAAAGCCCGCCGGAAAACAGACGGACAGGAGTTCCGACATGACCTTTATCTCCAACCTGCGCGCCCGGATGGCCCGGCGCGCCCGCTACCGCCAGACGGTGTACGAACTGCGCAAGCTGCCGCTGGACATCAAGCTCGACCTCGACATCGCCGGGATCGAGGACCGCGTTGCCCGCCAAGCCGTCTACGGCTAGGCCTGCCCGCCGAAAGTAGGTCCGATATCAGCGCCTGACGCGGGGCCGCGTGCCCCGCGCGTCAGGCAAAGCGCTTGCGCAGCGCCTCGTGCACCGGCGGTGTGACGAACTTCGACACGTCCCCGCCCAGCCGCGCGATCTCCTTGACCAGCTTCGACGCGATCGCCTGGTGCCGCGCCTCGGCCATCAGGAACACCGTCTCGATCCGGTCGTCGAGCGCGCGGTTCATGCCGACCATCTGGAACTCGTACTCGAAATCCGCGACCGCGCGCAGGCCGCGCACGATGATCTGCGCGCCCACGTCGCGGGCGCAGTCGATCAGCAGGTTCTCGAACGGGTGGACGACGATCTCGACTCCGGTCTGTTCGGACAGGGCTGCGCATTCGTCCTCGATCATCCGCACCCGGTCCTCGAGTTCGAACAGCGGCCCCTTGTCGCGGTTGATCGCGACGCCGATCACCAGCCGGTCGACCAGCTGCGTGGCGCGGCGGATGATGTCGATATGCCCGTGCGTGATCGGGTCGAAGGTTCCCGGGTAAAGGCCGATGCGCATGGGGCGTGTCCTTGGAAATGTCCTGTGCGGTCGCGACGCAACAAGATTGCGCGCGCGATTGCAAGCGGGAAACGCCGCGCCCTCGCGTCCTCCGCCGCCGTGATGCGGGCCGAGGCGGGGCGCCGGGCAGAGGCGACGCGGCGCGCCAGCGCCCCGCGCCTCAATGCCCCATGATCATCCCTTCGAGCGCGTTCTTCTCCATCGCCAGTTCGCCCAGCTTGGCCTTGACCACGTCGCCCTGCGTGATCAGCCCGACCAGCACGCCGTCCTCGACCACCGGCATGTGGCGGAACCGCCCCTCGCTCATCGCGGCCAGCACGTGGTCCGCCGAGTCGCTGCGCGCGCAGGTGTGGATCTTGCGCGTCATGTAGGTCTCGGCCGGCTCCGACAGGCAGTCGGCGCCGCGCGCCGCCAGTTCGCGCACGATGTCGCGTTCCGACAGGATGCCGTCGATCCTCTTGCCGTCCGCCGACACCACGACCGAGCCGATGTGATGCTCGGCCAGCGTGCGCGTCACGTCCGAGACCAGCGTGCCCGGCTTCACCGTCACGACCCCCTCGGATCCCTTGCTCTTGAGGATGTTCTGCACCTGCATGAGGACCTCCATTCCTTGCGTGAAGACCAGCGTCCCCCGTGCGCCCGGCGCCTGTCAAGCGTCACGCCCCTCCAGCCGCGCACATTCCGCCCGCAGCCCGGCCACCAGCGCCTCGGCCAGCCGGCCCTGCCGCGGCAGCCGCGCGTCGTCGGCGTGGCGCACCAGGTAGAAGCTGCGCGTCAGGCGCACCGTCTCGGGCAGCACGCGCACAAGGTCGGGCGCCGAGGGCAGCGCGAAATCGTGCACGATCCCCAGCCCCGCGCCCGCCCGCAGCCACTGGAACTGCACGGAAACCGAGTTCGACGCCAGCGTCACCCGCTCGACCCCCAGCGCGCCGAGGTAGTCCAGCTCGCGGTCGAAGATCATGTCGGGGATGTAGCCCACCACCCGGTGCGCGCGCAGGTCCTCGACCGAGGCGATCGGCGGATGCGCGTCCAGATACCCGCGCGTCGCGGCCAGGTGCAGGTGGTAGTCGGTGATCTTCTGCACCGTCAGCCGACCCGCCGTGGGCGCCGACACCGCGATCGCCATGTCCGCCTCGCGCCGCGAAAGGTTCACCACGCGCGGTTGCGACACGATCTGCAGGTCCAGCCCCGGGTTCACGGTCGCGATAGCCGCGCAGACCTGCGGCAGCAGGAAATTCGCACAGCCGTCCGGCGCGCCGATGCGCACCTGCCCCGACAGGCCCTGATCCGCGCGGCCGCGCACCGCGTCTTCCCCGGCCGCCATCGCCTGCTCGGCCGCCTCGGCATGGGCCAGCAGTCGCGCCCCCGCCTCGGTCAGCGCGTAACCCTGCGGGCTTTTCGCGAACAGCGGCGCGTCCATCGTGCGTTCCAGCCGCGCGATCCGCCGCCCCACCGTTGCCGGGTCCATCCGCAGCCGCTCGCCCGCCGCCGACAGCGTGGCATCCCGCGCCGCCGCCAGGAATATCCGCAGGTCGTCCCAGCTTTCGCTCATGGCCCCGCCTTGCATTATTGCAAAACCTGTTTGCCAGATTGCGTCTGGCGCGCGCAACCGTGCAAGCCTACCTTGCGCCCCAACAGACAGGAGGACCACATGACCGACCTTTCCCACTACATCGACGGCAAGCGCGTGCCCGGCAATTCCGGCCGTTTCGCCGATGTGATGAACCCCGCCACCGGCGAGGTGCAGGCCCGCGTGCCGCTGGCCACCAGGGAAGAGCTCGACGACGCCGTGGCCCGCGCCGCCGAGGCGCAGAAGGGCTGGGCCGCGACCAACCCGCAGCGCCGTGCCCGCGTGATGATGAAGTTCGGCGCACTCATCAACGAGCACATCGACGAGCTGGCCGAGCTGGTCAGCCGCGAGCACGGAAAGACCCTGCCCGACGCCAAGGGCGACGTGCAGCGCGGTCTCGAGGTAGTCGAGGTCTGCATGGGCGCGCCCGCGATGCTCAAGGGCGAATACACCGACAACGGCGGCCCGGGCATCGACCTGTATTCCATGCGCCAGCCGCTGGGCGTGGTCGCCGGCATCACGCCGTTCAACTTCCCCGCGATGATCCCGCTGTGGAAGATGGCCCCGGCGCTGTCCTGCGGCAACGCGATGATCCTCAAGCCGTCCGAGCGCTGCCCCTCGACCTCGCTGCGCCTCGCCGAACTGCTGAAGAAGGCCGGCCTGCCCGACGGCGTGCTGCAGGTCGTCAACGGCGACAAGGACGTGGTCGACGCGATCCTCGACAACGACACCGTGCAGGCGGTGGGCTTCGTGGGCTCGACCCCGATCGCGCAGTACATCTATGGCCGCGCGGCCAACAACGGCAAGCGCGCGCAGTGCTTCGGCGGCGCCAAGAACCACATGATCATCATGCCCGACGCGGACCTCGACAAGGCCGCCGACGCGCTGGTCGGCGCGGGCTACGGCGCGGCCGGCGAGCGTTGCATGGCGATCTCGGTCGCGGTGCCGGTGGGTGAAAAGACCGCCGACGCCCTGCGCGAACGCCTGATCCCGCGCGTCGAGAAGCTCAAGGTCGGCCCCTACACCGGCGGCGACGACGTCGACTTCGGCCCCGTCATCACCAAGCAGGCCGAGGAGCGCATCCGCGGGCTGATCCAGAGCGGTGTCGACCAGGGCGCGGACCTTGCCGTCGACGGCCGCGGCTTCAAGATGCAGGGCTACGAGAACGGCTATTTCATCGGCCCGTCCTTCTTCGACCACGTCACCGCGGACATGGAAATCTACAAGGAAGAGATCTTCGGCCCGGTCCTGTCCCAGGTGCGCGCCGAGACCTACGAGGACGCGCTGAAGCTGACCATGGACAACCCCTATGGCAACGGCACCGCGATCTTCACCGCCGACGGCGACACCGCGCGCGACTTCGCGCACCGCGTGAACGTCGGGATGGTGGGCATCAACTTCCCGATCCCGGTGCCGCTGTCCTACCACACCTTCGGCGGCTGGAAGAAGTCGGCCTTCGGCGACCTCAACCAGTATGGTCCCGACGCCTTCCGGTTCTACACCAAGACCAAGACCGTCACGGCGCGCTGGTTCTCGGGGATCAAGGAAGGCGGCGAATTCGCCTTCAAGCAGATGGACTGAGCCTCCGGGCGAGGCCGTTCGGGCCGCGGCAGCCGCCGCGGCCCGAATTCTGCCCTCTGCGCCGCGACGGGGCGTCACAACCGAAAGTCTCAGTTGCGCAATGACGGCGCCCTGTGTAGAGACGCGCGGGGCCTGCCCGGTCGGCCGGTCCCGCTGGCTCGTCCTGTCCGCAAGACCGAAGAACCAAGCTGCGTGACCGGTTCGGCGTCCAAGGAAATCCCGCGAATGATTCCCCTCTATTCCATCGATAGCCGGACGCGGATCGTGCATGTCCGCTTTTCCGGCGTGCTCGACACGCAGGCGGTGCTCGCCGGATTCGCCGCCTATGTCGCCGATCCGCAGGGGCGCCCGGGGCAAAGCTGCCTCGTGGATCTGTCCGGGGTCGAGCAGTTCGCGATCGATTTCTCCGGCGTCTGCGCGCTGGTCGAACGGATGCAGGCCCGCGAGGCCGAGCTTGAGCAGGCCCCGCGCGACGGAGACTTGCCGCGCCACGCGCTCTATGCGCCGAGCGACATCGCCTTCGGCACCTGCCGGATGTATCAAAGCATCGCGCAGGGCCTTCTGGCCGCCGAGATCGGCGTCTTCCGCGACATGTGCCAGGCGCGCCTGTTCCTCGATCTCGAGCACGCGCTGGGCTGACGCGCCGTCCGTCCGATCGCGCTCCAGGCGGTCCGAATCGTTGACGAATGGTGAATCTGTCTCTGCAAGTCATTGATTTCACGTCGGCGAGTGGATGTCCCACCGTGGGACACCTCCGAGACGCCTTCTGCTGCCCCGGCTGGACCTGCCCGCGCCCGCGCCCTATGAAGACCCCATGAGAACCGCGATCGCCACGTCCGATTACTTCGTCTTGGGCGAGACCTTCATCAACCGCCATATCGAGCACATCTTCGGCGGCGACACCGTGGTCATCGCCGGCCGCCACAACGGCCAGGACCCCTACGGCAAGCCCCTTTTCGTCCGCCGCGCGCCGCTGTCGCCGCGCGACCGCCTGTCCGCCCCCTTCGCCGCCCTCACCGGCGCCGCCCTGCACGGCACCTCCCGCCTGCCCTTCGGCGACAATCGCCGCCACCTGGCCGAGTTCCTGCGCGCCCAGAAGGTCGAGGCGATCCTCGCCGAGTTCGGCACCCAGGCGCTGGTGGTGGCGAAACTCGGCAACGACTTGGGCATCCCCGTCTTCTCCTACTGGCGCGGCACCGACGCCAGCCGCGCGCTCCGCTCGCGCCAGCGGGTGCGGTCGTATCGCCTGATGATGCCGCGCCTCGCCGGCATCTTCTCGGTCTCGCAATTCCTGCTCGACAACCTCGCCGCCCACGGCGTCACGCACCCGAACGCCCACGTGGTTCCCTCGGGCGTCGACGTGCGCCGTTTCGCCCCCGCCGAGAAGGTCCGCGGCTCCTGCCTCGCCGTGGGTCGCATGGTCGAGAAGAAGGCGCCCCAGGTCACCCTGCGCGCCTTCTCCGCCGCCGCGAAGGGCCGCGAGGCACACCTGACCTTTATCGGCGACGGTCCCCTACTCGAACCCTGCCGCGCGCTGGCGACCGAGTTGGGCGTGGGCGACCGCGTCACCTTCACTGGCGCCCTGCCCCACGATTCCGTCCGCGACCACCTGACCCGGACAGAAATCTTCCTGCAGCACTCGGTCACCGCGAAGGACGGCAACACCGAGGGCCTGCCCACCGCCATCCAGGAAGCGCTGGCCTGCGGCTGCATCACCCTGTCCACCCGCCACGCTGGCATCCCCGAGGCGGTCGAGGACGGCGTCAACGGCCTTCTGGTCGACGAGTGGGACGAGGCCGGCTTTGCCGAACGTCTCGGCGCCCTGCTCGACACCGCCGACCGGTCGGCCATGTCCCGCGCCGCGCGCGAGACCGCCGTCGCACGGTTCGACAATGCCGCCCTGATCGGCCGCGTCGAAGCCGTTATGTGTGACACCGTGAACGGCTGACGCACGGCGCGACGCGCGTCGCTGACGCGACGTCCTTGCATCCGCGCCGCGCCTGTGCACAATCTGAACAAGCGTTCAATTCGTGCCGCGCCTTTCGTCATAAGGTCGCGTCACGAGGCACAGCGTCACCGCAACGGGATGGGAGGCCCGCCATGGATTTTGCCCTCAGCGAGGAACAGCAGGCCATCTTCGACATGGCCCACGGCTTCGGCCAGGACCACATCGCGCCCCATGCCCGCGACTGGGAAGCGCAGGGCACCATCCCCAAGGAGCTGTGGCCCAAGCTGGCCGAGCTTGGCTTCGGCGGGCTCTACGTCTCCGAGGACTCGGGCGGCGCCGGGCTGAGCCGCCTCGACGCGACGCTGGTCTTCGAGGCGCTGTCGATGGCCTGCCCTTCGGTCGCGTCGTTCCTGTCGATCCACAACATGTGCGCCAAGATGCTCGACACCTACGGGTCGGACGATCTCAAGATCGCCTGGATGGACCGCGTCGTCAGCATGGAGACCGTGCTGTCCTACTGCCTGACCGAACCCGGCTCGGGCTCGGACGCGGCGGCGCTGAAGACGCGCGCCACCAAGACGAACGAGGGCTGGCGCCTGAACGGCACCAAGGCCTTCATCTCGGGCGGCGGCTATTCCGACGCCTACGTGACGATGGTCCGCACCGGGCAGGACGGGCCCAAGGGCATCTCGACCGTGATCGTGCCGGCGGACGCGCCCGGCCTCAGCTTCGGCGCGCTCGAGGACAAGATGGGCTGGCGCAGCCAACCCACCGCGCAGGTCCAGTTCGACGATTGCATGACCGACCTTGAAAACCTCGTGGGCGAGGAAGGGCGCGGGTTCTCCTATGCCATGGCCGGCCTCGACGGCGGGCGGCTGAACATCTCGGCCTGCAGCCTCGGCGCCGCGCAGGCAGGGCTGGACGCCACGCTGGTCTACATGCGCGACCGCAAGGCCTTCGGCCAGTCGATCGACCAGTTCCAGGCACTGCAGTTCCGCCTGGCCGACATGGAGATCGAGCTTCAGGCCGCGCGCACCTTCCTGCGCCAGGCGGCGTGGAAGCTCGACACCGGGGCACCCGACGCCACCAAGTTCTGCGCCATGGCCAAGAAGTTCGTGACCGAGGCCGGCAGCCGCATCGTCGACCAGTGCCTGCAATTGCACGGCGGCTACGGCTACCTTTCCGACTACGGGATCGAGAAGCTGGTCCGCGACCTGCGCGTGCACCAGATCCTGGAAGGCACGAACGAGATCATGCGCCTGATCGTCGCCCGCCAGATGCTGGCCCGCTAGGGTCCAGCCAGACCACGCCCCGGAAGGAAATCGCCTTGCCCGACAGCTCCGACGACATCCACATCCGCATCGAAGGCCGCGCCGGCCGCGTCACCTTCACCCGACCCAAGGCGCTGAACGCGCTGACGCACGAGATGTGCCTGGCGCTGGACGACGCGCTGAAGGCGTGGGACGAGGACGACTCGGTGGCGCTGGTGCTGATCGACGCCGAGGGGGAAAAGGCCTTCTGCGCCGGCGGCGACATCGCGGCGATGTACCACGCCGGAAAGGCGGGCGACCTCGGCGCCCCGCGCCGCTTCTGGCGCGAGGAATACCGCATGAACGCGCGGATCGCGGAATACGCCAAGCCGATCGTCTGCCTGATGCAGGGCTTCGTCATGGGCGGCGGCGTCGGCGTCTCGGGCCATGCCAGCCACCGCGTCGTCTGCGACAGCACCCGCGTCGCCATGCCCGAATGCGGCATCGGCTTCGTGCCGGACGTGGGCGGAACGCTGCTTCTGGCGGGCGCGCCTGGTCGCCTGGGCGAATACCTCGGCCTGACCGCGGCGCGAATGGGTCCCGGCGACGCGATCCATGCGGGCTTTGCCGACGCTTACGTGCCTCAGGACCGCTGGGGCGACCTGGTTCAGGCGCTGTGCGACACCGGAGACACGGGCCGGATCGACGACATGGCCGAACCCGCGCCCGCCTCGGACATGGCTGCGCAGCGGGACCGCATCGACGCGATGTTCGGCGGCGATCGGCTGGAGGACGTCCGCCGCTCGGTCGAGACCGATGACAGCGCCATCGCACAGGAGGCGGCGAAAGCCATGGCGCGCAACGCGCCGCTGTCGATGGCCGTGACGCTGGGGATGATCCGCGAGATGCGCGCGCCGGGCAACGGCATCCGCGACGCCCTGCGGACCGAGTATCGCGTGGCACACCGGATCATCGAAGACGGAGACTTCCTCGAAGGCGTGCGCGCGGCGATCATCGACAAGGACCGCAACCCGCGCTGGCAGCACGCGGACGGCCACGTGCCCGACGACGCGGTGGTCCGGATGCTGGCGCCGCTCGGCGCGGACGATTGGGATTTTCACGGAGACTGACATGCAGATCGGATTCATCGGCCTCGGCAACATGGGCGGCCCCATGGCTGCGAACCTCGCCAAGGCGGGACACGAGGTGAAGGGCTTCGACGTGGCCGGCACAACGGCCGAAGGTGCGGCACAGGCCGCCACCGCCATCGAGGCGGCCACCGGCGCCGACGTGGTCATAACCATGCTGCCCAACGGCGACATCCTGCGGCAGGTCGCGGACGAGATCATCCCCGCGATGAAGCCCGGCGCGGTGCTGCTCGACTGCTCGACAGTGGACGTCGACAGCGCCCGCGCGGTGGCCGAACAGGCGCGCGCGGCGGGCTTGGGCGCGCTCGACGCCCCGGTCTCGGGCGGTGTCGGCGGCGCGCAGGCCGGCACGCTGACCTTCATGGTCGGCGGCGACGAATCCGCCTTCGAGACCGCGAAACCGCTGTTCGAGATCATGGGCCAGAAGGCGGTTCATTGCGGCCCGTCGGGCAACGGGCAGGCGGCGAAGATCTGCAACAACATGATCCTCGGCGCCACGATGCTGGTGACGTGCGAGGCCTTCGCGCTGGCCGACAAGCTGGGGCTGAGCCGCCAGGCGATGTTCGACGTGGTCAGCACGTCCTCGGGCTATTCGTGGTCGATGAACGCCTATTGCCCGGCGCCGGGCGTCGGCCCGAAATCGCCGGCCGACAACGACTACAAGCCCGGCTTCGCGGCCGAACTGATGCTGAAGGACCTGAGGCTGGCCGCCCAAGCCGCCGAGTCGGCCGATGCCGACACGCCGATTGGCACCGCCGCGATGGAGCTATACCGCCGCTTCGTCGAGGAAGAGGACGGCAGGGGCCGCGATTTCAGCGCCATGCTGCCCCGGCTCGAGACGCGCCGGCGCGGTTGATCCAGATCATATTCCGGATTCGGAATGCGCGTTACGGTCCTCGTATCTTCACTTCATCGAGGACATGACGATGATCGAAAGGAACTTGGGCGACTCCGAACGCATGGTTCGGGCGACCGTCGGAATTGCGGGCGTGGTCCTGTTCTTCTTCCTGACCGGCTGGCTGCAATGGGCAGCACTGGTCGTGGGCGTGGTGCTGCTGGTCACCGCCGCGATCGGCTGGTGCCCGCCCTATGCGCTGCTGGGCATCAATACGAACAGGCGCCGCAGCTGACGGGCCGGGGCGGGTGACGACGACAGAGGGGCAGGTCGCCCCGTTCTGCTGCGCCGCTCACCCCGGGTTGCTTTCACCGGAAATGCCGGGCGGGCGACGCGCCCGCCCCGCGCCTATTCGGCCGCGACCTTGCGCGGAGCCAGCATCGGCTTGAGGTAACGGCCGGTATGGCTTTCGGACACGTCGGCCACCTGCTCCGGCGTGCCCGAGGCCACGATCCGCCCGCCGCCATCGCCGCCTTCCGGGCCGATGTCGATGATGTAATCGGCGGTCTTGATGACGTCCAGGTTGTGCTCGATCACAATGACCGAGTTGCCCTGGTCCACGAGCTCGTGCAGCACCTCGAGCAACTTGCGCACGTCGGCGAAATGCAGGCCCGTGGTCGGCTCGTCCAGGATATAAAGCGTGCGGCCGGTCGATCGCCTCGCCAGCTCCTTCGACAACTTCACGCGCTGCGCCTCGCCGCCCGACAGGGTCGTCGCCTGCTGGCCCACCTTGATGTAGCCCAGCCCCACGCGCATCAGCGCGTCCATCTTCTCGCGGATGCTCGGCACCGCCTTGAAGAACTCCTGCGCGTCTTCGACCGTCATATCAAGAACGTCGGCTATGCTCTTGCCCTTGAACTTGATTTCCAGCGTTTCGCGATTGTACCGCGCGCCCTTGCAGGTCTCGCAGGTGACGTAGACATCCGGCAGGAAGTGCATCTCGATCTTGATCAGACCGTCGCCCTGGCAGGCTTCGCAGCGGCCGCCCTTCACGTTGAAGCTGAAGCGCCCCGGCTTGTAGCCGCGCGCCTTCGCCTCGGGCAGGCCGGCGAACCAGTCGCGGATCGGGGTGAAGGCACCGGTATAGGTCGCCGGGTTCGAGCGTGGCGTGCGGCCGATGGGTCGCTGGTCGATGTCGATGACCTTGTCGAGGTGTTCCAGCCCCTTGATCGTCTCGCAGGGCGCGGGCACCTGCCGCGCGCCGTTCAAAGCCATGCTGGCGGATTTGAACAGCGTCTCGATCGTCAGCGTCGACTTGCCGCCGCCCGATACGCCGGTGACGCAGACGAACTGGCCCAGCGGGAACTCGGCCGTCACCTCCTTGAGGTTGTTGCCCGTGGCCTTGACGACCTTGATCTTCTTCTTGTTTCCCTTGCGCCGCTGGGCCGGCACCGAGATTTCCTCGGCCCCCGACAGGAAGCGGCCGGTGAGGCTTGCGGGGTCGGCCGTGATTTCGTCCGGCGTGCCGTGTGCCACGACCCGCCCGCCATGCACGCCCGCGCCCGGCCCGATGTCGAAGACGTAGTCCGCCTGCCGGATCATGTCCTCGTCATGCTCGACCACGATCACGGTGTTGCCCTGGTCGCGCAGGTTCTTGAGCGTCTGGATCAGCCGGTCATTGTCGCGCTGGTGCAGCCCGATGCTGGGTTCGTCCAGCACGTAAAGCACGCCGGTCAAGCCGCTGCCGATCTGGCTGGCCAGCCGGATGCGCTGCGATTCCCCGCCGGACAACGTGCCCGCGGCGCGCGACAGCGTCAGGTATTCCAGGCCGACGTTGTTGAGGAAGCCCAGCCGCTCGCGGATCTCCTTGAGGATGGCGCGCGCGATCTCGTTCTTCTGGGGGGTCAGCGCCTCGGGCACGGTGCCGATCCAGTCGTGCGCCTGCTTGATCGACATCTGCACCACCTGGCCGATGTGGCGCAGGTCGTCGCGCTTGCCGATCCGCACGGCCAGCGCCTCTTCGCGCAGGCGGTAACCGCCGCAGGTGCCGCAGGGGCGGTTGTTCTGGTAGCGCTCGAACTCCTCGCGGATCCACGCCGAGTCCGTCTCGCGGTAGCGGCGCTCCATGTTGGGGATCACGCCCTCGAAGGCGCGGGTGACGTTGTAGACGCGCCCGCCCTCGTCGTAGCGGAAGGCGATCTCGTCCTCGCCCGAACCATAGAGGAACACCTGCTGCACGTGGGCCGGAAGGTCCTTCCACTGGGTTTTGGGTTCGAATTCAAAATGTTTCGCGATCGAGTTGATCGTCTGCGTGAAGTACGGCGACTTGCCCTTGCGCCAGGGAGCGATCGCGCCGTTCGCCAGCGACAGCTGCGCGTCGGGCACCATCAGCGCCGGGTCGAAGAACAGCTCGACCCCAAGGCCGTCGCAATCCGGGCAGGCGCCGAAGGGCGCGTTGAACGAGAACAGCCGCGGCTCGATCTCGGGGATGGTGAAGCCGCTGACCGGGCAGGCGAAATTCTCGCTGAACGTGATCCGCTCGCCCTCGCCCTCCTTCGGCGCGGTCTCGAGGATCGCGATCCCGTCGGCCAGGTCCAGCGCGGTGCGGAAACTGTCCGCCAGCCGGGTCTCCATCCCCTCGCGAACGACGATGCGATCGACCACCACGTCGATGTCGTGGCGGAACTTCTTGTCCAGCACCGGTGGATCGTCCAGCTCGTGGAACGCGCCGTCGACCTTCACCCGCTGGAAACCCTGCTTGCGCAGCTCCAGCATCTCCCTGCGGTACTCGCCCTTGCGGTCGCGGATGATCGGCGCCAGCAGGTAGCCGCGGGTGCCCTCCTCCATCGCCATGACGCGGTCGACCATGTCCTGCACCTGCTGCGCCTCGATCGGCTGCCCGGTGGCCGGCGAATAGGGCGTGCCGACGCGGGCGAACAGAAGCCGCAGGTAGTCGTAGATCTCGGTCACGGTGCCCACGGTCGAACGGGGGTTCTTCGACGTGGTCTTCTGCTCGATCGAGATCGCCGGCGACAGGCCGGTGATGTAGTCCATGTCGGGCTTTTCCATCATGTCGAGGAACTGCCGCGCATAGGCCGACAGGCTCTCGACGTAGCGGCGCTGGCCCTCGGCATAGATCGTGTCGAAGGCCAGGCTGGACTTGCCCGAGCCCGAAAGCCCCGTCACCACGACCATCTGGTCGCGCGGGATGTCGACGTCGATGTTCTTGAGGTTGTGCTCGCGCGCGCCGCGCACCTCGATGTGCTTCATTTCGGGCATTCTGTCCCCCACGGATTGGCCCCCACGGCCGCCTCAGCCCCACACATAGGAGTTCGCTGTCCTTACGCCAATCGAAAAATGAGAACACAGAGAGAACATGATCGGGTTCCGGCGCCCTGAACGCCGCGTAGCGCCCGCGGAACCGGAGCGAGGCGCCCGAAACGGCCGTTCAGACGGTGTTAAGGGAGCCTGGCTATCGTGGTCCGTCTGTGATCCCGGAAAACGAAGGTCTCGATGAACCATGTCCGATGAGCGTCGCAAACCCCGGGGCCTTGTGACGCCGCAATACGAGGATCGCGGCATCTTCAAGAACGGCGTCATCTCGCTGCCGGTCTGGCTGATGCCCCGCTACGGGCGCACGCACCGGGGCGACATCGTGATCAGCGGCCACTACCGGACCGAACAGGACGGCATGCTGCCCATCGAATGCGTCTTCTCGGGACGGCGCATCCCCTACGCGCAGCCGCTGAAGGAGTTCGTCAAGCGCAGCGTGGACCGGTTTTCCAAACCCGGCGCGCATGCCGTGCCGATCCATGTCAACGGGGCGTGGCGCTACCGCTTCGACCTGCGCGAGGACGGCTGGCAGGATCGCATTCGGCAGTTCATGGTCGCCCAGTGGATGTACGTGGGCCCCAACGGTAAGCAGCAGATCATCGGAGAGCCGGTGATTCGCCCGTCGGCCCGACGCGCGCCTGCCGCCGGCGCGCTTCAGCCGCAATCCCGGGCCAGGGCGACCGAGGCTCAGCGGTAAAGCAGCGAGACACCGTCGGCGAAGACGTGCACCTTCTCGGGCTCGGCGGTCATGCGCACGGTCCGGCCGCGCATCTCTCGGTGGATTCCGTGCAGCTTGGCGATCACCGGCTCTCCCTCGCGTCCGGTCTCGAAATACAGCAGCGTGACCTCGCCCAACGCCTCGATGATGTCGACCTTGCCCTCGTAGATGTAATCCGTCCCCTCGGCGGTCACGAAATCCTCGGGGCGCACGCCCACGCGCACGCGGCGGCCCATGTCGCTGGTCTGCGACGGATAATGCGACACCGCGGTGCCGCCGCCGTCCAGCTTGACGGTCGTACGTTCGCCGGTGCCGGTGATCTCGCCGTCCAGCAGGTTCATCGCCGGAGAGCCGATGAAGGTGGCGACGAACTCGCTGTTGGGCGTCTCGTACAGCTCCAGCGGCGTGCCCACCTGCGCGATCCCCTTGTTGGCCAGCACGACGATGCGCGTGGCCAGAGTCATCGCCTCGACCTGGTCGTGGGTGACGTAGATCATCGTGCGCTCGGGCATCTTCTCCTTCAGCTGCGCGATCTCCAGCCGCGTGGCCACCCGCAGTGCTGCGTCGAGGTTCGAGAGCGGCTCGTCGAACAGGTAGACCTTCGGATCCCGCACGATCGAGCGTCCGATCGCCACGCGCTGGCGCTGGCCGCCCGACAGCGCCTTGGGCAGCCGGTCGAGGTAATCCTCGAGCTGCAGCATCTTCGCCGCGCGGGTCACCGCGGCGTTGATCTCGTCCTTGCTCTTCTTCGCCAGCTTCAGCGCGAAGCTCATGTTCTCGCGCACGGTCATGTGCGGGTAAAGCGCGTAGGATTGGAACACCATCGCGATGCCGCGCTGCGCGGGGGGCACGTCGTTGACCACCTTCCCGTCGATCTCCAGCGTGCCGCCGGTGATCTGCTCCAGCCCCGCGATCATCCGCAGAAGCGTGGACTTGCCGCAGCCCGAGGGGCCGACGAAGACGATCAGCTCGCCCTGCTTTATGTCCAGGTCGATGTTCTTCAGAACCTCGACGGTGCCGCCATAGGTCTTGGCGACGTCCTTCAGCCTGAGGTTTGCCATCCCCTCCCCCCTTTCTTGTCATGTGTCGCCCTGAGCGCCAGCGCCGGCTGCCACGGTCCCAGGTGCAGGCGTCCGTCGGGCGCGGGTCCGGCGCTGCCCAGATCGATTCCGACCTGGTGCCACTTGCCTTCGGGCATGTCCGTGACGGCGGGCTCGCCGGACAGGTTGAAGGCGCAGAACATGAATTCGCCGTCATATTCGCGCACGAAGCGCAGCACGGTTCCATCGGCGCCGATGTCGGTGAGCGAGCCCTTGCGCAGCGCGGGGTGGTTCCGTCGGAACGACACCGCGCGGCGGTAATGGTGCAGCACCGCCGCAGGGTCGTGCTCCTGCGTGGCGACCGCCCGGTTGAGATGGTCGTGGTTGACCGGCAGCCAGGGGCGGACGCTCGAGAAGCCGCCGTTCTGGTTCGACGCGTCCCACACCATCGGCGTGCGACAGCCGTCGCGCCCCTTGAAGGCGGGCCACATGGTCTTGCCATACGGGTCCTGCAGGTCCTCGAAGGCGATCTCGGCCTCGGGCAGGCCAAGCTCCTCGCCCTGGTACAGGCAGACGGACCCGCGCAGGCACATCATCAGCGTCAGGTAGCAGCGATAGCCCGCCTCGCTCAGCTTCCAGCGCGTGCCGTGCCGCGGCACGTCGTGGTTCGAGAACGCCCAGCAGGCCCATCCCAGCCCCGCGACGCGGTGCAGGTTCTCGGTCACCTTGGCGATGTAGGCGGCCGAGGGCGCGTGAGCCGACAGCAGGTCGAAGGCGTAGGACATGTTCAGCAGGTCCCCGCCGGTCGTGTATTCGCCCAGGATCTCGAGTCCGCGCTGGTCATCGCTCACCTCGCCCACGGCGGCGGCGTCGTACTCGTTCAGCAGCGCGCGCATCTTGCGCAGGAAGACCAGGTTCTCCGGCTGCGTCTTGTCGTACAGGTGGTCCTGCCACGTGTAGGGGTTGACCGCCGGCGCGGTGATCGGGTTGCGCTGGTCGGCCGACAGGGGCGGGTTGTTACGCAACTGCGCGTCGTGGGTGTAGAAGTTCACCGTGTCCAGCCGGAACCCGTCGACGCCGCGATCCAGCCAGAACCGCGCCACTTCCAGCAGCGTCTTCTGCACCTCGGGCTCGTGGAAGTTCAGGTCCGGCTGCGCCTGAAGGAAGTTGTGCAGGTAGTACTGGCAGCGCGTGGTGTCCCATTGCCAGGACGAGCCGCCGAAGATCGACAGCCAGTTGTTGGGCGGCGTCCCGTCGGGCCTTGCATCCGCCCAGACGTACCAGTTCGCCTTCGGATTGTCGCGGCTCGACCGGCTTTCGCGGAACCACGGATGCTCGTCCGAGGTGTGGCTCAGCACCAGGTCGATGAACACCTTCAGGTGGTGGTCGTGGGCGGCGCGGACCAGGTGGTCGAAATCCGCCAGGCTGCCGAACATCGGGTCGACGTCGTAATAGTCGCTGACGTCGTAGCCGAAATCCTTCATCGGCGACGTGAAGAACGGCGAGATCCAGACCGCGTCGACGCCCAGCGAGGCGACGTAGGGCAGCCGCCGGGCGATGCCCAGCAGGTCGCCGATGCCGTCGCCGTTGCTGTCCTGGAAGCTGCGCGGATAGATCTGGTAGATCACCGCGCCGCGCCACCACTCGGGATCGGGGTTGTGTACGGTTCTCAAGTCGCTCTCGGCCTTTGCTTTCATGCGGTTCCCTCTTCCGGCCCGGCCTGACCCGGCCGGGGCTGTGGCCAGGCGCGTCGCCGGGCATGTTCTTTCTGCCCCGCAGGGGCATGTCGTGAGCGTCCCGCAGGAAACATCGCGTCACTTGACCGACCCGGCCAGCATCCCGCGCACCAGGTATTTCTGCATCGCGAAGAAGACCAGCAGCGGCACGGCGATCATCACGAAGGCGGCGGCGGCAAGGATGTGCCATTCGCCCCCGCGCGACCCCAGCAGGTTGGTGACGACGAAGCGCGTCATCACCGTGCTGTCGGTGTCGGCGGGCAGGAAGACCGACGCCACCAGCAGGTCGTTCCAGGTCCACAGGAACTGGAAGATCGCGAAGGAGGCAAGCGCCGGGAAGCTCAGCGGCAGCACGATCTTGGTGAAGATCTGGAAGTCGGTCGCGCCGTCGACCTTGGCGTTCTCGATGATGTCGCGTGGCAGGCCGACCATGTAGTTGCGCAGCAGGTAGACCGCCAACGGCAGGCCAAAGCCGGTATGGGCCAGCCAGATGCCGAGGAAGCTTTTCCCGATGCCCAGCCACCCGTGGATGATCGTCAGCGGCACGAAGGCCAGCTGCAGCGGCACCACCAGCAGGCCCACCACGACCGCAATCAGCAGGCCGCGCCCCGGGAAGTCCATCCAGGCCAGCGCGTAGGCGGCGAAGGCCGCGATCACGATGGGAATGACCGTCGCCGGGATCGCCACCGTCATCGTGTTGACGAAGGGGCCGAACAGCGCCTCGTCGGAAAACAGCATGTCGTCCAGCTGCTGGCCCATCGAGCGCGCCTGCTGCCGCTCGGCCGTGTTCATGTCGGTCAGGACCTCGGCGTAGTTGTCCAGCGTCAGCTGCGGCGGCGCCACCAGCGCCATCGGCAGCACCAGCTGCCCGGTCATCCGCTCGGGTGCCGCGGCGCGCAGATCGCCGTTCGCCTCGACCGTCACGGTCACGCCGTCGCGTGTCTCGACGGTCTCGCCGGGCTCGGTGGTGGGGCCGCGCAGGCGCGAGGTGCCGAAGGCATCGACCCGGCTGCGGTCCAGGATGTCATCGGGCAGCGCCTCTCCGGTCGGGCCCGCGAAGACGTTCGTCTCGAGCACCCAGAGACCGTCGCGCTGCACCTGGTCGTCGACCGGGATGCTCAGCACGTAGGGCTGCGGCGCGCCCTGCAGCGCGCGCCACCACCCGGTCTGGGAAATCGCGTCCTGGTCGCGCAGAGACGTGATCAGAAGCCCCAGCGTCGGCACGATCCAGACGATCACCAGCACCAGCGTGGCCAGGTGCGTGACCAGGCTCAGCCCGGTTCTCTTTCCGGCGATGTTGTCCATGTCCGTCCCCTTCCCGTTGCGCGCATCCGCGCGCGCCTCAGCGCGTCTCGGAGCGCGCCTGGCGGATGTTCCAGACCATCACCGGCAGCACCAGGATCATGATCACCACCGAGATCGCGGTTGCGAAGCCGTAATTGCCGCTATCGAAATACCGCATCATCTGCGTCGGCAGGATCTCGAGGTTGCGGTACTGGTTCCCCATCGCCGCGACGATGTCGTAGACCTTCAGCACCAGGATCGTGATCGTCGTCCAGACCACCACGATCGTGCCCATGATCTGCGGCACCTTGATCTTGAAGAACACGTCGAAGGAATTGGCGCCGTCGATAATCGCCGCCTCGATGGTCTCTTCGGGCACGCCGCGCAGGGCGGCCGACAGGATCACCATGGCGAACCCCGTCTGGATCCAGATCAGCACCACCATCAGCAGGAAGCTGTCGACGATGTCGCCGTCGATCAGCGTCACGCCGCTTTCGGCGCCGAACAGGCCGCGGATCGCGTTGACCACGCCGATCTCGATGTCGGGATGGTAGACGAAGCTCCAGATCAGCGAGGCGCCGACGAAGCTGATCGCCATCGGCATGAAGATCAGCGACTTGGCGATGTTGCCCCAGCTCAGCCGGTCGGTCAGCTGCGCCGCGATCAGCCCGAAGAACGTCGACGCCGCCGGCACCACCAGCACCCACAGCATGTTGTTGAGCAGCGCGATGCGGAACGTGTCGTTGGCGAAGATTTCCGAGTAGTTGCGGTACCAGCCGCCCGCCGCCACGCCCGAGGTCACCGACAGCCAGCCCGAGTAGAAGACCGGCACCACCAGGTAGAGCCCCAGCGCGAACATCGCCGGGAACAGGAAAAGCCAGGGCCGGATCTGGTTCGCGCGGTTGATGTTGCGGCCGGCATGCTCGCCCTTGGCGGGCAGGAAGACGTGGTCCAGCACCCAGTTCGAGGCCCAGAAATAGGCGAACATGCCGCCCACGCCGATGATGATGGTGACGATTCCCGACACGATGACGGAATCAAGCATGGGTCCCTCCCCTTGCCACCGCCCATGCGGGGCGGCGCCGTATGAGGGACCTGTCGCGCGGCTCGCGCCGGTCCCTTCGTGTTGTCAGCCGTCCCGGCCGAGGTGCCGGCCGGGACGGTCACGTTCGCGGATTACTTGATGGCGTCCCAGGCGCTCTGGATCGACGCGGCCTCGGCCTGGGCGTCGCCGGTGCGCAGGTATTCGACCATGCCGGTCCAGAACGCACCCGCGCCGATCTCGGACGGCATCAGGTCGGATGCGTCGAAGCGGAAGGCCGTGGCGCCCAGCAGGATGTCGCCCATCCCCTTCAGCGTCTCGTTGGCGTAAAGCTCGGTGTTGACACCCGTGTGCGGCGTCAGGAAGCCCGACTGCGCCATCCAGACTTCGTGCGCGATGGGCGTCTTCAGGAAGTCGATGAAGGCGCGGGCGGCCTGGTTGTCATCGGTGATCGCCCAGACCGTGCCGGCGCCCAGCACCGGGCTGCCAAGGTCCTGCTCCTCGTAGGCGGGGAAGTAGAAGAAGTCGTAGTCCGCATCCTCGGGGAAGAAGGTCGGGATGAACGACGCCTGCCGGTGCATCAGGCATTGCGGCGGGAACTGGAACAGCCCGTCCGGCGCGTCGCGGAAGTCCGTGGCCACGACCTCGGCCGGCGTCATGCCGGTGAAGTCCTCGTTGCGTGCAAAGGTTCCAAAGGTCTCGATCGCGTTCACCACCTCGGGGCTGTCGAACGGGATCTCGTTGGCGACCCAGGCATCGTAGGTGTCCAGGCTCTGCGTGCGCAGCATGATGTCCTCGACCCAGTCGGTCGCGGGCCAGCCGGTCGCCCCGCCCGATCCCAGCCCGATGCACCACGGCGCGAAGCCGTCCTCGACCGCCTGTTCGCTGAGCGCGATCAGCTCCTCCATCGTCTGGGGAACCTCGTAGCCGAGCTCCTCGAAGACCGGGGGCGAGTACCAGACCAGCGACTTCAGGTCGACCTTGTAGAAGAAGCCGTTCAGCGCCTCCTCGCCGGCCTGCTCGTTGTAGCTGGTGGCAAGATCCACCCAGCTTTCGCCGGCGGCGTAGTTCTCGCGGATCCAGTCCGCGGTTTCCTCGGACAGCGGCGCCACGTGGCCCTGCGCGGCAAGATCCGCCAGCAGGCCGGGCTGCGGGATCACCGCCATGTTGGGCAGTCCGCCGGTCTGCGCGGCGCGCCGGATCTCAGATTCGAAGCTGTCCGAGCCTGCGTATTCGACCTCGGCGCCGGTGGCCTCCTCGAAATAGGCGATGACCGAGTCCGCAAGGTCCTTGTCGTCGCCGATCCACGGGCCGGTGATGTTCAGCGTCTGGCCGGACAGGTCGTGCTCGGACGCGAAGGTCTCGAAGCTCTCCCAGTTGAAATCGCCTTCGCCGGGGGTGAATACCAGCTCCTGTGCCTGCGCCGATCCGGCGCACAGGGCCGCAACGGCCACTCCGGCGTAAAATGTCTTCTTCATGATGGTCCTCCCAATCGGATCGCGTCTATGCGCGCTTTCTGGTGCGTTGACCTAGACGCGCCGGGCCCTGCGTCAACGGGCGCCCTCATACCCCGCAAGGCCCCGGCACGCGGGTCAGCCGCAAGCGCCGTGGTCCCTCGATTAGCGCGAACCGACCTTGTGCTGTCAATGCCGACGGGGACGGCTTGCGACGATGCCGCCCCACCTGCTAGCCCTTGACGCGACGATCGTCGGGGCGCCGGCCCCGGGGGCGCGCCGCCGGTCCCGGCCCGCCGCAGCAGGAGGAAAACCATGAAACATTCCCGTCCCGACTTTCCCAGGGGCTTCCTGTTCGGCACGGCCACCTCGGCCTACCAGATCGAGGGACATGCCTATGGCGGCGCCGGCCGCACCCACTGGGACGACTTCGCCGCCACCCCCGGCAACGTCGTGCGCGCCGAGGACGGCGCCCGCGCCTGCGACCATTACCACCGCTATGAGGACGACCTGGACCTGGTCGCCGCGGCGGGCTTCGACGTCTACCGGTTCTCGACCAGCTGGGCGCGCGTCATGCCCGACGGCGAGACCGTGAACCCCGAGGGGCTCGACTTCTACGACCGGCTGGTCGACGCCATGCTGGACCGCGGGCTGAAACCCGCGGCCACGCTTTACCACTGGGAGCTGCCCTCGACGCTGGCCGATGCCGGCGGCTGGCGCAACCGCGCCATCGCCGATCACTTCGCCCGCTTCACCGAGGTGCTGATGTCGCGGATCGGCGACCGCGTCTGGTCGGCAGCCCCGATCAACGAACCGTGGTGCGTCGCCTGGCTGTCGCACTTCCTCGGCCACCACGCGCCGGGCCTGCGCGACATCCGCGCCACCGCGCGCGCCATGCACCACGTCCTGCTGGCGCATGGCCGCTCGATCGAGGTGATGCGCGGGCTGGGCATGAAGAACCTCGGCGGCGTGTTCAACTTCGAATGGTCCACCCCCGCCGACGACAGCGAGGCCACGAAGGCCGCGGCCGAGCGCTACGACGCGATCTACAACCGCTGGTTCCTGGGCGGCGCCGCGAAGGGCGAATACTCTGCGCTGGCGCTCGAGGGTCTCGAGCCGCACATGCCGACCCGCTGGCAGGACGACATGACGCTGATCAGCCAGCCGCTCGACTGGGTGGGGCTGAACTACTACACGCGCAAGGTCATCGCGCACGACCCCGACAGCCCGTGGCCGCACGTGGCCGAGGTCGAAGGACCGCTGCCCAAGACCTTCATGGGGTGGGAGATATTCCCCCAGGGCCTGGGCAACTTCCTGCGCCGCGCCGCGGCCGAATATACCGGCGATACGACGCTCTACGTGACCGAGAACGGCATGGCCGCGCCCGACCCGCTGGTGGATGGCGGGGTTCAGGACGACGACCGCATCGCCTTCATCGACGACCATCTCGACCAGGTTCAGGAGGCCATCGACGACGGCGTGCCGGTGCAGGGCTATTTCCTGTGGTCGCTGATGGACAATTACGAATGGGCGCTGGGCTACGAGAAACGCTTCGGCCTGGTGCACGTCGATTTCGACACGCTTGCACGCACGCCAAAGGCCTCGTACCACGCGCTCGCCAAAGCGTTGAAGGACTAGGCCATGCCGCACGCGACCCTCGCCGTCGTCGCCGATATCGGCGGCACCAACACGCGCGTCGCGCTGGCGCATGGAACGAAGGTCGACACCGGCTCGATCCGCCGCTACCGCAACGCCGAAAGCGACGGAATCGAACCGATCCTGCGCGCCTACCTGGCCGAGACCGGCGCGCGCCCGCAAGCCGCCTGCGTCGACATGGCCGGCCCCGTGCGCGACGGCGTGGGCACGCTGACGAACCTGCCGTGGCGGGTGGCGGCGGCCGGGCTGCGCGAGGCGACGGGCGCCACCACCGTATCGGTGCTCAACGACATGCAGGCGCAGGGCGTGGCGGTGGGCCACCTCGACGGCGCGGGCCTCGCCACGCTGATCGAGGCACCCGCCGCCGGACCCGGGACGCCGCGGCTGGTGGTCAACATGGGCACGGGGCTGAACGCCCAGCCGGTGCTGAAGCGCCGCGGCCTGACGCTCGTGCCCCCGGCCGAGGCGGGGCACGTCTCGATCCCCGTCCAGACCCAGGAAGAACTGCGCCTGCGCGACTGGGTGGCCGAACACCACACGCACACGACCCCCGGGCTCGAGGACCTGCTGTCCGGCCGCGGGTTCGAGCGCGTCCATTCCTGGTGCTGCGCCGAGGAGGGCGAGAGCGTCGCCCTGCCCGCCTCCGAGATCTTCGCGGCCTTCCAGGCCGGCGAGGCCCGCGCCGTGCGCGCCGCGCGCATCGTCGTGCGCCTGCTGGGCCGCTACGCGGGCGATCTGGCGCTCATCACCCTGCCCGTCGGCGGCATCTATCTGGTCGGCGGCGTGATCCGGCACCTCGGGCCTCACCTGAACGGCTTGGGCTTCGTGGATGCCTTCCGCGACAAGGGCCGGTTCGCCCCGTTCATGGAGCAATTCGCCGTCCACGTCGTCGCCGACGATTACGCGGCACTCACCGGCTGCGCCGTGCATCTCGACGAGTTGCTGCGCGAGCCGCGCTGACGCGGAACGCCCCGCGCGACCGGGGCGTATGGTCCGCGCCGCCGGCGGCGCCTTGCGCGCGTGAACGGCAGGCGCGATACAGGATGCACGCCCGTACCACAGGAGGATGCCATGAAGATCGACACCGTCTCCACCAAGCCGATCGCGGGGCAGAAGCCCGGCACCTCGGGCCTGCGCAAGAAGACCCACACCTTCCAGGAGCCGCACTACCTCGAGAACTTCGTGCAGAGCATCTGGGACGGCATCGGCGGCGTTCAGGGCAAGACGCTGGTGCTGGGCGGCGACGGGCGCCACTTCAACGACCGCGCGGCGCAGGTGGTGCTGCGCATGGCCGCCGCCTCGGGTGCCGCGCGCGTCATCGTGGGCCGCGATGCGCTGCTGTCCACGCCCGCCGCGTCGAACCTGATCCGCGCGCGCGGCACGGATGGAGGCATCATCCTGTCGGCCAGCCACAACCCCGGCGGCCCCAGGGGCGACTTCGGCGTCAAGTTCAACACCGCAAACGGCGGCCCCGCCCCCGAATCCGTCACCGACGCGATCTTTGACGCGACGAAGACGATCTCCGAATACCGCATCATGGAAGCCCACGACGTCGACCTCTCCACCCCCGGCGAGCGCACGCTTGGCGACATGGTGATCGAGGTCGTCGACCCGGTCGAGGCCTACGCCGCGCTGATGGAGGAGATCTTCGACTTCGACGCCATCGCGGACCTCTTCGCCTCGGGCTTCACCATGCGCTTCGACGCGATGCACGCGATCACCGGGCCGTATGCGAAGGCGATCCTCGAGGACCGCCTCGGCGCCGCGAAGGGCAGCGTCGTCAACGCCGAACCCAGGCCCGATTTCGGCGGCGGCCACCCCGACCCGAACCCGATCTGGGCCAAGCCGCTGATGGACCTGATGATGGGCCCCCACGCGCCCGATTTCGGCGCCGCCAGCGACGGCGACGGCGACCGCAACATGATCGTCGGCCGCGGCATCTACGTCACGCCCTCGGACAGCGTCGCGGTGCTCGCCGCCAACGCCACTCTGGTGCCGCGCTACCAGGACGGGCTTAGGGGCGTCGCGCGGTCCATGCCCACCTCCCGCGCGCTCGACCGCGTGGCCGAGAAGCTGGGCGTCGACTGCTACGAGACCCCCACCGGCTGGAAGTTCTTCGGCAACCTGCTCGACGCGGGCCGCGCGACGCTCTGCGGCGAGGAATCCGCCGGCACCGGCTCGGACCACCTGCGCGAAAAGGACGGGCTTTGGGCCGTGCTGTTCTGGCTCAACATCCTCGCCGTGCGCAAGATGCCGGTGAAGGACCTGATGACCGACCACTGGCAGACCTTCGGCCGCAACTACTATTCCCGCCACGATTACGAGGACGTCGACGCCCAGGCCGCGAAAAGCCTGATGAGCGAGCTGCACGCCCAGATCCCCACCCTGCCCGGCACCGAAGAGGCCGGGCTGCGCGTCACCAAGGCCGATGAATTCGCCTATGACGACCCGGTCGACGGCAGCCACGCCGCGTCGCAGGGGATGCGCGTGCAGTTCGAGGGCGGCGGCCGCGTGGTCTTCCGCCTGTCGGGCACCGGCACCGTCGGCGCCACCCTGCGCGTCTACCTCGAAACCTACGACCGCAAGGCGCTGGACGACGACCCGCAGGAACGCCTGAAACCCGTGATTGCGGCCGCCGACGCCATCGCGCACATCCGCAAGCGCACGGAGCGGGACCGTCCCGACGTGATCACCTGACCGCCGCCGCCGACACCGACCGCCCGACCGGCGCCGCACACAACCTTCGCGGCATCGGCTGGATGATCATGGCCATGGCCGCCTTCGCGCTGGAAGACGCGTTCATCAAGGCGGCTTCGGCGATTGGCATGCCCACCGGGCAGATCCTCATCGTCATCGGGATCGGCGGCGGCGCGATCTTCGGCGCGCTGGCCCGGCGTCGCGGAATCGCGCTGTTCACGCCCGTGCTGCTGCGCCCGGCGGTGCTAACGCGCAACGTGACCGAGGTCATCGGCACACTGGGCTTCGTGACCGCGATCACCACGATCCCGCTGGCCACCGCCTCGGCGATCCTGCAGGCGACGCCGCTGGTCATCACCATGGGGGCGGCGCTGTTCTTCTCGGAACCCGTGGGCTGGCGGCGCTGGACCGCGATCGGCGCGGGCTTTGCCGGCGTGCTGGTCATCATCCGCCCGGGGCTGGACGCCTTCGACCCGTGGTCGATCACCGCCGTCATCGGCGTGCTCGGCCTCGCGGGCCGCGACCTTGCCTCCCGCGCGGTGCCGGTCGCGATCTCGAACCTTCAGGTCGCCACCTACGGCTTTCTCACGCTGATCCCGACCGGGCTTATCATGCTCGCCGTCACCGGCGGCACGGTCTGGCCGGACACCACGGGCTGGCTGCTGCTGCTCGGCGCGATCGCCGTGGGCACCGCCGGCTACTATTCCATCACCGCCGCCTCGCGCACCGGCGAGGTCGCGGTCGTCACCCCCTTCCGCTACACCCGCCTGCCCTTCGCGCTGCTCGTCGGCTGGGTCTTCTTCACCGAGGTTCCGGACGCGCTGACCTATGTCGGGGCGGCGCTCATCATCGCCTCGGGGATCTACACCTTCCTGCGCGAACGCCGCCTTGCGCGCCTCGCCCGCGACCGCGTGATGAACGCCGGCGCGCCGGTCTGACCCGCGCCGGCCACGCGCCTGACCCAGCGTTTACAATCCGCGCCCGGCTGGTATGACGGGCGCAACCAAACGCGATCCGAGGGACGATCCATGAGCACCATCATCGACATCCACGCCCGAGAGATCCTCGACAGCCGGGGCAACCCGACGGTCGAGGTCGACGTCACGCTGGAAGACGGCACGATGGGCCGCGCGGCGGTGCCCTCGGGCGCATCGACCGGCGCCTACGAAGCCGTGGAACGCCGCGACGGCGACAAGGACCGCTACAAGGGCAAGGGCGTGCTCGAAGCCGTGGCCGCCGTGAACGGCGAGATCGCCGAGGAACTGGCCGGCATGGACGCGACTGAACAGGTCAGCCTCGACATGGCGATGATCGAACTGGACGGCACCGACAACAAGGGCCGGCTGGGCGCCAACGCGATCCTCGGCGTGTCGCTGGCGGCGGCCCGCGCGGCGGCGGATTTCTGCGGCCAGCCGCTCTATCGCTACGTCGGCGGCACCTCGGCCCGCGTCCTGCCCGTGCCGATGATGAACATCATCAACGGCGGCGAGCACGCCGACAACCCGATCGACATCCAGGAATTCATGATCATGCCCGTCGCCGCCGCGAGTATCCGCGAGGCGGTGCGCATGGGCTCGGAAGTCTTCCACACGCTGAAGAAGGAACTGTCCGACGCGGGAATGTCCACCGGCCTCGGCGACGAGGGCGGCTTTGCGCCGGAACTCGGCGGCACGCGCGAGGCGTTGGATTTCATCCTCCGTTCGATCGAGAAGGCCGGCTACACGCCGGGCAAGGACATCTATCTCGCGCTCGACTGCGCCGCGACCGAGTATTTTGACGGCGGAAAGTACGAGATGAAGGGAGAGGGCAAGTCCCTCACGCCGGACGAGAACGTGGCCTACCTCGCCGCGCTCTGCGACGACTACCCGATCATCTCGATCGAGGATGGCTGTTCCGAGGATGACTGGGACGGCTGGCGCGCGCTGACCGACGCCCTTGGCGATCGCGTGCAGCTCGTGGGCGACGACCTGTTCGTGACCAACCCGCGCCGACTGCAGATGGGCATCGAGAAGCGCTGCGGAAATTCCATGCTGGTCAAGGTGAACCAGATCGGCACCCTGACCGAGACGCTGCGCGCGGTCGAGATGGCCCACCGCGCCGGCATGACCAACGTCATGTCGCACCGTTCGGGCGAGACCGAGGACACCACCATCGCCGACCTCGCCGTGGCCACCAATTGCGGTCAGATCAAGACCGGGTCGCTGGCGCGCTCGGACCGGCTGGCCAAGTACAACCAGCTGATCCGGATCGAGGAGATGCTGGGCGAGGCCGCGGAATATGCCGGCCGGTCGATCCTGCGCGGGCGCTGATCTTCTTTCCCCTCGGCGCTCCGGGCGCCGAGGGGATGACGCGGCTTCAGCCCGGTTTCCCGACGGCCTCGGATCGCCTTCGCAGGCGGACTTCGCCGGCTCTCGCCCGGCATCGCCAGGCCAGACTTCTAACAGGACGTTAAGACGCCCCTGCAAGTCATTGATTTCCTTAGGGCGTCCTGATGTCCCACCGTGGGACACCCGGACTCCGCCTCAGACGCGCCCCAGCGCCAGCACCGCGTTGAGGCCCCCGAAGGCGAAGGCGTTGGACAGGACCACGTCCACCTCGGCCTCGCGCGCCTCGTTCGGAACCACGTCCAGCGCGCATTCCGGATCGGGTTCCTCGTAGCCGATCGTCGGCGCGATCACCCCGTCCCGCAGCGCCATGATGCAGGCCAGCAGCTCGACCGCGCCGGTGCCGCCGATCAGGTGGCCGTGCATCGACTTGGTGGACGAGATCATCAGGTCGTCCGCATGGTGCCCGAACACGTCCGCCACCGCCGCGCACTCGGTCTTGTCGTTGGCCGCCGTCCCGGTCCCGTGCGCGTTGATATAGCCGACGCGCTCATGGTCGATCCCGCCGTCGCGCAACGCGCCGCGGATCGCCCGCGCGGCCCCCTGTTTCGACGGCATCACGATGTCCGCGGCGTCCGACGTGGCCGCGAATCCCACCACCTCGGCCAGGATCTCGGCCCCGCGCGCGCGGGCGTGCTCGTACTCCTCGAACACGAACAGGCCCGCTCCCTCGCCCTGCACCATCCCGTTCCGGGTGGCCGAGAAGGGCCGGCAGGCATCGCGCGACATGACGCGGAGGCCTTCCCACGCCTTCACGCCGCCGAAGCACAGCATCGATTCCGATCCACCGGTCACCATCGCGGTGCACAGCCCCGAGCGGACCATCGCGAAGGCCTGCCCCATCGCATGGTTCGACGACGAACAGGCCGTGGCCACCGTGAAGCTGGGGCCGCGCAGGTTGAACTCCATGCTCACATGGCTGGCGGCGGCGTTGTTCATCAGCTTCGGGACAACGAAGGGATGGACGCGGTTCTTGCCCTCTTCGTAGACGGCGCGGTAATTCTCGTCCTGCGTGGTCAGCCCGCCGCCCGACGTGCCCAGCACGACGCCCGCGCGGTCGGCCAGCTCTCCGTTGAAGTCGAGCCCCGACTGCCCCAGCGCCTCGCGCGCGGCGATCAGCGTGAACTGGGTGAAGCGGTCATACAGCGCCAGCTGCTGGCGGTTGAAGCGATCCTCGGGCGTATAGTCGCGCACCTGCCCGCCGATGCGAATCGCCAGCCGCTCGACATCGCGGAAATGCAGCTCGCCGATCCCGCAGCGCCCCTCGCGCATTGCCTCCATCGTCGAGGGAACGTCGTGGCCCAACGGGTTGATCGTGCCCGCGCCGGTGATGACGACGCGCTTCACGCGTGCTGCTCGTCCATCAGCTTGCGGATGCCCGCGACGATCTGCCCGACCGAAGAGATGTCGAAATCCGAGCCCTGCGGATCGTTGGCGTTGAACGGAACCGAGATGTCGAACGTTTCCTCGATGGCAAATATCGCCTCGACCAGGCCCAGGCTGTCGATGCCCAGTTCCTCGGGGGTCGAGTCGAGCGTCACGTCCGACGGCTCGAGCATGGCCTGTTCGGCGATGATCGCGATCACCCGGTCCTGCACATCCATCGCTGATTTCCTCGTGCTGCCGTATCGCGCCCGATCTAGTCGCTCTGCGGCGTATTTGAAACCGCTTTCTTGAGCGCTGCGACGTCGCGGAACAGGCGCGGCAGCCGGCGCAGCGCCTTGTAGCTTTCCACGTGGCTGTCCATCTTCATCGCCGGATAGCCCAGCATCACCCGCCCCGCCGGCACGTTGGCCAGCGCGATCGTGGCACCTGCCAGGATCGCGCGGTCGCCGATATGGATGTTGTCCGACGCGCCCGCCTTGCCGCCCATCACCACGCCCTCGCCCAGCACGGTCGAGCCGGCGATGCCTACCTGCGCGCACAGCATGCAGTCGCGCCCGATGACTACGTTGTGGCCGACCTGCACGAGGTTGTCGATCTTGACGCCGTCGCCGATCACCGTGTCGCGCACCGTGCCCCGGTCGATGCAGGTCTTTGCGCCCACCTCGACGTCGTCGCCGATGGCGACGCCTCCCAGGCTGTGGATCCGCGCCCAGCCTTGCGCGGTCGCGGTGCCCTCGGCGCCCAGCGTGGCACGGGCAAGTTCGGGCCCCGAGGGCTCGGGCGTCACGAAGGAAAAGCCGTCGGCGCCGATGCAGGCGCCCGGCTGCGAGATGAAGCGCGCACCGATCCGCACCCTCGCGCCGATCTGCACGCCGGCATGGATCAGCGCGCGCGCGCCGATCTCGGTGTCGGCGCCCACATGCACCTGCGGGCCGATCACGCTGCCCGCGCCGATCTGCGCGCGCGGGCCAATCACGCTGAACGGCCCGATCGACACGTCGTCCCCCAGCGCCGCCGACGGATCCACCACCGCCGAGGGATGGACCCCCGGCGCATAGCCCTGCCCGGGATCCATCATGGCCGAGACGGTCGACAGCGCGAAGCGCGGGCGCGGGGCAAGGATCGCCGCCCGAAGCCCGTGGCCGCGCCAGTCGGCGCCCTCCCACATCAGCGCTGCGCGCGCACGACCCTCGGCAAGGCCCGCCGCGAATTCGGGCTTCATCGCCAGCGCAAGATCGTCCGCGCCGGCCAGTGCCGGTTCCGCCAACCTGACGACGCACAGATCGCCGTCGCCCTCGGCCTTCATGCCAAGGGCGACGGCGATCTCGGCGATGGAATGGCGGTCGGGGGTCGGGCTGGACATGGCTCCTCCGGAGTGGCGGCGGCCGCGCGGGCCGCGCGCCCCGGTCTAGCCCTGACCGATGCGCAACGCCACCCCGGCATCGGCCAGCGCGCGCCAGATCGCGCCGTCGCGGCCGTAGACGTCCTCGCGGTACTGCACGTTGCCCTTGGCCTGCGTGAAGGCCGTCCGGTAATCCAGATGAACCGGCACGTTCTGTTCGAGCGGCACGGTGGTGTTCCGCCCGGTCTGCAGAATCGACTGGAAGAAGCGCTCGGGGTCTTCCTGCTGCGGGGCCAGCAGCGCGTAGGCGAATTCGTGCGGATCCTGCAGCCGGATGCAGCCGTGGCTGAATGTGCGGGTCGAGCGCGAGAACAGCTGCTTGGCCGGCGTGTCGTGCAGGTAGATGTTGTAGCGGTTGGGGAACATGAACTTCACCGTCCCCAGCGCGTTCTCCGGCCCCGGCTTCTGGCGCATGGAGAAGGGAAAGGTGCGCGAATTGTACCGGGCGAACCCACGCCCCCGGTTCACCACCCGTCCGCTGCTGTCAATCACGTCGAGATGCGAATGCGCGTACGGATTGCGGCGCATCGCCGGCAGGTATTCGTCGACGATGATCGAGCGCGGCACGTACCAGTAGGGATTGATGACCATGTGCTCCATCACATCCGAAAACTCGGGCGATTGACGGTCGCGGTCCTGATGCCCCACGACCGAGCGCGTGCGGAAGGTGGTCTTGCCGTCGTCGATGAGCTGCGCATGGAAGTCAGCGAGGTTGACCACCACGTGCCGATCGCCGCGGCCGCCTTCCAGGTTCAGCCAGCGTTCCCGCTCCATCGCCACGATCACCGATTTCAGCCGCTCCTCGGGGGGCACGTTGATCGCGCTCAGCGTGCTGGGCCCGGCGACGCCGTCGACCTCGAGCCCGTGATCCTGCTGGAACTGACGCACCGCCGTCTCCATGCGCTCGTCGTAGCGCGTGCCCAGATGCGGAGGCAGATAATCCATCGTCACCAGCCGGTCGCGCAGGGCCACCACGGCGTCGCCGCGATCGCCCGCTTCCAGCGCGCGGGCGCGCACCGGCATGCCCCAGCCCCCAAGCGAGATGGTTCGTTCAAGCAGCATCTTGGTGCGCATCAGCCGGGTGTATTCAAGGCTGTCGGGCGCCAGATCGCGCAGCACCTTGCGCGCGTCGCCAGCGTCGATCCGCGCAAGCAGCGCGTCGGCGTCGCGCTCGGGTCGCTCGCGCTTGATGGCGCTGACGACGGCGTTGGGTTCGAGGATGCCCGACTGGATGTCGCGGGCGAAGCGGAGGTAGGTCTCGCTCAGGGCAATCTCGACCGCCGCGCGCTCGTCGGCCGAGCGGGCCGCGGACATCCGCGCCACCAAGCCACTCGCGTCGTAACTGCGCGCCGGAAGGCCATGCGCGTCAGCGTTCGACAACGCGTCAAGCAGCGCCGCACGGCGGGCGCTGTACACCTCGCCCGACCCGGTCCACAGCGGCTCGAAATCGCGCGCGCGGTAGAAGGACGCGACCGCCGGATCACCATTGAGGTTCTCTGCCACCGCCTGCCTGAACGGCGACACCGACAGCGAAAGATCCGACTGCGCAGCGGCCGGCGCGGTGGCTAGAAGTGCGGCCGCCAGCAGGACTGGCCTTGCCAGCCGCCAACGGCCGGTGACGCTGGGATTGATCATGCGCGTGTCCTCTTGTTCCTCTGCCGCAACTCGCCGTCATGCCGGAAGCGTGTCCGGCGGCCCGCGATGTGTCTACATCATTTACGCGCAACGTCCTCAAAGGTTTCGGAAAGTGACGATTGCGTGACGCGAGGAGAGCCTGCCGTGACCATCCATGCCGCGCGGCAACAGCACACCGGCCTTCGCGCCGATTGCGCAGAAATCCGCTTGCGCGGGGAAGTTCCGTCCAAGGCAACCTTTTCCGTTAACCTGATTCGTGCGATACACGCCTTGTCCCAGAGGACAGGGACAGACGGACCCGCAGAGGTTCCAGTGACAGGTAGAACTCACAGGTAAATCCAGCGACCACGGGACAGGCGCTTCATGACAGCAAACTCTTCGACCGGGCTCACCCGGCGCGCGCTTCTTGGCGCGTTCGCGGCGACCACGCTGACCGCGGCCCCGACGTTTTCACACGCGGCAGGCTTTCTGAAAGGCGCAGGCGACATCCGCCGGCTGCGTATGGTGAACCCGCGCAACGGCGAACGGCTCGACATGGTGTACTGGGTGGAAGGGGATTACATCTCCGACGCCCTGACCGAGATCTCTCGCTTCATGCGCGATTGGCGAACCAACGACGTCAAGGCCATCGACGCGCGGACGATCGACATCATGGCGGCCTCGCACAACCTTCTGGATGTATCCGAGCCCTATGCCCTGATCTCGGGCTACCGCAGCCCGAAGACCAACAACATGCTGCGCAGCCAGTCGGGCGGCGTGGCCAAGAACTCGCGCCACCTTCGCGGCGAAGCGGCAGACCTGCGTCTGCATTCGCGCAGCGTCTCGCAGATGGCGCGCGCGGCGGCGGCCTGCCGGGCCGGCGGCGTCGGCCGGTACAGCGGCTCGAACTTCGTGCACATGGATTGCGGTCCCGTGCGCAGCTGGGGTTCGTGACACGATCATCCGGCGACACTTCCATACCGATCGAAGCGCCCCTCGCGGGCGCTTCTTTCGTTAAGAACACCGTCAACACGCTGGGGTTCCGCAGGTCACGCAAGAAAATGCCTTGGTCGAGGTTAATGCCTGCCGGACGGCAATCGGGCGCGTGCCCGGCGGCCGCATTGCACAACGTCATCCATGACGGCAACCCCCCGGCAGGGCGTCGTCCGAACGATGATCGGGATCGGGGACGAAAATGGCGCGGTTGACGGGGCTCGAACCCGCGACCCCCGGCGTGACAGGCCGGTACTCTAACCAACTGAGCTACAACCGCGCATTTCGGCGACGGCGTGACGCGGTGGGTGATGGCGCGGTTGACGGGGCTCGAACCCGCGACCCCCGGCGTGACAGGCCGGTACTCTAACCAACTGAGCTACAACCGCCCAAACCCGGGCGCGTCACCCGGCGTGTGGGGCTTCTATGATCCGCACCCTGCCCCGTCAAGCGCTTTTCAGGCGCCCCGGTGCAGGAATTTTGCGACCTTGCGGAATGCGCGGCCAAGGCGGCGAAACCGGCGCGATCGGATGCGCGGATACCGGACCTGGCCGGCTGACCTTGCAACCCTCCGTCGCGTCCCCGACTTGTGACCCCGGCGCGTGCTTGATACCGCTGGGACCCTATTCTGGAGAGACCGCATGAACGAGATCAGCGACAACGCCCCGCCCCTGCTGCGGTTCGGCTGGGAGGAATGGGTCGCGCTGCCTGACCTCGGGCTGCCGGCGCTCAAGGCGAAGGTCGACACCGGCGCGCGCACCTCGGCGCTGCACGCCTTCGACATCGAGACCTTCGGCCCCGCCAACGCCCCCAAGGTGCGCTTCACCGTGCACCCCGTGCCGGGGCGCGAGGATCTGGTGATTCCGTGCTCGGCCCGCGTGATCGACCGCCGCAACGTCACCTCGTCCAACGGCGAGACGGAATCGCGCTACGTCATCGCCTCGTCGCTGCGTGTGGGCGACGAAAGCTGGCGGATCGAGATGACGCTGACCAACCGCGACCGGATGGCGTCGCGCATGCTGCTGGGGCGCGAGGCGCTGAAGGACCACATCACCATCGTCGCCACCGACCGGTTCCAGCAGCCGAAGCTCAGCTACGACGTCTATACCAGCGCGGGCTTGCGCAAGACGGCGCCGAACCGGTCGCTGCGGATCGCAGTGCTGAGCCGCGAGGACAATTATTCCACGCGCAGGCTAGTCGAGGAAGGCGAGGCGCGCGGCCACAGCGTCGAGGTGATCGACACCACGCGCTGCTACATGGCGATCAACGCGCTGAGCCCCGAGGTGCACTACGACGGCAAGCGCCTGCCCCGCTACGACGCGGTGATTCCGCGCATCGGCGCGTCGATCACCAGCTACGGCACCGCCGTGATCCGCCAGTTCGAGACGATCGGCACCTTCTGCCTGAACGGATCGGACGGCATCACTGCCTCGCGCGACAAGCTTTACGCGCACCAGCTGATGGCGCGGCACCGGATCGGCATGCCGAACACCGCCTTCGCGGCCAGCCCCAAGGACACCGACAGCCTGATGCGGCTGGTCGGCACGGCGCCGCTGATCGTCAAGCTGCTGGAATCGACCCAGGGCAAGGGCGTGGTGTTGGCCGAGACCAAGAAGGCCGCGCAATCCGTGATCGACGCGTTCCGGGGCCTCAAGGCGAACTTCCTGGTGCAGGACTTCGTCAAGGAAGCCGCCGGAGAGGACATCCGCTGCCTCGTCGTGGGCGGCAAGGTCGTCGCCTCGATGAAGCGCACCGGGGCCGAGGGCGATTTCCGCTCCAACCTGCACCGTGGCGGGTCCGCGAAGGTGGTGCGCATCACCCGCGAGGAACGCGAGACCGCCCTGCGCGCCGCCAAGGCGTTCAAGCTTGGCATCGCCGGGGTCGACCTGCTGCGGTCGGAGACCGGGCCTAAGGTGCTGGAGGTGAATTCCTCTCCCGGGCTGGAAGGCATCGAGACCGCGACCAAGAAGAACATCGCGGGGCTTGTCATGGACCATATCGAGGCCCGCGTGCGCCCTGCCCCGGTGCGGTCGCGTCAGGGCATGCGCGAGGGAAGCGAGGACTAGGTGTCGCAGGCCGCGCGCTCTTTACCCGGACGCCGGCATTTCCTATATAAACGCTAAGGCTTGCATCAACGAGGATCGTCCAGTGACAGACCAGAGCCCGAAGATCGAAGGCGCGCCGCTGATCGCCCCCTCGAGCACCGACCATCCGCTCTACGATCAGGTGGTCGAGGCCTGCCGCACGGTTTACGACCCCGAGATCCCGGTGAACATCTACGACCTCGGCCTGGTCTACACGATCGAGATCAGCGACGAGAACGCCGTCAACGTCACCATGACGCTGACCGCGCCCGGCTGCCCCGTCGCCGGCGAGATGCCCGGTTGGCTGGCCGAGGCGATCGAGCCACTGCCCGGGGTCAAGCAAGTCGACGTCGAAATCACCTGGGACCCGCCTTGGGGCATGGACATGATGACCGACGAGGCGCGCCTGGAACTGGGTTTCATGTAGAACGCGCCCACACGTTGATCGGCAGCGATACCGGCCGGCCCTTAGGGGTCGGCCGTTTGCGTTTCGGCAACCGGCGTCCGGCGGTGCTCCGCCGATGCACCGGCCGAGTCGGCCGCCTCGTCACTAAACCTTCGCGTGCGCGTCAACTTTGCGTTACCATTCCTTCAACGCCCGGTCACAGGGCGGCTGCATCACGATGCCACTCAACTGGAGGTCCACTATGAACAAATTCTGCATGACGGCCATCTGCGCGCTGGCCGCCGCTCCTGCCTTTGCCGAAAGCCACATGGCGTCCGACGCCATGGCAAAGGCCGGCCTCACCTATGGCGTCCGTCCCGCGTACCTGGTCTCGAAGATGGAGGACGGCCCGCTGAAGGACGAACTGGCCGCCTGCCTCGGCAATACGCCGGAGCGGTCGGCCTTCTCCATCGGTCACCGCGGCGCGCCGCTGATGTTCCCCGAGCATACCGCGGAATCCAACATGGCTGCCGCCTCGATGGGCGCGGGCATCCTGGAATGCGACGTGACCTTCACGGCCGACAAGGAACTGGTCTGCCGCCACGCGCAGAACGACCTGCACACCACGACGAACATCGTGGTGACCGACCTGGCGGAGAATTGCACCACGCCGTTCACGCCCGCCAGCGGCGACACGGATGCGTCGGCCGAATGCCGCACGTCCGACCTGACGCTGGCCGAGTTCCGCACGCTCGAGCCGAAGATGGACGCGTCCGATGCGTCGGCCACCACGGCCGAGGAATACCTGGGCGGCACGGCAGACTGGCGTACCGACCTCTACGCCAACGATGCGACGCTGCTGACCCACGCCGAATCGATTGCGCTGTTCGACAGCCTGGGCGCCGACTTCACCCCCGAGCTTAAGTCGCCTTCGGTCGAGATGCCCTTCGACGGGTTCAGCCAGGAAGACTACGCCCAGAAGATGATCGACGAGTACAAGGACGCCGGCATCGACCCGTCGCGCGTATGGCCGCAAAGCTTCAACCTCGACGACGTGCTCTACTGGATCGAGAACGAGCCCGAATTCGGTGCGCAGGCCGTTTATCTCGACGATCGCTACGAGGCTTCCGACGAAGACGAGGGCGCGATCGACCCGATGGACGCCTCGACCTTCAAGCCGACGATGCAGGAATTGGCCGACATGGGCGTCAATTACATCGCGCCGCCGCTCTGGATGCTGATCACGCTGAACGATGCGGGCGAGATGGTGCCGTCGGTCTATGCCGAGCAGGCGCAGGAAGCGGGCCTCGAGATCATCACCTGGACGCTGGAGCGTTCGGGTCCGCTCGCGTCGGGCGGAGGCTGGTACTTCCAGTCGGTGAGCGACGCGATCGACACTGACGGCGACTACTTCGAGGTTCTCGACGTTCTGGCGCAGGACGTGGGCGTCGCGGGCGTGTTCTCGGACTGGCCGGCGACGACCACCTTCTACGCCAACTGCAAGGGCCTGTAAGGCCTGCGCGACCGGGTCCGCGGACCCGCCGCCAGATCGTTGGGGCCGGCCTTTTGCGCCGGCCCCTTTTCGTTCGGCCGCGCCGCTTGTGCCCCCCGCCCGTTGTCTTGAGCGGTCCGAACCCCTAGATTGTTCCCAAAGCAAGGAGACAGCGATGTTCGGCATTCCCGGCAAGCAGGCGGTCACAATGACGCCCCAGGCGGTGGCCCAGATCCGCAAGCTGATGGAGCGGGACGGCCGCCACGGCCTGCGCATCGGCGTCAAGAAGGGCGGCTGTGCGGGCATGGAATACACCATGGACTACGTGGACGAGCCCGAGCCCGCCGACGAGGTCGTGGAACAGGACGGCGCGCGCGTGCTGATCGCGCCGATGGCGCAGATGTTCCTGTTTGGAACCGAGATCGACTACGAGACCAGCCTGCTGGAATCCGCGTTCAAGTTCCGCAACCCGAACGTGGCCGATGCCTGCGGCTGCGGCGAGTCGATCAAGTTCAAGGACGTGGAAGAGCTTCAGACCGAGCGCGAAACGCAAGGCTGACCCCACCACGCCAACTGCGGGACCTTCGGGCGCCGCAACCCGTCTTGACCTCCGGGCGCTGCCGTCGATGATGGGCGCAAATCACGGGTTATGGGGATTTCATGCGACGCAAGCTGGCAGCCGGCAACTGGAAGATGAACGGATCGCGTGCGGCGCTGGCCGAGCTCGAGGCCCTGGGTTCGCCAAGCGGAGCGGCCGAAGTGCTGATCTGTCCGCCCGCCACGCTGCTCGCTCAGGCCGCGGGCCGCGTCGAGGGCATCGCGATCGGCGGCCAGGACTGCCACGCCGCCGAGAAGGGCGCGCATACCGGCGACATCTCGGCCGCGATGCTGGTCGATGCGGGCGCGAGCCACGTCATCCTGGGCCATTCCGAGCGACGCGCCGACCACGGCGAATCCGATGCCGACGTCCGCGCCAAGACCGAAGCTGCCTGGGGCGCCGGCCTGGTCGCGATCGTCTGCGTAGGCGAGACGCTGGCGCAGCGCGAGGACGGCAGCACGCTGGATGTTATCGGTGCGCAGATCGACGGCTCGGTTCCCGACGGTGCGACGGCCGCCAACACCGTCATCGCGTATGAACCCGTCTGGGCCATCGGCACCGGCAAGGTGCCCACGAACGACCAGATCGCCGAGGTCCACGACGCCCTGCGCGCGCGCCTCCAGACGCGTTTCGGCGCCGAGGCCGACGGGATTCGGCTGCTCTACGGCGGCTCGGTCAAGGGCTCGAACGCGGCCGAGATCTTCGCGGTGTCCAACGTGGACGGTGCGCTGGTGGGTGGCGCGTCGCTGAAGGCCGCCGATTTCGGACCAATCATCCAGGCTCTGAACGCGGCCTCCTGACTGGGCCGACGACGAGGGGCCCTGCCCCCATCTCTGCGGCCCCCGCAAACCCCAAAAGTAGAAGACGGGCACGTTGCGCGCATGACCCTGCCACGCTTTTCCCAAAGCCCGACCGACGACGGGTTCATCCAGAACCCGTACCCGTTCTATGACCGGATGCGCGCCGCCGGCGATCTCGTCTGGTGGGACGACTACGCCCTGCCCTGCGCGACCACCCACGCGGCGGTCCACGCGCTGCTGCGCGATCGCCGCTTCGGCCGCGAGGTGCCGCCCGAGCACGCCGCACCGACGCCCGCGCATTGCGCCGCCTTCTACGCGATCGAGACGCATTCGATGCTCGAACTCGAACCGCCGCGGCACACGCGCCTGCGCGGGCTGGTGCTTCGGGCCTTCACCTCGCGCCGGATCAAGGCGCTGGCGCCCGAGATCGACGCGTTGTGCCACCGCCTGATCGACGACTTCCCCGTCGGCGATTTCGACTTGCTGGACGCCTATTGCCGACCGGTGCCGGTGATCGTAATCTGCCGCCTGCTGGGTGTCCCCGCGTCGATGGCGCCGCAGCTGCTGCGCTGGTCGGCGGCGATGGTGGCGATGTACCAGGCGCGCCGCGACCGCGCGGTCGAGGATGCCGCCAACGCCGCCGCACGGGACTTCGCCGACTTTCTGCGCGGCTATGTCGAGCAGCGCCGCCGCACCCCCGCCGACGACCTGATTACCGACTTGATCGCCGCCGAGGAGGACGGCGCGCGATTGTCCACGGACGAGCTGATCGCCACCTGCGTGCTGCTGCTGAACGCCGGGCACGAGGCGACCGTGCACAGCCTGGGCAACGGCGTGAAGGCGCTGCTGGAGCATGGCGTGACGCCGACCGAAGCCGACGCCGCCGACGTGACCGACGAGATCCTGCGCTTCGACCCGCCGCTGCATATGTTCACGCGCTACGCCTACGAGGAGGTCGAGCTGTTCGGCCACCGCTTTGCGCGCGGCGACCAGTTCGCCCTGCTTCTGGGTGCCGCGGCGCGCGACCCGGCCCTGCGCGCGGACCCCGCCGCCTTCGATCCGTCGCGTGCGGTCTCGAACCACGTGGCCTTCGGCGGCGGACTGCACTTCTGCGTCGGAGCGCCGCTGGCGCGACTCGAGATGCAGGTGGCGCTGCCGATCCTGTTCGCGCGCTGCCCGGGCCTTCGTCTTGCCGAAGCACCGCGATACGCAGACCTCTTCCATTTCCACGGTCTGGAACGGTTGATCGTGCAGGCCTGATCGTCAGAGCGGCAGCGCGGTCGTCTCCTTGATCTGCTCCATCGACAGCAGCGCGGTGACGTTGTGCACCTTCACCTCTGAGATCAGCGCCTGGTAGAAGGCGTCGTAGGCGCGCGCGTTCTTCACCCGGACCTTGAGGATGTAGTCGATGTCGCCCGCCAGACGGTGCGCCTCCTGCACCTCGGGGCGGGCCTGCAGGGCATGCAGGAAGCGACGCTGCCAGTCGGCCTCGTGCTCCGACGTGCGGATCAGCACGAAGAACGTCGCCTCGAAACCCAGCGCCTCGGCGTCCAGCACGACCGTCTGCGCGCCGATGATCCCCGCCTCGCGCATCTTGCGGATCCGGTTCCAGACCGGGGTCTTGGACGACCCCACCGCCTTGGCGATCTCGTCCAGCGACTGGGCGGCATCGCGTTGCAGTTCGGACAGTATCTTGCGGTCGGTGGCGTCGATCTTCACGGCGTTTCCCCCTTCTGGCACATCGGCGAATGCCGGTCCTGACATGACACCCAACGTAGAACGCATGTCCTTTATCGTGCCACCCACTGGCGCCGAGGCGGGAAAATTTCCTATGTCTATGGCCAGAAACCCACAGCCGGAGTCGCAGATGCAGCACTTTCCGATCTTCGTGGCGCTTGCCGGGCGCCGGGTCGTCCTGTCGGGCGGCGGCGAGGCCGCGCTGGCCAAGCTGCGCCTGCTGCTGAAGACCGAGGCGCACCTGACCGTGTTCGCCCCCGAGGCCGATGCGCAGATCGAAGCCTGGCACGAGGCCGGTCGCCTGCGGCTGGTCCGCCGCGCGATGGGCCCTGGCGACGCGCTGTGCGCCGTGCTGTTCTACGCCGCCGACGAGGACCCGGCCGAGGACGCGCGCACCGTCGCGCTGGCCCGCGCGGACGGCGCGCTGACCAACATCGTCGACAATCTGGGCGACAGCCAGTTCATCACCCCCGCCATCGTCGACCGCGACCCGGTCACCGTGGCAATCGGCACCGAGGGCGCCGCCCCCGTGCTGGCCCGCGCGATCAAGGCCGATCTCGAGGCGCGCCTGCCCGTCACGCTGGGCCCGCTGGCGCGCATCGGCAAGGCATTCCGCCGCATGGCCGAGGCGCTGCCGATGGGTCGCGCGCGCCGCGACTTCTGGTCCGACTACTATTTCGACGCCGGCCCCCGCGCCATCGCCGAGGGCGAGGATGCCGCGCACGAGGCGCTGGACAGGCTGCTGGACCGCCACCTGGCACGCCGGGACGAGCCCGGGGAGGTCGCCTTCGTCGGCGCGGGCCCGGGCGATCCGGAACTGCTGACGCTCAAGGCGCGCCGTGCGCTGGACAAGGCCGACGTGGTGATCCACGACCGGCTGGTCGGCCCCGCGATCCTCGAACTGGCGCGTCGCGAGGCGCTGCTGGTCGATGCCGGCAAGACCGGCTTCGGCCCGTCCATGAGCCAGGCCGAGATCGACGCGCTGATCGTCGAGCACGCGAACGCCGGCGCCAAGGTCGTGCGCCTGAAGGGCGGCGACCCGGTCGTCTTCGCGCGGCTGGACGAGGAGATCGCCGCCGTGGACGCGGCCGGCATCGACTGGCACGTCATCCCCGGCATCACCGCCGCCTCGGCCAGCGCCGCCGCGATTGGGCAAAGCCTGACCAAGCGCGGGCGCAACGACGACGTGCGCTTCATGACCGGTCACGACGTCAAGGGCCTGGCCGAGCACGACTGGCGCGCCATCGCCCGTACCGGCGAGGTCACCGCGCTTTACATGGGCAAGCGCGCCGCCCGCTTCGTCCAGGGCCGGTTGCTGATGCACGGCGCCGATCCCGACACGCCGGTCACGGTGGTCGAGAACGCCTCGCTGCCCGCGCAGCGCATCGTCGAGGCGACCATCGGCACCCTGCCAGACCGCGTCGCCGCGGCCGAACTGACCGGCCCCGCGCTGATGCTGCTGGGCCTCGCCCCCCGCGCCGGCCGGCCGATCGCCCTGAACCCCGACGCATTCCTCGCAGAACAGGAGGCTCTTTGATGGCCCGTCCCTTCACGCCCAAGGTGGTCACCGGCAACGCCCTGCTCGAGGGCGACGTGATCTACCTGACCGAGGATGACACCTGGACCCGCGACCTGTCGCAGGCCGAGGTCCTGACCGACGAGGCGCATGCGCAGGTCCGCCTGCTCGAAGCGCAGGGCCGCCCGTCCGAGATCGTCGGCGCCTATCTGGCCGACGTCCGTCTGGATGACGACGGCCCCGAACCAGCGCATTTCCGCGAGGCGTTCCGCCGCACCGGACCCTCCAACTACTTTCACGGCAAACAGGCCGAACGGGCCTGACGGAGATCTCATGTACCGCTACGACGATTTCGACGCGGCCTTCGTCGCCGAACGCAACGCGCAGTTCCGCCAGCAGGTGGCGCGCCGCATCGACGGCTCGCTGACCGAGGACGAGTTCAAGCCGCTGCGCCTGATGAACGGGCTCTACCTGCAACTGCACGCCTACATGCTGCGTGTGGCGATCCCCTACGGCACGCTGCGCAGCGCGCAGATGCGCCAGCTGGCCTACATCGCCGAGCGCTGGGACAAGGGCTATGGCCACTTCACCACGCGGCAGAACATCCAGTACAACTGGCCGACGCTGGCCGACGTGCCTGACATGCTCGACGCGCTGGCCGAGGTCGAGATGCACGCCATCCAGACCAGTGGCAACACGATCCGCAACGTGACCGCCGACCATTTCGCCGGCGCCGCTGCCGACGAGATCGCCGATCCGCGCCCCGTGGCCGAGATGATCCGGCAATGGTCGACCGACCACCCGGAATTCCAGTTCCTGCCTCGCAAGTTCAAGATCGCCATCACCGGCTCGCCCAACGACCGCGCGGTGACGAAGGCCCATGACATCGGCCTGCGCATGGTCGAGCAGGACGGACAGCCCGGATTCGAGGTCATCGTGGGCGGCGGCCTTGGCCGCACGCCGATGATCGGCAAGGTCATCCGCGACTTCCTCCCGCGCGAGGACCTGCTGCCCTATCTCGAGGCGATCGTCTCGGTCTGGAACCTGCTGGGCCGCCGCGACAACAAGTTCAAGGCACGCATCAAGATCACCGTGCACGAACACGGCATCGACGCGATCCGCGAGCTGGTCGAGGCGCGATTCAACGAGCTGCGTCCCGCGTTCACCGGCGAGGACCAGGAGATTCTGGCGCAGATCGAGGCCGCCTTCGCGCCGCCCATCTTCGAGGACCGTCCCGCAGACACGTTCGACGCGGCCTACCACACGGACCCGGTGTTCCGCGCCTGGGTCGACAGCAACGTGTCCGAACACCGCGCGCCCGGCTACGCCATCGCGCAGATCAGCCTCAAGGCGCACGGCGCCACGCCGGGCGACGCCTCGGCCGAGCAGATGCGCGTCATGGCGGATTTGGCCGAACGCTACGGCCACGACCAGCTGCGCATCAGCCACGAACAGAACGTCGTGCTGCCGCATGTCCACCGCGCGGACCTGCCGGCGGTGCACGCGGCACTGAAGGCGCACGGGCTGGCCACGGCCAATATCGGCAAGATCAGCGACATCATCGCCTGCCCCGGCATGGATTACTGTGCGCTTGCCACCGCGCGCTCGATCCCGATCGCGCAGCAGATCGCCACGCGGTTCGAGGACCTCAAGACCGAGCACGAGATCGGCGACCTGAAGATCAAGATCTCGGGCTGCATCAACGCCTGCGGACACCACCACGTCGGCCATATCGGCATCCTCGGCCTCGACCGCGCGGGTGTCGAGAACTACCAGATCACGCTGGGCGGCGATCACACGGAAACCGCGGCACTGGGCCAGCGCACCGGCCCCGGCTTTTCCGCGGACGAGATCGTGCCCGCCATCGAGAGGATCGTTGATGCCTACCTCGACAATCGCGAAAGCGACGACGAACGCTTCATCGACACGTTCCGGCGCCTCGGAATGGAGCCCTTCAAGCACGCCCTCTACGACGAGACCGGAAAGGCCCGGGCCGATGCGGCCTGACCTTCATTCTGGCGAAAATGCTCCCGCCGGAGGCTCCACCACCGGCGACCCGGAGCAGGCGGCGGAAAAGCGCGCGCACGTGGATGCGCTCAACGCGCGCTTCCGCCACCACGGCGCAACGGCGGTGCTGCGCGCGGTGCTGAAGGACCGTGTCGCCGGCGACATCGCCATGGTGTCCAGCTTCGGCGCCGAATCCGTCGCCCTGCTGCACCTGGTGGCGATGGTGGACCGCACCACGCCGGTGCTGTTCCTCGACACGGCGATGCTGTTTCCCGAAACGCTGGTCTACCAGCAGGACGTGGCCGAAAAGCTGGGCCTGCGCGACGTGCGGGTGCTGCGCGCCGACGCAGACATTGTCGCGAAGCGCGACCCCTACGGCGCGCTGCACCTCAGCGACCCCGACGCCTGCTGCGCGCTGCGCAAGACCGCGCCGCTCGAGGACGCGCTGTCGGGCTTCGACGGCTGGATCACCGGCCGCAAGCGCTATCAAAGCCGCGGGCGCGCGATGCTCGAGTTCTTCGAGTACGAAGAGGCGACCGGCCGCATCAAGGTCAACCCGCTGGTGCACTGGGCGCCCGGCGACGTGCGCACCTACATGGAGGAAAACCGCCTGCCCCGGCATCCGCTGGTGACGCAGGGGTATCCCTCGATCGGCTGCCGTCCCTGCACCGACCGCGTGGCCGAGGGCGAGGACCCCCGCGCCGGCCGCTGGCGTGGCCAGGGCAAGGACGAATGCGGCATCCACTTCGTCGACGGCCGCGCCACGCGCGGCGCATCCTGACCCGACACTCAAGGAGCCCCCAATGACCGTCATCGTGACCGACACGGGCTTTGCCCCCGACCAGTGGGAGGGCGAGATCCGCGACTTGCCATCGGATACAGACCCCGCCACCCTGACCGCGATTCCGAACGAGTCGCTGGTGCGCATCGCGTTCCCGTCCTCGGCCGACGGGCGCGGCTTCACGCTGGCCCGCCTGCTGCGGCTGCGCGGTTTCACCGGCCGGCTGCGCGCCGCGGGGCACGTGATCGCCGACCAGTACGCGATGGCGCGCCGCGCGGGCTTCGACGAGGTCGAGATCGACGAGGCGCTGGCCGCCCGGCAGCCCGAGGACCAGTGGCAGTTCCGCGCCGACTGGCGCGCGCACGACTACCAGGCGCGGCTGGGGGCCCGGAGACGGCCCGCCTAGACGCCCGAATCGAGGCAGTGCAGACCGGCGCGCGCTTTCGCCCGTGCCCCGGTTTCGCCTGACACAGATCAACGCTAGAACAGGGACGCCGTGGCATGACCACGGCGCAGAACCATGACAGAGATGACGCCCGTGACGAACGCCGAAGCCCAGCAGACCGCGCCGAAGACCCGCGCCATGCCCGACGCCCAGACCGTTACCGCGGTGACGCACTGGACCGACCGGCTGTTTTCCTTCCGCGTGACGCGGCCCGCTACGCTGCGCTTCCGGTCGGGCGAGTTCGTGATGATCGGCCTGATGCAGGAAGACCCGAAGACCGGCCGCGAAAAGCCGCTTCTGCGCGCCTATTCGATCGCCTCGCCCTCGTGGGACGACGAGCTGGAATTCTACTCGATCAAGGTACCCGACGGCCCGCTGACCTCGCGCCTGCAGCACATCGCGGTCGGGGACGAGATCATCCTGCGGCCGAAGCCCGTGGGGACGCTGGTGCACGACGCGCTGCTTCCGGGCAAGAGGCTGTGGCTCTTCGCCACCGGCACCGGCATCGCCCCCTTCGCCAGCCTGCTGCGCGACCCGCAGACCTTTGAGGATTACGACGAGGTCATCCTGACCCACACCTGCCGCGAGGTGGGCGAACTGGCCTACGGGCGCGACCTGATCGACCACATCCGCAGCGACGAGATGCTGGCCGAGCTGATGGGCGAGGGCTTCCACGAGAAGCTGCGCTACTACCCGACCACCACGCGCGAAGAGAGCGCGAAGATGGGCCGGATCACCGACCTGATGCGCTCGGGCGAGGCCTTCGCCGATCTGGGCGTCGAGGCCCCGCGCTCCGAGACCGACCGCGCGATGATCTGCGGCAACCTCGCCTTCAACCTGGAGCTGAAGGCCATGCTCGAGGAATACGGGCTCGAGGAAGGTGCGAATTCCGACCCGAAGCACTACGTGGTCGAGAAGGCGTTCCTAGACTGATCCCCGCGCGCGCGGCCGCTTCGGCAGGCCGCGCGCCCGATTTGGCGCTTGAATCGCGACCGGCCCAAGTTTACGTTGCGCTTCTGCAAGGACAGACACCACAACGGAGCAAACCCATAGCCCGCAGACCCCACAACGCGCCCCCCACGCGCGACACCGGCCCCCGCGTCAACGACCGCATCCGGGCCCCGGAAATCCGTCTCATCGGCGCCGAAGGCGAGAACGTCGGCGTCGTGACGCCCGCTCGCGGCATGGAACTGGCTGAACAGGCCGGGCTCGACCTGGTCGAGATCTCGCCCAACGCCAATCCGCCGGTCTGCAAGATCATGGATTTCGGCAAGTTCAAGTACGAACAGCAGAAGCGCGAATCCGAAGCCCGCAAGAAGCAGAAGACCATCGAGGTCAAAGAGGTCAAGTTCCGCCCCGGCACGGACACGCACGACTACGACGTCAAGATGCGCAACGTGCTGCGGTTCCTCGAGGCCGGCGACAAGGTGAAGATCACGCTGCGCTTCCGCGGCCGCGAGATGGCGCACCAGGACCTGGGTCGCGACCTGCTCGAACGCGTGGCCGAGGACGTGAAGGAACACGGCAAGATCGAGAACATGCCGAAGATGGAGGGCCGGCAGATGATCATGATGATCGGCCCCGTCACCAAATGAACCGTTGACCGGATAGCCGCACTTTTGCGGACCGACACGAACCAAAGGCTTGCGCCGTCGCGCAGGCCTTTTTTCTTGGGCAGCCGGAGTGGTCCGCATCCGGCAGCGCGCGCTGTGCCGCACCTGCGACAGGAACCGGCCTGCACGACCTGTCCCGGCCGCGTGGCGCAGACGGATTCATCCGCTCGGCTCACTCTGCTGCACGGCAGGCACGATCTGCGACGCTCCGGCCTGCGACTGACGCCCGGTCGGATCACGCCGTTCCGGCGGCACATCGTGCTGGATGCGACAGGCGGGCCTCAGGCCTCGCGCAGTCGGCCGCGCTGGGGGATCTCCTTCAGCAGGCCGCCCACGCCCATCGCGGCAATGTCGGCGGGTGTGACGGTCACGCCGCAGATCAGCCGCTCCATCACCCAATCGGCACCGTTCAGCGCGGGCGACCGCGCGCAGCCCGGCAGGCCGATCACCGGCCGACCGTCGCCCATCGCGCCGAAGAACAGCAGGTTGCCGGGATCGACCGGCATGCCGAAATGCGCCACGGTTCCCCCGGCGCGGCGCACCGCCTCGGGCGCCGTGTCGCGCGCATCCGACGTGGCCGACCCGGTTAGGATCAGCAGCAGTTCGGCATCGCTCGCCGCCAGCGCCTCGCTCAGCGGACGGGTCGCGTGCGGCACCACGCAGGGCGCGTCCAGCGCCACGCCCAGCCGGTCGAGCCGTTCGCGGGTCACCCGGTCGCCCTTGCCGCCGGTCTCCGACCCGTCGACGCTGGTCTGGATCAGCGCGGCGCGGCGCAGGACGGGCGCGCGCAGCCGCAGCGCACCCGAGGCTGGAGCCGCGGCGCAGGCGGCGTCCAGCGCGGCCTCGGGCACCGCGTAGGCGATGACCTTGACGGTGGCGACCATGCCCCGCGCCGCCGTGCGGGCATAGGGCCGCACCGTGGCGACGGTGATCATCGGATCGACCGCGTTGACCGCGGCGATCGTGGCGGGGTCGATCTCGACCAGCCCCGGCCCTTCCGCGTGCAGGTTGACCCGGCCGGTCGCGGCGCGGCCCAGCGTCAGGCCGGCCTCTTCGGGGTCGGGCACCAGCGCGCGCGCCAGCCGCGCGGCGGCGGCGTCCTCGGCCACGTCGCCCGGCTCCAGCACGGCGGCGGTGACGCTTTCATGCCCCGCCGCGCGCAGCCGTGCGATGTCCCCTGCCTCCAGCGCGGTGCCCTTGCGCAGCCGCCCGTCGGGCAGCGCCACCGAATGCGCCAGGATCGCGCCCTGCGCGGCGTCCAGCGCGATGTCGCCGAACTTCATGCGCCGCGCCGCAGCACGCGGGTCATCTGCGCGATGACCGACACGGCGATCTCGGCCGGCGACGCGGCGCCAAGATCAAGCCCCACCGGCGCATGGATGCGCGCGATCTGGGTTTCGGAGAACCCGGCCTCGGTCAGCCGCGCAACGCGCTTGGCATGCGTCCGTGTCGATCCCAGCGCACCGATGTAGAAGCAATCGGACGCCAGCGCCCGGTGCAGCGCGGGATCGTCCAGCTTGGGATCGTGCGTCAGCAGCACCAGTGCCGTGCGCGTGTCGGGCGCCAGCGCGTCCAGCGCCTCGTCCGGCCAGTCGTGCAGCAGCCGCGTGTCCGGGAATCGTTCGGGAGAGGCGAAGGCCTCGCGCGGATCGACGATCACCGGGTCGTATCCGGCGATCCGCGCCATCGGCAGCAGCGCCTGCGCGATGTGCACGCCGCCCACCACGATCAGCCGCAGCGGCGGGTTGTGGATCGCGACGAAGGTGCGCGGCGCATCCTCATCGAAACCCGAACGGTCGAGGCGGAATCGCTCGACGTGTCCGGACTCGTCCAGCCGTCGCGCCGCGGTTTCCAGGTCGGCGACATACGCCACCGGGCGCCGCTCGGCCCGCGCCGCGACCAGGTCGCGCAGCAGGGGTTCCGGAATCGCGCTGCCCACCGGCTCGACCAGCACACTGATCGTGCCGCCGCAGGCCAGCCCCACGGCGAACGCGTCGTCGTCGCTCACGCCGAATTCCAGCTCGCGCGCCTTGCCGTCCTCCAGAGCCTCGAGCGCCTCGACGATCACCGCGCCCTCGACGCAGCCGCCCGAGACGGAGCCCTCGATCGCGCCCTCGCCCGAGATCGCCAGTTGCGCGCCCACACGGCGCGGGGCCGAGCCCCAGGTCTGCGTGACCGTCGCCAGAACCGCCCCCTGCCCGGCCTCGTGCCAGCGCAGCGCAGTTTCCGGTATGCCGTCGAAATCCTCGCTCATGCGATCGCCTCCTCCTAGCACGCGGCGTCGCCGCCGCGTCAGACCTGCCGCGTCACGTCATGCGCGTAAAGCCAGTCAAACCCCCGCACCATCCGCTCCGGCGCCGCGCGGCCCAGCAGTCCCATCGCCAGGTGTGCCGAGCGGCGGATCAGCGGGTTGCGCAGGTGGTACTTCCACGCGTTCCCCTCGGCGGCCGCGATGACGCGCTCCACCCGCTTGCGCCGTAACGTCTGGTAGCGGGCAAGCGCCGCGTCCGTCCCGGCCTCGTCGCGCGCGTCCAAGCAGACCGCCAGCACCCAGGCATCCTCCAGGGCCATGTTCGCGCCCTGCGCGAGGAAGGGCAAGGTCGGATGCGCCGCGTCGCCCAGCAGCGCCACGCCCGGCCCGTGCCAGCGCCGCGCGACCTTGTGCCGGTGCAGGCCCCAGAGGCCGACGCTCTCGACCGCGTTCAGCATCGCCGGCACGTCTCCGCCGAAGGCCGAGAAGGCCGCCCGCAGGGCATCCGGATCGTCCTCGTGGTCCCAGCCTTCTTCGGTCCAGGCGGCGCGTTCCTCGACCGCGACGAGGTTGATCGCCGCGCCGCCCCGCAGCGGGTAGCTGACGATGTGGCGACCCGGCCCCATGTGCACGCGGGCCTCGGGCGGATGGTCGATATCGTTGTCGATGACGGCGCGCCACGCCACCTGCCCGGTGAAGCGCGCCTTCTCCGCCCCCTCCAGCGCCGGCCGCAGGATCGAGCGCACGCCGTCGGCGCCGATCACCAGCCCGGCCTCGGCCGTCGCGCCGCCTGCCAGCCGCAGGCCAACCGGCCGGCCCGGCGTCACGGCATGGACCCGACGGCCCAGCCTTATCTCGACCCCGGCCTCGTGCGCGGCGGTGGCAAGTACCGCGATCAGGTCGGCGCGGTGCACGAAGCGGTAATCCTGCCCCGGTGCGAGGCGCGACAGGTCGAGCCGGACGACCTCGCGCCCCGCGGCATGGTCGCGCAGGCTGACCGCGCGCGCCTTGGGCGCCCCGGCGCGCACCTCGTCGCCCAGCCCGAGCGCGTCCAGCACCCTCAGGCCATTGGGACTGATCTGGATGCCCGCGCCCACCTCGGCGATCTCGCGCGACTGTTCCAGCACGCGCACACGCGCGCCGCGCCGCGCCAGCGCCAGCGCGCAGGCCAGCCCGCCGATCCCGGCGCCCAGCACCGTCACCGCCCGGCCCGCGACACTCATGCCCGGACCGCCGACGCGAAAACGCCGGGGCGAAAACCCCGGCGCGAATGTTTGATTGCAGCTCTCATGGCGCGGTCGTCCAAAGCCCGGTCGTCACGCCTCAATCGTCGCGATGGACCTTTTCGCGGCGCTCGTGCCGTTCCTGCGCCTCGAGGCTCATGGTCGCGATCGGCCGCGCATCCAGCCGCTTGAGGCTGATCGGCTCGCCGGTCACCTCGCAATAGCCGTATTCGCCCTCCTCGATGCGGCGCAGGGCCGAGTCGATCTTGGCGACCAGCTTGCGCTGGCGGTCGCGGGTGCGCAGTTCGATCGCGCGATCGGTCTCCTCGCTCGCGCGGTCGGTGACGTCGGGGATGTTGCGCGTGGCCTGCTGCAATCCCTCGATCGTGTCGCGGCTGTCGGCCAGAAGGTCGGATTTCCATGCCAGAAGCTTGCGCCGGAAGTATTCCAGCTGCTTTTCGTTCATGAAAGGTTCGTCCTCGGCCGGCCGGTAATCGTCAGGCAGGAAACTCTCGGGCTTCATCTTGATCCCCTCGTCAACGCCAATATCCGACATGGTATTTTCCCTAGATATCTGGCACCCCTGCGGGCAGCACTTAACCGAAGCCCCGACCGATGTCACTACACTTTGCCGCGGCAATGTGGCGAAAAGGGGGCAGGTCCGTAACGCTTCGTGAAGGGGACGCCATGCGCTTCGAAGGCACCGACGCCTACATCGCCACCGAGGATCTCACCATGGCCGTGAACGCCGCGGTGACGCTCGAACGCCCGCTGCTGGTCAAGGGCGAGCCCGGCACCGGCAAGACCGAACTGGCCCGCCAGGTGGCTGACGCGCTGGGCCTGCCGATGCTCGAATGGTCGATCAAGTCGACCACGAAGGCGCAGCAGGGTCTCTACGAATACGACGCGGTTTCGCGCCTGCGCGACAGCCAGCTGGGCGACGAACGGGTGCACGACGTGGCCAACTACATCCGCCGCGGCAAGCTGTGGCAGGCCTTCGACGCCGACGGCAAGGTGGTGCTGCTGATCGACGAGATCGACAAGGCCGACATCGAGTTCCCCAACGACCTTCTGCAGGAACTCGACCGGATGGAGTTCCACGTCTACGAGACCGGAGAGACGATCCGCGCGCGCCACCGCCCCATCGTGATCATCACCTCGAACAACGAGAAGGAACTGCCCGACGCCTTCCTGCGCCGCTGCTTCTTCCACTACATCCGCTTCCCGGACGCGGACACGCTGCGCCGCATCGTCGCCGTTCACCATCCCGGCATCAAGCCCGCGCTGCTCAACACGGCGTTGGAACAGTTCTTCGAGATCCGCGAACAGCCCGGCCTCAAGAAGAAACCGTCCACTTCCGAGGTGCTCGACTGGCTGAAACTCCTGCTGGCCGAGGATCTCGCCCCCGAGGATCTCGAGCGCGACGGCGCCAGTGCCCTGCCAAAACTGCACGGCGCGCTGCTGAAGAACGAACAGGACGTGCACCTGTTCGAGCGCCTGGCCTTCATGGCCCGCCGGCAGGGCCGATAGTCTATCCCGCCGCCATCCGGTCCAGAACGACGCCCACCTCGCGCGCGGCCGTGGCGCCCGGCACCCGCCCGCCTTCGCCGGCGGCGCGCGTGACCGCGTAGGCGTCGGAAACCGCCGCCGGCGCCCGGCGCAGCAGCACCGACGCCGTCAGCAGCGTCGCCGCCCGTTCGCAGAACCAGCGCCCCTCGGCCTCGGAGGGCAGGCCCGGCCACCGCGCGGCGAAATCCGCCAGCGCCGCGTCGTAGTGCCGGTTCTCGCCGCGTGCCGCCGCCAGTTCCGCGCGCAACGCCTCGCCCGCCTCGGGAACGCGCGCCAGCGTGCGCAGGATGTCCAGGCAGATCACGTTGCCCGAGCCCTCCCAGATGCCGTTCAGCGGCGCCTCGCGGTAGAGCATCGGCAGGGGCGTGTCGTCGACGTAGCCCATGCCGCCCAGCACCTCCATCGCCTCGGCCACCACGACCGGGCAGCGCTTGTTCGACAGGAACTTCGCCAGCGCCACGCCGATCCGGGCAAAAGCCGTCTGCGCCGGGTCGTCGAAGGCCTGCGCCACGCGCATCCCCAGCGCCAGCGCGCCCTCGCGGTCCAGCGCCAGGTCCGCCAGCACCGCGCGCATCAGCGGCTGGTCGATCAGGCGCTTCTGGAACGTGCGCCGCCCGGCGCACCAGTGATGCGCCTCGATCAGCGCGGCCTGCATCAGCCCCGCAGGCGCCATCGCCGTGTCCAGCCGGGTGTGGTGCACCATCGCCAGGATCGTACGCACCCCCTGCCCGTCCTCGCCCAGCAGGTAGGCCTCGGCGCCGTGATACGTGATCTCGGCCGAGGCATTGGCCCGGTTCCCGAGTTTCGCCTTCAGCCGCTCGATCACGATGCCGTTGCGCCCGTCCTCGAGCCAGCGCGGCACCAGGAAGCACGACAGCCCGGCCCCGGTCTGCGCCAGCGTCAGGAAGGCGTCGGACATGGGCGCCGAGCAGAACCACTTGTGTCCCGTCAGCCGCCATGCGCCGTCGGCTGGCTCGGCCCGCGTCGCGTTCGCCCGTACGTCAGAGCCGCCCTGCTTCTCGGTCATCGCCATGCCGATCGTGACGCCCGCCTTGGCGGCCACGGGCGCCACCGCCGGATCGTAGGCGCGGCTCATCGCCTTGTCGCGGAATGCGGCCGCGGGGCCTGTCGCACCCGCCAGCGCGGGGATCGCGGCGTAGGTCATCGTCATCGGGCAGCAATGGCCCGCCTCGCGCTGGCTGGCCATGTAGACCATCGCGGCATGGGTCGCGTGGCCGCCTGCCGCCCCCTCCCACGGCAGCGCGGCGTAACCCGCCGCCAGCCCTGTGCGCATCAGCGCGTGGTATCCGGGGTCGAAGCGCACCTCGTCCAGCCGCCGCCCCGCGCGGTCGAAGGCCAGGTGCTGCGGTGGATTGGCCTCGGCCGCGCGACCGGCCTCGGCCAGTTCCGGCGACGCCAGCGCCGCGCCGTATTCCGCCAGCGGCCCCGCCTGCCCGCCCGCCGCATCCACCGCCTCGCGCAGCGCCACGTCGCCGGCCCATGCGTCGCGCAGCGGCGGCGGGCCGGGCTGGTTGGTGACCTCGTGGGTGTCGAATCTGTCCTGCGGTCGCATGGCGTGGCCCTCCCACGCCCAGCCTAGCGCAGCCGCGCGCTGCATCGCATCTGCGACGTGGCGACAGAAGCGTGGCGAAGGAACCGTGGCCGGCGCGCCGCGGCATCCCGCGAAAGCGCGAGAGTCTGTCGCGCCGCCTCCGCAAGTCGCCTATCGTCGATCCAGCCAAGAGGGACTCGCCCATGACGAAGCCATCCGCACTCGGGATCCGCCCGCTGACTCCGGAGGACGCGGCGGCGTGGCGCGTGCTCTGGACCGATTACCTCGCCTTCTACGAGACGCGGCTGGACGAGTCCGTGAAGGACGCGACCTTCGCCCGCCTGCTGGACCCGGCCGAACCCGCGATGAACGCGCTGCTGGCGGAACTCGACGGCAAACCCGTCGGGCTGGTGCACTACATCTTCCACCGCCATTGCTGGCGCATCGAGGACGTGTGCTACCTGCAGGACCTCTTCACCGCCCCCGAGGCCCGCGGCCGCGGCGTCGCCCGCGCGCTGATCGAGGCGGTCTACGCCCGCGCCGACGCGAACGGCACTCCGCAGGTCTACTGGACGACGCAGGAGTTCAATCACACCGCCCGCGCGCTCTACGACAAGGTCGCGCGCCTGACTCCCTTCATCAAGTACCAGCGCCCATGAGCGCCCGGCAGCTCCTTGCCCCGGCGCTGGCGCTGGCGGCTGCCCTGTCGCTGACCGGCTGCGCCGATCACGAGGCCGGGGAAGTGGCCAGCCGCGCGCGTCCGGCCGCAACGGCGCCCGCCCTGCCCGCGATGAAAAGCTTCCGCGTCGCGCGGCCCCATGCCTCTCAGGGGTCCAACACCGACCTGGCGCGCGATTTCCTCGACCTCGCCTTCGCGCTGGAATCGGGCAGTCCGCTGCCAAGCATGACCCGCTTCGAGGGGCCGATCGCCGTGCGCCTGACCGGCGCGCCGCCGCCCTCGCTCCGGGCCGACCTGACGCGGCTGCTCGCGCGTCTGCGGACCGAGGCCGGCATCGACATCCGCCAGACCCGCCAGGGCCCCGCGCAGATCACCATCGAGGCCGTGCGCCGCGACGACATCCGCGCCGCCCTTCCCGACGCGGCGTGCTTCGTCGTGCCCAACATCGCCTCGCTCGACGAATACTTCCGCGCGCGCGGCAGCGACCGGACGCGCTGGTCGCTGCTGCGCCGGCGCGAGCGGCTTGCGATCTTCCTGCCCGCCGATGCCAGCCCGCAAGAGGCCCGCGACTGCCTGCACGAGGAACTGGCCCAGGCCATCGGCCCGCTCAACGACCTCTACCGCCTGCCCGACAGCGTCTTCAACGACGACAATTTCCACACGGTCCTGACCGGCTACGACATGCTGATGCTGCGTCTCTACCACGACCCCGCGCTGGCCAACGGCATGACCCGCGCGCAGGCCGCCGCCCGCCTGCCGGCGATCCTGGCGCGGCTGAACCCGCAGGGCGAGGGGCGCGCGCCCCGCGGCCTGCCCGCCACGCCGCGGGCCTGGATCGGCGCGATCCAGACCGCGCTCGGCCCCGGCGCGCATCCGGTCGACCGCCGCCGCGCCGCGCGCGACGCCGTGCGCATCGCCACCCAGGCGGGGTGGCGCGACCATCGCCGCGGGTTCTCGCATTTCGCCCTCGGCCGGCTGATCCAGGGCATCGACCCCACCGGCGCCGAGCGTCAGTTCACCCTGGCCCTGCGGCATTTCGGCAGCGGGCCGGACACCGCCCTGCACCGGGCCCACGCGGCGGCGCAACTGGCCGGCCACGCGCTGGCGCGCGGCGACGGCGACGCCGCCCTTGCGCTGCTCGCCCCGTACATGACCGTCGCGGCCGAGGCCGAGAATGCCGCGCTTCTGGCCACGCTGATGCTGCTGCGGGCCGAGGCGCTCGAGATGACCGGCCGCGTCTCCGAGGCGCGCGCGGTGCGGCTGGACAGCCTGGGCTGGGCGCGATACGGCTTCGGCCCGGACTGGGCGGTGCGCGCCAAGCTGCACGAGATCGGCGCGCTGCCCCCGGAGGACCGCAAGAGCAGGGGCGCGTCATGATCATATTGCTGGGCATCCTCGGCGGCGCGATCGCCGGCGCACTCGTCGCCCGCCGCCGCAAGGGCAACGCCGCGGACATCGCCCAATACGCGGTGGTCTATGCCATCGCCTTCGGGCTGCTGGGCTTCATCGTCACCATCGTCATCGAACGGTTGCTGTAATCCGCCCGGTGATCGCCCCGCCCATTGCCGCCACCCTCGCACGCCCCTAGGCTGCGACCATGTTCGTTCCCTTCTTCGAGACCCTGCGCAAGGCCGGCGTGCCGGTATCCCTGCGCGAATACCTCGCCTTCCTCGACGGGATGGCGGCGGGACTCGCGACCTACGACGTCGACGCGTTCTACTACCTCGCGCGGACCGCGATGGTGAAGGACGAGCGTCACATCGACCGCTTCGACCGCGCCTTCGCGCAGACGTTCTCCGGGCTCGAGGCGATCACCGCCGGCGACGTGCTGGACGCGGTCGACATTCCCGAAGACTGGCTGCGCAAGCTGGCCGAGAAACACCTGTCCGACGCCGAGAAGGCCGAGATCGAGGCGCTGGGCGGCTTCGACAAGCTGATGGAGACGCTGAAGGAGCGCCTCGCGGAACAGCAAAAGCGCCACCAGGGCGGCAGCAAGTGGATCGGCACCGCCGGCACCTCGCCCTTCGGCGCCTACGGCTACAACCCCGAGGGCGTGCGCATCGGCCAGCACGAAAGCCGCCACCGCCGCGCCGTGAAGGTCTGGGACAAGCGCGAGTTCCGAGACCTCGACGACAGCGTCGAGCTGGGCACGCGCAACATCAAGGTCGCGCTCAAGCGCCTGCGCCGCTGGGCGCGCGACGGCGCGGCCGAGGAGCTGGACCTCGACGGCACGATACGCTCGACCGCGCATAACGGCTATCTCGACGTCAAGACGCGCCCCGAGCGGCGCAACGCCGTGAAGGTGCTGCTGTTCTTCGATATCGGCGGGTCGATGGACGACCACGTCGCGGTGGTCGAGGAATTGTTCAGCGCCGCCCGCGCCGAGTTCAAGCATCTCGAACACTGGTATTTCCACAACTGCCTGTACGAGGGCGTGTGGCGCGACAATCGCCGCCGCTGGGACGCGCAGACGCCCACCTGGGAGGTGCTCAACACCTTCGGACCGGACTACAAGTGCATCTTCGTGGGCGACGCAAGCATGAGCCCTTACGAGATCGCCTATCCGGGGGGCGCCAACGAGCACTGGAACGCGGAGGCCGGCCAGACCTGGCTGGAACGCGCGCGCCGGCAATGGCCGGACCACCTGTGGATCAACCCGGTCCCCGAGAAGCACTGGCAATACACGCCCTCGATCGGGATGATCCGCGAGATATTCGACGACCGCATGGTGCCGATGACCCTGGACGGGCTGGACCGCGGGATCCGGATGCTGGCGCGCTGAGCGCGACCACGGCCGCGCCTTTCAGCGGCGGCTTTCGGCCCGACGCATCCATTGCTGCACCACCTGCGAGGCCGACCGCGCTAGATGGCCGTGGTTCTCGTGGATGAGCAGGCGGTTCACCTGCTGCAGACGGTCCAGTTCTTGCTGCAACGTGCCGGCATGGGCGCTGGTGCGCCGTTCGATGTCGACCAGCCGCGTCACGTCGAATTGCGAGCCGACGAAATACTTGATCTCGCCACGTCCGGTGCGCAGCGGTTCGATGAACAGCAGGTTGTCGAAATCAAAGCCGCCGCGCGTGCGGTTGCGCAGCACCACCTGCGTCGAGCGCCCCCCCTCCAGCGCGTCTCGCAGGGTCTCGCGCGCCTCTTCGTTGGCGTGACCGTCCTGCAGGAAGCGGCAGTTGCGGTCCTGCACATCCTTGTTGGCATACCCGGTCAGCGCCTCGAAGGCCGGGTTGGCGTAGATCAGCGGATGGTCGGGCTGCATGGCGTCAGACAGCACGAGCGCGACCGAACTGCGGTGCAGGAAGTCGATCGCGTCCCTGATATCCTCCATCGCGCAATCCGCCTTTCCGCTCCGTTTCTCTGCGTGTAGGTAACTACCAACACCAGCAGCCGCGGACAAACCCAAAGATGACGCCACTCGAAGCAGCCTCCTCCTCCAAGCCTCCGGTGATCGGTATCGGCGCGTCCGCCGGTGGCCTCGAGGCCCTCCAGGAGCTGCTGTCGTCGCTGCCGGACGAGCACAACTTCGCGCTTGCCATCGTGCAGCATCTCGACCCCGACCACGACAGCCTGCTGGCGGAACTGCTGGGCAAGCGGACGCAGACGCCCGTGGTGACGGTCAACAGGACCACCCCGATCGAGGGCGGCCACATCTACCTGATCGCGCCCGGGCAGTCGCTGCTGGTCGAGGGCGACACGCTGGTTCCCGGCCCGTTCGAGATGCCGCGCGGCCGGCGGCGGCCGATCGACGACTTCCTCGACAGCCTCGCGCGGCACCAGGGGACGAACGCGGTGGGTATCATCCTGTCGGGCACCGGCTCGGACGGGACAGCGGGGATCACCGCCATCAAGGAGCGTGGCGGCTTCGTCTTCGTGCAGGAACCGGGCGACGCAAAATACGACGGCATGCCCCGCGCCGCCATCGACAGCGGCGTCAGCGACCTGGTCCTGCCCGCGCGCGAGATGGTGTCGGCGCTTCAGGACTGCTTCGAGACGCTGCCCTCGGTCGTCAACACCGTGATGTCGAACGACGAGTTCCTTGCCCGCGTCACCAAGCACGTGCGCTACCGCACCGGGCACGATTTTTCCGGCTACAAGAAGGGCACGCTGCACCGCCGGCTGGCAGTGCGGATGTCGGTGCTGGGCATCTCGGATCCCGGCATCTACGTCAAGCGCATCGTCGAATCCTCCGACGAGGCGCGGCGCCTGGTGCGCGACATCCTGATCAACGTCACCAGCTTCTTCCGCGACCGCGCCGTGTTCGACGCGATCGGCCGCACCCACCTGCCCAAACTGCTTTCCGGCCGCGGCCACAACGAGGAGTTCCGCATCTGGGTGCCCGGCTGCTCAACCGGGCAGGAGGTCTACACCCTCGGCATGCTCGCGCTCGAGGCGCTGGAGCACCTGGACGTGGCGCCGCAGATCGCCATCTTCGGCTCGGACATCGACGAGGACGCGCTGCGCATCGCGCGCCAGGGCCGCTACCCCAATTCCATCGTCGACGAGGTCCCCGAGGACCTGCTGATGAAGTACTTCCGCTCGCGCCAGGGCGGCTACGAGGTGTCCAGCAAACTGCGCGACGTGGTGCGCTTCTCGAACCAGAGCCTGGTGCGCGACCCGCCCTTCGCGCGGATCGACATGATCTCGTGCCGCAACCTGCTGATCTACCTCGACACGCCGCTGCAGCAGCGGGCGCACCGGATATTCCAGTACGCGCTGCGCGAAAGGGGCCTGCTGGTGCTGGGCAGCTCCGAAAGCCTGCCCCGCGGCGACACCCTGTTCGCCGAGGAGGACCGCACCCACCGCGTCTTCCGCCGCAAGCCCGGAGCGCCGGTGAAACTCGACCTGCCCTCGCCCGCGCGCACGCCGGCCGATCTGCCGCGCCATGCCGAGATGCACGGCGCGGCCGACCTGCTGTCGCAGCCCTTCGCCGAGACGTTGCTGAAGGAATTCGCCCCGCCCTTCCTGCATCTCAGCCCGTCCGGCGACCTGCTCTACGCCTCGGAAAACGCCGTGCGCTACCTGCAGATGAAGCCTGGAATGCCCGAGCTGCTGATCACCCGCATCGTGCGCCCCGAGATCGAGCCGACGATGCGGCGCGTGATGTCGATGCGCTCGGGCTCCGAACCCGTCACCCGCACTCTCGAGGGCGAGATCGACGGTCGGCCCATGCGGCTCGAGATCACCCGCCGGATGCTGCCCAACGACCAGCAGATCATCGTCATGCGCGACCATCTCGACCGCGCGGGCCCCGCGGATCCCTCGGGATCGGACGGCGAAACCCCCTCGGCCGCCTATGTGCACGAGCTCGAGACCGAGCTCGAGGATGCGCGCCAGACGATCCGCACGACCGTCGAGGAGCTCGAGACCTCGAACGAGGAGCTCAAGTCCTCGAACGAGGAAATGATGTCGATGAACGAGGAGCTGCAATCCTCGAACGAGGAGCTGTCGACCACCAACGACGAGCTCAACTCGAAGATCATGGAGATCCGCAAGATCAACGCGGATCTCGGCGGCTTCATCGACAGCGCGCAGATCGCCACCGTCTTCCTGGACGACGACCTGCGCATCCGCCGCTTCACGCCCAAGGCGCGCGGGATCTTCCCCTTCGGCGAGAGCGATATCGGCCGGCCGTTCAGCGATTTCGGCGGCACCGTCGACATCGACCTGCTGCGCCAGATGTGCGCCGAGGTGATCGAGACCGGCAGCGTGATCGAGGAGGGGCTGGACACTACCGACGGCACCACCAGCTACCGGGTGCGCATCGTGCCCTACAGCGCCGACGGCACCGAAGCCCACGGCGTGGTCTTCACGCTGGTCGACGTGACCGAGCTGCGCGATCTTGCCCTGGCCGCCGAACACAGCGCCGAGGAGGCCCGGCGCAGCGCGATCGAGATCGAGGCGCTCTACCACGTCAGCCCGCAGGCCATGGCGCTGCTCGACGCCGACCTGCGCTATCTGCGCATCAACCGCGTGCTGGCCGGGATCAACGGCGCGCCGGCCGAGGCGCATATCGGCAAGCGGCTGGCGGACATGGTGCCCGCGCTTGCCGAACAGGTGGTCGAGGCGGCGCAAAGCGTGCTCGACACCGGCGAGCCGGTCGAGGGTCTGCGCGTGCAGGGCCATACCGCGGGCGACGAGGACGAGCGCGTCTGGGACACCGACTGGTATCCCGTGCGCTTCGGCGGCTCGGTCGAGGCGGTCGGCCTGAACGTGCGCGACGTGACAGACCAGGTCCGCACCGCGCAGGAATTGCGCCGGGTGATGCACGAATTGCAGCACCGGGTGAAGAACATGCTGGCCAACGTGCTGGCGCTGGTCAACCGCACCCAGCGCGCCGCGACCACCGATACCGCGCTGATGGAGGACCTGTCCAAGCGCATCAAGGCGCTCGCGGGCACGCACAACCTGCTGACCCGGTCGAACTGGGTATCGGCCCCCCTGCGCGCCATTCTCGAGCCCGAACTGACGGCCATCTACGGCGACGAGCGCGTCACCCTGCGCGGTCCCGAGATCAACCTGAACTCGCGCGCGGTGCTGTCCTTCGGCATGGCGGTTCACGAATTGGCAACCAATGCCGCGAAATATGGAGCCTTCTCGAATCAGAACGGTTCGGTCTCGCTGACGTGGATGCGCCAGGACGACGGAGAACGGGACGAGTACGTTTTCAGGTGGCGCGAGAGTGGTGGGCCCCAGGTGCAACCCCCGGATGACGGCGGCTTCGGTTCGTCGCTGATTCGCTCGACAATCGAGGGTTCTCTTGAAGGAAATGTAACATGGACATGGAACCCTGACGGCCTAGAGTGCGTAATGCAGGTTCCAGTCAACGCGGTGATAGAAAACAAGAATGACGACCTCTTCGACCTCTTCCAAGTATAAGTTGCTCTACGTCGAGGACGAGGTGATCATCAGCCTTGAAACCGCCGAGACCCTGCGGGAAACCTTCGGCTTCGACGTGACGCTGGCGCATACGCTGGACGCAGCGAAACGCCAGATGGCCAAGCAGCATTTCACCCACGCGCTGCTGGACGTGAACCTCGGCCGTGGAGAGACCACGACCGAGCTCGCCCAGAAGCTGTCCGAGGATGGCGCGACGGTGGTGTTCTGCACCGGCTATTCCCGCGGCGAGTTCGACGGCATCACGCATTATCCCGTGGTCGAAAAGCCTTTCCGCGCCGAGGAACTCGCCCCCCATTTCGGCCACTGACGCTTTCGCCGCACCGGCCGGAGCAACCCGCATCACGTCCGGCCACGCCCCCTGCCCGTCCGCCCGCATGCCGTCGCGCCGATCCGCCTGCGGCGCTGCCCTGCGCTTCCGCGCGCCCTCACGATCCACCGCACCGCCTCGAGCGCCGGCAGATTCAGCCGGTCGCAGGCGCGTTCTTCGCCTGCCACTCTTGACGGAACCTGAATCCGTCTCTGCAAGCCATTGATATCGCTAAGCCGCCTTCATGTCCCACCGTGGGACACACGCAAACGCGCCCGCCCGGCCCGAAAATATCCGCTCGGAACACGCCGCCCTCGCGCGCGTTGGCAAGGCGAAAGACAAGCATCGCCAACAGAACGGAAAGAGTCCCATGCGCGCCGCGATCACCGCCTTCCTCGCCAGCCTCGCAACCCTCTCCACCCCTGCGCTCGCCGCCTCCTGCGGCAATTCCGCGTCGGGGTTCGAGCCGTGGAAGGCAGAATTCGCCCAGGAGGCCCGCAATGCCGGCGTCGGCCAGCGCGGCCTGCAGGCGCTGTCGCAGGCCCGCTACTCGCAGCCGACGATCAACGCCGACCGAAACCAGACCGGCGTGCGCTACTCGATCGACGAGTTCATCCGCATCCGTCTCGGCTCGCTCGACTCCTTCGCGGCGCAGGCCGAGCAGCGCATCGCGCGAAATGCCGGACTGTATGATGCGCTGGAACGCCGTTTCGGCGTGCCCGCCTCGATCCTGGCGTCGATCCACGGGATGGAGACGGGCTTCGGCCGCACGATGGGCTCCGAGCCGGTCGTGTCCTCGATCCTGACCGTGGCCTACGATTGCCGCCGCTCGGACTTTTTCACCCCGCACGCCATCGCGGCGCTGAAGATGGTCGATCGCGGTATGCTGGCCCCCGACCAGGTGGGCGCGTATCACGGCGAGCTTGGCCATACCCAGTTCCTGCCCGGCAACGCGCTGCGGTACGGCGTCGACGCGGACGGCAACGGCACCGTGAATTTCTACAACGCCGCTGACGCGCTGGCCTCGACCGCGAACTTCCTGCGCCAGAAGGGCTGGCAGCCCGGCGCCGGCTACATGCCCGGCCAGCCGAACTTCCGCGTACTGAACGAATGGAACGCCGCGACGGTCTATCAAGAGGCCATCGCCCGCGCCGCGCAGCGCATCGACCAGTAGCCCGCGAATGTTCCCGGGACCTGCGCCGAGCCCCTGCATAGCGGGTGTGCATCGGCGCAGGTCGTATTGCGGCGGCCGGCCGCATAGGTCCGCTCCATCACATGATGGAGGCTTCCATGACCGACCGTTCCAGGCTCTTCGAGCCCGCCAGACTTGGCGACCTGACACTGCCCAACCGGGTGCTGATGGCTCCGCTGACCCGAAACCGCGCCCATGACGACGGCACCCCCGCCGCGCTGGCAGAAACCTACTACGAACAGCGCGCCTCGGCCGGGCTGATCCTGACCGAGGCGACGCAGATCTCGGCCATGGGCAAGGGCTACATCAAGACCCCCGGCATCTACACCGACGACCATGTCGCCGCCTGGAAGAAGATCACTGACGCGGTGCATGCCGGCGGCGGGCGAATCTTCGTGCAGCTGTGGCACGTGGGCCGGATCAGCCATTCCTCGCTTCTGCCCGACGGACGCGCGCCGGTGTCGTCCAGCGACAAGGCGGCCGAAGCAATGACCTTCACCGCGAACGGGTTCGAACCGACTTCGAAGCCGGAAGCGCTGACCGAGGAGGGCATCCGCGAGACCATCGCCGACTACGTCACCGCCGCGAAGGCCGCGAAGGCGGCCGGCTTCGACGGGATCGAGGTCCATGCCGCGAACGGCTATCTGATCGACCAGTTCCTGTCCGACGGGTTGAACGACCGCACGGATGCCTATGGTGGCTCGATCGAGAACCGCATGCGCTTCCTGAACGAAGTGCTGGAAGCGGTGTCCGACGTCTGGGCCGCGGACCGCATCGGCGTCCGCCTGTCGCCGCTGGGCCAGGCCAACGACATGTCCGACAGCGGTCCCCAGGCTCACTACGGTCACGTGATAGAGGCGCTGAACGCCCGCGGCCTCGCCTACCTGCACATGGTCGAGGCATTCCCCGGATCGGAGGGTTCCACCGAGGGTCGTGCGATCATCGATGCCCTGCGGGCGAAGTGGACGGGGTTCTACATCGCCAATGGCGGCTACGACGGTGACAGCGCTGCGCAAGCCCTGGCCACGGGCCGCGCCGACGCGGTCGCCTTCGGTCGGCCGTTCATCACCAACCCGGACCTTCCCAAGCGCCTGCGCCTGCACGCACCGCTGAACGAGGGCGACGGCGACACCTACTATGGCGGCGACCATCGCGGCTACACCGACTATTCCTTTCTCGAGGGATCGGCTGCCGAAGAGGCCGCCTGATCCTTGCACAGACGGAACGGGACGAACGGCCGGCCACTGCGCCGGCCGTTCACGTTTTTCCATTCGGTATACCGTTTAGCGCCACGCGGCACGATTTCGGCGATTTGCGTCCATGATTGACCGGAGTCTGTATACAGCGTTAGAGTTCCCGCTAGGGAATGGAGGGTGCGATTCTTGGACCGCACGGATCGTAACGCGCAATTCACGCGGGCCCTCATGGGGCTGCGCTCGCTGGTGCTGAACGGCGCCTTCGCTGGCGGCGAACGGTTGCCCGAAACCAACGTCGCCGAACGGCTGGGCCTGTCGCGCACGCCGCTGCGCCAGGCAATGGACCGGCTGGTCGACGAGGGCCTTCTCGAGCGCGTCGAGACCGGCGGCTGCCGCGTCGCACGCTTCTCCATGGATGAAATCGTCGCCGCGATCGAGCTGCGCGGCGTGTTGGAAGGCACCGCCGCCAGGCTCGCGGCCGAGCGCGGCGCCGATCCGGACATGTTGCAGGCCATGGACGACCTGCTCTGCGCGCTCGATGCCGCGATCGATCCCGAACGGTTCGATTTCAAGACCTATGTCCGGCTCAACGACGCCTTCCACGACATGCTGGCCGAGATGGCCGGTTCGCAGATTGTCGCGCGCGAATGCGCGCGCGCCCGCCGCCTGCCCGCCGCCTCACCCGGCGCTTTCCTGCAGGGGCAGGACCTGATCCCGGATTTCCGCGACAGCCTGCGCCGCGCGCAGGTGCAGCACCGCGCCATCCACGACGCGATCCGCGCCCGCGAGGGCGCCCGCGCCGAGGCGCTGGGGCGCGAACATGCCCGCCTGGCGCGCACGAACCTGGAATACGTGATGACGCAGGCGCCCGACCTGGCCGACCGAGTGCCGGGCCTTGCGCTGGTCGAGACCTGAATTCTGCTGGAGGAGAAAAAGCGAATGCCTAGCCTGTCCGACGTGATGAAGCAGCACCCCAACCCGGTGCAGATGCTGCGCAACTCGAAGATCGGGATGTACGTGTATCCCGTCGTCGCGCCCGAATACACCAACTGGCGCGACGAACAGCGTGCCTGGCGCGACAGCGCGGTGCTGTTCGACCAGTCCCACCACATGGACGAGCTGATCGTCGAAGGCCCCGATGCCGAGGCATTCCTCGCGCATGTCGGGATCAACGGCTTCCACAACTTCGACACCAATCGCGCCAAGCACTTCGTGCCCGTGACTCCCGCGGGCCACGTGATCGGCGACATGATCATCTTCCGCGAACGTGAGGACAAGTTCATCCTGGTCGGCCGCGCGCCCACCGCCAACTGGACGAAGTTCCAGGCCGCCATCGGGCGCTGGAAGGTGCGGCTGCTGCACGATCCGCGCTCGCCCTCGCGCCCCGACGGTGAGCGCGTTCTGCGCACGCATTACCGCTACCAGATCCAGGGCCCCGACGCGCCCAAGATATTCGAGAAGATCAACGGCGGCCCGGTGCCGGACGTGAAGTTCTTCCACGTGGACTGGATCAACGTGGGCAACCGCCGCGTGCAGGCGCTGCGCCACGGCATGGCCGGCGCGCCGGGGCTCGAGATCTGGGGTCCCTACGCGGACAAGCACTACATCGAATCGACGATCCTTCAGGCGGCACGCGACCTGGGCGTCGACCTGCGCCAGGTGGGCAGCCGCGCCTATTCCACCAACACGCTTGAATCGGGCTGGATCCCGTCGCCCCTGCCGGGGATCTACACCGGCGACGGCATGATGCAGGAATACCGCGACTGGCTGGGCGCCGACAGCTACGAGGCAGCCGGCACGATCGGCGGCAGCTACGTCAGCGACGACATCTCGAACTACTACGTGAACCCGTTCGAACTGGGCTACGGCTTCTACATCGGCTGGAAGAAGGACGACTTCATCGGCAAGGACGCGCTGACGAAGCTGAAGGACGAACCCAACCGCAAGAAGGTCACTTTCGAGTGGAATCGCGAGGACGTGCTGAAAGTGATTGCCAGCGGGTTCGAGGACGGTGTTCCCTACAAGTGGATCGATTTTCCGCAGCCGAACTACGCCTCGTCCTCCGCCGACATGGTGATGAACGGCGACAAGATGGTGGGTATGTCCATGTTCAACGGCTACAGCTTCAACGAACGCTGCATGCTGAGCCTGGGCGTCGTCGACCAGAGCGTTCAGGAGGGCGACGTGCTGACGATGAAGTGGGGCGAGCCGGACGACACCGAGAAGACCTCGGCCGAAAAGCACCGCCAGGCGGAGATCCGGGTACGCGTCTCGGCCACGCCCTACGCCCGCGAAGCGCGCGAGAACTATGCCGACAGCTGGCGGACCAAGGCCACGGCCTGACGAACGCCTTTCCCGTGCGGTCGCGCCGGCAATGCCGGCGGGCCGCACGGGAACACGCGGAGCGGTCGCAGGGCCGCCCGCGCCCGATCTAGCGGTTACTTTGGGAGGAGAACCATGAAACTGAACCACGTTTTCGCAGGGGCCGCGCTGGCCCTGTCAGCCACGGCCGTCCAGGCCGAAGAGCTGAAATTCGCGAACTTCACGCCGCCGTTCCACACGATCAACGCCAGCGTCATCGAGCCCCTGAACGAGAAGGTCTCGGCCGCGACCGACGGTGCGCTGACCGTGCGCGGCTATCATGGCGGCGAGCTGGGCGCCGGGCCGGCCGAGCAATACGTTCGCGTCGTGCAAGGTGCCGCCGACATGGCGTGGGGCCTGCCGGGCTATACCTCGTCGCAGTTCCCCAAGACGATGATCGCCGAACTGCCCAACGCGATCCCGCTGGACAAGCCCGGCTACGAGGCGCTGTGGACGGCCTATGACGACCACCTGGCAAGCGAATTCCCCGGCACCAAACCGCTGGCGCTGTGGACGTCCGAGCCCAACATCTTCATCATGAAGGACCACGACATCCGCAGCCCCGAGGACCTCGCCGGTCTGAAGGTGCGCGTTGCCGGTGCCACCGCCGCAGACGTGGCCGAGGCGCTCGGCGCGACGCCGGTGCAGATGCCGATCAACCAGGTCTACAACGCGCTGCAGACCGGGCTGATCGACGGCGTGATCACCGGCGCCTCGACCCTGTCGGACTTCAAGCTCGACGAGGTCGCCAACAGCTACACGATCGGCGCCAACCTGGGCCGGCTGGCCTTCTATACGGTGATGACGCAGTCAAAGTACGACGCCCTCCCCGAGGACCAGCGCGCCGCTCTGGACGAGGCGTCGGGCATGAGCCTGTCGAAATCCGCCGAAGACGCGTGGAACGCCACCGCCGACGCGGCGCTGCAGGCGGCGCGTGACGCCGGCGACAACACCGTGATCGACTTGTCCGAGGAAGAGGCGAAGGCCTTTGCCGACGCGGTCGAGACCGTGGTCGACAGCTACGTGGCCGAAGTCGGCGGCGAAGACGCCCTCGCGGCGATGCGGGGCGAATAGTGCTCGCACCCTTGCGAAAAGGCGCGGACGGGCTGATCGGCCTGTCCGCCACTCTCGGCGTGATCGGCCTGATGCTGGAGGTCGGGGTGATCCTGGTCGACGTCGTCGGCCGGGCCTTCGGCCACCCCCTGTTCGGCAGCCAGGACATCGTGACCATGACGCTGGTCATCGTGGTCTTCGGCGGCATGGCCCTTTGCGACCGCGGCGGCGGGCACATTGCGGTCGACGTGCTGGAACGGCACTACCCGCCGCTGATGAACCACGCGATCGACATCGGCGCGGCGGTTCTGGGCGCGGTGATCTTCGCCATGATCGCATGGGCCGTCTGGCAGAGTGCGCAGCTCAGTCAGATGCTGAACCTGTCGACGAACCTTCTGGGCTGGCCCAAGGCCTGGTTCCAGTGGGCGCTGTCGGCGCTCGCCCTTGTGACCGCCCTGGGCATGACTTTGCGCGCGATCGAACTGATCCTCTCTGGCCGCGACGTGCGCACCGAGGACGGCGCGCGGATCGAGGACGCCCTGCGCCGGGAGGACAACGCGTGAGTATCGGCGCGATCGGCGTGACCGGCATCGTCATCCTGCTGGCGCTTCTCATCCTGCGGGTGCCGGTGGCCTTCGCGATGTTCGCGGTGGGCTTCGTCGGCATCTGGATCCTGAACGGCTGGAACGCGGCGACGTCGCTGCTGGCCTCCGAGACCTTCACTCTCGCCTCGAACCCCGAACTGGTGATCATCCCGCTGTTCATCCTGATGGGCAACGTCGCCAGCGTCACCGGCATGAGCCGCCAGCTCTACGACGCGGCCTATGCGATCATCGGGCAGGTTCGCGGCGGACTGGCCTCGGCCACGGTGATCGGATGCGGCGGCTTTGCGGCGTTGTCGGGCTCGTCCGTGGCCTCGGCTCTGACCATGGGCAAGGTGTCGCTGGCCGAGATGGATCGCTTCGCCTACGACCCGCGCCTGTCCACGGGCGTCGTGGCGGCCGGCGGCACGCTGGGCATCCTGATCCCGCCTTCGACCGGCTTCGTGATCTACGCCATCCTGACGGAACAAAGCATCGGCCGGCTTTTCCTGGCCGGCGTCCTGCCCGGCATCCTGCTGCTGAGCTGTTTCGTGCTGACCATCACCCTGCTGTGCTGGCTACGCCCCGCCTTCGGCCCCAAGGGTCCGAAGACCGACGCGAGCGAGAAGCTGCGCGCGCTGACCGGCGCGCTGCCGATCCTGGTGGTCATCGTGCTGACCATCGGCGGCATCTACGGCGGCTTCTTCTCGCCCACCGAGGCGGCGGGCGTCGGCGCGGGCGCGGTGGTGCTTTATGGCTTCGCTACCCGGCGGCTGCGCGCGCGCGCCCTGTGGATCGCGTCACGCGACAGCATCGTGACCACCGCGACGGTGATGCTGATCCTGATCGCGGCGCATCTGATCAACCCGTTCCTGGCGCTGTCGCACATCCCCACCGTCGTGGGCGAGGCGCTGGCCGCGCTGAACCTGAACACGCTGGGCACGCTGGTCGTGATCCTGCTGGTCTACCTGGTGCTGGGCTGCTTTCTCGAAGGGTTCGCCATGCTGGTGCTGACCCTGCCGATCTTCTTCCCGGTGATCATCCAGCTCGGGATCGATCCGATCTGGTTCGGCGTTCTCGTGGTACTGACGCTGGAGATGGGACTGATCTCGCCGCCGGTGGGGATCAACGTCTTCATCGTCAAGTCGGTCGCGCCGAACGTCGAGCTTGGCACGATCTTCCGCGGCGTGCTGCCGTTCTGGTGCGCGATGCTGGTGACGCTGGCGATCCTGATCGCCTTCCCGCAGATCTCGCTGATCTTGCCCGACACGATGATGAACTGAGGTAACCCATGACAGACCCCGTTCAGGACACAGCCCATCTTGGCCATGTCGAGGTCTACACGGACCGCTTCGACGAAAGCCTCGACTTCTTCACGCGGGTCTACGGGCTGAAGATCTCGGGGCGCGACGGGGACAGCGCCTACCTGCGGGCCTGGGACGACTACGAGTTCCACACGCTGAAGCTGACGCGCCACCACACCACGGGCGTCGGGCATATCGGCTATCGCGTCGTCTCGCCCGAGGCGCTGGACCGCCGGGTCAAGGCGATCGAGGCGTCGGGCTACAAGACCCACGGATGGGTGGACGGCGACGCCGGGCACGGCCGCGCCTTCCGGTTCGAGGACCCGTTCGGCCACGTGTTCGAACTGTACTGGGACACCGTGAAGTACGACCCGCCGGCCGATGACCGGCCGGCGCTCAAGAATATGGCCAGCCGTTACCACGCGCAGGGCGTCAGCCCGCGCCGGCTGGACCACCTGAACCTGCTGGCCTCGGACGTGACCGAGTTCCGCGACTTCATGGTCACCTGCCTCGGCAGCCGCGTAACCGAGCAAATCCGGCTGGACAACGGCCGGCTGGGCGGCTGCTGGTTCACCGTGAACAACAAGACCTACGATCTTGCCTGCACCGAGGAGCACGGCCGCGGCGACGGCCGGCTCCACCACATCACCTACGCCACCGATCAGCGCGAGGACATCCTGCGCGCCGCCGACATCTTCCTCGAGAACGGCGTGCATATCGAGACCGGCCCGCACAAGCACGCGATCCAGGGAACGTTCTTCCTGTACGTGTGGGAGCCGGCCGGCAACCGGGTGGAACTGGCCAATGCCGGCGCTCGGCTGATCCTCGACCCCGACTGGGAAACCGTCACCTGGACCGAGGCCGAGCGCAAGCGCGGCCAGGCCTGGGGCCTCAAGACGATCGAGACGTTCCACACTCACGGCACTCCGCCCGCAGACTAGGAGACATTTCCATGGCCATCCTGCGCTTTCCGTTCTGCAAGAAACCCGCGCGTCCAAAGGGCGACATCGCCGACCTGCTGCAGGGCTATTCGATCGAGGTGATGCCGCGCACCGCCGCCAAGGTCGAGGATTTCCGCGCCCTGCTGCCCGAAGGCACGCGCGTCTACATCGCCCATATTGAGGGCACCGAGATCGCCGACATGGTCGGCACCGCGAAGCGCTTGGCGGATGACGGATTCCCGGTCATGCCGCACATCCCTGCCCGCATTGTGCCCGATCGCGCCACGCTGGACGACTGGCTGTCGCGCTACGCCTCCGAAGCCGGTGTCGACCAGGCGCTGGTACTGGCCGGCGGCTCGCGCGAGCCTGTCGGCGAATTCCACAGCTCTATGCAGCTGCTGGAAACCGGGCTGTTCGACAAGCACGGCATGAAGCGCCTGCACGTCGCCGGCCACCCCGAGGGCAACCGCGACATCGACTTCGACGGCAGCACCCGGCTGGTGGACGACGCCGCCACGTGGAAGCAGGCCTTCGCCGATCGCACCGGCGCCGAGATGGCGATGGTCACCCAGTTCGTGTTCGAGGCACAGCCCGTGCTCGACTGGATCGCGCGGCTGCGCTCCGCCGGCGTCACGTTGCCGGTGCATGTCGGTGTTGCCGGCCCCGCCAAGCTGCAGACGCTGCTGAAGTTCGCCGTCGCCTGCGGTGTCGGCCCATCGCTGTCGGTGCTGCAGAAGCGCGCGAAGGACGTCACTCGCCTTGTCGCCCCGTTCGAGCCGACGGACGTGCTGGCCGAGCTGGCGCGCAACCGCAGCAGCGACATCGCCGGCATCCATGTCTTCCCGCTCGGGGGCATCAAGGCCGCCGCGGAATACGCCGCGCGCGTGACCGAGGAAGCCCGCACCAGCTCGCCCAAGCCCAACGCGAAGCCCTGACGGGATCCGCGCGGGCGGCCGATCCATGCCGCCCGCGCGGAAGTTTATTTCGCCGAACCACTTGTGCCATCGACGATTCAGGCGCATGTAGGGCGGGCTAACGTTATCTTTTTCGCTCTGCTGCTTCCGTTCATCCGGCTCAGTTGTACGATCCAGACTGACTTTGCCGGGCTGCCGCATTTCGCGGGCAGCGACAGAAACAGGAGAACACGGATATGGCTACTGGCACCGTGAAATGGTTCAACCCCACCAAAGGCTTCGGCTTCATCGAGCCCGAGTCGGGTGGCCGCGACGTCTTCGTCCACATTTCCGCAGTCGAGCGCGCCGGCCTGACCGGCCTCGCCGATGGTCAGAAAGTGACCTATGACATCGAGCAGGGCCGCGACAACCGAGAAAGCGCCGCCAACCTGGCGCTGGCCTGATCGAATTCGCGGGATGGCGGACACGCCGTCCCGCACCCGACCCGGGCGCCGCGGCGCTCCGGCAGACAAACCCAACGCAAGGCAGGACCATGTTGCCAGAAGGCCCGCCGCCGCCGCAGCGACCGACGCGCCAGGAAACGAAGGCCGACGCGACCGACCGCGCTGCACGCGAAATCATCCGCGACGAAGGCGCCGCACGCGACGCCAAGACGGCCGCTCTGCGCGCCGCGCGCCTTGAACAGGAAGGTGCCGAACCGGCGGCCGACAAGGCGACTTCGGATAAGGCGGGTTCAGGCAAGGCTGCAAAAGCAGCGAAATCCGCGAAGTCGGGCAAGACCGGCAAATAGGGCAACACCCGCAGATCGGGTAGCCCGTCGCTTAGCCTCGGGTCCGCCTTGTGCGGATGTCCAAACCGGCCGGTGCCATCGGGCCGCTGACCACGACCATTCCCCAGTCTCGAACCAAGACCCTAGGTCAGCTCTATCACGCGCAGATCTGGGATTTCGGCCTGCGCCATCGCCACCAGGTGGCGATGATGTGTAAACATGACCGCCTGACCCAGCCGCCCCATCTCGGCCATCAGCGCCAGCGTCGCGCGGGCGCGCGTGTCGTCAAAGGTTTCCAGCACGTCATCGGCGATGAACGGCAGCGGCCCATTGCGCGCGACAAAGTCGGCATGCCCCGCCACCCGCAGCGCCAGGTATAGCTGCGCGCGCGTGCCCGTCGACATCGCGTCCGCGCCGACTGCCGCGCCGTTGCGGATCCCGACAAGGCGCTCATGCGCACCCGCCGGCCGTGTCTCGAGTCGCTCCCACTCGCCCCCCGTCATCCGCACGAAGGCGGCCTGCGTCGCGTCCAGCATGAAGCCCCGACGCTCCTCGCGCAGGCGCCGCATCGCGCCCGCCGCCGCAATGAGGCCGATCCGCGTCTCGGCCGCACGGCGTGCCTGGACGCGCAGCCGAGCGTCCCGCCCGGCCTGGTCGGTGGCGCCGGCGAAATTGACCGGCACGCGCACGAAACGAAGGATGTCCAGCGGGATCTCGCAAATGCGTGGCCCGTCGAGGTCGAGCGTGACGAGCGTGGCCGAGCCGCCCTCGGTCTCGCGCACGCTGCGGCCTTGCGGGATTCCCGGCATCACCGCCATGCGCCCCTCGTCGCGATAGACGGCGCGCTTGTGAATGTGGCCAAGGGCCCAGTATTCATAGCCGTGGCTCAGCAGATCGCTCAGGCCACAGGGCGCGTAGGGATCGTGACCCGGCGCGCCGCCGAGCGACGTATGCATCAGCCCGACATTCACGCGGCCGGGTTCTGGAGACGGATAACGCGGCAGCAAGCTTTCGGGCATGTGCACGGCGGAAAAGCCCACGCCGTGTATCGCGGCGTCACCAATCGTCACGGTTGGCGCGTCCGGCGTCAGGATATGCAGCGCGTCGGACACCGGACCGTAGCGGTCGAGGTCCAGCAGCGCGTCGTGGTTGCCTTGGATCAGCACCGCGGGGATGCGCGCGCGCCACAGCCGCGCCAACTCGGTCGCCAGGGCGGCGCGGCTGACCACGTCGGCCACACCGCGGTCGAACGTGTCGCCCGCGAGCAGAACCGCGTCCACATCCTCGGCGATAGCGGCATCGACGAGCTTGCCCAGCACCTGACGCGACGCCGCGCGCAGATTCTCGCCCATCGCTGGATTGCGCAGCGCCTGCGTCCGCAAAGGCGAGTCGAGGTGCAGGTCCGCGACGTGCAGGAATTTGCCGGTCCCTTTTCGTCCGCCGGACGCCATGACGTCTCGGGCTGACTGTGCAAGGGGTCTCGAACCCTTGCACAATCTCTCGGTGCTGCCGACGCTGGATTCGCGCCGGTCTCAGCCCGCCTGGCGGCGCTGACTGACTGACGGTGGCGCGGACGCGGCGGCTTCAGCCTGCCAAGTCCCCTCCTCCGCACTGCGAATGCGCGACCGGTCGATCTGGAACCGGCTGACGAGCTGCGTCATGGTGCCCGCCTCCGAGCGCAGACGGTGTGCGGTTGTCGCACTGCTCTGCACCATCGCTGCGTTCTGCTGGGTCACCTTGTCCAGATCGCCGACGCCGGTGTTGATCTCGTTCAGGCCTTGGGACTGCTCTGCCGCGCCTGCGGCGATTCCCGACATAAGGTTCGAGATCTCGCCGATCTGCTCGACCACCGCGCCGAGGGCCGTCCCGGCCTCTTCGACGAGCTGGGCACCTTTCTTCACCTGCACCGACGAGCCGAGGATCAGGTCCTTGATCTGGTGGGCCGCTTCCGAACTGCGCTGCGCCAGGGTCCGCACCTCGGACGCGACCACTGCGAAGCCCTTGCCGGATTCTCCGGCGCGGGCCGCCTCGACGCCCGCGTTCAGCGCCAGCAGGTTGGTCTGGAACGCGATGTCGTCGATGACCGTGATGATGTCGGCGATCTTGTCGGACGATTTCTCGATCGCGCCCATGGCGGACATGGCGGCGCGCATGATCTCGTCGTTGCGCGCGGCCTTCTCGCGGGCGAAACCGACCGCTCGGTCGGCTTCGGTGGCGTTGCTGGCTGCGGAACGCACGCTTGCCAGCAGTTGGTCGAGCGCCGCGGCGCTCTGCTCGAGTGTGGCGGCCTGCGTTTCGGTGCGCCCCGACAACTCATCCGCGGCTTCGGCAATCTCCTCCGCGTTGCGGCTGATGCTCTGCGTGTTTCCGGTCACCGCGGCGATCACGTCGTGCAGGCTGTCGATGGCGCGGTTGAAGTTCTGGCGAAGCGCCTCGTATTCCTGCGGGAACGCGTCGGACAGCCGCTTCGTCAGGATCCCGTGGGCCAGCGCGTCGAGTCCGTCGCCTAGGCTGGCGACGACCTTGACCTGAGCCTCGGCCTCACGCCGGCGGATCTCGTCGGCCGCCCGGCCCTTCCTGAGCATCGCGATCATACCCTCGAGATCGCGCGCCATGGCGCCAAGCTCATCCGCGTGGCCGGTCAATGGCATCTCCGTATTGTAATCGCCCGCACCAATCCGAGCGACGGCGCCGCGCAGCTCCGTCAGCGGCTTGCCCAGAACACGCCGGAGCGCCCACAGCGTCAGCGCCATCATCACCACGAAGAGTCCCGCCGCGACAGCGGCGATCAGAGCCTTATCGCGCCGGATCATCGGTTGTGCCACGTCCGCGCGCATGGCCATCGCCAGCACACCCATCGGTTCGGCACCTGCATCGGGCCGGATGGGCACCGCGAGCAGGAGGCCGTTGTCGCCGCGCGCGGGGCCGCGCTCGGACAGGCTTTGCCTAGCCAGCGTCGTCAGCTCGGCATGAGCGGTCTCGTCGCCGGCCATGCCGATGACGACGCCGTCAGCCCCTATCGCCAGCGCGGCAAGGCCGGACTCGTGGGCGGCGTCCAAGGCTTCCTGGACCGTCTGAACGATCTTCTCCTCCACACCGAAGCGCATGGGGGTGACCAGGGCGTTGGTGTAGGGCGGCACCAGTTGATCGGCCTGCTTGACAATCGCCGCGTGAGCCCTGTTCTGCACTGTAGAGAACGCCACCCAGGCCATGCCGCCGGCGACGACGATCGTCGTCAGCGCCATCAGCGCCGCGCATTTCACGAAAACGGACCGAACGTTGAACATGGCATCTTTCGTCGAGGGCATCATGGACTTCTCCGGGTATTGTAAGGCACGGCGGGATCGGACGTACCGTTGCAAGCCGGCGCGCTGTTGCCGGCGGATCGAACCCGGACGCTAGTCCTTGAGCATTGCCACGGGTTTAACGCGAGGTGGCGTTGCCCCGCTGCAACGGCTGCCAAAGTGCTGTGTATTTGAGCGAAATCGCGTCGGCGCGATCAGGGGACCGTGGTCGTGGCGCGTCAGGCCCCTCTACGCGCGGCCCCGCCGGCGAAGGCACATGCCTCGGCGACGATGTCCGAGATCGGGCGGTCGATGTCCGTTCGCAGCACGTCGGCGCCGCGCGGTGGTTCGAGATCGCCGAACTGGCTGTCTATAAGCGACCGGGGCATGAAGTGGTCGGGCCGGCCCGCCATCCGCCGCGAGACCAGCGCGCGGTCACCGTGCAAGTACACGATGCACAATGGTCCGAGCCGCGCCGACAGCCGATCGCGATATGCTCGCTTGAGCGCCGAACAGCCGATCACCGCCCGTCCGGGAACCGCGGCGGCGGCATCTGCGATACGGTCCAGCCAAGCCCAGCGATGCGCGTCCGTCAGGGGCTCTCCCCGCCTCATCCGGGCAACGGCATCGGGTGCGTGATAATCGTCCGCATCGAGGAACGCGGCCCCGAGGGCCTCGGCCAGCGCCTTGCCGATCGTGGACTTTCCGGTGCCGCAAACGCCCATCACCAGAACCGACCGTGCGGACCAGGCGCCCGGATCGTGTGGATACGAACCGTCCTGCTGCATCCACTGCCTCCCCTGCACGCTAATGCGCTGCTCCGGCTCAGAGCGCAGCGCGCGCATGACTTCGCCCTTACAGGCGCACGGGTTATTGACAGCGCAATCATCGGTCAAGGATAGAATGCCGCTAATGCCCGACCGCGCAGCGCCCTCGCCCGCCCCGCCCGTCCTTAAGCGTGCCACGCTTGTGGATGTCGCCGCACATGCGGGAACCTCGACGATATCCGTCAGCCGCGCCCTGCGCCGCCCCGCCATGGTGTCGGAAGGGCTTCGCGCCCGCATCATGCAGGCCGTCCAGGAACTCGGCTATGTTTCTGATACCGCCGCCAGCGCGCTGGCTTCCCGGCGCAGCGGCGTGATCGGCGTGCTGATCCCGTCCGTCGCGGATGCGGTGTTCGGCGATCTTCTGGACGGGCTGTACGACGCGGTCGCCGCGACGCCCTATACCCTTCAACTGGGGAACACACGGAGCGACGCGGCCACCGAAGAGCGGCTCATCCGCATTCATCTGGGACAGCGGCCCGCGGGGCTGATCCTCGCCGGAATAGACCAGTCGTCCGCAGCGCGCGCTGCGTTGGAACGGGCGGAATGCCCGGTCGTGCAGATCATGGACCTGACCGAGAATCCGGTCGACATGCAGGTGGGTTTTTCGCACCACGCGGCGGCGCGCACCGCGACCGGGCATCTTCTGGCGCGGGGATATCACGCTCCGGCCTTCATCGGCGCGCGGATAGACCCGCGAACGGAACGCCGCCTTGCGGGCTATCGCGAAGCGATGGCAGAGGCTGGCCTTGCGCACCGGGCGCGCGTCGTGACGACGCCGAAACCGTCCAGCGTGGGCATGGGAAGCACCCTGTTCCGGCGATTGAGGCAATACGCCCCGGACGCGGACGCCGTGTTGTGCAACGACGACGATCTTGCGTTGGGCGCGCTCTTCGCGGCGCAGCGCGCGGGGCTGTCGGTGGGGCGCGAGATCGGCATCTGCGGCTTCAACGACCTTGACGTGATGGCGGCGGCGTTTCCGGCGCTGACTTCCGTGCGAACGCCCCGGCGCGAGATTGGGGCGGCCGCGTTGTCGATGATCGCGACGCGGCTGTGGGACGGCGACGTCGCACCGCCGATCCGCGACCTGGGGTTTAAGTTGATGGTGCGTGCCAGCACCGAGCGTGTCTGAGCCAAGGTTCAGCCGCGCAGCCGGCTTTCCGCCAGTGTCACCCAGTACGAGCATCCGACCGGGATCACGTCGTCGCTGAAATCATATTCCGGGTGGTGCAGCCCGGGCCCGTCACCGGTGCCCAACTGGATGTATGCGCCCGGGCAGGCCTCGAGCATGAAGGCGAAGTCCTCGGCTCCCGAGGTGCGCGGCGCGTCATCCACGCAAGCGCCCGCCACGTCGGTCGCGGCGGCGACGCAATGCGCAGTCTCTGCCTCGTGGTTCGCCATGACCGGGTAGGATTCCTCGTCAAAGCCGAATTCCGCTGTGGCGCCATAGCTTTCGGCGGTCAGCTTCGCGATCTGCTCGACGCGTCTCAACACCTCGGCGCGGACATCCATGTCGAAGCTCCGGACCGTGCCGCGCAACAGGGCGTGTTCGGGGATCACGTTGAACGCCTCGGATTCGGTGCGGAACGACGTGACCGACACGACGACCGCCTGCTGAGGATCGACGTTGCGCGAGACCACCGATTGCAGCGCCATCACGATGGCCGAGGCCGCCAGCGTGGTATCGATCGTGCTGTTGGGTCGCGCCGCGTGGCCGCCGCGCCCGCGCACGGCGATGTGGAAGCTGTCCACAGCGGCGTAGAAGGCACCCGCGCGGATGGCGAACTGGCCCTTGGGCACCAGTGGCGAGTTGTGCATGCCGTAGATCTCGGAGATGCCGAAGCGGTCGATCAGCCCGTCCTGAACCATCGCCCGCGCGCCGGCATCGCCTTCTTCGGCGGGTTGGAAGACAACCGCGACGGTGCCGTGGAAGTTGCGCGTCTCGGCGAGGTATTTCGCCGCGCCCAGCAGCATTGCGGTGTGGCCGTCATGGCCGCAGGCGTGCATCTTGCCCGCGGCCTTGGACGCGTGCGGCACGCCCGTAGCCTCGACGATCGGCAGCGCGTCCATGTCGGCGCGCAGGGCGATGGTGCGGCCACCGGCGCCGCCGCGCCCGTGGATCAGGCCGACGACCCCGGTGCGGCCTATGCCGGTCACCAACTCGTCGCAGCCGAACTCGCGCAGCTTTTCCGCAACGATCCTAGAGGTGCGCGGCAGGTCGAAGCCCAGTTCCGGGTTCTCGTGCAGGTCGCGCCGCCAAGCGGTGATCTCGGGGTGCAGTTCGGCGAAACGGTTGCGGATGGGCATGATGATCCTCGAATGACAGCGGTGTCGAGTGGTGGCGCATGGCGGGCGCGCGCGCATCGTCTTGCCGCACCGGGGCAGGCGCGGCAAGGCCGCAGGAAAAAGGCCGCCCGCTTGCGCGGACGGCCGGTTCTCGTGACCCATGCGTGGGTTCGTCAGCCGTAGACCAACCTCGGCAGCCAAGTGATGATCTGCGGGAAGATCATGCACAGGACCAGCCCGACCACCTGCAGGAACAGGAACGGCAGTGCGGACTTGAAGATGTCCGACATCGGGATCTCGGCGGGCGCCACACCGCGCAGGTAGAACAGTGCATAGCCGAAGGGCGGCGAAAGGAAGCTCATCTGCATGTTGACCAGGTAGAGCACGCCGAACCACAGCACGAGATCCGCCTCGGAGCCGAGGCCGAAGCTTTCGGGCCCCATGGCGCGGATGATCGGAACGAAGATCGGCACGCACAGCAGCAGGATCCCGACCCAGTCGAGGAACATGCCCAGCACCACCAGCACGATCATCATGATGATCAGGATGCCCCACGGGCCGAAGCCGGTGGCCTCCAGCGCGCCCTGCACGAATTGCTGGCCGCCCTCCAGAACGTAGAGCCCGACGAAGATCGTCGCGCCGAACATGATCCAGATGACCATCGCGCTGGCCTTGAGCGTGGTCAGCGAGGCCTCGCGCACCGTCTGCCAATCCAGCTTGCGATGGATGGCGGCGACGATGAAGGCGCCGAAGGTGCCGATGCCGGCCGCCTCGACCGGGGTCGCGACGCCGCTGAAGATCACGCCCAGCACGATGGCGATCAGCGCGATCGGCGCGGCCATGTTGCCCATCAGCTGGATCTTCTCGCGGGTCGTAATGCGCTCGGCCAGCGGGATGGGCGGACCGAGCTTGGGGTTGATCGTCGCGCGCAGGACGACGTAGCCGATATACATGCCCGACAGCAGAAGGCCGGGGATGACCGCGCCGATGAACAGTTCGCCCACCGATTGCTCGGCCACCACGGCATAGATGATCGCAAGGATCGACGGCGGGATCAGGATGCCCAGCGTGCCCCCCGCCATGATCGAGCCCATGGCGATCTTGGGATCGTATTTCCGCGCCAGCATGGCCGGTAGCGCGATGATGCCCATGGTCACCACCGCGGCGCCGATCACGCCGACCATCGCCGCCAGCACCGTCGAGGCCAGGATCGTGGCAGCGGCAAGGCCGCCCTTCACGCCGCCCAGCACCTTGTAGATGACGTCGAACATCTCGTTGATGATGCCCGCGCGTTCCAGCATCGCCGCCATGAAGATGAACAGCGGGATGGCCGAAAGCTGATAGTTCGTCATCAGCGGGAAAATCCGCGACGGCACGATGTTGAGCGCGCGTGCATCGCCCAGCACCCACAGGAAGACGCAAGCTAGGCCGCCGGTCACGAAGGCCAGCGGCAGGCCGGCCATCAGCAGCGCGAGCAGGCTGCCGAACATGATGAGCGTGAGAAGCTCGATACCGATATCAAGACCCATGGATTACTCTCCCCGCGAGATCGCGCGGATATCCTGCGCAAGTTTCGAAACGCCCTGCAGCACCAGAAGCAGACCGCCGATCACCATGACCCATTTCATCGGCCAAAGAGGAACCTCCCATTCGTTGAAGCTGATCTCGCCCCAGCGGATGTTCGGGTCGGTCCATTGCTGCGACGTCCAGTTGCCCAGCATCTCGAGGAACCCCACGTCGCCGCGCGCCCATTCGCTGACCAGACTGTTGCCGGTGGCGACCGCGTTGGCGTCCAGTGCAAAACGCCAAGACGTGAACAGCAGCGTGAAGGCGAAGATGAAGAAGAAGATCGAGGTGAACAGGTCGACCCAAGCCTTCCGGCGGCGCGACAGCGGCGCGTAGAAGATGTCGACCCGCACGTGGTCCTCGGTCAGCATCGCGTAGGCGCCTGCGATCAGGTATTGCATGCCGAACATCAGGTACATGGATTCATGCGCCCAATTGGTCGGCGAGCCGAAGACGTAGCGGCTGACCACCTCGAAGTAGTAGACGAAGACCGCGATCACCGCCCAGTAGGCGACGAACTCGCCGGCGTTGAGCGAAATGCGGTCGAGGATTCCAGTCCAACCCGTCGAGACGTAGTCGGCATCCTCCTTGCGCTCGCTCTCCTCGAGCCTCTTCAGGGCGATCTCCGCACCGGACATCTCCTCGTGCGCGGGAAGCTTGGCATTCGCCTGCTTGACCAGGCGATTCATCTGTACCGCGTCGATCGCCATGGCGACCAGCAGCACGTAGAACGCCCAGCGGGCGACCGTGCCCCAGTACGCCAGATCCCCGGCCGCCCGCAGCGCGGCAGGCCGCGAGGTTTCGAGGGCCGTCTCTGCTTCCTCTATGCGCGCAACGCCTTCTTCGATGCGCGTCTGCGCGCGCTCGATGTTGCGCTCGGCGCGGCGCACGGCGAAGGATTCCGGATCCTCGGCCAGCGCCTCGTCGAGCGCCCGCTCCATGGCCGGCAACTCGGCCCGGGCGCTCTCGACGCGGCCGGTCTCGCGCTCGAGCACGCTTTCTGCCAGGCGCACCGTGTTGTCGGCGTCCGAGACCACGGTGCGCGCGTCCTGTCCCTGGGCGTTGGCGAACAGGATCACCAGGAAGACGGGGATGAAGGCGAGGCCCCAGAGGTTGCGCAGGTAAAGCCTGTGCAGGCCGAGCATGCCGCCGGTCACGAGGATGAAGTAGCTCAGGCCAAGGCCGTAGCGCCGGCGTTCGAGGCTGCGCGGGCGGTTGGCCAGCGTCATGGCGATCAGCGGAAAGATGATCAACCCGGCCCAATATGCCCAATGGGGCAGGGAAAAGTCGAGACTGGGCATGGAACCCCTCTCATCGTAACGGTGGACGAAATGGCGAAAGCCGCCAGACGGCAGGGCCCGCGCACGCGGCGCGGGCCCGTCTTCTTCGGGTCAGGAGCGAAGGATTACAGATCCAGCGAATAGTCCTCGGTCAGGGACGGATCGACGTAGCCCAGGCTGCCCGACTGCATGTAGTCGAGAATGATCTTGAACACGCGCGCGCTGTCCTTGTCGCGGTTGGCGTATTCGAACCAGATCGGCACCGCCACTTCGGTCATCAGTTCGACGTCGTCCTGGCTCAAGCGCGTGATCTCGGTGCCGTCCGCCTCGAACTTGCCCCAGGCTTCCTGGTCGGCGGCCTGAATCGCGGCGTGGTGCATGTCGGAATAGGCGTGTGTCTCCATCTCGACGAACTGCTTCATCTCGGGCGACAGCGCGTCCCAGGCCTGCTGGCCGACGGTGATGTCCATCATGTCCACCGGCTGGTAGACCGACATGAAACCCGGAGGGCCCATCACGATGTAATCGGTCACCTGGCTGAAGCCGAGCGCGTAGTTCACCGCCGGGCCCACGTAGTCGGCCACGTCGATCGTGCCGCGCTCCAGCGCCGGGAAGATCTCGGACCCCGGAAGAACCGTGGTCTCCGCGCCCAGTTCGTTGAACACGTCGGCGACCATTCCGCCCGGCAGACGCATCTTGCGGCCGCGGAAGTCGTCGATGGAGCGGATCGGCACCTTCGAGTGAATGATGTTCGGGCCGTGGTGGACGGGGCCGACATAGTGCATGCCCTGTCGCGCATAAAGCTCGCGCGCGATCTCGAGCCCGCCGAGACCGTAATAGAAGGTGTCGTATTCGTGCGGGTTGCGCAGGCCCAGCGGGAAGGACGACAGGAAGACACCGGCCGGGATGATCCCTTGGACGTAGATCGTGAACGGGTTCACCGCGTCAAGAACGCCGTTCTTGACCGCGTCGTACAGCTGGAAGTCGCCGACCACGTCGTTGGCGCCGAAGGGCGTGAACGACAGCTGCCCGTCGGTCTTCTCCTCGATGCTGGCGCACCAGTCGCGGAAGATCTGCAGGCCGGCGCCGCCGGGCCAGCTGGTCTGGATCTTCCAGTTGGTCGTCTGTCCCTGCGCGGTGGCGATGTGCGGTGCGGCAAGGCCCGCCGCGCCCATGCCGGCAAGACCGGTCAACGCCCTGCGGCGCGATAAACGATTCGTCATGTCTTCCTCCCAGTTTGAACACCGCTCCGGGGCGGTCGGACCCGACGTCGTTGCGTAAGGTCCCGTCAGATTTAGCGCAGTGCCGAAAACTGGTAAAGAATTCTTTCCGCTTTGGCCGCCATGTAACGCAATCGGAACCTTGGGTGCGGCCCCCGCAACGCCTGTTGCGGGCCCGCTTGCGCCTGTGCCGGCAGCGTCCCGCGGTTGCCCTTCCCGCTGACGCAGGGTACCGAAGCGGGCAAAATCCGGCCACCAATGCGCAAGCGCAGACGCGGCCAAGGCACATGTGACCGAAGGATCAGGGCCTGCACCCAAACGTCCGGCCCGTTCTCAGCAGGAGGCGACACACCATGCGCAACGCGCGACGCCGGGTCGGCGGATTGACCCAGACCTTGTTGGCAGCGGTGTTCACGGTATGCGCCCTCGGCGCCGCGATACCTGCGCTGGCGCAAGAGACCGCGCCGGAGACTCCCGCGGCACCGGCCGAGGCGGCACCTCCGGAAGCGGCCTTGCCCGCCGAGGCGATCGATGCGCTGGTGGGCGTGTTGCAGGACGACGAGGCGCGCGCCCGCCTGCTGGAGGCGCTTCAGGCCGCGCAGCAGGGGGCCGCCGGCGAGATCGCCGAAATGCTCGACGAGGGTGCGCCCGCACTTGCCGTCGAACGCGGACCGTCTCTGGGAACGCAGATCGCCGAGTTCACGCAAGGGCTGGCGCAGGCCACGGTCGCGCAGGTTTCGCGGATCGCCGAAAGCGTTCGCGGCGGCAACGGCACCGTGCTCGGCGGCTTTTCCGGCGACGAACTGAGCGTGCTGTTGCAGTCGTTGCAAAGCCTGTTTCTGATCATCCTGATCACCGTCGCGGTCTTCGCCACACTGCGCGCGCTGCTGCGGCGGCCATTCCAGCGGCTGGGCGCCCGTGCCGCGCAGGCCAACATGGTCAACACCGCGCTGATCTTCATCGGCTCCGTCGCGATCGACGCCGCCATCGTGCTGGCCGCATGGGCGCTGGGATACGCGATCACGCTGTTGCTGCTGGGCGATTACGCCCGGATAGACTTTCGCCAGGCGCTGTATCTCAACGCTTTCCTGCTGGTCGAGATGGTGAAGGTCGCCGTCCGCGCCGTCGTGTCGCCCACCACCGCCGGGCTGCGAATGATCCGGCTCTCGGACCGCGCGGCGATCCTGCTCAACCGCTACGCCAACGTGGTGATCAGCGTGCTGGGCTACGGCCAGCTTCTGGTCGTGCCGATCATGAACCGCAACCTGTCCTACGCCGCGGGAATCGCGGTGTCGGCGGTGCTTTCGCTGGTCGCGCTGCTGTTCGTCGTCTGGATCGTGCTGCGCCACCGCGAGCCGGTGGCAGGCTGGCTGCTGCGCCGCATCGCCCCCGAGCGCGATGCCGCCGCGCCGTCGCGGGTCGAGGCCGAGGACGGCACCGTCACCACGATGGTCGGCGCGGAGGCTCAAGAAGCGCCCGTGGATGAGGCGCATCGGCCCGCCACCACGTTCGAGGCCGCACCCGCACCCGAAGGCGATGGCGAACTGGTCGAGACAGGACCGCTGCCCGAGCGCGAACCGCCGGAGAAGCAGAACGGTGCGCTGGCGACACTGATGCGCAACTGGCACTGGTTCGCTTTGGCATACCTGGCTTTCATGTTCGTCGCCGTCGTGACCCAGCCGACCTGGCGGGTGATCGACTACCTGTTCACCTCGCTTCAGGTGCTGGCCGCCGTGCTGGTCGGGTCCGTGATCCAGGGCGCGCTGGGGCGCTGGCTGCGTTCGGGCATCCGCATCCCCGAAGAGCTGCGCCTGCGCCTTCCCCTGCTCGAGCCGCGACTGAACGCGATCGTGCCGAAGATCATCAACGTGCTGCGCATCATCGTGGCGGTGCTGGTGCTGGCCTACACACTGGACGCAATCGGCCTGTTCGACACCAGCCGCTGGATCGGGACCGAGTTCGGCTTGAACCTGTCCGGCCGGCTGGTGACCGTGCTGCTGATCCTTCTGGCGGCGGCGCTGATCTGGCTCGCGATCAATTCGTGGGTCGATTACCGGCTGAACCCCGATTACGGCTCGATCCCGACGGCGCGCGAGACGACGCTACTGGCGCTGGCGCGCAATGCCGCCATCATCGCGCTGATCATCCTGACGCTGATGTTCACCCTGTCCGAACTGGGCCTGAACATCGGGCCGCTGATCGCCTCTGCCGGTGTGCTGGGCCTGGCCATCGGCTTTGGTGCGCAGAAGCTGGTGCAGGACATCATCACCGGTGTGTTCATCCAGTTCGACAACGCCATGAACGTGGGCGACGTGGTCAGCGTAGGCGGCACGTCCGGCGTGGTGGAGAAGCTGACCGTGCGCTCGGTCTCGCTGCGCGATCTCAACGGCACCTACCACATCATCCCGTTCTCGTCGGTCGACATGGTGTCGAACTTCATGCGCGACTTCGCCTATCACCTCGCGGACATGGGCATCGCCTACCGCGAGGATACGGACGAGGCGCGCAAGGCGATGTTCGATGCCTTCGACGAGTTGATGAAGGACCCCGAACACAGCCCGACTATCATTGGCGAACTGGAATGGTTCGGCCTGCAATCGCTGGGCGACAGCGCGGTGGTCCTGCGCGCCCGGATCAAGACGCTGCCGGGCAAGCAATGGGGTGTCGGCAGGGCCTACAACGGCCTCATCAAGCGCATCTTCGACGAACGCGGCATCGAGATCCCCTTCCCGCACCGCACCATCTACCTGGGCGAAAGCAAGTCGGGCAGGACGCAGACCCTGCGCCTGCACGACGCGGATCGCGAGGCCGAAGGCGGAAGCGAGGGTGCCGAGGACCGCGGATCCTGATCGCGTCGCGGCGGCGGCGCCTCAGGCCGGCGCCGTCGCGGCTTCCTCTGCGGGCAACGCGTCCAGCCCCAGGTTTTCGGCCTGGGCACGCAGCGCGTCGCGCATGTGGTCCAGCACATCGGAGCGCGAAGAAATCTGCCGCCGAACCAGCCCTACGCGCCGGGTGATGCGGGCGCCACCGAAGGGCTGCACGTAAAGCCCGCCCGCGGGCGCGTCCAGCAGCGCGATCTTCGGCACCACGGCAACGCCGAGACCGGCGATCACGCAGCCCACCACCGAGGGCATCGTGTTGGCGACGGCGATCTCGCGCACGGGAACGCCCATGTCCGAAAGCTCGGTCTCGATCTGGCGCGCCAGCGGCACCTGCGTTTCGTAGCGGATGAAGGGCAGCCGGCGGAACAGCTGCCGCTCGGTCGCGCCGGCCAGCGCGGCCGGGGCCACCAGCATCAGCGGCTCGGACAGGATCGGCGTCCAGACCAGCCCCGGCGACACGCCCACATTGTCGGCGACCACGGCCGCGTCCAGCCGGCCCGATGCCACGTGCGACATCAGCGTTTCGGACATTCCGACCTGCAAGTTGAACGACAGGTTGGGATGCGCATCGCGCATCCGCGAAAAAGCCTCGGGCACGAGGCGCGTGGAAAATGTGCGGATCGCCCCGAATCCAAGAACTCCGCCCGTGCGGCCGCCGGAAATCGCAGCGCGGGTCTCGACCATGATCTGCAGCATCTGCCGGGCCGCGCGCACCACTTCGTCGCCCTTGGCGTTCAGCTGAGGAGGTCGCTTTGTCCGGTCGAAGAGCGACGCGCCCAGTTCCGCCTCAAGCGCCTGAATCTGCTGGCTGATCGCAGACGCGGTCAGGTTCACGATCCGTGCGGCGGCGGCGAAGCTGCCGGTATCGTCGATGGCGACGAGTGTCTGCATCTGGCGGGTGTCCATCCGGCGCCTGTTAAGCATCCCTTAATCAAAAAGCAAACACAAATCGCTTTCGACAGTAATTCTGGGTGGCTACCCTGTGCTCCATCCGCGTCACCAGACACATGGAGCACAGCATGAGCCTACTGAAATCCGCAGCCCTTGGCCTGGGCGTCGCCCTGGCCTCGGCTGCCGGCCCCGTTGCCGCGCAGGACTACCCCGAACGCCCGGTCGAATTCATCGTTCCGTGGTCGCCCGGCGGCGGCAGCGACACGCTGATGCGCCTCGTCGCCAACAACATCGAACCCTATCTCGGCGTCGAGATGCCGGTGATCAACATGCCGGGCGTCGGCGGCACCGTCGGCCTGCAGGAAGCGTCGCGCCGCGACGCGGATGGCTACACGATCAGCCAGGTGCACGAAGGCCTGCTGGCCGCCACCGCGACCGGCCTGACGGACCTTGCCTGGGACGATTTCGACCCGATCGCGCTGATGACCTCGTCGCCGCAATACCTCGTGGCCAGCGCGGACCAGCCCTTCGACACGCTGCAGGGCATGGTCGACTACGCCAAGGAGAATCCCGGCGAGCTGACCATCGGCGTCACCCTTGGCGGCGTGCCGCACCTGCACGCGGCGATGATCGCCGAGGCCTACGACATCGACTGGCGCTATGTCGGCTACGAGGGCACGGGCGAGCGCATCCGCGCGCTGGTCGGCGGCAACCTCGACCTCGCGATCGGCGACATCTCGTCGGCGCTGCAATTCGTCGAGAACGGCGACCTGGTGTTCTTGGCCACCGGCGCGACCGAGCGCGACGAGCAGACGCCCGACGTGCCGACCTTCATGGAGGAAGGCGCCGACCTGGACCTTGCGATCACCCGCGGCATCGTCATGCCCAAGGGCTCTCCGCAGGAGGCGCGCGACACGATGGAGCAGGCGCTGAAAGAGCTGTCCGAGGACGAGACCTTCGTCACGCAGGTCAACAATGCCGGCGCCGAAGTCGCGTTCCGCGGCCAGGACGCCTATACGCAGTACCTGTCGAACCTGAACGACACGGTCGAGCGCCTGGCCGAGGTCATCGCACCTTGAGCCACGCGCCCGAAACCACGACACAGCCGGGCGACATCGCCCGGCTGATTTCCTATGTCGCGCTGTTCGCCGTCTCGGCCGGCCTGTTCGTGGAGGCGGCGATCATCCCTACTTCAAGATTCGAGGTGCTGGGCGCCGGCGCCTTCCCGATGATGGTGCATGGTGTGCTGATGGCGCTTCTGGCGCTGGCGATCATCCGGTCGTTGCGCACAATCCCCGCGCAGGCGTATGCCGCGTTCCCCTCCGTCGCCCTGCGCTGGGCCCGCGACAAGCGGCTGGTGATCGTCACCTTCCTGTTCCTCGCCGTATACCTGTCGGTGATGCCCCTGCTGGGCTACCCGCTGGCAACGCTGGGCTTCCTGCTGGTGCTGACCGCCACGCTCGCGCCCAAGACACCCGCCTCGATGGCGGTGACGGTGGTGCTGGCCCTTGCCTTCTCGTTCGGGCTGAACTGGCTGTTCGCCGAGGTCTTCAACGTCTTTCTGCCGCGGGGATCGTAAGCGATGGATGCCTTCCTGACGGGCGCCGCCGAAGTGCTGGCGCCGACAACCCTGCTTTACATGCTCATGGGCTCCATCGCCGGCATCATCGCCGCCGCGATCCCGGGCTTCACCGTCACCATGGCGATCGTGCTGACCCTGCCGCTGACCTTCGCGATGGAGCCGCTGACCGGCATCTCGGTCATGCTGTCGGTCTACGTGGGCGGCTACACCGGCGGTCTGATCTCGGCGGCCCTTCTGGGCATCCCCGGGACGCCCTCGGCCGTGGCCACCACGTTCGACGCCTTCCCGATGGCCCGCAAGGGCGAGCCCGGCCGCGCCCTTAGCCTCGGCGTCTGGGCATCGTTCTTCGGCACGATCATCTCGACGATCGTGCTGATCATCGCCGCGCCGCCTCTGGCGATCTTCGCGGTCAAGCTGGGCCCGTGGGAGTATTTCGCGCTGATCGTCTTCGCGCTGACCATCGTTGCCAGCCTGGTCGGCCATTCGCTGGAGCGCGGGCTGATCGCGGCGATGATCGGGCTAGCGATCTCGACCATCGGCACGGACCCGATGATGGGCCGCCCGCGCTTCGACTTCGGGCTCGAGATTCTGGCCGCGGGCCTGCCCTTCCTGGTCGTGCTGATCGGCATCTTCGCCATCTCGCAGCTTATCTCCGAGGTCGAGGACGCGAACGCCATCAAGAAGGGCGAGAAGCTGATCGAGGGCGAGATCGACTTCAAGACCTGGGCGGTGATGCGCGAGGTGCTGATGCGCCCGGTGAACCTGCTGCGCTCGTCCATCGTGGGCGTGCTGATCGGCGCGCTGCCGGGTGCGGGTGGGTCGATCGCCAACCTCGTGGCATACGACCAGGCCAAGCGGTCGTCGAAGACCCCCGAGAAGTTCGGCGAGGGCATCGCCGACGGCGTCGTCGCGTCCGAAGCGGGCAACTCGGCCACCGCCGGTGGCGGGCTGATCCCGCTGATCGCGCTGGGGATCCCAGGCTCGGCGGTCGACGCGATCCTGATGGCGTCGCTGATGGTGCACGGCATTTCCGTCGGGCCGCGGCTGATCATGGACAACGCCGACCTGGTCTACGGCATGTTCCTGGCCATGGCGGTGTCGAGCCTGATCATGCTGGTGGTCTGCGTGCTGTCGATGCGCGCCTTCCTGCGCGTGGCCGAGGTGCTGAAATGGGTCGTCGTGCCTGCGGTGCTGACCTGCTGCGTGGTCGGGTCCTTCGCGCTCAACAACCGGGTGACCGACCTGTACCTACTGGGGTTCGTGGGCTTGCTGGGCTACGCGCTGCGCGCGCTCGATTATCCACTGGCCCCGCTGGTGCTGGGCGTGATCCTCGGCCCCATCGCCGAGACCAACCTGCGCCGCGCGCTGATGACCGATCCGGACTGGACGCTGTTCCTGACCCGGCCCGTCAGCCTGCTGTTTCTCGTCGCCGCGACCGCCTCGGTCGCCTGGGCCGTGCGCACGCACCTGAATCGCCGCGCCGTCGACCTTACCGGAAAGGACCCCACCTGATGCATCTTCGCCACGACGGCCTCTACCCATCCCGCCGTTCTCCCGTTCTCGCCGACAACGTGGTGGCCACGTCCCAACCGCTGGCGACGCAGGCAGGGCTTGCGATGCTGGTGCGCGGTGGCAACGCGGTCGATGCCGCCATCGCCACCGCCGCCGCGCTGACCGTGCTCGAGCCGACCGGCAACGGACTGGGATCGGACGCGTTCTGCATTCTGTGGGACGGCAAGGAACTGCACGGGCTCAACGCCTCGGGTCCCGCGCCCGCCGGCTGGACGCCCGACCGCTTCCCGAACGGCATGCCGTTCCGCGGCTGGGAGTCGGTGACCGTTCCGGGCGCCATCGGCGCCTGGGCCGCCGTGTCCGAGCGGTTCGGCACCCTGCCCTTCGCCGACCTGCTGCAACCTGCCATCGGCTATGCCGAGAGCGGATATACCGTGTCGCCGGTGATCGGTGCGCTTTGGGCGCGCGGTGCCGAAAGCCTCGGCGACCAGCCCGGCTTTGCGTCCGCCTTCATGCCCGGCGGCCGCGCGCCCAAGGCTGGAGAGCGTTTTGCCAGCGCGGATTTCGCGCGCTCGCTGCGGCTGATCGCCGAGACGAAGGGCCGCGCCTTCTACGAGGGAGAGCTGGCCGAGAAGATCGCCGGCTTCGCGGCCGAGCATGGCGCCGCGCTGACACGCGATGACCTCGCCGCCTATTCGCCCGAGTGGTGCGGCACGATCAGCGGCGGGTTCGACGACACGCAGCTGCACGAGATCCCGCCGAACGGCCAGGGCATCGCCGCGATCATGGCGCTGGGGATGCTCGAGCACACCGGGGTCCGCGATCTCGACCCCGACAGCCCCGCCGCGCTGCACCTGCAGATCGAGGCGATCAAGCGCGCCTTCGCCGACCTGCACGCCTTCGTGGCCGACAGCCGGTATATGACCGACGTCACCCCCGAGGCTCTGCTGGATCCGGCCTACGTGGCGCAGCGCGCCACGTTGATCGACCCCGACAAGGCGCAGGACATCGGCCCCGGCGCGCCGAAGAATGGCGGCACCGTCTATCTTTCGACGGCGGATTCATCGGGCATGATGGTCAGCTTCATCCAGTCGAACTATGCCGGCTTCGGCTCGGGCGTGGTGGTGCCGGGCACGGCGATCAGCCTGCAGAACCGCGGCGCGGGCTTCGTCACCGACGAAGGCCATCCAAACCGCGTCGCGCCGGGCAAGCGGCCGTTCCACACGATCATCCCCGGCTTCGTGATGAAGGATGGCGCGCCCGACATGAGCTTCGGCGTCATGGGCGGCCCGATGCAGGCGCAGGGACACGTGCAGATGGTTCTGCGCTGCCAGCACTGGGGCCAGGACGTGCAGACGGCCATCGATGCGCCGCGCTGGCGCTTCGTTGAGGGGGATCAGGTCGCATGCGAGGCATCCATGTCCGAGGCAACGCGCGACGCGCTTGGCGCGATGGGGCACGCCATATCGGTGGAGCCGCCCGACAGTGCCTTCGGCTTCGGCGGTGCGCAGCTGGTCCGGCGGCTGCCAGGCGGCGGCTACATGGCAGGGTCCGATCCGCGCAAGGATGGTCAAGCGGCGGGCTTCTGACGCCTTTCCTTGGTACTTGCGCCGCAGCCTGAATGGGGTCCGATGTCTTTCCTTCGGACCCCAATACCTTCGAGAGCCACGAAACGCCTAGACGCCGCGGTCGCGCGTGAAGCGCAAAAAACGGCCGCGGGATCCCGCGGCCGTTTCGCAATTTCGAGGCGCGTGTGACGCCTCAGCGCTTCGAGAACTGGAAGCTGCGGCGGGCCTTGGCACGGCCGTACTTCTTGCGCTCGACCACGCGGCTGTCGCGGGTCAGGAAGCCTGCCGCCTTCAGCGCGGGGCGCAGCGACGGATCATAGAGCTGCAGCGCCTTCGAGACGCCGTGCTTGACCGCGCCGGCCTGGCCCGACAGGCCGCCGCCCTTGACGGTCGCGTAGACGTCGAACTGGCCCTCGACACCGGCAACGGTGAAGGCCTGAGCCAGGATCATCTGCAGAACGGGGCGCGCGAAGTACTCGTTCATCGGCTTGCCGTTGACCATGACCTTGCCCGAACCCGGCTTGATCCAGACGCGCGCGACGGCGTCCTTGCGCTTGCCGGTGGCGTAAGAGCGGCCCAGCTTGTCGCGGACGGGCTCACGCGGAGTTTCCAGTTCGGTCGCGGGGGTCTCGATGCCGCCGGCCACCTGGCCCAGCTCTTCGAGGGACGTGATCTGATCAGCCATTATTTCGACACCCGGGTGTTCTTGGAGTTCTTCGACTTGACGTCCAGAACCTGCGGGTTCTGGGCCTCATGGGGATGATCGGCGCTTGCGTAGATGCGCAGGTTGGTCAGCTGCTGACGCGCCAGGCGGTTGCCGGGCAGCATGCGCTTGACGGCCTGATAGACCACGCGCTCGGGATGGGCGCCGGTCAGGATCTGGTCCTTCGTGCGCTCCTTGATGCCGCCGGGATGGCCGGTGTGCCAGTAGAAGTTCTCGTCCCGCTTCTTGCCGGTCAGCTGGACCTTGTCGGCGTTGACGATGATGACGTTGTCGCCCATGTCCATGTGCGGAGTGAAGCTGGGCTTGTGCTTGCCGCGCAGCCGCATCGCGACGATCGAGGCGAGCCGGCCGAGAACGATGCCTTCAGCGTCGATCACGATCCACGACTTCTCGATATCCGCGGGGGTCGCAGAGAAGGTTTTCATGTGTGGTCCCATTTGTTGGGGGGTGGCCATTTCTGCAAGACGGCCGGACCGGGCCGACGCCTTGAATTCGATGGGCGGGTTATACGCGCCCCGGCGGCGCAGTCAAGCGGGACATGGTGCGGATTATGACGTGAATTCAGCGGCTTGAAATTACGGTAATTGTATACCTCACGCCTAGTGGTATCCTGGCCCGGCAGCGAGGTGCGGTTTTATCCAAGTCGGAAATGCGGCGCATTCGATGCGCATTCGTCTACAATGCGATCGAGTCTCCGCGCGAAACCTAGATTCCGGCACCACCATCGTTTCCAGATCAAGGACGAAGTGCCCGCTCTTCAGGGATGCAACCGGTTTCGGCCACGATCCTGCCCCGGAAACGCGGAAATTGGTTCTTATCCTTGCCCAGATCATCCCCGACACAGTGCACATGACAGTGATGAAGCAAACCCAGGTCGACTTCAGACAGCGCGTGCGGCGGATCGCAGCCGCGTCCCAGGCTGATCGGCCGCGCGCCCAGGGCGCGCATCGCCCGGTGGTGAACGCCCTCGCCGGAGCCGGCGCCGCGGTTCCGCTATACGCCGCGACGGGGCCGACATTCGGTCCCAACACCCTCAGCTGGTTGGCGTGGTTGCCCGCGCCCCTCCGCGACGAGGCGCTGATGTTGGTCGCAGCGGCGATCGGCGCGGCGCTGGTGCTTCTGCTGGTGCATGGGTTGCGGCTGGTGATGCGACGCGGGACGGAAGCGCGCAACTCGGCTGCCGCACTGACCGGGGCCAGCACTGCCGCCACGGCCCTGATGGTGTTCACCACGATGCCCGATGCCGCGCTGGCCGGTTACGCCGACGTGCCGCTGGACGCCGTGCGGGCCGCGGTGCTTCAGGTCACGCAAGTCATTCCCGGACTTGACGTCGGGCGCCTCTAGCGCTCCGATCCCGGGCATGGATCAGGATTGCCCGGGCCCCGCCCGCCACTTCACCGCGCCGGATGGCACCATCGCCTACGAGACGATGGGCGAAGGTCCCCCGCTGCTGTTGCTGCACGGCTTTCCGCAGTGCCGTGCCATGTGGGCCCAAATCGCGCCGGCGCTGGCGGATGCCTATACGGTGGTGATCGCCGACCTGCGCGGCTACGGTCAAAGCCACAAGCCCGCCAGCATGGAAGCGATGAGCTTTCGCGCCATGGGTTCGGACATGGCCGCGCTGATGAGCCACCTCGGCCACGAACGCTTTCATCTGGCGGGTCATGACCGCGGCGCGCGCACGGCGCATCGGATGGCGCTGGATGCAACCGACCGCGTGCTCAGCCTGACCGTAATGGACATCGTGCCCACTCTGCACCTGCTGGAAACGCTGAGCCACGAGGTCGCGCGCGCCTACTACCACTGGTTCTTCCTGGCCCAGCCCGCGCCCTTTCCCGAGACCATGATCGGCCACGACCCCGACGCCTTCTTCGAGCGCTGCCTCCTGGGCTTCGGCAAGGCGCAGCTGTCGGATTTCGATGCCGCCTCGCTGGGCGCCTGCCGCGCCGCCTGGCGCAACCCGGCGGCGATCCGCGCCATGTGCAACGACTACCGTGCGGCGATCGACGTAGACATTGCTGACGACGCGCGTGATCGTGGCCGCCGGATCAAGTGCCCGGCGCTGGTGCTTTACGGCGCGGACGGCGCCATGGCCCGCGCGATGGACGTGGCAGAGACCTGGCGGCCCTGCCTGTCGAACATGCGCACAGCCGTGATCGACGGCGGGCATTTCTTCCCCGATCAGCACCCGGACGCGACCGTCGCCGCGCTGCGCACCTTCCTGGAAGGTTGCTAGAACAATCCGGCGAACCGCTTGGGCAGCCGGTATCGCACCGCGTGATCATCCCGCGCGAACTGCCAGAACCCTGTATCGCCGCGCGGCCCCCAGGTGGCGTGCATCGCGTCGCGCAACCAGCCGGTGTCGAAGCCGTCCTTCAGCGGCAGCGCGTCGAAGGCATCGAAAACGGCCGCGTCGTCACCGCGGGCCTGCGCGAACCAGTGGCGACCCACGGTCGTTTCACGCAGTCCTACGCCAAGCGCGGCGGTCATGGCATTGCGCCGGTCCTGCGCAGCCACGTAGGTCGCGAAATCCGTGTATTTCAGATGCAGCAGGTACAGACCCTCGGGCGTCTCGAGCCGGTCGTGCTGCGTGAAGTGCCCGCCGCGCGCGATCTTGGTGCCTGTGCTGACGATGCAGGGCTTGGAATAATCCGGGGCGGGACGCACATGCATCCGTGGCCCCAGAACGCTCGTGTCGATCGGCTCGCACTCGATCCGTCGGTGGTGGATCACCTCGAGTCCCACGGGCGTCAGCACACGCCGGCCCCGCGTTCGCCCGAGGAATTCGAGCAGGCTACCCCGCTCGGGGTCCAGCACGACCAGCTCGTCCACGTCGCCGACGATGATGTGGGTGTAGTAGGGCCGCAGCGCCTGCACGATGTTGTTGAGCATGCGCCAGCGCTTCATCTCGAAATTCGGGTGCGGATCGCCCGGAATGCCGATCACGTTGCAGCCTTGGGCCATGCGGGCGACCTCGGCGCCGCGGCCGTGGTTGATCACGGTGCAGTTCTCGCGTCCCAGCATCGCGCCGTAGTGGCGCAGCCAAGCTGCGAGGAAGACCGTGTCGTCGCGCACCATCGTGACCGCCGCGGCGATGTTTTGCATGCCTTGCCTCGTCCTCGGCCCTTTCCGCCAACCTACAGCGCCGATAGCGTGGCACAAGACAGTCGGAGGACAGGATGCTCGAAGACGACGTGGCGCGGCAGGGCTGGCACATCGACGCGCGCGAACGGGCCGCCCGGTTCCAGGTGCTGGGCGAGCGATGCTCCGGCACCAACTTCGTCAAGCGCCTGATCGGCCGCAACTCCGCGCTGACCGCGACCGAGGAAATGGGGTGGAAGCACGGCTTTCCGTCTATGATCGCGATCCCCGAGGACCTCGCCGTCGTCTGCGTCGTCCGCGACGCGCGCGACTGGGCGTTGTCGGTGCATGCACGTCCCTGGCATTGCCCGCCCGAGATGCAGCGCCTTGCGTTCCGCGATTTCATCCGGGCGGAATGGACCACCGTCGCCGACCGGGCGCGCTACTTTCCGCAGGTCGCGCGCGAAGGCGGCTTGGGCCGGCCGCTGCAGCCCGACCGCGACCCGATGACCGGTGCGGCATTTCCCGACCTCTTCGCCCTGCGCCGCACCAAGCTGGCGGCGCTGCTGTCATACAAAAGACGCGGCTGCACGCTGGTCTTGGCGCGGTTCGAGGCGGTGCGCGACGCGCCGCAGGAATTCCTTGCAACGCTGCACGACGTGCTCGACCTCGGCCTGCCGCCCGTTTACCGCCCTGTGGTCAAGCGCCTCGGCAACCGGTTCAAGCCCGCGGTGGAGCCACGCCCGTCCCCCCCGACGCGTTTTCCCGACACGGACCTCGCGCTTCTGCGCGCGCGCCTGGATCTGCGCCAAGAGGCCGCCTTGGGTTACAGCTATGATTGAGGATCGATCAGAATCGCCCTGAAATCGTTGACGTTTGTCCCTGTCGGCCCGGGCGCAAACAGCGTGCCGGCCGCCGCGAAAGCGCCATACGGATCCTGCGCCGCGGCAAAGGCGGCCGGGTCGTGCCCCGCCCGCCGCAAGGCGGGAAACGTCTCGCCATCGGCGAAGGCGCCTGCATTGTCCTCGGACCCGTCGATGCCGTCGGTATCCGCCGCCAGCGCCGAAATGCCCGCCACGCCCTCGATCGCCGTGGCGAAACTCATCAGGAAGGCGGTGTTGCGCCCACCGCGGCCGGGATCGTCGCCCAGCGTCACGGTCGTCTCGCCGCCCGAAAGCAGCACCACGGGCGCGGCAATGGGGCGGTTGCGCGCCGCGATCTCGCGCGCCATCGCCGCGTGCATCAGGCCGATGTCACGCGCCTCGCCCTCGATCGCGTCGGACAGGATCGCGGCGCGGATGCCCTGCGCCTCGGCCCGCGCCGCCGCCGCCTCGAGCGACAGCCGCGCCGAGGCAACGACGCGGACGCTGTTACCGGCGAAACGGGGATCGTCCGGGTCGGGCGCGCTTGCCGCATCGCTCGAAAGATGCTTCATAACCCTTTCCGTAAGCGCGATTTTATGCGCATCTGCCATGCGCAGCGCCTGCGCCCGCCCGACCGCGTCCGGCACCGTCGGGCCCGAGGCGACCTGCGCCGGGTCGTCGCCCGGCACGTCCGACACGATCAGGCTACAGACGCGCGCGGGATGCGCCGCCAGCGCCAGCCGCCCGCCCTTGATGCGGCTCACGTGCTTGCGGATCGCGTTCATCGCGCCGATCGGGGCGCCACTGCGCAGAAGTTCCCGGTTCAGCGCCTGCTCGTCCGCCAGCGTCAGCCCCTCGGGCGGCGCGGGCAACAGGGCAGATCCTCCTCCGCAAATCAACGCGATGACCAGATCGTCCTCCGTAAGGCCACTTACCGCGTCGAAGACTGCCTGCGTTGCCCGCGCCCCCGCCTCGTCCGGGACCGGATGCGCGGCTTCGATCACCTGCAGGTGCCGGCGCGGAGCGCCGTAGCCGTAGCGCGTGACCACGACGCCTTCGACCGGGGTGTCCCACAGATCCTCGAACGCGGCAGCCATCTGCGCCGCACCCTTGCCCACGGCGATCACGACCGTGCGTCCCTTCGGGCGCTCGGGCAGCGCATCCGCCAGCGCGCGACGCGGATCGGCGGCATCCACGGCGGTGTGGAACAGGTCGGCAAGGAATGCGAAGCGGTTCATCACGCGGCCCCGGACATTGCGCGCGCCATCAGCCGCGAAACCCGGTCGCGACGACGAACTTCTCGGACGAATCCTGCCGGCTGGCGGGCGGCTTCACGTTGGCGACCTTCTCGAACCGCTGCTTGAGCAGTTGCTGCATGCTGCCCTCGGCGCCGCCGGCCAGAACTTTGGCGACGAAGACGCCGCCGGGCTCCAGCACGTCGAAGGCCAGCGCGGCGGCGGCCTCGCACAGCGCCACGATGCGCAGGTGGTCGGTCTGCTTGTGGCCAGAGGATGCCGCCGCCATGTCCGACATCACCACGTCGGCCGGCCCGCCCAGCCACGCCTTGACCTTCTCGTCGGCGCCGTCCTCCATGAAGTCCAGCTGGTGGATCTCGGCGCCCGGCACCGGTTCCACCTCCTGCAGGTCGACGCCCAGCACGCGGCCCACGGCCTTGCCCGGCTTCTCGCCCAGGGCGTTGACGCGCTTGACCGCCACCTGGCACCAGCCGCCGGGCGCGCAGCCCAGATCGACCACCCGCGCACCGGGAAGCAGGAAGCGATACTTCTCGTCCAGTTCCAAGATCTTGTAGGCCGCGCGCCCGCGATAGCCCTCGGCCTGGGCGCGCTTGACGTAAGGATCGTTCAGCTGCCGCTGCAACCAACGGGTCGAACTGAGCTTGCGTCCGCGGGCGGTCTTCACGCGAACCTTCAGGTCGCGTTCACCACGCCCGGAACTGTTCTTGGGTCCCTTGGCCATCCGCGCTCCTGTCGTCATTCTGGTTAATGTATTCCGGGGAAATCGGCACGTCAGCGCCAAGTGCAGAGTCCTAAAGCGGCCCGTCCTCAAGCACCCCGTCCGCGGACATCTGCGCGTAAAGCAGCCCCTCGCGCAAGCCCCGGTCGGCCACAGAAAGCTGATCCGTCGGCCACAGGCGCAGCAGCGCCTGCAGGATCGCGCTGCCCGACATGATCAGCGCGTGCCGGTCGGGGCCGATACGCGGATCGCGCCGGCGCCCGGCGGGGCCGAGGTCGAGGTAACCTTGGATCACCGCCTCGATCTGATCGCTGGTCATGCGCAGCCCGTCCACCTTCGTCCGGTCGTAACGCTTCAGCCCCAGATGCGATGCGGCCACCGTGGTGACCGTGCCGCTGGTGCCGATGATCTGGAACCCCTCGCGCGCCTGCTCGTCCTGGTAGGGCGCGAATTCTGCCAGGTTCTCCTCGAAGAACCAGCTCATCAGGGCATAGCGCGCGGCGTCGTCGGACACGTCGCTGAACTGGTCGCGCAGCGTGGCCACGCCCAGCGGGACGCTGATCCAGTCCACCACCTTGGCCGTGGGGAACGGGCTGTCGGTTGTGTGGAAGCCCGCGTGCAGGCGCATGATCGCGCGCGGCCGGTCACGGGGCGCCACGCGGCTCAGGTCGATCCAAACCAGTTCGGTCGAGCCGCCGCCGATGTCGACGACCAGCAACTGCTCGGTCCGCGTGCTGACCAGCGGAGCGCAGGAGATGACCGCCAGCCGGGCTTCTTCCTCGGGCTGGATGATCTCAAGCGTCAGCCCGGTCTCGCGGCGCACCTGGCGGATGAACTCGGTCGCGTTGCGCGCCCGGCGGCACGCCTCAGTGGCGACCAGCCGCATGCGCCGGACGTTGTGCCGCTCGATCTTCTGGCGGCAGATTCGCAGGGCCTGGATCGTGCGCGCCATCGAGGCACGCGACAGACGACCCGACCGCTCAAGCCCTTGCCCGAGCTGAACGGATTTCGAAAAACTGTCGATCACATGGAACTGACTGCCCTTGGGCTGGGCGATCAGCATGCGACAACTATTCGTTCCCAGATCCAAAGCGGCATAAAGCGCGTTCGGATCCGGGCGGGCAGGCGCGGAACTCTCGACCGGTTTCGGGAAAGCGTCCGCACCCGTGGGACGCTTCGGCGCCATGATCTTGCGCCTTTCCGATTTCAACTTGCCCTCAAGGTAAGCGTCGCGCAGCGGTCACGCAAGCGCCAACCGCGCCCCCGCCCATGTCGTGACGCATGTCCGGCGCAAACCCCGCGCATGATAATCATGCAGCGAATGGGCCAGCGGGCGGGTTGGCCCGGCTACCGGCACCGGCTACCTTTGTCGCGGATCGCGTCGCGGCGGTCGAATTCCGACCCCGCACGGCGCCGAGCCACGGATACGAACAAGCAGCACAGCCAAGGAATCAGGCGCATGCCCGACGTCACCATCGTCTACTGGCGCGACATCCCGGCGCAGGTCATCGTCGGCAAGGGCCGTCGCGGCGCCAAGCAGCCGCTGGCCGAGCGCTTCGAGCAGGCCATCGACCGCGCCGCGATGAAGGTGGGCGCGTCGGATACCGACGCCTACCTGGCCGAATGGCGCAAGGCACAGCCCTACCCCGTCGACGGCGAGCCCGATGCGGTCGCGAAGGCCGAGGCGGCGCGCATCGAGGCAGAATACGACACCGAGCGGCTCAAGCAGCTCATCGCCAATGACGGCCGCGCCTAGAAAGACTGCCGCCGCGGCCCGCGCCACAACCCAACAGGAGAGCAAATGACCCGCACCATCGTCGAGTCCAGGACCAAGACCGCCGTGATCGGCTTTGACGAGCCGTTCTGCGTGATCGGTGAACGGATCAATCCGACCGGGCGCAAGAAGCTGGCGGCCGAGCTCGAGGCCGGCGACTTCTCGACCGTCGAGGCCGATGCCATCGCGCAGGTCGCCGCAGGGGCCAACGTGCTCGATATCAACGCGGGCGTGGTCTACAACTCGAACCCCAACCCGAACGAGACCGAGCCGCCGCTGATGCGCAAGGTTCTCGAACTGGTGCAGGGGCTGGTGGACGTGCCGCTGTGCATCGACAGTTCGGTTCCGGGCGCGCTGGAAGCAGGGCTCGAGGTCTGCCACGGGCGGCCGCTGCTGAACTCGGTCACCGGCGAGGAAGAGCGGATGGAGCAGATCCTGCCGCTGGTGAAGAAATACAACGTGCCGGTGGTGGCGATCAGCAACGACGATACCGGCATCTCCGAGGACCCCGAGGTGCGTTTCGCCGTGGCGAAGAAGATCGTCGAGCGGGCGGCGGATCACGGCATCCCCGCGCATGACATCGTGGTCGATCCGCTGGTCATGCCGATCGGCGCGATGGCGACGGCGGGCAAGCAGGTCTTCACGCTGGTGCGCCGCCTGCGCGACGAGCTGGGGGTCAACACCACCTGTGGCGCGTCCAACATCAGCTTCGGCCTGCCGAACCGGCACGGGATCAACAACGCCTTCCTGCCGATGGCGATGGGCGCGGGCATGACCAGCGCGATCATGAACCCGGTCGCCCTGCCGGTGACCCAGACGAAGATCGCCGAGAAGAAGGCCGAGGTCGAGGCCGCCGGGATCATCCTGCCCGAGGATATCGACGACGAGACCTTCGTCGCGCTGTTCGGGCTGGACTCGATGACGGCGCGGCCGGGATCGGAGATGGCGGCCATCCGCGCGGCGAACCTGCTGCTGGATTCCGACCCGCATGGCGGCGAGTGGATCAAGTTCAACAAGGCCCCCGGAGAGGGCCCGGCAGGCGCCCGGGGCGGCCGGGCGAACGGGCGGCGCCGGCGGCGCGCCTGAAGCCGAGCATGTGCCTGTCCCACGGTGGGACAGGCATCCTGCCACGCGGAATCAATAGGTTACAGAGACGGATTCATCTTCCGTTAGGAATTGCCCCTCCGAAAGACCAAGTTCAGGACCGGTGCGGCGGACGCCGATGCGGTCAGGGCGCCCCTCTGTCCGCCGCGGACGGCGACGGGTCCGGCGCGGTGGTCGAGCCGGGGGCGAAGGCTTTGGCAAGCTCGGCGGCGAGGGCCTCGGACTGGCCGGTGTAGCGGGCGGAGTGGTGAAAGCCCGCGACGCGACGGGCACCGGCGGCGCGGGCGATCTCGCCTGCCGCGCGGGCGGTCAGGTGCGCGGTCGCGGCGGCAAGATCGCGGTCGGCTTCCAGGAACGGCGTCTCGATGAACAGGTGGTCGGCGTCGCGGGCGATCTCGACGATCCGCGCGCGGTTCGCGGCGGTGTCGGCGGCATCGGTGACATAGGCGACGCGCTGTCCCTGTCCGATCCGGAAGACACGCGCGCGAAGCTCGCCCAGCGGCATCGCGCCGTGCCCCGGAACGGCGACCATATGCCCGTCGGAGGCGCCGGCGCGGATCGCCGTCTTCGCCTCGTCCAGCCAGGGCCCGACCGGCAGGCCAAGGTCATCCAGCGCGGTGCGCCAGACGTTGACGCGCACCGCCTCGCGCAGGGCGAAGGCGAGCGAGGGGATGCGATGATCGAGCGCCACCGCCTCGACAGTGAAATCGTCCTCGGAAACCACGACGCCGTCGCCGAGCGTCGGAGGAGGCAGGTCGCGGCGGCGGAACGCCTCGCGGGCGCGGAACTCGGCGCTGGCGGAAAGGCGCGCGCCATCGAATTCGTGGGCCGTGAGACGGAAATCCACCGAATCCGCGCCGAGCAGGTTCCAGGTGAAGGCGCCCAGCCGGTTCTCGACCTGCCGCAGGAACCCTTCGGGACCGATGACCGCGAGCGGCTGTGGCCGGTGGAGCCGCAGCCGCAGCAGGTGATCGAAGCTGGCGACGTGGTCCATGTGGGCATGCGACACGAAGGCGTGGCTGACGCGCAAAAGCTCGCGCGGGCCGAGCGGCGCGAGGTCGCCCAGGTCGAACAGCATGGCGCGCCGGCCGAAGCGGAAGTCGAGATACACGCCCGGATCGCCGTCGGGCGGGTTCACGAGCCGGGGTTGGACAAGCTGGGTCATCGCGCTTCCGCATTCAGGTGACCCGGCTTTATCTGCGAAACCCGGTCGAGCCGGTCAAGGCCGGGGCTCGCCGCGTCCCGATCCGCAGGCGCCCGCCGGAAGCGGATGACGGCCCTGCCCCGTCAGGCCTTTTCGCCGCGCCGCTTGATCGTGCCGGCGGCCTCGGCCAGGTCGCGCGCGATGGCGAAGGCGCCCTGGATCTTGTCCTTGTCGCGGGTCCAGTCGCGCTGCACGACGATCTTGTTGTCCTTCACCTTGGCCAGCCCCTTCTGGTCCTCGATGAACTTCACCAGCCCCTCGGGCTTGGCGAACTTGTCGTTGTGGAACTGGATCACCGCGCCCTTCGGCCCGCCGTCGAGCTTGGCGATGCCGGCACGCTTGCACATCGCCTTGATCCGCACCACCAACAGCAGGGTGTTGACCTCGCGCGGCAAAGGCCCGAACCGGTCGATCAGCTCGGCCGCGAAGCCCTCCAGCTCGACCTTCGTGGTCAGCGCGGACAGGCGGCGGTAGAGGCCCAGCCGCACGTCGAGGTCGGGCACGTACTCCTCGGGGATCAGCACCGGCACGCCGAGGTTGATCTGCGGCGCCCACTGGCCGTCATCCTCGGTCAGCCCCTCCATCTGGCCGGAACGGATCTTGGCGATCGCCTCCTCCAGCATGGACTGGTACAACTCGAAGCCCATCTCGCGCATCTGGCCGGACTGTTCCTCGCCCAGCAGGTTGCCGGCGCCGCGGATGTCGAGATCCTGGCTGGCGAGGTTGAAGCCCGCCCCCAGCGTGTCGAGGCTGCCCAGCACGCGCAGGCGCTTGACTGCGGTGTCTGTCAGCTTCGCGCGGGGCTTCGTGGTCAGGTAGGCGTAGGCGCGCGTCTTGGACCGGCCCACCCGGCCGCGGATCTGGTAAAGCTGCGACAGGCCGAACATGTCGGCGCGGTGGATGACCATCGTGTTCGCCGTGGGAATGTCGAGGCCGGATTCGACGATCGTGGTGGCCAGCAGCACGTCGTACTTGCCGTCGTAGAAGGCGTTCATCCGCGCGTCGAGTTCTCCGGCGGCCATCTGCCCGTGCGCGATCACGAAAGTCAGCTCGGGCAGCTGCTCGCGCAGGAATTCCTCGATCTCGGGCAGGTCGGCGATGCGCGGCACGACGAAGAAGCTTTGCCCGCCGCGGTAATGCTCGCGCAGCAGCGCCTCGCGGATGGTGACGGGGTCGAATTCCGAGACATAGGTGCGGATCGCCAGCCGGTCGACCGGCGGCGTGCCGATGACCGACAGGTCCCGCACGCCGGTCAGCGACAACTGCAGCGTGCGCGGGATCGGCGTGGCGGTCAGCGTGAGCACGTGGATGTCCGAGCGCATCTGCTTCAGCCGCTCCTTGTGGGAGACGCCGAAATGCTGTTCCTCGTCCACGATCAGCAGGCCGAGGTTCTGGAAGCGCACTGATTTCGCCAGCAGCGCGTGGGTGCCCACGGCGATGTCGACCGTGCCCTTGGCGATGCCGTCGCGGGTGGCGGCGGCCTGCTTGGCGCCGGTGAAGCGCGAGAGGGGGGCGACGTTCAGCGGAAAGCCCCGGAACCGCTCGGCGAAGCCCTTGTAGTGCTGGCGCGCCAGCAGCGTGGTGGGCGCGATGATCGCCACCTGCACGCCCGACATGGCCGCGACGAAGGCCGCGCGCATGGCGACCTCGGTCTTGCCGAAGCCCACGTCGCCGCAGATCAGCCGGTCCATCGGGTTACCCGACTGCAGGTCGTCCATCACGTCCTCGATGGCGCGCAGCTGGTCGTCGGTTTCCTCGTAGGGGAAGCGCGCGGCGAAGCTGTCGTACGCGCCCGGGGGCGGGTCGATGATGGGCGCCTTTCGAAGCGCGCGTTCGGCCGCGATGCGGATGAGCCGGTCGGCCATCTCGCGGATGCGTTCCTTCATCCGCGCCTTCTTGGCCTGCCAGGCGCCGCCGCCCAGCTTGTCCAGAAGGCCTTCCTCGTGGCCGTACTTGCTGAGCAGCTCGATGTTCTCGACCGGCAGGTACAGCTTGGCGTTCTCGGCGTATTCCAGCACCAGGCATTCGTGCGCGGCGCCGGCGGCGGTGACGACCTCCATGCCTTGGTAGCGCCCGATGCCGAAGTCGACATGCACGACCAGGTCGCCGGGCGACAGGCTCTGCGCCTCGGTCAGGAAGTTCTCGGCGCGGCGTTTCTTGCGCGGCTGGCGGATCAGGCGGTCGCCCAGCACGTCCTGTTCTGAGATCACGGTGATGCGGCCGTCCTTGCCGGCGGCCTGCCACGGTGCCTCGAACCCGGCTTCGAGCGCCCAGACGGCCAGATGCAATCCGCGCTTGCCGACGCGGGTGGCGTCGGTGACGGGGATCGTTTCGGCTAGGCCCTCGTCCTCGATCAGGCCCGACAGGCGTTCGCGCGCGCCCTCGGAGTACGAGGCGATGACGACGGGGCCCTTCTGCAACCGCTTGCGCACGTGGTCGGCCAGCGCGGCGAACAGGCTGATGCTTTCCTGCTGGCGCTCGGGGACGAAGTTGCGCCCGGCGCGGCCGCCGGCGTCCACCGCGCCCGGCCCGCTGGCCTGCGGCAGCGGGTTGAACTGCACGATGCGACGCTCGCCCAGCGTGGCGGTCCAGGCGGATTCGTCGAGGTAGAGCTGCTGCGGCGGCACCGGCTTGTAGACGCTGGAGCCCATCGTCTGCTTCTGGTCCAGCGCGTGCTTGCGGGCCTCGTACTGGTCGACGATGCCGTCCCAGCGCGCGTTCCGCGCAGGCTCGGCTTGGTCGTCCAGCAGAACCGGCGCGCCGGGCAGGTAGTCGAACAGCGTCTCGAGCCGCTCGTGGAAGAAGGGCAGCCAGTGCTCGATGCCTTGCGTCTTTCGCCCGGCACTGACGGCTTCATACAGCGGGTCGTCGTTGCCCGCGGCGCCAAACTCGATGCGATAGTTCTGGCGGAAGCGCGTGATTGCGGCCTCGTCGAGGATGACCTCGGAGACCGGGGCCAGTTCGAGCACGTCCAGCTTGTCGGTGGTGCGCTGGCTGCCGGGATCGAAGCGGCGGGCGGATTCCAGCGTGTCGCCGAAGAAGTCCAGCCGCACCGGCCCGCCTTCGCCCGGCGGGAAGATGTCGATGATGCCGCCGCGGATGGCGTAGTCGCCCGGTTCGGTCACGGTGGGGGCTTGGCTGAAGCCCATGCGGACGAGGAAGTTGCGCAACGCCTCCTCGTCCACGCGGTCGCCGACGCGGGCGGCGAAGGCGGCCTCGCGCAGGACCTCGCGCGCGGGGATGCGCTGGGTCGCAGCGGCCAGCGTGGTCAGCAGGACGAAGCGGTCGGGGCCGCGATGGGCAAGGCCCGCCAGAGTGGCCATCCGCGCGGCCGAGATGTCGGCGTTGGGCGACACCCGGTCGTAGGGCAGGCAGTCCCAGGCGGGGAAGTGCAGCACCGGCATCGAGGGATCGAAGAAGGCCAGCGCGTCGCGCATCGCCGCCAGACGGCGATCGTCGCGGGCGACGTGGATGACCGGGCCGCCGGCCTTGTCGATTTCGGAGAGGACGAGCCGGGCGTCGAAGCCTTCGGGCGCGCCGCCCATGATGATGCGCTGTGCCATGCGCGCCATTTGGCGTGGCGCGCGGGCGGGGTCAACCGCGTGGGCGCGAAAGCGGACGCCCTTAAAGGTAGGGCGACGCGATGTTCTGGTGCATCCCCCAGAGGGCGGTCAGGAAGATCGAAACCAGCCCGATCGCCTGGACCACGATGCGGTGCAGCCCCAGGCGCCGGCGCAACGTCTCGGCGGAGCCGTCGCCGGCGACGATCCGCCGCGCCGTCCGCAGGCTGAGCAGGAACACGAAGGACAGCGGCGCGGCCAGCAGGAACACCGCCTGCGAGAACTCGCTGCCGTAGACGAATCCCAGCAGCGCGAGCATGGTCAGCGCGCCCGATCCGAGCGCCGTCAGCCACAGGCCCGCCTCGTCCGCGATGAAGATCAGCCGGTTGGCGTTGATCGCGGCCAGCGCCTCGAGATCGGCGGCGGCCCGCGGATTGCGGCGGGCGCGCGTGATCATGTCGAAGGGCACGCCCAGCACCCAGTGACTGGCCGAGGACCACACGACCGCGAGCATGATCCAGAACCACAGGTTCGAGAACGACCGCATGTCGATGAATTCGAATACCGTGCCGTAAAAGCCCAAGGCCGCCTCGCTGCCCTATTCGTGACCGTCTCTTTCGCATGCGCGCGCAACCGCGCCGGCGCCTCATGCCTTTAGCGCGGCTCCGCGCCGGTGCCCAGCCTTCGCGGCCGGACCGGGGGCGTCTCTGGACAGCCGCGCCACCTTGGCCGATACCCGTTGCACGAACGACACGAGGACGCCCCATGCAGCCCATCCACGCCCCCTACCCGGCCGCGCGCCCGCGCCGGCTGCGCCGCACGCCCGCCATCCGCGCGCTGGTGGCCGAGACGAACCTTGCACCGTCGGATTTCATCTGGCCGGTCTTCGTGCGCGAGGGCGAGGGCATCTCCGAGCCGATCGCGTCGATGCCGGGCGTGAACCGCCTGTCGGTGGACCGCGTGGTCGAGGCCGCGCGCGAGGCGCACGGCCTGGGCATCCCGGCGATCTGCCTGTTTCCCTACACTCCGCCCGAGAAGAAGACCCGCGACTGCGCCGAGGCATGGAACCCCGTCAACCTGTCGAACACCGCCACGCGGTCGATCAAGGACGCAGGTATCGACATCGCGGTGATGACCGACGTGGCGCTGGACCCCTACAACATCGACGGGCACGACGGCTTCGTCGAGGATGGCTACGTGGTCAACGACCGCACGGTCGAGGCGCTGGTGAAACAGGCGCTGAGCCAGGCCGCCGCCGGCGCGGACATCATTGGGCCGTCGGACATGATGGACGGCCGCATCGGCGCGATCCGCGCCGCGCTCGAGGCCAAGGGCCACCAGAACGTCCTGCTTCTGAGCTACGCGGCGAAGTTCGCCTCGGCCTTCTACGGGCCGTTCCGCGACGCGGTGGGGGCGTCGGGGCGGCTGACGGGCGACAAGAAGACCTATCAGCAGGACCCGGGCAACGGCGACGAGGCGATGCGCCTGATCGCGCGCGACCTGGCCGAGGGCGCGGACATGATCATGGTCAAGCCGGGGATGCCCTACCTGGACGTGATCCGCCGCGCGCGCGACACCTTCGGCGCGCCGACCTTCGCCTACCAGGTCTCGGGCGAGTACGCGATGCTGGCCGGAGCGTCCGAGCGCGGCTGGCTGGACGGCGAGCGGGTGATGATGGAAAGCCTGACGGCCTTCAAGCGCGCCGGCTGCGACGGGGTGCTGACCTATTTCGCACCGGCCGCGGCCCGGCTGCTGAACGGCTGAGGATCCCCTTAGGGCACCGGCGGGTTCCCGCGGAAACGGGTCCCGCGGGCATCTTCTGGTGACAGCGCGTGCGGCCAAAGCTATAAAATCGCCAACCGGCGGCACGGCCGGGTATGCGAGGCACCAAGAAACCAGGAAACGGGCGGACACATGACACTTTCGCGACGGACTTTCACGATCGGCCTTGCGGCCGGCACCCTGGCGCTGGCCGGCTGCGCCAACGGCGTGGGCAGCCGCGGCCCGCAGCTGATCGACGCGCGCGTCGACGCGACGCTGAGCCAGCTCTACGCCGACTATCCCGCGACGCGCGACCTGGCGGACAAGTCGACCGGCATGCTGGTGATGCCGCTGGTGACCGAGGCCGGGCTTGGCCTGGGCGGCGCCTACGGCCGCGGCGCGCTGCGCGTGGGCGGCGCGACGGTCGACTACTACTCGGTCGCCAAGGCCAGCGGGGGCCTGCAGATCGGCGCGCAGCAATACGCGCACGTGCTGTTCTTCATGACAGACGAGGCGCTGCGCAACTTCCGCCGCTCGCCCGGTTTCGCCGCCGGCGCCAACATGGTCTACGCCACGCCCGAACGCGGCGAGACGCTGTCGGCCGAGACGACCACGTCGCTCGCGCCGATCATCGCGGTGGTCTTCGCGCAGTCGGGCCTGCGTCTGGGGGCGACGCTGGAAGGCGTCAAGTATTCGCGCATCATTCCCTGAGCAATCCCCCCGGCGGCGCGGGGTGGCGGGAGCTCTGCCCCCGCGCCCCCGCCCTTTCCCGTGAACTTCGGCGAGCAGAGACGCGCCCCGTGCGGGCGGATAGCGTGTCAGTGGTAGGTCAGCTCTCCGACGACATTCTGCCATGCGCCGGAGGACACGAGACGCCGGTGCGTGAAGCGCACCGAGTGCAGCGGGCCCTCGATCTCGTCCTGCCAGAACTCGATGAACGAGAAGAGGCGCTTGTGATCGGGGGCGAGGTCGTAGTCCTGCCAGACGAACGTGTTCAGCACGCTCTTGTAATCGGGCAAACGGTAGAAGAATTCGGCCGTGGTCAGGCCGTAGCCCTTGAGCATCAGTTCGGTTTCCGTTTCCTGCATCGGTCCACCTTTCGTGACGATAGGTAGATGGTGCCGCCGGAAAAGTTTCAAATCAATGAAAACAGTATGTTAGCAGATACCGGCCCCGGCTGCCAAAGCCGGTGACCCGCCCGGCATTGCACCCCATATCCAGCATCTGGTATACGGGCCCCAACAAGATATGGCAGTAACAGCAGCAGGCATCCGACGTGAGCGATACGCCGCAACCCCCTGACGACGAACAGGAAATTCCAACCCCGCGGTCGGGACCGGCGATCGACATCATCGACGAGATGAAGTCGAGCTATCTCGACTACGCGATGAGCGTGATCGTGAGCCGCGCGATCCCCGATCTGCGCGACGGTCTGAAGCCCGTGCACCGGCGGATTCTGTACACCCTGTGGGAGAACGGCCAGACCTCGACCAAGCCCTACCGCAAGTGCGCGACCGCCGTGGGCGACGTGATGGGCCGATACCACCCGCACGGGGACTCGGCCGTCTACGACGCGCTGGTGCGGATGGCGCAGGACTTCTCGATGTCGCTGCCGCTGATCGACGGCCAGGGCAATTTCGGCAGCATGGACGGCGATCCGCCGGCCGCCTACCGCTATACCGAAAGCCGCCTGCAGAAGGCCGCCGAGGCGCTGCTCGAGGACATCGACAAGGACACGGTCGACTTCGTCCCGAACTACGCCAACGAGCGGCAGGAGCCGGTCGTGCTACCCGCCCGCTATCCCAACGTGCTGGTCAACGGCGCCGAGGGCATCGCGGTGGGCATGGCCACGCGCATCCCGCCGCACAACCTGGGCGAGGTGATCTCGGCCACGCTGGCGATGATCGAGAACCCCGAACTGACCAGCGAGCAGCTGATCGACTACATCCCCGCGCCGGATTTCCCCACCGGGGGCGTGATCCTGGGCCGGTCGGGCGCGCGCAAGGCGTATCTCGAAGGGCGCGGCAGCGTGATCATCCGCGCCAAGACGCGGATCGAGGAGTTGCGCAAGGATCGCTACGCCATCGTCGTGGACGAGATCCCGTACCAGGTGAACAAGGCCACGATGATCGAGCGGATCGCCGAGGCCGCGCGCGACAAGAAGATCGAGGGCATCGCCCACGTCCAGGACGAGTCCGACCGGCACGGCGTGCGCGTGGTGGTCGAGCTGAAGCGCGACGCCACCGCCGAGGTCGTGCTGAACCAGCTGTACCGCTTCACGCCGATGCAGACCTATTTCGGCTGCAACATGCTGGCGCTGAACGGCGGCAAGCCCGAGCAGCTGACCCTGCGCGCCTTCCTGACCGCGTTCCTCGACTTCCGCGAGGACGTGGTCGCGCGCCGCACCGCGTACCTGCTGCGCAAGGCGCGCGAACGCAGCCACGTGCTGTGCGGCCTGGCGGTCGCGGTCAGCAACGTGGACGAGGTCGTCGCCACCATCCGCAGCTCGGCCGACGCGGCCGAGGCGCGCGAGAAGCTGATGACGCGCCGCTGGCCCGCGAAGGAGATCGCGCCGTTCATCCGGCTGATCGATGACCCCACCCACACGATCAACGACGACGGCACCTACAACCTGTCCGAGATCCAGGCGCGCGCGATCCTCGACCTGCGGCTGCAGCGCCTGACGCAGCTGGGTGTCTCCGAGGTCACGGACGAGCTGGAGGACCTGGCGGCCAAGATCAAGGATTACCTCGACATCCTCGGTTCGCGCGAGCGGATCATGGAGATCATCACCAACGAGCTGACCGCCATCCGCGACGCCTATGCCGTGCCGCGCCGGACCGAGATCGTCGACTGGGCCGGCGACATGGACGACGAGGACCTGATCGAGCGCGAGGACATGGTCGTCACCGTCACCCAGGGCGGCTACATCAAGCGCACCGCGCTGGCCGATTTCCGCGCGCAGAAGCGCGGCGGCAAAGGGGTGTCCGGCGGCCAGCTGAAGGACGACGACGTGGTCACCACGCTGTTCGTCGCCAACACGCATACGCAGCTGCTGTTCTTCACCACCGCCGGCATGGTCTACAAGCTGAAGACCTGGCGCCTGCCGCTGGGCGGGCGCACGTCCAAGGGCAAGGCGATCGTCAACATCCTGCCGATCCCCTCTGGCGTCAGCATCGCCGCGATCATGCCCGTCGACCGCCCCGAGGAGGAATGGGACGACCTGCAGATCGTCTTCGCCACCAGCGCGGGCGACGTGCGGCGCAACGCGCTGTCGGACTTCACCAACGTGATGCGCAACGGCAAGATCGCGATGGACCTGCCCGAGGGCGTGGAGCTGGTGAACGCGCGGATCGCGTCGGAAGATGACGACGTGATGCTGTTCACCGACTCGGGCCGCGCGATCCGCTTCCCGACCACGGCCGTGCGCGTCTTCAAGGGCCGCAAGTCGACCGGCGTGCGCGGCATCCGCCTGCAGAACGGTGACCGTGTGGTCAGCATGTCGATCATCCGCCACTTCGAGGCGAGCCCGGCCGAGCGGGTCGCCTACCTCAAGATGCGGCGCGCGATGGCGGGCCTCGTGGACGAGCACGAGGTGGACGAGGACGATGCCGAGGAGGCAAACGCGACCGACGCGGTCGAGATCGACTATCCGCGCATGTCGGCGGCCGAGAACCTGATCCTGACGATCACCGCCAACGGCAGCGGCAAGCTGTCGTCGTCGCACGACTACCCGGTGCGCGGGCGCGGCGGCCAGGGCGTCATGGCGATGGACCGCGCGATGCGGGGCGGGCCGCTGGTGGCGTCGTTCCCGGTCGAGATGGGCGACCAGATCATGCTTGCCACGTCCAGGGGCCAGTCGATCCGCGTCCCGGTCGAGGGCATCAGCTTCCGCTCGCGCAACGCCGGCGGGGTGAAGGTGTTCAACACCGGCAAGGGCGAGGAAGTCGTCTCGGTCGCGTGGATCGCGGAAGAGAGCGACAACGACGTCGAGGACGCGACGGGCGACGTGGCCGGGGACACGCCCGGAAACGCCGGCGAGGAGTGACCCTCGCAGGGCGCGGCCGGCCGATCCGGCAGCCGCGCCCCGGTGCCCTCCCGACGCTGGCGCGGGAGCCGCAGCGGCATCTTGTGCGTTGATGCACCAACTCTGTTGGAGTTCGGCGGATTTCCTTACCTGGCGCACAGTGCCATTTGTCTGCGCATCTCTTGACGCAAGGAAAACGCAACAATGACCTCCACGACCACCAACACCGTTCTGCTGGCAGCCCGCATCATGCTGGGCCTGCTGTTCCTCATCTCCGGCTTCGGCAAGACCGGCGACGTGGCCGGCTTCGCCGGCTTCATGGCCTCGGGCGGCATCCCGGCCTTCCTGGCCTGGCCGGTCGTCCTGTTCGAGATCCTGGGCGGCCTCGCCCTGATCCTGGGCTTCCAGACGCGCATCGTCGCGCTGGCGCTGGGCGCGTTTTGCCTGGTTTCGGGCACGCTGTATCACTTCGACCCGGCCGACCAGATGCAGATGACGCAGTTCCTCAAGAACCTGGCGCTGACCGGCGGCTATCTGTCGCTGGCGGTGATCGGCGCCGGCGCATGGTCGATCGACGGCCTGCGCGGCGGTCAGCCCGCCCACGCCTGAAAGCCCCGCGCGCCCCTGCCCTCGGGGCCGCTGGCGATCTGGTGACGACGAAGGCCCCCTTCCTGCGAAGGGGGCCTTTTCGTGCTCGGGTCGGTGAAAGCAGGACCGGGTTAGAGCCCGTAGATGTCGCCGAACTTCGCTTCGAGATAGGACAGCAGCGGCGCCTCGGACAGCGGAAAGCCGCAGGCGCGCTCGATCACCTCGCGCGGGCGGTAGAGGCCGCCGTGGCGCTGCAGGTTCTCGCGCAGCCAAACCACTGCGGGGCCGGTATCGCCCCGTGACAGACGGTCGTCCACGTCCGGCACAGCGCGGCGCATCGCCTCGTTCAGGCAACCCGCATAGACGTTGCCGAGGCTGTAGGTCGGGAAGTAGCCGAACAGCCCCGCCGCCCAGTGCACGTCCTGCAGCACGCCGTGCGCGGGCTTGTCGACCGGATAACCGAAATCCGCCTCGAACCGGTCGTTCCAGGCGGCCTCGAGGTCACCGGGGTGCAGGTCGCCGGCGATCAGTGCGCGCTCGAGGTCGAAGCGCAGCATGATGTGCAGGTTGTACTGGATCTCGTCCGCCTCGGTGCGGATGTAGCCCTTCTTCACGCGGTTCACGGCGGCGTAGAAGGAATCCTCGTCGTCGATGCCGAAATCGCCGAAACGGTCGCGCATCCGGGCGAACAGCCACGATGTGAAGGCACGCGAGCGGCCGAGCTGGTTCTCGTAGATGCGGCTCTGGCTTTCGTGCACGCCCATCGACACGCCCGATCCCAACGGCGTCAGGCGATACGCCGGGTCGACGTTCTGTTCGTAGCTGGCGTGCCCGACCTCGTGGATCGTGGAATAAACGCAGTTGAACGGGTCCTTCGGATCGGTGCGCGTGGTGATGCGCACGTCGTCGCCGGACCCGGAGCTGAACGGATGCACAGCCATGTCGATTCGCCCGCGCGACAGGTCGTAGCCGAAGGCCTGCGCCACCTCGCGCGACAGCCGCAGCTGGAGGTCCTCTTCGAACTGGCCGGACACGCCCTGCGGTTCCGGTCGCGCGAGCACGGCCTCGCGCAGCGCGACGAGGCGGGGACGCAGCGCGCCGAACATCGCCTCGAGTTCGGAGGCCTTGGCGCCGCGCTCGTAATCGTCCAGCAGCGCGTCGTAGAGCGGCCCGTCGCCCGCCAGCGCCTGCGCTTCTTCGCGGCGCAGCGCCAGCACCTCGGTCAGGACCGGCAGGAAGGCCGAAACGTCACCGGCCTTGCTCGCGTCGACCCAGACCATCTGCGCGCGGGAGATCGTGCGCGCCAGCGCCGAGGCAAGGCGCGCGGGCACCTTGGTCGCGCGGTCGAAGTTGTGGCGGATGTGGCGGATCTGCGCGCGGCCGACCTCGTCCAGCGACGCCTCGTCGATGCCGGAAAGCCAGTCGCCGACCTCGGGGGCGACGCGGCGGGCGTGCAGCACGTGCTCCATCGCCGCCATCTCGTCGCCGCGCTGCTCGGCCGAGCCGCGGGGCATCACCGTCTCCTGGTCCCAGGACAACCGGCCGGCGACCTGGGCAAGCGCCTCGGTCTCGCGCTGGAAGGCCATCAGCGCCTGGTAGCTGTTACTCGTACTCATCACTTGCCTCGGATCGATTGGTGAACGGGATAGCGCGCGGCGAAGCGCGCCCGGAGGATCAGCACCCACAGGATCACGGCCAGCACCTGGTGTGCGATCGCGATCTGCCACGGCGCGCCGTACAGCACGGTGACGATGCCCAGCACCACCTGCAGCGCCAGCACGGCGAGGACCGCGTGGAAGCGGCCCCGCGTGTCGGCATTGGCCGAGCGGCGCCCGCGCAGCCAGACGACCATGCCGAAGACCAGCAGCGCGTAGGCGACCATGCGGTGCATGAACTGGACGAGGCCGGGATTCTCGAAGAAGTTGCGCCAGACGGGTTCGAGCTCGAACGGGTACGGCGGGAGGAACTGGCCGGCCATCAGCGGCCAGTCGGTATAGCTGCGCCCAGCATCGATGCCCGCGACCAGCGCGCCGATCAGGATCTGCAGGAAGGTGAAGTGCAGCAGGCCGGTCGAAATGCGAAAGAGCCTTGGCTCGCCCTCGCGGCGGGCCTGCATCAGGTCCCGCTCGCTCCGGCCCAGAAGGAAGACGTACCAGGCGAGGAAACCGAGGATCACGAAGGCCAGGCCCAGATGCGTCGCGAGACGGTAGGAGGCCACGTCCAGCATGTCGCCCTCGAGCCCCGAGGCGACCATCCACCAGCCGATGGCGCCCTGAAGCCCGCCCAGCACGCCCAACAGCAGCAGGCGGCCGGTCCAGCCCGGCGGGATCTTGCGCGCGACGGCGAAGCCCAGGAAGCCCACGGCCCAGACGAGGCCGATGACGCGGCCCAGCTGCCGGTGGCCCCATTCCCACCAGTAGATGAACTGGAACTCGGTCATGGACATGCCGCGGTTCTGGATCTGGTATTCGGGGATGGCGCGATACTTGTCGAACTCGGCCTGCCACTCGGCGGCGCTCATCGGGGGCAGCGCGCCGGTGACGGGGCGCCATTCGGTGATGGAAAGCCCGCTGTCGGTGAGACGCGTCAGCCCGCCCACGGCGATCATGACCATGACCAGCGCGAACAGGATCATCAGCCAGACCCGGACCGCGCCGCGCGCGCCGCGCCGGGGGCTGTCGATCATGCCGCCCGCGGGGGTCCTCTGCGGCTCGGGGCGCTCTGCGCCGACCTCTTCGAATAGCTTGCGTTTCTGTGCCATGTGCCCCCCCCGGATCGTTCGCGCGGACAGTAGAGCCCGGCCCGAGGGGCTTCAAGCGCCCTGCCCGCTTTGCCGCACCCTGTCGCGCGGCGTCGTCACCGTCAGTCTTCGCCGCGTTCCTTCCAGCGGACCATCTGGCGCATCACACCGTGCAGGATGTGCACGTCCGCCGTGGTCAGCGGCAGGCGCGACCACATGTTGCGGAAGGTGCGCTTCATCGTGTCGGACTTGGTTTCGGGATAGAAGAAGCCCGCCTGGTCCAGCCTTTCCTCGTAATGGTCGACCAGGCGCGCCACGTCCTCGGCGCTGGCGCGATCCGTGCCGACCAGCCCTTCGGACACGGGCGTTGCCTCTTCGGTGGCGAGCCGCCATTCGTAGGCGCACAGCAGCACGCATTGCGCGAGGTTCAGCGAGGGGAAATCCGGGTTCACCGGGACCGACACGATCGCGCTGGCCTGGGCGATGTCGTCGTTTTCCAGTCCCGCGCGTTCGGGGCCGAAAATGAAGCCCACACGCTCGCCCCGGGCGATGCGGTCGCGGGCTTCCTCCATCGCGGCCTGCGGCGTGTAGACGGGTTTCGTCATGCCGCGCGGCCGGGCGGTGGTGGCGAAGGTGAAGTGGCAATCCTCGATCGCGCCGCGCAGGTCGCCGAAGGGCCGCGCCTCGTCCAGCAGGCGCCCCGCGCCCGAGGCCATCGCCACGGCCTGCGGGTTCGGCCAGCCGTCGCGTGGGGCAACGACGCGCATGCGGTCCAGCCCGAAATTCCACATCGCGCGCGCGGCCGCGCCGATGTTCTCGCCCATCTGCGGGCGGACGAGCACGATTGCGGGTTGGGCGGGATGCGGCGTCATGGGCGGTCCTCGGTCGTTGCGCGCCTTCCATAACAGCGCGGGCGGCCCGTGCAATCGCCTGCGCGACGCGGATGGTCAAGCGCCGCGACCCGCGTTATCACGCCGCGACAAGCCGGGCGCCACAAGCCGGGCGCGACGAGCGTGGGAGCATGACATGGCCGAGCAGGACCGACCGCAGATCTACCTTCTGACCCCGCCCGAGTTCGACCTCGGGTCGTTTCCCGCGCAACTCGACCGGGTGCTGCAGGGAGTGCCGGTGGCCTGCCTGCGCTTGTCTCTGGCCACCCGCGACGAAGACCGGCTGATCCGCGCGACCGACGCCGTGCGCGAAGTGGCCCACTCCGCCGACGTGGCGATGGTGATCGACACGCACGTGGTGCTGGCCGAGCGGCTGGGTCTGGACGGCGTGCACCTGCCCGACGGGGCGCGATCGGTGCGCGCGGCGCGAAAGACGCTGGGGGCGGATGCGATCGTGGGCGCCTTCTGCGGCCAGTCGCGTCACGACGGCATGAACGCGGGCGAGGCCGGCGCCGATTACGTCGCCTTCGGTCCCGTGGCCGGCGCCCTGGGCGACGGCGCGCTGGCCGAGCGCGACCTGTTCGCCTGGTGGTCCGAGATGATCGAGGTGCCGGTGGTGGCCGAGGGCGGGCTGACGCCCGAGGCCGTGCGCGCGCTGGCCCCGGTCACCGACTTCATCGCCGTGGGCGAGGAGATCTGGCGCACCGACGATCCGGCGGCGGCGCTGCGCGCGCTGGTCGACGCGATGGGCTGACGCGTCAGGCGTGATCGGACGCGGCCGCGTGGCCCGACCGCACTTGCGCCTCGAGATGCGAGGCGAGGCTCTTGCGGTTGGGATGCGCGTCCACCCGCACCGGCGGATGCCAAACCAGCGAAACCCGGCCCTGCCTCCGCTGCGCGAGCACCTCGAGAAGCGAGGGCGCGAAATCCATGTCGCCCCACCAGCCGTAGAAGGCCGGCCGCGCGCCGGGCGGCGAACGGTAGGTCAGGCTGATCGCCTGGATATGCGCGTCGTGGCGCAGGGCGTCGTCGTAGAAGGCGGCGAACAGCGTGGTCTTGAAGGGAAGCACCTGCCGCCCGTCGGTCGAGGTGCCTTCGGGGAAGAACAGCAGCCGGTGGCCCTCCGACAGGCGCTTCTGGAACAGTTCGGTCTGGGTACGCGCCTCGCGCCGGTCGCGGCGGATGAAGACGGTGCCGGTGGCGCGTGCGAGCCAGCCGATGCCGGGCCACGAGGCGACCTCGGACTTGGACACGAAATAGACGTTCTGGAAGGCGTTCAGCACGAAGATGTCCAGCCAGCTCGTGTGGTTCGCCACCTGCGCGCCCTCCACCCGGATCGGTGTGCCGCGCCTGTCCACGCGCAGGCCCATGATCGCCAGCGTCACGCGGCAGACCCCTTGGGTGATCCAGGGTGTCACCGGGCGGCCCTGCCCCGCCAGCGGACGCTCGACCAGCCGCAGCGCCAGCAGCAGCCCCAGCCCGCCGAACACCACGCCCGCCATCGCCGTACCGCGCAAGCCGGCGCGAAGCCAGCCGGCGGGACCGATCGGATCGGGTGCGGGGATCGTCGGCGCCGTCCAGGTCATACGCGCCCCCGCGTGTAGCGAGCGCTGGCCGCCCGATCCAGCCGGGTGGTGTCCATCACCAGGCAGACGTCGGTGGTGTTGAAGGCATCGTCGACGAAGGCCCCCTCGCCCACGAAGCCACCCATTCGCAGGTAGGACTTGATCAGCGCGGGCACCTGCAGCATCGCGGCGCGGCGGTCAAGCGTGGCCTCGGGCAGCAGGTCCATCGGCTGGCACTGGCGCGCGCGCACGCGCAGCGGCTCGGGCGCGAGGTGGCGGTGATGCAGCAGCGACAGGGGCGCGGCCAGCCGCTGCGGATCGGTGCCGTGGAAGCTGGCGACCCCGAACAGGATCTCGATCCGGTGGTCGAAGACGTAATCCGCCAGCCCCTGCCACAGCGCATAGAGCGCCGCGCCGCCGCGGTGATCGGGGTGCAGGCAGGACCGTCCGAGTTCGAGCAGCCGGCGCCCCGAGCGTTTCAGCGGCGCGAGGTCGTATTCGTCCTCGGAGTAGAACTGCCCGGCGCGGGCGGCGGCCTCGTCGCGCAGCAGGCGATAGACGCCGACCACCTGGCCGGGCGCGTCCGCGAGCGTCAGGATCAGGTGGTCGAAGAACGGATCGAAGCGGTCGCGCTCCAGCCTTGCCGCGTGGTCGACCAGCGGCCCGTCTCCGCCCAGCTCCTCGACGAAGACGGCGTAGCGCAGGCGCTGGGCCGCCTCGATATCGGCACGCGTCTCGGCCAGCCGGACGGAGAAACCGGTCTGAGGCGCAGGTCCTGTCAATGTGGCCGCATCGGTCATTTCTCGTATCCTGCCAACACGATAGAGCCTCGCAAATTCACCCTCGGGGGTAGGCATCCGCCAAAAGCATCGCTAATACGGAACAAGCGGGCGGCTCAAGGCCCGGAATCGAAACCGGAATCCAGAACGGGGATCAGCGACACGTGCGCGCCGTCGAGCACCATCTTGCCTTCCTCGCGGAAGTTGACGGTGATCTTGCCGCCGATGTTGGACTGCACCTGCCCGTGGCCCCATTCGGGGTGGTCGGGGTTCTGCACCAGCATGCCGGGCTCCAGCAGGGCGTTCAGTTCCTCCATGTTCTCTCCTTAGACAGGATGACTTGATGACCGATCATATGGCCTCTCTCGCAGCTTTGGTAGGATCGCGGCTGTGTCACGATCTCATCAGCCCGATCGGGGCCATTCAGAACGGGCTGGAACTGGTGGCGCTGGCGGGCAAGGCCGACACCGGCGCGGAGATGGCCCTGATCCAGGACAGCTGCGACAGCGCCTCGGCGCGGATCAAGTTCTTTCGCGTCGCCTTCGGCAGCGCAAATGACGGGCAGTCCATCGGCGCGCGCGACGCGGCCGCCACGCTGGAGGCGATCACCCGGTCCACGCGCATGAACACGCAATGGGCGGCGGCGGACAAGATGGCGCGCTCGAACGTGCAGATGGTCTACCTGGGTTTCCTGTGCTGCGAAAGCGCGCTGCCGGTGGGCGGCACCGCCCGAATCGAGGGCGGCGACGGCCGCATCCGGATTGAGGCAACGGGCAAGCGCATCGCGGTCGACGATCGGGCCTGGAGTTTCCTGGCCGGCGGCGGTGAGCTTGACGACCTGACGCCGGACAAGGTGCAGTTCGCCCTGCTGTCGACCCTGGCGCGCGACCGGGGCCGAACGCTGTCGGCGCGCCCCGCCGAGGACCGCATCGAGATCACCATCGGCTGAGCGGCGATCCGATGTCGTGACGCGCCGCGACCGCGCGGCGCTCAGCGCACCGTTCCGTCGCCGGTCACCAGGTACTTGAAGCTGGTCAGCTGCTCGGCGCCCACCGGGCCGCGCGCATGCATCTTGCCGGTGGCGATGCCGATCTCCGCGCCCATGCCGAACTCGCCCCCGTCGGCGAATTGCGTCGAGGCGTTGCGCATCAGGATCGCGCTGTCGAGCCGCTGGAAGAAGCGGTCGGCGGCCGCGTCGTCCTCGGTCAGGATGCAGTCGGTGTGGTTCGAGCCGTAGCGCCGGATATGCGCGATGGCGGAGTCGATGTCGTCGACCACGCGCGCGGCGATGATCATGTCGAGGTATTCGCGGCCCCAATCGTCCTCGGACGCGGGAACGGTGCCGACGATCTTCGACAGCGTCTCGTCGGTGCGCACCTCGACCCCGGCCTCGATCAGCGCGCGGATGACGCCCTGGCCGATCGTGTCGACCACGTCGCGGTGGATCAGCAGGCATTCGGCCGCGCCGCAGATGCCGGTGCGGCGGGTCTTGGCGTTCTTCACCACCTCGAGCGCCTTGAGCGGGTCGGCCTCTCGGTCGATGTAGATGTGCACGATCCCCTCGAGGTGGGCGAAGACCGGCACGCGCGCCTCGCGCTGCACGAGCCCCACCAGCCCCTTGCCGCCGCGGGGCACGATCACGTCGATCGTGTCGGTCATGGTCAGCATCTCGGACACCGCGGCGCGGTCGCGGGTGGGCACCAGCTGGATCGCGTCCTCGGGCAGGCCGACGGCGCGCAGCCCTTCGACGAGGCAGGCGTGGATCGCCCGCGAGGAGTGGAAACTTTCCGAGCCGCCGCGCAGGATCACCGCGTTGCCTGATTTCAGGCACAGCGCACCGGCATCGGCGGTCACGTTGGGGCGCGATTCGTAGATCACGCCGACCACGCCCAGCGGCGTGCGCACGCGGCGGATGTGCAGGCCCGAGGGCCGGTCCCATTCGTCCATCACCGCGCCCACCGGATCGTCCTGCGCGGCGACCGTGCGCAGGCCGATGGCGATGTCGGCAATCCGCTCGGGGCTGAGCGTCAGCCGGTCCATCATCGCGTCGCTCAGGCCCTTCTCGCGGCCGTAGTCGAGGTCCTGCGCGTTGGCGGCGAGGATCTCGGGCGCCTGCGCCTCGACCGCGTCGGCGGCGGCTTCGAGAGCGCGGCGCTTGGCCTCCGGCGCGGCATAGGCCAGCACCGCGGCCGCGTCACGCGCGCGCCGACCCATGTCGTGCATCAGGGCGGGGATGTCGGTCAGGTCCTTCATGGGTCTGGTCCCTGTCGCTGGAGTTGCGTCAATGTACTGCGCCGTCCCGGGCGGTCAAAGCGCCATGTCGTCCCGGTGGACCAGCACGGCGCGCCCGGGATAGCCAAGGATCGCCTCGATGTCGGCGCTTTGGTGCCCGGCGATGGCGCGCGCCTCGGAGGCCGAGTAGCGGACCAGCCCGCAGCCCAGCGTGGCGCCGTCGGCGGCGCGGATCGCCACCGGGTCGCCGCGCTCGAACGCGCCGGTGACGGCGCGCACGCCCGCCGGCAGCAGCGAACGGCCTCCGGCGAGGGCGCGGGCGGCGCCTTCGTCCACGGTCAGGGTGCCGCGCGTCTTCATCGCCGCGATCCAACGCTTGCGCGCCGCCTGCGGGTCGAGCTGCGGCGCGAACAGCGTCGACGGCGCGCCGTCCTGCAGCGCGCGCAGCGGGTGCATCGGCGCGCCGAGGCCGATCAGCATGGCGCAGCCGGCGGCGGTGGCGGTGCGCGCGGCCATGACCTTGGTCTTCATGCCGCCCTTCGACAGGCCCGAGCCGGCGTCGCCGGCCATCGCCTCGATCTCGGGGGTGATGGCGTCGACCACGTCCAGCCGGCGCGCCTGCGGGTCGATCTGCGGGTTCGCAGTGTATAGCCCGTCCACGTCCGACAGCAGCACCAGCAGGTCGGCGCCCACCGTCGCGGCCACCTGTGCCGCCAGCCGGTCGTTGTCGCCGTAGCGGATCTCGTCCGTCGCCACCGTGTCGTTCTCGTTGACGATGGGCAGCGCGCCGAGGCCCAGCAGGGTGCCGAGCGTGGCGCGCGAGTTCAGGTAGCGCCGGCGCGAGGCGCTGTCCTCGAGCGTGACCAGCACCTGCCCGGTGACGATGCCGTGCGGCGCCATGACCTGTTCGTAGGCGCGCGCCAGCCGGATCTGTCCCACGGATGCCGCCGCCTGGCTTTGCTCGAGCGGCAGCGTGCCCGCGGGCAGCCCCAGCGCGCCGCGCCCCAGCGCGATCGAGCCGGAGGAGACCAGCACCACCTCGGCCCCGCGCGCCTTCAGCGCGGCCACGTCGGCGGCGAGGCTGACCAGCCAATCCTCGCGCAGGCGACCGGACGCGGCGTCGACCAGCAGGGCCGAGCCGATCTTGACCACTATCCGCCGCGCATCCGCCAGGGTCGCGGTGGCGGGCCGCGCGTCGCCTAGGGCTGCCACGATCCGCCCTCGTCGTCGTCCGCGACAGCGGCCTCGGCCCGGTCGCGGCGCTGGACGTGCGGACGCAGCGCGCGCAGCACGTCGATCACGCCCTCGCCCGTGGCGCCGGACATCAGCCGCACATCCTCGGCGCCGGCCTCGTGCAATTCGTCGCGCAGGAAGGCGCGTTCCTCTTCGTCCAGCGCGTCGATCTTGTTGAGCACGGTGACGCGCGGCTTGTCGGCCAAGCCTTCGCCGTAGGCCTCGAGTTCGTTGCAGATGGTGCGCCAATCCTCGATCAGCGTGCCCGACGTGCCGTCGATCAGGTGCAGCAGCACGGCCGAGCGTTCCACGTGGCCCAGGAACACGTCGCCCAGGCCGCGGCCCTCGTGCGCGCCCTCGATGAGGCCGGGAATGTCCGCGACCACGAATTCGCGCCCGTCGACCTCGACCACCCCCAGATTCGGGTGCAGCGTGGTGAAGGGGTAGTCGGCGATCTTGGGACGCGCGTTCGACGTGGCGGCAAGGAAGGTCGACTTGCCCGCGTTGGGCAGGCCGACGAGGCCAACGTCGGCGATCAGCTTCAGCCGCAGCCACAGCGTGCGCTCGACACCCTCCTGCCCGGGGTTGGCGCGGCGCGGCGCCTGGTTGACGGAGGTCTTGAAGTGCAGGTTGCCCCAGCCGCCGTTGCCGCCCTTGGCCAGCAGCACGCGCTCGCCCAGGGTCGAAAGGTCGGCGATTACCTCCTCGCCCTCCTCGTCGAGGATCTCGGTACCCACGGGCACGCGCAGGGTGATGGCATCGCCGGAGCTGCCCGTACGGCCGTTGCCCGCACCGCCCTGCCCGTTCTTGGCGAACCAGTGCTGCTGGTAGCGGAAGTCGATCAGCGTGTTCAGCCCGTCCACCGCCTCGGCCCAGACATCGCCGCCCCGACCGCCGTCGCCGCCGTCGGGGCCGCCGTATTCGATGAACTTCTCGCGCCGGAACGAGATGGACCCGTTTCCGCCGCTGCCGGACCGGATGTGCACCTTGCAGAGATCGAGGAATTTCATGGTGTAGATCCAATCATGCGCACGGGGCCACGAGGCGCACCGTGCGGTCTAGCCGGGAACGCGCGGCCTCTCAAGCCGGCAGCGCCCATTGTTCCGGCGAAAATGTCCCGCGATCGAAGACCCCGCGGCGATGTCAGGAGCGGTAGAACCCCTGCCCCGTCAGCCCAGCTTGCGCAGGTAGGTCCAGGTGGGAACCGTCGCCTGCCGCGCCACGCTGAAGGCCTCGGCGTCGCCGATATAGTCGAAGCCGCTATGCACCAGCACCCGGGCCGAGGCCGGGTTGTCCTGGAACACGCTGGCGAACAGCGTGGCCGACCCCAGGGGATTGGCGTCGATCATCGCTGTCACCGCCTCGGACGCGAGGCCCGTGTTCCATGCCGGCGGCGCCACCCAGTATCCGATCTCGGCCTGGCCGTGATCCATCGGGGTCAAACCGATCGTGCCAAGAAGCTCGTCGCCGCCGATCTTGGTGGCATCCATCACCCAGACGTTTTCCACCCGGTCAGCGCGCAGGCTGCGCGTGACGAAGGCCTCAGACGCGCCGGGCGGCAGCGGGTGCGGGATCGACCGGGTCATCCGCGCGACCCGCTCGTCCCCCGCATAGAGGTCCAGAAGGCCGATATCTGACCGCCGCAGCGGGCGCAGGTCGAACCGCTCGGTCGCGATGACCGGCTGGTTCTGAACGGTCGCCAGACCCATGTGCTCTCCTCCTCCGGCAGCGTCGCGATCCCGTCGCGGCGCCTCCCTCTACCACGATGTGGTTACGGCTTTGCTGCCGCGAAAACCCCGCAACGGCGAGGGGGACCGGCGTTCCGCCGATCCCCCTCGTGACGTGTCGCGGATTGTCGGCGCTTACTCGGCGGCTTCCGCCACCGGCAGGACGGAAATGAAGGTGCGACCCTTCAGACCCTTGTGGAAGGTCACGGCGCCCTGCTCGGTCGCGAAGATGGTGTGATCCTTGCCCATGCCGACACCCTCGCCCGGCCAGAAGCGCGTGCCGCGCTGGCGAACGATGATGTTGCCGGGGATGGCCGCCTGGCCACCGTACAGCTTCACGCCCAGCCGGCGGCCGGCCGAGTCGCGTCCGTTGCGGGAGGAACCGCCTGCTTTCTTGTGTGCCATTGGTCTTTCTCCTTAGCCTTTGGCCAGATCGTTGGCCTGCTCGACCCACTCGGGCTTGACCTTGGTCGCCTCGAACGTGTCGGGATCGACCTTGGCCAGATCGGCGAACGTGGTGATGCCGGCTTCGTTGAGTTTCTTGGCGGCGGCGGGGCCGACACCGGTGATCTTGGTCAGGTCGTTGCCACCCGCGGCGGGCGCCGCGTCGGCCTTGGGCGCTGCGGCCTTCTTCGCTGCGGCGGCCTTGTCGGCCGTGGCTGCCGGAGCAGCCTTGACCGAACCGGCACCGATCGCAGCCTTCACACCGCTCTTGTCCGCGCCCTCGGCCAGGATCTCGGTCACCTTGATCAGCGTCAGCGACTGGCGGTGGCCCTTGGTGCGCTGCGAGCCGTGCTTGCGGCGGCGCTTGACGAAGTGGATCAGCTTCTCGCCGCGGATCTGGTCGATCACCTCGGCCTGCACGGCTGCGCCGGCCACGGTGGGTGCGCCCAGCACGGTCTTGTCGCCGCCCAGCATCAGGACGTCGTTGAACTGGATGGTCTCGCCTGCGTCTGCGGCCAGCTTCTCGATCCGGAGCATGTCGCCCTGCTGGACCTTGTACTGCTTGCCGCCGGTTTTCATCACCGCGAACATTGGTGTCTTTCCTTCTCGTTTCCCGCGTTCTTCGGCCCCTGCGAACGGCAGTGTCGTGGCCGGCATCCCGGCCGCCTGGAACGGCGCGCCCCGTCGTGGGCGATGGTGACGGCCCCGTGATGGACCTGTTTCTGTACCCCGTGCGGGGCGTGGATGCAGCGACCCGGTCGGGCAGTGCAACATCACGCGAACGGAAGACCCCGCGGGGCCTGCGTCTCGTCGCGCGCTTATGCAGGGGGTACCCCGCCTTGTCAAGCGCGCGACGGGGCGCCGCGGCCTACAATTCCTGGACCGTCATCTCGCGTGCCGCGGCCAGCCCGAGCGCGTAGGAAATGTCGTCATACATGGCGTTGAACGCTTCGAACAACGCCGCGTTCAGCGCCCGGCCCGCATCGGCCTCGGCCAGGTCGACATAGGCTTCCAGCACCTCTGGTTCGAGCGGGCGGTAGGCCAGCAGCAGGAATCCGTAGACCCATTCGCGGGTGTCGGCGCGGGTTTCTTCCTCGGTGCTCCAGACCTCGCGCAGGATCTCGTCCTCGCTCATGTCGATCGCGCCGCCATCGGCCAGCCCGGAATAGAATCGCAGCGACGCGTTGAGCGCGCCGGCCACGTTGGCCTCGACCAGGTCGCCCGCCTCGACGAAGCGCTCGACACGCTCGAGCCGCGGGGAATCGTCTTCGGCCGCGAGTTCGCGATAGCGCTCTCGCGCGGCCTCTTCGACCGCGTCGTCGATCATGGCCTCGCGCGCGGCGATTTCCAGCGACACGATCTCGCGGCCGTCCTCTCCGTCGAAATACCGCACCAGGGGCGCGATGGCGTCGGGGTCGATGGCGGCGGTGAATCGCGCCTCGACCAGCGATTCCATGCGGTCGGTGTCGTAGATCTCGTCCAGCAGGCCGGCCCACGAGGGCCCCGGCGGCGCGCCGAACAGGTCCGAGCCCAGCTCCTGTCCATAGGCCAGCCCCTCGAGGCGCATCACGCCCAGCAGGTCATCCAGCCGCAGCAGGTCGTAAAGGTCGCGCGCATCCTGCGCACGGGCGGGCAGCGCGGCGGATAGCGCCAGCGCGAGGACGGTGAAACGAACCAGCATCGGAACTCCTGCATGCGACGCGGCGAAGGTAGGCCCGGTGACCGTCATTTCCAATAGCCGCCGTCGCTTCGGCGCGACGCGCCGGCGGATGCGGCAAAGCCTGTCCGCGAATGCATGGCAAATGCGGCGTTTCCCCTGCCTCGCGGCAAGAAGCGAAAATTCCTTGTTGCGCCCCCCGCCTCGAGGCGATACATGCCCGCCAGACCGCGGAGAGGTGCCGGAGTGGTCGAACGGGGCGGTCTCGAAAACCGTTGACCCTTCACGGGGTCCCAGGGTTCGAATCCCTGTCTCTCCGCCACTACACTGGCTTAAGCTACTGAATTATCGGTAGTTTTATCCACCAAAGCAAGAGGCCGCCCACACTGTAGCCCACACTTGCTTTAGCGTTCAGGTGCGCGGCGAAGGCTCGGCTCGAGACACGAGTCCTAAGCGTTATTCGTCGCGGCCCGGTTCTTTCTGTACCGCACGGCAATCGGGTCCGGCAGAGCCTATCCAAATCATATCGGTGAGCGAGAGCATCGATTTTCGCTGCACCACGAACCACGGTTCAGAAAGGGCGGGGAGCGGGAGTTCGCTGCACCTTGTACCGATGTCCGCTATGCGCAGGAAGCGGGCTTTGCAAAGCTTGGCGGCATGCCCTTAGCGGATCAGACTCGACCAACTAAAAGCTACTGGATCACAGTGCCGCTTCAGCAAGTGAACATACTCGGAACTTCGAGGGTTGAACATGCTTTCTGGTTAGAGCAACATTCGCTGGGAGACCCGATCAAATAGAATGCGGGTTTAATCTCAGCAACGCATGGCTCGATAATGAAGATTTTCATTTCGCACTCATCAAAAAACGCAGTTTATGGGCAGGCTTTAGTGAACCTGCTGACTGGATTGGGTGTTGCCCACGAGAGCATTGTCTTTACAAGCAACACCTCATACGGAATTCCAGTCGGCAATAATATTTTTGATTGGTTGAAGACTCAAATATCCGACCGACCATTCGTTATCTTCTTGCTGTCTGCAGAGTATTATTCAAGCGTCGCTTGCCTTAACGAGATGGGAGCAGCCTGGATCGTAGAAAACCAGCATGCGGCAATCTTTACGCCAGATTTCGACCTAAGCGATGTTAAGTTTAGAGATGGAGCTTTAGATCCTCGCGAGATTGGCTTTTTCCTCAATGATGAAGATCGAGTCACAGAATTCATTGAGACTCTGCGCGCAAACTTTGAGATCACAACCAAACAAGTTGTGATAAGTCAAAAGCGTCGAGAATTTCTTGAAAATGTTAATTCACTCAATCCCCAAGATGGCGTTGCGGCCGAGAAGCGCGGGGAAAAAGCCTTATCTGTGCAAAAGCCGGATGAGAGCGGAGAGGCGTCAAACAAGGAACTCCGCATACCAGACCCTTCGGCGGATTTGAATGATTTTGAGCATCAATTCCTCATGGGTTTGTTCAGCAACGATGAGGCGCATTCGAACAAGGTTTCAGAGGCCTACCTTGAGACGCTCCGTCCCGAGGATCTCGATGCGATCGGCGAGTGGAAATCGTTTTGCGAGTTTTTTAAGCTGAGCTGGTCCGAGCATGGGGATTTGGCCAGCCTCGCCGCACTAAGCGATGAGTACGGAAAAAACCCTTTAGTACGTCAACGCGTGGCGCAAGGCTATCTTCACTTCGAGGATTTTAGGAAGGCTAAAGCCCATTTTCGTGCAGCAATTGAGTGTACCGATGACCGCAACCGAAAGCTTGGTTTTTTGGGAGAACTGGCGAGGATCTCGCAGAAGCAAGGTAGCAGGGAAGAGGTGTCTGTGATTGTCGCAGAGATGCGAGATCTTGTAGACGGTCCAGAAAGTGAAGAGCTGCTGCTAGCCAAACTTGCCGATCTTTCTGATTGGTACCAAGACGATGTATTAAAGGCTGCGATGTTAGAAAGGGAGCTTTCTATCGATCCAACTGACATATCAAAGCGATTTGACCTAGCCTATATCCATTCGCAGACCGGCAATGAGGCTCTTTCCATGTTCCACTATGAAAAAATTCCTGCCAGCCAGAGGAGTGGAATGGTCTGGAACAACTTGGGGGTCGCCTATCAGCACTTCTCGTTAAGTGGAAAATCAATTGATGCTTTCCGGAAGGCTGCAGAAAAAGATGAAACACTTGCAATGAGCAACCTTGCATACCAATTCATAGGCTCTGGACTCTTGTCTGAAGCTGAGGAGTTACTCAAGGAAGCCCAGAAGCATCCGAGCTACCACGACAATGTGGCGTCGGCGCTTGTCCGGTTGAAGAAAATTCCGGAAGAGGAAACTAAAACCCACAAAGACAAGTTGAAAGGGGTTAGTTCGAAGAGCGACTTCCTTAGCCATGTAGGCGAACATCTTTGGCAGCGAGCGCCCGACGATGTTCCTAAGACAATGATTGACCCAGACTGTGAATTGGATGTCAGGATAGAAGGTGAGAGCTTCGTCGCAACCGGGACGTTTCAGAAGAATGAACCCCCGTTGGTCAATGCATTGGTCGGCACTTCCAGTCCGCCCGCGACTGAGACCTACACTGTCGAGTACCGAGGGCGTTTTGTCGGAAGAGTCGCAATAGGTGAGCGTACAAAAAAGACTAAGCACAGCAAGTCAGCGGCTTCTACGCTTCTCGGCCTTGCTGCAAATACGCAAAAATTCATCATAGTCATACCCGAAGGCGCGAAAAAAATTCGCGGTCAGTTAGGCAACGATTTGTTAGATTTTGAGTCGGGTGATTATAATATCGAGTGACCGCTTCGGGCTTGGAGCGGTCATTAGACACATTTCGCACCAAGGTCAGCATTGGGTCGGTCACGTCGGCGACACAAGAGGGCGAAGAGCGGCCAGTCGCTGCGCTGGCTCCGAAGGTATGCTTCAAAGGTCCTAGAAGACAGACGATTGAGAGCTGGATGCCCGCATTGACGTGTCCGATGCGCGATATGCTCTAGGCTCGATCTGAATGTGAGAATAGATTTAGCCCTCTAGGCACATCCACGATGGTAGGATATGATCTGGATCATGAGAAAGAATCTGCACCACCACTATTCCCGGTGTTTCATATCCGCGCCCTATGGCATGGATTTAGGCGTGCTACCCACCCTCTTGGGCGAACGAAATATCGCATGGAATTGGTCAGAGGATGCCCCCGCCGGAACAGGGTACGCGCCGACGATCCAGCGTTGTGACTTCGTTGTTGCCGTTCTTGACGGGACCCAGAATGATCAGCGAGTTCTCTACGAAGTTGGGCTCGCGGAAGGATTGAACAAGCCCGTTTTTGCCATCGCTATTAGCAAGCGTGTTGGAAAGGTTGCCCGATCACTGTTTTCTTTCGTGGACACGAAGCTCTCTGAGGGGGCTGCGTTGTCCTTCCATTTGGACGCGTTTCTGTCTACGCCACACGAGACAGTATTTGAGAGAGACCGCCGGTCGTTTTCATCGCGTGTTTTTGAGCCGGAAGAGCCTACTGTGCCTGCGCAGCAGTTTCACTCACAGCTCGAGGCCCGAGTTTACGCAACAATCACGGACGTCGGAGGCAGCGCGATTGCTGAGCCGAAAAACGGGGATTCGCGCATCCGACCTGATCTCCTCATGTGGCTTGGATCGCAGGACGCAGAACTGTTCGACCCTGCAGTCATCGAAATAAAGGGGCAATTACTTGATGCATCGGCAGCGAAGCGCGCCGAGAAACAGCTTCTGGACTTCATGCAAGTCTCCGGCGTTAGATGTGGCTTCCTCCTATCCGAGAACGAACCACCGCCGAAGCGGCGTCAAATGTCGCCTTACGTCTTTTGGATGTCCGTAGAGAAGTTCATTGCCCTTGCACAAAACGGCAATCTTGGCCGCCACGTCCGGGGTTTGCGCAATCGTGCCGCTCATGGATCGGCGTAGATGGTAGCAATTGTTCAAGCAGATATTCTCAATCATCTTGCCGCTGGTGACGCCGGAAACACTGACCAAAAAGGTAAGGCATTGGAAGACGTCGTTGAGCAGACCATGTGCCTGTTCGACGGGGTCGGATTGATAGATCGCAATGTTGAAGACCTCCCCGGGTCGCTTGAAATCGATCTGATTTTGTACAACCATCAAGTGGCAGGAGCAGGGCTACCCTTTTTTCCGCCATTGATGATTATCGAATGCAAGAATTGGGCAGCGCCGGTAAACACTGCCACTCTCCGGGCGTTTACATCCAAAGTTCATAGGATGAAGCTCAAGTTTGGATTGCTTTTCGCGGCTAATGGCATAACGGGTGATGCAAATGATGTAACCGCTGCCCACGCGCACCTCCGCGACGTGTTCAGCCAAGATGATGAAATCATTCTAGTGATCACCCGACATGAGCTTTGTGGTGTCGGGTCGACGGAGGAGTTGGGTATACTTCTTCGAAAAAAGTACGGCCGCTTTATTATGGGCATGGCAGCATTCTAATGTTAGCAAATCTGAAATTCTGATCCCATTCGCAACCTTCTTATTCAGTCTAAAGGTCGGCTGCTTCGAACTTGAAGTAGTCTTAAGCGTGACGTTCTCAAACTACCGCTTTGTCCCGCGTTGCTGACGGCCACGAGGTGAACAATGCTGCGGGACAGCGCCAGTGACCTGCCTTCTTTCAGGGCCACTCGTAAGTCGCGCCTGCTCTCCTTCTAGGTGCCATCATTGGCGGCATGAGCAATGAGCGCGGCGCAGGCGGCTACGGGAGGGACCTCGCGGTTCTCTACAGCAGCGACGGCCGCGAAGTGCGCGAGGGACTATTGGAGCGCGGATTGGCGAAGGCATCGAGGAACGCCAACTGGTATTCCTAATCGTACGTTGCCCCCCTCAGAAGGGCGCCAACATCTTGCGAAGAAACGTCCTGCTGCAATTCGTCGGTTTGCCCTAGTTCTGCAATGTCGAGGTACCGATGCCCCATCATGCCACCCGAAGACACCTTGCGAACATCTGTCTCAGCGAAGCGGTCGACCAGATAATATCGGTGGGGCGCAGACGCGAAGCCTCTAAAATAAACCTCTGCTTCGCCAATGATGGCACGGATGCGGTCCCGATGCTCGGCGCTCAGCGATCCAAACTCCTCGGCCTCGACGATTAGATCACCATTCTCTTTCCGGCATACGGCTGCGGCAACCAGTCGGCCAACGTGACTGATACGCTTTAGGCGATAGATCCCTAAGAAGTGCGCCCGAGTCCATTTCGGGTTCCGTTGCGCCGGTTCGAAGTAAGCTCCGTGCGCGATGTTCTCACGCCACGACTGACCGCAAAGCATCGCGACCAGCTTGCGGTGTTGATCCGGCAGAAGACTCTCGCCGCCAATGAAAGTCTGGTAGTCATCGAAGATCTGCCGCAGTTCGGGGTCATCAGAGCAGGCCACTTCAAGGGCTTCGAGCAGTTCCCTGTATGTCGTGGCGGCGAAGGTGATGCCGTTCTCAAGGGCCTTCTTCTTCCACCGCTCATCGTCGTCCTCGTCCGTACTGTTGGTTGTCAAGCCGATTAGAAAGGCTGAGTTCTCAGGATGCTTCTTTTCGGCGATTGAGCGCATGTGCCGCTTCAGCTGATCGTCGTAAAGTCCGTCGCCGCGTTTGGCCTCTACGTATACATGCAGTGGCTTCTGACTTATTACAGCGTCGGGGATAGAGTACACCGCTCCAACCTGCTGCTCGAAGCGCGGGCCAATTTCGACCTCGTCTTCCTCAAGCAGCGCCTGAAGAACGTCCTCCAGCAGTCTGGGCGACGATCGATACACGTGCCGCAACATGAGCAGGGTGTTGTTGGTAACGTGGTTCTCGCGCTGCGAGTACCTCTGGAAATGGCTAATCGCACTCATTTCGATCTCCTAATTTTCACTGAGGCTCGGCCAAAACGGAATCTGATGCAAGCGCAGCCACGGCATTTCTTTCTCGCATTGCTCAGTTCCGATGACCGGCGACCGCTTCTGCGATGAAGCGCCAATGGCAGCTCTGCCTGAACCAACCGCACAGCAGCATTCGCCCAGATATCCATATCGTTCGGGGCTACGCCGCCAGTCGCGCCGAGGCCGCACTTCAGGGTATACCCTGAAGTAACAGCTCGTCTGAGCACAATCGCCACGTAACATCCGGGTTGACGGCGACTATTTGTGACAGGGTAGCGTCACCTCAAAACCCTGAGGTGACACATGGCGAAAATCGGCTACGCACGGGTCAGCACGACTGACCAAGACCTTTCCATTCAACAGGACAGGCTAAAGCGTGAGGGCTGCGACTTAGTTCGATCAGAAATGATTTCGGGCGCGAGCCGTGCAGGTCGCTCTGAACTGGCAACGATTATCGAGTTCTTGCGGCCCGGCGACGAACTCATGGTCACTCGGATCGACCGGCTTGGTAGAGACACGCGCGACGTCCTGAACATCGTTCACGAGTGCGACGAGCGAGGTGCGTTCGTCACCATTCTCGACCCACATGTTTCGACGCGTGGTGAAATGGGCCGTGTCGTCATGACTGTGTTAGGCATGGTCGCCCAGATGGAGCGTCGCTTCATCAAGGAGCGCCAGAGAGAGGGCATCGAGCGGGCGAAGGGAAACCGGGTATACAAGGGCGGGAAGAGGCGGATCGACTACGAGCTGGTGAAGCGGCTGTCGGATGACGGACAGAATCCTACTGAAATTGCGCGCGCAATCGGCTGCTCCCGGATGCAGGTTTACCGGATACTCTCGGCAATCGGCGCCAATCCTTAATAGAGGAACCGAGCTTCGTTTTCAGTCAACATAGGATTTTTGATGCACCCGAGATTACGTCTGCTGCAGTCAGTCACGTACAAGCGGCGCATTGAAATGACGGATATCGTGCTGCCTCAGCAGGGCCATTATTTCCCCGGAAGGCTTACCTTCAGTGACCAGTATAGCTTCGACGGGTACATTCTCGCGCACATCCATCGCGGCCTTAACTGCGCGATACTTGATGCACTGGTAGACGCCACGTCTGAGATCAACATCATTCGAAATCCGCGACTTCACTTCGAGTACAATTGTTCGATCGACGAGATGATACACCACGTCGATGCGATCGCCAGAGTCTAGGCAGACTTCGGTTTCACTTCGCGCTCCTTTGCAGGACCGTCGAAGTTTCTCTGGGTTCGCGGTAACCCAAAGTCGCAGCGACTTGTGCAGCTCGCCCTCGCCGCCGGGTCCGTATTTGCGGCCACCGGCACCAAAATCATCCTCGTTGCCATTGTGACGCTTGTCGCGCTCGGCAGCGATCCAGTCCTGCGGCAAGCTGGTGTCGAATACCTTCTGGTAGAGCAAAGCCCACTCTTCGGCCGAGGCTGCATAGACTTCAGCGGCCGCACGATCAAAATATTCCCGCCACTTGGCGGGATGGCGCTGCTTATAATCAGTTCGAATAAGATTCTCGTTCTTGAACCGCCTCGCCATGAACGGACCCGCGCCCTCGCTCGGCATTTGATCCTGCTGGTTCACCACCAAAACGTTAATGAGCGGGGCAGCGGGATCCGCTTTCTGGATCCGGTGCATTAGTGCGCCTGCTACAAGGCCGATCCGAGTCGCGAACACCGTCGAGAAACCCTCTTCCGTTTCGAGCCGAGCCTTTACTGCCCCGTAGGTCATGGTCGAGCCGTCGAGAGCGGCGGCGATCAGCCAACGCATCGTCGGCGCCAGCGCATATTTCAGCAGATTTTCGTTTGTAGCAGCGTACCTTTTTGTGCGCTTGACCATTCCTGTTCCCCCGAAGAAATAGCGGGTGATAATCGGCCCCGCACCGGCTACGATTATGTGAGCGTTTATCGTTATGTTGAAGCAGTTTAACGTGGGGTTCGCTCGACGGCTTAATGTTCAGGAGCCGACTGGCGGCGCGGCGCGCCATTAGGCCAAATCCTGGCGTGGTTCTTGCGCGATTTTCCGGCTCCTTTCAGCAGCCCGCTGCGCCTTGCCTGAACGACCGCTAATCCTTGCCAGATGGGATCTGGGCGAGCGATATGATGGGACAGCTAGCTTTGACTGACATCTCGCACCAGTATCTGCGAGACAGATCGATACTGCTTCATATGCAGAATCGAAAAAAAATGATGATCAGTCGGGCCCGTCCAGTTCCGCCACGCCGATGGCAAGGTTCAGCGCCACCAGAGTCGCCTTGGCCATGTCTTGCACCGACACCCACTCCAGCGGGCCGTGCACGTTTTGCATGCCGCAAAAAATGTTGGGGCACGGCGTGCCGAACTCGGTCAGGCGTGACCCGTCAGTTCCGCCTCGGATTGCGCCGGATACAGGCTCCATTCCGGCCTTGCGCACGGCGGCGGTGGCCAAGTCCACGGGCGTCATGTCCTTTTCCAGCCAGTAGCGCATGTTGCGGTACTGGTGGGTGATGTCGCAGGTGATCCGCGCGCGCGGCTCGGTTGCGGCCACTGTTTCGCAGACCTGCTGCAAGAGGGCGCCCTTGGCCTCCAGCCCTTCCATCTCGAAGTCGCGGAGGATGAAGTGCATTTCGACCTGCGCCGCACTTCCCGTCATCGACACCGCGTGGATGAAGCCCTCTCGGCCTTCGGTAGTTTCGGGAGTCATGGTGACGTGGGGCAGCGTCGTGAGCACTTTAGACCCAAGGTGCAGAGCGTTGACCAACTCGTCCTTAGCCCAGCCGGGGTGGATCGACACGCCGGTGATCTTGACCACGCCTGAATCTGCGGAAAAGCTTTCGAACTCCACTTCACCGGGCATCGATCCGTCAAAGGTATAGGCGAAATCCGCCGCCAGATCGGCCGGAAGGTTCGGCGTGACCCCGCGCCCGATTTCCTCGTCAGGAACAAAGGCCAGACGGATTTTCCCGTGCTCGATGTCGGGGTTGTTCAGCAGGTGCCTGGCGGCTGTCATGACCACCGCGACACCTGCCTTGTCGTCGGCGCCCAGAAGGGTGGTACCGCTGGCAGTGATGATGTCCTCGCCGACCTTTTCGGAGAGATAGGGAAACTCTCCGGGCGACAGGCGCAGGTCGGGCGCGTCGACAAAGCTGATGTCGCCGCCGTTGTAGCCGCGATGCACCACCGGCTTCACCCCAGTCGCGGCAAACTGGGGGGCAGTGTCGACATGGGCGAGCCAGCCCATCACCGGAGCGTCGACTCCTTCGGTCGCGGGAATAGTCGCCAAAACGACGCTGTCCTGGCTCAGGGTCACGTCCTGCGCCCCCATCGCCTTCAACTCGTCCATCAGCAAGCGCGACATATCGAGCTGAATTTGCGTGCTAGGCACCGTCGGGCTGTGCCCGTCGCTTTGGCTATCGATCATGGCGTAGCGGACGAGGCGCTCTTCCAGTTCGGAATCGAAGTCAGTGCGCATGGCTGCTCTCCTGTACCCGCGGGCTTGAGCCGCATCTGGAATTGCAGCTGCGGGAGTGTCAAGGGAATGCTGTGCAGGGTATGGGCTACTCGGGGGAGCCGATACTGCCATTCTCGCCATCCAGTTCTTCCGCTCACCGGCTGAGTCAAATTCACCATTTACCCGTAGGCACTCTGACCAATCATTCGTAATGCGCTTTGCCCGATCACAGAGGAAGCTCGTGTCAATCTGATTTTTCGTAGGGAGTTCTGATCGACCTACCGCCCCCAGACGACTTCACGTAACACAGCTTGAGCAATGTCTATCGACGGCACTGCCAGAAAAAGATAACCACCAATCCCGAATACCATCGCGGCTACTCGCGCGCCCCTGTACGTATGCATCATCCCCATCCACCATTCGCGCGAAAGAAAGCGGATGTAGTCTCCGTGTTGCGCAAACATGGCACTGCGGACGTCTGGGCGGTACCCGGATAGCACGGGCTTCCTCTGGCGAACGCGCCCAAGTATAACCCAGAATGATTTCGTGCGAGGCCGCCAACGATCCGAGAACACTTGATCCTCCATGAAGGCAATTTCGTAAACACTATAAGTTTCCCAAACTCGCGAAGAGAAATCTAAATCTCCCCTTGCTTCATTTAAAACCGCCGGCCGGAATATTCGAAAAAGGCAATAAGAGGAAAGCAAGAATAGGCTGCCAAAAAACGTGAGCCTCAGCTTGACGATCCCATCGAAGAGAAAGGGCGAAGGAGAGAGCTCGCCTACACCTGCGATCGTGTTAAAGGACATGAAGTCGGCTATTCTGTCATTGAATAGGATGAGGTAGCCCACCAACGGAATAATTCCCGCGGCGCGTGTCAGCCCATTGTTAGCGATACCCCTAACCGCGTCCCATCTCAGGATTGGCCAGTCCAACAGGAAATCCATCACACAGTAACCTCGTTAGTAGTTGCGCGCCATCTCTTCTGCGACTGGAACCGTCTCTATTTGGCTGCAGTATCTCTCGCGAGCGTTCGCATGTCCCTTCAAGGAAAGCAAAGCTGTTTAGAAATTACTGCGCGCTTCGCAGCGAGAAAGCCGTTATTGAACGCGACTTTGGGTGCAGCGGAAGAGCAGCTTTGCTAAGGGCCCTCCTACCGTGGCGCGGCATCGGCGAGCGGAGAGAAGCTACTAGCGCACGCCAACGCCACGTAGGCCGGTCGTTAGCACGTGCTCCGCTCGCACCCCGAACAGCAGGAATTTGTTAACCATTCTAGGCCACGCTGGCGTATGCGAGTTTGGAAGCTTGAAGCCTCAATGACCGGTGAGCGGCACCCCTCAAAATGGGGCTATGCCCTCGCCGAAACTGCGGAAGAAGCCCTTGAGCTTTGCCGGGCTTCCAGTGGCCTGCCGCACAACTTGGTCCACAATAAGGACCCAGCCATGCTCTGGCCCGGCGCGCCCGGCGATCGCATCTCCTGGAGCTAGTCGCGGCTTCGCTCCACCCGGTATGCTGTTGGATGGAGCGACCACGCGTCGATGTCCCATCCAACGTGAGTCTCGAGAGTTCCGCCTGTGGCTGTTGGGGCACTTGGCTCCTTCTGCAACCGGATGCCGGTTACAATCATCAAGGCGGTCTGTCCCTTTTTGTTGCGGTGCAGATTTACTTCCCCGTGCGTCATGGCGATGGCGTCGGCGACATCGCTCGTCGTTCCCTTCACCTCCACGTACAATTTCTCGTCGCCGCTTGTCGCTTCGAAGTCGTAGGGCTTGGTGGCCGAGGTGTCCTTCGGGTTGTAGCCGTTGTCGCGCAGCCATTGCCCCGCCAAAGCCATAGCGCGAAGCTCTACAGCCTTTCGCTCTTTGGCCGTCAATCCGAATCCTTGGCCACGGGCGATCATCGAAGTCGGCTTCGTGACATTCAGGATATCCAGTTCGGCTTGATCAGCAGGTGAAAGCTCGCGCCCGATGCGTTGCGCGGCGTAGATCGCGCGCAGCATCCTCGCCGATTCAACGAGGTGGCGTTCCATGACGGCGTCTTCGATCGCGCTGTACGGAACCTTCTTTACGAGTGCGCTTGCGCGCTCGAAGGACTTTGGCAGTGGGGCTCTGGCGCCAAAATCACTAGCATCCGTGAAAGGTTCTAAGCTTCCACGTTCTTCAAGGACGATCGAGCGCGCCCACGCGCACCGACTGTCCAGCTCTACAGCCGGCAAAATGACCGAGTAGCCATTGTGGAACTTGGAGGAGCTGCACCCCACAGCGATGTTAACGCCGGAACCGTCCGTCGAGAAATGTAGGACGACGTAGAAGCCATCGGTTGGCCTGGGGGACATACTCTCGGAACAGAAACGGGTCCACGCAAGTTCGGTTTTGCGTCCGATCCCATCCGATCCTTCTACGAAGAAGTCGTTGCCAAATGGTCCCAGCGCTGCAGAAAGCGGCTCCCCCAGCTCCCGTATTTCCTCTGCCAGCACATGGCGCACCAACCGACCCCGCTCCTGCATCTCCGGCGTATTTTTCGAAGAGTAAAAGGGCTGTAGCTCACATATTCTTTGAAGTGTCTCGCGCATGATCGTTCAACTGCTTCCCAAGTCGTTGCCTTAGCGTAGACTGAAGACAGGGCGCCAGAGAAGACTCGGGCGAAGGATCGTTACCTTCACGTTCGACTGTTTTGGTATACGGACGACCGCATGCGAGACAAAGGCGGCGACTTCGACTACGGTGCCGGCCAGCAGCGTAATTTCATCTCGCTCACCCTGCGAGCTTGCCCCACAACCTCGAGAGATGGATGAACGGTATCGACGCAGATGCGGCCGTAATGGGCACCGGAAAATACCTCATCGATGATCCGGGACCTACTGTTTGAGGCCGACTCCCTGATGCCGAAGGCCCGAGTTCCGTCCAGACCAGCTCCGTCACCCCGCATCACAAAGGTTTGGTCGAGTTGGTTCTGGTTTAGGCCGGTTGCACAAGATGAATCATCGCAAAATACTGTACCGGTGATATCGACATTTTCCAATGTAGCGCCCTCGAAATCCGCATTTGCGAAATTGCTGTCGATTATTCTGACATTGCGAAAAACAACGCCATTTAGAATGGCGCCCGAGAAGTCCGCGTTCTGGAAAAGCGCGTCTTCGAAAACGACAGATGGACCAGATTCTGTGTCATTCAAAGCCCGACCGCGGGATCCGCTTAAATCGGCCTCGAGAATTATGGCCTTGTCCAGTCCTCCGAGAGCTGGGAGGTGGGCTTGGGGCGCTTCAAGGACCTCTATCGAGCTGTCATAAGCCGAAAAAGCATTGCTCCCGCGCTCCGCGTCAAGCTTCAAATGCTGGACTGTCGAACCTGAGATCGTGAGGGGCAGCGTGTCGTGCTTTAAGTCGAGGCGGCCAATTTCGCTTCCGATTATTTGTGCTCCTGACAGGTTCGCCGAAGACAGATCGGGCCAGCCTAGGGTTTGTATTAAACTCGCATCGCGAAGGTTGGTATTCTGCATCGAGATCCCGCTTAGGTCTGCGTGGTCCAGAATCGCAGCCTGCATGTCCGCCTCCGAAAGGTCCGCACCGGTGAGATCTGTCCCGCCAAAATTCGCGTTCTTCAGGCTAGTGCGATGTCCGATTGCGCCGGGGGAAAGATCAAGCGCGCGCAGGTACGTCCGTATCGGGCATGGAGCCGGCGGAGGAGCGGGGGCACCCTCCTGTACAGTAAGTGGTGCAAGACGGCTGTTATGCGCGCGCCAAGGACGGCTTCGCGTTACAGGAACTCCGCCCTTCATTCTGGTGCAGCTGACGTCGACGCCGTCGCGCGAAATGCCCTGCCCCGCGAGGAATGTCAGAGCCTCGATCTTACCTGAATTGCCGGGCGAGGTTGTGCCCAGGATCTGCCAGCCGTTAACCACCTGCGCATGACGGATTTCACGCATAGACAGCGAAATGCTGGCTAACGAAATTACGAAACCCGCGATGGCGAGCAAGCCCACAAGAATCTCGATTAGAAAGACGACGGTGGACTGGCGCATTCGTTCGACCCAGTCCTGTGCATCAGATAGCGACATGATTCAACGCCCTCCGCCGCGGCGATTCCTTGCGATTATAGCAGCTCTCCGAGGAGGAGGCGTTCCTCAGGGATAAGATCTCTTGCTTTTTGATGGGCCCCACATACGGTGCGCTTCGGTTACGTAACGCAAGGCGTTGAAATTTGTCCGAACCTTAACCACAAAACACGTTCTTGATCGTCGGGCGCGGAGATCTGAGGGCCTCTACTACTGTTGTTGAACTAACCACAAAATTCAATCTATGCGGCTCACGCTCCGACGGAATTGGCTCTGAACTACCGAAGTATCTGGTGCTATCGGGCAAATCTAGCGCCGTCGCTTCCTTAACCGGTGCTCCCACGAGATTGGCGTAACTTGATGCATTGCAGGTGTCGGCACCAAACGTATCGGATGGCGATGTCGTGCACGCGGCGAGCACACCAACCGCTGCGATATACGCTATATACCTCATCGTCCAATCTCCCGAATATAGGTCCCATTGATAAGAACTGATTTTGTAAAAAGTCTCGGACGTGTTATCATGCATCCTTCACCTCGAAACACTCTGGAGGAGAGACTCGTGGCGGACATTTTAGATGACTTAAGACCGTATGTCGATGAAGATCTTGCCCTAGAAGTCCTTCAAAACGCCGGCGACAATACGGGCGAGTACTATTTTATCTCAGCGTCGGACGAAATTCGCGGCGAAGCTCTAATCGTACATAGGGCCAAGGAAGGTGGCCTTAAGATCATTGAACACGTTGAAGAAGTAAGTGTAGATGTTCTGTGGAATCTAGGAATTTTCAATTTCCCTTATCTGTTTGAGCCTAGCGACTCTGTCATATCCAGTGTCCAACACGGCAATATCCGTGAAGGCCACCTCGACCAGAACGAGATAGATAGAGCAATGGCCCTTAAGGCTGATTGGGGCGTCGGAGCAAGTGAAATGAATTCCTCAGGCGTCCCGCATACTAACGGGGGAAGACTAGCGTGCGCATGGGCCGTGAACAAGATTTCGCGCCTCTGCTTCGGCTTGCCGATTGGCGGTGGCTTGGCAACCGCAGAAATGGCCAAGGTTTTAAGACGAAACCATTCTAGCCGTAGTGATCCCGTGGCCGGATCGGTAGTTATATCACCAACGGTTTGGGTGGACGGAACCCGTATTACAGGCCATGTTGGGATATTGGGGGGAAATGGCGCAATCTACTCGAACAGCTCGTCGCGGGCTCGCTGGGAACAAAACTTCACTTTATCCAGTTGGCGCACCTACTATCACGAATCCAAGGGCCTCTCTGTCGAGATTTTTGCTCTCAACCCAAAGAAATTTCCTATCAAAAACTACCTAGGCTGGTAGGAAATATTCAATGCGTGGTGCTTTTACTTACTCAGGCTCTGCGTCGAGAGGTAGCGTACCTATTTAATTCCGAACTAGAGAGACTTAAGCGCTCCGAACTGGGTATACGCCAGCAAATGGCGGCATACCTAAATCTCACAAGCGCGCAGTGGACGAAATCGAGGATTTTGCACCCTCTCGTTGAAGGTAAATGCAAGTCTTGACCGCATACCGGCGGATTGAGCCGGCGTGGCCGTTCTTCAATCGAGAATGTAGGCCTCGAACAGACTTGACGGGGAGCTTCCGATGAAATCGAAGGGGTCGGCCCGAGCCGCGTCTCGTTCCCCTGTGGCGGAGCCCACGAAGACGTCGATGTGGTTCCCAAATATCAGGCCGCCAGTATCACCGCAGACGAAGACGCCGTCGTGCACCGATCCGTCTGGAAGTACCGCTCCTTCAGCTGCAGGGATATAGACCTCTTGACCGAACCTCGCGAAGCCACCGTTCAGCCAAGTCTCGGACCTCTGTACCGTTCCCTGATCGCAGGCGATAGTGCGAAAGGGTACGAGCGGATTGCTCGAATTCCCTACTCCGAACTCATGCTCAGAAGCGGTCCAGCGGACTTTTTCGCTCGGACGATGGGCCGGGCAGGAAGTCTGCGCGGGATCACGGACGCCCGCATAATTGTAGGTCATGCCCTCCACGCGCACCGAACCCTCGATGGCAGCGTTGCACCAATCCGTCGGCGTCAACCGCGGTCCGATCACTCGATCGTCCATTCCTCGCAACGGGATCGAATTCGGCGTATCGTTCGCATCCGCCGCATACAAGTAATAGCGAGTCGCCCAGAGCTCCACGCGCGTCGCTTCGGCGAGGCGTGCGTTGTCCGGAGTCGATGAATTTGTGCTTCTTACGGAATGGCCAGCACCTTCGGACGCCGGACCGCACGCGGAGAGCATGGATAGCAACATCAGCGGGAGAATGATCTCGTAGTAGCTCGACTTCGACATATGCTACTTCCCGGATCAATCTCACTCCACTCAACTGTGGAGCCGATACGAAGCTAAAGTCAACAGGTCTACGCGGCGGAGAGCGCGATCAATTATACACTACGTGACAATTCCGTGTTCGCTGCTCAACGTGACTGATGCGCATGGCCAGCTGTAACGGACGTTCGTGCTTGGCGCGGCGAGGGGTCGCTTCGTCCCGCCCAGCTAACCTTGGTGCAAAGCGCAGCGAATGTCCGGTTCCTGCCCATCCTCGTCTAGGGGAAGCGCATGGACGCGTTGCCGCCCACGCGCTTGGGGTGTGCTCGTGCTCGCGATGATGCCCCTCAGGCGGCCGCTGAGGCCCGGTACGGGGCGCGCAGGGCGCGGCACCACGAATCCCGGCGCAGCACACGGAGAGGCAAGTGAGCGTTCGCAGAGCCTGCGAGCGAGCCAAGGCACTGAGGGACCCGCCAAGGTTGCCAGTTGTATTATTAGCCGGATTGGTAGCGATCATAGCCCTATTGCGTCGAACGCAGAACTAACCACCAAACTAATCAATCCTGTTCGAAACCTTTCGAGTCGTGCTTGAGTTACGCCGATGGCCTTAAGGGCGTGCATCTTGGCCAAGTCCTTTTGCCCTCCAACCAGATATTCAAAGTCATCTTTCGTAATCTTGCCTTGCGCCAAGGCATCACCCCAGCGACGAAGAGACTGTTCGCTGCCTTGTAAGAACACCATCGCGTCTGCTTCGGCTTGATCAAACGCCTCTTGGACCGTGTTCTCGGCAAGTCTTTTTAGGCCCTCTCGGACCGCATCGACAAATTCATCCCAACTTCCTGAAAGCGACATTGATGACCTCCTAGAAATTACCTTTCGCAGACAGACGCTTCTCGCTTGTTGATTTCAACACAAATAATCGTATCGAAAGCACTGCTAACTTGTAGGCTAATTTCTTCCGTTATGAATGGGCTGAGCGTCCCAGAGTTTTTCCACCTTGTGGCGAAACCGCCCAACAGGTTACCGTCAGGATTGCGCAAGGTATCCCATTGAGCTGAAACCACGTCATTCCTTGGGAGCCCTTTCGCATATTCATAGGCGGCATCTACATCGACCAAGAGCTTCTCTACGTTGGATCGATGCGTGCTGTATGGCTGTCCTGATTTGGCTATAAGTGCCAAGCTTTGCGCCTTTAGCGTCGTAGCGTTCTCATATGCCTGTTCAGTGAATGGACTGATGATCGGATCACAAGCCGTCAGGACAAAGAGCAAAGAGAACAGAGCGGCCGCTTTTCGATAAATATTGTTCGGCATGAAATATCCTCAGAAGTGTCTGACGAGACTAGCACAAATTTTGTCGCGTTCAAAACTCGAACTCTCAGCCAGATCCCGAATGTGCGCGCACTGCAACCTCTTCGCCCACGCCGGCCGAACTCCGCAACCGGCGTGGATGCCCCGCCCTTCCCTTACGCACAACTGCAGGCTATCGGCTTTCGGAGCTTGCTATCCAATTTATGCAGTCTCAGTTACTTGGGACTGACGTTTCACTCCATTGAGGCCTATGTCTCGGGCGACTACAACTGGCCGGCTGAGCAAAACGGACATCAACTTAAACCGCAGCGAACAGCCGCTCCCGGCCATCATGCCCCTTGGCTCGCCGGTGCAGCGAATACCAGCGTTGCGCCCACCTCGCCCAACAGAAAGCGAATGGTCGCGCTGCGGCTTACGCGCGCGGGGGTTGGTGCACGTGCTCGCGATCATGCAGCTCAGGCGCTGTACGGGCCGCTCAGGGCGCGACACCACCGAAGCCCAGCCCGTAGCTCGGGGCGAGGCAAGCGGGCGTTCGCGGGCCCTGTGAGCGAGCGTACCCGCCCCGACGAATGATCCAGTTCGTTAACAGCGACGAGCCGGCCGTCGCGGCGCAGCGCCCATACGTCGATCCGCGCTGCCGCAAACTTGCGCCAGTAGGACCCGCTCCACCTCAGGCAGTTCCGGGCTTCATGCCCGAGAGCGATGATGTCAGCGACGCTGCGGCACCGAACCCCTACCAGACCAGCGGCGGTCAAGACGGCAGCATTGCGGAGCTTTCGGTGGCGGTTCAGCCGCAAATCTGAGATGACAGCCCGCTCGACCAAGCGCTGAGCATCGTATGACGCGGCGAAGATATCGTCACGCCGGTGCGGGAAGCCACGGAGGAACGCGGCCGCTTGATTGCGCATTGGATGATCCGACTGGCACGCGGCGGCAGCAACAGCGGAAAGGCCATCCAGGAGCCATTCGAGGTCGAGCTCCAGCAACTCACTGTCGGCCCTGTAGAACCGGTGGAGGCGACTGCCGCGTGCGGCTTTTGCGTGCGCCCACGCTGGGTCCGATTGCCTGATCCGGGCTGACCGGACAGCCTCGTGCTCGACCGCCGCGCGATAGAGGAACGCCAGCAGCCCGGCGCGATATTGAGCGAGGGCACCGGCGTGCACAGCCCAGACGCCATCAACCACACCGCGCAGCTCGCCCACGTTGATCACGTCGCGGGTGCTGCTGGGCTGTCGGCCGCTAATACTCATCGGCCCGCATGAGCGTCATCACGCGCCGCGTGACAGCGGGATCAGTGGCGTCAGGCGAATGCCCAGCGAGATCGGTGTCATAGTAGTCGATCTTCCAGAAGAACCGATCATCCCCAACCGTCACGGCGCCGAAGTCATGCTCGCCGTAGGGGTCGTTGTCTTCGCTGAATTCGTTGAAGGACCGGAGCGCCTGAAGTAGCTGGCGCTGCCGATCATTAGGTAGGTCCCTGACGCCCTGCGTGGTCATGACGAGCCCCCCGGCGAATGTTCGCCGGAAAGCATCGTTCATGTCTCGGATCAGCGTGCTCTGCTCATGTGAGCTCGCATCCATGGGTCAGCCCTCAGCTTTCGGCTTACTGTCTGAGCCCGTCACGCCCGACCCGCTCAACGCGGGCGTGGTGTCAGCGCCCTCCGTGTCGCCAGCGTGGTAGTCAGGGTGGAGCATCGCGATCTGCGAGATTGACCGAACGAACGCGGCTTCGTCTTCGAAGTGCTCCCAGCGCAAGGTGAGCATGGGTTTCGGGTGCCCCTTCGTGCCGCCTTCGTGCACATGCTGCACGATCGCCTCCCACCACCCGTCATCCGGATCCCCCACCGCGAGCACACGCGCCCCCACCTTGATCTCTGACCAGTCTTTGGGCTGATCGTCCGACGCCTCGATCATCGCCGGCACGGCGCCCGAGGAAGCGCCACCAGCAGCCTTGGGGGCAGAAGCCTTCGGCAGCACGATTACCCTGTCGGGATGGTCCGCTGCGTAGCGCTCCAGCGCCTCCGCAGTGGCGCTCTTCACGAAGGGAACAAACGCCTTGCCGCTCGCGAACAACTTTCCCGCCGGTGTCTTGGTCGCCAGTTCGCCGGCTTCGGGATCCTGAACCGCAAGGGCTCGGAAGCCCATCATTGCCGCCGCCCCGATTGCCGCTTGGTGATGCTCGGCGGCGAAGCGTGAGGCATGCGCCCTGCCGCTCTCGTCGCGCCCAAACAGTACCACCATTGGTGCCTTGATCTTTCCAGCCTGCGCCAGCGCCGATTGCGTCGCCATTTCTCTCTCCATTGGATTGGGCATAAAAAAAGAGGCCCGAAGGCCCCTTCACATACAAATCCACTTTCGGCCTGAAATTCGGCCGAATGGTTTGTGGCTTGATTATAACGCCACCATAAAAACAGTCAACAGATTTGAAAAGTTGCCGAGAACTGTGCCGCGGCGATCATCTAAGAACTGAGTGAAACATCTTGGCGATATTTGCCGAAGCCGGAAGTTTTGGGGCGGCCTGTAAATGGGGGGTGGCAGCAAATGCCAATTCATACTGTGACGCTGTTCAGGGATGCGCCCGACAGTGTGCCCACCTACTACAGAGGGCTACAATGGATGCGCGATTTTTGCGTATGCATATGGCACACCTGTGCCTTGTGCACCCATGAAGTAACACTTCAACAACCAACCAACCAACCAACTAACCAACAATCAGAAACACCCGAATATCAACAACTAGATACTCCCCCAAATCAGCAACCAAGACACAAAAGCAATCACCGCTCCAAGCATACCGCGCGACGCACCTCCGTCGTTCTAGGGCAAGATGGCAAGGGCGCGGAAGCAATGCAGCAGCGGACAGGACTAGAAACGCGAACGTCGGAACTTCCGACGAAACAGGCAAACGTCCAACCTCGCTAGAACATCTAGCCGGGCCCCTGCAAGTGCGGGAACCTCAGCCAAACATGGCAAAGCTCGGCAAAGCGGTGCCGACCGGAATGAAATGATGAACGTCGGAACTTCCGACAATAACCGGTCGCCTCAGCACGTTTATTGCATGCTTGACCGCGTCGTGAATGTCGGAAGTTCCGACATTGGTTCTCCCCGTTCAAGTCGACATCAACGGAGAGGCCTCAGGCTTTCCCTCTGTCGCACACGTGTTCGCGCCCTGGCCTGCTGACGGCATTTCTGCCCCGCCGTAAAGGGGTACGCCGCAATGCAGGGTGGCAAGAAACATGGAGAAAAACGATGCGCAAAGACAAAGAGCTAATCCAGGCATACGGACGGATGATCATGGAACGCGCTGCTGAAGGATGGGCCTGCCATCAGCTCGCGTTCATGTTCAACCAGCTGTCGGGCTCACGTTCCGCGAAGGTGAAGCAGATGCAAGAGGAGGTCGAAAGGACGTATGCGAAGATACTTTCGCACGTGTACAGGCACCCAAAGAAAAAGCCGCTAGACGATCTGCCGCTTTGGATTGGCGCGCCTGATTTGCACGTCTTCAAGAACCAGAAAAGTACTCACGTGGATTGCAACATCAACGACGGGTTGCACTTTCAAGTCATCGTTGCCTTCCCGCCTTGGACGACACGGCTGAAATCGAGCCTGAGCGAGTACATATCGCTGCATCAGGAGCGGTTCGTGGGCCCTACGCGTTACCTCAGCCGCCTGCATGCCTCTGACCTTGCGGAAACGCAGGACTACGCTGCCGAGTATGTCCTAAAGACGATTAAGAAATTGGACTTCGGATCGGATGATATTTTGGTTCTGCCAAAGTCATCATCGGAAATGTCGCGACTGACGAATTGGGAAAGGCGTCAGGTGAAGCGGGAAGGTGCACTGAGGCGGTTGAAACCTGCTGGATAGATCGGCTCGTGACGGCAGTATTAAGCGCCTGATGCCGTTGGTGTACGCCAAAGCCGGAGTCATTGACCGGCTTAACTAGTGGGCACGGGACGGGCGTTCGTCTTTGTAGAACCCTTGTGCTTGTTCATGATCGCCGAGGTTCTCCGGCCGATAGTCTTTCACCTCGTCGCTCTGCGGCACTGGCCCAGCTGCGAGGCGCTCCAAGACAGTAGGATGCAAGTCAGCCTTCGGGTCGATCTTCCGCGGCTTCCTTGGCCACTTGAAGTCCCGTTCCCAAAGTCGAAACATTATGTCCTCCCGATGCTGGAGACCTTCCGCATCGGGATGGCGGTTGAGCAGCGCTTCGTTGATGCAAATAGACGGCACGCACTCGCGCAGTTCCGACACCATCCAGTCCAGCGCGATGTCACTTAAACGCGATTCAGGCTCCGGATAGCTCCCACCAACGTCGCTATGGCAGCCAGCGAACCAGACCTGCTCGAGCCACGCAGGATGCCGGTCTCGAGTGCGTTCATAGGCGGCCTGAGCGCCCCACTCGACTCTGGGAAAGTTTTCCCGGTCCTCGTCTATGGCTATGGCGTGTCGACCGTGCCCAACGTCCGGGTCGAGCCAGCGGTCGTAGTGCCTCCGGTTCCAGCCGGCGAAATGGCCGGTCTTCAGGATCTCGGGCCAGTCGCTCAGTCTCTTGAGACTCAAACGATGTCGAGGATCGGGCGAGAAATACTTGAAGGCTTCGACCAGCAGCTTGATCAGTCGGTACGTGAGCAGGCCCGCGAGCAGGCCTATGGGTACGACGATCCACAATGCCCAGCCGAGAAAGATGCCGAGAACCGTCAAAATCCAGAGAGCCGTAGCGGCCCCCCAGACAATACTTCGCACGAGTGTCGTCCTCAGCGCTGCCACCGTGTCAAAGACGCCAATGAACGTGGGCTGCACGTTTCCCTGAGCGTTCTCTGCGTCAACAGGTGAGCTGCCGTACTTTGCCCGGAAGCGCCGTCCGAGCTCTTCGCGGTTGGAGAAATAAGGCTCTTGGTCCCGTGCCTTGCCCGCTCCGTGGCTATACACAAACTTCACGGCATCAGTTGCGATCTTGCGGAGGGGGCGCCCGTGCCTCGGCACCGGCGAGCCGTCCGGCATCCTGGTCGGAACTCCACACAGGTTCATGACATTGGCAAGAGCTCGAACGGTGTACGCGCCCCGCGAAAATCCAAAGAGCAGGACCCGGTCTCCCGGCTCGTAGTAGGCGATGATTTGTTCGTAGCAGTCGATGATGTTGTGATCGATGCCGGTGCCTACGGCGCGCTCGAGAAGAGGCCTGATACGGCGGAACACCCCTCTGCTCTCGCTTGTGCCCAAACCGGCGTCATAGAACGCCACTTGGTCCTGCGGGCTGATTGGAGAGTCTGGGCCGGGTCTCATAGCCCGATAGAGCTTGTAGACGTTGGAGAGCCTCTGATCGGCATGAACTCCGCCCTTCTGACCCGTTCCATCCGAGAAGATGCAGATGTTCTTGGCCATGCGCCCCCTTTTCGTTTCTTCTGGGACCTTAGCCGAATCCAGAATTATCGCAAAGGCAACTTTGTCCGCGCGCTTTCGCGCCGTATGGCTAAGTCTGGAGGTGTCAGCACCGCGAAGCCGCTTGCCGCCCGTCGATAACCACACGGCGAAGCTGAGATCGAGACAGCCTTCAGCTATGGACTGCGTGAAACACCACCGGCTTGCTCTTCGGGTTTTCCAGATCGCGCGCCGGCGGATCGCAGCGCTAGCGGCGCAGGAGACGATGCCCGAACGCGAAACAGCCGGCTCGAAAGCCGGCTGGATCGTTGCGAGATTGCTGGACTATATGGCCCCGCCATGCGCCTTGGCCTATGCACGATCTCAGTCGAGTTCCAGTCGAAAGATGTCGTATCCGTCGGCGTCCTTTCCTCCGCGTATGATCTTACAGGCTAGTACCGGCCGGCATGAACCAAATATCTTGCCCGGATCGTCTGTTTTGCACCAGATGTCGCGATTGAGGTTCATTTCTCTGGTGACGGTCACTACTTTGGTTGGTGTGAGCGCGGGTGTTGATGGCTTCTGCGTTGTCGCTTTGGCAGTCCGTGCAGGCTTGGACGGATTACCCTTTACGTTTGCACCGACCGGCTCGACTTTGAGGCGCTCGCGATGCGCTTCCGCAACTGCACGGATGCCGCCCCGCTTTTCAATTTCTACAGCGATCCTGTTTCGTGGGACGCCGTCTAAGAGGACTGCCTGCAGGGAGGTGTGGTACAGGCTAGCGTTTTTGTCCGCATTCCTTCCGCCTCCAAACACAAAGATGAGCAAGTAGAATAGCAACTCGTGATGCTTGCCGATTTTTGGCTTTCGGCGCCGGCCAACCCAAAATTTGTCTCCCACGAACCACTCTTCTTCCCGCGGATCATCTCGCATCATTTTCTCGACGACAGCAACATCTTGTAACGCGATAAGCTTCTCATGCCGCAAACCGAGCTTAGCCTCCTTTAACCGTAGCTTGCACTTCTTGATACGCCTTCTGCCCTGGAGGCTTAGCGAATTAGACCTCGCAATCATTCGGTTAAACCTCCTCTGCTTCATCGATGAATTTTTCAATGTCGGCGAGCCGCCAACAACTTATCCTAGGTCCCAACTTGATCGGCTCAGGAAGCTTGCCTTGGGCGATCAGGCTATAAAAAGTGGTGCGGGATACAGGTAGAATACCGCCATCGCCAATGATCTGTGGCAGCCTTACTAGAACCTCTCGTTGCCGAACTAGATCTTCGCCAAGCGCTCTGGCTGCCCCTCTTTCTTTGTCTTGGATGCTCGCTGTACGTTGCGGTCTCTGTCTCATCAAAATCGCCTCCGGGTTTAGTTCCGAGGCTTTTTGATTAGCGAAAGATCTCGCCGAGGAGCAAAGCTTTCCGCCTGCAAGAATAGGGCCGCGAGCCATATCGATTCTTCTAGGTTTGCACGCGCCCCTTACGTGCGCTGAGGACGCTGGCTATGTTGGCTCGAGTACATGAGCCTTCCAAAGTATTGACTGTTCTGTAGATGCACTCAAAGCGGTCGTTTACAAAGCATTCGTTCTCATCGTCGTATCTTCCGCCTACCGCTCTCTCCGACGTCCTTGGCAGAGAGAGCGTAAGCTGCTGTTCCATGATGTCTGCTACGCCGTTGATCAGCTTTAAGAGAGGAGCATTGCTTCGACGACCACTCATATTACCCGGATCAGCCGAATACCAATTAAGTCTTTCCTGCAGATTATTTAGGTCTGTAAGAATTTCGCGCACCGAACGAATGCCCCTGTGGGCGATAGTCCTTGAGAAGGTTCGCTCGAAATTTCTTGGTACTTTTTCGATTGCGCAAATTGCATCACTGACCTTCTTTCGGGCGTCCTCTAGATCTTTTTTCTTGTATCGAAAGTGACTATCTTCATGTTCGTGGAACTTTTCATCTAAATATACGTGGTGCGCTTCTGCAAGCGACGAGATGATCTGCGGGTAAAGTAGCCTGAAATTCTCACCTTTTCTCGAACGGTCGAGTGCACGATACCCGTTTATCAAGGCACATAAGTGTAGCCTCCGCCAATCCTGCGGCTTGAAGAACAAGGGGGCGTAGTCCGGGACATGCTTTGGCAGAACTTTTTTCTGATCAGGCATCGCAGATAAAAGCCTCCCACTGCACCATCATCTCTCTCCTCCGCTCAAGCAGGTCGCCCCGCCTATAGGCTGCCTCAGTCGCGTTCTTGATCGAATGCGCCAGAGCCATCTCGGCAAGCTCATTAGGGAACTGAGTCTCCTCGGCAACCCAGTCGCGGAACGCTGATCGGAAACCGTGCACCGTCACGTCAACCTCCATGCGGCGAAGAAGGTTTGTCATCGCCATGTTTGACATTGGCCGCTCGACCTTTTGGCCGGGGAATACGACGCCTTCCGTTCCTTGTTCTTGCAGCTTCCTGAGTATCGCCGAGCCCCGATCGGTGAGCGGGACGCGGTGCTCCCGCTTGGCCTTCATGCGCTCCGCTGGCACGGTCCAAACGCCCGCCTCTAGGTCGAGCTCCGACCACGTCGCGTGCAGCACCTCGGATGTTCGCGCGGCTGTCAGGATCAGAAATTCCAGCGCCAGACGCGTGGTGTAGCCGCTGTCCTTTGAGCGGAGCTGGGTGATGAACTGGGGCACCTGCTGGTATGGCATTGCCTTGTGGTGGGTGACCTTGGCTGTTTGCTTGGGCAGGCCCCGGTCAACGCCGCTGACTGGGTTCTCTCCCGTGCGGAAGCCGGCGGCCTTAGCCCAGTCAAACACGGTGGCCATGCGCTGGCGAACACGCCGCGCCGTCTCGGCCTTCGTAAGCCAGATTGGCGACAGCACCCGCAGGATGTCGGCGGTCTCGACCGCGTTGACTGGTCGATCTCCGATCACCGGCACCGCATAGCTCTCCAGCGTGTTCACCCACTGCTGCGTATGTTTCGCATTCTTCCACGACGGGCGACTTTCCTCATGCACGCGCCGCACTGCCTCAGTGAAGGTGGGCACGACCGTCTGCGCTTGGCGCCTTTCCTCGATTGGATCGCCGCCCTCCCGGGCGATCTTTCGATATCGAAGTGCCAGCTCGCGTGCTTCGACTAGGGATACGAGCGCGGCACTGCCAAGGCCCATGTCACGGCGACGCCCGCGCACCATGATGCGCAGCAGCCATCGCTTTGAGCCGCCTTTCTCGATAACAAGATGGAGGCCATTGCCGTCGGCGTACCGCCCCGGTTCTTTCAGCTGACGCACCTTCACCGCCGTCAGTGCTTTGTCGGGGTGCCCACCGCGCGATTTCGGCATTCGAACGTCGCTGCCTCACAACTAGCCCACATGCTAACCCACATTGTGAAGCGGCTGGTGGCGGATTACAATGGACAACCTCGGACAACCCGACTAGGGTAAGTGATTGAGGCAATTGCGTTATCGAACGTAGTCGTATCTTGTCGAACGCTGTCTCGGCTGACTGTCTCTCCGCCACTTGCGAACAAAAGTGGGCACTGCCGCAGGCATACTTTTCTGGTCACTGATTGCCTGTCTCACGTTAGTTCTCCGGCCGCGAATTCGGATCTCGTTGGCGTCGATCTCGATGTTGTCGATGACGGCACGAAGATATCCTTGGCGCGACTGAGTATCACCAGTGGTAAGCTTTTTCCGCATGAGATCGACGAAGTCGGAGATTTTTTCGGCGGCCACTTTCTCGTCTGGGGCAAGTTCAGCACGCGCCGTTTTTACGCCTTCTCTGAAATGTCGCGCTGCGCCCTCAGGTCGTCGAGGCGCTCGGCGAGTGTGGGGTCGGAACTTTCCATGACGCCATCTTCGACCAACTGGAGTAGGCGGTTCAGTTTTGCCTTCGTGTCGCTCAAGTGGGCTTCGTGTTTCCCGAGGCTGTCGCTGGCTGCGGCGGCTCTGACCGTCTGCCGCTCTTGCAGCTCATGAAGAAACGCTGCCATTCGGTCGTGGGTCAGCAGGTCTTCCATGATGGCGGCTAAGACCAGATCATCGGTCTCTCCCATCCGGACGCGACGCCCGCCGCATGTTCCCTTGCCTTGGCGCATGCGGCCACCGCAGGCGTAGTAGCGGTATTTTCCGCCCTTCCCGGTGCTGAGTATCATGCCGCTGCCGCAGGTCGCACAGGTGGCGAGGCCACTCAGCAAAACGGGGCTGCTCACGGTTCTCGGCGAAACCTTCTTGGGATTCCGAGATTTTAGGGTGCGTTGGGTTCTGTCGAAGTCTTCGGCGGAGATGATCGCCGGCACGGAAATCAGAATGGGCTCCGAAGTTTCGGTGTTCCGATTGCGCCGGCCTTGGAGCGATAGAACTCGATGTGATCCCGCACCACATCCTCGAACTGCGGGGGCAGACCAAGTTCGGCCGGCCAGATCGCCGCCTGGTCGGCCTTGAACACCGCCGTCGCCAGTTGCAGGTCCAACAGCCAGTTGTCCTTCCCGGATCGAGACATTGAAGCGGCAGTTGCCGTCGTCCGCGCGACCAAGACGGACGTCTTGCGCCGCATGGTGGCCGTCTGTGCCGGAGCCGAAGGGGCACTGGACACTGTGATCGAGGCGCTGCTGGGCGAGTTGGCCGAGGGCAGTGACGACGCGCTGCGGCTGATGGAGCGCGCGAGGCTGACGGACTTCTTCTGGAAGCAGGTCGCGAACGCCTATGGCTACGTCTCGAATGAGCCGGATCTGGAAGACTTCGCGATCACTCTTTTCCAGTCCTGCTACTGCCGCGCACTGGGCGAGGACGGCAGGCTGAATGTCGAGGCGCTTCTGGTCTTCCGTCGCTGGAAGAACAACCGCCACGGGGCCGAAGCATTCGAAGCACTGAGCCGCAAATACCAGGAGATCCTGCATATTCCGGAAGATTTGCGGGATCGCGGCATCAAAGTCCTGCGCGGGATCGATTATTTTGAAGAGATCGACCGGCACATCGTCTGGTCCCTGGTCGAGGAAATGTCGAGCCAGACCGTGACCGCCGCCGATGTCCTGATCGATATTTTCCAGGCGCCTCTTCGTCGCGATGGGTTCAGCCTCAGTGATCGTCTACTCCGAGTTCTCGCCCCACGGGCAGCTGCGGGGGGAGCGCGGGGCGCTGATCGATCACCGCGAGTTTTCTGCCCTCGCCCGTGCGCTGCGGGTCCTAGCGCGAAGCAGCGACAGAAAACGGTCGGTGGCCGGCGGATGCGTTGTGTCCGCACGAGACACGATGCCGAAGTCCCGCACAGCAATCGACTCCGCGACCGGAAGGATAGCCAGACGGCTGCCAAGCGCGGCGCGCTGGATAAAGAATTGAGAGACAGCGTGCGCAATGGGTGCGATGGCGTTGGTGTCGTTGACCAGCGCCAGGGTAAAGAGCATCGACGTCGTGCTGACCACGCGCGGGGGCATCGGCAGGCCACGCTCCAGCAGGTGGTTCTCTGCGGTGCGCCGCAGCAGGCCTCCGGGCGGCTGCAGGATCCAGTCGAAGGCGAGGCAGTCGGCTAAGGTCGGCTGTTCCTTCCGCGTCAGCGGATGGTCGAGCCGGACGAGGAGGCTGATCGGCTCTGGCCCGATCACGTCCACGGCGAAGGGCCGTGCATCGGCCATGTCGGGTATGCGCCCGATGTAGAAATCCAGATCGTCGGCCAGCAGCGCCTCGGCCAGCCGGTCCGAGGTATCGACCTGTACCGTCACCTCGATGTCGGGATAGGTCAGCCGGACCTCGCGCAGGACCGGCAGCAGATGCTCGAGCGACGGCCCGGTGACGGAGCCGACGCGAACCTGGCCGCGCACGCCCCCCTTCAGCTCCGACACTGTCTGGTATGCCCGATCCAGCCCCTTGAGCGTCTCGCTCGCCTGCTCGGCCAGGATGCGCCCCGCCTCTGTGAGTTCGACCCCGCGCGGGTGGCGAACGTACAACGGCGTGCCGACCATCGCCTCGAGTTGCGCCATCAGCCGTGAGGCGGCCGGTTGCGTCATGCCAAGGCTTCGCGCCGCCGCGCCGATCTGCCCGTGCTCGCGCAGCGCCGCGAGCAGCCGGAGCTGGGGGAACTTCAACCCGCGCCTGACGAGGCCGTCGGCCGCGGCAATCTCTGGCAGGGCAGGTTCAGGCATATCAGTACCGGTATATCAGAAGGCCAAATCGGAATTTGTCGTATATTTCTGAATATCGCAATGGTGTAGCCGGGCCGACTGAACGGCTGGAGGAGAAGACGGGGCGCTGCTGCCCCGCGCCTTGTGGGAGGACATCATGACACTGACGCGACGCGCCCTCGGCGCCACCGCGCTTGCTGCGCTTCTGGCACTGCCAGCTTACGCCCAGGACAAGGGCACCATCGGCATCGCAATGCCCACCAAATCGTCCGCGCGCTGGATAGCCGACGGCGAGAACATGGTGCAGCAGTTCGAGGCGGCCGGCTACGAGAGCGACCTGCAATATGCCGAGGACGACATCCCCAACCAGCTTGCGCAGATCGAGAACATGATCACCAAGGGCGTGGACGCGCTGGTGATCGCCGCGATCGACGGCACCACCCTGACCAACGCGCTGGCCAATGCCGCGGCGATGGACATCCCGGTGGTCGCGTACGACCGGCTGATCCGCGACTCCGGCGACGTGGACTATTACGCGACCTTCGACAACTTTCAGGTGGGCGTCCAGCAGGCGAACACGCTCGTGGACGGTCTGGAAGAGCGCTTCCCGGACCAGGAGAGCTGGAACGTCGAGCTGTTCGGCGGCTCGCCCGACGACAACAACGCGTATTTCTTCTACGATGGCGCGATGAGCGTGCTGCAGCCGATGATCGACGCGGGCAAGATCCAGATCGTCTCGGGGCAGAGCGGCATGGATACCGTCGGCACGCTGCGCTGGGACGGTTCGGTCGCGCAGGCACGGATGGATAACCTGCTGTCCGCGAACTATACCGACCGCCAGGTTCACGGCGTCCTGTCGCCCTATGACGGCCTGTCGATCGGCATCATCTCCTCGCTCAAGGGCGTGGGTTATGGGTCCGGCGACATGGCGATGCCCATCGTCACCGGTCAGGATGCAGAGATCCCGTCGATCAAGGCGATCATCCGCGGCGACCAGTACTCGACGATCTTCAAGGACACGCGCGAGCTGGCGAAGGTGACGGTCGGCATGGTCGACGCGCTGCTTCAGGGCGGCGAGCCGCAGATCAACGACACCGAGACCTACGACAACGGCGTGAAGGTGGTTCCGTCCTACCTGCTCGAGCCGATGCCTGTGACCGCCGAGAACTGGGAAGAGGTGCTGTTGGGCTCCAACTACTACACGAGGGACCAGATCGAGTGACCTCCCCGATGGCGGCGCGCATTCGCGCCGCCTGACCGGGCCCCCGGCCGCCAGGCCGGGGGCTGACCGAGAATTCGAGGGAGAGACGAGATGGCGACCCTGCTCGAGATGCGGGACATCACCAAGGAATTTCCGGGAGTGAAGGCGCTCGACCAAGTGAATCTCAAGGTCGAGGAAGGCGAGATTCATGCGCTGGTCGGCGAGAACGGCGCGGGAAAGTCGACGTTGATGAAGGTCCTGTCGGGGGTCTATCCGCACGGCTCCTATGACGGCGACATTCTCTTCGACGGTGAGGTCCAGCACTTCCGCAACATCCGCGACAGCGAAACCCGCGGCATCATCATCATTCATCAGGAACTCGCGCTGATCCCCCTTCTCTCGGTGGCCGAGAACATCTTTCTCGGCAACGAGCGCGCACGGGGCGGCGTCATCGACTGGCGTGAGACGGAGCGCCGCGCCAGACAGCTTCTGGACCGCGTCGGCCTCAACGAAAGCGCCAGGGCGATCGTCGCCGACCTGGGCCTGGGCAAGCAGCAGATGGTCGAGATCGCGAAGGCGCTGTCGAAGGACGTGCGCCTGCTGATCCTGGACGAGCCGACCTCGTCCCTGAACGAGCAGGACAGCGCGAAGCTGCTGGCGCTGCTCAAGGAATTCCGCCGGCAGGGCGTCACCTCGATCCTGATCAGCCACAAGCTGAACGAGATCAGCCAGGTCGCCGACACGATCACCGTGCTGCGCGACGGCTCGGCCGTGGCCCGGCTCGACTGCAGCGACGGCATCAGCGAGGATGACATCATCCGCGACATGGTGGGCCGCGCGCTGGACGACCGCTATCCGCCGCGAAAGCCGCGGATCAAGGACGAGATCGCGATGGAGGTGTCGGACTGGACGGTCCACCACCCCGTGCAGACCGAGCGCGCCGTGGTCCGCAACGTGTCGTTCCACGTCCGCCGCGGCGAGGTTCTGGGCATCGCCGGTCTGATGGGCGCCGGTCGGACGGAACTGGCCATGAGCCTCTTCGGGCGCTCCTGGGGGCGCGACATCTCGGGAACGGCAAGGATCAACGGCACGGTGGCCGATCTGTCCACGGTGCGCTCGGCGATCAACGCCGGGCTGGCCTATGCGACGGAGGACCGGAAGACCTACGGCCTCGTCCTCGACGACTCGATCCGGAGCAACGTGCCGCTGGCCAAACTCGACGCGATCGCCGACGGCATGGTCGTGAACCGCCGGCGCGAGGCCGAGGTGGCCGAGCGCTACCGCGACAGGCTTGCCATCAAGTCGAGCTCGATCGAGCAGGAGACGGTGAACCTGTCGGGCGGCAACCAGCAGAAGGTCGTGCTGTCCAAGTGGCTTTTCGCCGATCCTGACATCCTGATCCTCGACGAGCCGACGCGCGGCATCGACGTCGGCGCGAAATACGAAATCTACACGGTGATCCGCGATCTCGCCGCAGCCGGCAAGTCGATCATCGTCATCTCGTCGGAAATGCCCGAACTGCTCGGCATCACCGACCGTCTTTACGTCATGAACGAGGGCCGCTTCGTCGCCGAAATGGCGACCGCCGAGGCGAGCCAGGAGAAAATCATGGCCTGCATCATCAGATCGGGAGAGCGACAGCAATGAGCCATGTCGTCGACAGCACTGCGGAAAAGCCCGCCGGGGAACAGGCGCGCGCAAGCTGGCGCTTCCTCAAGAACCATCTGCGTGAATACGGCATCCTCTTCGCGCTCATCGCCATCATGGCGTTCTTCCAGATCGCGACGGGCGGCATCCTGCTGAAGCCGGTCAACCTGACCAACCTGGTGCTGCAGAACTCCTACATCGTCATCATGGCGATCGGGATGCTGCTGGTGATCGTCGCCGGCCATATCGACCTTTCCGTCGGCTCGGTGCTGGGTTTCACGGGAGCGCTTGCAGCGGTGATGATCGTCAACTGGGACGTCCACTACCTCATCGCGGGCGCGCTCTGCCTCGTGGTGGGGGCCTTAATCGGCGCAGCGCAGGGATTCTGGGTGGCCTATTTCCGCATCCCGTCCTTCATCGTGACGCTGGCGGGGATGCTGGTCTTCAAGGGCCTTACCCTGTGGCTGCTCGCCGGTCAGTCGGTCGGTCCGCTGCCTCCGCAGTTCCAGCTCATCGCGTCAGGTTTCGTACCGGACCTTTTCGCGATGGAGGGCTTCAACCTGATGTCCTTCCTGATCGGTCTTGCCGTCGCGACCGGTCTCGTTTTGCTCGCGCTGCGCACCCGCGTCGCGCAGGCCAAGACGGGCACGCTAGAAGAACCGTTCGCCTTCTTTGCCGCGAAGACCGCGATCATCTTCATCGGGATCTCGTGGATGAGCTGGCTGATGGCCGATTTCCGTGGCCTGCCCAACGTCTTCATCGTCATGGCGCTGCTGATCGCGGTCTATTCCTTCGTTACCAGCCGAACCACGACCGGACGGCGCATCTACGCGATCGGCGGCAACGAGAAGGCGGCGACCCTGTCGGGCATCAATTCGAAGCGGCTGGTCTTCCTGACCTTCGCCAACATGGGGATGCTTGCAGCCCTAGCGGGGCTCGTCTTCGCCGCGCGGCTCAACACCGCCACGCCGAAGGCCGGTGCGACGTTCGAGCTTGACGTGATCGCGGCGGTGTTCATCGGCGGCGCCTCGATGGCCGGCGGCGTCGGAACGGTGGTCGGCGCGGTCGTGGGGGCCTTCATCATGGGCGTGATGAACAACGGCATGTCCATTCTCGGCATCGGGATCGACTACCAGCAGGTGATCAAGGGCCTCGTCCTGCTCGCCGCGGTGATCTTCGACGTCATGAACAAGAAGAAAGGCTGACCCAAGTGCTGATTTCCCAATACACCGACGCCTCCGGTCGCCCGCAGGTCGTGGCCCGCGAAGGATCCGAAGCCTATGACGTCAGGTCGGACCGTCCGCTTTACGACCTGGCGATCGAGGCCGCAGAGGCGGGCACGTCGATCCGCGACCACGTCCTGGACCTGGGGCTGAACGGCGCGGTCGACCTGGAAGGGCTTTTGTCCGAGGGCCGGCTGCTGCCGCCGATCCTGCATCCCGACCCGGCGCACCTGCACCTGACCGGGACAGGCCTGACGCATCTCGGCTCCGCCTCCACGCGCGCCTCGATGCACGCGAAGAAGCCCGAGGACGAGACCGACTCGATGCGCATGTTCCGCTTGGGGGTCGAGGGCGGGAAGCCCGTCAACGGTCTGGCGGGCGTGCAGCCGGAGTGGTTCTACAAGGGCTCCGGCGCCGCGCTGGTGGCGCCCGGCGCGGCACTCGCAAGCCCCGCCTTCGCGCTGGATGGCGGCGAAGAGCCCGAGATCGCGGGGATCTACGTCATCGGCCGCGACGGAACCCCCTTCCGCGTCGGCTTTGCCTTGGCCAACGAGTTCTCGGACCACGTGACCGAGCGGCAGAACTACCTCTACCTCGCGCATTCCAAGCTGCGCCCGTGCTCCTTCGGACCGGAACTGCTGGTGGGCGACCTGCCGCAAAGCGTCGAGGGCGTCAGCCGCATCCGCCGCGGCGGCGAGGTCGTCTTCGAGAAGCCCTTCCTGTCAGGCGAGGCGAACATGTCCCACTCGATCCGCAACCTCGAACACCATCACTTCAAGTACGCGCTGTTCCGCCAGCCCGGCGACGTGCATGTCCACATGTTCGGCACCGCGACGCTGTCCTTCGCCGACGGCGTGCGCCCAGAGGACGGCGACCAGTTCGAAATCGAGGCCGCCCCCTTCGGCCTGCCGCTGCGCAACGCGCTGTCGCACCGCCCCGCAAGCGGCGCCGCGGCGATGACCGAGATCCGGGTGCTCTGATGGCGTTCGAACCCGCACAATGGCCCCGCAGGCTCCGCAGCCAGGAATGGTACGGCGGCACCAGCCGCGACAACATCTACCACCGCGGCTGGATGAAGAACCAGGGCTACCCGCACGACCTGTTCGACGGCCGCCCGGTCATCGGCATCCTCAACACCTGGGGCGAGCTGACGCCGTGCAACGGCCACCTGCGAGAACTGGCCGAAAAGGTGAAGGCCGGTGTCTGGGAGGCCGGGGGATTCCCGCTCGAAGTGCCGGTGTTCTCGGCGTCTGAGAACACCTTCCGCCCCACCGCGATGCTGTATCGCAACCTCGCGGCGATGGCCGTCGAGGAGGTGATGCGCGCGCAACCGATCGACGGCGCCGTGCTGCTGGTGGGCTGCGACAAGACCACGCCGTCGCTGATGATGGGCGCGGCCTCGACCGACATCCCGTCGATCGTCGTCACCGGTGGGCCGATGCTGAACGGCTGGTTCCGGGGCGAGCGACTGGGCTCGGGCACCGCGCTGTGGCAGATGTCCGAGGGCATCAAGGCCGGAAAGATGACGCAGGAGGAGTTCCTCGAGGCCGAGCAGGCGATGAGCCGCTCCACCGGGACCTGCAACACGATGGGCACGGCTTCGACCATGGCATCGATGGCCGAGGCGCTCGGCATGGCGCTGTCCGGCAACGCCGCTATTCCCGCGGTGGACGCGCGACGGCGCGTGATGGCGCAGCTGTCGGGACGTCGGATCGTGCAGATGGTCAAGGACGACCTGAAGCCGTCGGACATCCTGACCCGCGAGGCATTCGAGAACGCGATCCGCTGCAACGGCGCGATCGGCGGATCCACCAACGCGGTCATCCATGTCCTGGCGCTGGCCGGCCGCGTCGGGGTGGACCTGACGCTGGACGACTGGGACCGCCTGGGGCGCGACGTCCCGACCATCGTGAACCTCATGCCCTCGGGCAAGTACCTGATGGAGGAGTTCTTCTATGCCGGAGGCCTGCCTGTCGTGCTGAAGCGGCTGGGCGAGGCGGGAATGCTGCACAAGGATGCGCTGACCGTCTCCGGCGGGCGGATCTGGGACGAACTCGGCGACGCCACCAACTGGAACGAGGACGTGATCCTGCCGGTCGAGAGGGCGCTCACGGCGTCCGGCGGCATCGCCGTTCTGCGCGGCAACCTCGCCCCGTCCGGCGCGGTGCTGAAACCCTCGGCCGCAAGCCCGCACCTGATGCAGCACCGGGGCCGCGCCGTGGTCTTCGAGGACATCGACCACTACAAGGCGCGCATCGCGGACGAGGCGCTGGATATCGACGAGACCTGCGTGATGGTACTCAAGAATTGCGGGCCGAAGGGATACCCCGGCATGTCCGAGGTCGGCAACATGGGCCTGCCGCCCAAGGTTTTGCGGCGCGGGATCACGGACATGGTCCGGATCTCGGATGCCCGCATGTCCGGCACCGCCTACGGCACCGTGGTCCTGCACACCTCTCCCGAGGCGGCGGCGGGCGGCCCGCTGGCGGTGGTCCGCGACGGCGACATGATCGAACTCGACGTGCCGGCCCGGCGCCTGCATCTCGACATTTCCGAGGACGAATTGCAGCGTCGGCTGGCCGAGTGGACGCCACATGTGCAAGCACCCACAAGCGGCTACACCAAGCTGTTTCACGACCACGTCGAGGGCGCGGATACGGGCGCCGATTTCGACTTTCTGAAAGGCTGCCGAGGAAGGGAGGTGCCCCGCGACAGCCACTGAAGCGCGCGGTGATCGCCGCCGCAGGAGGAGGCCCCGGAAAGGGGTATGAATAAGCAAGCGCAAAGGACGGGAGGGAACCCGCCCTCGCTTCACTTGAAGGGAGAGAGACATGCTCAAGACTTTGATGACCAGCGCAGCCATAATGGTCTGCGCAGCCGCCGCGACGGCCCAGACCGTCGGCTTCTCGCAGATCGGATCGGAATCCGGCTGGCGGGCCGCCGAAACGACGCTGACCCGTCAGCAGGCCGAGGAACGCGGCATCGACCTCAAGTTCTCGGACGCGCAGCAGCGCCAGGAGAACCAGATCGCCGCGATCCGCTCGTTCGTGGCGCAGGGCGTTGACGCGATCCTGCTTGCCCCGGTCGTCGCGACCGGCTGGGACAGCGTTCTGGAGGAAGCGCAGGAAGCCGAGATCCCCGTCGTCCTGCTCGACCGTCAGGTAGACGCGCCCGACGATCTCTACCTGACCGCCGTGGGCTCGGACCTCGTGCACGAGGGCGAAGTGGCGGGCCAGTGGCTGGTGGAGAAGGTCGGCGACCGCGAATGCCGCATCGTCGAGCTTCAGGGCACGACGGGCTCTTCCCCCGCCATCGACCGTGCCACGGGCTTCCGCAACGCGATCGAAGGCCACGACAACCTGGAAATCGTCCGTTCGCAGACCGGCGACTTCACCCGCACCGGCGGCAAGGAGGTGATGGAGAGCTTCCTGCAGGCGGAATCGGGCAACGAGATCTGCGCCCTCTACGCCCACAACGACGACATGGCGCTGGGTGCGATCCAGGCGATCAACGAGGCCGGGCTGAACCCGGGCGAGGACATCCTGATCGTCTCCATCGACGCGGTCCCGGACATCTTCAAGGCCATGGCCGAAGGTGACGCGAACGCCACGGTCGAGCTGACGCCGAACATGGCCGGTCCCGCCTTCGACGCGCTCGAGGCATACTGGGAGGACGGCACGATGCCCGAGAAGTTCATCCAGACCGAGTCGACGCTCTACACGCAGGACGACGACCCGATGGCCGAGTACGAGGCACGCAAGGATCTCGGTTACTGATCCTCCCACTTGCCGGGGCGGAGCGATCCGCCCCGGTTCCGCGGCCGCGAACGAGGTTCCCATGCTGCTTTCCATCCGCTCCCTCTCGAAATCCTTCCCCGGCACGAAAGCGCTGGATGCGGTCGACTTCGAACTGAAGGCGGGCGAGGTCCACGCGCTGCTCGGCGAGAACGGCGCGGGGAAATCCACGCTCATCAAATGCATGACCGGCGCCTATCGCCGCGATTCCGGCCAGATCCTTCTCGACGGACAACCCGTCTCGCCCGGCACCACCTCCGAGGCGCAGGAGCTGGGCATCGGCACCGTCTACCAGGAGATCAACCTCCTGCCCAATCTCACCGTCGCGCAGAACCTCACCTTCGGTCGCGAGCCGCGCCGCTTCGGCATGATCTCGTCGCGCGCACAGCGCGACATGGCCCGTGAGATGCTGGCGGGCTACGGGCTCGACATCGACGTGGGCCGCGACCTCGGAAGCTACTCGGTCGCCGTGCAGCAGGTAATCGCCATCGCCCGCGCCGTGTCGCTGTCGGGCAAGGTGCTGATCCTCGACGAACCCACGGCCAGCCTCGACGCCGCGGAGGTGCGGATGCTGTTCGACATCTTGCGCGACCTGCGCGACCGCGGGCTGGGCATCGTCTTCGTATCGCATTTCCTCGACCAGGTCTTCGATCTGTGCGACCGGCTGACGGTGCTGCGAAACGGCTGCAAGATCGCCACCGAGGCGATAGCCGAGACGGATCGCCTGAAGCTCATCAAGCACATGCTCGGCCGTGAACTCGACGAGGCGACCGAGGAGGAGCGCAGGAAGACCACCGCGCCCCACGAAGAGCGCCACGAGATGCTGCGCTTCGATAGGGTCGGCCGCCCCGGCACTGTGGCGCCCTTCGACCTGACCGTGCGCAGGGGCGAGGTCATCGGTCTGGCCGGGCTGCTCGGCTCGGGCCGCACCGAAAGCGCGGAACTGTTGTTCGGCGTGCGCGCCGCACAGTCAGGCCAGGCCCATGACGAGGCGGGACCGGTGGATTTCTCGAACCCGCGCGCCGCGATCCGCGCCGGTTTCGGATTCGCGCCCGAGGATCGCAAGACCGACGGCATCATCGCCGACCTGTCGGTGCGCGAGAACATCGTTCTTGCCCTTCAGGCCCGGCGCGGTTGGACGCACCCCGTCCCGCGGGCCGAGCAGAACCGTCTGGCGGACGACTACATCGCGCGGCTCGACATCCGCACATCCGACGCCGAGAAGGCTGTAGGCGACTTGTCGGGCGGCAACCAGCAGAAGGTCGTGCTGGCCCGCTGGCTGGCGATGAACCCGCGTTTTCTCATCCTCGACGAGCCCACGCGCGGCATCGACATCGGCGCCCATGCCGAGATCCTGCGCCTGATCCACCAGATGACCGCCGAGGGCATGGCGCTGCTGGTCATCTCGTCGGAATTCGACGAGCTGGTCGCGGTCTCGGACCGGATCATCGTGCTCCGGGACCGCCGCCACGCGCACGCGCTCGTGGGGGACGAGGTCACCGCCGACGCCATCGTTCGCGCCATTGCCACGCCGGATGCGGCGCAAACGCAGACGCGGGGGGCCGCCTGATGCGACGTACCTTCACCCGCGTCTTGCCGCAACTGCTGACGCTCGCCGTGCTGATGGCGCTGGTAACGCTGTTCTTCCCCCAATTCCTGGCCGTCGACTACCAGGGCGGGCGCCTTTCCGGCCCGGTGATCGACGTGCTGAAGCGCGGCGCGCCGGTCGCGCTTCTTGCGGTCGGAATGACACTGGTCATCGCCACGCGCGGGATCGACCTGTCGGTCGGCACCGTCATGGCGATCACGGGCGCCGCCGCGGCCTGGGCGATCGCCTCGGGCTGGGGCGCCGGGACCGCGGTGCTGCTGGCGCTGGCGGCGGGGCTTGTCTGCGGGCTCTGGAACGGCTGTCTCGTGGCAGTCGTTGGGATCCAGCCCATCGTGGCGACGCTGATCCTGATGACCTCGGGGCGCGGCATCGCGCAACTGATCACCGAAGGCCGCATCCTCACCTTCAACGATCCCGGCTTCGCATGGCTGGGCTCGGGCATCCTCGCCGGGCTTCCGGTCCCGGTCTTCATCTGGATATTGACCGCCGTGGCCGTTGCGATCCTGATGCGGCGCACCGCGCTTGGCCTGCTGGTCGAGGCCATCGGCATCAACCGGTCGGCCTCGGCGCTCGCCGGGGTCAACGCGCGCGTTCTGCTGATCGCGGTCTACATGGCTTCGGGTCTTTGCGCCGCGCTGGCCGGGATCATCGCCACCGCCGACATCCGCGGGGCGGACGCCAACAACGCCGGGCTCTGGCTGGAACTCGACGCGATCCTGGCCGTGGTGATCGGAGGCAACTCGCTGCTCGGCGGGCGCTTCTCGGTCGCGGCCTCGGTGCTGGGGGCGATGATCATCCAGACCATCGACACCGGAATCCTACTCGCCGGCTTCCCGTCGGAATACAACCTGGTCATCAAGGCGGGCCTCGTGCTGATCATCCTCGTCCTGCAATCCCCGAACCTCGCGAGCGAGTGGTACTTCCTTCGCCGCAGCCTCACCCAGAGGCGTGAACCGAAACCTGTCCCGTCGAGGGTTAAGGAATGACCGTCAATCCCCGCCTCTACCCGCTGCTCGCAACGATCGGGATCTTCATGCTCGCCTATCTCGTGTGCTGGATGCAGTTTCCCTACATGCTCTCGACCCGCGTGGTAGGCAACCTGCTGACCGACAATGCCTATCTCGGCATCGTGGCGGTCGGCATGACGCTGGTGATCCTGTCGGGCGGAATCGACCTCTCCGTCGGTTCGGTCATTGCCTTTTCCGGGGTCTTCATCGCGGTGCTGCTGCGCGACACGGGCCTGCATCCACTGGCAGCCTTCGCGATCCTGCTCGCCGTGACGACGGCCTTCGGTGCGGCGATGGGGGGCGTCATCCATCTCCTGGCGATGCCGGCCTTCATCGTGACGCTGGCCGGGATGTTCCTGGCGCGCGGCGCCGCGTACATGCTGACCATCGAATCCGTACCGATCGTCCACCCCTTCTACGAGACGCTCAAGAACGCCTACTGGCTGATGCCGGGCAAAGGCCGGCTGACGCTGATCGCCATCGTGATGCTGCTTGCGGTCGTCGCCGGAGCGCTGATCGCCCACCGCACCCGCTTCGGCGCCAGCGTCTTCGCCATCGGCGGGGGCGAGCAGACCGCGCGGCTGATGGGCGTCCGCGTCGGGGCCACGACTGTCGGGATCTACGCCTTCTCGGGCTTCATGGCAGGGCTCTCGGGTATCGTCTTCTCGATCTACACGAGCTCGGGCTATCCGCTGGCCACGGTGGGGACCGAACTGACGGCCATTGCCGCGGTCGTCATCGGCGGGACGCTTCTGACCGGTGGGGCCGGCTATGTATTGGGCACGCTGTTCGGCGTGCTGACGATGGGTTTGATCCAGACCTACATCGTCTTCGACGGCTCGCTGTCGAGCTGGTGGACGAAGATCGTCATCGGCGTGCTGCTGCTTCTCTTCATCCTGCTGCAGCGCGGTCTGCTGCGCGTATCAAGCCTGCGCGCATGACCAGCAACCACGTTACACGAACCGAGAACGGACCAGGCATGACCGCTTCAAGCGACACCAACGCTCTTGCCATCGCCATCGTCGGCGTCGGCAAGATCGCGCGCGACCAGCACATCCCGGCGCTCGCGCGGGACCCGCGCTTCCAGCTTGCGGCCACGGCCAGCCGCTCCGGCGGCGTCCAGGGGGTCGAGACCTTCGAAACGCTGGGCGCACTGCTGGCCGCGCGGCCGGACATACCTGCCGTGTCGCTGTGCATGCCTCCGGTGCCACGCTTCGCCGCCGCGCGCGAGGCCATCGCCGCAGGGCGGCACGTCATGCTAGAAAAGCCCCCCGGCGCGTCCCTGGCCGAGGTCTTCCGGCTGGAGGCGCTCGCGCGGCAGGCGGGCGTCACGCTCTTCGCCTCGTGGCATTCGCGCGCGGCCGCGGGCGTCGCGCCGGCGCGCGAATGGCTCGCCGGACGGCGGCCCAAGCGCATCCGCATCGACTGGAAGGAAGACGTGCGGAAATGGCATCCCGGCCAAGCCTGGATCTGGGAGCCGGGCGGCCTCGGCGTCTTCGATCCCGGCATCAACGCGTTGTCGATCCTGACCGAAATCTGCCCGGTGCCCCTGCACCTCACCGCGTCCACGCTGACCTTTCCGGAGAACCGCGCCACGCCCATCGCGGCCGACCTGACCTTCACCGACGGCGACGGGCTCGATGCCACCGCCGGCTTCGACTGGCGGCAGGAGGGCGGCGATATCTGGCAGATGGAGATCGACACGGACGCTGGCCAACTTCGGCTGCTCGATGGCGGCGCACGGCTGTTCATCGACGGGCAGGAGACAACGCTCGACGATACCGGCGAATACCCGACACTCTACAGGCAGTTCGGCCAGCTCATCGCCGAAGGGCGGTCGGATGTCGATGCGGCCCCGCTGATCCACGTGGCCGACGCATTCATGCTCGGCCGCCACTTGCGGGGCGACCCTTTCCACGACTGATCAATCGGAGCAGACCATGACCACACTCACCGGACGCCACCTCATCGACGGAGAATGGATCGAGGGCGGCACGTCCTTCCGCTCCGAACCCGTCTCGGGCGCGCCGCTGCACGTGTTCGACGGCGGCAAGACCGAGATCGATGCGGCGATGCAGGCGGCCGAGCGCGCCTTTGCCACCTACGGATGGACTGCGCGCGAGGACAGGGCGCTTTTCCTCGAGGCCATCGCAACCGAGATAGAAGCGCGCGTCGACGCCATCACCGAAGTGGGCATGGCCGAGACAGGCCTGCCCGAGCCCCGGCTGAGAGCCGTGGAGCTGCCGCGCACGGCCAACCAGCTTCGCCTGTTCGCCGCGCATCTTCGCGACGGCGCCTATCTCGACAGGCGCCACGAAGCCGCCCTGCCCGACCGCCAGCCGATGCCCCGCCCCGACCTGCGCATGATGCAGCGCCCTCTGGGGCCGGTCGGCGTCTTCGGCGCGTCGAACTTCCCGCTCGCCTTCTCGACGGCGGGTGGCGACACCGCCGCAGCGCTCGCCGCCGGCTGCCCGGTCGTCTACAAGGGCCATCCCGGCCATCCCGGCGTCGGAGAGCTGGTCGCGCAGGCCATCGCCGCCGCCATCGAGAAGACGGGGATTCCGGCCGGCGTCTTCGGCCTCGTGCAGTCGAACTCGACCGAGGCGGGCGCCGCGCTCGTGACCCATCCGCTGACGCGGGCGATCGGCTTCACCGGCTCGTTCCGGGGTGGCAAGGCGCTGTTCGACCTCGCCATGGCGCGCGACGAGCCGATCCCCTTCTTCGGCGAGCTGGGCTCGATCAACCCGGTCTTCGTCCTGCCGCGCGCGCAGGCCGCCCGCGGGGCCGAGGTCGGCAGCGCCTGGGCCGCCTCGCTGACCATGGGCGTCGGGCAGTTCTGCACCAATCCCGGCGTTGTCGTCCTGCAGGATGGGCCGGGCGCGGACGCCTTCGTCGAGGCGGCCGGCGCGGCGCTGTCCGATGTCGCGCCGCAACCCATGCTCACTAGCGGCGTCGCCGAGGGCTACCGGAGCGGCGTGGCAACCGCCGGCGGCATCGAAGGCGTCCGCACGCATGTGCGCATCGAGGGCGAAGGACGTCACGGCGGTCCCGCCATGTTCGAGGTGACAGGGGCCGAATGGCTGGCGAATCCCGCGCTCGAGCAGGAGGTGTTCGGCCCGGCCGGCATCGTCGTCCGGGCGGCCGACGGGGCGGAGGCGCGCGCCATCGCGCAAGGCATCGACGGGCAACTGACCGCGACGCTGCAGATGGACGACGCCGACACCGACGAGGCGAAGGCGCTGGTCCCGATCCTCGAACGCAAGGCGGGGCGCGTGCTGGTCAACGGCTTTCCGACTGGCGTCGAGGTCGCCGAGGCGATGGTCCACGGCGGCCCCTTCCCCGCCTCGACGAATTTCGGCGCGACCAGCGTGGGCACGCTGGCCATCCGACGGTTCCTGCGGCCGGTCTGCTACCAGAACATGCCCGAGGCGCTGCTGCCGGAGGACCTGCGCGGATGAGCCACGCGCCCGTCAGGGTCCACGACACGACGCGCTGCCTGCTGGGCGAAGGGCCGCTCTGGCACCCCGAGCGCGGGCAGTTGCTGTGGTGCGACATCCTTTCGCGCCGCATCCTGGCGCGCGAGGACGGGCGGCTTCGCGACTGGAGCTTCGACCAATTCGTGTCGTGCATGGGCTGGGTCGACCGATCCCGCGTGATCGTGGCGACCCAGACGGACCTGACGCTGCTCGACCTCGACAGCGGCGCGACCGAAACGCTTTGCCCGGTCGAGTCCGACAACCCGGAGACCCGCTCCAACGACGGCCGCGCCGACCCGCACGGCGGCTTCTGGCTCGGCACCATGGCACTGGACAAGACGCCGGGCGCGGGCGCGCTCTACCGCTACCACGAAGGAGAGCTCACCTGCCTCAGGCCGGGCCTGACGATCCCAAACGCCATCTGTTTCAGCCCCGACGCCTCCTGCGCGTATTTCGCCGACACGCCGACCGGGCGGGTCCACCGCTGGGCCCTGGACGACGCGGGCTGGCCCACGGGCGAGCCGCAGCCATTCGCCGACGAGAGCGCATCCGGCCACGCGCCGGACGGCGCGGTCTGCGACGCCGCCGGGCGCGTCTGGGTCGCGAACTGGGGCTCGGCCCGCATCGCGGTCTATTCTTCCGACGGGGCGCTGGAGCGAACGGTGCCCATGCCGGCGGCGCAGGTCACCTGCCCCGCTTTCGGCGGCGATGACCTGTCGACGCTCTATTGCACGTCGGCCACCATAGACTTGCCCGAAACCGAGCTTACCGCCAACGCTGCCCATGGGCTGACCTTCGCCGTCGACGGTGTCGGCACCGGACAGGGCGAACACCGGGTGAGTCTTGGCTGAGGATTGCGACACCACTGCCGACACGCCTGCCGGCGTCTGGGCTGCAGCGGACTGGGGCACGTCGAACCTGCGCCTCTGGGTCCTGTCCTGCGATGACCGCCTTCTGGCGCGGATCGGGGATCCGCGCGGCATGTTGACGTTGTCGTCGAACGGGTTCGAGACGGTCCTGCGCGAGCGCCTGTCGCCTTGGCTCGGCACCGGCCAAAGGCTCGCGGTGGTCGCCTGCGGCATGGTCGGGGCGCGGCAGGGATGGATCGAGGCGCCATACTTGCCTACGCCCGGCCGACCGATCGAAATGGCGCGGCTCCGGCGCGCGCCGGTGTCCCGCGACGATCTGGATGTGACGATCCTGCCGGGCATGGCACAGGCAGAGCCCGCCGACGTCATGCGCGGCGAGGAGACGCAGGTGGCGGGCCACCTCGCAGCCGAGCCGCACTTCGATGGCCTGATCTGCCTGCCCGGCACCCACACGAAATGGGTCCGCTGCCGCAACGGCCGGGTCGAGCGCTTTCGCACCTGCATGACGGGAGAATTCTACGCGTTGCTCGCCGGGCACTCCGTCCTGCGACATGCGCTGGAAGGTGCAGGGTGGGATGACCAAGCCTTTGCCGACGCCGCCCGCGAGGCGGCGCGCCACTGCGGGGCGGTGATCGATGGCTTGTTCGGCATCCGTGCATCGAGCCTGCTGACGGGCACCTCTGCCGCGCAGTCGCGGGCGCGGCTTTCGGGGCTCTTGATCGGGGCCGAGATCGGCACGATGCGCGACGAATGGCAGGACCGCCCCATCGTCGTGATCGGCAGCGGAAGGCTCACGCCTCTTTACGCGCGCGTGCTCGCAGACCAGGGCGCGGCAGTCGCAACCGTCGACGCCGAAGCGGCCACGTTGCGCTGCCTCGCCGCCGTCCACGCGCAACTGAGAACGGAGGCAACATGAGCCGCAATCTGATCGCCATCCTGCGCAGCATCACCCCGGAGGAGTCGGTGGAGATCGCCGAGGCGCTGATCGAGCAGGGCATCATCCGGATCGAGGTGCCGCTGAACTCTCCCGACCCGTTCGAGAGCATCGGACGGATGATCGAAGCCTTGGGAAGCCGCGCGGAAATCGGAGCCGGCACGGTGCTAGACGTGGCGGATGTCGAGCGACTCGCGCAACTCGGCGCGCGGCTGGTCGTCTCGCCGAACTGCGACCCGGACGTGATCCGCGCCACCCGGCAGGCCGGGCTCGAGTCGTGGCCCGGCGTCTTCACCGCCACCGAGTGCTTCACCGCGCTGCGCGCTGGCGCGACTGGGCTGAAGCTCTTCCCTGCCTCGCTGCTCGGGCCCGAGGGCGTGCGTGCGCTGCGTGCCATCCTGCCTCCGGAGGCGCAACTCTACGCCGTCGGAGGCGTCGAGGCCGGGAATCTCGCCACCTGGCTAAATGTCGGTGTTACCGGTTTCGGGCTCGGCTCCACGCTCTACGCCCCGGGTCGCCCGGCTGCAGATGTCTCGCGGGCCGCCGCCGAGATCGTGGCCGCGCTGCGGAAGGGTTCAGTGCCGCATGGATGACGCTGTTGCCGCCGCGTATTCGTTGATCAGCGAGCGGATCAGCGGTTGCAGCATCCTCCGCGCCGCAACAGACCGCTGAAATCCACATTCGCATCGCACTCCATGGACCGCTTCAACGCCCTCGGCACCGCCGAGACCATCCGCGTGGCATGACGGCCAATGGGGGAAGGGGCAGTCACGCCTCAGGCGCGCGTTGCGCAACAATGTCGCCAAGGACGGTGACTTCTTCAGACCCGCATTGAAGGCTGAACGACAGCTTCCTCGGGGGCTCAACATCCGCCGTTCTCCCGCAGAAACCTGTGAGGCGAGGGCGTTGAACATCGTGAATGGCCGCTGTAGCCGCCTCGTGTCGCGGGCTAGGGAAAAGACTCAACGAGAGATACCCCCGCAAGGGCAAGCTGCATATTTCGACTCGAGGGAGGCCGTCGGTCGTTGATCTAGGCGTTCCAGGCGACCCTGCCCAACGCGTCGATCCCGTAGCCGCCATAGGCATCGGCGCGCGCCTTGAAGGCACCGGACGTGCAGAACGTCATAAGGGTTTGTATCGGCGGCTCGAACCACGCCTTTCGGTCCACGAGCAGCGCGAACTCCTCGTCGAGGATCGGCACGAAGTCGAGGCCGTAGCTCCTGGCCACCGCCTCGAGACCGAAGGCCGCGTCGGCCGCGCCGCGGCGCACCGCCTCGACGGCTTCGTCCTCGGTGCGCGCCACCTCGGCCATGTCGAGCCCGGCCAGGGCCAGACCCTCGCGCGCGGCCAGGTGCCGGAACAGGGTGTCCGTGCCGGACCCGGGCTGCCGGGGTACGATGCGTCGGCCTGCCAGATCGCGCAGGCCCGATGGCGCGGGCATGTCCGGACGCACGACCAGACCGCGCCGCCTGGTCGCGAAGCTCACGAGCACGGCGTTCTGACCGGCCGCAGCTTTCGAAACCGCGGGCACGTTCCACGTGTCCGAAAGTTCATCGTGGATGTGCAGGCCCGCAGCAATGCCTTCTCGTTTCCCGAACCGCTCGACCCCGTCAAGCGAGCCGTCGTGGAACGTGGCGAGCCCGCAGCGCGACTGCCGGATCGCCCAGTCGAGCAGCGGGTCGTGGCTGCCCAGCATGATCGGCGGTCGATCCACCGCGCCGGGCGCCGCGCCGCCCTCTCCGCCGGACGTGGCGCGGTCTATCCAGATGCGGATTTCGTCCGCGGGAAACAGAAGCTTGCCGGTTGCGCGAGAGCAGGGCACCGCGCCCGAGGCGGCGAGGTCGTAGACCTTGCGCTCCTTCAGGCGCAGCAGATCAGCCAGTTCCTTGACCGTCAGGAATTCGTGATCCGGAAAGGCGGTGTCAGCCATGGGTCAACCTCAGGACATGTCGCGGGAAAGCGAGAAACGGTTCTTTACTCCCGCAAATGCGTCTTCACCTCCGGGGCGCGGGGGACGATGATCGGCCGCCCCGTGTTTTCGATCAGTCCGACGACGCGTTGGGGAAGAACAACTGCTGATCCGCGACCGTGTAGGCGGCGATGGCGTCCTGTCCCTCATCCGAGACCAGCCAGTCGGCGAAGGTCTGCGCCGCCTCGGCGTTCACGCTGGGGCAGCGTTCGGGGCTGACCGGGATCACCCCGTACTGGTTGAACATGTCCGCGTCGCCCTGCACCTGGATTTCGTAATCCTGCTTGTTCTCGAAGCTGATCCACGTGGCGCGGTCCGTCATGACGTAGGCGCCCATGCCGATGCCGGCATTCAGCGTCGCGCCCATGCCCGAGCCGGTCTCGCGGTACCAGTCGCCGGAAGCCGCCGAAGGATCGATGCCGGTTTCGGCCCAGAGCGCCATCTCTTTCCTGTTCGTGCCGGAATCGTCGCCGCGCGAGGCGAAGAGCGCGCCTTCCCCGGCAATCTTCGACAGCGCCGCCCGCACGTCCTCCATGCCGCCGACGCCGGCCGGGTCGTCCTCGGGGCCGACGATGACGAAGTCGTTATACATCAGGTCCATGCGTTCCGTGCCATAGCCGGCTTCGACGAACGCCTCTTCGGCGGACCTGGCGTGGACCAGCAGCACGTCGCCGTCGCAATTCTCGGCGTTCTTGATTGCTTGGCCGGTGCCCACGGCGACCACGTTGACCTTGATGCCGGTCTCGTTCTCGAACATCGGCAGCAGGTGGTCGTAAAGCCCGGAATTCGCCGTCGACGTGGTGGACTGGACGATGATCGACTGCTCCTGCGCCCAGGCGCCGCCGGTCAGGAGCGTGGCGATCGTAGCTGCGCCGAATGCCTTGATCTGCATGTTGTGCCTCCCTTGTTTGGTCTCTCAGACGACGATTCTGCCATTCAGGTAGTCCCGGGCCGCCTGGCTCTGCGGCGCATGGAAGAAGGCGGCGGCCGGGGTGTGTTCGGCGATACGACCGCGCTGCAGGAACAGGACGTCGTCGGCCATGCGCCGGGCCTGTCCGATATCGTGCGTGACGAAGATGACGCGCACGCCGCGGGCGCGCGCGTCGGCAACGATGCCTTCGATGGCCACGACCGAAGCCGGATCGAGGCTCGCGGTAGGTTCGTCCAGCAACAGCACCTCCGGATCCGTGGCGAGCGCCCGCGCCAGCGCCAGCCGCTGCGCCTCGCCACCCGAAAGGAGGCGCGCCGGCTGCGACGCCTTGTGGCCAAGCCCCACATGCTCGAGCAGCGCATCACGCCGGTCGCGGTCCTTGCCCCGGGCCCTGAGCACGAAGTCGATATTGGCGGCAACCGATCGGCGCAGCAGCACGGGCTTCTGGAACACGAGCGCCTGCCGCGCCGTCACGTCCCGCGGCGCGCGGCCACCCCACTCGATCCGTCCGCCGCTGGGCGTCATCAGCCCGTGCAACAATTTCAGCAACAGGCTCTTTCCCGACCCGTTCGGGCCCATGATCATGGTGCAGCCGCTCCCGCCCAGGTCGAAGCTCAGCCCGTTCAGCACGTTGGCCTGGCCGAAGCGCAACACCAGGTCGCGCACGGCGAGCGGCAGGATCATGGCGCCCTGCGCCGGTGGCGCGACGGCCGGAGACAGTGCGGCGACGGCGTCAAACATAGGCCTGCCGCGTTGCGGTCATGCGCACCGATTGCACCGCCGCGTTGACGCCGAGCGCTATGACCAGCAGGATGATGCCGAGCGCCAGCGCCAACGCGAGATCGCCCTTGGAGGTCTCCAGCGCGATGGCCGTCGTCATCACCCGCGTCAGGTGATCGATGTTGCCGCCCACGATGATCACGGCACCCACCTCGGCCACCGCCCGGCCGAAGCCTGCGAGACCCACCGTCAGAAGCGAATACCGCGCGTCCCAGAGAAGCGCCTCGACCGCCTGGACCCTCGTGAGACAGAGCGAGCGGAACTGCTCGGAATACTCCGCGTGCAGGTCCTCGAGCACCTGCCGTGACAGCGCCGCCACGATTGGCGCGATCAGGAGGGTCTGCGCAATGATCATCGCCGTGGGCGTGTAGAGCAGCCCGAGAAAGCCCAGCGGGCCCGACCGGGACAGGTGCAGATAGACCAGCAGCCCCACGACCACCGGCGGCAGCCCCATGAGCGCGTTCATCACGATCAGCACGGCGTTCCGTCCGGGAAACCGCCCGATCGCGACAAGCGAGCCGATGGGCAGGCCGATCAGGCACGCCAGCACGGTCGCGGTCAGGCTGACCCGCAGCGACAGCAGCACGATCTCGAGCAAGTCCGGGTCCCCGGACAGGACGAGCTGCAATGCAAGAGTGACCGCTTCGCCCATATATGCAAAATTTCCCAATTGCGCACGATTTTTCCGCATTTTGCACTGTATGCCGCTTTTACACATCGGTTCAAGCGTCTCGACCACTTGAACTACACCCGGAAAAGGCGCCAAGGCCGGTGGGATGACGGCCAAGCCGCCGCAGTTGAAAATGCAAAATTTTCGTACATCGCAGCGAACTACGGACTATGGACGGTTCTCCCGGCACCAGGGAATGCCGACTGCTTGGCCGACGACCTGCGCCTATAGAGTCATGGAACTCTCTCCTTGCGGTCGGTTGTGGCGCACTGAGAAGTCATGCTTGCATCAACAAGACGAAAACGAGGGCCTTTCGGTGAATGGCTTCAGCCCGGACGACTTGGTGCCCTAACTCCTGAACCAGTCCGCAGAGCAGACGAGCCTGGAATTAATGGCGTTCTACCGCAATTGCATATGCGATGCCCGGACCAAATGCGCGTCTTGTTCCACCTCGGCTATTTCGGTCCGATGCCGGCGACCACATTGGCCACCTCTCCAGTCGCACGAGACGCCATCAGGTGTTCTCTTCGTGCGTCGTAGGACAAGCACTACCTATCGAAGCATGAACGTCCGGCGCCCGGCGACGCGAGACGCCGAGCCTGTTGCCCGCGGCGCGGCGCGCCTTCGAAGATCTACTCGGCATCGCCGAACGGCACAGCGCGCAGCTTCTGGCGCAATTTTCACCAAGAGAGAGACTAATCCTTCTCGATTGCCTGCAACGGCTGTTCGGCCCGACCCGGCGCCCGCAGATAGTTGCGCTCGACATTTCATGCCGTCTGCCATCGCAGCCGGCGCCGGATGGACACCAGCGCCGGGCTAGCGCGGCGCCGGGTCCGGCGTCCGGACGCGGCCTCATGCGGCGCGGACTGGACCAGCTACGCCCCGCAGGCCGGAGCCCTGCCTGCGAACCGGCTGTCCGAGTGCGCCAGGCGTGGCGTCGACAGCAAACCGGGCGGCGAGTGCGGACAGGCGCGAAGCCTCGTTGTTGAGCCCGGTCGTCGCTTCGGTCGTGCGTTGCACCATTGCCGCGTTTTCCTGCGTGACGACGTCGAGATCGGTCATGGCGGTGTTGACCTCCTTCAGACTGGTGGCCTGATCAACCGACGATTGACTGATTCCCGCGACCATCGTCGAGACGTCGCTGAACCTTTCGAGCATCGACATCAGCGCGTCACCCGCGTTGCCGACCAGATCGACCCCATGGTCGACACGCTGCGCACTGTCGCCGATCAGCGCCTTGATCTCCATTGCGGACTCCGACGAGCGCTGCGCCAGCCCGCGCACCTCCGAAGCCACGACCGCGAAACCCCGCCCGGCCTCGCCCGCACGAGCCGCCTCCACGCCCGCGTTGAGCGACAGGAGGTTGGTCTGGAAGGCGATGTCGTCGATCACGCTGACGATGCTCGAGATCTTGTCCGAACTCGTCTTGATCGCCTGCATCGCGTCGATCGCCTCGCGCACGACGCTGCGGCTTTGCTCGGCCTCGGTCTTCGCGGCTTCGATCGTGGTCTCGACGTCGCGGGCATGGCCGGCGGCAGCGTTCACGTTCGATGTGACCTCGTCGAGTGCTGCGACCGATTCCTCGAGCGTGGCAGCCTGGCTTTCGGTGCGGCGCGACAGGTCGTCCGACGCCGCGCTGAGTTCGCCCGTTCCCGACAGGATGACGGAAGACGCGTCCGACAATTCGCGCAGCATGTCGCGCAGGTTGTCCTGGGCGTTGTTGAAGTCGGTCCGCAGCTTGTCGTAGCCCTCGGCCATGTCTTCTTCGATACGTTGCGTCAGATCCCCCCGCGAGAGGCGCTCCAAGCCATTCCCGATCAGCGTCACGGCCGCCATCTGTTCGGCCATACGGGCCTGCCGCTCGGCATTCTGGCTGGCTTCCATTGCGTCCTTCTCGATCAGGCCGTCGCGGAACACCGACAGCGCCCGGGCTATCCGGTTGATCTCGAGACTGGCGCGATCGAACCCGGTGACTTCGGCCAGATCGCCGCTCGCCAGACGCTCGGTCGTCTCGCTGATGCGGCGCAGCGGACGTTGAACCAGCAGCCGGGTGAGCAGAAGCGCCAGCAGCACGCCGCCGGCCTGCACGAAGAGCAGGATATCGACCTGATCGCGCGCGCCGGCAATCTCGGTCTGGATCTCGGTTGCCATGGTGGCGATTTCGCCCCGGCTGGCGACGCCAAGCTCGGCCGCGCGTTCGCTGATCAGCAGCACCGCGGCCGACGCCGCCTGCACCGCCTCGGCCGCCGCAATGTCCGCCTGAAGCGCAGCCTTCTTGAAGGCCGGTAAACCGCCTTCGGGATCGGCCAACCGGACGAGTTCGGCCAACGACGCGTCGAGCGCACCGTCGGCGAAGCCTTTGTGGGCGCTCAGGGCCTCGGCGTTGCGCAGCAGGTCGGGTGCCACCAGCCGGACATCGTCGGGATGCTGCGCGACCGCCACGTCCAGCGCGGATTCCTGAAACCGGCTGACCGCGCCGCTGATCTCGAACAGCGTGTTGATGAACGAGACTTCCTCGTCCAGCAGGCCCTGGATCGCCTCGCGGTTTTCCGCGCTGGCCTCCTCGGCGGCGATCATGAGGCCGAAGATCATGTCGTCGATGGCGCTTGCCAGCAGGACGTCCGCATCGCGGCGCACGGCAAGGATTCGGCTTGTCGCAGCGCCGGTGCGGAACCCGCGCGCCTGCCGGATCTCGGCGAAGGCATCGGCGGCCTGTCGGATCGACTCGGCGGACGCAGCGCCATAGGCATTCGCCTCCAGCCCCGCGATGAGTTCGACCAGCCTGCCGCGCGAGGCCAGCGCGAGATCGTCGAGGATCGAGCGCGTCGAGTCGTCGGTGCTCAGTTGCGCCGAAAGGATCGCACCGGAGAGCAGGTTGATCTCGGCCCGGGCGCCGAGCAACGATTGCAGCGCGACGAATTGCTCTTCGACGAGATCGGACAGGGTGGCGTCGACCGCCTCGATCGTCGTCTCGCCCCCCATGGCGAGATCGAAATAGGCGGCGTCGGCCATTTCGACCATTCGCTCGGACAAACTGGCGCCGGCCGCCCGCAAGGCGTCCAGCCCCTGCGCCACGCGCGCTTCGTTCTCGAACTGCAGATCGCGCGCCGCGACGAGCGCGCCCAGCCTCTCGCCCGCCTTGGTCGCGTCGGCCTGAAGATCGGCGCGCAGCTCGTCGGCCAGGCCCGCCACCGCCGCATCGAGCTGCACGGCCGCCTCGCCGGCCGCCTGCGCCCGGGCCTCCAGCGCCTCGGCGTCACGCGCGGCGATCGCGCCGATCATCGCGTTCTTCGCGCTGTCGGTCGCCGCGACCAACGCTCCACTATGTTCCAGCGCCGCAAGCTCGGTCCGGGTGAGATGCGACATGTCCTCGGATACCCGCGCGAAGACCATCGACGCCACGACGCCCAGCAGGGCGGACACACCCCCCAGCGCGAGCAGGATGAGCGTCAGCCGGGCGCCGATGCTGGACAGCCAACCGCGTCCGCGCGGCCGGGACTTGAGGATTTGCGCACTCATGGGAAACCTGCGTTCGTTAAACAGTGAGCCGGACCGCCCGGCACCGGGCGGCCCGCTTTTCAGGATCGATTACTCGACGGGCTCGAAGCTGCCGTCGGCGGTGATGCGGGTCAGGAACACCGACTCCATGCCCTGATTGTCGCCGGGACCGAAGGCCATCGACACTCCGCCCAGATCGACGTCGCCAAGCGTCGTCATCGCTTGAAGAAAGCTTTCGCGCGTGACGTTGGTGCCGGCCTTCTCGAGCGCCATCACGGCGACCCGCCCGGTCAGGTAACCTTCGAGCGATACGAAGCCCGGCTCGGCCGCGGGGTCGACGGCAGCCAGCGCGGCCTGATAGGCTGCGACGGCCGGCACAGAGGCGTCCCAGGGGAACGGCACGACCTGGCTTACGATCACGCCCTCGCCATCCGCGCCCAGCTCGCCGGCCAGAGCCTTCGAGCCCACGAAGGAGATGTTGACGAAGGTCGGATCGAACTTGAGCTTGCGCGACAGGCGGATGAACTCGGCCACGGGCTTGTAGGCGCCGACCATCACCACCGCCTCGGGCTCGGCCTTGCGGATATCCAGCAGCGCCTTCTTAACGGCGACGGTATTGCGCGTATACGTACCCTCGGCCGCAAGCGTCATCCCGCGTCTTTCAAGCGCTTCGGTCACGCCCGCCAGACCCACGCGGCCAAAGCCGTCATCCTGGTAGAGAATCGCGACCGATTTCATGCCCTGCCGGTCGACCAGGTACTCGATCCAGGCCTCGGTCTCGGCGAAATAGGTGGCGCGGATGTTCAGGACGTTGGCCAGTTGCGGGTCGCGCAGGAAGCCGGCGCCGGTGAACGGGCCGATGAACGGCAGTCCGGCATCAGTCGCGGCGGGTTGGGTGGCGGCGCTGGTGGGGGTGCCGACGGCACCGATCAGCCCGAGGTGAGCGTCACCGCCGATCACTGTCTTCACATGTGCTACCGAGCGATCCGGTTCGTAGCCGTCGTCGAAGCTGTCCAGTACGATGCGGCGGCCGTGGATGCCACCGGCGGCATTCGCTTCCTCGAATGCGGCGAGCAGGCCGAGCCGCATGCCCTGCCCCAGCGCGGCGGCCGGGCCTTCGAGGGCCGCGACCTGCGCGAAATGGACCTGCGCGCTTTCGATGCCCTGAACGGCATGACCGAGATGTGGCAATGCGGCAAGCACCGCCGCCGCCGCGATGGATTTCCTGAATGGCATGGGGGACCCTTCCCTAGTTGTGCGAAGGGCATCGTCAAGGCTGCCGCTTAACAAAACGCGAGCGGTGCCAGGATTGCGGCAGACGATCTGCCTAAAATGCGCCGGAATGCGGGCCGAAGGGCGATCGCGGCTTTTGCCCGAGCGCGCGCATCGGGTTGTCACGATTCTTTCGCAAATGGGACACGAAACCGAATCCGGACCATCAAGAAACTGACGCGTCCCCGGCATAGACCGCCCTCAAGCCACAGGGGACGGTGGGAAATGCTTACGATCAACGACTTGACCAGACGCTTCGGCGACAAGAAGGCCGTCGACGCGGTCTCGTTCCATATCGAGCGGCCAGCCATGGTCGGCATCATCGGGCGTTCGGGCGCGGGCAAGTCGACGCTGCTGCGCATGCTGAACCGCCTGACCGACGCCAGCGCAGGCCGGATCGTCTTCGATGGGCAGGACATCACCGCGCTTCGCGGCCGCGATCGGCGCGCCTGGCAATCGCGCTGCGCGATGATCTTCCAGCAGTTCAACCTGGTGCCGCGCATGGACGTGGTGTCCAACGTGCTGTACGGGACGCTGAACCGGCGCTCGACGCTGGCGACGATGTTCAACCTCTATCCGACCGCCGACATCCGCCGCGCGATCGGGATCCTCGACCGGCTTGGCATCGCCGAACAGGCGCCCAAGCGCGCCGAGGCGCTGTCGGGCGGCCAGCAGCAGCGCGTCGCCATCGCCCGCGCGCTGATGCAGGACCCGGCGATCATCCTCGCGGACGAGCCGATCGCCAGCCTCGACCCGATGAACGCCCGCATCGTCATGGACGCGTTGCGCCGGATCCACGAGGAAGACGGCCGCATGGTCGTGTGCAACCTGCACACGCTCGACACCGCGCGCACCTATTGCGACCGCATCATCGGCATGCGCGACGGCCGCGTCGTGTTCGACGGCTCGCCCGCGCAGCTGACCACCGGCGTCGCGCGCGACATCTACGGCGCCGGGGCGGACTTCTCGGAAGCCGCCACATCCACCGACATCGAGACGCTGGACAGGCACCAGTACGAACGCGGCAAGGCCCGCGCGCTGGTCTGAGCCAGTCGAAACCCCGCACCCGGCGGGAACACCCGGACCCGCGCCACGCGGGCCATTCCGAACGGAGAGACGTGATGAAGAAGACCTTCGCGATCGCGCTTGTCACCACCGCGCTGGCGGGCATGGTGCAGGCCCAGGAAATCGACGAATTCCGCATCGGCATCCTCGGCGGCGAGAACGCCCAGGACCGCATGACCTCGAACGAGTGCTACCGCGCCAAGGCCGAAGAGCTGCTGGGCGTGCCGGTGAAGCTGTTCACCCCGGCCGACTACGACGGCGTGATCCAGGGCCTCGTGGGCGGCACGCTCGACATGGCGTGGCTGGGCGCGTCGGCCTATGCCAAGGCCTACCTGACCGATCCGGAAGCGATCGAGCCGGTCATGGTCAAGACCAACCTCGACAAGTCCTACGGCTACCACGCGATCGGCTTCGCCCGCGCGGACAGCGGCATCACCTCGCTTGCCGATCTCGAAGGCAAGGTGTTCGGCTTCGGCGATCCGAACTCGACCTCGGGCTACTTGATCCCCTCGATCGAGATCCCGCAGGAAACCAACGCCTCGATGGAATCGGGCGACTATTTCTGCGAGGTCCGCTTTACCGGCGGGCACGAGCAGACCATCGTCGCGGTGTCCAACGGTGACGTCGACGCGGGCGTGACCTGGGCCGACGGCATGGGCGAATGGGAAGACGGCTACAACTCGGGCGCGCTGCGCAAGGCGTCGGATGCCGGTCTCGTCGACATGAACGAGCTGGTCGAGATCTGGAAATCCAAGCCGATCCCGGAAGGCCCGATCGTCCTGCGCAAGGACCTGCCCGAGCGCGTCAAGCTGGACATCACCACGCTGACCGCGTCGCTGCCCTACATGGACGCCGACTGCGCCTACAACTTCATGGCCGGCGAAGCGCTGGGCTTCCAGCCGATCAGCCATGACGCCTACACCTCGATCATCGAGGCGCGCAAGTCGCAGATATAAGCACGCCGCCCGCGTGCCGGCCGGTCCTGTAGGGGGCCGGCCGTTCTTTCCTGAATGCCAGAAAGAGCCCCGATGACCGATACCGCGTTCGGCCAACCGCCGGGGGTGCAGCGCACCGCCGAAATCCACGACGCCTACATGGCGATGGCGCGCACCAGGCGCATGTACGGCGGCATTCTGCTGGTGGTCTTCGTGGCGCTGATGGCCTCGGGCTTCGTGATGGCCGACAGCCGCAACGCCGGCGGGTTCTGGAACGGCATCCTCAACGTCTTCGACTTCCCTTCCGAGGTGCTGAGCGAGGCCGCGGACAAGGTGGCGCTGCTGCCCGCGCTGATGGTCCAGTTCTTCCCCTCGCTGGTGGAGACGATCAACATCGCCGCCGCCGCGACGCTCCTGGGCGGGATGACCGCGATCGCCCTGTCGCTGCTGTCGACGCGGGGGCTTGCGCGCTTCCCGCGGCTGATCGGGCTGTTCCGCCGGGTGATGGACGTCATGCGCGCGGTGCCCGAGATCGTCATCGCGCTGGTGCTGATCTTCATCCTCGGCGGCGGCCCGGTGCCCGCGATGATCGCCATCGCCATCCACACGGCCGGCGCGCTGGGCAAGCTGTTCTCGGAGGTCAACGAGAACGCCAGCCTGCAGCCGGTGGAAGGGCTGCAATCGACCGGGGCGACCTGGCTGCAGCAGATGACGCTGGGCGTGGTGCCGCAGGTCGCGCCGAACTGGCTGAGCTACGCCCTGCTGCGCTTCGAGATCAACATCCGCGCCTCGGCCATCCTGGGCTTCGTCGGCGCGGGCGGGATCGGCTACGATCTGAAGAACGCCTTCAGCTGGGGGCCCGGCCGCTACGACCAGGTGGCGGCGATCTTCATCCTGCTGTTCCTGACAATCGTGTTCTTCGACCAGCTGTCCAGCCACTACCGCAACAAGCTTGCCGGAAAGGCCTGAGCCATGCGGCGATGCCGTGCGCGTCGCCCTGGACGCCGGAGAGACGGCCGAGATCGACGGCCCGACCTTGCGCTACACCAGGCCCGGTTACGGCACGGTCACCGCCGCGGTGCAGGGGCGCGAGATCGTGCTCGACACGCCCGACGGGCAGGTGCCCGACTGGATCAGCGCCAGCAGCGCCCGCGTCACCATCACCGGCGACGGCGGCCGCGCCGTCGTGACCCGCGCGCGCACCGAGGTCTACGCCTATTCCTTCGGATGGGAGCTGTTCTTCTTCACGCTCGACAGCCCGTTCCACGGCCGGACCCTGGGCGAACTGGCGGGGCTGGCGTTTTCGTCCGAGCGCGTGGTGCCCGGCCAGAGCAACCTCTCGGCCATGATCGGCGACATCTGGAACAACAGCATGTGGCGGCACAAGGACGTGCTGTGGGCGATCTTCGAGACCGTGCTGATGGCCTTCCTCGGCACGATGGGCGCCGCGATCATCGCGCTGCCGCTCGCTTTCATGGCGGCCAAGGGCTTCACCCCGCTGAAGCCCGTCCGGTTCGGCGTGCGCCGCATCTTCGACTTCGTCCGCGGCGTCGACGCGCTGATATGGACGGTGGTGCTGGCCCGCGCCTTCGGCCCCGGGCCCTTGACCGGCACGCTGGCGATCCTGGTCACCGACACCGGCACCTTCGGCAAGATCTTCTCCGAGGCGCTCGAGAACGTGGACCGGAAGCAGATCGAGGGCGTCGCCTCGACCGGGGCGAAGCCGATGCAGCACTACCGCTTCGGGGTGGTCCCGCAGGTGGTGCCGGTGCTGCTGAGCCAGATCCTGTACTTTCTCGAATCCAACACCCGCAGCGCGACCGTCATCGGCGCGATCACCGGCGGCGGCATCGGCCTGATGCTGACGCAGGCGATCCAGACCCAGAAGGACTGGGAAGAGGTCGCCTATTACATCGTGTTGATCGTGCTGATGGTGATGGTCATGGACTGGCTGTCGGGCAAACTGCGCGGCGCGCTGATCGGCCGCCGCTAACGACCGCCCTGCCCTTCGGGCGCGTCGCCCAGCGTGAGCGTCACCCGGTCGCCGGCGAACCAGGTCCGCCCGTAGGCCACCGGCACGCCGGCCTCGTCCACGTCCAGACCCGTCGAGCGCAGCAGCGGCGCCCCCTCGCGCAGGTGCAGGTGCAGCGCCTGCACCGCGCTGGCCGACACCGCCGTCAGCCGCGTCGAGGCGCGGTTGTAATCGGCGACACCGGCACAGGCCAGCGCATCGGTCACGCCCTCCGACTCCGCCAACGCTTCGGCAATTCCGGGCAGGCGATCGGCGGGGAACACTGTTTCCGAAACCGCCACCGGCTGCCCGTCGGCCAGCGACAACCCGTGGAAGGCGCAGATCGCGGCGCCAGCCTCGACCCGCAGGGCCGACGCCTCGCCCGGCGTGGCGGCGCGGCTTTCGATCTGCAGCACGCGCTTTTCCGGCCGCTGGCCCGCGCGTAGCAGGTTCTCGCGAAAGCGCACGCGGCGACCGATGGGATAGTCGGTCGGCCGTGCCGCCACGAAGGCGCCCGATCCGCGTCGGGTGCGCACTAGCCCGTCGGCCACCAGCGCCGACAGCGCGTGGCGGATCGTGTGGCGATTCACGCCGAACCGCTCGGCCAGCTGCGCCTCGGTCGCCAGGCGATCGCCGGGCACATAGCGGCCCTCGGCGATCTCGTCTCGCAAAGTGGCGGCGATTGCCTGCCACAGCGGGGTCTTCGAGGCATCGGTCGAGGCTGTCATCCGTGTTCGTCACCCAAAATTCACAAAACCCTTCTGGCGCGGCGTGTCGACCCCTGCCATAATGTGTATAGTTGTATAGTAATTGGCGAAGTTGTCGAGATGAAAGGTCACGCGGACATGGATCACGCAAACGACGACCGGAAAGCGCGCATGAGTCTTCTGGCCAAGGCGGCGCCGGGCGGGGTTTCGACGCTGCTCGACGCGGCTTTAAACGCGGCGGGTCGGCCGGATTTCGACTGGCTGCGCGTGCCCGAGATCGGCAGCGTCATGGTCCGCGGTCGCGCCGGCGGCACCGGCGCGCCCTTCAACCTGGGCGAGATGACAGTGACCCGCTGCGCGCTGACGCTGGAGGGTGGCGCCGTGGGGCACGCCTACATCCAGGGCCGGCGCAAGGAGGATGCCACCGCCGCCGCGCTGGTCGACGCGCTGATGCAGACCGACGCGGCCGACATGCTGCGCGACAAGGTGCTGGACCCGCTGCGAGCCGAAACCGAAGCCCGACGCAGCACGCGCGCCGAAAAGGCCGCCGCCACCAAGGTCGAATTCTTCACGCTCGTCAGGGGAGAGGATTGATGGACGCCACGACGCTTCAGGGCGGATTTGCGACTCCACCCGTGGATGCCGCCCACGCCTTCCGCGCGGTGATGGAGGCGATGGCCCGCCCCGGCACGATCCATCCGGTCAGCGGCGCCAAACCGCCGGCGCCCCTGTCGGTCGCTGCCGGCGTGGTGCTGCTGACGCTGTGCGACGCCGGGATGCCGGTCCACCTGGCGGGCGCGATGGACTGCGACGCCGTGCGCGCCTGGATCGCCTTCCACACCGGCGCACCGTTGACCGGCCCGGCCGACTGTGCCTTCGCCCTAGGGGAATGGGACGCGCTGACGCCGCTCGACCGATTTCCCGTCGGCACGTCCGAATACCCCGACCGCTCGGCGACGCTGATCGTCGAGCGCCCGTCCCTCGAACCCGTCGGCGTGCGGCTGAACGGGCCGGGCATCCGCGAAACCGCAGCGCTGTCGCTGCCCGAGACGCGGGCCTTCCGCAAGAACGCGGCGCGCTTTCCTCTGGGACTGGACTTCGTGTTCACCTGCGGCGACCGGCTGGCCGCCCTGCCCCGATCGACCACCGTCACCGAACCGGAGATGACGTGATGTACGTTGCTGTCAAAGGCGGCGAACGCGCCATCGAAGCGGCGCATGAGTGGCTGGCCGAGGAACGCCGCGGCCACCCGGCCGTGCCCGAACTGAGCATCGCGCAGATCCGCGAGCAGATGAGCCTGGCGGTCAACCGCGTGATGGCCGAGGGCTCGCTCTACGATCCCGACCTGGCCGCGCTGGCGATCAAGCAGGCGCGCGGCGACCTGATCGAGGCTATCTTCCTGATCCGCGCCTACCGGACCACGCTGCCGCGCTTCGGGGCCAGTACCCCGGTCGACACGGGCGCGATGGCCTGCGACCGGCGCATCAGCGCGACCTTCAAGGACCTGCCCGGCGGACAGGTGCTGGGGCCGACCTTCGACTACACGCACCGGCTGCTGGATTTCAGACTGGCGGCCGACGGCGAAGCGCCCGCAGCGCCCCGGCGCGAGGCCTCGCCCGCCCCGGTGCCGCGCGTGTCGGAATTCCTCAACCGCGAGGGGCTGATCGAGGCCGCCGTGCCCGACGACACTGCCCCACCCGACCTGACGCGCGAACCGCTGGAACTGCCGGCCGCACGCGCGCTGCGCCTGCAGGCACTGGCTCGCGCGGACGAGGGCTTTACCCTCGGCCTCGCCTATTCAACCCAGCGCGGCTACGCCCGCAACCACGCCTTCGTCGGAGAACTGCGCATCGGCACCGTCCCGGTCGAGATGGAAATCCCCGAGTTGGGCTTCGCCGTCGAGATCGGCGAGATCACCCTGACCGAGTGCGAGACCGTCAACCAGTTCACCGGCTCGAAATCCGAGCCGCCGCAGTTCACCCGCGGCTACGGGCTGGTCTTCGGCCAGACCGAGCGCAAGGCGATCTCGATGGCGCTGGTCGACCGCGCCCTGCGCTGGGAGGAGCTGGGCGAGGACAACGTGGGCGCGCCGGCGCAGGACGCGGAATTCGTGCTGTACCACGCCGACAACATCCAGGCGACCGGGTTCCTCGAGCACATCAAGCTGCCGCATTACGTCGACTTCCAGTCCGAGCTGGAACTGGTGCGCAAGCTGCGGCGCAACGTGGAAGCCAGCCAGCAGCAGGAGGCCGCGGAATGACCGACCGCGACTACAACTTCGCCTATCTCGACGAACAGACCAAGAAGATGATCCGCCGCGCGATTCTCAAGGGGCTGGCGATCCCGGGTTACCAGGTGCCCTTCGCCAGCCGCGAGATGCCGATGCCCTATGGCTGGGGCACCGGTGGCGTGCAGGTCAGTGCCGCGGTGCTGACGCCCGACGACACGCTGAAGGTCATCGACCAGGGCGCCGACGACACCACGAACGCCGTTTCGATCCGCGGCTTCTTCGAACGCACAGCCGGAGTGGCGACGACCACGCACACGAAGGACGCGACCGTCATCCAGACCCGCCACCGCATCCCCGAGGCCGCGCTGGCCGAGGGCCAGGTGCTGGTCTACCAGGTGCCGATCCCCGAGCCGCTGCGTTTTCTCGAACCGCGCGAGACCGAGACGCGCAAGATGCACGCGCTCGAGGAATACGGCCTGATGCACGTCAAGCTGTACGAAGACATCGCCCGGCACGGCCACATCGCGACCGCCTACGCCTACCCCGTGAAGGTCGAAGGGCGCTACGTGATGGACCCCTCGCCGATCCCCAAGTTCGACAACCCCAAGCTGTCGGACTGCCCGGCGATCCAGCTCTTCGGCGCGGGCCGCGAGCAGCGCATCTACGCGCTGCCACCCTATACCCGCGTCGAAAGCCTCGACTTCGCGGACCATCCGTTCGAGGCCAGCAAGGCCGACCACCCCTGCGGGCTGTGCGGTGCGACGGACAGCTACCTCGACGAGGTGATCACAGACGATGCGGGCGCGCGGATGTTCGTCTGTTCCGACACCGACCATTGCGAGGACCGCCAGCCGCGCGGCCATCGCGGAAAGGATGCGGCGTGATGCGCGACACAACCGATACGACAGACACCGACACCGCGCTGCTGTCGGTGCGCGGCATCACCAAACGCTACGGCGCGCATATCGGCTGCGCCGACGTGTCATTCGACCTGTTCCCGGGCGAGGTGATGGGCATCGTCGGAGAAAGCGGGTCCGGAAAGACCACGCTGCTGAACTGCGTGGCGGGCCACATGGCACCCGACGCGGGCGAGGTGATCTTCGACACGCGCGACGGCGGCCCGCGCGACACCGTCACCATGTCCGAGCCCGAGCGCCGCATGCTGGGCCGCACCGACTGGGCCTTCGTGCACCAGCACGCCCGCGACGGTCTGCGCATGGGCGTCAGCGCCGGCGGCAACGTGGGCGAGCGTCTGATGGCCGTGGGCGCGCGCCACTACGGCGACATCCGTGACCGCGCGACCGACTGGCTGACCCGCGTGGAAATCGAATCCGCCCGCATCGACGACCGCTCGTCGACCTTCTCTGGCGGCATGCAGCAACGCCTGCAGATCGCGCGAAACCTTGTGACCGGGCCGCGGTTGGTGTTCATGGACGAACCCACCGGAGGGCTGGACGTCAGTGTGCAGGCGCGTCTGCTGGACCTGCTTCGCGGCCTGGTGCGCGACATGGGCCTGTCCGCGGTCATCGTGACCCACGACCTTGCCGTGGTGCGCCTGCTGGCCGACAGGCTGATGGTCATGAAGGACGGCCGCGTGGTCGAGGACGGACTGACGGACCAGGTGCTGGATGACCCGCAGCACCGCTACACGCAGCTGCTGGTCTCGTCGGTGCTGCAGGCATGACCCGGCCGTTGCGCCGTGCGCTCTCCGAACAACGCAAGACGACGGAGACCCAGGAATGATCTGCAGCTACCGGCCCCGGGGCGAAGCCTTGTCCTGCACCGACACCCTGGACCCCGAGGCGCCCTGGATCGACCTCGTGCAGCCCGATGCCGAGGAGCGCGCGCGGGTGTCGGAACTGGTCGGCTTGGATCTGCCCAGCCTCGCCGACCAGGAAGAGATCGAGCATTCCTCGCGGCTCTATCTGGAACACGGCGTGCCGGTGATGACCGCGCTTCTGACCGTGCGCACGGACGCCGGCGCCGTCGAGACCGCGCCGGTCACCTTCATCCCGACGCGCGACCGGCTGGTGACCATCCGCCACCAGCCGCATGGCGCCTTCCGAGCGTTCCACGACCATCCCGACAGGTCGTCGCTGGGGGTCGGCTCGGCCTTGCGCATCCAGGTCGGGCTGATCGAGGCGGTGGTCGACAGGCTGGCCGACTTTACAGAGCACGTCGGCCGGGAGATCGACCTGATGACCCGCGCGGCCTTCCAGTTCGGCGAAGGACCGGCAAAGGACCACGAGGCGGCGCTGCGCGATATCGGCCGGCAGGACACGGTGGTGATGCAGATCCGCGAAAGCCTGACATCGCTCGACCGGCTGCTGGGATTCCTGCAGCCGACGCTGGGCAAATCCGGCGACGCGGACGAGGCGCGTCGCGCGATCAAGAGCGCCCAGCGCGACGTGCGCACGATCTCGGAACAGGCCACCTTCCTGACCTCCAAGACCGCGCTTCTGCTCGAGGCGACGTTGGGGATGATCTCGATCGAGCAGAACGAGATCGGCAAGATCTTCTCGGTCGTGGCGACGGTGTTCCTGCCGCCGACGCTTATCGCGTCGATCTTCGGCATGAACTTCGTCGTCATGCCGATCCTCGAGTGGCGCTATGGCTACTACGCGTGCCTCGCGCTGATGGTGCTCACGGCGGCAGCGCCGCTGCTGTGGTTCAAGCGAAAGGGATGGCTGTGACGGCTGTGACGATCGAATTGCGAAATGTGGCGAAGACCTTCACCCTGCACAACCAGGGCGGCGCGGTGATCCGCGTCATGGACGGAGCGCATCTTTCCGTCGCCCCGGGCGAATGCGTGGCATTGACGGGCGCATCGGGCGCGGGCAAGTCGACGCTGATGCGGATGATCTACGGCAATTACCGCGCCGCGCAGGGCACCATCCTCGTGGGCGGCGTGGACGTGGCCATCGCCCCGCCGCGCGACATCATCCGGCTGCGGCGCGAGGTACTGGGCTATGTCAGCCAGTTCCTGCGCGTGGTGCCGCGCGTGCCGACGCTGGACGTGGTGGCCGAACCGTTGCGCGCCACGGGCGTGCCGGCCGAGGCGGCGCGCGACCGTGCCGCTGCTCTGCTCGAGCGACTGAACATCCCGCGCACGCTGTGGGGCCTGTCGCCGACGACCTTCTCGGGGGGCGAGCAGCAGCGGGTGAACATTGCGCGCGGCTTCGCGCATCCCTTCCCCGCGCTGCTGCTGGACGAGCCGACCGCCAGCCTCGATTTCGCCAACCGCGAGATCGTGCTGGGACTGATTGAGGACGCCAAGGCGCGCGGCGCGGCCATCGTCGGCATCTTCCACGACGAGGCGGCCCGCGCCCGGATCTGCGACCGCGAAATCGACGTCTCGGTCTTCGCCCCGGATCGCGCCACATGAGCGGACGGCTGATCGCGGTCGTGGGCCCGTCCGGCGTGGGCAAGGACAGCGTGATCGCGGGAATCGCGGAGGCGCGACCCGACTGGGTCGTGGTGCGCCGGGCCATCACGCGGCCCGCGGATGACGGCGCCGAGACGCACCAGCCGATGACGCCCGACGAGTTCGACGCGGCGACGGACGGTGCTGCGTTCTGCCTGGCGTGGCCCGCGCATGGCCTGCGCTACGGTATCCCCGCAGAGGCGCTGGATGCGGTGCGCGCAGGGGCAACGCGGATCGTCAACCTGTCGCGCGCGGTGCTGCCCCATGCGGCGCAGGCCTTCCCGTCGATGGTGGTGCTGCACGTGACCGCCTCGGCGCCGGTGCTGGCGCGCCGGCTGGCGGCACGGGGACGCGAGACCGATGCCCAGATCGCCCGCAGGCTCGACCAGGCGGACCGCCCGCTGCCTTCTCTGCCGGCACAGGTTCAGGTGCTGGAACTGAACAACGACGGCCCGCTCGAGGACAGCGTCGCGCGCGCTCTGACCCTGCTTCAGCCGGAAAGAGCGTAGCGATGCAGCAGCTCGAATCGGCCGTCGGAACGCTCTCCGCACAGGCAAAGGCTGTCGAGCATGAAGGGCCGCGGCAGGGGCGGCAGGGCCTCCGCGACCATCGCCTGGACCCGGCCGAGATCTTCACGCGCGATTTTGCCGGTCAGCGTCATGTGAAAGCGGAACCGGTCGAGCACCCAAGGATAGCCCCAGTCGCGCAGCAATTCCTCGGCCCGCGCGTCGAGTCCCGCACCCCGGCGACGCTCCAGCTCGGCCTCGGAGGACGGGGCGCGGAAGCGGTCGAGGTCCTGCACGCAGGCGGCGGCGACACGGGCAACCTCGGAATTGTCGCCCTCGGGCGTCAGCGCCAGGAACCGACCCAGCCGCGACAGGACCAGCCCGTCGGCGCGCGCGCGCGCGGTGCGCGCGGCCAGTTCCGCCACCGCGTCGCGCAGGGCGTCCACCGTTTCGCCCTCGGCCAGCCGGAACGGCGGCTTGAGCGTCGCGTGAAATCCGTACTTGCGCGGCGCATCGGTCAGCGTATCGAGGCCGGGAAGGTCCGGCTGGGGCACATCACGCCCCGCCTGCGCGTCCCAGCCCAGCCAGGCGGCGCCGAAACTTGCCAGCGCGCCCTCGGGCGGCATGTAATAGACAGCATGACGGGAATGAACTGACATGAACTCTCCGATCCTTTCCGGCGGCCTGGCACGGTCGGGTGACACCATGATGACAGGCAGCGTCTGCCTGGCCAATGCGCGGCTGATCCTGCCCGATGCCGAGACGATGGGCCAGATCACCGTCGAGGACGGGATCATCACCGCGATCAGCGACGCGACCGACGTGCCGCCCGGCGCGATAGACTGCCGCGGCGACCACGTGATCCCCGGCTTGGTCGAACTGCACACCGACAACCTGGAACGCCACATCGAGCCGCGCCCCGAGGTGGACTGGCCCCACCACGCTGCTCTTCTGGCGCATGACGGAGAGTTGGCTTCTACCGGGATCACCACGGTCTTCGACGCGATGCGCGTGGGTTCGATCCACAGCGGCAGGGGTCAGACCGGCAGTTACGCCCGCAGGCTCGCCTCCGAGCTGATGGACCTGCGCGCCGCCGGCACGCTGCGCATCAGCCACTTCCTGCACCTGCGGGCCGAGATCTGTTCCGAGACGCTGCTGGACGAGCTGGCCGAATTCTCGCCCGAGGACCGGGTCGGCATCGTCAGCCTGATGGATCACACCCCTGGCCAGCGCCAGTTCCGCGACGTATCCAAGCTGAAGGTCTACGCCGCCAAGAAGCAGAACATGACCGACGCCGAATTCGACGAGCACGTGGCGCACCTGACCGGCCTGCAGGAGCGCTTCGGCGAGAAGCACGAGACCGGCGCCGTGGCCGAGGCCGGACGGCTGGGTGCGGTGCTGGCCAGCCACGACGACACGACTCCTGAGCAGGTCGCGCAATCGCACCGGTCGGGCGTGGGCTTCGCCGAGTTTCCCACGACCGTCGAGGCGGCCGAAGCGTGCCGCGAGGCCGGCATCGCCATCATGATGGGCGCGCCCAACATCATCCGCGGCGGCTCGCACTCGGGCAACGTCTCGGCGCTGGACCTTGCGGCGCGCGGGCTGCTGGACATCATCTCGTCGGACTACGTGCCCTCGGCGCTGCTGCTGTCGGCGTTCCGCCTGGCCGAGGCGTGGGACGACCTGCCGCGCGCGATCCGCACCGTCACCGACGCGCCCGCCCGCGCCGCCGGCCTGCGCGATCGCGGAACGCTGCGCAAGGGCCTGCGCGGCGACCTGGTGCGCGTCGGGCGGCACGGGGACACGCCGATCCTGCGCGGCGTCTGGAGCCGCGGGCGACAGGTGGGCTGAACTAGAGTTCGGTCAGGATCTGCTCGATCTCGGCGATGCGCGCGGCGGGGGCCGGGTGCGTCGCCAGGAATTCGGGCGGACGCCCCTGCGAGGCACTGTCCATCGCCTGCCAAAGGCCCACCGCCTCGCGCGCGTCGAAACCCGCCTCGTCCATCATCAGCACGCCCAGCCGGTCCGCCTCGAGCTCCTGCCGGCGCGAATAGGGCAGCACCACGCCGAATTCCAGCCCGACGCCCATTGCGGCCGCGATGGCATCAGCGAACTCGACCTCGCCCATCCGCAGCAGCCAGCGTAGGAAGGCCAGACCCTGGTCCTTGGCGACGGCGGCGCTCAGCCGTTCCTGGCTGTGCTCGGCCTGAAGGTGGCCGATCTCGTGGCCCACCACGGCGGCCAGCTGGTCCGCGTTCTCGAACACGCCGAACATGCCTTCGTAGAGGCCAATCTTGTTGCCGGGCAGCGCGAAGGCGTTGATCTCGGGTCCGGCGAAGACGGCGATCTCCCAGTGCGCGGGGTCCTCGCCCGCGGCGGCCAGAAGCCGTGCGCCCACCTGCTGCGCCGCCTGCCGGGCATCGGTGTCGCCGCTCAGGGCCGTGGCGCCGCGGATCTCGGACCAGGCGCGAAGTCCCATCTGGCGCACCTCCTCGTCCGAGACCAGCGTGATGTCGTCGCAGCCCGACAGCCCCGTAGCCGCCGCGCCCCCGGCGAGACAAAGGAACGCGCGGCGGCCGATCCGGCAGTTACCGCACATGGCCAGGGCCTTCTGTCAGGATCGGGGGCGTGGCGCTGCGTAGGGGGGTCATCGCGATCTCCGGCTGTTGCGGCGCCGGACAAACCCGGGCCGTGCCGTACGGGTTCCGCGCCGCGTCAGGCGCCGTATCCGCCCAGCACGCGCGTCAGGTTCACCCCCAAAGTGTCCGAGACATAGCCGCCCTCCTGCACGAAAAGCACGCGCGGCCCGGCTTCGCGGAACGCCGCGCCGATGCGGGCAAAGCCCTCCTGCGTCACGGCGAGTCCGTGGAACGGGTCATCGATCGAGGCATCCAGCCCCAACGCCACGACGATCACGTCGGCGCCGAAATCCGCCACGCGTTCAAGGCCGCTATCCAGCGCGGCGAGAAATCCTTCGTCACCGGTGCCGCGCGCCAACGGCAGGTTCAGGTTCGCGCCGATCCCGGCGCCCTCGCCCCGTTCGTGCGAGTGGCCCCAGTAGAATGGATAGAACCGAGCTGGATCGGCGTGGATCGACAAGGTCAGAACGTCGCCGCGCGCGTAGAAGATGCCCTGCGTACCGTTCCCGTGATGCACGTCCACGTCGACGATCGCCGGCCGAAGGCCCGCCGCGCGCAGACGCTCGGCGGCAATGGCCGAGTTGTTCAGAAAGCAGAACCCGCCGGCGAGATCTGCGAAGGCATGGTGCCCCGGCGGCCGCGACAGCGCATAGGCGGCCTGGCCCGTGGCCGCAACGTGATCGGCGGCCGCGACCGCCGTCTGGGCCGAGGCATAGGCCGCGCGCCAGGTGCCTTCCGCAATCGGGCAGGCCGTGTCGGCCTGATGATAGCCCGCCTGCCCCACCGCACCCTGTGGATAGGTGTCGGTGCGACGAGCGGGATGGATGTTGGGAATGACCTCGGGGCCGGCATCCGGCAAATGCTGCCAGCGGGCGTGGATCGTGCGCAGGAAGGTCAGGTATTCGGCCGTGTGCACCGCCGCGATCGGGCCGATGCCAGCGTCGCGCGGAGCCTCGAAGACGCAGCCGGAGGCCTCGGCGCCGGCGCGCAGGATGTCGATGCGGCGCGGCTTTTCGGGGCTTGGCTTGGTGATGCCGTTGGCCATGAAGTGCTGCGGGTCGTGATCGCGCTGCGTGTCGTCGAAGAACGCCTTCATCGTGTCTCCCTGCTGCTGGTCGCGCCGCTTTTCAGCCGCCCGCGACGCCCGCCTCGGCGAAAGTCGCCATGCCGTTGTGGCATTCCAGCGCCGCGCGCAGAACCCCCAGCGCGACCGCCGCGCCCGAGCCTTCGCCCAGCGCCATGTCGAGCGCCAGGATCGGCGCCTTGCCCATCTCGTGCAGCAGACGCGTATGGCCCGGTTCGCGGCTGGCATGGCCGACGAGGCAATGATCCAGCAGGCGCGGGTCGGCATCGAACAGCGGGGCCGTCGCGGCGGTGCAGATGAACCCGTCGAGGATCACCGGAATCGAAAGCGCCCGCGCCTGCAGCACCGCACCGCAGATCGCCGCCTGTTCGCGCCCGCCCAGCGCCGCCAGCAGCGCGGCGCCGCGGATCCCCGCGTGCCGTTCGACGGCCCGCGCCACCACGTCCGCCTTGCGCGTAAGACCTTCGTCATCGACTCCGGTGCCCCGGCCGACCCAATCCGCCGCCGCGCCCCCGAAAACCGCGTGCGCCAGCGCGGCGGCGATCGTGGAATTGCCGATCCCCATCTCGCCCAGCACCAGCACCTGCGCGTCAGCATCGACCGCGCCAGCGCCGCGCCGAATTGCGTCCAGCACCTCGTCCGCGCTCATCGCGGGCGCCTCGGTGATGTCGGCAGTCGGCCGGTCCAGGTCCAGCGCGATCACCGACAGGTCGGCCCCCGAGGCACGGCACAACTGGTTGATCGCGGCGCCACCTGCGTCGAAATTCGCCACCATCTGCGCGGTGACTTCCTGCGGGAACGGGTTCACGCCCTGCGCGCAGACGCCGTGGTTGCCGGCGAAGACCAGCGCCTGCGCGCGGTCGATCACCGGGCGCGGCGTGCCCTGCCAGCCCGCCATGAAGATCGCCAGCTCCTCGAGCCGGCCCAGCGCGCGGGGCGGCTTGGTCAGCGAATCCTGCCGAGCCGATGCCGCCTGCGCCGCCGCCACGTCGGCGCCGGGCAGCGTGTCGACCAGCCCCGGCAGGGCGTCGAGCGAGGTCAGGTCAGAAAGAATGGTCATTCGGTTTCACCTTCACTGGGTAGCCCGCGACGCTCAGCCAGACCTCGTCGCATGCGCGGGCCACCTGCTGGTTCAGCCAGCCCGCCGCGTCGCGGAACTCGCGCGCGAGCTTGTTTTCCGGGACGATGCCGGCGCCCACCTCGTTGGTGACGAAGATCACCGGCCTCGATTGATGCGCTATGCTTTCGGCCAGGTCGGTCCCCGCCGCGCGCCACTCGTCGCCCGCCAGCATCAGGTTGCTCAGCCACAGCGTCAGGCAATCGACCAGCCGCGGGTCGCCGTCCGGGTTGCCTTCCCCGTCACTGTCAAGCAGCGCGCCGATCAGGTCGCGAGGCGCGGCGATGTCGCGCCATTCCGGGCCACGCCGGGCGCGGTGCGCTGCGATCCGCGCCGCCATCTCGTCGTCGCCCGCCTCGGCGGTGGCGATGTAGACCGCGCGCCCCGTGGGCCGCAGCGCCATGCGCTCGGCCAGGTGCGACTTGCCCGAGCGGGCGCCGCCGGTGATCAGTATCGACTTTTGCATCCGCCCGTGAAAAAGCAGGTTCGCCCGGGGAATGAAAGCGGGAAGCGAAGTTTGCGCCATGCGGCAGGACAGTGACACGCGGCGCGCCGCATCCGACGACGCGCCAGGGCCGCACCCGGTGACGGTTCACGGGCATTTCGGAGAATGGCTGCAGGGGCGACTGGGCCCCGACGGTCCGGTGGCGCTGGTCACCTTGGCCTGCACGGCGTTGGCGGTGCGCACCGTGGACGGCCCGGGTGAGGCGCCCGTCTTCTCGCATGCGGTTCTACGGAGCTTCGCAGAAAGACTTAAAGTCGCGCCGGACTGGCCGGGCATTGAACGCGACATGCCGCTGGGCGCGGGCGCAGGCGCGTCCACGGCCACGCTGGTCGCGCTGGCGCGCAGCGCGGTTTTCCGTGGCGACGCCGACACCCTCGCCGCCGCCTGCGTCGCGGCCGAGGGCGCATCCGATCCGCTGATGCACGCCCATCCCGATCGGCTGCTGTGGGCCTCGCGCCAAGGCCGGGTGCTGCGGCGGCTGCCGCCGCCCCCGAGCGTCGAGATCGTCGGCGGCTTCTGGGGGCCTCCGCTGCCCACGCGGGCCGAGGACGAGAGCTTTGCCGACGTCGCCGACCTGGTGGTGCGATGGACCAGCGCCTGCGAAACAGCCGACCCGGTGGCCGCGGCGCGCGTGGCGCGCGACTCGGCGGAGCGCTGCGTTGACCTGCGCGGTCCTGCCGACGATCCGATGCCGGCGCTGGCGCAAGCCTGCGGCGCGGCGGGATATCTGCGCGCGCATACCGGCTCGGCGCGCGGGCTGGTCTTCGCGCCGGGACGGGTCCCGCGCCACGCCGAGGCGGCCTTGGCCGAGGCCGGGCTGACCGGCGTGCTGCGCTTCGCCACGGGTGGCGTATGAGCGCGGTCGCGATGATGCTGGGCGGGCTGTTGATCGACGCGGCCCTGGGATGGCCGGACCGGCTGTACGCCCGCATCGGCCATCCGGTTACCTGGCTGGGCCGCGCCGTTTCGGCAGCCGAGCGGCGCCTGAACCGCGGCACTCGCGCGCGCAGGATGGCCGCGGGTGCCGTGGTCTGCGCGGGCGTGGTCGCGTTGGCGGCGGTGCCGGCCGCGCTGGTGCAGGCGGCGCTGCCGGGCGGGTGGATCGGCGTCACGCTGGGTGCGATCCTCGCCTGGCCGCTGATCGCCGCGCGGTCGTTGCATGACCACGTGGCCGCCGTGGCGCGTCCGCTGATGGCCGGTGACACCGGCGGCGCACGCGCCGCCGTTGCCATGATCGTCGGGCGCGACCCGGCGCAGCTGGACACCGCCGGGATGGGCCGCGCCGCGATCGAAAGCCTGGCCGAGAACGCCTCGGACGGGGTCGTCGCGCCGGTCTTCTGGGGAGCCGTCGCCGGCCTGCCCGGAATCGCGGCCTACAAGGCGATCAACACGCTCGATTCGATGATCGGCCACCGCAACGACCGCTTTGAGGCGTTCGGCAAGGTCTCGGCCCGGCTGGACGACGTGGCGAACTGGGTGCCGGCACGGCTGACGGGGCTCCTGTTCTCGCTGGCGTCCGGACGCCCGCGCGCCTGCCTTTCGGTGATGCGCCGCGACGCGCCCGCGCACCGGTCGCCCAATGCCGGCTGGCCCGAGGCCGCGATGGCCGCGGCACTCATTATCCGGTTGTCCGGCCCGCGCATCTACGGCGACCGCGTCGCCGACGAACCGTGGCTGAACGGTACCGCCGGCGACCCGGTGCCATCCGACATGGACCGCGCACTGGCGCTCTATCGCTGCGCCATGGCTCTGGGGGCGCTGGTGCTTGCGCTTTGGGCGCTGGCGCTGCTCTAAGGGCCGCAATGGAAACGACGACACCCCGCGATCACGGCGGCAATCTCGATGCCGCGATCCGCCGGTTCGGCGGCGCGGCCGGCGACTGGCTGGACCTGTCGACCGGGATAAATCCCGTGCCCTACCCGCTGCCCGCCCTGTCTCCCGAGGCCTTTGCCCGCCTGCCCGACCGGTCCGCCATGGACGGGCTGAGCCACGTGGCGCAGCAGGCTTATGGCGCGAAGGTGCCGGCGGTCGCCTTCAACGGCGCGCAGGGCGCGATCCAGGCGATCCCCGGACTGCACGCCTCGGGCCGAGCGGCGATCGTCGCGCCCACCTACAACGAGCACGGTGCCGCGTTGCGCGCAGGCGGCTGGAAAGTCGCCGAGGTCCCGGGCCTCACCGCCGCCGAGGGCGCCGAGCTCGCCGTGGTGGTCAATCCCAACAACCCCGACGGGCGGCGCTGGACGGCGCAGGCGCTTCTGGCCCTGTCCGAGACGGTGGGGCTGCTGGTGGTCGACGAAAGCTTCGCCGACACCGAACCCGGCCTGTCGCTGCTGCCGCATCTGCACGCGGCGCCGCCGCGTATCGTGGTGTTGCGGTCCTTCGGCAAGTTCTACGGCCTGGCGGGCCTGCGGCTGGGTTTCGCGCTGGCGCGGCCGCCGCTGGCGGCGCGGCTGGCCGAGAGTGCCGGGCCCTGGCCCGTCTCGGGCCCCGCGATCGAGGTGGCGCTGCGGGCGCTGGCGGACCGTGACTGGCAGGCCGCGGCGACGGCACGGCTGGACCGCGATGCCGCACGGCTGGACAGGATGGCCGAGCGTGCAGGATGGGCGCCGGTCGGCGGCACGCCGCTGTTCCGCACCTATGCCACGCCCGACGCCACCTCCGCGCAGGACCGGCTTGCCCGGCACCACGTCTGGAGCAGGGTCTTCCCGTATTCGACCACATGGCTTCGGTTGGGACCGCCGCCCGAGGATCGGTGGGATCAACTGGCCGAAGCGCTGGCCTAGCGCGCCGCGGCGATCAGTGCGCCCACGTCCAGATGCGCCTCGAGATGGTCGGCCAGCGCATCCAGCGCCGCCTCGACTCCATCGTCGTAACGCAGGTCCGACGGCGCGGCGCCAAGCTGCGCCAGCCATGCCGCGCGGAACCCGTCATCGGCGAACATGCCGTGCAGGTAACTGCCGGCCACCAACCCGTCGCGCGACACGGCGCCCTCGGGCGCGCCGTTCACATGCGCGAAGGGACGCGCGCGATCGGGGCCATCGGAGCGGCCAATATGGATCTCGTATCCACGGAATGGCAGATTGAGTGCGGCGTGGTGCGCCGCCACCTCGCGCAGGCTCTTGTCGCCGCCCATCACGGTCTCGATCTCCAGCAGGCCCAGGCCCGGGGTCTCGCCCGCCGGCCCCTCGATCCCGTCGGGATCGGCAACGCGGCGGCCCAGCATCTGGTAGCCACCGCACAGGCCAAGGATGCGCCCGCCGCGCCGGTGATGCGCCGCCAGATCGATGTCCCACCCCTGCGCGCGCAGGAACGCCAGGTCTCCGCGCGTGGACTTGGAGCCGGGGATGATCACGAGGTCGGCATCAGCCGGGATCGGCCTGCCGGGTTCGAGCATCGTGACACGCAGGCCCGGCTCCTGCGACAGCGGGTCGAGATCGTCGAAATTGGCGATCCGCGACAGGCGCAGGCAGACCACGTACACCGCGCCGCGATGGGGCGAGGCGGCGATGTCCAGCGCATCCTCGGCCGGCAGGCGCCAAGCGTCGGGGAACCACGGCACCACGCCGAAGCCGGGCCAGCCGGTGCGCTCGGCGATCATCGCGTAGCCGTCGTCGAACAGGCGCGGGTCGCCGCGGAACTTGTTGACCACGAAGCCGGCCACGCGCGCCGCGTCGCCCGCGTCCATCACCGCCTGCGTCCCGACGATCTGCGCGATCACCCCGCCCCGGTCGATGTCGCCCACCAAGACCACCGGCACGTCCGCCGCCTGTGCAAAGCCCATGTTGGCGATGTCGCCGGCGCGCAGGTTGACCTCGGCCGGGCTGCCGGCGCCCTCGACGATCACCAGGTCATGGCGGGCCTTCAGCCGCCGGAAGCTGTCCAGCACCGGCGTCATCAGCCGAGGCTTCATCGTCGCGTATTCGCGCGCCTTGACCGTCGCCACGCGCTTTCCCTGCACCACCACCTGGCTGCCCACATCCGTCTCGGGTTTGAGCAGCACCGGGTTCATGTCGGTATGCGGCGCCAACCCGCAGGCCCGCGCCTGCAGCGCCTGGGCGCGGCCGATCTCGCCCCCGTCCTCGGTCACGGCGGCGTTGTTCGACATGTTCTGCGGCTTGAATGGCGCCACCGAAAGACCCCGCCGCCGCGCCGCGCGACACAGCCCCGCCACCAGCATCGACTTGCCCACGTTCGAGCCTGTGCCCTGCAGCATGAGGGCGCGCATCTTCAGAACTCCACGCCCTGCTGCGCCTTGATCCCGTCACGGAACGGGTGCTTGACCAGCGTCATCTCGGTCACCAGGTCCGCCGCCTCGATCAGTTCAGGCTTTGCGTTGCGCCCCGTAAGGCAGACATGGGTCATCGCGGGCTTTGCGGCCAGCAGGAAATCGACGACCTCGTCGATGTCGAGGTAGTCGTAGCGCAGCGCGATGTTGATCTCGTCCAGCAGGACGAAGCGGATGTCGGGGTCGCGGATCTGCGCCTTGGCGATCTCCCAGCCGCGCCGCGCAGCAGCGACGTCGCGCTCGCGGTCCTGCGTCTCCCAGGTGAAGCCTTCGCCCGAGATGAAGAACCGGCATTCCTCGGGAAAGCGGTTGCGCAGAAGCTCGGCCTCGCCCGTGACCCACGTGCCCTTGATGAACTGCACCACCGCGCAGGGCATGTCGTGGGCGATGCAGCGCATGATCATGCCGAAGCCCGAGGACGACTTGCCCTTGCCCTTGCCGGTATGGACCATGATCAGGCCCTTCTCCTCGGTCTTGGTGGCCATCATCCGGTCGCGCGCTTCCTTGATCTTGCGCATCTTGGCGTTGTGGCGGGCGGTGTCGTCTTCGCTCATCGCAATCTCCTGTGGGCGGGCGCCGGAAACGCTCTCTTGACAGGCGGGCCGCTTGGGCGCATCCCGCATGGTGCTGGTGCCCGTGTTAACGGGTGAAAAGGGAATGTGCAGCCCCCGAAAAGGGCCAGGCGCAGCCGCCCCCGCGACCGTGACCGGAGAGGTCGTCCAAGCCACTGGCCTTGCGCCGGGAAGGCCGGACAGGACCGATGGGCCGAAAGGCCCGGGATCCGCAAGCCGGGAGACCTGCCAGCAGGACAGACGCAACCGGACGGGGTGTGCCGGGTGTCGGATCGCGCATGCGGCTCCGCCACCCTTCCCCCCGCCCGCCGAACGGGAAGACTGGATGACCGCGACCACCGAACTGCTCGTCTGCATCAAGTGCCGGCGCCAGGACGAGGCCCCCGCCGACGACCGCCGCCCCGGCCGCGCACTGCACGACGCGCTGCACGAGCGCGGCATGCCCGAGGGCGTGACCCTGCGCGCGGTCGAATGCCTGCAGAACTGCGATCACGGTTGCACCGTCGCGCTGCGCGGGCCGGACCGCTGGACCTACATCTACGGAAACGTGGACGAAGCGTCGCATCTGGACATGCTGGCCGAGGCCGCCGCACTCTATCACGCGACCGAGGACGGGCTCATCCCGTGGCGCACGCGGCCCGAGCACCTCAAACGCAACTGCGTGGCACGCGTACCGCCCGCCAATTTCGCCGACCCGATCGACCCGGACACGACCCCCATACCGAACCTCCTGGAGACCTGAGCCATGACCGATCTTTCCAAACTGCCGGTGACGGTGATCACGGGCTTCCTGGGGTCCGGCAAGACCACGCTGATCCGCCACCTGATGCAGAACCCCGGCGGCCGCCGGCTGGCCGTGGTGGTCAACGAGTTCGGCGACGTGGGCGTGGACGGCGAGATCCTGAAATCCTGCGCCATCCCCGACTGCCCGGCCGAGAACATCGTCGAACTGGCCAACGGCTGCATCTGCTGCACCGTGGCCGACGATTTCATCCCGACGATCCAGGCGCTGATGGCGCTGGACCCGCGCCCCGACCACATCCTGATCGAGACGTCGGGCCTCGCGCTGCCCAAGCCGCTGCTGAAGGCGTTCGACTGGCCGGACATCCGCTCGAAGATCACCGTTGACGGCGTGATCGCGCTGGCCGATGCCGAGGCCGTGGCCGCGGGCCGCTTCGCCCCCGACACCGCGCGCGTTCAGGCCCAGCGCGAGGCGGACGAGAGCATCGACCACGAGACGCCGCTATCCGAGGTGTTCGAGGACCAGATCAGCTGCGCCGACATCGTGCTGCTGACGAAACCCGACCTCGCCGGTCCCGACGGCGTGGCAAAGGCCAAGGCCGTCATCGCGGCCGAGGCGCCGCGCCCCCTGCCGGTGATCGAAGTGGCCGAGGGCGTGGTCGATCCGCGCGTGATCCTGGGGCTCGAAGCGGCGGCCGAGGACGACATCGACGCGCGCCCCAGCCACCACGACGGTGCCGACGATCACGACCACGACGACTTCGAATCGATTGTCGTCGACATCCCCGAACTGTCTGACCCGCGCGACCTGGTCGTGGCGATCGAGCGGCTGGCGAACGAGCACAATATCTTGCGGGTGAAGGGCTACGCCGCCGTGGCGGGCAAGCCGATGCGCCTGCTGGTGCAGGCCGTGGGTGCGCGCGTGCGTCACCAGTTCGACCGCCCGTGGAGGGCCGACGAGGGCCGCGCCGGCCGGCTGGTGGTGATCGCCGAGCACGACGACATCCAACCCGAGGCGATCCGCGCCGCCTTGGGCGCGCTTCAGCCCGCGCAATAGGTGGCGGGGCGGGCAATCCTGCCCGCCAGCCGGTCCCGGAGACCCCGATGCACGTCGTCTTCCGCGAAAGCCACGGTCTCGAGGAAACCGAGACGCCGACCGACCTGGGCCAGGACCCGGCGGACTTGGTCGTGCTGTCCTTCTCGGACAGCGACCTGGGCGCCTTCGCCGAAGGCTGGCATCGCGGAGGCGGACGCGACGGCCGCCTGCCCGCGCTGCGGCTGGCCAACCTCGCCGCGCTGAAGCACCCGCTGTCGGTCGACACCTACGTCGACAACACGCTGTCGGGCGCCAAGGGAATCCTGATCCGGCTGATCGGTGGCGTGCCTTACTGGGCATACGGGCTGCAACAGGTGCGTGAGCTTGCACAGAGCAAGGGCATCGCGCTGGCCGTGCTGCCCGCCGACGGCCGCCCCGACGAGCGGCTTGATGCGCATTCGACGCTGCCGCGCTCGACGCTCCACCGGCTGACCGAACTCTGCGACACCGGCGGCGCCGTGGCCGCGCAGGCGGCGCTGGCGCAGATGGCCATGGCGGCGGGGCTTTACGCGGGCCCCGTGCGCGGGTCCAAGGTGCTGCCCGTTGTCGGCGGCTGGACGCCCGAGGGCGGCGTCGCCTGCCCGGTGGCCAACCTGGTCCCGGACGACCGGCCGAAGGTGATGGTCGTCTTCTACCGCTCCTACCTGCTGGCCGCCGACCTCGCGCCGATCCAGGCGCTCTACGCCGCGTTCGAGGCCAAGGGCTACGCCGTGCGTGCGCTCTTTGCGCCGTCGCTCAAGGCGCCCGATGCGGCGGGCTGGCTCGCGCGGCAGGTGCGCCATTTCGCGCCCGACGCCGTGGTCAACGCCACCGCCTTTTCGGGCAAGGGCGCGGACGGCGCCTCGCCTCTGGACGCGGGCGGCGTGCCGGTCTTCCAGGTCGCGCTGGCCACCTCGACCCGCAAGGCCTGGGCCGAGGCCGAGCGCGGGTTGTCGCCCGCCGACCTCGCCATGCACGTGGTCCTGCCCGAGGTAGACGGCCGCATCCTGGGCGGCGTCGCGTCGTTCAAGCAACCGCAGGCCCGCGATCCCGACCTGCAATTCGCGCGCTTCGCCCACGTGGCGGCTCCTGATCGGGTCGATGCGATTGCCGACCGCGTCGATGGCTGGCTGCGCTTGGCGCGGCGCCCCGCCGCAGACCGGCGCGTCGCGCTGGTCCTGTCGACCTACCCCGGCAAGGACTGGAACATGGGCCACGCGGTGGGGCTGGACGCGCCGGCATCCGCGCGCGCCATCGTGGACGACCTGCGCGCCGTCGGCTACGGCGTCGCCGACCTGCCGCACCGTTTCGAGGCACCCCTTGCCGACAGGCCGCTGCACTGGCCCGTCGCCGCGTACCGCACCGCGCTGGCGAGTCTGCCGCAGGCCCTGCGCGACGACCTGCACGCCGCCTGGGGCGCCCCCGAAGCTGACCCGGATGTCGACGGCGACGCCTTCCGCTTCGCCGCCCTGCCGCTGGGACAAAGCTGGCTGGCGCTGCAACCCGAACGCGGAACGCCCGACAATCGCGGCGACGAGTACCACGACCTGTCACGCACGCCGCGCCACGCCTACGTCGCCTTCTACCTCTGGCTGCAGCGCAACGCCGACGCGCTGGTGCATATCGGCGCGCACGGCACGCTGGAATGGCTGCCGGGCAAGTCCGTGGCGCTTTCGGCCGAATGCTGGCCCGAGGCGCTGACGGGGCCGCTGCCGGTGATCTACCCGTTCATCGTCAATGACCCCGGCGAGGCCGCGCAGGCCAAGCGTCGCATCGGCGCGTTGACCATCGGCCACGTCCCGCCGCCGATGCGCGACAGCCGCACCCCCGACCGGCTGGCGCGGCTGGAGGCGCTGCTGGACGAGTTCTCGAACGCCGACGGGCTGGACCCCGCCCGCCGCGACCGGCTGCAATCCGACATCCGCACCGAGGCTCAATCTCTGGGCGTCGAGGACGATCTCGGCCTCGACCGCGCGTCCTGCCCGGCCGAGGCGATCACCCGGATCGACCGCTTCGTCTGCGACGTGAAGGAAAGCCAGTTCGGCGACGGGCTGCACGTCTGGGGCCGGCCCGAGAGCGGCGCTGGCTTCGACACCACGGCCTCGGCTGACGCGGAACGGCAGGCGCTGCTCGACGCGCTGGACGGTCGGCGGATCGCGCCGGGGCCGTCGGGTTCGCCCTATCGCGGCCGGACGGACGTGCTGCCCACCGGGCGCAACCTGTTCACCACCGATCCGCGATCGGTGCCCAGCCGGGCGGCCCATGCGCAGGGCGTGCGCCTGGCCGAGGAACTGGTCCGCCGCCACCTGCAGGACGAGGGCGACTGGCCGCGTAGCCTCGTGGTCGACCTGTGGGGCTCGGCCACCATGCGCACGGCGGGCGAGGAATTCGCCATGGCGCTGCACCTGATGGGCGTCCGCCCCGTCTGGGACGCGGGCTCCGAACGCGTCTCGGGCATCGAGGTGCTGCCGATCGCCGAGCTCGACCGCCCGCGCGCCGACGTGACGCTGCGCGTCTCGGGCCTGTTCCGCGACGTGTTCCCGACGCTGACGGCGCTGCACGCGCAGGCGGTGCGCGCGCTGGCCGCCCGTGACGAGGCGCCGGACTGGAACCCCTTCGCGGGCCGGGAAGCCCCCCCGCGCGTCTTCGGCCCCGCACCCGGCCAGTTCGGCCTGGGCATGGGCGACGCGCTGGAGCACTTCACCCCGGCCGCGCGGCAGGCAGCGGGCGAGGCGTGGTTGGCGGCGTCCTCCTGGGCGCAGGACGGCGAGCGCGCGGTGCGCGACCCGGACGGCATCCGGGACGCCGTGGCCGGTGCCGAGGCCTTCGTGCACCTGCAGGACCTGCCCGAGACCGACCTGCTGCTGGCGTCGGATTATGCCGCGCACGAGGCCGGCTTCGCCGCCGCGCAGGCGATCACCGGCGGGCACGCGACGCTCTACCACCTCGACTCGATCGACCCTGCGAAGCCCCGCGCCCGCGCCCTGCCCGAAGAGATTGCCCGCGTCGTCATGGCCCGCGCGGCCAATCCCGACTGGGTCGCGGGGATGCGGCGGCATGGCTTCCAAGGCGCGGCGCAGATCGCCGCCACGCTGGACCACATGGCCGCCTTCGCGCACCTGGCGGGGGCGGTGTCGCCGCACCTGTTCGACGCTTACCACGACGCCACGCTGGGCCATGCCGAGACCGACGCCTTCCTACGCGACGCCAATCCCGGCGCACACGCGGCGATGAAGGCGCGGTTTGCCGACCTGCTGGCAGCGGGGCTGTGGCGCACGCGGCGCAACTCGGTTCTGGCCGGGCTGGAGGCCGGGGAATGAGCGCGCCCATCGTCAAGGGCTGGTGCCCCGGCGCGCACCGCCCGATGCTGTCGGGCGACGGGCTGGTGGTGCGCGTCCGTCCCTTCCGCGCCGAGCTGACGGCCGAACAGGCGCTGGCGCTGTGCGACCTGGCGCGGCGCTTCGGCAGCGGCGCGCTCGACCTGACCTCGCGCGCGAACCTGCAGATCCGCGGCGTCGACGCCGAGGATCACCCGGCACTGCTGGCCGCGCTCGACGCGCTGGGCCTGATCGACGCCGACCCGGCCGTCGAGGCGCATCGCAACATCCTGATGGCGCCGGATTGGGCAAAGGGCGACCTGACCCACCGGCTGCACGACGCGTTGCTGACGACGCTGCCGCGCCTGCCCGACCTGCCGGGCAAGATGGGCTTCGCGCTGGATATCGGGACGGAGGCGTGGCTGCAGGCGGCCTCGGCCGATTTCCGGTTCGAGATCGGGACGACCGGCCTGATCCTGCGCGCCGACGGTGCCGAGGGGGGCCGCCCGGTGACCGAGGCGACCGCGATGGCGGCGCTGGTCGAGATGGCCGCCTGGTTCGTCGACACCGGCGGGCTACGCGCCGGCCGCATGGCGCGCCATCTCCAAACCGGCTCCGCACTGCCCGCCGACTGGCAGGTCGCCCCGCCCCGCCCCGCCTCCGCCCCCGTCGAGCCGGGTCCGGCGTCAATCGGCACGATCCTCGGTGCGCCCTTCGGCGCGCTCGACGCGGCCGCGCTGAGCAAACTGATCCGCGACAGCGGCGCGACCCACCTGCGGCTGATGACCGACCGCCTTTTCCTGCTGCGCGGCGCGCGCGTGACCGAGGCGGAGGGCTTCGTCACAGGCCCGGGCGACCCCGCCATGCGCGCCCATGCCTGCCCCGGCGCGCCCTACTGCCCGCAGGCCAGCATCGAGACGCGGCCGCTGGCGATGCGCCTCGCCGCGACCGCCCGCACAGACCACACCGTCCCGCTGCACGTCTCGGGCTGCGCCAAGGGCTGCGCCCATCCGCGCGCCGCCGCGATCACGCTCGTGGGCCGGGACGGACGTTTCGACCTTGTGAAGGACGGCGCGCCGTGGGACGCCCCGCACGCTGCGGGCCTCGATCCCCGCACCATCACCGATCTGGAAGACCTCTGATGCCCTACAGCTACGAAACCGACGGCGCCGCGATCTACCGGCAATCCTTCGCCACGATCCGGGCCGAGGCCGATCTGGGCCGCTTTACGCCGGACGAGGAACAGGTCGCCGTGCGCATGATCCACGCCGCCGGCATGGTCGGGCTGGAGCGTCACATCCGTTTTTCGCCCGGCTTCGTCGCCGCCGCGCGCGCCGCGCTGGAGGCAGGCCGTCCGATCCTGTGCGACGCGCGCATGGTGTCCGAGGGCGTCACGCGGCCGCGGCTGCCGTCCGACAACGCGGTTATCTGCACGCTGCACGAGGACGGCGTGCGCGACATGGCGCAGGAGATGGCCAACACGCGCAGCGCCGCCGCGCTGGAGCTGTGGCGCCCACACCTGTCGGGCGCGCTCGTGGCGATCGGCAACGCGCCCACCGCGCTGTTCCACCTGCTCAACATGCTGGAAGACCCCGACTGCCCGCGCCCGGCCGCGATCATCGGTTGCCCGGTGGGCTTCGTTGGCGCGATGGAATCGAAGGACGCGCTGTGGGCAGCGCAGCCGGTGCCCTGCTGCATCGTCGAGGGCCGGCTCGGCGGCAGCGCGATCACCGTCGCCGCGATCAACGCCATCGCGAGCCGCGCGGAATGACCACGGCCGGCACGATCCACGGGCTGGGGCTCGGCCCTGGCGACCCGGACCTGATGAGCGTGCGCGCCGACCGGTTGCTGCGGAATGCCCGCCACGTGGCCTATTTCCGCAAGGCGGGCAAGCCTGGCCAGGCGCGACGCATTGTCGACGGGATCCTGCCCGAATCGACGGTCGAGTTCCCTATGGAATACCCGGTGACGACCGAGATCCACTTCAGCGATCCGCGCTACAACGCGGTGCTGTCGGACTTTTACGCCGATTGCACCACGCACCTGCGCGCGCTGGCCGAGGGCGGCGAGGACGTGGTCGTGCTGTGCGAAGGCGATCCGTTCTTCTACGGCTCGTTTATGCATCTCTACACGCGCCTGAAGGACCACGTGCCGGTGCAGGTGGTCCCGGCCATCACCGGCATGTCGGCGGCCTGGACCGCGACAGGAATGCCGGTCACCTGGGGCTGCGACGTGCTGTCGGTGCTGATGGGCACCCTGCCCGAGGACGACCTAGCCGACCACATGGCCCGCGCCGACGCGCTGGTGGTGATGAAGATCGGCCGCAACATGGACAAGATCCGCGGCGCCCTGCGCAAAGCTGGCCGCTACGACGACGCCTGGCTGGTGGAATACGCCAGCATGGAGGGCCAGACCGTGTCTCGCCTCGCCGACGCCGAAGGCCGCGTCACGCCCTACTTCTCGATCATCGTGGTGCACGGACAGGGGCGCCGGCCATGAGCGGATCGCTCGTCATCGCGGGCCTCGGTCCCGGCGCCGAGACCCTGATCACACCCGAGGTGACGCAGGCGCTGGCGCAGGCCACGGACGTGGTCGGCTACATCCCCTACGTCGCGCGGGTGGCCGAACGTCCCGGCCTCACGCTGCACCCGTCCGACAACCGGGTCGAGCTGGAGCGGTCGCGCCACGCGCTCGAGATGGCGGCCGAGGGGCGGCAGGTGGTGGTCGTCTCCTCGGGCGACCCCGGCGTCTTCGCCATGGCCTCGGCCGTGTTCGAGGCGGTCGAGGCCGGGCCGCCGGAATGGCGCAACCTGGACATCCGCGTGATGCCGGGCATCACCGCGATGCTGGCCGCCGCCGCCCGCGCGGGCGCGCCGCTGGGGCACGATTTCTGCGCCATCAACCTCAGCGACAACCTCAAGCCGTGGGACCTGATCAAGAAGCGCCTGCGCCTCGCCGCCGAGGCCGATTTCGCCATGGCCTTCTACAACCCGCGCTCGAAGTCGCGGCCCGAGGGCTTCGCGCGCACGCTGGCGGTGCTGAACGACGCCTGCCGAGACGCGCGCCCGGTGATCTTCGCCCGCGCAGTCTCGACCCCGGAGGAATCCATCCGCATCGTGCCGCTCCCGGAGGCGACACCCGACATGGCCGACATGCGCTCCGTGGTCATCGTCGGCTCCTCGACCACGCGGATCATCCACCGCGACGGCGCGCCCTTCGTCTATACCCCGAGGTCGGTGCCGGCATGATCCAGCCAGCGCAGCGCGTCCGCGACCGAATGCACCTCGTCCCGCGCGGGCAGCGCCGGGCGGTCGATCATGATGACCGGCAGGCGAAGCGCCCGCGCGGCGGCGATCTTGGCCACCGCGCCGGTGCCGCCGGCGTTCTTCGACACGACGATCTGGGTTCCGTGCTCGCGCATCAGCGCAAGGTCGCCCTCCTCGGAGAATGGCCCGCGATCCACGATCACCGTCGCGTCCGGGAACGGCAGCGGCTCCTTCGGCGGATCGACGAGGCGCAGCAGGTAGGCGTGCTGCGGGTTGGGCGCGAAGTCCGCCAGGTGCATCCGCCCCACGGCCAGCATCACGCGGGCCCGCGGCCGGTCGAGCGCCGCAACGGCACCGGCGATGTGCGGAACGCGGATCCACTCGTCGCCCGGCTGCGCCTGCCAGGGCGGCCGGGTCAGCGCGACCAGCGGCACGCGGGCCTCGGCGCAGGCGGCGACGGCATTGGCGCTCATCTGCGCGGCGAAGGGATGCGTCGCGTCGACCACGTGGGTGATCCCGTGGTCGCGCAGGTAGGCGACCAGCCCGTCGACGCCGCCGAAGCCGCCCACCCGCTGCGGCAGCGGCTGACGCACGGGGCGGTCGACTCGTCCGGCGAAACTGATCGTGCCCGAGATGCCCGCCTCGGCCAGTGCGCGGCACAGGGCCGTGGCCTCGACCGTGCCGCCGAGGACAAGCAGGTTGGGTTTCATGGCTGACGCTCCCTGGCTCACCATCGTCGGTCTGGGCGAGGATGGGCCGGATGGCCTCTGCGCCGCAAGCCGTCAGGCGCTGGAGGCGGCCGAAATCGTCATGGGGCCGCCGCGGCACCTGGCGCTGCTGCCGGAAGGCGGCGCGCGGCGCGTGGACTGGCCGGTGCCCTTCGCGGACGGGGTCGAGACGCTGCTGGGCTTTCGCGGCACGGCCACGGTGGCGCTGGCATCGGGCGACCCGTTCTGGTTCGGCGCCGGCACGACGCTGGCGAGACGGCTGGCGCCCGCGGAATGGCGCGCCTATCCCGGCCGGTCGGCGTTCTCGCTGGCGGCCGCGCGGCTGGGATGGCCGCTCGAGACGACCGCCTGCTTCGGCCTGCACGCGGCACCGCTGCCGCGCCTGCGCCCGGCGCTGGCGGCGGGGCGACGCCTGATCGTGCTGCTGCGCGACGGCGCCGCCGTGCGCGCGGTGGCCGAGTACCTCTGCGCCGAGGGCTTCGGCGCCTCGACCCTGTGGGTCCTGCAAGCCCTCGGCGGCCCGCGCGAGGCGATGATTGAGGCGCGCGCTGACGCGTTGTCGGGCGCATTCGCGCATCCGGTCTGCGTGGCGGTCGAAGTTCACGGCGACGGCGCCACCCTGCCGCTGGCCTCGGGCCGGCCGGACGACTGGTTCGACAACGACGGCCAGCTCACGAAGCGCCCCGTGCGCGCGCTGACCCTGTCGGCCCTCGCCGCGCGCCCGTTCGAGCATCTTTGGGACATCGGCGGCGGCTCCGGCTCGATCGCGATCGAATGGCTGCTGAGCGATGCGACGCTGCGCGCCACCTGCGTCGAACGCGACCCGGCCCGCGCTACCCGCATCGCGGAAAACGCCGCAAGGCTGGGGCAGGACCGGCTGCGCGTGGTGACCGGCGCAGCACCCGATGCGCTCGAAGGGCTCGACCCTCCGGACGCTGTATTCGTCGGCGGCGGACTGTCGCAGGCGCTGCTCGACCGGCTGTGCGCGTTGCGCCCCGGCACGCGCATCGTCGCCAACGCCGTCACGCTGGAGTCGGAGGCCCTGCTCGGCAGCGCGCACGCCCGCCTCGGCGGCGATCTTCTGCGGCTGGAGCTGTCGCAGGCAGCACCCATCGGTCCCAGGCGCGGCTGGAAGGCTGCCTACCCGATCGTGCAATGGAGCGTCACGCTGTGATCGTCGCCGGCTTTGGGTTCCGCGCGGCCGCGACCGCGGACAGCCTGCGCGACGCGCTCGCCCGCGCGGGCAAGGACGCCGACGCGCTGGCCACCGCCGCCGACAAGGCCGAGGCGCCGGCCTTCCGCGCGCTTGCCGACGCGCTGTCCCTGCCCGTCACCGCCGTCCCGCCTGAGGCGCTGGCGGCGCAGGAGACCGCCACGCACTCGGAAGCATCCCTAGCCGCGCATGGCACCGGCTCGGTCGCCGAAGCCGCCGCCCTCGCCGCCGCCGGTCCCGGCGCGCGGCTGCTTGCACCCAGGGCGATCTCGGGCGACAGGATGGCCACCTGCGCGCTTGCCACGACACGGACGGAAGCGACACCATGACAGTGCATTTCATCGGCGCCGGCCCCGGCGCGCCCGACCTGCTGACCCTGCGCGGCCGCGACCTGATCGCCGCCTGCCCGGTCTGCCTCTACGCCGGGTCGCTGGTGCCCGAGGCGGTGCTGGACCATTGCCCGCCCGGCGCGCGGATCGTGAACACCGCGCCGATGGACCTCCACGCGATCATGGACGAGATCCGCGCCGCGCACGACGCGGGCCACGACGTGGCGCGGCTGCATTCCGGCGACCTGTCGGTCTGGTCCGCGATGGGCGAACAGATCCGCCGCCTGCGCGCGCTGGACATTCCCTTCACCGTCACGCCCGGCGTGCCGTCCTTCTCGGCCGCCGCCGCCGCCCTCGGGGCCGAGTTGACCCTGCCCGGCCTCGCGCAATCGGTGGTGCTGACCCGCACGCCGGGGCGCGCCTCGTCGATGCCGCGGGGCGAGACGCTGGCCAACTTCGCCGCGACCGGCGCGACGCTGGCGATCCACCTGTCGATCCAGAACCTCCGCTCGGTCGTCGCCGACCTGACGCCCGCCTACGGCGCCGACTGCCCGGTGGCGATCGTCTTCCGCGCCTCTTGGCCGGACGAGCGCATCCTCCGCGGCACGCTGGCCGACATCGAAAGCCGCCTCGACGACGGCATCACCCGCACCGCGCTGATCCTCGTGGGTCCGGCGCTGGCCGGCGAAGGCTTCGACGAAAGCCGGCTTTACGCTGCGGATTACGACCGCCGCTACCGCCCGCAATCGGCCGAAAGCCCCTGGGCCGGCTGGACCCCCGAGAGCGAGAGGGCCGACGATGGCTGATATTCCCGGCCTGATGATCTCGGCCCCCGCCTCGGGGACCGGCAAGACGACCGTGATGCTGGGCCTGCTGCGCGCACTGGCCGAGGACGGCATGACCGTCCAGCCGTTCAAGTCCGGCCCCGACTATATCGACCCGGCCTTCCACCTCGCGGCCAGCGGGCGGGCGTCGTTCAACCTCGACGGCTGGGCGATGGGGCCGCACCTGTGGAACGCGATCGCCGCGCGCGCGCAGGGCGCCGACCTGTGCGTGGCCGAAGGGTCGATGGGCCTCTACGACGGGGTCGCCACGCGCGGCCAGCAAGGGTTCGGCAACAGCGCCGAGACGGCTCAGGCGATGGGTTGGCCCGTGGTGCTGGTGGTCGACGTGGGCGGGCAGGCCCAGTCGGCCGCCGCGACGGCGATGGGCTTTCGGGACTACGCGCCCGACCTGCCCTTCGCCGGGGTGATCCTGAACCGCGTCGCCTCGCCCCGGCACGACCGGCTGGTGCGCGCGGGGATGGAGCGCGCAGGCATCCCCGTGCTCGGCTCGCTGCCCCGGCGCGGCGACCTGGCCCTGCCCGAGCGCCACCTGGGCCTGATCCAGGCGGTCGAGCATCCCGATCTCGACGCCGCCATCGCCGGTTACGCCGCCTTCCTGCGCGACAACGTCGACCTGGCCGCCATCCGCGCCGCCGCGGCGGGCCACGCGCTGCCGACCGGCGGCGCCCTGCCCGACCCGCCGGCGCAGCGCATCGCCATCGCCCGCGACGCGGCGTTCAGCTTCACATACCCGCACCTGCTGGAGGGCTGGCAGGCCAAGGGCGCGCAGATCCTGCCCTTCTCGCCGCTGGCCGACGAGGCGCCCGATGCAGGCGCCGACCTCGTCTGGCTGCCGGGCGGCTACCCCGAGCTTCACGCCGGCCGGATCGCGGCCGCGACGAGCTTCCTCGACGGCCTGCGCCGACACGCCGAAACCCGCCCCGTGCACGGCGAATGCGGCGGCTACATGGTGCTGGGCGAGGCGCTGATCGACAAGGAGGGCGAGCGGCACGAAATGGCCGGGCTGCTTGGCCTCGTGACCAGCTACGAGAAGCGCAAGTTCCACCTGGGCTATCGCCGGGCGGTGCTGCATTCGGCCCTGCCCGGCCACGCGCCTGGGACCGCGCTGCGGGGCCACGAGTTCCACTACTCGACCATCCTCGAACAGCCCGACGCTCCGCTGGCGCATGTCGCGGATGCCGACGGCAACCCGGTGCCGGAAACCGGCTCGGTCCGCGGCCACGCGTCCGGCACGTTCTTCCACCTCATCGCCGCCGAGGAGGCTCCATGACCGGCTTCGTCAGCTTCGTTGGCTCCGGCCCCGGCGACCCCGAACTTCTGACCCTGAAGGCCGTCGACCGCCTCAAGCGCGCGGACGCGGTGCTGTTCGACGACCTCGCCTCGGGGCCGATCCTGGACCACGTGCGGCGCGGCGCGGACCTCGTCGGTGTAGGCAAGCGCGCCGGGCGGGCGTCGCCCAAGCAGAACCACGTCAGCCGCCTGCTGGTCGAATACGCGCAGGACAATGCCCGCGTCGTGCGGCTGAAATCCGGCGACAGCGGGCTTTTCGGCCGGCTCGAGGAAGAGCTGATCGCCGTGCGCGCCGCCGGCATCGAGTACGAGATCGTGCCCGGGGTGCCCTCGGCCTGCGCGGCCGCCGCCGCCGCCGGCATCCCGCTGACCCGGCGGCTGACCGCGCGGCGGGTGCAGTTCGTCACCGGCCACGACATCACCGGCGCCCTGCCCGAGGACGTCAACCTCGACGCGCTGGCCGATCCGGCGGCGTCCACCGTGGTGTTCATGGGCAAACGGACCTTCCCGGCGCTGCTGGCCAAGCTGCTGGCGCGCGGCCTGCCGGCCTCCACCCCGGCGATCCTGGCCGAAGCCGTGAGCACGCCCGAACAACACGTCTCGCGCCACACCGTCGCCGCGCTGGCCGACCGGCTGGCGGGCGAGATCGGCAACAAGCCCGCGCTGATCCTCTACGGGCCGCTGGCCGATGCTTGAGGCGGCCGCTAGCCGACGGCCAAGCGTCGCATTTGACCTTGAGCGGGACGGGGCGGGCTGACACAGTGACATCGTGCGGTGTCGCGCAGGCGACACTGGGAACCGGGTGCGAATCCCGGGCTGCCCCCGCAACTGTAAGCGGTGAGCGTCGAGGAATATCCACTGGCCCGACGGGCCGGGAAGGACCGAAGGCGCATCGACCCGCAAGCCAGGAGACCGGCCGCACGCCAAGAAGGCCCGAAGGGCCACCACTCCCGCTGCCGGAGGGGCAGCACCATATGGAAGGGACAGACATGCATATCGAACCGGGCGTCGTCGACGCGGCCAAGATGGGCCTCGCCACCGCCACCGCCGCAGGGGCCATCGGCTACACCGCGAAACTGAGCTGGCAGGAACTGTGCAGCGCGAAGGCCGCGACGCTGGCGCTGCGCGCGGGCCTGGCCACCATCGGCACCTTCGCCTTCTTCGAGGTTCTGCCGAACTTCCAGGCCGGCGTGTCCGAGGTGCACTTCATCCTGGGGACCACGCTGTTCCTGCTGCTGGGTGCCGCGCCCGCCGCGATCGGGCTGATGCTGGGCCTGCTGCTGCAGGGCCTGACGCTGGCGCCCACGGACCTGCCGATGTTCTTCGTCAACGCGACGACGCTGCTGGTGCCGCTGTTCGCGATGACCGCGCTGGCGCGCCGGGTGATCCCCGCCGGCACTCCTTACGTCGACCTGCGCTACGCCGACGTGCTGAAGCTGTCGGCGACCTACCAGGGCGGCGTCGTCGCCTGGGTCGCGTTCTGGGTGTTCTACGGCCAGGGCGTGGGCGCGGAAAGCGCGGCCTCGGTGGCGACCTTCGCCGCCGCCTACGCCGTCGTCCTGCTGGTCGAGCCGATCGTGGACCTGGCGGCGCTGGCCGGTGCCAAGGCGCTGCGCGGCCGCGTGCCGCAGGGTCTACTCACGCCGCGCCTGCACTCGGCGGCCTGAACCTTCGACATCGGGGCCGGGTCTTCGCGCGAAGGCCCGGGCCTTTTCATGCGCATGTATCACCGAGGACGCCCATGATCCGCGATCTCTGGCTTGTCGGCATCGGCACCGGCTCGCCCGGGCATGTCACGCTGGAAGGCGTGCAGGCGCTGCGCGAGGCTGCAGCGATCCTGCTGCCCCGGAAGTCGGGCAAGGACGACCTCGCGCATCTGCGCCACCGCATCCTCGAAGCCGCTGGCGCGACCGCACGCGTGATCCCGTTCGATTACCCCGTGCGCGACGAGTCGCTGCCCTACCAGGCCCGCGTCGCCGCCTGGCACGACGAGATCGCACACCGTTGGCAGGCAGCGCTGCGCGACGCGCCGGACGGGCCGGTGGCGCTGCTCGTCTGGGGCGATCCGTCGCTCTACGACAGCACGATGCGCATCGCCAAGCGGCTGGACCCGCGCCCGCGCCTCCGCGTCGTGCCCGGCATCACCGCGATCCAGGCACTGACGGCGGCGCATGCCATTCCGCTCAACACCGTGAACGGCCCTGTAACCATCACCACCGGCCGGCGGCTCCACGACGGGGGCTGGCCCGCCGGGGCGGACACCCTCGTCGTCATGCTGGACGCCGAGTGCCGGTTCAGCGACCTCGAACCCGAGGGGCTGCACATCTGGTGGGGCGCCTATCTGGGCAGCGAGGACCAGATCCTGCGCAGCGGACGCGTGGAGGACGTGGCCGAAGACATCGCCGGGACGCGCCGCGCCGCGCGCGAGCGGCACGGCTGGATCATGGACACGTACCTGCTGCGCCGCCTGCGCTAGGCCACGCGTGCCTGCGCCGGGATCGTTGGCGGTGCCGCGTTCAGCGCGTCGATGGCGAGGCCGGCGGCGGACTTGTAACCGGCCATGAAGGCCGCGCGTTCCTCCGGCGCGATCACCGCGTCGACATTGTCGAACACCCCGCCGCAGCGATCGTCGAGCAGGTTCAGCAGCCCGAACGGACCCGCGCCCCGATTCCGCAGCACGAGTTTCGAGATCGGCCCGCACAACTGCGCATCATACGCCGCCAGCGCGTCGGGCGTGACCCCATGGCGCAGCATCTGCGCGCCCAGCACACGGGCGTCAACGATGGCCTGGCTCGCCCCGTTGGACCCGGTCGGATACATCGCGTGTGCCGCGTCGCCCATCAGCGCGACCGGCCCGTCGACCCATGTATCCACCGGGTCGCGGTCGATCATCGGATTCTCGTAGGCGCCGTCGGCGCCCGACAGCAGCGCGGGCACGTCCAGCCAGTCGTAGCGATAATCGTCGAAGTGGTGGATGAACGCCGACACCGGCACCGGGCGGAACCAGCCCTTGTGCGGCCAGGTGCCGTCGCCCTCGACCGTGACCTCGGCGATCCAGTTGAGCAGCGACAGCCCGTCCGCGTCCGGCTGCGAAATCGGATACAGCACCATCCGCTGCCGGTGCGTCCCCAGCCCCACGAAGGACGCGGGCGAACGTGGCGCCTTCGCGCGCACCGTCCCGCGCCACATCAGCGCGCCGCCCCAGTGGATCGGCGGCTGGTCCGGGTGCATCTGCGCGCGCACGGCCGAGTGGATGCCGTCGGCGCCGATCAGCAGGCGGCCGCGCAGCGTCTCGGTGCCGGCATCGGCCTCGACCGTCGCCTCGGCCCCGTCGGCAACGGCGCGATAGCCGGTAACCTTCGCCCCCAGCCGCACCGCGTCCGGACCGGCACGCGCCACCAGCGTGCGATACAGCAGCATGTGGAATTCGCCGCGATGGCAGGCGATCTGCGGCCAGGCATAGCCCGCGTCGCGGCCGCGCGGCTCGGCATAGACTTCGCGGCCGTTCAGGCCCACCAGCGCCCATTCACGGATCGGCAGTCCGACGCGATGCAGCGCCTCCTCGTCCAGCCCGAGGTCGATCAGTTCGCGCACCGCGTTCGGCTGCAGGTTGATTCCCACGCCCAGCGGCCGCATCTCGCGCGCCGCCTCGACCACCGTGCAGGGCACGCCGATCCCGTGCAGCGTCAACGCCAGCGTCAGCCCGCCGATGCCGCCGCCGGCAATGATCACGCGCCCGTTCTCCATGCTCTTCCCCCTCGCGACCGTCCTGGCGCGACTGTGCCAGCCGGCGGCGTGACGGGGCAAGGGCCGGAATGCGCGCAGGTCACGAAGATATGCGGCGCCGGCGCGGAACGCGCCCGGTCCGGACACGTAGACCTGATGACGGACGGCATCGCCGCGATGCCGAAGACCGAGGGACATAGCGAAAGGACGACCACCGATGAGAATCCTGATGGTTCTGACCTCGCATGACGGATTGGGCGATACCGGGCGCAAGACAGGCTTCTGGCTCGAGGAATTCGCAGCACCCTACTACGCCTTCCGCGATGCGGGCGCCGAGGTCACGCTGGCCTCGCCCCAGGGCGGGCAGCCGCCGGTGGACCCCGCCAGTGATGCCGAGAACGCCCAGACCGACGCCACCCGCCGCTTCAGGGACGATTCCGAGGCGCAGCGCGCGCTGTCGGGGACCGCGCCTCTGTCGACGGTGAGCGCGGATGACTTCGACGCGATCTTCTATCCCGGCGGCCACGGGCCCCTTTGGGACCTGGCCGACGACGCCCACAGCACCGCGCTGATCGAACGCTTCGCCGCGGCCGGAAAGCCCATCGGCGCAGTCTGCCACGCGCCCGCGGTATTCAAGAACCCCAAGGGTCCGGACGGGCGCGCGCTGATCGCGGGGCGGCTGGTGACCGGCTTCGCAAATTCCGAGGAAAAGGCCGTCGGCCTGAACACCGTGGTGCCCTTCCTGGTCCAGGACATGCTGAACGCCAATGGCGGGCACTACGAGAAGGGCGAGGACTGGGCGTCCTTCGTGGTGATGGATGGCGGAATCGTCACCGGGCAGAACCCGGCATCCAGCAAGGAAGCCGCGCACAAGCTGATGGCGCTGGTCTGACGGCGCCTGCTCCGGTGCTATCGATTCGCCTGCGGGCGGGGCCGGGCGGGGAAGATGTCGGCCATCGCGGTCTCGAACGACTGCCAACTCATGGTGGCGGAATTGCCGGCATAGCCTTCGTAGAAGGATTTGCCCGACGCGGTCGGCAGCCCGGCCCAGATACGGGCGAGGTTCAGCATGAAGCGGTCCCGTGACAGCGCGCCCGATTTGAAGGCGTGCATCCCCGCCTGCGCCAGCAACCGGTCGGCCAGCCGGTCCTGCACGGCTGGCGAGAATCGCGTGGCGGGGTCGATCTCGAGCGCCTCGACCAGGGCGCGCAGGGTCGACGGGATGAACTGGTAGCGTCCGATCGCATGCGGCTGTCGCGGCGTGGCGTCGATCCAGGCGTAGATCTCGGCGATCGTCATCCGCGTGGGGGCGTTCGGCGGCGGGATCTTCGCGCCGTGCTGGACCGCGTCGAACCCGGCGCGCCCGGCCTCGGCCTTGGCGATGATGTCGCGCAGCCGCGACGCGCGCGCCGCCAGCGTCCCGGTGAAATCGGCGCCCTGGCGCAGCCCCAGCCCCGCGCGCGGGGTCGGCTGCCACAGGCTTGCGCCGTCGAGCATGGCGAACAGGCTCGGGCCGCCGGGGCGGTCGTCGTCCTCCCCCGTCCTCTCCACCGGCTGAAGGATGCCGCGGGCCGCGGGAAAACCGCCGCCCGGCGCGATCGCGTCGTCCTCCAGCGCGATGAAGGCCGCGCGGTCCGTGCGGAAAAGCCCGTCGGACAGAAGTGAAACGGGCGTGGCTCCCGCCGCGCCCCCCAGGGTCGCGGCGATCATCATGCCGGTGCAAAGCGTTTGCGTCATCGGGGCCCCGTTCTGGTTGCCATGCGGGCATCGTGCCCGTCACAGGTTCAGATTCGGTTAGCCTCAAAGACAGGGTCAGGATTCGTCGATGTGTTGACGAAAGGTGAATCCGTCTCTGCAAGCCATTGATTTTGCTTAGGAGCAAGCATGTCCCGCCGTGGGACACCCCGTGGCGCACCAGTCCGATGGCCCCGCGGCGTGCCCAGATTCCACACAATCTCTCCCATGAACGGACGCGGACCGATCCCGGCGCTTGACTTGCTCACCCAGCCGGGGTCGAAGGCGCCATGCTTCTTCTCAGCTCTCCCCCGCCCGACCGCCACACCCCCTGGGAGGACGTCCAGGGCATCCTGATCGGCGCCACGCTGGTGGCGCTGTCGATCCAGTTCCTCCGTGCGGCGGGCCTGTTCACCGGCCAGATCGCCGGCCTGTCGCTGGTCATCGCCTACCCCACGGGCTGGGCATTCGGGGCGATCTTCTTCGTGCTGAACCTGCCCTTCTACGTGCTGGCGGTGCGCCAGCTGGGCTGGACCTTCACGCTGAAAAGCTTCGCCGCCGTCACGCTCATGGCCGCGCTGGCCGAGACGCTGCCGCTGGTGCTGACGGTGAGCGAGGTCCATCCCGCGCTGGGAGCGACGCTGTTCGGCATCCTGTCCGGCGTCGGCCTGCTGTCGCTGTTCCGCCATGGCGCCACGCTGGGCGGCGTCGGGGTCGTCGCGCTGTGGTTGCAGGACACGCGCGGCATCAAGGCCGGCACCGTGCAGCTTGCCTTCGACCTGGGCGTCTTCCTGCTGGCGCTGACCCTCTTTCCCTGGCCGGTCGTCGCCTGGTCGCTGCTGGGCGCGGTGATCCTGAACGTCGTGATCATCATCAACCACCGCCGTGACCGCTACATCGCCCGCTGAGGCCGCGCCGCCTGCCCGCTTTCCGGGCAGGTCACGCAAGTGCCCGCCCATTCTTCTTGCATCGCGCCCACGGCTTGGTCACGCTCGGCCATGGGCGCTGTCACGCGCGGATCCGTGCGGCGTAGATATTGGCGCCACATCAAGAACAGGCCCAACAGGGAGAGACCACAGTGTTCCATCGCACCATCGCCGTCACCGGCGCGCTTTTCGCCGCAACGATCGCCGGGGCGCAGACGACCGACATGCCCTTCGCGCTCGACTGGAAGTTCGAAGGCCCGGCCGCGCCCTATTTCGCCGCCATCGACCGCGGCTTCTTTGAGGACGAGGGCCTGAACGTCACCATCGAGGCGGGCTCGGGCTCCGTCGACGTGATCCCGAAGATCGCCACCGGCGCGTTCCCGGTCGGCTTCGGCGACATCAACAGCCTGATCAAGTTCCTCGACCAGAACCCCGGCGCGCCGGTCAAGGCCGCGATGATGATCTACGACAAGCCGGCCTTCGCCGTCGTCGGGCGCCATTCGCAGGGCGTGTCCGAACCCAAGGACCTGGAGGGCCGCGTGCTGGGCGCGCCGCCGCCCGACGGGGCCTGGGCGCAGTTCCCGGCCTTCGCCTCGGCCAACGACCTCGACATGGGCGCGATCACGGTCGAGCCGGTGGGCTTTCCCACGCGCGAGCCGATGCTGGCCGCGGGCGAAGTGGACGCGATCACCGGCTTCTCGTTCTCGTCCGTGCTGAACCTCAAGCGGCTGGGCGTGCCCGCCGACGACATCAGCAACATCCTGATGGCCGATCACGGGCTCGACCTTTACGGCAACGCGATCCTGGTCAATACCGACTTCGCCGAGGACAACCCCGAACTGGTGCGCGGCTTCCTGCGCGCCGTGGCCAAGGGCTGGGAGGATGTGCGCGACAATCCCGACGCCGGAATCGAAAGCCTGATCGGCCGCAACCCGGCTGCCGACGCCGAGCTGGAGACCGAGCGGCTGCAGATGGCGCTGGACCAGAACGTCTTCACCGACTGGGTGAAGGAGAACGGCATGGGCATCATCGACGCCGCGCGCATGGACTCGGCGCTGTCGCAGATCGCCGAGACCTACGAGTTCCAGAATGAACCCGACGCCAGCGCCTACTTCACCGACGAATACCTGCCCGAGGGCGGCTTCGACGTCGAGTGATCCACCGGCGCGACCCGCGCCATCCTTCGCAACACCCGGCGCGACTTCGGTCGCGCCGGCCGTTTCACGGGCAGCGCCTTGAACCACCTGATCGATATCTCCGGCGTGCGCCACGCCTACAAGACCGAATCCGGACCGCTTCCGGTGCTGGACGGGCTCGACATTTCCGTCCCCGAGGGCGGCTTCTGCGCCGTCGTCGGCCCGTCGGGCTGCGGCAAGTCCACGCTGACCAAGCTGATCGCCGGGCTGATGCGTCCCGATGCGGGCAGCGTGAAGCTGCACCGGACCGAGGTGACCTCGCCCCGCTCGACCGTGGGCATGGCGTTCCAGAACCCGGTGCTGCTGGAATGGCGCACGATTCTCGACAACGTGATCCTGCCGCTGGAGATCGTGCCGAACAAGCTGACACGCGCGCAGCGCGAGGAGCGCGCGCGTAGCCTGCTGTCGATGGTCGGGCTCGAGGGCTTCGAAGAGAAACGCCCGTCCGAGTTGTCGGGTGGCATGCGGCAGCGCGCCTCGCTGTGCCGGGCCCTGGTCCACAAGCCCGAGGTGCTGATCCTCGACGAACCTTTCGGCGCGCTGGATGCCTTCACGCGCGAGGACCTGTGGCAGATCATGCACCAGGTGAAGGAGCGCGAGCCCTTCACCGGTGTGCTGATCACCCACGACCTGCGCGAATCCATCTTCCTTGCCGACCAGGTGGTGGTGCTGTCGGGACGGCCCGCGCGCACGCAGTACGTGCTCGACGTCGGCACGTCGGGGCCGCGCGACCTTGATCACCTCTATACTGCCGAGGCGTCCGAGATGCTGGCCATCCTGCGCCACCAGATCGAGATCGCGCAGGGCCGCGCCGAGCCGCAGGCCTCCGCGCCCGCCCGAGCTGTGCAATAGGAGCCGCTTCATGGCCTACGTCCCCGAACACATGACCGCCGATAAGCCCCCGAAAGGCGCCGGCATCGTCGGATTCCTCACCAGCCGCGCAGTCGTCGCCCCGATCGCGGCGGTGGTCGTCTTCCTTCTGCTGTGGGAGCTGATTGTCTGGGCCAACGGCTGGCCCGACTACCTCATGGCCTCGCCCTCGGACCTGCCCGCGGCCTATGCGCAATACTGGGAGCTGTTCCTGATCATGGGCTGGCAGACGCTGTGGCGCACGATCGTGGGCCTCGTGCTGGCAGTGATCGTTGGCGTCGGTTTCGGCATGGTCATGGGCTTTTCGCGCACGATGCGCGATGCGCTCTACCCGCTCCTGGTGGGTTTCAACGCGATCCCCAAGGCGACCGTGGTGCCGATCGTGGCACTGCTGTTCGTCGGCGCGCACGACTTCAACACGATCCTGATCGCCTTCATGATCTCGTTCTTTCCCATCGCCGTGTCGGTCAGCATCGGTCTGAGTACGCTTGAACCGGAATACCGCGACATCCTGCGGTCCTTGGGCGCCTCGCAGACGACGATCTTCCGCAAGATCGCGCTGCCCAAGACGCTGCCGGAATTCTTCGGGGCGTTGAAGGTGTCGGTGACGCTGGCCTTCATCGGCACCAACCTGATGGAGATCGTGTCCCCCCACGGCCGCGGTCTGGGCGCGCTGTTCGACTCCGGCAAGACCAACAGCAACTATCCCCTGATGTTCGCGGTGCTCATCGCACTCGCCTTCCTGGGGATCGTGCTTTACTACATCGTGGTCGCGCTGGAGAAGATCTTCGCCGGCTGGGCGGAGCGTCAGCCGGGCTGAACGCCCGGCCGTCGCGCGGCTCAGCCCTCTTCCATCGCCGCGATCACCTTGTCGGGCGTCGCGGGTATCGACAGCAGGCGCGCACCGCAGGCGTCGTGCACCGCGTTCAGGATCGCCGCGCCCGAGCCCGAGATGCCAAGCTCGCCCACTCCCTTCGACTGCATCGGGTTTGCGTGGTCGTCGCGCACCGGCAGGAAATCGGCGGTGATGTCCCCGGGCACGTCGGCGTGGGCCGCGACATGGTAATTGGCCAGATCGCGGTTGGCGATGTGACCGGTGCGCGGATCATGCTCGAGTGCCTCGTGCAGTGCGCCGCCCATGCCCCAGATCATGCCGCCCAGGGCCTGCCCGCGCGCCGTGCGCTCGTTCAGCACGCGGCCGATATCGAACAGGCCGAGCATGCGGCGCACGCGGATCTCGCCGGTCCAGCGATGCACGGCGACCTCGGCGAAGTGCGCGCCGAACCCGGCCGAGGCGTGCGTTTCGGCGGTCTTGCCCGGTCCCACGGTCGCCGTCTCGCCCAGTTCGCCGTCGATCAGGTCGGCCAGCGACCGCTCGACGTTGCCACCGCGCGCGATGCCGTCCTGCAGCGCGAGATCGTCGGGATCGCATCCCAAGGTGCGGGCCAGCTTCTCGCGGATACCCTTCGCGGCCATGAACACCGCCGAGCCACTGGAACTTGCGCCGAACGACCCGCCCGAGCCCGGGCTGCGCGGGAAATCGGAATCCGCCAGTCGTACCTCGACCCGCTCGGCCGGTAGGCCCAGCATCTCGCCCGCGATCTGCGTCAGGATCGCGTAGGTGCCGGTGCCGATGTCGGTCATGTCGGTCTCGACCACGGCGCCCCAGGGCGTCAGCCGCACCCGCGCCGAGGATTCCTGGAGTGCGTTCGGGCGCGCCGCGGCAGCCATGCCGGCGCCGATGAGCCAGTCGCCCTCGGACCGGGTGCCGGGCGCGGGGCGATCCGCCCAGCCGAAGCGTCGCGCGCCCTCGGTCAGGCAGTCCGCCAGCCTCTGCTCGCCAAAGGCCTGCCCCGTCATCGGATGGCTGGTGGCGACGTTCTTCAGCCGCAGGTCGAGCGGATCGATGTCCAGCAGCTGGGCCAGCATGTCCATCGCGACCTCCAGCGTGATCATGCCGACCGCCTCGCCCGGTGCGCGCACGGAGCCCGACGGAGTCCGGTGGTTGCGCGCGACCTCCTGGGCGAAATGCATCGCCAACGCGTCGTAGGTGAACCGCGACGCGCTGCTGACCGGCTCGGCAAAGCCCTCGCCGGGCAGGTTCGAGATCCGGTCGTCGTGGGCCAGCGCCAGCAGCTTGCCATCGGCATCGGCGGCCAGGCGCAGGCGCTGGCGCGTCTCGGTGCGGCGCAGCACGGCGTCGAATACCGTCTGACGCGCCATCACCACGCGCACTGGGCGGCCGAGGTCGCGCGCAGCGACCGACGCGGCCACCGCCTCGGGACCGATGCCCAGCTTAGAGCCGAAGCCGCCGCCGACGAAGGGCGACACGACGCGTACGCGCTCGGGCTCGACCCCCAGCGCATCCGCCAGTTCGAGCCTGTTGGTCGCCACCATCTGCAGCGCCCCGCGCAACAGCAGGTTCTCACCCTGCCACTCGGCGACCGCGGCATGCGGCTCCATCGCGGCGGAGACGTGGCCCGCAGTGCGGAAGGTCAGATCCACCCGCGCGGCGGCCTTGCCCCAGGCATCGTCCCAGTCGCCCCTGGTGTCGGGCTCGTCACTCTCGACCTCCGAGGCGGTCTCGGGGTCGACCTCGGCGGGCGCGGACTCGTAGGTGACGGCCAGGCGCAGCGCGCCCTCGCGCGCGGCCTCGAAGGTCTCGGCCACCACCAGCGCGATGGGCTGACCGTGGAAATGAACCTCGGTGTCGGGCCGGATCGGGCTTTCGCCCGCCATGCCTTGCGCCGGGTTGCGGATGAATTTGGGCCCGTGGAAAACGCCCAGCAGGCCCGGGATATCGCCGATCGAGCCCTCGTCGATCGCGGTCACGCGCCCGCGGGTGACGGTGGCGCGCACCAACATGCCGTGGACGCAGCCTTCGGGCAGGTGATCTGCGGCATAGGCCGCGGCGCCGGTGACTTTCAGCAGCCCCTCGGGACGCGCCATGTCGGTGCCGATCAGGCCCTGCCGGGTCGAATCCAGAAGGCGCGGCTGGGGCTGGTCCATCTTGAAGTCGAACGTCATGCGAAGGCCTCCGCCTTGTCGGTTCCAATCGCGGCCTCGGACAGGCCGGTGACCTCGTGCAGCACCGATTGCAGGGAGCGTCGCAGCAGCGGCAGCTTGTAGGCAGCGTCGGGATGCGGCGTGTGCCCCGCCGTCAGCCGGTCTGCGGCGCGGCGGAACAGGCCTGCATCGGGCGCCTGCCCGACCAGCGCGTCGGTGACGGCGTCGTCGCCCCAGGGACGCGGCGCCACGCTGCCGTAGGCCAGAGACAAATGGTCGATCCGGCCATCGCGCATCGTGGCCACGGCTGCGACCGAGACCAGGGCGAAGGCATAGGACGCGCGGTCGCGGACTTTGCGGTAGCTCTGGACCGAGCCCGCCACCGGCGCGGGCAGGATCACCGCGGTGATGATCTCGCCCGGCTGCACGACGCTTTCGATGTCGGGGCGGTCGCCCGGCAGGCAGTAGAAATCCTCCAGCGCCAGCTGTCGCGTTGCACCGTCGGTGCCGCGCACCTCGACCCGCGCCTCCAGAACGCGCAGTCCAACGGCCATGTCCGAGGGATGCGCGGCAAGGCAGGCATCGGAGGTTCCGAACACCGCCAGCATGCGGCCGACGCCGCCCTGCGCGGAGCAGCCCGCGCCGGGCTCGCGCTTGTTGCAGGCCATGGCGGGGTCGTAGAAATACGGGCAGCGCGTGCGTTGCAGCAGGTTGCCGCCGGTGGTCGCCTTGTTGCGGATCTGCCCCGAGGCACCCGCCAGGATGGCGCGCGCCAGGACCGGATAGCCGGCGCGGATGCGCGGATCGGCGGCGACTTCGGTATTGGTGACCAGCGCGCCGATGCGAAGGCCCTCGCCCTGCGGCTCGATCCGGTCGAGGCCGGCGATGCGGTTGATGTCGACCAGCGTGTCGGGGATTTCGACCTGCAGCTTCATCAGGTCCAGAAGATTGGTGCCGCCGGCGATGATGCGGCCGCCCTCGGCGACGCTGTCCAGCGTTTCGGCGCGGCGATAGTCGAAAGGTCTCATTCCGCCGCCTCCGCAGCACGGGCGATCGCCGCGCGGATCATCGGGTAGGCCGAGCAGCGGCAGAGATTGCCGCTCATCCGTTCGGCCAGTTCGCCGTCGGTCATCCCGTCGATGCTGCTTAGCGAGGACGAGACATGCGAGGGCTCGCCCCGGCCGATCTCTTCCAGAACGGCGCTCGCCGACATGATCTGCCCGGCGGTGCAGAAGCCGCACTGGAACCCGTCGCAGGCCTGAAAGCTCGCCTGCATCGCGCCGGGCGCGTCCGGCGTGCCGAGGCCCTCGATCGTGGTGATCTCGTCGCCGTCATGCATCGCGGCCAGCGTCAGGCAGGAATTCACCCGGCGGCCGTTCACATGGACCGTGCAGGCGCCGCACTGGCCGTGGTCGCAGCCCTTCTTGGTGCCGGTCAGGCCGATCTGGTCGCGGATCGCGTCAAGTAGGCTCAGCCGCTCGTCATGGCTCAAGTCGTGGCGTTCGCCGTTCACGGTCAGTGTCGTGCGCATGGAAGCTCCCGTCCCGCTGGTGCAAGGCGGCCCCGCCCCACGGGGACCGTGAGTGATACGTGCGCGACAGGAAAATGTTCCCGCCCGCCCGGCGGCGAACCGGCGAAGGCCGGTCCGGCCCCGGGCCGAGGCGGCGAGCGCCGCTACATCGCCATGGACGGCAGCCACAGCACGATCGCCGGGAAGGCGACCAGCAGCCCGATCGTGATCGCGTCGGCCACGAAGAACGGCGTCACGCCGCGGAACACGTCCTGGACCGAGATGCCGGGCTGAACGCCGGCGACGACGAAGCAGTTCAACCCGATGGGCGGCGTGATCAGGCAGAACTCGGCCATCTTGACGACGAGGATGCCGAACCAGACCGCACACATCGGCCCCGACATGCCGAAGGCGCTGTCCTCGGCCGAGACCATCATGCCGCCGTTCAGCGCCATGACGGCCGGGTAGACGACCGGCAGCGTCAGCAGCAGCATCCCGATCGCGTCCATGAACATGCCCAGCACGGCATAGGCCAGCAGGATGCAGATCAGGATCAGCATGGGCGAGTATTCGAGCCCGGTGATCCAGTCCGCGAATGCCGAGGGCAGGTCGGCGAAGCCCAGGAACCGGACGTAGATCAGCACGCCCCAGATGATGGCGAAGATCATGATCGACAGCTTGGCCGTCTCGACCAGCGCGTCGCGCAGCTCGGGCAGGCGCATGCCGTGCCACAGCGCCATCAGGAACACGATGAAGGCGCCGATCGCGCCGCCCTCGGTCGGCGTGCCCCAGGCGTCGCCGCCGAACGGGTTGTAGACGAAGAAGATGATGATCACCACGACCGCCACGATGGGCAGCGCGGGCGGCAGTGACACAAAGCGCTGCTTCCAAGTGAAGCCGCCCACCGGGGGGCCGAACCCCTTGATGCTCAGCGCGAGGATGATGATCAGCGCGGCGTAGATCAGCGCCGAGAACACGCCCGGAATGAAGCCCGCGAGCAGCAGCCGGCCGACGTCCTGTTCGACGATGATGGCGTAGATCACCAGGATGGCCGAAGGCGGGATCAGCGAGGCCAGCGTGCCGCCAGCGGCGACGACGCCCGCGGCGAAGCGCTTGTCGTAGCCGACCTTCAGCATCTCGGGAATGGCGATGCGCGCGAAGACCGCCGCCGTGGCGACTGACGCACCTGACACCGCGGCGAAGCCCGCGGTGGCGAACACCGTCGAAACGGCCAGCCCGCCCGGCACCCAGGCAATCCAGCGCTTGGCCGCCTCGAACAGGGCGCGCGTCAGGCCGGCATAATAGGCCAGGTAGCCGATCAGGATGAAGGTCGGGATCAGGCTCAGCGCCTGACTGGCGACCTTGCCGTGCGGCACCTGCCCCGCCGTCTTGACCGCCACGCCCACGGCCCAGCCGAAGCGTTCGGGATCATAGCCCGAGCGGTCCCAGAAGATCCAGACTAGACCGATCAGCCCGGCCAGCGCGGCGGCGAAGGCCACGCGCATGCCCAGGACGACCATCACCAGCAGGCCACCGGTGACCCACAGCCCGATTTCGGTGGATTCCATCAGTCGTGCCCCCGCACCTGTTCGGCCTCGGCGGCCGCGACCTCGGCGGCCGATTGCACCAGCGGCACCCCGACCGGCTCGGTGAGCCCCAGCACCAGGGCCCGCCCGTAGCCCCAAAGCTGCAGCACCAGCCGCACGCACATGACCGAGAAGGCCACCGGCACGACCAGCTTGGCAGGCCACAGCGGCAGGTTGATGTCGATCGAGCTGTCGCGCGAGCAAAGCGGCCGCGTGCAGTCGAAGCTGCGGTCGAAATGCGCCCAGGTGCCCCAGACCAGCAGCACCATAAGCACGAGGACGCCCAGCGTGGTGATGAACTCGGCCGCCCAGAGCGCGCGGCCCTTGAGCGCGCCGACGACGATATCCATGCGGATATGCCCTCCCAGCCGCTGCACGTAAGAAATGCCGAAGATCGCGATCAGCGGCATCGCCGCCTCGATCCAGTCGACATAGCCGCGCAGGGGTTCGTTGAACAGGTTGCGCCCCGAAACCGACACCACCGCCAGCACCATCAGTGCGAAGGCGCCCAGCCCCGACACCAGCGCCATGCTCCACTCCGCCTTCGCCAGCCCGCGGTCCAGCCGGCTGAGCAGGCTGTCATCCTCGAGAACCGATGCCGCCCCCGCCATGTGCGCCCCCCGTCACATGTTTCCGTTCAAGACTTGCCGGCCCGGACCGCCATGCGGACCGGGCCGTTGTTCCGCCACGATCCCCGGGCGAGACCCGGGGACCGACGGTGCTTCAGTTATTGGCGCGGTGTTCTTCCAGCGTCGTGAACACGAGGTCGTAAAGCTCCTGCGCGGGCAGGCCCTGCGCGCTCATCTCCTCGATCCAGGCTTGGTGGATCGGATCGCCGGCCACCTTCTTGAACTCGGCCAGTTGCTCGTCCGAGATCGTGACCTTCTCAACGCCCTTCTCTTCCAGAACCTCGTCCCAGCGCTGCAGCAGCTCGCCGTAGTTCTCGAGGTAGTGGTCGATCGCCTCGTCGACGCTTTCGTCGAAGATCGCCTTTTCCTCGTCCGACAGCATCTCGTAGGCGTCGATGTTGACGACGATCGGACAGTTGACGGTGCCGGGATTCAGGTTCGCGGTCCACCAGTCGGCGCGGTTGATCGTGCCGAAGGACAGGTGCGCGTGCTGCGCGAAGGCCACGGTGTCCACGACGCCGGATTCCATCGCCTGATAGGCCTCGGAGCTGGTCACGCTGGTCGGCACGGCGCCCACGGCGCTGAACGCCTCGCCTAGGCCGCCGGTGGCGCGCACGCGCATGCCGTCGAACTCGGACAGCTCGTCGCGCGGCTCGCCCGTGCCGACGATGTTGTACTGCGGCATCGGCGAGGTCATGACCATCTTCGCGTTCCACTGGGCCATCTCGTCGGCCACGGCGGGATGGTCGTAGATCGCGTGGCTGACGGCCACTTCCTCTTCGAGGTTCGAAACGCCCAGGAACGGCAGTTCCAGCACGGTGATCGCGCGATTCTTGTCGGGGTGGTAGCCCGCGCAGAACTGCGCCATCTCGAACGCCCCGATCGAGATTCCGTCGAGGTTCTCGGTGTTGTTGGACAGGCCGCCGTAGCTGATGTTCATGGTGAAGTCGCCGTCCGACTTCTCTTCGACCAGCTCGGCCAGCTTGTGGACATGCTCGGTGAAGGCGCGACGCGAGCCCCAGACCGACACGTTCCATTCGGTGGCAAGCGCTTCGCCCGCGAAGGTAACCGCGATCGCGGTCGTCAGAAGTTTCGCCGTCATCGACGTCATGGTTCGTCCTCCCCAGTGTTTTGCGACGGTCCCGGCCGTCTTGAGCCATGAACCCTACGGAAACCGCGCCGGGACGCAAGCCTTCTTGCGCCGGCGGAGCGGTCGCAGGAACGCACGCATCCGCTGTGTTCCCCATTGCGCCCTAGCGCTGCGGCAGGCGCACCGCGGCATCCAACCGGATCACGGTTCCGTTCAGATAGGCGTTCTCGACGATCTGGCAGACCATCTGCGCGTATTCGCCCGGGTCGCCCAGCCGGTGGGGAAACGGGATGTTCCCGACGATCCCGGCGGTGGTCTCCTCGGGCAGGCCCTGCATCATCGGCGTGTCGAACAGCCCCGGCGCAATGGCCATGACGCGGATGCCGAGCTTGGCCATGTCGCGCGCCGCCGGAAGGCACATCGACGCGATCCCGCCCTTCGACGCGGCATAGGCCGCCTGTCCGATCTGACCGTCCTCGAAGGCAACCGACGCCGTATTGACCACGACGCCGCGCTCACCGCCCTCCAGCGGCTCGAGCTCGGACATTGCGCGGGCGGCGTAGGACATCACGGCGTAGGTGCCGATCAGGTTCACGCGGATCGTGCGCTCGAACAAGTCCACCGCCAGCTTTCCTTCGCGCCCGACGATGCGGGCGGCCCCGGCGATGCCGGCACAGTTCACCGCGATGCGCGGCGCGCCCAATCTGTCGACCGCCTGCGCGATCGCCGCCTCGACCGAGCTGGCATCGCCCACGTCGGCCTGCACCGCGATGCCGCCGATCTCTTCGGCCATGCGCGCGGCACCGTCGGCGTCGAAATCCAGCACCGCCACGCGCGCGCCCTGCTCCGCCAACCGCTTCGCCGTCGCCGCGCCCAGTCCGCTTGCGGCACCCGTCACCAGTGCCACCTGTCCCTCGATGCGCATCCCGCGCCCTCCTTCATTCTGGTTCAAGTTTCCCGCGGGTGTGGGGGCAGAGCCCCCGTCACCATCCGCTACAGCAGGAACAACGTGATCGACGGGAACGCGACCAGAATCGCCACCCGCACGATGTCGGACCCCACGTAGTACATCACCGCCCTATAGGTGGACGCGATGGGGGTTTCCGGGTCCATCGCGTTGATCACGAACAGGTTCATCCCGACCGGGGGCGTGATCAGCCCGACCTCGACCACGATCAGCACCAGTATGCCGAACCAGATCGCGACGTGCTCGGCCGACATGCCGAAATCCAGCACCGAGATCACGGGAAAGAAGATCGGCACGGTCAGCAGGATCATCGACAGGCTGTCCATGACGCAGCCGAACACCAGGTACAGCAGCAGGATCACGCACAGCACCAGCACCGGCGAGAGACCGAGGCCAACGACCCAGGACGCCAGCTCCTGCGGCACCTGCGTCAGCGCGAGGAACCCGTTGTAGAAGGCCGCACCCAGCACGATGAAGAAGATCATCGCCGTCGAGCGCGCGGTGTCGGCAAAGCTCGCCAGCAGCGTCGTCCGCGTCAGCCCACCGTTGAGCAGCGCGATCAGCCCGGTGCCGAACGCGCCGACCGCCGCGCCCTCGGTGGGGGTGAAGATGCCGCCGTAGATGCCGCCGACCACGGCGATGAAGACCAGCAGCACCGGCCAGACGTCGATCAGGCGGCGCAGGCGTTCGCCTGCGGGCACCGGCTCCCGCACGCCCGCGGCGTCGGGGTTGCGGCGCACGTAGACCTGCACCGCGATCATGTAGCCGATCGCCGCGAGGATGCCGGGGATGAACGCGGCGAGGAACAGCTTGGCGATGTTCTGCTCGGTCAGGATGGCGTAGATCACCAGCACCACCGACGGCGGGATCAGAATTCCCAGTGTGCCGCCCGCCGCCAGCGTCGCGGTCGAGAACCCGCCCTCGTAGCCGTAGCGCTTCAGTTCCGGCAGGGCCACGCGGCTCATCGTGGCAGCGGTGGCGAGGCTCGATCCGCAGATCGCGCCGAAGCCGGCGCAAGAGCCGATCGCCGCCATCGCCACGCCGCCGCGGCGGTGACCCAGGAAGCCCTCGGCGGCGCGGAACAGCGCCTGGCTCATCCCGCCCAGCGTGGCGAAGTAGCCCATCAGCAGGAACATCGGCACGATCGACAACGAGTAGCTGGAAAACGTGGTGTAGGCCTCGGTCTTCATCCGCGCGAGCGCCATGTTCGGGCTGCCGGTGACCATGTAGAGCCCCGCGAAGCCCGCAACGAACATCGCAAGGCCGATGGGCACGCGCAGGAAGATCATCGCCAGCAGCGCCGGGAACGACCAGATTCCGATCTCGAGCGAGCTCATGCGGGGGCTCCCGCCGCGCTCACGACCGCGTGGCCGGTCACCGCTTCGTAGAGGCGCAGCAGCGCCATGTAGACGCCCGCCGCCGCAGCAGCGACCGCACCGACAAGGCTGGCCGCGTAGGACCACCAGACGGGGAATTGCAGCAGCATGGTCGTCTGCCCCGACTGCATGGACCGCTCCAGCGCCGACGACAGCTGGACCGCGATCGCCACCAGCACCACCGCGAACAGCGTTTCGGTCAGGAAGATCAGCCCTCGCTTCGCGCGCATCGGCAGCGCATCGGTGAACACGTCGACCGAGGCATGGCCCGCGGTCACCTGGCAGAACGGCAGGAAGGCGAAGATGCAGAACGCCATGCCCGCCTCGACCAGTTCGAAGTCGCCACGGATCGCGCCGATCCCGGTGTCGATCAGCCCCTGCGCCAGCCCTGGCGCGATGGACATGGCCAGATCCGAGGCCAGCGCGCCGTTCAGCGCGCGCCCGACGATCGACAGGCAGGTGATCAGCACCAGCACGCTCAGCACCGTACCGCCTATCGCGGCGAATGCCCGCGCCAGCCGCACCACGACCAGATGAACCCGCAGCATGTGCCTCCCTTTCTCAAGCCAAGGGCGGACCGCGTGATCCGGTCCGCCCTACTTCCTTCATTCATTGCGCGCAGCGCCCTGCGGCACCCACCGCGGGACGCCGCCCGCAGGCCGGCATTTTAGTTGGCTGCTTGGTATTCGTCCATCAGCGTGCGCGCCTGGTCGATCAGCGCCTGGCCGTCGATGCCGCGGGCTTCCATCTCGGCGACCCACGCGTCGTAGATCGGCCGCACAAGTGCCTCCCACTCCGACGTGTCCGAGATCGTGACGATGTTGTTGCCCAATTCCACCGCGACCTGGCGGGCCGGTTCGTCGTAATCGGCCATGACACCCCCCGCGAAGACCGAGAACTCCAGCCCCGACTGCTCCATCAGGATCTGCTGCAGATCCTCGGGCATCGACTGGAACTTGTCCTCGTTCATCGCCAGCACGAAGGTCAGCGTGTAGAGCGCGGGCCCCTCGAATTCGGTGTGGTTCGAGACCAGTTCCGGCACCTTGATGGACGGCGTGACCTCCCATGGGATGGTGGTGCCGTCGATTACGCCCTTGGAAAGCGCCTCGGGGATGGCGGGCACCGGCAGGCCGATCGATTCGGCGCCGACGCGGGCCAGCAGGTCGTTGACCAGCCGCGAGCCGCCGCGGATCTTCATGCCCTGCAGATCCGCAGGCTCGCGGACCGGCTCGCTCGTGTGGAACACGCCCGGCCCGTGCACCCAGGTCCCGAGGATCTTGATGCCGGCGAAGTCGGTCTCCTTCATGTGTTCCTCGAACATCTTCCAGTAGGCGTAGGACCCGGCGCGCGCGTCCTCGACCATGAAGGGCAGTTCGAACACCTCGGTCTGGGGGAAGCGGCCGGGCGTGTAGCCGACCACGGTCCAGACGATGTCGGCCACGCCGTCGACGGCCTGGTCGATCAGCTCGGGCGGCGTGCCACCCAGCTGCATCGAGGGGAAATGGTTGATCTCGATGCGGCCGTCGCTGGCCTCCTCGACGTTCTGAATCCAGACATCCAGCAGATGCGTGGGCACATTGGCCTGCGCGGGCAGGAACTGGTGCAGGTTCAGCGTCACCTCCTGCGCCGAGGCGGTGCCGGCAATCATCGCCGCGGCGACGACGCTTGCGGCGCGTTTCAGAATGGTTCTGCGAGTGGTCATGGTGTCCTCCCTGTTGACGACCGGGCCGGCGTCTCGCGGCGCGTCGTTGACAGCGCGCCGTCGGCTCGCGGGCGGGTTCACCATGCGCGGGGACGCGCGCAAACGAAAGGGGCAATCGGGGCGTAAGCCTGCCTTTTCGTGCATGACCCGGCGGTTACCGCGACCCGCCGGTATGCGCGACCTCGTCCATGAGGGTCGACAGCTTCGCCGCCTCGACCGCGCCGTCATGCAGCGATTCCACCCGCGTGCGGCCCGCCTGCCCCATCGACGCCAGCCGGTCTGCCGGCGCGGTGACCGCCGTCTCCATCGCGCCCGCCAACGCATCGACGTCGCCTGCCGCCACCCGCCAGCCGCAGGTCTCGTCCACCAGTTCGGGGATGCCGGCGACCCAGGTGGCGACGACCGGGCGGCGCAGCGCAAACGCTTCCATGATGACCACCGGCAGTCCCTCGGCGAAGCTCGCCAGCACCATCGCGCGGGCGGCGCGGATGTGGTCGCGGACGGCGGATTCGTCCGCCCAGCCGGTGATGGTGACGGTTTTCTGCAGGCCCAACTGCGCGATGCGCGCCTCGAGCACCGGGCGCAGCGGGCCGTCGCCCACCAGCACCATGTGAAAGCCCGGCACGCGGGCCGCGACACGCGCCGCGGCTTCCAGCAGCACGATGTGGCCCTTCTGCTCGGACAGGCGGCCGACGCAGACAAGCACGGGCGCGTCGGGGGGCGGCGCATCCGCGCCGTCGAACGCGGACAAGTCGGGGCCGCAGCGCACCACCTCGATCCGCGCGTCCGGCGCCCAGCGGCGAAGCTGGCTGGCGCCGAACTGGCTGATCGCTACGGCGAAGGCGGCGCCGGCCAGCTTGTCGCCCAGCGACAGCGCGCGCGGCGCGTCGAATTCCTCGGGGCCGTGGGTGGTGAAGCTGTAGGGAAGCCCCGACAGGCGCGAAGCCAGCAAAGCGACGGCCGCCGAATTGGTGCCGAAATGCGCGTGGATGTGGCTTGCACCGGTCGCCCGGCAGCGTCGCGCGACATGCGCAGCTTCGGCCAGGTAGACAAGGTGTACGAGGCGCCCGCGCTCGGACCGCCCGCCCATGCGCCAGGCGGCGCGGGCGGCTGACCACATGGCGACGGGGGCGCGCCACGCCTCGACCACCGCATCGCGCAGCAGCCGGCCCGCGCCCTGCGCCAGAACCCGGTGCGTGCGCACCGCCTCGTCCGCCAGTGCGGCGTGGTCCTCTCCGGCCGGAGTGTCGCGGATCGAGACGCGGTCGATCTGCCAGCCGAGCCGCTCCATCGCGGCAATCTCGCGGGCGATGAAGGTGTGGCTGACCTTCGGATACTGGTTGACCAGCCAGAGGGCGCGCCGCGGGACCATCAGGCGGCGCGCGACAGGCCCAGCAGCAGGTCGGTGACCAGCGCGCCCGCGTCGATGTTAACCGCCCGCGCATGGCGTGCGCGCGCGCCTGTGTCGGCCACCGCCTGCGCCCAGCGGCGCGCCGCGGCCGCATCGGGCGCCAAGCGGCGCAGCACCGCGCCTTCGTCCGGGGCGAGGTCCAGCGCTGGGCCGGCGCCGGTGACACCGGTGCGGGCGATCCGCGCCGCCAGCAGGTCCAGCAGCGTCAGCACCAGGTCCAGCCGTTCCTCGCGCCCCCGGCCGGCGCAGCTGTCGGCCAGCGTCATCAGGCGCGCGCGGTCGGGCGCCGGGGCGCCGGCGAGCACCGCCACCAGTTCCCGGTACAGCGCCAGACCGTCCAGCGCCGCAAGTCGCATCGCCGCGCCGACCGAGCCCGCGGACAGTTCGGCGAAAGCCGGCGCATCGCCCGGCGCGATGTCGGCCCCCGCCTGGTCCAGCGCGCGCGCCATGTCGTCTGCCCCCAGCGGCGAAAGCCGCAGCGTCCGGCAACGCGACCGGATCGTCGGAAGCAGCCCCGCCGGCTGGTGGCTGATCAGCAGCATGGTCGTGCGCGCCGGCGGCTCCTCGAGCATCTTCAGGATGGCGTTGGCGGCCTGCGTGTTGAGCGCATCGGCATCGTCGACGATCACCACGCGCCGCCCGCCATCGGTGGCCGACAGCGCTAGGTAGCCGCGCAGCTTGCGCACCTCGTCAACGCGGATCATGTCGGAGAACCGACCCTCCTGCAGCGCCTTCTCGCGATCGCGCTCGGTTGATCCCGCGCCGCCGCAGCGCAGCAGGAAGACGCCGGGATTGGACAGCGCGCGCACTCGGCGCGCAACCGGGTGATCGGAGTCGATGTGCAGCGTGTCGGGCGCCGGCGGCGCGCCGAACAGACCATCGCCGTCGGCAGGTGGCGTGGCCAGAAGGAACCGCGTCATCGCCCAGGCCAGCGTCGCCTTGCCGACACCGCGCGGGCCGGTCAGCAGCCACCCGTGATGCAGACGCCCCGACGCGTGCCCGGCCAGGAACTCGGCCGCTTCGGCATCGTGGCCGAAGACGTGCTCGGCCTCGCGCGGGTGCGGCGCGCCGGGGATCCGGTCGGGTTCGGGAAGGGCGTCGGGCTCGCTCATGACGCGGTGCGCAGCGGACCGCGGATCGCGGCCATGACGTCGCCGGCGACGAGGACCTCGTCGCGGTTTCCGTCAATCACGCGGAAGCGGGACGCAAACTCCTTCGCCAGCGCCAGGAAACCCGCGCGCATGCGCTCCTGCAGGCCGACGCCGAAATCCTCGAAGCGCTCCTCGGAGCCGGCGCGGGCCTTGGCGCGCGCCAAGGCGGCGACGGGCTCCATGTCGATCAGCAGCGTCAGGTCGGGTTCGACCCCGATCATCAACGCGTGAAGCTGGTCCGCGGCGCTGCGCAGGTCGCCGCGCGACAGGCCCTGGTACATGCGCGTGCTGTCGGCGAAGCGATCGCAGATGACCACCCGCCCCGCCTCCAGCGCCGGCCGGATCGTCCGCTCCAGATGATCGCGGCGCGCGGCGTTGAACAGCAGAAGCTCGGTCTCGGCGGACCAGCGCTCGGGATCGCCCTGCAGGACCAGCGCGCGAATTTCCTCGGCGCCGGGGCTTCCGCCGGGTTCGCGGGTCAGCACGACGTCGTGGCCCTCGGCGCGCAAAGCGTCGGCCAGCAGACGCGCCTGCGTCGACTTGCCCGACCCGTCGATGCCCTCGAAACTGACGAAAAGCCCGCCTTGCGCGCTCACATGGCCTCCCCGGAGACAGGCTCGCCCTCGCCGCGCCCGCCAGCGACGCGTGCCGCCAGCGTGCGGCTGACCGTCATCATCCGGTCGACGAAGCCGCCGCCCGCCACGTCGCTCTCGGCGTAGAGCGGCACGCGGGTCTCGGGCAGACCCTCGGGGCGGATGATGAGTTCGGCCAGTTGCTGGCCCGCGCGCACCGGCGCGTCGATCGGGCCGGTATAGACCACTTCGGCGTCAAGCCCGCCGACCGGGCTGGTAGGCAACAGCAACGTCACGTCCCGGTCGGTCACCAGCCCGACGCTGTCCTGAGCGCCCAGCCACAGGTCGGCCTGCGCGATCGCGGTGCCCTCGGTCACGATGCGCCGTTCGGCGAACTGTCGAAACGCCCAATTGACGATCGCCTCGGATTCGTTGGCCCGTGCCTGCGCGCTGTCGAGCCCCGTGATGGCGAAGATCACGCGCCGCCCCTCCTGCGTGGCCGAGCCTACCAGGCCGTAGCCCGCTTCCTGCGTATGGCCGGTCTTCAGGCCGTCGGCACCGATGCCCAGCCCCAGCAGCGGGTTGCGGTTGAAGCGGTTCGCGCGCTCGTTCTCGTCGAACAGGAACTCCTCTTCGGCGAACATCTCGTAGAATTCGGGGAAGTCCTCGATCAGGTGCCGGGCCAGCAGCACGAGGTCGCGCATCGACATCCGGTGGCCCTCGGCCGGCCAGCCGCTGGCGTTCTCGAAGGTCGAATTGGTCATGCCCATCTGCTGGGCGCGCTGCGTCATCAGCTCGGCGAAACCCGCCTCGGTGCCGGTGGGGCTGAGATGCTCGGCCAGAACGACACTGGCGTCGTTGCCCGAAAGAACCACGACGCCGCGCAACAGATCCTTGACGCTGACGCGCTCGTCCTCCTGCAGGAACAGGGTCGAGCCGCCGAAGCCGGCCGCATGGGCAGACACCCGCAATTCCTCGTCCAGCGCCAGCCGGCCGTCGCGCACCGCCTCGAAGGCGAGGTAGAGCGTCATCAGCTTGGACATCGATGCGGGCGGCAACGGCGTGTCCGCGTTCTTCGACAGGAGCACCGTGCTGGTGGTCTGGTCGAGGACGAAGGCGGCTTCGGCCGAGGTGTCGAAGGCCTGCGCTGGCAGCACCAGGCCGAGAGACAGCGCCGCGGCGGCGACCAGGGTGCGGGTGAGACGGATCATGGCGTGGGTCCTGTTTCGCGGGTCATGGGCGAGTCGCATCGCCCACTTTATCGACGATCGAGGGCTCGCTGTCATCCCGAAGACCCGTCCCACCGGCGCCGGATCGTTTCGAGCAAGGCGCTAGCCGCTGACCACGTAGGCGTCGGTGAAGCCCGACGCCTTGATCTTTTCCAGAAGCGCCGCGCGCTCGGCGGCGTTTCGCGCGGGGCCGACGACGACGCGCCAGAAGGTCTTGCCGTTCGAGCTTTCCTTCTTGACCGTGGGCACCATCCCCGCCTGGCGCATGGCCGTGGCGGTGTTCTCGGCGTTCTGCTCGACGCTGAAGATGCCGATCTGGATGTAGGCTCGGTCGAGGGTGGCGGCCGCCGCGCGCGGTGCGGGTGCAGGCGTTACGGTCGGCGCGACCTCCGCGGCAGCAGGTCGCTGCGCGGCCGGCGCTTGCATCGCGGACGATGCCGGCTGCGCCGGCTCCAGCGAGCTCGTCTCGACCGCGAGTTCGGCTTCGGACAGGGTGTCGTCCAGCCCGGCCTCGCTGACCGCGGGCGCGGCGGGCAGCGCGTCGGTCTTCACCGTTTCGCGCCGCAGCGCGACCACGTCGAGGTTGGTCGGCTGACCGGCCAGCATGCCCAGCGCGGCGGCGGCATCCGACGAGATCTGCAACCGCGGCCCGGGCGTTTCGCGCTCGCGCCGGAACAATGCGCCGATGACGACTTGGCCGTTCTGCTGGTTTCGGATGATCACGCGCTCGGGCTCGTCCACGTCCGGGTGCGCCGCCCAGACGCCGCCCAGCGACGGGCGCCCGTCCCAAAGCCCCGCCTCGGTGGCCTGAAAGACCTCGGGGGCCTCTATGTCGCGCTCGGTCGTCTGCGTCGCCGCCCCGGTCGCGGCGCGAGTGGCGCCGTCGCCGCGCGCGAAGGGGCCTTCCCCATCGGCGCAGGCCGCCAGTGCCAGAAGCCCGGCGGCAAGAAGGACGTGGCGGCCGGCACGGCCGGGCCTGGTCGACGTGGAACGGATCATTGAACTGCCTCGTGCCTTGCCTTCGTTCATGCGCGACGCGCGTCCGCGCCGTCGCCTCGGACGGATGTCTGTGGCATCCTTTGGCCGGACGATATCGCGTTAACGACAGCAAGGGAAGCGCTTCGGGGCGCCCGCGCCGCGCGGGTGGCGCTTGCCCGCCAAGAGGGACAGGGCGTCAGACGATGCCGCCGTCGATCAGCCGGCGCGCCAGCGCGGCGTAAGCCTGCGCCATCGGTCCGTCGCCCAGCGCAACGGGTGTACCCGCGTCGCCTGCCAGCCGGGTCTCGAGGTCGATCGGCAACTGGCCGAGCAGCGGGATGCCCAGCCGCTCGGCCTCGCGCGTCACGCCGCCATGCCCGAAGATGTGATGTTCGGACCCGCAATCCGGACAGACGAACACGGCCATGTTCTCGATCAGGCCCAGCACCGGTGTCTTCAGTGTCGCGAAGGCGTCCAGCGCCTTGCGCGCGTCCAGCAACGCCACGTCCTGCGGGGTCGACACGACGATTGCGCCGGTGACCTGCGATTTCTGGCACAGCGACAGCTGCACGTCGCCGGTCCCGGGCGGCAGGTCGACGATCAGCGTGTCGAGATCACCCCATTCCACCTGCATCAGCATCTGCTGCAGCGCGCCCATCAGCATCGGACCGCGCCAGATGGCGGCCTTGCCCTCTTCCAGCATCGAACCGATGGACATGAGAGTCACCCCATGCGCCCGCAACGGAATGATGGTCTTGCCGTCGGGGCTGGCGGGGCGCTTCGTCAATCCGAACATGCGCGGCTGGCTGGGGCCGTGGATGTCGGCGTCCAGCAGGCCCACCGCCTTGCCCGCGCGCGCCAGGGCGACCGCCAGGTTCGACGACACGGTGGACTTGCCCACCCCGCCCTTCCCCGAGCCGATGGCCAGGATCGTCTTGACGCCCGGCGGCTTCATCGGCCCGTCCTGCGGCTTGGCGTGCCCGCCGATCTTCAGCGACGGCGGGGCCTTCGCTTCGGTCGGGGCGGACAGCGCCGCATTCGCGCCGACGATGCCGGGCACACCGGCCGCGGCCTCTTCGGCGGCGCGGCGCAGCGGCTCCATCTGGCGGGCGATCGCGGCGCTGGGGGCCTCGATGACGAAGCGGGCGACGCCGTCATCGACCCTTAGCGCTCGAATCATGTCGCGGGACACCAGATCGCCGCCATCCGGCAGCGCCAGCCGGCCCAGCGCATCGCGAACCGCTTCGGCAAGTTCAGACATCGCTCAACTCCTGACCATCCTGCCCGCTTAGGTGGCGCGGAAAACCGCGCGCCGCAAGACGTGCGGCCAAACGCGCGACTTCTACGGCGCGATGCCAAAGAAACAAGCATCCTGCTCATGCGTTTTCTGCATGGCAGCATTGAAGGGGTGTCTATTGTGCGCCTGCAGCATTCGAACCATCTTGAGGCCAACGCAGCGACGATCGCAACGAGCTGATGCGGCGGCGCTGTCGGAAGACGACACGCGGCCCGATGCCGCCCGAAACCGAAAGACGCACCATGGCTTACATGACACAAGGCGCACTGCGCGCACAGGGTGGACTGCTCGGCCGCCTTGCCGAGGCCCGGACCGCACTGGGCGAACGACTTGCCCGCCGCGCCATCTACCGGCGCACCCTGAACGAGATGTCCGCCCTGTCGGACCGCGATCTGGCCGACCTGGGCATCCACCGCTCGCAGGTGCGCAGCATCGCATGGCAGGCCGCCGACGAGGCCTGAGACGAGTTCTCCGACGGGTTTCTCCTCCTCCCTGCCCGGCGGACCAATGACCGGTCTTGTCCTCCCTCGACCGGTCACCTGACGGTTTCGGCTTGTGCCGGCACCGGACAAAAAGCGGCGGCTTCGGTCTCCTCCTCCCTCCGGGGCCGCCGCTTACAGGAGTTCGAGGCTCGAGCCTCACGGTCAAGACCTTCGCTGGACTGACCGATGGAACACCAGGCGCTTATACGCGCTTGCAGACAGGGGTATGAAGCTGCTCCGAGAAACACCGGACGCCACGGCGTCCCGAGCTTGTGAAGGCCGCTCTCCTCCTCCTTGCGGTCTTTGCAATCCGCGGTGGCGCCCACCTCCTCCCGGGCGTCACCGCACAAGATACGGGCCACACTGCCCAGACTTCGTGAAGGCCGCTCCTCCTCCTCCCTGCGGTCTTTGCGCACCACGCGGCGGCGTCCACCTCCTCCCGGGCGTCGCCGCACGAAACACCCGGATGCGCTTGCATCCTCCAGACGTGAAGGCCGCTTCTCCTCCTCCCTGCGGTCTTCGCTTTCCCGCGGTGGTGCCCCTCCTCCTCCCTGGCGCCGCCGCGGACCCTGTCGACCGGGCCGCTTTCCTCCTCCCTGCGGTCCGTTTCCCTGAACCGCGATGCGCTGGCCGCATCGCGGTTTTTTCTTGGTCGGACGCCGGTGGCGCGGCACCGGCCTTCCCCTTTGCGCACGCTTTCGCTAGACCCCGTCCGACACGTGACGAGGGACGCAAGATGCCACTGGAAAAGACTTTCGACGCCGCCGAGGCCGAACCGCGCCTGACCCGGAAGTGGCTGGACAGCGGCGCCTTCCGCGCCGGCGCCAACCGGTCGCGCCCCGAGTCGTTCTGCGTGATGATCCCGCCGCCCAACGTTACCGGCGCGCTGCACGTGGGCCACGCCTTCAACAACACGCTGCAGGACATCCTGGTGCGCTGGCACCGGATGCGCGGCTTCGACACGCTGTGGCAGCCCGGGCAGGACCACGCCGGCATCGCCACCCAGCTTCAGGTCGAGAAGAAGCTGATGGCCGAGGAAGGCAAGAAGCGCACCGATCTTTCGCGCGAGGAGTTCCTGGCACGCGTCTGGGAATGGAAGGGCCAGTACGGCGGCACGATCATCAACCAGCTGCAGCGGCTGGGATGCTCCTGCGACTGGGAGCGCAACGCCTTCACCATGGCCGGCGCGCCGGGCGACCCGCGCACGGGGCACGAGAACAGCCCCGATTTCCACGACGCGGTGATGCGCGTCTTCGTCGACATGTACGACAAGGGCCTGATCTACCGCGGCAAGCGGCTGGTCAACTGGGACCCGCATTTCGAGACCGCGATCAGCGACCTCGAGGTCGAGAACATCGAGACGCCAGGCCACATGTGGCACTTCAAATACCCGCTCGAGAACGGCAAGACCTACACCTACGTCGAGAAGGACGAGGACGGGAATGTCGTGCTGCAGGAAGAGCGCGACTACATCTCCATCGCCACCACCCGCCCCGAAACGATGCTGGGCGATGGCGCGGTGGCGGTGAACCCGTCCGACGAACGCTACGCCCCGCTGATCGGCACGCTGTGCGAGATCCCCGTCGGTCCGAAGGAACACCGCCGCCTGATCCCGATCATCGCCGACCATTACCCCGATCCGACCTTCGGTTCGGGCGCGGTGAAGATCACCGGCGCGCATGACTTCAACGATTACGGCGTCGCCAAGCGCAACGACATCCCGTGCTACCGGCTGATGGACACGAAGGGCGCGATGCGCGCCGACGGCGACGACTACGCCACCGCCTCCGGCATGGCGATGTCGGTCGCGCGTGGCGACATGACCCTGAGCGAGACCGAGGTCGACGCGATCAACCTGGTTCCCGACCACCTGCGCGGGCTGGACCGCTTCGAGGCGCGCGAGATCGTCGTGCGCGAGATCACCGAGGAAGGCCTGGCGGTGATGACGCGGCAGGACGACCCGCGCCTTGGCGCGGCGGCACGACCGCACGAGACCCCCGAGGAGGGCGAGGAAGCTCCCGGCTCCCAGTTGGTCCCGCTGGTGGAATCCAAGCCGATCATGCAGCCTTACGGCGACCGCTCGAAGGTGGTGATCGAGCCGATGCTGACCGACCAGTGGTTCGTCGACGCGCAGAAGGTCGTGGGACCCGCGCTCGACGTCGTGCGGGGCGGCGACATCACGATCATGCCCGAAAGCGGTGAGAAGACCTATTATCACTGGCTGGAGAACATCGAGCCGTGGACGATCTCGCGCCAACTGTGGTGGGGGCACCAGATCCCGGTCTGGTACGGGCTGAACCTTTCGGCGCCGGGCTTCCGCGACGACGAGGGCGACGGCGCGCTCGACATGGTCGAGATGAGCCGCGTGCTGTCAGAGTTGACGTTCGGCGACGAGATCCACCACGCCGCCACCGGCTTCGATGCGGTGCGCGAGAAGTTCGCCGACGCGCTTTCGGGGCTGCCGAACCCGCTGAACCACGCCCGCGTGGTCGAGGTCGACAATCGCGCCGACGCAATCCACGCGCTTGCCGAAAGCTGGGCGGAATACGAAGCGACTCAGGACCTGATGAAGCTGGTCTATCCCGTCTGGCGCGAGGCGGACGTGCTGGACACATGGTTCAGTTCGGGCCTCTGGCCGATCGGCACGCTGGGCTGGCCCGAGGATACCGACGAACTCAAGCGCTTCTTCCCCACCAGCGTCCTGATCACCGGCTTCGACATCCTGTTCTTCTGGGTCGCCCGGATGATCATGATGCAGCTTGCCGTGACCGGTGAGGTGCCGTTCCGCACGGTCTATCTTCACCAGCTCGTCCGCGACGAGAAGGGCAAGAAGATGTCCAAGACCACCGGCAACGTGATCGACCCGCTGGAGATCGTGGACCAGTTCGGCGCCGACGCGCTGCGCTTCACCAACGCCTCGATGGCGTCGATCGGCGGCGTGCTGAAACTGTCGGTGGACCGGATCGCCGGCTACCGCAACTTCGGCACCAAACTGTGGAACGCGGCCCGCTTCGCCGAGATGAACGGCGCGTTCGACGGCCACGCGACGCGCAGCACTCCGCCCGCGGCGCAGGCCACCGTCAACCGCTGGATCATCGGCGAGACCGCGCGTGTGCGCGAAACCGTCGATGCCGCGCTGGCCGAGTACCGCTTCAACGACGCGGCGAACGCGCTATATGCCTTCGTATGGGGCACAGTCTGCGACTGGTATGTCGAATTCTCGAAGCCCCTGCTGGACAAGGGCAGCGAGGCCGCGCCGGAAACCCGCGCGACGATGGCCTGGGTGATCGACCAGTGCCTGATCCTGCTGCACCCTATCATGCCTTTCATCACCGAAGAACTGTGGGACACGCTGGGAAAGCGGGACAAGATGCTGGTCCACGCCGACTGGCCGCAATATCGCGCGGCGGATCTGGCCAGCGATGATGCGGCGCGCGAGATGGGTTGGGTCATCGACGTGATCGAGGGCGTGCGCTCGGTGCGGGCACAGATGCGCGTACCAGCGGGGCTCTACGTGCCGATGCTGGTATCAGAGATCTCGGATGACGAACGTGCTGCCTGGGACCGCAACGAGACGCTGATCAAGCGGCTGGCGCGGATCGAGTCGCTGGAGACTGCGCAGACCTTCCCCAAGGGCTGCGCGACGATCCCGGTGGGCGGCGCGGTTTTCGGCCTGCCGCTGGCCGACATCATCGACGTGGGTGCGGAAAGGGAGCGCCTGGAGAAAGCGCTGGCCAAGCTCGACAAGGAGATCATGGGCCTGTCGGGGCGGCTGTCGAACCCGAAATTCGCCGAAAGCGCGCCCGAGGAGGTGGTCGAGGAAGTCCGCGCCAACCTCGCCGCGCGCGAGGCCGAGGCAGACAAACTGCGCCAAGCCAAGGCGCGTCTCGACGAGATCGGCTGACGCGCGCCGGACGTGAGCGGATGGGGGCGCTTCCCCCCATGCGCTCGAGACCGGCGTGCTAATTTCTGATCGCCGGGGTTCTGCGTCGTCATTTCGGAAATCCGGCAGACTTCTTTCTCGAAGAGAAAGCCGGGTTTCAGCCTGCGTTCAGCATGGCGGCGTCATTCGGTTGAACATTTACCGGTTGACAGCAAGCGCCTTGCGCAGCGCCGCCCCGTAATCGGAAGGGCAAAGGCAGGCCCCTTGACACCGCCGTACGCAGCGTGGGTAGCGCGCAATGCAACTGGTAGCTTCCCCAGACCGCAACCCGGCCAGACCGGGCCACGCGATCGATCTGCAGATTGCGATGGCTCCTGCGCGACCGCGCGATGAACGCGCCGACCCTCTTGCATCGAGCGACTGATGGGTTCCCTCAGCCCACGTGGAACAGCGTCGAGAACAGCTTTGGATCCAGGCTCTGCGCGGCGAAGGTCTCACCCTCGGACAGGACCGACACGGCGTCGTGGCTGTGCAGGCTTTCCTGATGGCTGGCGACCACGCGGTAGTCGCCGATGCGACCGTCGCGCTGGCAGCCTTCGGCGAACAGCCGCGCCGCGTCCTCTACGAAGATCGGGTTGGCGGCGTTGAGCTCGGCGAAAGCCTGTTCGTCCTCGCGCTTGACCATGACCTGCGTCTCGGTCGGCACCGCCTTGCGGCACATCTCGACCAGGTCCTCGAACCAGAGGCAGGTCTTGCCCGTCAACTCGACCGATATCCGCGCGACCGAACGCTGCGAATGCGGCGTCGCCAGCTGACCGCGTTCGCGCCGGGCATGCTCGGACAGTTCCAGGGAGCACGGGCAGGTCGAGGAATAGACATAGTCGAGATGCATGATCTTGCGGCGCTGGCCCGCCGTTTCGACCAGTTCCAGCGCGATGTCGTAATACTGGTAGCCCTGCAGCCCCGAGCGCAGGCTTTCCAGCTTCATCGGGAAGCGGAATGCCATCGAGATGCGCGCGTCGAAGCTGCCGAGGTCGGCCTTGTAGTCGTCCAGCGCGGCCTCGACCACGCCGAAGCTGAATGTCTTGTCGGCATGCGCGTAGAAACTGCGCATGATCCGCGACATGTTGATGCCCTTCTTGTCGGCGTCCAGGCTGACCGTGCCGGTCACGCTGGTTTCCAACGCAAGGTCGCCGTTGTCGCGCGTGCGGTAGCGGATCGGCAGGCGGAAGTTCGAGATACCCACGTGCTGGATCGCCCGGTTCGCGCCCTTGATCAGGCTGGACGGGCCGTTCTGAAGGTCGGGCAGCGTGGACTTGTAGACCGTATCGACGGCGAAGTCGTCCGGGTAGACTCGGCGCAGCGCGGGATAGGGTGCCACGCCGGCATCACCAGCCAGCCCGACCAGCGCCGGATTAAGCTCCGCGATTTCGGCATCATGCGCCTTGCCAGCCCATTGCCGCAGCACGGCCAGCGCCGCGGCGGCTTCCTCGCGGCTGGGCTTGCGGTCGATCTCGGGCGTATGGATGTTCATCGTTCTACCGTTCCTGTCGCGTCCCCACGCGTAACGTAGGGTACGGCTGCGTTCATTTCCACTCGTCAAATGATACGCAACAGCGCCGCGACCGGATCATTCCGCACGCGCAACGGATGTCAGAGCGGCTCGAGCGCCTGCAGGAAGTCCGCGATCAGATCGTCGGGCGCCTCCAGCCCGGCCGATATCCGCACCACGCCGTCGCCGATACCCAACGCAGCGCGCACCTCGGGCTCCAACCGTTGGTGGGTGGTGGTGGCGGGATGCGTGACGATGGTCTTGGCATCGCCCAAATTGTTCGAGATCACCGCGATTTGCAGAGAGTTAAGGAAGGCAAAGGCCGCTTCCTTCCCGCCCTTAAGGTCGAGCGCCAGCATCGTGCCGCCGGCGCCAAGCTGGCGCATCGCAAGGTCGTGCTGCGGGTGCGACGGCAGCCCGGGATGGATCACGCGGGCCAGCGCGGAATGCCCCTCGAGCGCCTCGGCTATCGCCTTGGCGCACGTGGTCTGTGCGCGCACGCGCAGGTCCAGCGTCTCGAGGCCTTTCAGCATCACCCACGCGTTGAAAGGCGAGATCGAGCCGCCGGTATGCTTCATATAAGGCTCGACCACGCCGCGGATATGGTCTCGCGTGCCCAGGATCACGCCGCCCAGGCAGCGGCCCTGCCCGTCGATGTGCTTGGTGGCAGAGTAGACCACCAGATCGGCGCCCTGCTCAATCGCGCGGGACCAGACCGGGGTCGAGAAGACGTTATCCACCACCACCAGCGCGCCCTGCGCGTGGGCCAGCCTCGCGACCGCCTCGATGTCGACCAGTTCCAGCACCGGGTTCGACATGGACTCGAAGAAAACCGCCTTCGTGTCGGGGCGGATCGCCTCGCGCCACTGGCCTAGGTCCGCGCCGTCGACGAAGGTGACCTCGACCCCGTAGCGGGTCAGCACCTCTTCGAGGATGTAGAGGCACGAGCCGAACAGCGCGCGCGCCGAGACCACGTGATCGCCCGCCCGCAGCATCGAGACCAGCGCGCCGTTGACCGCCGCCATGCCGGATGCGGTGGCGAAGGCATCCCCGGCCCCTTCGAGCCGCGCGATGCGGTCCTCGAACATGGCCACTGTCGGGTTGCCGTAGCGGGCGTAGATGAACTCGTCTGGACCGGCGCCGATAAAGCGCGCTTCGGCCGCCTCGGCGGTGTCGTAGACGAAGCCCTGCGTCAGGAACAGCGCCTCGCTGACCTCGCCATATTTGCTGCGCCGCGTGCCGCCGTGCACAGCCTCGGTTCGCTTGTCCAGTCGCGGCGCGGTCGCGTCGTGCTTGCTCATGATCCCTCCCAGCGCGCCCTGCGCGCAAACAAAAAGCCCCGATCGCGGTCAAGCGAAAGGAGCCCTTCGTCCGACCTCTTTAGCGGTTTTTAGAGGTTTGCCCCCCGGTGGCCCGCAATCCGGTTACAAATCGCCACAATCGGCCCTTATTCCGGGATCGGGCGGAAATCAAGCCCGTTGCGCGGGGCCCGCACGCACCGTCACGCGGAAGTAACCGATCCTTCACGTCCGCGTCGCACGCTTGAGGCAGGAAGCACGCAACATCTGGTGGAGGGCGACATGCCCATACTACGGATCACTGCGCAGGACGGCGAGACGCGGCTTTTCCGCAGCGACCAAACCCCAATGACGGCGCTTGCTGCCGCGCTGGACCACGATCCCGGCCCGATCACCGTGATGATCCACGGCTACAAGTACCTGCCCGGACACCCCGACCACTGCCCGTTCGACCAGATCCTGTCCCTCGCGCCCGCGCGCCCCGGTCCGCGCGTGGTCAGCTGGCCCCGGCGGCTGGGTCTGCGCGGCCGCCACGGCGAAGGGCTCGGCCTTGCCTTCGGCTGGGAAGCCCGCGGCACGCTGCGCGCAGCCCATGCCCGCGCCGCGCTGGCCGGCGACGCGCTGGCGGCGCTACTGGCCCGCCTGCAGGCTGTGGCGCCCGGCCGCCCGGTGCGGATCGTCGCGCATTCGATGGGCGCGCGTGTCGCGCTGCGCGCTATTGCCCTTTCGCCGCCGGGCGTGGTGCGCTCTGCCGTGCTGATGGCCGCGGCCGAGTTCGACACGACGGCAATGGTCGCGCTCAATTCTCCCGGCGGATCAGGCTGTTCGGTGCTCAACGTCACCAGCCGCGAGAACGACGTCTTCGACTTTTTGAGCGAGCGAATCCTGCCGCTGCCGGTGCCCGGCGCGCGGATGCTGGGCGCCGGTGCGCTCTGGCTGCCCAACCTGGCGCATCTGCAGATCGACGACCCGCGCAGCCTCTCGGCACTGGCCCGCGCCGGCTACCGCATCGAGACGAGCAGGCGCCGCGTCTGCCACTGGTCGCCCTACCTGCGCGCCGGACTGTTCCCGCTTTACCGCGCCGTGCTGGCCGAGGATCTGACGCTGTCGCGGCTGCGCGGCATGCTGCCGCCGGCGACCGAGCCGCGCTGGGCAGGTCTTCGCCGCGGCGTGCGGGCACTGTCTCTGGCGGCGAGGTTCTCGGCGCGGATCTGAACGGACCGCCTGTTGCTTTCCTACCCGGCCCGGCCTCATCATGAGTCGGGCAGGCAGAACACGGGCAGCCCATGGACAGCTTTCTCTTTCAGGCGACCATCATCCTGGGTGCCGCGGTTATCGCGGTGCCCATCGCCGCACGGCTGGGGCTTGGCTCGGTCCTGGGCTACCTGCTGGCAGGCCTCGCGATCGGGCCGGGCCTGGGGCTGATCGCCAACACGTCTGACCTGCAGCATTTCGCCGAGTTCGGCGTGGTGATGATGCTGTTCATCATCGGGCTCGAGCTCGAGCCGAGCGCGCTGTGGAACATGCGCCACCGGCTGATCGGTCTGGGCGGTTTGCAGATCGTGCTGACCGCGGCGGCAGTGATGGCGGCGTCGATGCTGGCGGGGCTGGCCTGGCAGACGGCGCTGGCGGTTGGAATGGTGCTGGCGCTGTCCTCGACGGCGATCGTACTGCAGACCCTGAACGAGAAGGGCCTCATGCAGACCCGCGGCGGGCGGTCCACCTTCTCGGTGCTGCTGACGCAGGACATCGCCGTCATCCCGATGCTGGTTGTGCTGCCGCTTCTGGCGCTTGCACCGCCGGCCCTGATCCGCGGCGACGGCTCGATCGAGCGCATCGAGCCCGAGCACGCCGAAGCAGCCGAACACGCGATGAGCCTGGTCGAGGGCCTGCCGGGGTGGGGCGCCGCCCTCGTGACGCTGGGCGTGGTCGCGCTGATCATCGTGGCCGGCGTCTACGGTGCGCGCCCCTTGTTCCGCTTCATCCACGCGGCCCGCCTGCCCGAGATGTTCACGGCCGTCGCCCTGCTGATCGTGGTGGGCATCGGGTTCCTGATGATGCTGGTCGGCCTGTCGCCGGCGCTCGGCACCTTCCTGGCGGGCGTGGTTCTGGCGAACTCGGAATTCCGGCACGAACTGGAATCCGACATCGAGCCATTCAAGGGCCTGCTGCTGGGGCTGTTCTTCATCACCGTCGGCGCCGGCATCGACACCGGCGCCTTCCTGGCCGAGCCGTTCGTCATCCTGGAACTGGCGCTGGGATTGATCGCGCTGAAGGGCGCGATCCTGTTCGGGCTGTCGTGGGCCTTCGGGCTGCGCCACCGCGACCAGTGGCTGTTCACGCTGGGGCTGGCGCAAGCGGGGGAATTCGGCTTCGTCCTGATTTCCTTCGGGCTGCAGCAGAACGTGATGACCGAGGTTCTGGGCGGCCGGCTGCTGCTGGTGATCGCGATGACCATGCTGATCACGCCGCTGCTGTTCATCCTGCAGGATCAGCTGGCGCGTCGCACGCCGGACCGCAAGGACGACATGATCCCCGACGAGATCGACGAACAGGGGCCGGTCATCATCGCCGGCATCGGCCGCTTCGGGCAGGTGGTCAACCGGATGGTGCAAAGCTCGGGCTTCAAGACGGTGGTGCTCGACCACGACATCGAGACGATCCAGCTGATGCGCCGCTTCGGCTTCAAGGGGTTCTTCGGTGATCCGACCCGTCCCGAACTGCTGCACGCCGCAGGAATCCGTAACGCGCGCGTGCTGGTGGCCGCCTTGGACGACCCGAAGGCGGTGATCAAGCTGGTGGCCTATGCCCGCCGGCTGCGGCCCGACCTGCACATCGTCGCGCGGGCGCGCGACCGGACGCACGTCTACCGCCTCTACCAGGCCGGTGCGAACGACATAGTGCGCGAGATGTTCGACAGTTCCTTGCGGGCCGGACGCTATGTCTTGGAGAACATGGGACTGAGCGAATACGAAGCTGCGGTGGCGCGGGACACGTTCTACAGCCACGACCGCCGCACGGTGCGCGAACTGGCGTCCCTCTGGGACCCCAGCGTGTCGCCGGCCGAGAACGCCGCCTATATCGAACGCGCCAATGAATTGGAGAAAGAGCTCGAGACGGCACTATTCACCGCGCTCGAAACACGGCCGAAGTCGGACAACGCGGCCTAGATCGTATCGCCCTTGATTGGATTCGGGATTCTCAAGGCGTTCTTTCTGTGATTCCCTGCCGATATGGCAGATATGGGGGGCAGAGATGGGTAAACCG
>NZ_FNPF01000010.1 GCF_900107235.1 Citreimonas salinaria
CTTACGACACCCGCCGCTGCCATGCCTCCATCATCGACCGGCAAGCCACGCCGATCATTCCGATCCGGAAGAACGGGCGCCCCTGGAAGGAAGACAGCCCGGCAGCGAAGGCTCGGAACGAGACGCTACGCGCCACGAAACACTACGGCCGGGCGTTCTGGAAGCACTGGACCGGATACCACGCCAGGAGCCGCGTGGAGGCGAAGATGCGATGCCTCAAGGCATTCGGCGAGCGCATCGCCGCAAGAGATCCCGACCGCCAAACCGCCGAAATCCACATCCGCGTCGCACTCATGAACCGCTTCTCAGCCCTCGGCACCGCCGAGATCGTTCGCGTGGCATGACATCAGCGGGGAAAGGGGAAGTCACGCCTTAGGCGTGAGTTACGCAACAATACCCATCCACAGCGAAGACCTGGATTCCGCCAAAGCTGCGACGAACGAGGGGCCAATGGCGTCGGGCGACTACTTCGACGCCGGCAGCTTCGAAGATTTGCTGACACGCATCGAGATGCATGGGAACAATCAGGTTGAACCAAAGACAATCGAGCGCCTCACACTGACGGTGGTAGCCCAGACCGGGTATTCGGCCACGACCTCGGCCGGGTCGAAAGCCTACAGCGTGATACGCGAGGGCGACGAAGCGGTGTTTCAACCAGAGAAGATGTCGACCAAGCAGCTGCGCGGGTGGTTCGCACGCCGCAGGCTCCAGAAGCGCCTCGAGTCCGAGATGAAAGATGCCCTCTGATCCAGAGAAACCGTCCAGCGACAAGGCCACTACTGCGACGCGCCGGAACGTTCGGGTGAGGCCGCGCCACTGTACAGGCCAGGCTGCTGGAGTCCGCGTACCCCACTGACTGGAACTGCTGCTGAATCCCGCCGTTGTCCGGGAAATGGAAGGAGTTGCAGCTATGACTAAGCAAGACGGAACCAACCCTCTCGTGCCCAGCGACGAAGGTGACAAGAAGGGGCTCGAGCTTGGCCGAGCTCAGGGCGAGGCGCTGACACGCACGCTGCGCCACATGACCGACGAGATCGCCCATGACGGGCGCGAGGTGCAATCGGGAGAGTATCTTGTCGCGTACGCCGTCGAGGAAGCCGAAGGCATGTGGGTTCCCAAGGGCGGGGACTTGGAATGGACCGAGCCCGATGACGAGAACGCGCATATCGAGGTCGCCGTTCGGGATGCAGCCGACGGGCGCCTGATCCCCGGCCTCAAGGTCGAGGCGACGGTGATCGACGGCGACGGGAAGGAGATCGGCACGCATGAACTGCCGTTCCTGTGGCACCCCTACCTGTATCACTACGGCCGGAACTGGACGCTGCCGGCGGATGGATCCTACACCCTGAAGGTGCGCTTCGAGGCGCCAACGTTCTCGCGCCACGACGAGAAGAACGGACGGCGCTTCCTGAAGGGGGCAGAGGTCACCTTCGACAATGTCAAGGTCGAACGCGGGCAGGACTGAACGGTGCCCGCTTCGAGCAGCGCTTGGTCGGGGGCGGGGATCTACCGCCACCACCGCTTGGGCTTGCCTTGGTGCGGTTGATCCTTCAGGGGCCTGTGGCTGCCAGTCGAACAGTCGCGGGGAAAAGGCTACCCGGCTCGCGAATGGCAGCCATCCGCATCCATCGCCGCCGTCGGCCATACGGCTTAGTCACGGACTCACTGCGGTCGTGACAGGTGCGATCGCCGTGCAAGACCCCGGCGCCGACGTTCTGGAACGGGTGTAAGGCCGCGCCGAGCTTCACCGAACCGCCATTGGTCCGCGGCGCGACCTCGGCACGGCTCGTTCAGCGCCTGCGGAAATGCTGTATGCGCGTCGCCTTCAGAGCATTTTCACCATGGATTTCCCAGGCTTCCATCCAATGCGCCAGTTCTTCATCGCTGTAGCGTTCAGCCGCTTCCTCGGCGTGGATGAGCCCATGTCGAACCGCATTCACCACCGCTGCTTTACGCGACGCTACCCACCGCTGTGTATCCGTATCAGGCAGATCGTCTCTCGTCATCACGGAGCCGTCCAGCAACTTCACCAATCGAGGCCCTGCAGTCTTCTTCAGGCACATACCGATCCCACCACGGCAGACGCACCCAATTGGTCATGGTGACATTAAGGTAGGCCTAAGCGCGGGCTGGGATAAAACACGCACTTTCTGAAAATGCACCAGACGCAGTCCTCGGAGCGTAAGCGATCAGCCGGCGTCCTCTGCTACGGAGCTTGAGGCGGGAGAGATTTTGCGCGGCCGCACGGTCTTTCGTGCCGCATGCGCCAACCTGCCTCCGGGGCACCGAGCGGCGGATCATTGGCTGTCAGGAGTGGCCACGCGATCGATACCCTCGGGCTCGGTTTTGTTGCTGAGGATGAGCGCCAGGGGCCGGAGCGGCTCGAAGTGCGCCGATATGATCGCAATGGCGATCGTCATCGGTACGGCGAGTACGGCTCCGGCGATCCCCCACATCCAGCCCCATAGCAGAAGGGCGATCAGGACCACCAGTGGCGACAGCGAGACCTTTCGGCCCTGAACGCGCGGATCGACATAGTTGCCCATGATCTGCTCGATCACGAGCAGTCCTATTCCGACGAAGACCGCGGTGCCGAGATCCTTCTGCGCGAGGGCGTAGAGTACCGGCAGAATGCCCGCGATAAGAGACCCCAGCGTCGGGATGAAACTGAGGAAGAAGGTCAGCAACGCCCAGACGATCAGAAGGTCGATGCCGAAGATCCAGAGCCACACGACGTAGAGGAACGCGGTCATCACCCCCATGATGGTGCGCGCCCAGAGGAAGCCCCGGAGTCGTTGGGCGATCGTGCGAGCCGTCTCCACCACGCCCTGTTTGGAGGAGCCGTGGGATTCATAGGCGAACTTCTTGGGCCATCGCGGTCCTTCGATCAGCATCATGAGCGTCAGAAAGAAAACCAGGACAGCGGCACCCAACGTCGTGCCGGCGGCGCTCAAAACGGTCGTGGCGTAGCTGGAGGCCCATTCAGCAAGACGCGTGGAAAGCGAACCGCCCGCCACGCCGAAGAGTTCGCCGAAGCGCGAAAGGATTTCGTCAGAACCGGTACCTGTCGTATCGTCCGCCGGAGCGTCGGCAGCCGTGTCATCCTGGGGTGATGAACCGGTCTCAGGCTGCGGCGCACCGGCGGCCGGCGCCAACTCTGCGTCATCATCCTCTTCACCGAGTGACGGCAGCAGCTCAGTCGTTTCCCCGGAGCCCAAGGGAAACCGCTCGACGACCTGCTGAGACGCGAACCAGACGCTGCCCAGGAATACAAGCAGTGCCAAGAGAATCGTTCCCATCGCAGCGACATGCCCAAGCCAGGGAAATCTGTCCGGCGCCCGCTTGGTCCCCCAGCGATCTACGGGCGCGACGAGAAGCGCGAGAAAGATCGAGAAGACGACCGGCACGAAGAAGATTGCAGCCGCCCGCAGCATCCATCCGAGCAGAATGACGGTCATCACCGCCACGCATCCAAGCAGCATACTTCTCCAACGGGCCTTCTCATCGGGCTGAGAGGGAATGCCTGTCTTGTCCATGATACCTCACAAATGATGTCGGCTGCAGAGCGCAGCCGGTACAGCTGTCGCGCGAAGAGGCTTCGGCCGGTACCGGGTCAACAGCCGTTCCGTGTCCGATGTTCCGTCGAAACAATCGACCATGCGTGATGGCTCGCTCCGACTGCGGCTTTGCTGTCCCGCTCTTGGAAGGCGCCCAGCGTTCGGCAGATCGCAGAATTAGGACCTGAGGTTGATCAGCGTGAAGGCAGCAGCTCAATCCTGCCTCACAACGGAAGTTTGTCAGCCCGGGTAAGGTATCCGCTGCGAGTCGCACGAGTTCATTAAGCGCGTAGCTTAGGGATCCAAAGCAACCAGCAGGTCGTCGGACGCGATGTCGCGACAGCGATCCGGCAACGGGGGCAGATCGCAGCGCACATAGTCGCCTATCCGGTCGCCGTTGCGGGTACCGGCGCATCCGCCGATCCGGCAACGCATTTCGCCGCATTCCCGGAGAGGTCAGACTGCTGGCTGGCCCAAGCGTGGCTTGTCCGCCGCGCCTTCCTCCAGGAACGGACGGACGGCATCCGCCAGCTCGCGCGGCCAGAAATGACTCATGGTGTGGGCGATGCCGCTCAGGATCTTCAGCTGGCCTTTCGGCAGTAGATCCGCGACTGTCCGGGCCCACTCCTGCGATACCATCTGGTCATGCTCGCCACTGACAACCAGAGTGGGCATCCTGACCTCCTTGAGCTTCTGCGAGATGGGATAAAGCCGATAGGCGTTGAACGTGTCGTAGACGCGTCGAAACCCGGCCCTGCGATAGTCGTCGAGGAGAAGGAGCGCATCCGATTTGCTTGACGGCTCCATCCGCGAGTTCCGGATCCAGAGCTGCACCATTCGGCTTGCACCGCGATCGCCCGGTGCCGACGGGGGCCCCTGCAGCACGAGACGCTCGACGATATCCGGATGCCTGACGGCGCAGGCGACCGCCACCTGACACCCGTAGGATGTCGCTACCAGCGCGACCGGAGAGCTGCAGTAGGCCCTGACATAGGCGGCGGTGAAATCCCCCAACTCGTCGACACCGAGGGCTTGCGGGGGGCCTTCGCTGCGGCCGAAGCCTGGCTGGTCCGGCACGTGCACCTCGAAATCCTCGGCCAGTTCCCGGGCGCTCGGTGATTCAAAGCGACTGGACACACCTTGGCCGTGAATCATCACGACCGGCGTGCCGTCTCGCTTGTCTGAAGTCCGTGTGAAGGTCTTGAAGCCATTGACGTCGATGATGTGCTCGCTCAGCGGCGGGGCCGACCGGCGCGGCTCGCTCTTTGGTTTGATCATGAGTTTCCCTGATGGTGTCCGGTCTCGTTCTTTAACCGCCGTCGGCCCCACGAATGGTGTTCTGCCGTGCCGCGTCGGCGTCCGCGACTCTTCCGAGGTCGCTTGGTCCTCAAGACCTTGTGCATCCGTCGGTCCCGGCGACCTCCCTAACGGTGCTGTTGAGACGACGGATCGCTGTTCCGGCGGCAGGCTGGGCGGCGCCGGCACCGTCCGCCCGGAGCCGCGCCGGGTTGCCCGTACGGGCGGCGTGGTATCAGGGCCGAAGCTGCAGCTTATGCATGTTCATCTATCAGGTGGGCCGGCCGACGCGTCTCATCGGCGTAAGGGTGCTCTGCAGAAACGCAACGCGAACCGGCAGAAAAGTGGCGCCCCGGCCCGAATCCGGGGCGCCTCGGGGATGAACTCCGCCGGAGCGGATCAGTCCGCGGCGTTCTCCGGGAAGGTCACCGCCCGGAAGGCGTAGCCGCCATCGCGGTAGATGCGCAGCAGCAGGGGTTCGCCCTCTTCTTCCGCGGCCGCGGCCGCTTCGCGCAGCGCAGCGACGTCCGGCACCGGCTGGCCCGCGGCCTGCACGATCACGTCGCCCTGGCGCAGACCGGCCTCGGCGGCGGGGCTTTCGGGATCGACAGACGCCACCGCCAGACCTTCGAGGTCGGAGGGAAGCCCCATCTCGCTGCGCAACTGCGGCGTCACCGGCTGGATCGCCACGCCGATCGTCGGACCGTCGGGCAGTGCGTCCTGTTCGGGTGCGGCCGGATCGGTTGACATTCCCATGTCGGGACGCTCGCCCAGCGTGACCTCGGCCTCCTGCCGCTCACCGTCGCGCAGGTAGGTCACGGCCACCGGCTCGCCCACGGGCAGATCGGCCACCGCGAAGGTCAGCCCGCGCGGGTCCGAAACGTCCTCTCCGGCGACGGAAACGATGACGTCGCCCGCCTGCAGGCCGGCCTCGGCCGCCGGCCCGCCGGCGGTGGCGTCCGAGACAAGCACCCCGGTGGTGTCGGCCAGATCCAGCGCCTCGGCCAGTGCGTCGTCGATGCTCTGGATCTGGACGCCCAGCCAGCCGCGCTCGACGCTGCCGTCCTCGCGCAGGTCCTCGACGATACGCTGCGCGACCGCCGACGGCACGGCAAAGCCGATGCCCACGTTGCCGCCCGAGGGCGAGAAGATCGCGGTGTTCACGCCGACCACCTCGCCCGGCGCGTTGAACAGCGGCCCGCCCGAGTTGCCCGAGTTGATCGCCGCGTCGGTCTGGATGAAGTCGTCGTAGGGGCCCGAGTTGATGTCGCGCGACCGCGCCGACACGATGCCCGCGGTGACGGTGCCGCCCAGGCCGAACGGGTTGCCGATGGCGACCACCCACTGGCCGATTTTGAGATCGTCCGAGGACCCCCATTCGACCGTGGGCAGGTCCTCCTCGGCGTCGATCTTCAGCAGCGCAATGTCCGTCGCCGGGTCGGTGCCGATCACCTCGGCGTCGTATTCACGCTCGTCGTCGAGCACGACCTGGACCTGCTCGGCGTCGGCGACCACGTGGTTGTTGGTCACGACGTAGCCGTCGGCCGAGATGATGAAGCCCGACCCCTGGCTGCGCATGGGCCCCTGCGGCTGCCGGGGCATCTGGTCGCCGAAGAAGTCATCGAAGCCCGGCGGCATTCCGGGCATCCCCGGAGGCATCCCCGGCATGCCACCCGCGCTGGTCTGCGGCGACGGGCCGGTGGACCGGATGCCGACGACGGCGGGCAGCTTTTCCTCGACCATGGCGGTGAAATCGGCGGGCGCGGATCGCGTCGCCTCCTGCGCGGGCGCCTCGATCGCAGTCAGGGACAGGGCAAGCGCGACCGCGGCCGCGCTCATGCGGCCGGACTTGGGCATTGGCGACATCGGATGATCTCCGTTGGCTTGGGATGGTCGGTGCGTGGGGGTAACGCCGCGTCTCCTCTGCCGGTTCCTCGCGCCTGCGCCAGCCTGAACAAGGGACGACCGTGCCGGCGAAGGAAGGCGATCAACATCGGCAAAGACACCCCCGATTACCGCAGCCCAAGCCACAAACGGCGCGAGGAGATCACCAAAAACGAGTGGCGTGCTTTATCTCGCGGCACCGGTGCGGCCGGATGGCCGGCTCCACTGCCGGGGGACAAGGTGCGCCACCATTGAAGAAGCTGGAGGAAATTGACCGGAGGTTTGGCTCCGAGGTATCGCTGGTTGCAGCGCGGTCGAAGGGTAGAACGCCGCTGCACTCCGCCGCCGACCTGAGTGCTCTCGGCCGCCGGTTGTCATCATTTTGCCGGCGAAGCCGCCCTCGCCCTGCAGTAGCAGGCGAAGGATGCCGGTGATCTGGCATGCCGCTCTGATGGTAGGTAGGATCGGGTCGCCGGCGCGGCAGCTACAGCCTGTTGGCGGTGCTCTCGCACCGGCGGCTGCAAACGGGGGCGCTGACTGCGCCCCCGGCGCCGGATCAGCTCGACGACTCTGGCGGCAACGGCTTCTTCGGCGTGCTGTGGAGCCGCGGGTCGGTCTGGCCCAGCTCCGTGACGGTTTCGCCCAGCGGCTTCGGGTTGGCGAGGTATTCGAACTCACCTTTGCCGTCCGGCGCCGGACCTTTGGCCCAGCGGCCCTCGGCGCTTTCGGTTCCTTCAGAGCAGTTCCAGAACTGGTATGCGACCTCCGACATCTCGCGGTCCTGCGGGAACGTGTCCGACGCGGGGGTGGCGCCGAGGCCGTCCGCCTCGAGTTCCTCAATGGCAGCAAGCCACTGGTTCTGGTGCATCGTGTCCCGCGCGATCAGGAACGATAGCATGTCGCGCACGCCAGGGTCGTCGGTCATCTCATAGAGGCGAGTGACCTGCAGGCGGCCCTGGCTTTCGGCCGTTACGTTGAAGCGGAAGTCGGCGAGCAGATTGCCCGACGCGATCGTGTAGCGCGAGGTCTAAGGATAGCCGACGCTGTCGGTCGGCGTGGCGCCCGAACCCGAGACGATCGCGTGCTGCGGGTTCATGCCCGCGACCAGCACGTCTTCCAGCCGCGAACCACCCATGATCGCACCGACTGCCGAATTCTTGGCGGCCTCTTCGCGGGCCTCGACGGGCGAGCTTTCGAGAAGACGTGCGATCATTGTCGCAAGCATTTCGACGTGCGCGATCTCTTCGGTGCCGATGTCCAAGATCATGTCACGGTATTTCTGCGGCGCACGGAAGTTCCAGCCTTGGAAGAGATAGGTCATCATGACGCTGATCTCGCCCCACTGGCCGCCGAGCACCTCCTGCAGCTTTTTGGCATAGACCGGATCTGAACTGGCCCCCGTTTCGACCGGACACTTGGGCATAACCATGGAGGCTTAGGCATATGCCTAAGCACGTGCTTATGTCTGACTACGAGATCATCACCGATGGCGACCGTCGGCGCCGCTGGTCTGCTGCCGAGAAGCTGCGGATCGTCGAGGAGACCCTGGAGGACGGCGCCAGCATTTCGGTCGTCGCTCGCCGGAATGGCGTTGCTCCGAACCTGCTGTATCGTTGGCGTCGCCTGATGCTGGATGGGGGAGCCGTAGCCGTGTCCGAAGATGACGATGTGACCAGCAATCGGGCCGTTCGCCAGATGGAAGATCGCATCCGAGAACTGGAGCGGCAGCTCGGGCGGAAGACGCTCGAGGTCGAGATCCTCAAGGAGGCTCTGGACAAAACGCGCTCAAAAAAAACGCACGTGGCTTGCGAAGTCGCAGCCGAAGGACGGTTTCCGGTGAAGGTCGTGGCCGAGACTTTGGGCGTCTCCCGATCCAACCTCCATGCTCGCCTGACCGGGAGCGCAAAGCCGCGTCGGCGCTATCATAAAGCGCAAGACGCGGCCGTCCTGCCGCTGATCACAGCGCTGGTCGCGGCGCGCCCGACCTACGGCTACCGCCGCATCACGGCGCTCCTGAACCGCCAGCTCCGGGCGGAGGGCGGCGCGCCCATCAACCATAAGCGCGTCTACCGCATCATGCAGGCGCACAACCTTCTGCTGGCTCGCAGATATACCGAGCGGCCGGAACTGACCCATGAGGGCAAGGTCGTGACTATGCGCTCGAATATCCGCTGGTGCTCGGATGGGTTCGAGTTCACCTGCTGGAGCGGCGAGATCATCAGGGGCGCGTTCATCATCGACGCGCACGACAGGGAAATCATCTCTGGCGAGCCGTGGTGAATGCCGGCATCAGTGGCTCGGACATCCGCGACATGATGTTGGAGGCGGTCGAGCAGCGGTTCAGAGCCTACAGGACACATCATCCAGTCAAAATGCTGAGCGACAATGGCTCGCCTTACATCGCGAAGGAGACACGCATCTTCGCCCGCCAGATCGGCCTGAAGCCCTGCTTTACGCCCGTGAAGAGCCCGCAGAGCAACGGCATCTCGGAAGCTTTCGTGAAGACGCTGAAGCGGGACTACGTCCATGTGACGCCGCTACCGGATGCCGCCACAGTCCTCGAATTGATCGCCGGATGGTTCGAGGACTACAACGACAACCACCCGCACTCAGGGCTGAAGGTGCGCTCGCCACGCGACTTCATCGCAGCTCAAACCGCAACTGCCTGAGTGTCCGGCGAAACGGGGGCAAGACTAGGATCCGGCTTCTCCGGCTTCGCATTGTACTGGAACTGGTTGGCACGGAAAAACATGCTCTTTCTCCCTTGATGAACATGCGGATGAACGTGGTGCGAACGAGAGTGCAGAAGAGATTTTCCCCCAACCGCACCACGGAAATTGGGTGCGGACGCGGCCGGCCCGTCTAATGCGCGCCGCATAAGCTTATAGACCGGTTGCGTCCGCAAGGTCTTCGGCCCCCGCTGCCAATCCCATCGGAACAAGCCGCACTGGCTTTTCTTGTCTCCGCGAGAACCGATCCAGCAATGCAAAGGAAGCAGACCGATCATGACGACGGAGCAGATGCAGAACGACAGCGGTGGATACAGCGGCAACGGGTTCATCATGCAGCCGGGCCGCAACTGCTGGCGGATTGAAACGGCCGGTCGCGCCTCCTGCCTTGTCGATGGCGAAGCATATTTCACCGCCGCCAAACAGGCTCTGCTGAAGGCCCGGCACTCGATCCAGATCCTGGGCTGGAACTTCGCCGAGCAGGCGCGACTGCAGCCCGGGCAGTCCGACCCGCACTGGCCAGACGAGATCGGGGCCCTTCTCGAGACGCTGGCCGACGAGCGAGAGGGCCTGAGCGTCCACGTTCTGGCTTGGGACAAGACGCCGGCACTGGCGCTGGGTCGACGGGAACTGCCTGGCGCGCAGGCAGCTGACATGAATTCCGGCCGCGTGCGCTATAGGTTGGATGCGGCGCACCCTGCCCTTGCATCCCACCACCAGAAGGTCCTGGTGGTCGATGACGCGGTTGCTTTCTGTGGGGGCTTCGACCTTGCCGCGAACCGGTGGGATACGCGCGATCACCTTCCAGAGGAACCGCGCCGCCGGATGCCCACTGGACAACCGTACGAGGCACATCACGACGTGATGCTGGCCGTCGATGGCGATGCAGCACGCGCGCTCGGCGATCTTGCGCGGGAAAGGTGGCGGCTGGCGACCGGCGAGCCGCTCGCTCCGACCCCGCCTAACCCGGATGCATGGCCAGAGGACACCATTCCGGATTTCCACGATGTGCCGGTGGGAATTGTCAGGACTGCCCCTGCCTGGCGCGATCGTCCCGAAATCCGCGAGGCGGAAGCTTTGTTCCTTGACTCGATTGCCGCCGCCCGAGACAGCATCTACGTCGAAAGCCAATATTTTGCTGCGCCCCGGATTGCCGATGCGATGGCAGCACGCCTGAAAGAGGCGGATGGCCCCGACATCGTTGTCGTGAACCCCAAGCGCGCTCCCAGCGCCACCGAACAGGTCGCCATGGACACCGCACGCACCCGGATGCTGCACGATCTTCAGAAAGCGGACAAACATGGCCGTTTCAGGCTGTTCGCCGCCGTGAACGGCGATGAGGAGATCGTGGTGCATTCGAAGGTCATGGTGGTGGACGATGCCCTGCTGCGGATCGGGTCGGCGAACATGAACAACCGCTCGATGGGCGTGGACACGGAATGCGATCTTGCGATCGAGGCCGCCCGGGCGCCTGACGCGTCGCGGGTCCGCGGGCAGATCGTCGACGTCCGGAACGATCTGCTGGCAGAGCACCTTGGCGTTAGCGCGGACGTCTTCTCCGCGACGCTCACCGAGGAAGGATCGCTTGTCAGCGCCATCGACGCCTTGAATGGGACCAGCCGGCGCCGTCTGGCACATTTCGATGAGCCGCGCCCGAACCGTCTCGTGCCGGTGGAGCACAACGCGCTTCTGGACCCTTACAAGCCGCTCGGCCGGTGGTGGAAACCCAGTCGGCCTGGGATCTTCCTGGCGTCCGCTGCGATCGCGTCGCTTGCCGGACTGGCGTTGATAGCTCGCATCAGGAAGTCGTCACGCTACCGAACGTAGACCATTCCAGCGCCACGTGCCGCGCCGATCGTCGCCAGTAAAGTCGGCTCAGGCTCCCCGTTATGTCGTGTCGGAAGCGCTCATACACCAGGCCGGCGCGTGTAATCGGCGGGCATCGTCGACTGCGTCTTCTTCTGGTTTTCATTGTCGGCCTGAAAGATGCTGAACTTACCGTTCGGCTCGAAGAAGGCTTTCTCGACCTCTCCCACGTCGCCGATGCCTTGTTGACGAAGTTGCGACATCAACTCCCGTTTCGAGATCGTGCCGCGGCCGATGGCTTGATCGATCAAGTTCCCTTCCTCTATGACGAGGATCGGCTCGCCTTCGAGCAGATCCTCGCCGCGCTCGCTTTTGTCGGTAAGCGCGCTCATGCCGCGGTGGAGGAGCATGACAACGGTCAGCACCACTACTCCGTAGAGAAGAGGCACGTGGGCATAGAACATCGGGTCGCCAGCGGCAGAACTTATGACGATGATCATGATGAACTCGAACGGGCTAACCTGGCCGACCGATCGTTTCCCCACGAAACGCGCGAATATCAACGCGTAGAGATACATGACAGCAGTTCGGAACGCGATCTCAAGCAAGAAGAGGACGCTTGTCCCCTCACCGATGAACACGCGATACCAGTCGAACGGCTGGATGTTCTGAAGGCCTTCCACCCTTTCCCTTTCCGGCTGGTGCGCCGCCGCCCGCCGAGCAGTCTTGTCAGCTCTTCGCCTACGTGATGTGCGACCAAGCTCCGGCCGCCGACAAAGTTCCCGACCGCCACGATGAACAGCGACCAGATAAAGCCCTCGAAGCCAACGGCGGCTCCGAAGAAGATGCCGAAGAGAGCATGCAAAGACGTGATGATCACTGGTCGAACGGCCCGAGGGCAGGAACGAAGTGCATCACGTAGGCGACGAAGATCCGGCTGCTCACGCTGTTCACGACCTGCAAGTGGCGGACAACAGCGTCACCAGAGCGGCCCCCGCGGGCTTGGGCAGGCAGCCGGTCGTTTGACGCATCGCGCGCGATGTCCTCGGATCCTGATTATGGAGAATACCTTTCTGCGTCATCCTCAAGCGGCGGCGACGGTCCATCGGCGGGGGAGGTCTTTCCTGACGACACGATGTGGCTGCGTCAGGACCGGAGCGGGGAGCTTCGCGACGAGACAGCGCCAGCGTTACCTCTTGGCAGTTTCGCCAGAAGCGCCTGCGGCAGCCACAGCGGCGCCGTGCAACGCTCTTGATGTCCAGTTCGAATGCGGCTGTGTCTGCCAATACACATTCCGACTTGTTCCCGTAGCCATTTAAATACAGGCATTTAGGGTCAGCTTTGGTCTTGTGCGTTCCAGCGCCGTCCCCCATATTCCTATAAGGAATGGGGGACGAAATGGCGGACGGAAAATCGCAACCTCTCGCGCGCAAGAGTGGGCAGCATCCCGAGAAGGCGCTATCAGCCGCATTCGTGCGCACGGTCAAAGACCCTGGCAAATACTTCGACGGGCACGGCCTCTTTTTGAAGGTTGAACCCAGCGGCGCTAAGCGATGGGTGCAGCGCATCGTCATTCGCGGCAAGCGGCGGGAAATCGGCCTTGGTCCGGTTTCGCTGCTATCGCTCGCAGAAGCGCGGGAAGCCGCCTTGGAGAACCGCAAGCAAGCGCGCAGCGGCGGCGACCCGCTGAGCGACAAGCGCGCTGCCAACGCCGTTCCAAGCTTCGAGGAAGCCGCGCGGAAGGTGCACGAGATACACCGTCCCTCTTGGCGCAACCCGAAACACGCGGCGCAATTCCTCGCGACGCTGGAAACCTACGTCTTTCCTCGAATGGGTCGCGTCAGGGTTTCCGAAGTCTCGACGGGTGACGTGCTGGCGGTGCTGACGCCGATCTGGCTGACCAAGCCGGAAACCGCGCGTCGCGTCCGCCAGCGTATCGGCACTGTCTTGAAGTGGGCGGTTGCGCAAGGTTGGCGGCAGGACAATCCCGCCGACGCGATTTCGGCCGCCCTACCGCGTCAAGAGAAGGGACAGGAACCGCGCAAGTCCCTGCCCTATCCCGACCTTCCGCGCTTCATGGCTGACCTACGCGCGACCAAGGCAAGCGACCTGACAAAACTTGCCTTAGAACTGGTGATTCTGACGGCCTGCCGATCCGGCGAGGTGCGCTTGGCTCGATGGGATGAAATCGACCTCGACCGCGCCGAATGGACCATTCCGGCCGAACGCATGAAGGCGAAGAAGCCGCACCGCGTGCCCCTGCCCGAGCGCGCGGTTGCGTTGCTCTTGGAAGCCAAGGCGCTGGGCGAGCGCATGGGCGACACAAGCGGCTTGGTCTTTCCGGGCACCAAGGCAGGCAAGCCGATTTCCGACATGACGCTGACGAAGCTGGTCAAGGTTATGGGCTACGATGTGCACGTTCACGGCTTCCGCTCGACGTTCAAGGTCTGGGCACAGGAGCGGACCAACATGCCGCGCGAAGTCACGGAAGCTGCGTTAGCTCATACCATCCAAAACAAGGCGGAAGCGGCTTACGCGCGTTCGGACCTTTTTGAGAAGCGGCGAAAACTGATGTGCTCTTGGTCCAGGCTTTCTGCCCGCCAAGACGCGAAGGTGGTTAACTTATTAGCGGCATAACGGCATATAAGCCGGTTGTCCTCTCTGATGTTTGCTACATTTCCGAAGCGGCCGAATGGCTTTTCTTGGGCAGGCTACCCGAATTTGAGCCGAACGAACGCCGGGATGAAGCGCGGGCCGACCCATCTGAACATGACGAGTATATGGTGCCAATATTCGACGCCACCCTCTCGTTGTCTCCAACTGAGGCTTCACTTCTTGCCAAACGTCAGCGTTCACGATTACGAGAATGCCCTCGCCGCAACCTATGGGCGCTCAGCCGAAGATATCCGCCGTGACTCTATTGAATTTGAAAAGCGGTTCTCCGGCTCTGAGGACGATGAACTCAGACAAATGCTCAGAAAGAAATCTGCGGAAGATGAGGCTAACGCACTTCTTGCGGAGTTGCTTGAGACAATACACGAACCGATCCGGCGGTTTGAAGATCTAGCTAGGGCGAAACTCTTCATCGAACTTTCAAATGGAGCGCTTCCTGCGAAAGCATTTGAACCCCTGCTCGACGAAGAACAGGAAGTCCAATTTGTAAGGCTGGTTGACGTTCCAGCCTCTGCGTGGAGGCTAGCAAAGATCGACTGGGACAGGTCTGGCCTGGACTTTCAGGGGAAGGAATTTTTCGGCGCTCAAATATCGACCGCGATGCTTCTGGAAATTTTTCCAGAGCCTATGTTCCAAGGATTACCGGTAACTGGAACGAGATTTGGCGACACACTTCTACCGGCAGAAAAAATCCCGTCAGAAGGCGTGGTATCGACGCGCAGAAAATCGAGAGGCCGGCCCAAGGCTGGAGACGGCTTGCTCCATGTTGCCGTCCGAAATGAGTATAAGCGGCGTGAGGCTGCTGGTTTGCTGTCTGACAAGAAAGAAGCAAACCTTCAATCAACGATTGATTGGGTTGCTGAGACCTTTGAAGAAAAGGTAAGTCGATCTTCAGTGCAAAGGTGGACAGTCGGCAGCACCTCCGCCCAAAATTCTGCCCAGAAAAACGGCCCATAAGGAAAGCATTTCTTAAGCCCGAAAGCGTTGCATATCTGGGCTAAGTCACCCAATTTTTGGGCCAACTTCGGCGTGAACGCAACGGAATTAAACGGCAGTCTCCCGGCATCAATAGTAGCCGATGGAGCAAAAATGCCTGAGAAACACTACAGACGAGCCGCAGTCCAAGACATTACCGGCCTAAGCCGCAGCACGATCTACGCGCTCATGGATCGGGGCGAATTTCCGCGCCCGGTCAAGTTGAGCGCCCGCATCGTCGCATGGCCCGAAAGCCGCATAGACGCGTGGCTTGCCAAGCGCACCAAGGCCGAAACCTGAAACCCGCACCCCGGATGGGGCGCGGGCGGTATGATTTCGACGCGGCGTAAGACACCGCAGGACATATCTCATCGCGCACCGTCCGCCAAGACAGGACGTGCACAAATGACAAAAACGGACCGCTGGTTTTCCAGTCCGACCCAAGTTTACTGGTGCTGCAAGGCGCTCATCGAAGGCCGCTCGATCAGCCACAAAACCGAGATACGCGAGGTTCGCGGCTGGCGGCTTGCAGCGATCTGCGAACGGCTGCGGAAGCAATATCACTGGCCCATTCTGACGGAATACCGGGGGCCGGAAAATACGGCCTACTACCGGCTCGCACCGGGGACCGATCTGACCAAGCTGCGCTACCCAGCTTCCGCGCGCGCGCTGGCGGATGAGGTGGCGCGATGAGCAACCTTCAGATTGCCCGCTTGCGCCGCCGCTATGGCGTATCCGAAACGCTGGCACGCTCGCTCGCCGCCCTTGCCTATGGAGGCGAGCATGACTGTTAGAGGATACCGCCTCGACGCGGTAGGGCTGGAATACCAGCTCTACCTCGTGAGGCTCGCGGACGGCTGCCAAGAGGCCGCTACGCTGGCGCTGGGCACCTGTCGCAGCCCCAGCATCGCCTTGGCCTTGCTTGCCGCCCTGACGGCGCAGGAGGGCCGCCGATGAGCAGGCGCGACCCAAGGCGCGGCAAGGGATCGAAGCACGTTCAACTCGCAGAGTGGTTTCAGGCGCTTCCCGCCTGGGCCACGCTGAAGCCGGGGCCGCGTGCACTCTACATCGAACTCAAGCGCCGATATAACGGCGGGAACAACGGCAACATCCGCATGGCTATTCGCGAAGCTGCCGACCTGCTGAATATGCACCGCAACACGGTCGGCGGATACTTCGACGAGCTGCAAGAACGGCGGCTGATACGCGAGACTAGGCGCGGGCACCTTGGCGCGGAAGGACATGGCATCGCCTCAACCTGGGCGCTTAGCGAGTTGCCGACCGCAGAAGGCAAGCCACCCGATCTGTCGTTTCGCTCTTGGCAGCCAAATCAGAACCCCGTCACAAAATCCGGGCGCTCCTGTCACAGTAGTTGTGCACCGGCCGCCGATTTATCCGCAGTCAGTGAGGGGCCGTCACAGTGATTGTGCCATGCTCGATACCGACCCCGGCACGGTTTCTGTGTCATTCTATACATCTAGCCATAGGCACGGACCGCAGGGGGTGGGTCAAATCTCTACGGCCCGACCGGCCGGAACCGGCGGCAACGGCAGATTCGCGCGTCCGCAATTCAGGGATTTCGCACTTGCTAGGTCAGACTGGCCACTACGGAAACATCTGACCCATGCCTACCCCACGCGCAATCACTCTAAGCGGAGAGGCGCATCAGAGAACATAGGATAGCTTTCAAAGAAGCCCTTAATCTCCGAAGACCGACGTGCAGAGATAACCCTGGAAGCAAAATCCGAAGCTTGAGCAGTATAATAGTCCGCAAGTTGAGCATTGACGTCTCGCCCGTTCGTGAAGATGGCCGAGCTTTCAAACAAGGTTACGCCGGCGGAAAAGTAGTATCTTGGCGCCGTGGTTCCGCCATACCCAACGTAGCCTGGGTAGCTAACCTTGAACGTTGCGCTTACTGCGCAGACTGCGCCGGCTCGAAATCCATTAGCGTTTAATTCTACGGTTGGAGCAAACAGTGTGGTGAAGTATCCCCCTTCCACCACGGCTATGTCGCTCTGCTCTAACAGGAGGCGGACACGGGCAGACGTGTTTGAAGAGTTTGTCCAACATCCATCATTCACTTGGTCAAGCACAGCAATATTTGAATAGTTTACAGCGCCGAGGGTCAGGTCAGCTCCTAGAACGTGCGGAGTTTCCTCAGCATCGGCGGCACTAAAGCTGACCGCCAGGACGGCTGCAGCAAGCAGTGAGCGCAAATCCGTTCCTCTCATCCTCTTATCGTTCATGGCGAACCTTCCAGGTTGTCAGTCTTGCATACAGGACGAGGAAGAACGAAAATTCAAATGATTTCGGAGAAATTGGGGAGGCGTATGGGCGGCTTAGGAAGCGGGAACCATCACCGATGGGGCACACGGCCGACCACGGAGGGCTACCGTCGGATTGATGTTCGGCGGTGGTCCCGCGACGGCCTCTTGCGCCCCGGCTCGCGGTTCGCTTGGCAATGGTCGTGCCAAGGGGAAAAAATTGGCTCGATCAATGCGGCGGCTGGCGATGGCGTCGTGACGCTCGACTATCGGACGCGAGACAGCGGAGGCGAGTGGCAACCTATGCGCTACGCGGTGACCCTCGACACCACACGTTGCAACCTGGGCGGCGCGCGAAGGTGGTTTCTCTGCCCAGCGCGCGGCTGCGGACGCCGTGTGGCGGTGCTGTATGGCGGAAAGGTCTTTGCCTGCCGTCACTGCTATGGCCTCGCATATCCATCCCAGAGCGAAAGCGCCTCTGACCGGGCGGCACGTCGCGCCGACCGCATCCGCGAGCGGCTCGGATGGGAACCGGGGATATTGAACGGCTACGGCGGAAAACCGAAGGGGATGCACTGGCGCACCTTTGAACGGCTGGTAACCGAGCACGACAAGTGGTCCGACCTGTCATGCGCCTTGATGTTCGGCCGACTTGCATGGCTGTCGGGCGCTGGGCGGTGACACCCCCCATACCTTGACGGAATGGGGGCCATTATGGGGGACGAACTGCCAACTAATCTCTTATTTCAAAGCCAAAACAGTATCTTAAGTAGCTGTATTGGCGGAGGCTGTGGGATTCGAACCCACGGGACGCTTTCACGCCCAACGGTTTTCAAGACCGCCGCATTCGACCGCTCTGCCAAGCCTCCGTCACGGGAAGCAGGTAGCCTGCAACACGCGATTCTGGAAGCCGTTCGGACGCGGGGTTCGGGAGTGCAGATTGGTGTTGCGGGCCGGGTTGGCGCGGTGGTAACGAAATGCCAGCGGCGGGTATGATGTAATGGTAGCCTGTCAGCTTCCCAAGCTGAACGCGCGGGTTCGATTCCCGCTACCCGCTCCAGCCATCCACAACCTCGGCTTGTGCGTCTCTTGCGCCGGCGACGGCCCATCGTCACGCCGCCGCCCGCATCCGCTGCCGCAACGTCGCCACGCCGGTCCGCACCGAGTGCGAGATCGGCCCCAGTCGCGGCGCGTCGCGCAGCGTCGCCAGCAATGCGGCCCCCGGCCGTCCGCTGCGCGCCCAGTGCTGGCGCGCCAGCACGGCGCGCGCCGCGGGTGGCAGCATGCCGGGCACGTCCTGGCCCGATATCTCGCCCCAGATGCGGGTCCAGCAGCGCGCCACGCTCCACGGGTTGTAGCCACCGCCACCGCCCACGATCAGACGCGGCGAAAGCAGGCGCAGCGCGTGCAGGGCCGCGACGTGGCTTTCGTTCGACAGCGCCAGCCGGGACAACGGGTCCTCGGCCAGTGCGTCGGCGCCGCATTGCAGGTAGATCGCGCCGGGGCGGAAGGACTCGACGGCCGGCACGATCGCTTCGTGCAGGACCATCGCGAACTCGATATCGTTGAACCCGCGCGGCACCGGCAGGTTGAACGCGGCGCCGCCGGCGGTGTCGTCCAGCAGGCCCGTCATGGGCCACCGCCCCGCCTCGTGAACCGAGAACATCCGCACGCGGTCCGAGCCGTCGAAGGCGGCCTCGACCCCATCGCCGTGATGCGCGTCGATGTCCACGTAGGCGACGCGGTCGATGCCCATCTCGAGCAGGCGCCGGATCGTGATGACCGGCTCGTTGAGATAGCAGAAGCCGGAGGCGCGGTCGGGCATGCCGTGATGGGTGCCGCCGCCGGGATTGAGGACCACGCCACCGCGCGCGACCAGCTCGGCGGCCAGAAGCCCGCCGCCGACGGCGGTGGCGGGGCGGCGAAACATCTCGGCGAAGACCGGGTTCGACATGGTGCCCAGCCCGTGCCGCGCGCGGATTTCGGGATCGACCGCGCCTTCGGCCTCGGCCCGGTGCAGGGCCGCGACGTAGGCAGGCGTATGAAAACCGGTCAGCGCAGCGGGCTTGGCGCGGGGCGAGGTGCGGTAGCGCTCGGGCGGAAGCCAGCCCAGCGCGCGCGACAGGTCGATCACCGCCGGCACACGCTCGATCGACAGCGGGTGCAGGCGGCCGTAGCGCGAGCCGCGATAGATGGTCGATCCGATGAACCACGCCATCCGGGGCAGTCTAGTCCGAAGCGGCGACCGGCCAAGGCGCGCCGTGCAGGAAGGCGACTTGCGCGCGCGGGCAGTTTACACTCTCCTGCGGAGCGGCATAGAACCGCGTCATGCCGAGAATGCGTATGATCCTGACCACCGCGGCGCTGCTGGCGCTGGGCCTCGCGGGGGGCGAGATCGCCGTGCTTCTGGGCCTGCCGATGCCATGGATGCTGGGCAGCCTCGCGGCCTGTGCCGGGCTGGTGCTGCTGGTCAAGCCCGCCGCGCTGGATGGCTATTCCTTTCCGATGCGGTTCCGCAGCGGCTTCGTCGCGCTGATCGGCGTGATGATCGGCACCCAGGTGACGCCGGAATTGCTGCGCCTGGCCGGAGAGCTGCCATGGACCTTGGGCGGCCTAGTGCTGTTCGTGTTCCTGGCGCACATGGGCAACATGGCGGTGTTCCGGCGGCTGGGCGGCTACGACCGCGCCACCGCCTTCTACGCGGGCACGCCCGGCGGGCTGATGGAGAGCATCCTGCTGGGCGAAGGCGCCGGGGCCGACACGCGCATCCTGACCGCGCAGCAATTCCTGCGCATCATCGTCACCATCACGGTGCTGCCGCTTGGCCTGTCGTTGTGGATGGGAGAGCCGGTGGGCAGCGCCGCCGGGCTGAACCTGGCCGCGGGCGATGCCGAACCCGCCGATGCGCTGGCGATCGCGCTGATCGCGACCGCGGCGTTCGTCGGCATGACGGGCGCGCACCTGCTGCGCCTGCCGGCGGCGCAGCTGACCGGGCCGATGTTCCTTGCTGCCGCCGCGACGCTGACCGGCGCCATCGACCTGCACCTGCCGGTCTGGATGATCGCGGCGGCGCAGATGGTGATCGGCGTCAGCCTCGGTCTGCGCTTCAAGGGCATGGGGGCGGCACTGCTGCGCCGCTCGGCGGGATTGGCGGTGATATCGGTCGGCTACATGCTGGTGCTGGGCGCGGCGTTCGCCGCGATCCTGACCGCGATCACCGGGATCGAATGGCTGCACCTGCTGATCAGCTTCGCCCCCGGCGGCGTGGCCGAGATGTCGGTGATCGCGCTGAGCCTCGCGGCCAACCCGGCGCTGGTCAGCCTGCACCACATCCTGCGCATCCTGCTGACGGTCGTGGAACTGTCGGTGCTGGCGAAGGTCCTGGGCCTGAAAGGCGCCGGCTGAGGCCGTCCGCTGTCGGCGCGCGCCTCAGCCCTCGTTGCGCTCGGCGAGCGCCAGCCAGTCTTCCTCGGCGTCCTGCAGCGCGCTGTGCCGCGCGGTCAGCGCCTCGGTCGCCTTCTGGAACTTGACCGGCTCGCGCGTGAACAGGTCGGGATCGGCCATCAGCTGTTCCAGCTTGGCGATCTCGGCCTCGAGCCGCTCGATCTCGGCGGGCAGTTTCTTGAGGCGGTCGCGCTCGGCAAAGGTCAGCCCGCCGGTCTTGGCCTGCAACGCGACGGGCTTGCCGCCGGACTGCTTCGGCTTCGCGCCGCCCTTCGCGGACCTGGTCTCGGCCGGGGCGCCGCCGCCCTGCCCCTCGGCGCGCTGCGCCTGGTAGTCGGACCAGCCGCCGGCATAGACCGTGGCGCGGCTGTCGCCCTCCATCGCCACCGTGGCCGTGGCCACGCGGTCGAGGAAATCGCGGTCGTGGCTGACCAGCAGCACCGTTCCGTCGTAGTCGCCCAGCAGGTCCTGCAGCAGGTCCAGCGTCTCCACGTCGAGGTCGTTGGTCGGTTCGTCCAGCACCAGAAGGTTGCTTTCGCGCGCCATGATCTTGGCCAGCAGCAGGCGCGCCTTCTCGCCCCCCGAAAGCGACCGCACCGGTGCGCGGGCACGGCCCTCGTCGAACAGGAATTCCTTGAGGTAGCCCACCACGTGCTTGGGCTGGCCGCGCACCATCAACTGGTCGGCCTTGCCCGAGACGCGCATCTCGGGATCGCCGGTCAGGCTGTCCCACAGGCTCATCTCCGGATCGAGCCGCGCCCGCGCCTGGTCGAAGACCGCCGGCAACAGGTTCGTGCCCAGCGTGACGCGGCCTTTGTCCGGCGTGATTTCGCCCATCAGGATGCGGATCAGCGTCGTCTTGCCGACGCCGTTGGGCCCGACGAAGGCGATGCGGTCGCCCCGCGCCACCCGGATCGAGAAATCCTGCACGATGGTCTTGTCGCCGAAGCCGTGGCCGATGTGCTCGGCCTCGATCACGAGCTTGCCCGATTTCGGCCCCGCGGCAAGATCCATCGCTGCGGTGCCGGTGCGCGCGGTCTGGGAGGCGCGTTCGGCGCGCATCGCGTGCAGCGCCCGCAGCCGGCCCTGGTTGCGCTTGCGGCGGGCGCTGATCCCCTCGACGGCCCAGCGGGCCTCGGCCTTGATCTTGCGGTCGAGCTTGTGGCGCTGGGTGTCCTCTTCCTCCCAGATCGTGTCGCGCCAGTCCTCGAAGCCGGCGAAGCCGGATTCGCGCCGCCGTACAGCACCCCGGTCGATCCACAGCGTCGCGCGGGTCAGCGTCGACAGGAATCGCCGGTCGTGGCTGATCAGCACGAAGGCCGCGCGGGTCGCGCGCAGCTGGTCCTCGAGCCACTGGATCGCCTCGATGTCCAGGTGGTTGGTCGGCTCGTCCAGCAGCATCAGGTCGGGCGCCTCGGCCATCAGTTTCGCCAGGGCGGCGCGGCGGCGTTCCCCGCCCGAGGCGGTGGCGATGGGGCGGTCGGGATCGAATTTCAGGCCTTCCGAGGCCGCCTCGACACGATACATTTCGTCCGGGCCCAGGTTCGCGGCGGCGAACTCGCCCAATGTTTCGAAGCCGGACATGTCCGGGTCCTGCTCCATGTAGCCGACGGTGGTGCCGCCGGGCACGGTGACCGCGCCGCTGTCGGGCTCGACGAGGCCGGCCATGACCTTCATCAGAGTCGACTTGCCCGAGCCATTGCGGCCGACCAGCGCGACGCGATCGCCCTGCTGGACGGTCAGCGAGAGATCCTCGAACACCGGGTCGCCGCCGAAGGTCAACGAGATGTCGGAGAGTTGCAGAAGGGGTGCCTGTGCCATGCGCGGTGGCTAGGGCCGCGCGCGGGCGGCGTCAAGCGGGCGCGGCGCGCGGCATCACGCTGGCGTGGCGTGCAGGGCCGGCGCCGCGCGGGCGGTCAGGCGGGCGCGGTGCGCGCCGCGACCGCCCGGATGCTGCGCGCCCGGGCTGGCGGGATCGCGGCGACCTCGACGGCGGTGAAGACGTGCAGCGTGTCCATGTCGTGGTCGATCACCGCGTGATCGCCGACCCAGCCACCCATCGCGAGGTAGGTGCGCAGCAGCGGCGGCATGGCGCGCAGGCCCTCTGTCGAAGGGCGGCCCGGCGCGGCGGGCGGGGCCGCTTCCGCATCCAACGTCACGCGATCGGGCGCGCGCGGGCCAGGGCGCAGTGCCGGCGGGCCAAGGTGCTGACGCGCCAGAAGCGCCAGTGCCGGGCGGTGGCGCGCCGGATCTGCCCCCGCGAAGGACGCGCAGCCGAACATCAGCCCGGTGCCGGCGGCATCCACATGCATCGCAAGCGCGCCCCACGCCAGGCGCAGGATGTCGGGATCGCCCCGGCCAGGGCGCAGGCAGAAGCGCCCGAGTTCCAGCAGCCGACCGCCGCGGGCCGCCAGCTGCGACAGGTCGTAGAACCCCGCGGCATAGCTGGTCTCGATGGCATCCGCGTCCAGATCGGCCATACGGAAGCAGGCCACTGTCTCCTCGCGGTCGATGTCCTCGACCAGCACATGGGTGCAACGCGCGTCGTGCGGGTCGTCATCATGGCCGGCGGCGCGGGCGAAGGCGATGGCGCGCAGCGCGCGGGCGGCGGCAAGGTCGTCGACGCCCTGCCCCGCGCGCACCCGGTAGCGGCCCAGCACAAGGCCGCGGTCGAGACCCTCAAGGCCCGTCACGACGCGCGGGTCCGGACGATCCGGAGGCCTGCGCGGCACACCGTCACCGGAGCACGCGTTCCGTCGCCGATCGCGGGCCGGCCACGGCCCGGGCTCGCGTCACGGACGACCCCGCAGGTCGGATCATTGGCCGATGTCGGGCAGCGACAGCCCGCCGATATTGCCGAACAGACGCCGGATGAAGCCGATATTGCTGTCCGTGCTCTGCGTCACGCGGCGGCTGATCGGAACGATGCGGCCGTCCTCAAGCCCGTATTCGGCGATGTTCGACACGACGCCGGTCTCGTCGAAGGTGATCGCGACGACGCGGCGGTCGGTGATCTCGGGGGCGCGCCAGCCGATCCGGCGCATGTCGGTCTCGATGTAGTAGAAGCCGCCGTCGTTCAGCACGCCCGAGGCGGTCGGCGGGCCGACCACGTCCTCGACCGTGGCGCGGCTGTCGATGCCGGGCACGATCTGCTGGAGCAGTTCGTCGGGCGGGGTCCAGCCGTGCGTCCGCTCCATGGCCGAGCATCCGCCGAGGGCCAGAGCCAACGCGAATACCACCCCTGCCGTCGCTCCGCGTCGCTGCATCCCCTGCCCCTTGTCATCGACCCTTCGGGTCTTTACCTCGGCTTACACATTGCCGCGGCGCCGTTCAAGCCGGCCCCGCACGTCCCCGTCCGTCGGTGGCGCGGAGCACACGGCGCCCCGCATCGAAAGGACCGCGCATGAGACAGACAGACCGCAATCCCGCAGACGGCGCGCCGACGCGCCTCGTGGTGAGCGCGCTGAACCCGCGCGCGGGGCACGAATTCGACCTGCGTCCCGATGCCGATACCTGCGCTGCGCTGGCCGAGCACCTGGGCGCCACCGCGATCCGCAAGCTGCGCTTCGCGGGCGAGGTGACGGCCTTGGGCGGGCGCGGCTGGCGGCTGGACGCGGATCTGGGTGCGACCGTGGTGCAGCCCTGCGCCGTGACGCTGCAGCCGGTGACCACGCGCATCGACACGGACGTCACGCGCCGCTTCCTGCCCGCGCAGGAAATCGAGCCCGCAGCCGAGCCCGGCGCCGAGATCGAGATGCCCGAGGACGACACGCTGGAGCCGCTGGGCGCCGAGATCGACCTGCAGGCGGTGATGGCCGAGGCGCTGGCGCTGGCGATGCCCGCCTATCCGCGGGCCGCGGGCGCCGAGCTGGGCGAGGCGGTCTATGCCGACCCGGGCGTGACGCCGCTGCGCGACGAGGACACGCGCCCCTTCGCAGGGCTGAAGGGCCTGCGTGACGCGCTGGGCGGGGGCGACGAGGACGAGAACGGTAACGGCGGCGCGAACGGCGACGGGACACGCTGAGAATCCCCTTGCGCTTTGGCGGCTTGTCCGTATTTTTCGCGCGCTCATGACAGATGAAGGGTTGTGCCGTCCCGGCCCTAGGGACTAAGAGGCGCATCACAATTCCCACAACGCCGGCCGGCCAGACCATCCGGCCCGAAACACGAGAAGGTTGAGACATGGCCGTCCAACAGAACAAGGTGTCCAAGTCGCGCCGCAACAACCGCCGCGCCCACGACGCCCTGTCGGGTGCCAACCCGAACGAATGCGACAACTGCGGTGAGCTGAAGCGCCCGCATCACGTCTGCCCCGCCTGCGGCCACTACGCCGAGCGCGAGGTCGTCGCCATGGCCGACGAGATCGACCTGGACGACGACGCGGCATAAACGGTCAGGCCCGGACGCCGCGATGGTTTCCCTCAAGGATCACAGCACGCCGACCGGACCCGACCGCATCGTGATTTCCGTCGACGCGATGGGCGGCGACAACGGTCCGGCGACCGTCGTCGCCGGCATCGCCGATTCGGCGGCCAAGAATCCCGGATTGGATTTCATCCTGCACGGCCCCGAGGCCGAGTTGCAGCGCCTCGTCGCGCGCAAGCGCATTCTCGAGGGGCGCGTCGCCATCCGCGGCGCGGCCGATGTCGTGAACATGCGCGACAAGCCCAGCCAGGTGATGCGCAACGGCAAGGGCACCTCGATGTGGTCGGCGCTCGATTCCGTGCGCGACCGCGAGGCCAAGGTCTGCGTCAGCTGCGGCAATACCGGAGCGCTCATGGCGCTGTCGATGATCCGCCTGCGCAAGCTGCCCGGCGTCAACCGCCCCGCCATCGCCGTGCTTTGGCCGTCGCGCAATCCGCAGCGCTTCAACGTGATGCTGGACGTGGGCGCCGATATCCGCGCCGATGCCGAGGACCTGCTGCAATACGCGATGATGGGCGCCTCGTATGCCCGCAACGGGCTTGACCTGACGCGGCCGCGCATCGGGTTGCTCAACGTCGGCACCGAGGAGCACAAGGGTCGGGCTGAGCTGCGCGCCGCCCATGACCTGATCGCCGCGCAGACCGAGACCGGCAATTTCGACTTCGTCGGCTTCGTCGAAGGCGGCGACATTCCGGGCGACCGCTGCGACGTGATCGTCACCGACGGCTTCACCGGCAACGTCGCGCTCAAGACCGGCGAGGGCACGGCGCAGCTGATCGGCGATCTGCTGAAAGAGGCCTTCGCCTACACGCCGCTTTCGCGGCTCGCATCGGTGTTGGCGCTGACCTCGCTCAAGCGGCTGAAGAAGCGCATTGACCCGCGGCGGGTGAACGGCGGCGTCTTCCTGGGCCTCAACGGCACGGTGGTGAAGTCGCACGGATCGGCCGATGCCACCGGCGTGTCGGCGGCGGTCAAGCTGGCGTTCGAACTGGCGCGGTCGGGTTTCGACGACCGGCTGGCAGCGCGGGTTGCCTCTGCCGCGGCACAGGCGCAGGATGCCGCCGAAGCGGGCGGGAAGGATACACAGGCTACATGACACAACGCGCCGTCGTCATCGGGGTCGGACACGACCTGCCCGAACGGGTGGTCGAAAACGCCGAGTTCGAAAAGACGCTCGACACATCCGACGAATGGATCCGCTCGCGCTCGGGGATCGAGCGGCGGCATTTCGCGGCCGAGAACGAAAACACGTCCGATCTCGCCACGCGCGCGGCCCAGAATGCGCTGCGCGACGCGGGCCTGCAGCCCGACGACGTCGACGCGATCATCGTGGCGACCTCGACCGCGGACCTGACCTTTCCGTCGGCCGCGACGATGGTGCAGGCCCGGCTGGGCATGAACCACGGCTTCGCCTTCGACGTCCAGGCGGTCTGCGCGGGCTTCATCTATGCGCTGTCGACCGCCAACGCGCTGATCCTGTCGGGACAGGCCAAGCGTGTCATGGTGATCGGCGCGGAAACCTTCAGCCGCATCATGGATTGGACCGACCGGTCGACCTGCGTGCTGTTCGGCGACGGCGCCGGCGCGCTGATCCTCGAGGCGCAGGAGGGCGACGGCACCACCGCCGATCGGGGCATCCTGGCCACGGACCTCAATTCCGACGGGCGCTTCCGCGACATCCTGTACGTGGATGGCGGCGTTTCGACCAACACCACCGGCTACCTGCGGATGGAGGGCAAGGAAGTTTTCCGCCACGCGGTCGAGAAACTGGCCGCGACGGCGCAGGCCTCGCTGGCGAAGGCCGGGATGGGCCCGGAAGACATCGACTGGATCGTGCCGCACCAGGCCAATATCCGTATCATCGCCGGCACCGCCAAGAAGCTGGGCCTGTCGATGGACAGGGTGGTGGTGACCGTGCAGGATCATGGCAACACGTCCGCGGCATCGATCCCGCTGGCGCTGTCGGTCGGCCGCGCGCGAGGGCAGATCAAGCAGGGCGACGTGGTCGTCACCGAGGCGATCGGCGGCGGGCTGGCCTGGGGCTCGATCGTGCTGCGCTGGTAGGCGCGTTCCCGCGATTCAAATGCCCTTCCGCAAGACGCGGAATTGACTTGGCAAATCGTCGAAGCCACAGTTGCCCCGGTAAACGGGAGGGTTGACGATGAGTGACAAGACCTTGACGCGGATGGATCTGAGCGAAGCCGTGTTCCGCGAGGTCGGGCTGTCGCGCAACGAAAGCGCCGACCTGGTCGAATCGGTCCTGCAGCACATGTCCGACGCGCTGGTCCAGGGCGAGCAGGTCAAGATCTCGTCCTTCGGCACGTTCTCCGTGCGCGACAAGGCGGCGCGCATGGGCCGCAACCCCAAGACCGGCGAAGAAGTGCCGATCCAGCCGCGCCGCGTGCTGACCTTCCGGCCGTCGCACCTGATGAAGGACCGTGTGGCCGACGGCAACCGGCGGCAGGGCTGATCGTGGACAAGTCACCCGACGCCTTCCGCACGATCTCGGAAGTGGCCGACTGGCTGCAGACGCCGGCGCACGTATTGCGCTTCTGGGAAAGCAAGTTCGCACAGGTCAAGCCGGTCAAGCGCGCCGGCGGCCGACGGTATTACCGCCCTGCCGACATGATGTTGCTGGGCGGCATCAAGAAGCTGCTGCACGACGACGGGATGACCATCAAGGGCGTCCAGAAGATCCTGCGCGAACAGGGGGTTCGGCACGTGGCACGGCTGTCCGCGCGGCAGCTTGACGCTGAGGGCGCCGAATTCGAAGAGGCGGCCGAGATCGCGGACGCTCCCTTCGTCGAGGTCGAGGCGGCCGAGCCCGAAGAGCGGCTGATCGCCTTCCCCAACAGCGCCGCACGCCCGCCCACGCCCAAGCCGGACCTGCCACCCGACCCGCCGCCCACGCCCGAGCCGGACCTGCCGGACGGGCCCGGCGACATCGACGCGGCGGCCGATTTCGACGATGCCGCCGTCTCCGACGAGACCGCGGCCGAGGTTTCTTGGGACGCGGAGACAGGTCTGGGCCTGGAGGATTCGGCGGACGTCGAGCCGCCCGCCGAATCCGTGGATCTCGCGTCCGACCCGGTGCGCACGCCGGGCGACACGGCGAAGGTGGACGTTGCAGACGCGGACGCGCAGGACGAACCAGGTGTCGATTCTCCGGCGCCGGACTTTGATTCGGCGGGAAGCCGACATGTAGCGGCGCAGGACGAAGACCGGGCGTCGGTTATCTTCGCGGACGAGGACACGGACGAGTCGCCTGAAGATGCCGGCGCACCAGGCGAGACGCAGCTTTCCGACGCAGACACAGAGGACATGCACGACACGCTCGAACTCGCGGCGAGGCAAGGAACCTCGGAAACCTCCGCGACGCGCGAACGCGCCAACGCGCTCGAGGCGACGCTGCCTCAGCCCGTGCCGCAGGCCACGAAGCCCGGCCCGATCGGCCGGCTCGCCTGGCTCGAGACGCTCAGCGACGAGCAGTCCGAGGCCGTGCGCGCGGCGCTTCCCGCGCTGCGCGCCCTGCACGAGCGCCTGGCCGCGACCACGGTCGGCGAGCGATGAAAATTTCCCCCGCAAAGGGGTTGCGACGGGGCACAAAAGCAGTATGACAGCGGAACAAGTCGGGCTATGGCGCAGCCTGGTAGCGCGTCCGTCTGGGGGACGGAAGGTCGCAGGTTCGAGTCCTGCTAGCCCGACCAGAATACCCCCGAACCACCGTCACGCTGCGCTCCGGTCGTATCGGAGCGCGCGATGACGGGTGTTCTACCCTCTCAACAGATCGCCGAGCTGATCGCCTCGGGCGCGGTCGCGGCCGAACGGCCCTTCGTGGACGGGCAGATCCAGCCCGCGAGCCTGGATTTGCGGCTCGGCAGCATTGCCTACCGCGTGCGGGCCTCGTTCCTGGCGGGCGACGGGCGCAGTGTGGCCGACCGCATCGCCGAGTTCGAGATGCACCGCATCGACCTCACCGCCGGCGCGGTGCTGGAAAAGGGGTGCGTCTACGTCGTCCCGCTGATGGAGCGGCTGGCCCTGCCCCGCGACCTGCAGGCGATCGCCAACGCGAAAAGCTCCACCGGCAGGCTGGACCTACTGACGCGGGTGATCACCGACGGCGGGGCCGAGTTCGACCGTATCGCACCGGGCCACGAGGGACAGCTTTACGCCGAGATCTGCCCGCGCTCGTTCTCGGTGCTGGTGCGGCCGGGGATGCGCCTGAACCAGATCCGCTTTCGCCGCGGACGCGCGGTGCTGAACGACGACGCACTGGCGCGGCTGCACGCCGACACGACGCTGGTGTCGGGCGGACCGGCCACGATCGACGAGGGACTGGGCTTTTCGGTTGACTTGACTCCGGGACGCGACGGGCTGGTCGGCTGGCGCGCGCGGCCGCATACCGGCGTGATCGACCTGGACCGGATCGGGCACTACGATCCGGCCGGCTTCTGGGACCGGATCGAGGGCGACACCGGCGTTGACGGGCGCGGGCGCATCGTGCTGGACCCGGGCGCGTTCTACATCCTCGTCAGCCGCGAGGCGGTGCACATACCGCCCGACTACGCCGCCGAGATGGCGCCCTACCTGGCCATGGTGGGCGAGTTCCGCGTGCACTATGCCGGCTTCTTTGATCCCGGTTTCGGCCACGGACCGGCCGGCGGGCACGGCGCGCGCGGCGTGCTCGAGGTGCGCTGCCACGAGGCGCCCTTCGTGCTGGAGCATGGCCAGGTCGTTGGGCGACTGGTTTACGAGCGCATGGCCGAGCGGCCTGCGCAGCTATATGGAGAGGGGATCGCGTCGAACTACCAGGGCCAGGGGCTGAAACTGTCCAAGCACTTCCGCAGCTGACGCGGCGGTCAGTCCTCGAACAGCTCGCTTTGGCCGGTATCGGGGCTTTCTTCCGCGTCCTCGTCCTCGCGGGCCGGGGCGCCGGTCGGCAGCGCGCGGGCTTCCAACAGGCCTGCGGCGCGAAGCTCGGCCAAACCCGGCAGGTCCCGCGCGGATTCCAGCCCGAAGTGATCGAGAAACGCCTCGGTCACCACGAAGGTCACCGGGCGGCCCGGTGTCATCCGGCGGCGACCGAAGCGCACCCATTCCAGTTCCAGCAACAGGTCCACTGTCCCGCGGGACACCGATACGCCGCGGATCTCCTCGATCTCCGCGCGCGTCACCGGCTGGTGATAGGCGATGATCGCCAGCGTCTCCATCGCGGCGCGCGACAGCTTGCGGTGCTCGACGGTCTCGCGGCTCATCAGGAACCCGAGGTCGGGCGCGGTGCGCATCGCCCAGGCGTCACCGACGCGCACCAGCCGCACGCCGCGCCCTTCGTAGCGCTTGCGCAGATGGGCCAGCGCCTCGGCCGGGTCGCAGCCATGCGGCATCCTTGCGGCCAGTTCGGCCACGGTGACAGGCTCGGCGCTGGCGAACAGCACCGCCTCGACCATGCGCTCCTGCTCGCCCATGGACGGGGCGGCGAACAGACTTTCCCGCGGGCCTGTGTCGTCGCGCTCAGCCATCGCGACGCTCGCGGCGGCGCATCTGGATCGGCGCGAACATCCCCTGCTGGCGCAGTTCCGCGCGGCCCTCTTTCACCAGTTCCAGCGAGGCGGCGAAGGTCGCCGCGGTGGCGCTGCGCCACTTGACCGGGTCGTCGTCCCAGCCCTCGGGCAGATAGCTTTGCAGTTCCGTCCATTGGCCGGCGAACCCGATCATGCCGCGCAGCCGCTCCAGCGCCTCTTCCATGGTGAAGACCTTGTCGCGGTCCATCACGAAGGGGCGGAATTCGTCGCGGGTGCGGATGCGGGAATAGGCCTGCATCAGGTCGACCAGCGTGGCGGTGTATTCGACGCGGCGGTGGCGGGTGACGTCTTCGGGGATGCCACGGGCGAAGATGTCGCGCCCCAGCCGGTCTCGCGCCCAGAGCTGCGCCGAAGCCTCGCGCATCGCCTGAAGGCGTTCCAGCTGGAAGGCCAGGTGCGCGGCCAGATCCTCGCCCAACGGCCCCTCGTCCTGCGGGTCGGGCGGCAGCAGCAGGCGCGATTTCAGGAAGGCCAGCCATGCCGCCATCACCAGGTAGTCGGCCGCCAGTTCGATCCGAAGCGCGCGGGCCTTTTCCACGAAGACCAGGTATTGCCGCGCCAGCGCCAGGATCGAGATCTGGCGCAGATCGACCTTCTGCGTGCGCGCCATGTTCAGCAGCAGGTCGAGCGGACCTTCGAAGCCGTCGACGTCGACCACCAGCGCCTCGGCCGCGAGGCGGGCGGCGACGGATATGGGAACGATCTCCGGTTCGGAATCTTCGGTCATGGCACCGATGCGGGCAATAGCGTCTCGAGCGTGGCGCGCAGGGCGGCGATGTCAACCGCGGGGGCGGGACGCCGCGCGGCCAGCGCGGCCTCGGCGCGGGCCTGCGCCGCGTCGGTCATCGCGCCGGTGGCGTCGCGCAGCGCCCGCATCTCGTCCAGCTCTCCGTTGCAGTGCAACACCGCGTCGCAGCCGGCATCCAGCGCCGCCCTGCCCCGCGAGGCCACGTCGCCGGACAGCGCTTGCATCGAGATGTCGTCCGTCATCAGCAGGCCGTCGAAGCCGATGCGGTCGCGGATCAGGCCGATCATCGTTTCCGAGACGGTGGCCGCGCGCTCGTCCAGAGCCTCGAACACCATGTGCGCGGTCATCCCGAGCGGCAGGTCCGACAGCGCCGCGAATGTCGCGAAGTCTGATTGCAGTGCGTCCATGTCGGCATCAGTGCGCGGCAGATGCAGGTGGCTGTCGGCGGTGCCGCGACCGTGGCCGGGCATGTGCTTGATCACCGGCAGGACGCCGCCGGCAAGATGGGCATTGGCCACCGCGCGCCCCAGGCGGGCGACCGTGTCGGCATCGGAGCCCAGCAGACGGTTGCGCAGGAACGGGTGGGTTTCCGCGCGCGCCACGTCCAGCGCGGGGACGCAGTTGCCGTCGATGCCCAGCGCGCGCAGCTCGGCGGCGATGATGGCGTAACGCAGCGCCAGCGCATCGGAGGCGCGGTCGCCGGCCGCGATCGCGTCGTCCAGCGGCGGGCGCCAGTCCGTGGCCAGCGGCGGGCGAAGGCGCTGCACGCGGCCGCCTTCCTGATCGATGAAAATCGGCGCGTCGCGGCTCACCGCGTCGCGCAGGTCGGCCGTCAGCGCGCGGACCTGGTCGGCCGTCTCGCAGTTGCGCGCGAAAAGAATGAAGCCGAAAGGGTTCGCGTGGGCGAAGAAGCGGCGCTCGTTCTCGGTCAGGCGCAATCCGGCACAGCCGAGGATCACGGCTGAAAAGCGGCTCACCGGCTGACGACCGGGATGCAGTCGACGCCCTCGGCGACGAAGGCGGCGCAGAAGCGGCGCGCATCCGACAGGTCGGCGAAGCCATGCGCGCGCAGGCGATAGAAGGTCCGACCGCCGGATTGCGCCTGCTGGATCACGCGCCCCTTGTCGCCGAGATAGGCGTCGAAGCGGCCCATCAGGCGATCCCATTCGGCGCGCGCGATCTCGGCGCTGTCGAAGGCGCCGATCTGCACCAGCCGGGTTCCGGCGGGCAGATCATCGGCGTCGATCTCGGCTGCGGCCGGCCCTCCCATGCCCAGCGCCTCGGCGATGACCGAGCCGGGCACCACCGTCGCGCCCGAGGCAGCGTTCAGGATCTCCACGGGCTCGGTGCGCGCGGCGACAAGCACCGGACGGCCCTGCGGCCGCACCCCGGCGAAGGCGCGCAGGCCTGCCGGCGCGGCCTTCGCGTCGGAGAACATGCCGGAATCATTGTCCTGACCCGCCATATCCGGCGCGGCCGGGGTTTCAGTCTCGTCGCGCGCGGCGGTGCCGAGGGGCATGGCCCCGTCGGTCAGTTGCGTCACCAGCGCCTGGATTTCCGCATCGCCGGACTTTGCCAGCGGACTGTCATGCGGGATGACCGCGTCGTCGCGGGTGAAGGTCGCCGGCAGCGGCTTCACCGCGTCGCCGGGCGCGCCGAAGCGCGGGGCACGGCCGGGCATCTCGGTTCTTGCGTCCGCGGCGCGACGCGTTTCCGCGGCGGCGGCGGCCTCGGCCGACTGGCGTTCGTAGCTTTGCAGCGCGCCTTGGGCCACGTCATCTTCGGCAAGGCCCGCGGGGCGTGACGCGATCACCAGACGCTCGGCCGGACCTTCTGCCACGCCATGGCCCGCGACCGTGTTGACCGACAGGCCCTGATGATCGGCCAGACGGCCGCCCGGGTCCTCGGGGGCGATGCGCATCGGGCCTTCGGCCGCGAGGACGACAGGCACGCCGCTGACATCGCGCGCCACCAGCTTGAAGCCCCAGATCCCGATACCAGCGATCAGCGACAGCGACACGGCGGCGCCGGCCCAGTGCGCCATCGTTGCCACGTCGCGGGATACCGGGGCCGCCTGCCCCGAGTCTTGGAAGTATTCGGTCATGTCCGCCTCGTTCCGCGCGGGATCACGCCACGCGCCTGTGCTCGATTTGGGCGCGGGAGCGACCCGCGCTTGCCTGCAGTGACCGATGCGGCGCGCCTTGTCTCAGCGCATTTCCTCCATCGGCTTGACGCCCAAGATACCGAGACCGGCCGAAATAACAACAGATACGGCCCGCGCAAGCGCGATTTTGGACTGGCTTGTGGCCGGATCGTCCTGAATGAACCGCAGGCCGGTCTCGTCGTTGCCGCGGTTCCACAGGGCGTGCAACTCGGCGGCCAGCTCCGACAGGTAGGTGGCCACGCGGTGCGGCTCGGTGTTGCGGGCGGCGATCTCGACCAGGCGCGGCCATTCGGCGAGTTTTCCGGCAAGCGCCAGTTCCGCCGGGTGTGTCATCAATGCCATGTCGGCGCGCGCCAGCGCATCGTCGGACACGTCGATGCCGGCCTCGGGCGCCTTGCGCAGCACCGAGGCGATGCGCGCATGGGCGTATTGCACGTAGAAGACCGGGTTTTCCTTCGACTGCTCGACCACCTTGTCGAAGTCGAAATCCAGCGGCGCGTCGTTCTTGCGCGTCAGCATGTGGAACCGGGCCACGTCCGCGCCCACCATGTCGACCACGTCGCGCAGTGTGACGAAGGTGCCCGCGCGCTTGGACATCTTGAACGGCTCGCCGTTGCGGTAGAGCTTGACCAGCTGGATCAGCTTGATGTCGAGCGGCACGCGGCCGTCGGACAGCGCCGCCACGGCCGCCTTCATCCGCTTTACGTAACCGCCGTGATCGGCGCCGAAGACGTCGATCAGCCAGTCGTAGCCGCGCGTCACCTTGTCGTAGTGATAGGCGATGTCGGGCGCGAAATAGGTCCAGCCGCCGTCGGACTTCATGATCGGGCGGTCGACGTCGTCACCGTGCGCGGTCGACTTGAACAGCGTCTGCTCGCGCGGCTCCCAGTCCTCGGGCGTCTTGCCCTTCGGCGGTTCGAGCGTGCCGCGATAGATCAGGCCCCTGGCGCGCAGGCTGTCGATCGCCGCTTCGATCCGGCCGGTGCCGTAGAGGCTCTTCTCGCTGAAGAAGTGGTCCATCCGCACGCCCAGCGCGGCCAGATCCTCGCGGATCAGGTCCATCATCGCTTCTGTGGCGAACGTGCGCGCTTCCTCCAGCCAGACGTCCTCGGGCTGGTCGATCCATGCGTCGCCCACCTTGGCCTTCAGCGCCTCGCCGACATCGATGAGGTAGTCGCCGGGATAGCTGCCCTCGGGCCAGTCGACCGACAGGTCGTGCGCCTCGAGGTAGCGCAGATAGACCGACCGCGCGAGCACGTCGACCTGCGCTCCGCCGTCGTTGATGTAGTATTCGCGCGTCACGTCGTAGCCCGCATAGGCCAGAAGCGAGGCCAGCGCGTCGCCCACCACCGCACCGCGGGCATGGCCGACGTGCATCGGGCCCGTGGGGTTGGCACTGACATATTCGACGTTGACGCGCTTGCCCTGCCCCAGCGTCGAGCGCCCGTAATCCACGCCCTGCGCCAGGATCGCCGCCGGAAGCGCCTGCCACACCGACTGCGCGAGCCGCAGGTTGATGAAGCCCGGGCCCGCGACCTCGGCCGTGGCGATGCGCTCGTCCTGCGCCAGCCGGGCCGTCAGCGCCTCGGCCACGTCGCGCGGCTTGCGGCCCAGAGGCTTGGCCAGCACCATCGCGGCGTTGGTGGCCATGTCCCCATGCGAGGGGTCGCGCGGCGGCTCGACGGTGATGGCGTCGCGGTTGGCGCCTTCGGGGATCAGCCCCTCGGCGTCCAGCGCGGTCAGGACAAGCTCTCGGATCTCGGCAAACAGGTTCATGAAACGGCTCCTTCGCGCCGTCCATTACCATGTGGGAAGGCGGCGTCAAACGGCGCCGGTCCGGTGCCCGCGGCCCTGCCCCTAGTGCCCGTCCATAAGGATATCGGTGCCGGTCATCTCCGCGTGCAGTTGCAGCGCGAAGCGGTCGGTCATGCCGGCGACGTAATCGGCCACCAGCCGCGCCAGCGCGGACTCGTCGCGCAGGCCGGCGATCTCGTCCTGCCAGCGCGCGGGCAGCAGCGACGGGTCGGCCATGAAGCGGGGGAACAGGTCCTCGACCACCTTCGTGACGCGGGCGCGCTGCTCCATCACGCGCGGGGCGCGGTACATGTTCTCGAACAGGAAGGCGCGGATCTGGCGCAACTCGGCCCACAGACCGCCCGAAAAGGCGATGACCGGCCGGCCGCATTCGCGGATCGCCTGCGCGTTCGGGAACTCTCCCCCCTCCAGCAGCGCGCGCGACGTGTCGATCAAGTCGGACACCATTGCGCCGAAGACGCGGCGCAGCGCCTCGTGCCGGCGGCGGTATGGGTCGAGGCCGGGATAAAGCCGGTCCACCTCGTCATAGGCCGGTCCGACGATGGGCAGCTCGGCGATGTCGCTTTCGGAGAAGAGCCCCGCGCGCAGCCCGTCGTGCAGGTCGTGGTTGTTGTAGGCGATGTCGTCGGACAACGCGGCCACCTGCGCCTCGGCGCTGGCATGGGTGTGCAGTTCGAGGTCGTGGACCGCGTCGTACTCGGCCAGCGCGTAGGGAACGCCTTCGGTGTTGCCGCGGGCGGTCACGACCGGGCCGTTGTGCTTGGCGATGCCCTCGAGAGTGTCCCAAGTCAGGTTCAACCCGTCGAATTCCGCGTAGTGCCGTTCCAGCCGGGTGACGATCCGCAGCGTCTGCGCGTTGTGGTCGAACCCGCCGAAGGGCCGCATCAGCGCGTCCAGCGCGTCCTCGCCCGTGTGGCCGAAGGGCGTGTGGCCGAGATCGTGCGCCAGCGCCACGGCCTCGGTCAGATCGACGTTCAGGCCCAGCGCATTCGAGATCGTGCGCGCCACCTGCGCCACCTCGATCGAGTGCGTCAGCCGCGTGCGGTAGAAATCGCCCTCGTGCTCGACGAAGACCTGCGTCTTGTGCTTCAGCCGGCGGAAGGCGCTGGAATGGATGATCCGGTCGCGGTCGCGCTGGAAGCACGAGCGGAAGGCGCTCTCCTCCTCGGGGAAAAGCCGGCCGCGGGCGGTTTCGGGCTCGCAGGCATAGGGGGCGCGCATCGCGGGTCACCTTGTTGTCGTGTCCTTGCCCGCATATATTGACGTTCGTCGCAAAGATAAACCTGACGGGGGTTCCCATGCATCTGCCGCCGAAAGTCACCGACCGCGCCTTTACCCGGCTGGAAGAGATCGGCGCCGGCGCCGAGGGCAAGGCCCTGCGCGTCGCCGTCGAGGGTGGCGGCTGCTCGGGCTTCCAGTATGAGATCAAGCTTGATGCCGCCGAGGACGAGGACCTGGTGCTGGAAGGCCACGGCCAGCGCGTCGTGGTCGACCCGGTCTCCCTGCCCTTCCTCGAAGGCGCGGTGATCGACTTCACCGAAGAGTTGATCGGCGCACGCTTCGTGATCGAGAACCCGAACGCGACCAGCTCCTGCGGCTGCGGCACGTCGTTCTCGATGTAACGGCCTTTGACGGTCCCGCAGGCAAAACGGCGCCCACGGGGCGCCGTTCGTATTTTGGGCAGGTGGGCCCTTCAGGCATTGCGGCGGCCACGGGCCATCTGCTCCTCGGCGATCAGCCACAGCCCCGATGCGACGACCAGCGTCACGCCCAGCACCGTACCCGGCGCGGGGATCTCGCCGAAGGCCGCCATCCCGATCGCCACCATCCAGACGAATTGCAGGTTCATCAGCGGCATCGCCACGTGCGCCGGCAGGAGCCGCAGCGCCTCGGCCGAGACGTAACGGGCGCCGAAGAGCATGGCCGCGTAGGCACCGACCCACGCCAGGTCGGAGAGGCCCATCGGCTTCCAGACGAAGGGCAGCGCCGCGCCCATGGCGGCCATCAGCGCAAGGTTCGGCCAGAAGACCTGCGCCAGCGGAACGCGCTCGACCTTGGCGATGCGACGCGCCGCCAGCATCGAGCCGCAGCCCGTCAGCGACGCGGTCAGCGCCCAGGCATGGCCCGCCTGCAGGCCCGACAGCCCGCCCGGCATCAGCAGCAGCATCCCGCCCGCCCCCAGCAGCAGCGCGGCCCAGGCCGTCGGGCGCGGGCTTTCGCCCAGGACCGGGCCGGAGAGCGCGGCGGCAAAGAGAGGAATCAGCCCGATGAACAGGAACACGTCGGCGAAGGGCAGCAGCCGGAAGGCCTGGAAAAAGGCGATGGAGGCGACAACCGTCAGGCCCGCGCGCACGGCCATCGTGCCGCGGCTCGTCACCCCCAGACCGACCTCGCCGCCGCGCCGCGCCGACAGCAGGCAGAACGCGGCGACCAGCGCCGCCGAGATCGCGAAAAGCTGCGGCGCCTCGTAGCCGCCGGCGATCAGCTTGGTGATACCGTCCGCCCCGGCCATCATGCCGGTATAGATAACGACCAACGCGGCGCCGGTCAGCGCCCCGCCGGCGGCGAGTCCTTGGATCGCCCGCGCGCTCATGGCTGTCCGGCCCGTGCGAAGCCCTCGAAGAAGGCGTCGAAATGCGTGCTCGACCGGGCGGCGGCCTCCATCAGGTCGCAGGTGGCGGGCGACAGGCTGGGCTGCATGCGGTCGCGCATCACGCTCCAGTCGCCGCTGCGGCCCGCGTCCATCGTCATCATCGCGCGGCTGATCTCGGACAGCGGCGCCATGCGCGGCGCGCGGTCGAAGCGCGTGCGCTCGGCCGCGATCGGCTTGCGGAACACCGGCCGGCCGGTGACGGCCGCATGCCAGTTGCAGACCAGGAATTCGTGGTAATCATCCGCGACCGACACGTCCGACGCACAGGTCAGCGCAAAGCTTGCGGTCTGCTCCTCGAGCCAGTCGGCCCAGAGCAAGGGCGCCGCGTCGCCCGCCCAGTCGAGAGCGATGCAGATCTCGGCCAGCAGGTCGGCGTTCTGTTCGAGGAACGCCGTCAAGCCCGCGAAATGAAGCGAGCGGATCGCCTCGGGCGGCAGGTCGGCGGCCTTGCGGCCGTATTCGGTCAGATAGAAGACGATATGCGTCAGTTCATAGGCGGCCTTCTTGTTGGGCAGCGCGAAGGTCGCGTTGCGCGACGCGAAGGCACGCAGCCGGTCGTCCAGACCCGGCTCGCGGATCGGGTCGACGCCGCGGCGGCGCATCAGGCGGCGGGCCTCGGCGCGCTGCAGGTCCGACAGTTCGGCCCCCGGCAGGCCCTGCCTTTCGGCGAAGGCGACCATCCGCGCACCGGTCTCTCCGCCCATGCCCAGGTCCTCGATGTCCAGGACCATCGACAGGAAGAAGCGGTAGTATTGCGGAAAGAAGCGCAGCCGCTCGGCGGCTTCGCGGTAGAAGGCCTCATGCACCGACAGCGCCTCCGGGGGGACGCTTTGTCCGGTGCATTCCAGCACGTTGAGTAGCTCTGCGTTCTCCTTGAGCCAGAACACGTCGTCCCCGCCGCGCCTGCCCTGGGCGAACAGCGCCAGAAGCGAAGACAGGCGCATTTCGCGCGGCGGAATGCGGTGCGGCGCGTTCAACTGGATCACGGTGCTCATGGGCGTCTCCTCGTCTCGTAGCGGCCCGGCCGTCGCCGGCATGGCCGATGTCCAAGTGGGCCGGGACGGGGCGCAGAGGCGCCCCGTCCGGGCAGGCCTGCGCCTCAGGCGCGGACCGGGCCCGACCACGAGGTGAAGGCTTCGGTCGCGTCGCCTGCGTCGCGCTCGGAGCGGACCGGACCCGACCACGACGTGAAGGCCTCGACGGCGTCGCCGGCGTCACGCTCGGAGCGGACGGGGCCAGACCACGAGGTGAAGGCTTCGACGGCGTCGCCTGCGTCGCGCTCGGAGCGGACGGGGCCAGACCACGAGGTGAAGGCTTCGACGGCGTCGCCTGCGTCGCGCTCGGAGCGGACGGGGCCAGACCACGAGGTGAAGGCTTCGACGGCGTCGCCTGCGTCGCGCTCGGAGCGGACGGGGCCGGACCACGAGGTGAAGGCTTCGACGGCATCGCCTGCGTCACGCTCGGAGCGGACGGGGCCGGACCACGAGGTGAAGGCTTCGACGGCGTCGCCGGCGTGACGTTCGGAGCGGACGGGGCCGGACCACGAGGTGAAGGCTTCGACGGCGTCGCCGGCGTGACGTTCGGAGCGGACGGGGCCGGACCACGAGGTGAAGGCTTCGACGGCATCGCCGGCGTGACGTTCGGAGCGAGTCGGGCCCGACCACGAGGTGAAGGCTTCGACGGCGTCGCCGGCGTGACGTTCGGAGCGGACGGGGCCGGACCACGAGGTGAAGGCTTCGACGGCGTCGCCGGCGTGACGTTCGGAGCGGACGGGGCCGGACCACGAGGTGAAGGCTTCGACGGCATCGCCGGCGTGACGTTCGGAGCGAGTCGGGCCCGACCACGAGGTGAATGCTTCGACGGCGTCGCCGGCGTGACGTTCGGAGCGAGTCGGGCCCGACCACGAGGTGAATGCCTCGACTGCATTTCCACTAAAGATTGCCGTCTCGGCCGGGCCCGACCACGATGTGAACATCTCGAGGCCTTCTCCGGAGAAGCCGCAGACCTGCGGTTCCACGGCAAGAATTTCTTCAGAGATCAGGTGCTTCACTTGGGTCGACATCGATTGATCCTCGCTTGATTTGCTGAGTTGACGATGTCCAAACGCTCCCCCGAAAAGCGCATTTCAAAAAGTTAATTCTTGTTAAAGTTGATTAACGCGCGCATTATCCACATGAAGGTCGATCGGCAACTTTCCGCCGCTTTGACTTGAACGTCTCGTGTCCACAGACGCATATTTTCTGTGGATAAATTTCGCGTGACCGCCGCAACCCCCGGTTTTGACGCGGAAAGGCCGCGAATCATCCACGCGGCGGCGCTTGCACGCACTCGGCCGACGGGCCAAAAGGAGGCTCCCGGCAGGAGGGCTTCTGGTGAAGATCGCCACGTTCAACATCAACGGCATCAAGGCGCGAGTGACCGCGCTGACCGACTGGCTGGACGAGGCCCAGCCGGACGTCGTGCTATGCCAGGAGATCAAGTCCGTCGACGAAGCCTTCCCGCGCGAGCCTTTCGACGAGCGCGGCTACAATGTCGAGACGCATGGACAGAAAGGCTTCAACGGTGTGGCGATCCTGTCCAAGCACCCGCTCGAGGACGTGATGCGCGGCCTGCCGGGTGACGAGACCGACGAACAGGCCCGCTGGATCGAGGCGACCGTGGTGGGCGAACACGACGCCTTGCGCTTGTGCGGGCTGTACCTTCCCAACGGAAACCCCGCGCCGGGGCCGAAATACGACTACAAGCTTGCCTGGATGGAGCGGCTGGAGGCGCGCGCGCGCGCGCTGCTGGCCGCGGAAATGCCGGCGATGATGGCCGGCGACTACAACGTCATCCCGCAGCCCGAGGACGTGCATGACCCGAAGGCCTGGGAGGACGACGCGCTGTACCTGCCGCAGACCCGCGCCGCGTTCCACCGCGTGGTGAACCTGGGCTTCACCGACGCGTTCCGCGTGCGCAACGCCGCACCGGCGCAATATACGTTCTGGGATTACCAGGCCAATGCCTGGCCACGGAACAAGGGCATCCGGATCGATCACATGCTGCTGAGCCCGCAGGCAGCCGACATGCTCGTCGACTGCCGGATCGACAAGGAGATCCGCGACCGCGACAAGCCGTCGGATCACGTGCCGGTCTGGGTCGAGCTGGACCTGTAGCGGTCTAGAGTTCGATCACCTTCACCCGCTCGCCCTCGGCCGCCAGCGCGATACGCCCCTCGCAAAGGCGCAGCGCATCGTCGCCGAACACCTCGCGCCGCCAACCCTTCAACGCAGCCACGTCGCGCGCGCCACCGGCGATCCGGTCGAGTTCGGCCGCCTGCGCGATCAGCTTCGACGCGACGCCGTAGGTTTCCGTCTTGGCCTTCAGCAACACGCGCAGCAGGTCGGCCAGCGCCTGGTTCACCTGGTCGTTCTCGCGACCGCGCTCGGCTTCGGGCAGGTCCTCTTTCGGGCAGTTCTGCCCCGCCGCGACGGCTGCCAGGATACCGTCAGCGATGTCGCCCTTGCGGGCCTCGCGCAGCAGCAGGCGCGACCGGCCCAGGTCCTGCAGGTTCGCGGGCTTGGTCGAGGCAAGCTCGACCAGCGCGTCGTCCTTGAACACGCGGTTGCGCGGGATGTTGCGCGACTGGGCGTACGACTCGCGAAAGGCGGCAAGCTCGCGCACGATGGCCATGAAGCGCGGGCTGTTCGAGCGGGTCTTGATCCGCTTCCAGGCGTCGCGCGGCCGGGTGATGTAGGTCTCGGGGTCGGTCAGCACGGCGACCTCCTCGGCGACCCAGCGTTCGCGTCCCGTCTCTTCCAGCTTGGCTGACAGGAACTCATAGATGTCGCGCAAATGCGTCACGTCGGCCAGCGCGTAAGTCTTCTGCGCATCGGTCAGCGGGCGGCGCGACCAGTCGGTGAAGCGCGAGGTCTTGTCGACGGTGCCCTTGGCGATGCGCTTGACCAGCGTCTCGTAGCCGACCTGCTCGCCGAAGCCGCAGACCATCGCCGCCACCTGCGTGTCGAACAGCGGCGCGGGGATCACGCCGTGGTCGATCTGGAATATCTCGAGGTCCTGCCGGGCGGCGTGGAACACCTTGACCACCGAATCGTCGCGGAACACGTCCATCAACGGTTCCAGCGACAACCCTTCGACCAGTGGATCGACCAGAACGGCGTCATCCTCGCCGCGGCCGGGCAGCGCCAGTTGCACGAGGCACAGCTTGGAATAATAGGTCCGCTCGCGCAGGAATTCGGTGTCGACGGTGACGTAGGGGGCCTGATGGGCGCGCGCGCAGAACGCCGAAAGTGCCGCGGTATCCGTGATCGTCTGCATCGGTTCGGTCTTCCTGTCTGTCGGCGTCGTCGGCACCCCTTGATAGGCGAAGGACACGCGGATTGGAACGTGTCCCGTCAGTCCAGCATGACGGGGTCGGTCTCGCCCTCGGCGAAGCGGCGCAGGACCAGCGGGTAGAGCCGGTGCTCGAGCAGCTGGACCCGCGCGGCCAGCGTCGCGGGCGTGTCGTCGGGCGCGATGCGCAGCCGCGCCTGGCCCAGGATCGGGCCGTCGTCCAGCGCGGGCGTGACCGCATGCACGGTGCAGCCATGTTCGGCCTCTCCCGCCGCCAGCGCGCGGGCATGGGTGTCGAGCCCGCGGTATTTCGGCAACAGCGAGGGGTGGATGTTCAGCATCCGGCCTGCCCAACGGGACACGAAATCCGCTGTCAGGACACGCATGAAGCCAGCGAGGCACAGGATGTCCGGCGCGTGCGGCGCAAGGGCCGCGTCCAGCGCGGTCTCGAACGCGGCACGGTCGCGGCCGAAGGCGCGGTGGTCGACCGTCTCGATGGCCACGCCGCGCGCAGCGGCCCTTGCCAGCCCGCCGGCGCCGGGCACGTTCGACAGCACCACGCAAGCGCGCGCAGGATGATCGCCGGTCATGCTGTCGACCAGCGCCTCCATGTTCGAACCGCTGCCCGAGATCAGGATGCCGACGCGCGTCACGCCAGCCGGCCGTCGTAGGTGACCCCCTGCCCCTCGGTGACGCGGCCGAGCGTGAATACCGTCTCGCCCGAAGTGCGAAGCCGATCCAACAGCGCCTCGGCGCGGTCCGCTGCCGCGATTACGACCATGCCGATGCCGCAGTTGAAGGCGCGCAGCATCTCGGCCTGATCCACTCCGCCGACCTCGCGCAGCCAACTGAAGACCGGTGGTGCCGCGATGGCGTTCAGGTCGATCGTCGCGCCCAGCCCGTCGGGCAAAACGCGCGGCAGGTTCTCGGTCAGGCCGCCGCCGGTGATGTGCGCCAGCGCGTTCACGCCGCCCGCGCGGATCACGTCCAGCGCCGGGCGCACGTAAAGCCGCGTGGGCGTCAGAAGCGCCGCACCCAGTGCGCCGTCCCCGAAGGGCGCGGGATCGTCCCAGTCCAGGCCCGCGCGCTCGACGATGCGTCGCACGAGGCTGTAACCGTTCGAATGCACCCCGTCGGACGCCAGCCCAAGCAGCACGTCGCCCGCAGCCACGCCGGCCGGCAGTGCCGTGCCGCGCTGCATCGCGCCGACGGCAAAGCCCGCCAAGTCGAAGTCGCCCGCGGGATACATGCCCGGCATCTCTGCCGTCTCGCCGCCGATCAGCGCGCAGCCGGCCTGCGCGCAGCCCTCGGCAATTCCTTCGATGACTTGCGCGGCCGTATCGGTGTCCAGCTTTCCGGTAGCGAAATAGTCGAGGAAGAACAGCGGTTCGGCCCCTTGGCACACTAGGTCGTTGACGCACATGGCCACGAGGTCGATGCCGACGCCCGCGACGTGCCCGGTGTCGATGGCGATGCGCAGCTTGGTGCCGACGCCGTCGGTCGCAGCGACCAGAACCGGGTCGTCGTAGCCTGCCGCCTTCAGGTCGAACAGCGCGCCGAAACCGCCGAGGCCGGCCATCGTGCCGGGCCGATCGGTGCGCTTCGCCGCCGGCTTGATGCGTTCGACCAGTGCGTTGCCGGCATCGATGTCGACGCCCGCCGCGCTGTAGGTCTGCCCGCTGCCCTTTTCGCTCATAGCCTGTCACTCCGCTTTGGCAGGCGCTTAGCCGATCGCGCGGGGTGCTGCAATCTCTCGGCTTGACCAGCAGGGCGGCTCTGCTAGGGAAACGTCACGGTGGGCCTGTAGCTCAATTGGTTAGAGCAGGGCGCTCATAACGCCTTGGTTGGGGGTTCAAGTCCCTCCGGGCCTACCAGACAAACAACTGCAAATCACCCGATTTTGCGTGGCGTGGGACACCTGCGCACCCGCGCAATCCGTCATGCCCGCCCTGTGAGGCGGGCACGCCCCTCGGAGCTTACGCGGAAGTGGCAATCAGGTGGGGGACTACGGAATCCAAGCTGCGTGTCAATTTTGACCACCGCTTGACACCCGGGGCGGCGCCTATCCCTCGATCAACACGGCGCCCGGGGGAACCGGAATGCCGCAGTCCGTCGGTGGCGGCTGCTGCCCCGGCGGACGATCAGGATACCAGACTTGGCACAGCCCCGGCGGCGGCAGATGGCCAGCTGGTACATGCACGTCATGGCGCCGTTCCACTTCGCGCTCGAACGGCTCGTTCAATTCCTTGATCCGATCGGCATAGGTCATCGCGATGCAGTCGAGATCTCTGCCGCAGGAATCCCGCTCAGAACGCAACCATTGCAACTGCGCGCGGTCCTCGTCGCTCGCCTTGGCTCGCCCGTAGACAAGCTCGAGCATTGCGTCGAGCCGCGAGAGGTCGCGGTTGTCGCAGATCGTCCGCTCTGTTGGGTTTAGGCGCGTGGCGTCGCACCAGGGCCGCGGTATCATCGCGTCAAGCTTCAGCCAGACCGCCGATGCCGGGTCGAAGCTGCCGTCGGCCCGATCGGCGGCGCCTTCATCCGGCGGCAGGTTGGAATCGCCTAGCCAGGACCGAAGGCCATATTCTGCCATCGGGTTGTCTGCCGGTGGACGCCTGAGGATCGGGGAGATCCCTGTCTCACGTCCATCGCTGTCAGCGTCGTATCCGCGGTTCGTTTCGCCGGCGGGCTGGGCGATAGCGCGCAGCTCGGCGATGCGATCCCTGTAGGTGTACTCGAGGCAAGCGATGTCCCGCCCGCATTCGTTGCGGCTCGCAAGCCACCGACCTTGATCAAGATCGCCGTCGATCCGCCTCGCCTGTTGGTATGCCGTGTTCAGCTTTTGGTCGAGCAGGCTCAGAACCGCGTTCGAACATATCGTTCTTTCGCTCGTGTTCAGGTCGGGAGATCTGCACCAGGAGGGGGTTTCGGCGCTCGCACTCTCCGCGCCGACAGAGAACGCGATGGCGAAAAGCGCGTGTCTCATCTTCACCTGATCACCTCGACATTGCACCAGCTGCGAACACAACGGCGCCAAGCCGGAGTAGTTGCACGGCGAAGCGCAGCCTCGTCGCGATGCCATCTCGGCTTCCACTGCCGCCTGCCCAAGCCTCTCATCAGCGGTCACCGGTCCCGGTCAGCGCGCCGCCGCATTTGCGCCACTCCCTGGCGCTCGCGACAGGACCGCCCGCTGCGCTGAAGTCGCTGCAAACTCGGGCGAAAGTGGAAAACCAGAGGTGCGACGGGCCGTCAGGGGTTTACGTGCAGAGGGGCTACCATCATCGGCCTCAGGATCATGAAGTCCTACAGCATCGAGATCTGACCGGACGGCAGCCGTGCGTTCGCCGACGAGGCAGGTGCCCTTGGCACTTCGCCGTGACCCGCTGGCATGCGGTGATGTGGCTCGCGAAGTTCGCCGAACAGCGACCGGTAAGAGATGCGCCTCCGGCCGCGCCGCCAAGGGAATACATCTCGGACGGGTGGCGCGGGACGCGGAGCATCCTGGACTCCGACGACGTAAGGATCAGCGGGTCCAACCGTAGCGCGACCAGGCCATTCAGTGGCGCGGCCGACATCTTCACCCTGACCGGTGCCAACGGCCGGATCGCCTATGAGGTAGACTACCATGGCGTTCTCGGCGGAGCCGCCCCGAAGCGGAATGGCGAAGAACTCGATCGGCAGATTGGCGGCGGTATCAGTGGTCACATCGCCGAAAGTGACGGCCACGGGGGCGGTAGCCGCCCAGACCCTGTCCGCATTCGCGACATGCAGGCCGCGCTCTTTTCCGAGACGGAGGTCGGTGATCGTCCCGGTGTTGTCGACGATCTCGGAGCCTCTCTTGAAGCTTCCATCGATCGACAGACTCCTCGGGCGAAGTGACGTTCTTCGGAGCGTGGTGGAATCGCTCGCAGCGCTGTTCAAACGACCCTGAAACCCATTGAAGGGCCCGTTTCAGGAAATCGCGTTGCTGTAAAAGACTGCGTAATTCACTGCAAAGATCTTCGTCACGCTACAACAATGTGGGGTGACACAGTCTTTTACAGTGGTGCCCGGAAGAGGCTCGAAGACGTCGGAAGACGTGGGATCGGCGCAGCATCAATGGGTTAGCTGGAGCCCCCTGCCCTGCGGCGAACCTCTCTGGTGTTTTTCAGTCGGACGCGAAAACGCCCCGTAAGGGCCGTTATGTAAAGCTGGCGCGGCAACGGGCCGTCGCGCCCGAGGCACCGTTGGAACCCCATATAAACAAGCGTTCAAACGGTCGTGGAAGGGCGCGTGAACGAGCGGTTCAAAGGCCGATCGCGGCGCCGGAACTAGGAAGTAGCGCGACAAGTTCGCCTGTGACTTCCTAGATAGAGAGTTTGGCTGTGATCGCATACACTTAGCCATTTCAGTGCAGCGACGAAGCTCCGGCAAACCAGGAAGCGATTTCTTTCGCACCATGTCGGGTGAGGGGCGAGTGCCGCCGGCTTTGCCAGATCCATTTGGGCGACAGCGGCATCCGGCTGTCGCGACGGACCTCAGCTCGTCACGCTGCTTGGCCTTGGCGGAACCAACTGGGCAACCTCAGCCCCTTTGATGGAATCAGGAGCTCGCTGCCCATCCTCTTCGACTGCACGGAATACTGGATTGCCAAGTCGAACTGCCTCCGTTGCTTGTATAGATCCGCGATCTCGGGGCAGTTGTCATAGGTCGTGATCCAAGGGATGTTCACGGACAAGATGCGTTGAGCGAGGTCTTCGTGGTCTCTCGCTTCGTAGAAGCTCGTGTAGAGATCTGATCCTTTCGCAAAGTACGGCGGATCGAAGCAGATCAACGACCGAGGCGGCAGCGCGCCCTCCAACTGGTCCACGAAATCGTGCGCATCAGACAACGAGAAGTGTATTTGCGAGCGGTATTTTTCGATCCGACGCACGCGAGCAACGATGTCCTCCTTGTTGAACCGACAGTCCAGCTTGTAGTTGCCCTCTTGCTTCAGCCCGCCAATAACGCCGGCGCCCTTGATGATCCCCGACCGGTTTGTCCGGTTAAGGAAGAGCGCGGCGAAGCCGTACTGTAGTCTGGATCCTTTGTAGCCTGCCCGATACACGGATCTCTGCCGGTGCCACTCGTCTATGGTGACCGGGGTCGAAACGATCAAATCGACAAGGTCATCTGTCTGCTCCAGCATCGCATGCCACAGAGAGCCGATGGCATGATCGACGTCATTCAGGTGTAGTTCGCTGACGTGCCCGTTGAAGAGCAATGCCAATGCGAGCCCGCCCCCACCAGCGAAAGGTTCTGCATAGTGCCCGCCCTCGAGCCGATTCAGGCGAAGGATGTCGACCACTAGCGGGATTAGCGAACTCTTCCCGCCCGGATAGCGGAGTGGCGATGCGGTTCGAGTCATAGATGGCCGGCCGAGCAAGCGTTGTGCACTGGTATCATTCCCTAGGGCCTGGTGGAGATTTCATCACATACCGCCTTCAGAAAGGGCGCTATGACGTCCACATCGTTCGCCAACTGAGATCCATCAAAATGTGCTGCTCGCGGGCTGTGCTTCGTGGCGTTCCCTTTGCGTGAGATATTCTGCAAGGCTTCCCAGACGTCATCCCGCTCTCTTTTGTCGGTGAACCCGAGTGATCGCAGGCGGTCCTTGCCAAAGTAATCTTGGAATTTCGCATCGCCACGGGCGTGCAGGGAAGCTAGTGCCTCGAGGATCGACCAGAACCCGACCGTGATGAGTGGTGTGTGTCGGCTTAGCGAAAGGTCGCAGCAGGATGCGTAAAGCGCTTCTAGCTTCTGATTTTTGACCTGCACCAGGGCGTGCTCGACATCGGCGTTCCTGCCAATCATCGTGCGCGGACGGATGCGCTCGTTATCGTCGGATTCTTCATCCTCGTCGCTCTCTTCTTCCTCCGATACGTCTTCCTCAACTTCATCGAAAGCGTCGGCAAGATCATACTTGTCGCAGAAATCGTCGCCCACCCCGACGCTTGCAACCAAGTCCTTCGCATACTCGATGACATCGTCAGTATAGGCGCGTGAGGAGATCTTTCCATCCCTCACGTCCTTGAGGAACTGAGTGAAAAGCGCCTTGAAGTCTTCCTTCGATCGCTGGACCAAGAAGCGCCCATCCTCACCACGAGATAATCCGAGGAAGTTCCTCATTGCGGGATTGCCGATGTATCGCTGCACGGTCGTCAGTTTTCTCTCTCAATCGTCCGCGCTTATGAGGCCGTTCCTCTCTGCCAGATCAAGGATTGCCATGGCGTCCTTGTTGCGGCCGCCGCCCATGGCACGTTCTTGTTGATCCGCAGTCCATCTCTTCCGCGAGCGACCATGAGCCTCACCGAGGTGCATGCGGTCGATCCAAGGTTTCGCAGCCTTCTTGTTCGCGAATACGACACAATCCACCTTTTGGGGAAGGTCTGCCTTACGTGCAGCACGTTCCAGACGCTTCACGACATTCGTTCGATTGGGATGCGACGAAGGGATTTTCTCAGGGGTGTAGAGCAGCAGTAACGCGCACACCCGCCGATTCCCTTCGACAGCGACGTAAGATTTTGAGGCACCGGGCCCCTTCATCTCGACGACTCCAAGCCTGTCCAATGGGTTCAAGCCTTCTTCTGCGATGTCCAGCGCAAGCTCCAGTACCTTCTCTTTCTGTAGAAGGAAGGCGATCGCGTCCTCCTCGCGCTTCACAGGTTCATGCCTGTAGTTCTTTAAGTCCAGACGTAGACGCGCGGCCGGAATCTGCGCAGGCTTTCCTTGGTTCGCCATTTAGTTCTCCCCGTTTCCGGCGAACTTCGCCTACCGCGAAGCGGCTGTCTAGGTTAGTGCCCGTCCCTTACAGCCGGCCGCTGCGGATCCTCGGGCAACCGCTCCGGCGCCTCGACCGCGTGCTCGATCAGCCATTCGCGGATCTCGGAGCAGCCGAACGTCGCATCCGTCTACTCATCTGGCCACCCGGCGGCTAGCACACGCTGCTGAACTACAGCTACCGAACTGTTGCGTCACTGTCCTGTGTAGGCCGCCTTTCCTCGTCGGTTTCTGGAGGAGTTTGACCGGCCACGAGAATATCCCTGATCTCGCGAAGTACCGCCGCACGTTCAGGACTATCACTAGCCTCCTCGATTACCTCGACCAGACGTTGCGCCGCTGCATCCTGGTCTTGCCTCAGACCAACGAGTTCCGACTGCAGTGCCTCCATGCGAGCATTCAGTGCCGGTAGCGGATCGGGGGGTCGGGTCAGCTCCGCGTAGATGATCGGAGCCGATGCGCCGATTGCGGCAGTGACTACAGCAGCGAGGCCCACCCAGATCGCGATCTTCGCCGATCGGTCGTTCGATGCAGCAGCGGATTCAAACTTGCCCAGGAACTCGAACGCGGCCGTCTGCAGGTTCACGCCGGTCTCGGCAGCTTGGGTGCCGAGTTCCTGGAACTGCTCGAAGCGCTTCTCTATCCGTTCGAGGCGCTCATTCGTCTCGACCGCTGGGTTCGGCGGAAACTTGAAATCGAGATGTGGGTGCCCGTTAGGTCTCGCTCGATCGGCCTCCCTCATCATGTCGATGATCTCTTGCTGCTTTCGTAGCGGCTCCGTGTATTTTGCGAAGTCGAGCCTCGGAGTGTTCAACCCAGCAATCGCTTTTCGAGCCTGTTCAACGGATTGAGAAATGTTCTTTGCCACCTGCGGATCAACGTTCCGCGACGCCGTCTCGGTCCCGTGCCTTCCTGCGAGGTTGTCCAGGTCGAGCGTAACTCTGCGTGGACCTCCGCTACCGCTGCGATGGCTGTCGTCATTGGCAATTGCATCCGTTTTCGGCTTCTCGCTGTCTGCCATTCCTGAACCTACCCCGCCGTACTTGACCCGTCTGGGACCCTGCCCGCTCAGTGCCCGTCCCGCACCGCCGGCCGCTGCGGGTCCTCGGGCAACCGCTCCGGCGCCTCGACCCCATGCTCGGCAAGCCATTCGCGGATCTCGCCCCACAGCTCCGGGGCGCCTCTATCGCGCCGGGAGAGGACGTTCTCGAGGCGATGCCGGAGATCCGGCGGGATGCTGTTTGGCCAGGGCATGCAGGGAGTCCTTCGAGGTGTGACGGGAAAGGCGAGCTTGGTCGGTAGGTGATCGGCCGACATTTGCCTGCTTAAGCTCTACAGATCAGCCAGCAACCCGGCTGATCTTCGGATCCGTGGCGTATCAATGCCATCGTCGATGCACATCTTGGCAATGACCTCCGGAGAGTCGCTTGCTAGGACAACCGCGCCTGGCTCACCGCCAGACAACCATGTCATGAACAGCGTCTCGCCCACGTAACCACCTAGCGAGTTGCGGGCGTTCACCCAGCCGCAGACGTCGATCTTCTGCCCGTCGCGCTTCGCATGGATCTCCCCGAACTGCGCGCTGTCGGGATCCTTCAGCTTGTTTCGCACGGCCGCCTTCACAGTTCGGGCCTCGAAAAAGCCGAGGTCATCACCCTGGCTTTGCTTGGCGATACCTGCGCCGAGCGCGAAGACGCCGACGATCGCCGCGACCACCGCTCCATAAGACCAAGTCATCTCACCCACCCCTTTGCCGAGCGTCGGAGCCTGTCGCTTCGGGCCCGCCTAACGATCAGAACGCTTGCCACAGATATTACCTCATAGAATATTTGAAACGACACGCCTAACGCGGCCAACGATCGACACCCCCTCAAGTTCGGAATCACGAATGACATCGATGGGATAGTTCGGATTATCCGAAATGACTGCTAAGGCGGCTGCCAGCGGTGAGGTGCCGACATCCAGGGAAGCCAGCCTTCTTACAAAAGACTTCCCCCCCCGACTGAAGGCAAAGACTCCGTCCGCTGAGAAGACTCTGTCCATACAGTCGATTAGTATCAGAGCGCCGTTCGGGATCGTTGGCGCCATACTGTCACCGTTCATCTCGACCAAAACCGACAGATCGGGGTGAACCTGGTTTTCCAAGAGCCAGCTTCGGGACACCGCCAGCGCATCACGCTGCCCACCGTCAGCCGCAATCAGACCCGTCGGCTCCGAGGCGCAAAGATCCATGCGGTTGATCATCACGAAGTCCTGCCCTTCGTAGTGGAAATCGCCCCGCATCGGCCTTCCGAATTCGGATGGCTCGATTCTTGAACCGGTGCGGCGGGCCTGGAAACCGAGCCTTAGTTCGCGCTCTTCCTCTGGGTTCGGCGCGCGCCACTCCTCCCCAACGCGATGCAGCAGCTTGTGGTCTTCGCCGTACAGGAGCCAGTCGGCACTGACACCGAACCGTTCAGACAGTTTCCGCAGGAAATTGCGGGACGGCTCGCTTCGTCCAGCTTCGATATCGCTTATGTATCCTTGGCTTACGCCAAGCTCGGAACCCAGCCTGCGCTGAGACAGCTTTTGCTGTCCCCTCCATGCCTTGAGTCGTTGACCGTAATCCGCGTTCATCTGCGCAGCTTCTCGTTGACACGACCGTTAATAACGTTCAAAACTGAGAATGAACGCAAATCACGGTCGAGCATACACAATTTATGGTTCAAGCATATGGCTGAAAAAAAGAGCTACATCCAGCCGGGGCCCATCTTCTATGACGTGTTCCTGGGATACCTGAGAGTGATGGGCACCAATCTTAAAGAATGGTGCGTGCCGCACGGCGTGGCGGGAACGAACGCGAAGGCCGCCGCCACAGGCGCCTGGAATGGCCCCAAAGCCAAGGAACTTCGTGAGCGCATGATCGAAACGGTCGGGCGCGACACGTTCGAAAAGCTCTATGCGGAGCGCATCCGGCAAGAGGTCGCGTGATGTCGGCCCCGTCCCCCCAACGATCTGAGCGAAATCGAGGGCGGTGCGAAGCAGGTGACAACATGATCCGGCTGACGCGCAAGGCGAAGCTACGTCCCGAACTGCAGCGCGAACTAACGCTCCTGCGCGCCTCGATCGCGTCGCTGCGCCGGAGCGTCGGGCGCACCCCGCAGCTCCGCCCAGTCGAAATACCAAAAGAAGGAAGTCGTCCGATGCCACACGGATGGTGGATCGTGCCCGGCACCCTGGTGTCCCTGCTGCTTTGGGTCGCCCTCTTCAAGCTGGTGGGGGTGCTGTGATGCAGCGCCTTCCACTCCGCTCTGTATCGCACACTTGCATGCCGAAGCAGGTACGCCCGTCCCCTGACTCCGCAGGGGCACCAGGGGAGCCCGGGCCGCCCACAACTCACATCCTGCGCGCGGTCTGGAACCGTCTCTGCGAGATCGAGCGCCGCGTCTCGGACAGCCTGCTTGGCGACAGCATCGCCGGCATTTGCATCGTGGTCCTGGCCTGCGCCGCGACCGTGCTGGTGCCTCTGATCTTCGGGCATTGAAGGGGGCTTTGATGGACGTTCAAAGCGAGTTCCGCGTGGGCAAGGCCGGGCAATATTGGGCGGTCTTCCGCGGCGCGCACCGGGTCAGTCCGACATACGTGAGGCACGAGGAAGCCGAGGATCGCCGGCAGCGCCTGGCGCGCCGCGCCGCCAGCAAGATGCGTCCCTGCATCAGCTGCAGCGCCCTCTTTCGGTCGGAAGGACCGCACCACCGCATGTGCCCTGGCTGCCGGACGAAGTCCGCGTCAGCTGACTGGATGTCGAGGGAAGTCCTGTGAAGCACGCCTCGATCAAGTCCGCCCGCCTGGCGCGCCTGACCAAGATGTTGAGCGACCGCCGCGAGCATTCGACGCTCGAGATTATGGAGCGCGCCAAGATCGCAGCCGTGTCCGCCTGCATCTCGGAGCTTCGCTGCCTGGGCGCGGAGATCGCCTGCAGCAAGCGGCACGACGGGCCGAACGGCGAGCCGCGCTGGTACTACCGCATGACGAAAGGGCCGCGAAAGAATGGCTAAGAATTCCCCTCCCACTAGCGAACTGCAGGGAGCCCCGGTCTTCACGCCGAGGGCGGTTGTGGAGGCGCTGACGCGCGAGCCGGTGCGCTCTCGAGTCGAAGATGCCCGCGTGTTCGATCCGGCCAGCGGCTTGCACCCGTTTTGGGGCGTGCCCTGCACAACGCTGCCCGCCACGGTCGAGGAGGATCGCAGCGATGTCTGATCGGGCAGGCGTGAAAAGGACCGGGCTTTACGGCGAGATCGACCGCGTGGCCGGTCTGCTGGCCGAGGTCGAGGCGGAACGGGACGCGTTGCGGGTTGCCGCTGCCGACGCCGACGCCGAAAAAGTCATGGGGCGGCACATATACCCGAAGCCAGACGTGCCGCCAGACCACCCATTCGCGGTCCTCTGCCGTCTGCGCGCCGCCCTCGCCCGCCCCGCCGCTGAAAAGGAGGCGCGCGCCAATGGCTAAGGACATCGACACTTTCAAGGAAATTCCGGTCGCCGAGATCGCGATCCTGTCGCGCATCCGGGCGGTTTCGACGGACGCCGTCGCCGCGCTAAGGCAGTCTTACGAGGATCACGGCGGCTTCACCACGCCAATCCACGTCCGCAAGGCGAAGTCCGGCTACGAGCTCATCGACGGCGCGCACCGCCTGACGCTGGCGAACGAGCTGGGGCTGGAGACTATCCTCGCCCGTGTCTGGCACTGCAGCCAGGCCGAAGCGCGCTTCTTCGAGACGGATGCCAATCTCGCTATGGCGCACCTGACGCCGATCGGTCTGGCCCGCAGCCTCGCCGCCCGGCACGACGCGTATGTCAAGCTGCACCCGGAGACGGCTGGCGGCGTGGCAGGTGGTCTGGCCCGACATGGCCAGCAACGGACAGAAATGTCCTTTGCTGATTTCGTGGGTGCGGTGCTGGGTGTCACGCCTCGGCAGGTCCGCCGCATCGTGAGCGCCGGGCGAACGCTCGCTCCTGACCAGGCGAAGGCTCTGGAAGCCGCGCCGCGCCGCGTTTCGATGAACGACCTCTACCAGCTGTCCAAGATCAACAACACGCCCGAGCGTTATGCGGTGGTCGAAGCCCTCGCCACCGGGACTGCGAAGAATGCCGCCACGGCCCGCAGGGCGTATCGGGCCGATCGAGGCGAAGGGCCCGCCCCGCGCGATGCAACGGAGGCAGGATACTTGCGTCTCGCCGACGCCTGGTGCCGCGCCAACAAGGCCGCGCGCCGTCGTTTTCTCGAGGAGCATGGCGACGACGTCGCCGCGGCCCTGGCCGAACTGGGTGACGCATGAGCGAACCCGACGTCCCGCAGAAGACCTGGTGGAGCGCCGCCGAGATCGCCGCGGCGGATTTGCCCGACATGCCGGCGACCACGCGCGGCGTGAACGAGCATGCGCGGCGCAACGGCTGGGCGAACCAGCCCGGCAAGGTGCGGCGCCGGGCCGGACGGGGTGGCGGGCTCGAGTATCACCATAGCCTGTTCCCGACGCGCGCAGCGATTGCGCTCATCTCGGCAAAGGACCGGCCGAGCGAGCGGCTTGATCGAGCCGAGGCATGGGCCCAGTTCGACGCGGCGAAGGACAGCGCGAAGCGCAAGGCCGAGGGTCGGCTGGCGGCGCTGGACGAGATCGATGCGCTCGAATGCGCGGGCCTCACCCGGTCTGAGGCGGTTCGAACCGCATCGGCGAAGCACGGCAAGAGCGAAAAGACGCTTTGGAACTGGATCGGATTGGTGAACGGGATCGCGCATGCGGATCGGCTCGCCTACCTGGTGCCCGGCGCCGGCGGCTCCGCTCAGCCAAAGACCGAGGTTCCGGAACGCTTCCTTGAGCTAGTAAAATCGGCTTGGCTGACGCAGTCGGCTCCGGATCTTTCCGCCGCCTACAGCTGGGCGACCGACATTGCCCGGTCGGAAGCCGTGCAAACGGCACCGCTCTGGAAGATCCGGCGCGTCATCAACGCCACAGTTCCCGACCACATTCGCATCTTTCACCGTGAAGGCGTGCACGGCCTGCGCCGGTACTTCCCCCACCAGACGCGTTCGAAGATGTCCATGCACGCGATGGAAGCCGTTCAGGGCGACTATCATAAGTTCGACGTCTTCGTGCTCTGGCCGGGCGAGCAAAAGCCGGTGCGAGTCCAGATGATCGCGTTCAGTGACATCTACTCCGGCAAGTTCCTTGCCTGGCGGCTGTCGATCACCGCGAACAGCCACACTGTGCAGCTGTGCTTCGGCGATCTTGTGAAGCGCTACGGCATCCCTTTTCATGCCCTGCTGGACAACGGCCGCGAGTTCGCAGCGAAGGCGATGACAGGGGGCACTCCGACGCGGTTCCGCTTCAAGATCCGCGACGACGATGTGCCCGGGCTTCTGACCATGCTGGGCGTCCACGTTCACTGGGCGCAACCCGCGTGGGGTCAGGCCAAGCCGATCGAGCGGGCATTCAAGGACTTCTGCGCCCGTGTCGCCAAGCACCCCGCCTTCGTCGGCGCCTACACCGGCAACCGTCCCGACGCGAAGCCCGAGAACTACGGCGACCGGGCGATCCCATTGTCCGAGTTCAAGGCAGTCCTCGAGCGCGAGATCGCCGCGCACAACGCACGGCGCGATCGCCGGTCCGACGTGGCCTTCAAACGCTCCTTCGACGATGTGTTCAACGAGAGCTACAAGACCTCGCCGGTCCGCAAGGCGACCGAGGAACAGCAGCTCCTGTGGCTGCTGCGCGCTGAGGGCGTGCGAGGCGACAGCAAGAACGGCGAGCTCAAGCTCTACGGCCACCGATATTGGGCTCCGTGGATGTACCAGGTCGCCGGCCAGAAAGTCGTCGCGCGCTTCGATCCCGATGCCTTGCTCGATGGCTTGCGGATCTACGATCTGGAGGGTCGCTATCTTGGCGACGCCGACGTCCTCGCGCCGGGAGACTTCCTGTCGGTCGACGACGCACGCGATCACGCGCGCAAGCTCTCGGCCTTCGCGAAGGCTACGAAAGCGGAGGCAGCCGCCCACAAGGCTCTGACGGACACTGAGATTGCCGCGAGACTGCGCGCTGCCGGCCAAACGGTTCAGGCCGACGATCTGCCGGAGGCCGAGGTGGTGCGCCTGGTACCCAACCACCGTCAAGCGCCGAAGTCTGCCGTGCGCCGTCCGACCACCGACGAGGTCGAGGCCGAGGCGCGCCTGGAAGCCCAGGTCACGCGGCTTTCCGAGCACCGCCCGGCGCAACCCGAGGACGACCCGCAGACCCGCTTCGACCGGGCGCTGGAGCTGGAGGCCATAGAGGCCGACGGCCACCCCCTGACCGAGCAGCAGCGGCTCTGGCTCACCGAGTACAGCCAGTCCGCTGAATACCGGGCCTGGACGCGCATGCGCGCCAGCGCCGCCAAAGACGAATAACGAGGGAGAGGAGCAGAGAATGATCCCCGCAAGCATCGCCCCGCTGCGCAACGTCGGCGTCCTGATGGCGCTGGTCGAGCAGGTGCAGAACCGGACCTTCGGCCTGCCCGGCATGGCCACATATTACGGCCCCTCGGGCTGGGGCAAGACCACCGGCGTGACCTTCGTCGCGAACGAGTTCAACGCCTACGTCATACAGGTCAAGGATTGCTGGACGCCGACCTACCTCGCCGAGGCCATCATGCGCGAGATGGGTCTGCCCGCGGTGCGCGGCGTCGCCCGCATGGTCGACACGATCGGCGCGCAACTGGCCCGCACCGATCGGCCGTTGATCATAGACGACGCACAGTACCTGCTGCGCAAGCGCATGATCGAGCTCACCCGCGATCTCTACGAGAGCTGTCAGGCCCCGGTCATCCTCGTTGGCGAGGAAAAGCTGCCGCAGGACCTGACGCGCTGGGAGAACATCCACAACCGGATGCTGGCGTGGGAGCCCGCCCTGCCGTGCAACCAGGCCGATGCCGAGCAGCTCGCCCTGATCTACGCCAGCGGTCTCGATGTCGACACGGACCTGCTGCGCGCGATCGTCGATGCCTCTGGCGGATCCATCCGCCGCGTCGCCGTCAACCTCGGCCGCGTCCGCGAGCTGGCGCGCACGCGGGGCGCCAAGCGCGCCGATCTGTCGATGTGGGGCGACCGCGCCTTCCACACCGGACAGCCGCCCGCCGTCCGCCAGGTCGAGGACTTCCGCAGCAGCCGTGGATCGGCCGCGGTCACGCGCAAGAAGGGTGCCGCATGACCGACGCCCGCCGTACCGCCGAAGCCCGCCGCACCGCCGCGCTGGAGAGGGTCCGCTCGATGGGCGAGTTTTGCGTCGAGGATCTGATGAAGCGCGTAGGCCTCCCGGTCGCCACTGCTCGATCGTACATCCGCCGCTGGCAAGACGACGGCGCGATCGTGCTCTCCCGCAAGGATGATCGCATCCGCTACTACATCGCTGCCGAGCAGCGCGTCGATCTGGTGACCGTCGCCCAGGACGTGAAAACGCCCGAGGGCAACATGTGGCGCGCGATGCGCCAATACCGCCAGTTCAGCCCGCTCGACATCACGCTCGTGTCGAACGCGGGCGGCGTCGAGGTCAGCATCGAGAAGGCCCGGTCCTACTGCCGTGCCCTTCTGGAGGCCGGATACCTGAAGGTCATCGACCGGGCCGTCCCGGGGCGTCGCGAGGCGATGTACCGCCTGATCGCGAACACCGGTCCGGACGCGCCTGTCGTCCGGCGTGTCTCGGTGCTGCACGATCCCAACACCGACGAGTTCCTGCCGCAGGGCCGGAGGGCACGGGCATGAGCGCGCTGGACACCGCCCGCGACGCACATGGCGTCGACCTGCCCGACTGGATCGAGGCGCTTGCGCGCGAGTGCGACCGCACCAGCCAAAACCGGGCCGCACAGACCATCGGCTACACGGCCGGCGCTGTCAGCGCGGTCCTGCGCGGAAAGTACGCAGCCGGCACCAAGTCGATCGAGACCAGCGTTCGCGGCACCCTGATGGCCGAGACGGTCGAATGCCCGGTCTTGGGCGAGATCGGCAAGCAGGTCTGCCTGAAATGGCGCCGGCGGTCGCGGGATTTCCGGAACGGGAATTCGATGGACGTGACCATGTTCCGCGCCTGCGCCCGCTGCCCCCGCAACTCGGAGGACGGCTGATGGCCCATACGAACGCCGAGATCCTGCGGTTGGCCCGCGAGAGGGTTCGCCCGATCGAGATCGCGGAGCAGCTCGATGTCAGCCCGGACACTGTTTACTCCTGCATCACCACCGCGCGCCGGCGCGGCGAGGACATTCCACGCTTCGTGGGAGGCCCTCGCCCAGGCACCACGCGGACTCTGTGCCAGACCCGGATCAAGCTGACCCCCTTCATGCGGGTTTGCTTTGAGAAACCCGCCGTACGGCGGGGCCTGTCGATCGCGGACCTCGCCGAGCGCCTGCTCGACCAGCTGGCCGAGGAGCCGTCGCTGATCGACGCGGTGCTGGACGATAGCCCCGCCGCGCCCCCCGCCACCGTCACTGAACCCACGAACACAGGAGAGCACTGATGCGTATCCGACCCCTCACCGAAGGCGAGATGCTGAGCCTTGCCGGCTCCGCGATCGCCAAGATCGACGGCAAGGGCCGTCGCGGCACGTCCATGGTCACCTATGACGAGATCGAGGCCATGGCCGCGCTGATCGAGTGCACCGGCGCGGGCCCGGCCTGTCAGCAGGCGCACCACGCTGTGCTGGCGGGCGTCGCCGACGCCGCCCGCGCCACTTCCAGCCAGGAGACGATCCAATGAATGAGCATTCTACCCCCACGCCGGCCCCGGTCCCCGATGGCCGGATCACCGTCAACGGCGACATCTGCCTCGGCGACGGCCGTGGCGGCTACACGCCGGTCCGGTTCATCAAGCCGCAGCACCTGCTCGAGGACGAAACGGTCCGGAAGATCATGGGCTTCGCGCTGGCGCTGAGCGCGCAGGTCTCGCGGTTCAAGCAGCACACCTACGAGGACCTCGGTGCCTTCGACGCCATCCTCGACCAGGAATACGGCCTGACCAAGGGCGGCAAGAAGGGCAACCGGACCTACCAGACCCACGACGGCCTGATGAAGATCGAGGTCCGCGTCGCCGACCTGCTCGACTTCGGCCCGGAGCTCCAGGTCGCCAAGCAGCTGCTCGACGAGTGCCTGAACGAATGGTCGGCCGACAGCCGGCCCGAGGTGCGTGCGCTGATCACGAACACCTTCAACACCGACAAGGAGGGCCAGGTGAACCGCGCCCTGCTGTTCACGCTGCTGCGGCTCGATGTCGAGGACAAGCGCTGGAACCGCGCGATGGACGCGATCCGCGAGGCGATCCGCGTGGTGGGCTCGAAGACCTACTACCGGATCCAGATGCGCGAGAGCTTCGACGCGCCCTGGCAGACGGTCACCATCGACCTGGCGAAGGCGTGAGGGCGGCACCATGGATGACACCACCGAATCCTACGGCGTCGCCGCCGGCGAGCTGAAGCAGTTCATCGAGCGGTACGAGCGGCTCGAGGTCGAGAAGAAGGAGATCGCCGACCAGCAGAAGGAGGTCATGGCCGAGGCCAAGGGGCGCGGCTACGACACCAAGGTTCTGCGCAAGGTCATCGCTCTTCGCAAGCGCGAGCCCGACGACATCGCCGAGGAAGAAGCGGTGCTCGAGATGTACAAGTCCGCGATGGGCATGGCCTGATGACCGCCTCGATCCGCCTCATCCACGTCGCCTGCCGCGAGCTGAGCATCGACGCGGACACGCGTCGCACCATGCAGGAGCGCCTGACGGGCAAGGCGTCCCTCAAGGACATGTCCCAGCCCGAGCTGGAGGTGATCCTGGGCGCACTGAAGGGCCGCGGGTTCAAGCCCAAGGGCGGACGGCGCGCCAAAGCACCGCGAGGCGACCTGCGCCTGGTGCACGTCCTGTGGCGCGCGCTGGGCGATGCCGGCCAGCTGGAACGCCCCGACCGCGCCGGCCTGAACGCCTTCGTCCGCAGCCGGTTCGAGAAGGCGTGGGGCAGCGTTCCGGCCGACATCGACATGCTGCGCGACGCGGACAAGATCGATGCCGTCATCCAGGCGCTGCGCGCGTGGATCGACCGCGCCGGCATCGAGTTCGACTGGAGCGGGGTGCGCCGGTGAAAAAGCCCCGTTTCCATGTCACCGATCATGCCCTGCTCCGCTACTTCGAGCGCGCGCAGGGCATAGACGTGGAAGCCCTGCGATGTTCCCTCGGGCGGCGGATCGACGCGGCCTGCGAAGGCCATAAAGGCATGAACGGTGTTGTCATCGAGGGAATGCGATTCCACCTCGAAGGCGAGACCGTTGTGACGGCGTGGGAGCATAACCAGCCCCTACGCGGCCGGGGCCGTCGAATGCCCCGCGTCGAGGTGGACGAATGACCAGCACCCCCGCCATCCGCTACCCGCGCCACCCCGCCAACCTCGACCCGTTCGTCGAGATGCTCGGCCCTGCGCTGACGGTGGAGTTCCTGCTCAAGTTCGGCGGCTCCACCATCTACTTTCCGAACGACCCGAAGGGCAAATCGGAGGCCGAAGCGCTCGTCGGACCGCTTCGGCTCAAGGCCCTGGGCAAGCGGCTGCCGCATGACCGGGCGCGCGTTCCGACCGCGCGCGGCTGGGTCGCCCACGCGTTGAGAGCGGAAGGCCGCTCGGTCGCGGAGATTGCTCGGCTCTGTGGGCGTTCGGATGTCCAGGTCCGCTCCTACCTCAAGAGTTCGCCGCACGGCGCGAGCCATCCGGCCGAAGCGCCTGAGAGTCGGCAGCTGCGGCTGTTCTGACCGGGCAAACCCTTGCGTCCGTAACACCCCCGTTCAAACCGGCATTCTGGCTCCATCCAAAGGAGCTTCTACAATGTCCGATCGACCCACCGTCCGACAGATCGCCGACGAGATCGTCGCCCGCGAAGGCGGGTTCGTGAACGATCGTGACGATCCCGGCGGCGCCACCAACCACGGCGTCACGATCCATACGATGCGCCGGCTGGGGCTGGACCTCGATCGCGACGGCGACGTCGACGTGGCCGACGTGAAGCGCCTCAGTCGCGACCAGGCGATCGACATCTTCATCGAGCACTACTTCCGGAAGCCGCGCATCGCGGCCCTGCCCGAGGCTCTGCACGCGACCCTCTTCGACATGCAGGTCAACGCCGGCTCCAACGCCGTGAAGATCCTGCAGCAGCTGCTGGCGGATCTCGGTTACGACATCGCCGTCGATGGCGCGATCGGGCCGCAGACCATCCGGATCGCGCAGGCGGCTTATGACGAAGCCGACGGCGACCTGGTGGACGCTTACGGCATCGCTCGGCGTAACTACTACCTCAGCCTCGCGGATCGCCGGCCGGCCTCGCGCAAGTACGCCCGCACCCGCGCAGGCGGCAAGGGCGGCTGGATTAAGCGGGCCGAGGAGTTCATCTCGCCCGAGTTCCACATGACGGGGGCCGAGTTCGCCGCCCGGGTGTCGGCATGGGGCTGAACTGGCTGGCTGCGCTGTTCGGCGGCGGGCGCAACGTCGTCGCCGAGACGGCCGAGGTCTTCCGCGTCAACGCCGAAAAGCAGTCCGGCCGCGTCCATGAAGCCGGCAATGCGGCCCTGGCGCAGTTCGCGGCCGAATTCGGCGGCACCAGGACCACCTGGTTCGACGGGTTCGTCGACGGTCTGAACCGTCTGCCGCGCCCGCTGATGGCGTTCGGCACCATCGGCCTGTTCGCGGCCGCGATGGCCGACCCCGTCTGGTTCGCCGCCCGCATGGTGGCGCTTCAGCAGGTGCCAGAGCCGCTCTGGTATCTCCTCGGCGCGATCGTCGGCTTCTTCTTCGGGGCCCGCGAATTGCACAAGTCGCGCTCGATTCAGGCGCCGCGCCCCGAGGCTGTACGCAATGCGGTCGAGACCATCCGCGAGATCGAGGGCCTGGGCGCCGAGCCGGCGCCCGTTACCGAGCAACCCGAGCCTCGGGCCAGGCGCCCGCCCGGGAGCAATCCGGCCCTCGACGCCATCATCGCCCGCCGCCAGGAAAGGAAGGCCCCATGAAGAGTCTGATCGCGGCGTTCGTCGTCACGCTGTTTGCCACCAGCGCCATCGCGCAATCCGGCTGCGTCCCTCACGCCGACGCGATGGAGGTCCGTGCTGGAACTCACAGCGAGGAGCGGATCGGCATGGGTCTGTCGGCCAACGGCACACTCATGGAAATCTGGGCCAACCACGACACGGGCACCTGGACGATCCTGCGCGTGCTGCCTAGCGGCATTGCCTGCATCGCGGAGCTGGGCTCGCATTTCATGCTGTACGAAGTCACGCCCGGGGGCGCGCCGACGTGACACTCGATTTCGACCTGACGTTGAAGGCTGCGTCATTCTTCATTTCGATCGCCGCGATGGTGTTCGCCGTGATCCGCACGCGACGGACCGCTGTCGACGATCGGTTCAAGATCGGCAGCGATCGCATGGACCGTCACGAGAACCGGATTGCACGCCTCGAGCAGACCGTAGACTCGCTGCCAGGCCGCGAGGAACTGCACAAAGTCCAGCTCGGGCTGACCGAGGTGAAAGGGCAGCTCAGCAGCATCGAGCGCGCGATGAGCGCCAACCGCGACTCGATGAACGCGCTGTCCGAGACGTCGCGGCGCATCGAAGACTACCTGCTCAACAAGAAGGCCTGAGACAATGAGCTATGCAGAACAGCTGCGCGAGCATGCCCGGATCGCCATCCTGCGGCTGCTTGCCGATGCGCCGGGCTATACGTCGAACGTGTCGATGATGACCGGCCTGCTGCAGAGCTGCGGCATCGCCTACACGCGCGACCAGGTGGCAGGCGAGGTCCATTGGCTCAAAGAGCAGGGTCTGCTGACGATCGAGACGCCGCTTGGCTTCATCGTCGCCACCGCGACCGGCCGCGGCGTCGAGGTGGCCGAGGGCGTTGTCACTTATCCGGGCATCCATCGCCCGCGCCCCGGGAGCTGAGCATGCCGGCGCCCGCAAAACTCGACCTGATCCCGCCCGAACTGCGCCAGTGGCTTGCCGAGGAACTTGCCCAGCGGGGCTTCGGCGACATCGTGGATGTGACCGAGGCCCTGAACTTCCGCCTGGAGGAGGCCGGCCTGGAAGTCTCGGTCGGTAAGTCTGCTGTCGGGCGGTTCTCCAAGGCGCTGAAGGACCAGCGCGAAGCCTTCGCCATGGCCGAGACGCTGCTGTCGGATCTCGACATCGAGGCCGAGGGCGAGCTGCACCGCGTCCTGATGCAGATGATCGCGACGTCGGCCGTGCACATGATGCAGTCCGTGCGCGAGGAAGACGGCCACTTGGAGCCCAAGGACCTGATGGCGCTGGGGCGCATGCTGAAAGACCTGATGGCAAGCTCGGGCATGCGGGAGAAGCTGCTCGAGGACGAGCGTCGCCGCGTGGCGCGCGAGGCGCGCGAGGCTGCACAGGCCGAGATGGCCGAGAACCTCGAGAAGCTGGAGGGCGAACAAGGTCTCAGCCCGGAGATGTTCGCGGCAATCCGCTCGAAGGTGCTGGGGCTGAAGAAGTGACCGGCACCGTATCCCGCGACGACGTTTGGCGTCATGTCGTCGCAGAGCTGCTGGCAAAGGGGTTCACCGTGACAGAGATCAGCGACGCGATCGGTATCCACTCCGAGGCGATCGAGGCGGCCCGGCAGGATCTGCCGACCGGCGCCAGCCCTTTGCGCGCCCTGCCCTACGTCGACCGTGCCGCTCACCGCGCCAGCGGCCAGCCAGGCGCGGTCTGGTTCTCCGACCCCGGCTCCAGCCGAGTGTCGGCCCTATGGTTCGTCTGCCCCTGCGGGTGCGGCGCAGTTTCGAGGATCACGGTCGGCATGGAGCACAAGCCACACATGGCGGGCCCGAGCTGGCGCTGGAACGGGTCCACCAATGAACCCACGCTGCACCCGTCCGTGCATCAGCGCGACTGCGGCTGGCACGGCTGGCTTCGTGACGGCTATTGGGAGCGCTGCTGATGGCCACCTTCAACAGCATCGAGGCCGCGCCGCTATTCCGATACGGGCTGATCATGGCGGATCCGCCCTGGGCGTATCAGCTGCGCTCCGATGCGGGCCAGGCGAAGGCTGCGCAGGCGCAGTACGACTGCATGGACCTCGACGCGATCAAGCGCATGCGCGTCGGCGATCTCGCTGGCCGGGACTGCGTTCTGTGGCTGTGGGCGACGAACCCGATGCTGCCGCAAGCCTTCGAAGTCATGGCCGCGTGGGGCTTCACCTTTAAGACCGCGGGCCACTGGTCGAAGAAGACCGCCAGCGGAAGGCAGGCGTTCGGGACAGGCTACATCCTGCGCTGCGCCGGTGAGCCCTTCCTGATCGGCACCGTGGGCGAGCCGTGCTGCTCCCGCTCCGTCCGATCGGTCATCGAGGGCCCTATTCGGGAACACTCGCGCAAGCCCGACGAGGCCTTCGCCGCGGCCGAGGCGCTCTGCCCCGACGTTCAGCGCCTGGAGTTGTTCTCGCGCCAGGCCCGCCCGGGCTGGGACGCGATGGGCGACGAGGTCGGAAGGTTCGCGGCATGAACACGCCCGTCCTGTCGCGCGATTCCGAGCAGCTTCCCGATGCACTGCCCCGCGGCGCGCAGATCCCGGAGGACCTCGACCCGCTCGCCGACGGCATCCTGATGGAGCACCAGAAGGCGTGGCTCGAGGACCTGTCCGACCTGAAGGTCTGCGAAAAGGGCCGCCGCACCGGGATCACCTTCGCGGAGATGCTGGGCTGCACCCTGACGGCCGCAGCCGGCAAGTCCGCCGGCGGGCAGAACTGCTTCTACATCGGCGACACGAAAGACAAGGGCCGCGAGGCGATCGGCTACGTGGCGCACTTCGCCAAGGTCATCGCCGGCGAAGTCGCCGAGATCGAGGAGTTCCTGTTCGAGGACCAGCAGCCCGACGGCTCGACCAAGCACATCAGCGCCTACCGCGTCCGGTTCGCGTCCGGATTCCGCGTCGAGGCGCTGAGTTCCAACCCGGCAAACATCCGGGGTCTGCAGGGCACGGTGGTGATCGACGAGGCCGCCTTCCACAAGGACGTGCGCAACGTGATCGACGCGGTGAACGCCATGCTGATCTGGGGCGGCAAGGTCCGGATCATCTCGACCCACAACGGCCACCTCAACCCGTTCAACGAGCTGATCCGCGAGGCGAAGGCGGGCAAGAACGGTTACAAGGTGCACCGCTACACCTTCGGCGACGCGGTAAGGAACGGGCTGTTCCGCAGGGTCTGCCTGATGCGAGGCCAGACATGGAGCCAAGAGGCGCAAGACGCTTGGGAGAGCACGATCCGGACGTCCTATGGCGCCCGCGAGGCGGCGATGAGCCAAGAGCTCGACGCGGTCCCGGCCGAGATGCAGGGCGCGGCCCTGACCCGCGTCCAGATCGAGAACTGCATGGAGAGCGGCATCCCGTTCCAGCGCTGGATGATGCCCGACAGCTTCAAGAACGCGCCCGCCGAGCACCGCAAGGCAGCCGCCGAAGCGTGGTGTGAACAGCACCTTAAGCAGGTCCTTCAAACCCTCGATCCGCGCCGCCAGCACTTCATGGGCGAGGACTTCGCGCGCTCCGGCGACGCGACCGACATCGTCATCCTGGAACAGGGCGTCGACCTGGTCCGCCGCACGAAGCTGATCGTCGAGTTGCGCAACATCCCGTTCGACCAGCAGCGCGACGTGCTGTTCTGGCTGCTAGACCGGATCCCGAACTTCCAGAAGGGCGCGATGGATCGGACCGGAAACGGCGCCTATCTCGCCGAGGTCGCGGCCCAGCGTTACGGGGCGCGCATCGTCGAGGTGAGCTTCAGCCGCTCCTGGTACGAGATGGAGATGCCTCCCTACATCGAGGCGTTCGGCGATCGGACCATCATCCTGCCACAACACGAGGACGTCCTGCGCGACCACCAGGCGCTGCAGTTCGTGGGCGGCATCATCCGCGTGCCGGAGAATTTTCGTTTCAAAGGGTCGGACGGCCTTGATCGGCACGGCGACAGCGCGATCGCCTGCGCGCTGGCCTTCCACGCCTCCCGCTCCGAGGTGACCGAGTACGGCTACGAGTCGGTGCGCACCGGCCCGAACAGCGCCGACGGGCTCGGCGACGACCTGGACAACGATTCCCGCGACTGGTGGCGCCCGCCGCTGGGCGCCGGAATGCGCGGCGGGACCTACTGAATGGGGAATGGGATGGGCTTGGATCTTCGCGAAGACGTCAGCCGGCGCATCGACGCGGCGCTGGAGGGGATGGCGATCGAACGGGGCATGACGTTGGCGGATCTCAAGGCGGCGGCCCGGATCGTCGCCATGGCGCCAACCGAACTGGGGCAGGCACAGGCGCAGGCTCTCGCCGAGATCCAGGCGATGTTCCTCGCCGTGCTCCACGAGATGGGCGGGACAGACCCCGACGGCGACCGCTTTGCGACGCGGGATCTCGCCCTCGCCGCAACCAACATGCAGCAGGCGGTCATGTGGGCCGTCGAACACATCACGAGGTGACACCATGGCTCGCACACCGCAGCTGCTCGACGCCTGGGGGCGCCCGGTCCGCAAGGCCGAGCTGACGCAGGAGGTCTCCGCCGCCTCCGTATCGGGCGTGCGTTCCCCCATCACCGGCTACCCTGGCGATGGGCTGACGCCCGCCCGCCTGGGCACCGTCCTGCGCGAGGCGGATGCCGGCGATCCGTTGCGCTATCTCGAGCTGGCCGAGGCGATCGAGGAGAAGGACGGGCACTACCTGGGTGTGCTCGGGACCCGCCGCCGCTCCGTCACGCAGCTCGAGATCACGGTGAAGGATGCGAGCGCGGATCCTCTCGACGTGGAGATCGGCGCGATGGTCCGCGACTGGCTCGACCGGGACGAGCTGGCCGATGAGCTCTTCGACATCCTCGACGCGATCGGCAAGGGCTACAGCTTCACCGAGATCATCTGGGACACGTCCGAGGGCCAATGGATGCCCGATCGGCTGGAGTACCGGGATCCGCGCTGGTTCGGCTTTGACCGGGTCGACCTTAAGACGCCCTTCCTGCGCGGCGACAACGGCGAGGAGCTTCCGCTGCCGGCGTTCAAGTTCATCGAGGCGCGGATCAAGGCCAAGTCCGGCCTGCCCGCCCGCTCCGGTCTCGCCCGGGTGGTGCTCTGGCCGTACCTGTTCAAGAAGTACGGCGAGCGGGACTGGTCGATCTTCAGCCAGACCTACGGCCAGCCGGTGCGCGTCGGCAAGTTCGGACCCGGCGCCACGAAGGAGGATCGCGCGACGCTGATGCGCGCCGTGGCGAACATCGCCGGCGACATGGCGGCGATCATCCCGGAGAGCATGCAGCTCGAGTTCGTCGAGACCGGCAACCTCTCGGCCTCCTCCAGCCTCTACAAGGATCGGGCGGAGTTCTACGACAAGCAGGTCAGCAAGGCCGTGCTGGGCCAGACCGCGACCACGGACGCCGAGACCGGGGGCTTGGGTTCCGGCAAGGAACACCGGCTCGTTCAGGAGGACATCGAGCGGGCGGACGCCAAGGCGCTGGCGGCGATCCTGAACCGGGACCTGGTCCGGCCCTGGGTGGAACTGAACTATGGCCCGCGCCCGCGCTACCCGCGCATCGTCATCGTTCGGCCGGAGGCGGAGGACCTGAAGGCCTTTACCGACGCTGTGACGCCCTGGGTCGATCGCGGACTCGAGGTCGCTGAGGAGGATCTGCGCGAGAAATTCGGGCTCCGGCAGCCGAAGAAGAACGCTAGAATCCTCTCTCCGAAGGCCTCCGCACCCGCGAAAGCGGCACCCGCTTCCCCGGGTTCGGGTGGGAATGCCCCTGAGAGCGAATTTGAACGGGGGTTTGAATACCCTGAGGCTCTTTCGCAGGGCGTGGACCCCGAGACGCGAGAAAGCGCCTCAGCGGGCCGCTCAGAGCCTCTCGCAGAAGCGGCCGTCAGGCTGGCCGAGGAAGCCGCGCCCGCGATCGAGGGCATGCTCGGCCAGATCGAGGTGATGCTGGACGCCGCCGGCAGCCTCGACGAACTGCGCGAGATGCTGCTCGCCGCGTTCCCGGAGGTGTCATCGGATCGCCTGGCCACGGTCATGGGGCGGGCCTTCGCCTCGGCGCACCTGGGGGGCATGGCGGCCGTGGTGGAAGAGGCCGATGGCTGAGCCCACTGTCGCCACTGCCTTCCGGCGCCCCTTCGCTGAGCAGGTCGCGGCTTTCCGGCTGCGCCTTGGCAACCTGCTGCCGACATCCACCTGGCGCGACGTGTGGAAGGCCCAGCACGACCGCGCTTTCATGGTGGCCGGCGCGACGAAGGCCGATCTGCTGGCCGATCTCGCGAGGGCGGTCGACAAGGCAATCTCGGAAGGCACGACCCTGGAGGAGTTCCGGCGCGACTTCCGCGAGATCGTCGAGCGCCGCGGCTGGCATGGCTGGACGGGAGAGGGCACCGTCAAGGGCGAGGCGTGGCGGACCAAGGTCATCTACGAGACCAACATGCGCACCAGCTACATGGCCGGCCGCTGGGCGCAGCTGCAGCTCTTCCCGATCTGGATCTACCGCCATGGCGGGTCGGTCGAGCCCCGCCTCCACCACCTGGCATGGGACGGGCTGATCCTGCCGCGCGAGCACCCCTTCTGGCAGACGCACTTCCCGCCGAACGGCTGGGGCTGCAGCTGCTTTGTCATCGGCGCGCGCAATCCGACCGCGGCGGTCCGGCGGGGCGGCAAGCCCGAGGTGGAGCTGCAGGACGGCTGGGACGTCCTCGATCGGAAAACCGGCGAGCCGCCGGGAATCGGCAAGGGCTGGGGCTACGCGCCAGGCGCGACGGTCGCCGAGGATGTGCAGCGCCTGGCGGACGTGAAGCGCGAAGCGCTACCCGAGGCACTGGGCGAGGCGCTCGGCCGCTGGGGGGCCGAAGTGCTCGACGGCGACGGGCCGAAGGTTCCGGAGGCGCCATGATCCGCATCGACGCCAGCACCGATCCGATCATTGCGGCGCTGTCGCGTGCAGCGGCCGAGTTGGACGATCTCACGCCGCTGATGGTAGACATCGGCGAGGAGATGCTGTCGCGCACGGACCAGAACTTCCTGACCGCGACCGCACCCGACGGCACGCCATGGGCGCCGCGCAGCCAGACCACTCTGGACGCCTACGCCCGGCGCAATCCGCCGGTCACCGGAATCGGGACGCTTCGGCTGACCGACACGATGCGCAAGACGATCAACTATGAGGCCGGCCCCGGCCATGTCGACTGGGGCAGCAACGCCATCCAGGCGGCCGTGATGCAGTTCGGCGCCGCCAAGGGAGCGTTCGGCACGACTGCACGAGGATCCTCGATCCCCTGGGGCGCGATTCCGGCGCGTCCTTTCGTTGGGGTCGGTCCCGACGACGAGACAGCCATCCTCGCCGTGATCGGAGACTGGCTGGAAAGTCTCCTGAAGAAGTAGGTCCGGGCAAACCCTTGCGTCCGTAACGGACGGCGCTCTGCGGGCAATGTGCCGGCATGAGCAGATCCGCAACCCTCATCGCCCTCTCGGCCATCACGCAGCCCGATCCGCAACCCGGCGTCGCGCCGGAATGGCTGCGCCTGTTTCCGAAGGGCAAGCAGGCCGCCGCCGATGGCCGCGGACCTTGGTTCTACGAGAACGCGACGGCGCTGACCGAAGCGTCGTTCGCCGCGCCCGGCCGCATCCATGTCGACGTCGATCACGGCACGATGCCCGGAGCCAAGGGCGGTGACACCCGCGCCTACGGCTACATCGGCGAGATGGAAGAGCGCGAGGACGGCCTCTGGGGCCGGGTCGAGTGGACCGCCGCGGGTCAGGCTCTCATGGAGGATCGCGCCTATTGGGGCGTCTCGCCCGTCTTTCTGAACGCGAAGGACGGACGCATCACCCGGATCGTGTCGGTGGCCATCACCAACCGTCCGGCCCTGCGCCAGCTCACGGCGCTCACTTTCACCGACGAAGGGGAAGACGGAATGGATTTCCGGGCAATGGTCGCCGAAATGGTCGGCCTGACCGCCGACGCGTCCGACGAGGACATCGCGGCGGCTCTCAAGAAGAAGATGGGCGCCGACGCGGCCGAGACGACCGAGGCGCTGACGGCGCTTTCGGAGGTCCGCGACGCCCTGGGCGTCGAGGACGGCGCCACGCGCACGGAGCTGGTGGCCACGGTCAAGGCTCTGCGTGCCGGTGCCGGCGAGGCGGGTGAACAGCTCGCGGCGCTCTCTGCCCAGGTCAAGGCGATGCAGGACGGCGACAAGAAGCGCACCGCCGAGGCATTCGTCGACAAGGCCATCGCCGACAAGCGCGCCGGCGTGAAGCCCGCGCGCGAGCATTACGTGGCGCTCCACATGGAGAACCCCGCCCGCGCCGAGGCGATGGTCGCGGGCCTGCCTCAGCTCGGCGAGTCCGCTCTTTCCGCGCTGCCTCCCGGCGGCGGCGAGCAGCTGACCGCGCTCAGCGCCGATCAGCGCCAGGTGGCCGACATGCTCGGCCTCGAACCCGAAACCTACCTCGCGCAGCTCAAGGCTGACGCGAAAGCCAAGGAGACCGTCTGATGGCCGCTCTGACCGCAGGTCGCCTCACGCCGCGGCGTGAGGGCGACGTCATCGCCGGGGCGGTCGCCGCCACGGTCCTGCTCCACGTGGGCGCGCTCGTGATGCGCAACGCCGCCGGCTACGTCACGCCGGGCGCCACGGCCACCGGCCTGGTCGGCGTGGGCATCGCCGAGGCCGAGGCCGACAACGCGGCCGGCGCCGCGGGCGACGTGACGGCGCGGATCCGCACCGGCGTGTTTCGCTTCGACAACAGCGCCGCCACCGACGCCATCACGTCCGCCGAGATCGGCGACGTCTGCTTCGCGGTCGATGACCAGACCGTCGCGAAGACGGATGGCACGGCGACGCGCTCGCCCGCGGGCATCGTCACGGATGTGGACGCCCAGGGCGTCTGGGTCCGTCTCGACGAAGCCCTCACCCTCGCCCGCACCGGCGCCTGACAGGAGCACTGATCCATGATCGTCAACAACGCCAACCTCCAGAGCCTGCGCGTCGGGTTCGACACCACTTTCCGCAATGCGGTCAGCCAGGCCCCAACCCTGCGCGACCGCGTCGCCACCGTCGTCCGGTCCAGCACGTCCGAGACCACGTACGGCTGGCTCCGGCAGATGTCCGGCATGCGCGAGTGGATCGGACAGCGCCAGCTCGATGGCATCGCGGAAGCCGGCTACACGATCCGCAACAAGCACTTCGAGAAGACCGTCGAGGTCAGCCGCGACGACATCGAGGACGACAATCTCGGCCAGTACGCGATGATGTTCTCGCATCTCGGCGACGCCGCGGCCGCGCATCCCGAGATGCTGGTCTGGAACCTGCTCGCCGCCGGCTTCGACACCGAATGCTGGGACGGCCAGAACTTCTTCGACACCGATCACCCGATCACCGACGAGAATGGGGTTACGACCACGTTCTCGAACACCGGTGGCGGGACGGGCACGCCGTGGTTCCTGCTCTGCACGAACCGGACGCCGAAGCCGATCATCCTCCAGGAACGCAAGCCGATCACCTTCGACTACAAGGACCGGCCGACAGACGACAACGTGTTCTTCACGAACACCTTCGTCTACGGCGCGGACTGGCGGGGGAACGTGGGCTTCGGCATCCCGCAGATGGCTTACGGCTCGAAGCAGGCTCTGAGCGCCACGAGCTATGCGAGCGCCCGTGCGGCGCTGCAGGGCATGACGGGCGACGGTGGCCGCCCGCTGGGCCTGATCCCGAACCTGCTGGTCGTGCCGCCCTCGCTCGAAAGCGCCGGCCGCAAGATCCTGAACTCCGAACTGGGGTCGGGCGGCGAGACCAACGAGTGGAAAGGCACGGCCGAGCTGCTCACCGTGCCCTGGCTGACCTGAGGCTGACCCATGGCACGTAAAGCATCCCCGAAGAAGGCCGGCGCCAAGGCCCCGGCCGCAACCGACCAGGCGGACGCGAAGGCGACCGGGATCGAAGTGCCGGTCGCTTCCGCCCACCCGGACGGGCGGGCGACCGCCGCTGAGGCTGAGATCGCAGCCGGCCAGACTGTCGCGCCGGGGCCGGCCAGGGAGCCGGCCGCCACCGAACAGGCAGGCGCGACAGCGCCCGCCGCCGAGGCCGAACCCGCAGCAGTCGTGCAGGGAACTGCTGCGGGCGGTGCGGGGGAGACCGGGGGCGGCGCTGCCGCCTCCCGGACCCCGATCCCGACGAAGGCCAAGCCGCTCGTCGTCGTGGTGAAAGGTCCGAAGCGCGGCCGATGGCGCGCGGGCCGTCACTTCGGCGCGCAGCCGGTGACGATCCCGCTCGAGGAACTCACCGAGGGCGAGAAGGCGGCGCTGATCGCCGATCCGCGCCTCTCGGTCGAGACCCGCGAGGCGGACTGATCTCTGCTCCGCCCGGCCGCTTTGCCGGACGGTGACACCTCCCGGCGGCCGCGCGCCGCCGGGCCTTTTGACCCCCGGAGCCGCCCATGCCCGCCTACACCACGCAAGCCCAGCTGGAAGACCGCTACGGCACCGCGCTCCTGGTGAGCCTGACGGACCGGGGCGAGACGGCGACGGGCGCGATCGACGCCGGCGTGGTGACCTCCGCGATCGAAGAGGCCGAGGGACTGATCAACGGCTACGTGAAGGGTCGCTACGCCCTGCCCTTTGCCACCGTGCCGGACCCGATCCCGACGCTGGCGCGCCAGATCGCGATCTACATCCTTCATCCGTTCGATCCCGACGCCAAGATCACCCGCGACTACGAGGCTGCAATGCGCCAGCTGCGCGAGATCGCCCAGGGCGTGATCGAGCTCGACGCCGAGGGCGTGACACCCGCACAGACCGGCGGTTCGGGGGTCGAGGTGACCGACCGGGAGCGGCCCTTCACCGAAGGCAACCTGAAGGGCTTCATCTGATGCTCGTCGCGCCCCTGAAAACCCGCCTTGAAGGCCGGGTTCAAGAGCTGCAGGGCCGCCTTTTCACGGCGTCCGACTTCATGGCCGTGATGGAGTCCAACGTGGTACCCGCGGGCGGCGTCAACGGCTACCTGATCCCAGCCGGCGTCACGGGTGTGCCGACGCGGGGTACTGGCGCGATCTCGGGCTTCTTCACGCAGGAAGTCCGGCACGGAGTCTCGCTCGTCGTGCTGCTGCGCAACGTGGACCGCCACGGCAAGCGCGCCCTCGACGAACTCGACACCTTCTCAGCCGACATCACGGCAGCCGTCTGCGGCTGGGCGCCCGACGGAGTCGTCGGCGTCTTTGAGCTGCAGCGCGCCGGCGTCATCGAGACCCGCCACCGCGGCGTGCTCGCCTACCAGTTCCAGTTCTTCATCACCGACCAGCTGAGGATCACTCCATGAAGCTTCCGCAATCGGGCGGCTCCTACACCCGCGACGACAAGGGCGGCCTCAAGAAGGTCGCCGGAACGGCCCCGGCCGGCACACCGAAACCCGCGGCCAAGCCCGCCGCGAAGAAGGAGGCCTGATCCATGGCTCTGCGCTACCGCGAGAAGGTCCTGCTCGCCGGGATCGAGACCACGTACGGCATCGACCCGACCCTTACCGGTGTTGCCAACGCGATCTATGCCCACGACATCTCGATCCAGCCCATGCAGGGTCAGGACGTCGACCGGGGGCACGAGACGCCCTGGCTGGGCAACGCGGCGATGATTCCGGCCGACCTGCACATGGTCATGACGTTCAAGGTCGAACTCGTACCATCCGGCACCGCCGGCACCGTGCCTGGCTGGGGCCCTCTGATGCGCGCCTGCGGGGTGGCCGAGACCATCGTGGTGGGCACATCGGTCACCTACAATCCGGTCACAGACGGGCACGAGAGCGCGACGATTACGCTCAACATCGCCGGGATCCTCTACAAGCTCATCGGCGCGCGCGGGAACTGCGAGGTCGTGAAGAACGCGTCGGGCATCCCGCAGCTCGAGTTCACCTTCACCGGCCTCTGGACGAAGCCGGTCGACCAGGCCAAGCCGACGCCCGATTACAGTGCCTTCCAGGCGCCGCTGGTGGTGTCGAAGGTCAACACGCCGACGCTCACCATCGATGGCGCAAGCTTCGTCGGCCGGAACTTCAAGCTCGCCATGGGCAACCAGGTTGAGGGCCGGTTCCTGATCGGTGCCGAGGAGATCGTGATCGTCGATCGGGCGGAGACGCTGGAGATGCAGATCGAGGCGACGCCGATCGCCACCTTCGACCCCTACGCCGCGGCCCGCGACGGCACCGCCCTGGCCGTCCAGATCGTGCACGGCACCCAAGCCGGCGCCATCGCCACCCTGGCCGTGCCTCAGGCGCAGATGCAGCGGCCCGACAGCCCGACCGAGGCGCAGGGCATCGTGGAGTGGCCCCTGCGCATGCTGCCGCTGCCCGACACCGGCAACGACCAGTGGACCCTCACCCTGACCTGATCCAACCCTGACGGAGACATCACATGCCCCTGCGCTTCACGACAGACCGCAAGTTCGAGGCCCGCTGCACCGCCGCCGGCGGCGAGACCTTCAAGGCAACGTTTCGCGTCCTTTCTGACGACGAGACCAACGGCTACTTCAGCCCCGACAGCAACACGCCGTCGCTCGACCAGGAGAAAGCCTTCCTGCGCGCTGTCGTCGTCGATCTGGGCGACCTGATCGGCGAGGACGGTCATCCCATCCGGTTCGACAGCGGCGTCCTGGATCAGGCCTTGGGCATGGCCGACATGCGGATCGGGCTGCTCAAGGGTTACCGCCTCGGGCTGCAGGGCGCTCGGGCGGGAAACTGAAATGGGCCGGGCGCGCGTGGGCTCTGAACCGGCTCTTCGAACGCGATGCCCCGGCCCGGGACGATATCGCCGAGGACCTCGCCTTCTGGGGGATCCCCGAGGACGTGCTCCAGGCACCGCCCGAGGAGGACGGCGTCTGGCCGGAGAACGCCGAAGCCATCCAGGCCTTTCTCGCCGTCGCGCAGCAATGGCGGTGCATCCCGCGCATGGATGCCGCGCCGCTCTGGCTGGGGCTGGATTACACGGCGGCCGAGGCGGGCCTGCGGATGGCCGGCGTCGACGTCACGCCGCCACTCTGGGAGCAGGTTCGGCTGATCGAGGCGGGCGCGGCCGGTGCGCTGAACGAGGAACGGTGACATGGCGCTGAACTTCCACGCCCGCCTGACCGCCGACGGCAGGCAGGCCCAGGGCGAGATCAAGAGCACCGCGGACGAGCTGCGCAGGCTCGACACGGCGCTCCAGGGCGTGGAATCCGAAGGCCGCGACGCCGCAACCGCACTGGCGTCGGTCGAGGCCAAGGCCGCGACCACGGCCGCGCGCCTGACCGACACGGGCAGCGCGGCACGTGGGGTGCAGCAGACCCACACGCTGGCCGCCGGATCCGTCGGCAACCTCACCGCGCAGTTCAACGACCTCGGCGTCATGATGGCGGCCGGCCAGAATCCGCTGCAGCTGGCCCTCCAGCAGGGCACGCAGATCACCCAGGTGATCGGCCCGATGGGCGCCGCCGGTGCGGTCAAGGCGCTGGGCACTGCCTTCATGGGCCTGCTGAGCCCGGTCAACCTGGTGACGATCGGCGCGATCGCGGCAGGCGCGGCGATCGTGCAATGGCTCACGAGCAGCGAAGACCAGGCCAACGAGCTGACCGATGCGCTGGAGGCTGCGCGCGCAAAGACCGCCGAACTGGAGCGCGACAACACCCGGATGCTTCGCGGCTTCGCCTCAACGGAAGAGTTGGCACTCGCCGATCAGGTTGAAGCAGCGGCCGCAGAACTTGCGCGCGTTCAGGCTCAGCTGACTGAAGAGGAGGCCGCGCGCGGCCGGAGGCTCGGGCTCGACATCGTCGCGGAATACGATGCGCAAGTCGCTGCGGCACGCGCAGAGCTGCAGGACGCCGAGAAGAAGCTGGCGAACCTCCGGGAACAGGCCGCACTCAACCAGGAACTGAAGGCAGCACAGGAAGGAATAAAGTTAGCCATCAAGGACGGCCTCTCCGCGCTGATCCAGACCGGCGTTCAGTGGCAAGAAAACCGTGCGACTGCCCAATCCCTCCTGCTGGATTTGCAGGAACAGAACGAGCTGAAGCGCATCGCGCTGCAGCATGGCGAGGACAGCGTCGAGTATGCAGATGCCCACGCTGCGGCCGAACGGCGGGCGTTCGAGGCGATCCTGGACACGGTCAACGTCTCCGAGGCGCTGAAGGACGAGTTGCGCGCGGCGTTCGAGCAGGGACTGGCGCTGTCTCAGCTCGATGTCTCGTCGCGGATCTGGGACGGCGCCAACGCCGCATCGGCCATGGCGGCAAATCTTGCCGGGGCAGTGGCACAGATGGGTGCCCTGGCGCAGCAGTCGATCGCCAGTTCCGGCGCTCGCGCCCGCCGGTCGCAGATCCTGCTCGATACGGTCGGCAACCCGGTGGATCGCGCGGGGTCCCTGGCGGTCCAGGACTACCGCGAGCAGCTGGACGACGGCGGATACGGGCTGATCTCCAGCGGACGCGCGGAGCAGCTCGCCACCAACGAGAGCGCGATCCGGCAGGAAGCGGAACACGCCGAGGCTCTGGCCCAGGCCGCGCAGTCGGCCGAGGCCGAGTACCGCAAGCTGCAGACGGCGGTGAACGGCAGCGGACGTGGCGGCGGCGGGCGGCGCGGCGGTGGTGGCACGTCCGAGCTCGAACGTCAGAAGAAGGCGGTCGAAGATCTGATCAGCAGCCAGCACGACGAGCTGGCGATCCTCCGCGAAACCGACCCCGTCCAGCAGGAGATGATCCGCCTGCGCGAGACGCTCGCCGGGGCCACGGCCGAGCAGCGCGCCGCGATCGAAGCGAACATCGCCACCATCTCGGCCGAGAAGGCCGCGCAGGAAGAGATCGGGCAGATCCGCGACCAGGTTGGCGGCGCCGTCTCGGACCTCGTCCCGTCGCTCGTGCAGGGCGGCAACGAGGCGGCGGAGGCGTGGGAACGCTTCGGCCAGACGCTGCGCGACATCGCGATCCAGGCGCTGATCGTGGAACCGCTGCTCCGGGCGCTGGGGCTCTCCACCGGCAGCTCGGGTGGCGGCATCCTGAAGCTGCTCGGTCTGGCAGAGGGCGGCGATCCGTTCCGCCCCGCGGGCATGATCCATGGGCGAGGCGGACCGAAACAGGACGGCCGCGTGATCGCCGTCAGCCCGGGCGAGTTCATCGTCAAGGCCGAGGCCGCGAACCGCAACCGCGCCATCCTCGAGGCCATCAACGCCAGCGCACCCATTCCCGGCTTCGCACAAGGCGGGTTTGTTTCTGGCGGCGCCGCCGGCGGCATGATGGTCCTGCAGACCCAGATCATCGACCAGTCCTCGCGCGGCCTCGACATCCGCGAGGAGAGCGAGCCGATGCCGGGCGGCGGGCGCCTGCAGCGCTTCGTCGTCAGCGAGGCGGTCGACGATTCCGCGAACTCTCCTGGCACCGCCTTCGCGCGCACTCTGGCACGTCGCGGCCTTCCGCCCAAAAGGACGCGCCGATGATCGCCGAATGGCCCACCGAGCTGCCCCGGCCGCTGCGTCGCAACTATGGTGCGCAGACACAGGACGGCCGTCGGCGCCGCGCCACCGAGGCGGGGCCCCCGCGGTTCGCCCGGCGCTATTCCAGCGTGGCGCGCCGGCTGGACCTCGCGGTCGTGCTGGACCGCGAACGCTGGGGCATCCTGAACCACTTCTTCACCGAAACCCTGGCCGGCGGCTCGCTGCCCTTCTGGATGCCCGATCCTTGGCTGGACGGCACGCCGCTGCTGGACGAGTCCGGCGCGCCGTTGCTGGACGATGCCGGGACGCCACTGCTGATCGCCGCGCAGCTGCTGTGTCTGTGGGGCGATGAACCCCCGCTTGAAGGCCCCGTTCAAGGGGTCTCCATCACGGTCGCCTTCAGCGTCTGGGACATGCCATGAGCCGGCTAGTTTCCATCACCGCCCGCACCCACGCCGAGGCGCAGTACAGCGACGAGGTCGAGGTGCTGCTGATCCACATCGATCACCCGGAGCTCGACGCGCCGATCCGGCTGTCCAGCGACCCGACCGAGCGGCTGACAACGGATCCGCTGACCTACGGCACGCGGTCGGCGTGGAAGGACAGCGATCCCGCGACGGAGCCTTTCCGCTTCATCATGGCCAGCTTCGAGATGCCCGGCGACCAGGAAGACGCGCCGGCCGCCTTCGGGATCACGATCGACCTGTTCGACGCGACCCTGGTCAAGGCGGTCCGCTCGTTCTCGACCCGGGCGACGGCCGCGCTGGCGGTTGTGTACGCCTCGGCCCCCGACGCGGTCGAGGTCGAGTACCACGGCCTCGAGGTCATCGCGGCCGACTACGGCACGCAGGTCGTGATCGGTGCCTCGCGCAAGCCGATCGAAGAAGAGGAAGCCGTCGCACACCGCATCACGAAGGCCCGGTTCCCGGGGATGTTCCGATGACGATCGACTGGAGCGCCTATGTCGGCCTGCCGCACCGCGACCACGGCCGCGATCGGAACGGCGTCGATTGCTGGGGCCTGCTGCGCCTGGTCTACGCCGAGCAGCTGGGCATCGATCTGCCCTCCTATGCCGACCGCTACGCCGACACGGCCGAGCGTGCCGCGCTGGACGCCCTGCTGAGCGATCCGGATTGCCGCGCACCCTGGGCGCCTGTCGCGGCCGCGCGCCCCTTCGACGCGCTGCTGTTCCGTGCCGGCCGCTACGCCCAGCACGTCGCCGTCGCGGTCGATGCCCGGCACATGCTGCACGTCCACGCGCGCACCGCGTCGGTAATCGTGCCCGTTGCCGACCAGCCCTGGGGCAACCGCCTGCTGGGCACCTTCCGCCACGAGGCCATGGCATGAGCATCCGGGTCATCCGCACCCGCGCCTTGCCCGACCAGGCGCGCCACGGCTTCGAGATCGAGGCGACGGTGACCGTGGCCGAGATCATCGACCGGGCTTTGCCGAACGCTCCGGAGACCGTGCTGGACCGGCTGCGCGTGACGCTGGTCGCCGGCGATGGTCAGACGGCCATGATCCCGCGGCTCTGGTGGGGTCGCGTCCGGCCGCATTCCGGCACCACGGTGGTGATCCGGGTCGTGCCGGGTGAACTGGTCACGATGGCGGCCGCGTACCTGACACACCTTGCCGGGACGGCGTATTTCGCAGCCACGGGCGCGTTCCTGAGCGCCGCTGCCGTCAACGCCATCTACTTCGGAAGCATGGCGGCGATCGTCGCGATCGGCGGGGCTCTGATCAACGCGCTGACCCCGCGCCCCGAACTGCCCGGCGGTGGGCGCGACCCCGAGGCCGAGTACAAGATCGACGGCTGGAAAAATCGCGCTGCGCCCGGCGACCCGGTGCCGCTGCCCTTCGGCCATATCCGCGTGGCGCCGGTCTTCGCCGCCCGGCCCTACACCGAGATCGTCGGCGACGACCAGTATGTCCGCACGCTGTTCCTGCTGGGCTACGGCCGGCTCGACGTGTCGGACATCCGCATTGGCGACACCCCGATCGAGAATTTCCAGAACGTGGACTACGAGGTCCGCGAGGGCGCGCCTGACGATGAGCCGGTCACGCTGACGTCGCAGCAGGTAATCGAGGAGGTCGTCGGTGTCGAGCTGAACAAATCCGCTGGGCCCTGGGCCGGATCGACGGCACGCAGCAGTGTCCGCGCCAGCCTCGTGATCCATTTCCCCGCGGGCCTGATCCGGAACGGCGAGACCTCGGACAACACTTACAGCACTTCGGTCACGCTCAGGATCCGCCAGAGGCAAGACGGCGGCGAGTGGCAGCTCGTTCACGACCTGAGGTACAAGGCGAAGAAGCGGGATCCGTTCTTCAGGCAGTACACGTGGACGTTGCCGCATCGTGGCGCCTGGGACATCGACGTCGAGCTCGTCGATGGCAGAACCGACCGCTACACGCAGAACACGGTCGTCCTGTCCGCCCTCCAGAGCATCCGGCCGGAATACCCGATCGCCACCGACGTGCCTCTGGCGCTGCTGGCGGTGCGGATCCGCGCCAGCCACCAGCTCAGCGGGTCGCTCGATAGCGTCAACGCGCTGGTCAAGCGCCACGCGCTTGAATGGGACGGCGCGGCGTGGATCACGGGCCTGCCGCGCAACCCGGCCAGCGCCTTCATCCATGCGCTGCAGGGCGCCCATGCGGTCTTTCCGGTGGAGGATGCCGGGATCGACTTCGACGCGCTGGCGGAGTGGTTCGACTTCTGCGTCGCCAAGGGCCTGCACTACGACCACAACCGGGCGAAATGGGGATCGCTGCGCGAGCTGCTGATCGAGATCGCCAAGGCCGGCCGCGCCAGCCCGCGCCACGACGGCGTGAAGTGGTCGGTGGTGATCGACCGGCCGGCTGCACACGCGATCGACCACATCCACCCGCGCAACAGCCAGAAGCTGCGCGGCCGGCGCATCTACGCCGACTTCCCCGACGCGATCCGGGTGCGGTTCGCGGACGAGGAGAACGACTATCAGGAATCGGAGGTGGTCGTGCGCTGGCCCGGGCATGTCGGCTCGATCGACGTGATCGAGGAGTGGCAGGCGCCGGGCAAGACCAACGCGCAGGAGATCATGCGCGAGATCTATCGCGACATGCAGGTGGCGATCCATCGTCGCGATCGCTGGATGGTCGAGCAGGATGGCCTGGCGCGCGTGGCCACGCGCGGCGACACGATCCGCCTGTCGCACGACGTGCTGAGCGACGTGCAGGCCGCCGCCCGCGTGCTCGAGGTCCGCGACCGCCTGATCGTGCTGGACAGCGAGGTCCTGATGGAGGCCGGCACCGATTACGGCGTCCGCTACCTGGACTTCGACGAGTCCGACCCGGTCGGGCAGTCGGTCCTGACGGCGGTGCAGACCGTCGAAGGTGTCACGCGCGCGCTGCACGTCACGGGCGAAGGAGTGCCGGCGGTCGGGGCCTTGATCGTGTTCGGCGTGCTGGGCGAGGAAAGCGAGGAGGTCCTCGTGCTCGATGTCGAGCCGGGGAAGGACGGCATCGTGCCGATGACGCTCACGAACGCCGCGCCCGAGATCGACGCGCTGACGGATGCCTACGTGCCGCCTGAATGGGATCCGGTGGTCGGCGAGGTGATCGACGCCGGCGGCCTTCCCGTCGCGCCGGTCTTGGTGGACATCGAGACCGAGGGCGACGAGGGATCCTTCGGAACGACCTCGCGCGCGGTTCTTGTTGCCGCTTCCGGCGATCCGGCCGACACGGTGGCGATCGCCTCGATCACCTTGCGCCACCGTCTGGCCGGGGCCGGCACATGGGCCGAGGCCACGATCCCCGGCGCGTCGGGCACGGCCACGCTGACCTATGACCTAGGCGACGAGATCGAGCTGCAACTGGTTGCCGTCAATTTTGCGGACGGGGCCGGCGCGGCGTCGGATATCGCCGCCTACACCGTCGGCGACAGGGTGCCGTTGCCGGCCGCGCTGGACCTCGACAGCATCGAGGTCGCCGGCGCGATCGGCCACGCGGTCTTGTCGCTGGCGCATTCCGATCCGGCCACCACCGAGATCGCAGTCTTCCGGACGCCAAACGGGGGCACGCTGGACACAGCGACCGACGAGGTCCGGCGCGTCGAGGCCACGGCCGGATCGACCGTCGTCATCGTCGACGGCGACAGCACGCGCTCGCAGATGCTGGGTGCCGGCATGTCGTCCTGGACCGCCGGCGGCGGCTGGACGATCGCCGGCGGCGAGGCAACCCATACGCCCGGCTCCGAATCCACCCTGTCGCAGGCGGTCACGCTGGAGGCGGGCCAAACCTATCGTGGCTACATCACGGTTTCCGGCCGCACCGCCGGCAGCGTCACAGCCCGGCTGGCTGGCGGCACGGCCGTGGCCACGGATCCGATCACGGCCGATGGTCAGACGCTGATCGCGCTGGAGGCGGCGCCCGGCAACGACCGGATCGAGATCGTCGCGACATCGGATTTCGACGGCTCGATAGAGGCGGTGCTGCTCTACCGCGAGAGCGCCGGCACCGCGCCGCAGGGCGCGCAGGACTATCGCTTCGCCGCGATCAACGCTGAGGGCGTCGGCAGCGCGCCGAGCTCGGCTATCACCGTCACGATCATCTGAGGAGAACAGGCATGGCAGATGGCATTCGCGTCACGGACACGGGAACTCTAGCCGGGCTGGATCACGTGCTGACGATCTACCAGGGGTCGGTCGGGCGACTGTCGTCGACCGGGCTCGGCACGATCCTCGCCGCGTCGGGGCCTGTGGCCGAGGCGATCACCGCGGCCGCGAACGGGCTCAACAGGCTTGCACCAGCGAGGGTGGCATCGACCGCCAACCTGACCCTGAGCGGCGCGGCGACGATCGACGGCGTGGCGGTGGCGACCGGCGACCGCGTGCTGGTGTCCGGGCAGAACGACGCGACCGCCAACGGCGTCTATGTGGTGGACACGGCGGGGGCCTGGGCTCGCGCCACCGACGCCGACAGCGACGCCGAGATCGCGCTGGCGATCTGCCACGTGCTGGAGGGCGACACCTACACGGGCACGACCTGGCTCGTGATCGGGTCGCCGTCGATCGGGTCGGACGAGATCGAGTGGCGGCAGATGGCCGGCCTCAACAGCTCGGAGACACTGGCGGCGCGCGCCGCGGCAGCGGAATCGGCGGCAACAGCCGAAGGGGCAGCCGAGATCGCGCAGACGGCGGCGGGCACTGCCGGCACGGCCGCCACGACCGCCACCGGGCAGGCGGACCTCGCAAACGACCATCGGCTGGCCAGCGCGTCCAGCGCGGCCGACGCGAGCGTGGCGAAGTCGCAGGCCGAGCTTGCCGCGCTGTCGGCGGGTGCGCCTCTCTACACCGAAATGCCCGCGGACCTGAGCGGCGTACCGTCGCCTTTCTACGTGAATGACACGGTCGGCCTGAAGGTCTATACCCACGACGGATCAAGCGAGACGCACGAGGGATGGATCGGCCGGGTGAAGTTCGCAACTCCAGCTGAGCTGTTCGCTTACGGCGGCGTCCTGGGTAGCCCGGGCCTCGAGATCGAGGCCGGACCGTGGCGATACGAGATCGTCTCGTCCGGCGAGATGAAGACGACGGCGGGCGGCGACGGGATCAAGGCGCAGCCGAGCGCAGGCGGGATCTACGAGGTCGAGCAGCTGGGCGGCGCGCCGGACGGCGTGACGGACAACGCGCCGCTTGCGAACGCGCTGCTGGCGCAGATCGCGGCGGATGGCGTGGGCACCCTGCGCTTCGCTGGCGCCGGCACCTATCTCATGCGCGTGACGGGCGACCATCCCACTGCGGCCGGGCACAAGGTCTGCGCCCACATCACCGGGTCCAACACTACAATCGTCGTCGAGGAAGGCGCCACCGTGAAGCTGGCCGACGGCGAGCAGACCGACGCGACCGGATCGGTCGACCTGTTTGGCGGCGATCTTGCGCTCGGCGGCATCCGCTTCGTGATCCACGGCCGGCTGGACAACAACAAGGGCGGCCAGACCGGCTGGACCGGCGGCTACGGCCAGGCCGGCGCGGGCGGATGCAACATCCTGATGAAGGGGCTGACGCCCGGAGGTCACTATGCCGTGAGCGGCAGCGGCGAGCTGGGCGGCTGCTACGCCAATCCGATCGACATCGGTGCGTCCGCGGCTATCGCGGAGGATGCCCGGTTCCACCTCGGTGGTAATCTCCTGTTCCGCAACTGCGGCGAGGGGCCGGAGATCATCGGCTTCGGGCGTGTGGAGGTCACATCTGGCCGGTACGTGATCGACGACGGGTCGGCCACGGCCGGCGACTGCCTTGAGATCGCGCGGTGCGGTGAGGCCGTGGTTCACTACTTCGAGGCAGAGGCTACCAACGGCAGCAGCATCCCCGGCAGCCTGTTCGAGTTCTACGGCACGCGTGTCGCGACGGTGCACAGCTTCCGGGGCGTCGGCGTTGGCGACCTTTGGGGGGTCGGGTCTCCCACCGGCGGGCCGGGCGCGGGTCAGTTCCCGGTAACGACCGTGCGCAATGGCTACTTCGCAGACCAGAGCCTCGCCAACGTCCTGTGGGACAGCTACCAGAGCGCGGCCAACCCGAACACGCTGACACTGGAGAACGTGGAGATCCGCAACTGCGGCAACCTGTTCAACATCATCGGTGACGATACCGCCGGCCCGCTTGTCTTCCGCAACGTTCGCGCGATCGGCTGCAAGGCCGGCGTCGTGAGCGGGTCCCGGAAGCATATCTGGCACGGCGGGGGCAATGTCGATTCCACCGACCTCGGGTTCCGTTTCCAGGCTTCGGCGAACAACCAGACCCGGAACATCGACTGGCGCGATCTCGACTTCACCGGATCGGCGCTGCGCAACCAGGTAGGCGCGCTCACCTACACCGGCTTCAAGCTCAAGGGCAGGATGATCCGATGCGCGGTCAGCGCATTCAACAGGTGGCCCCTTGCGGATGCCAATGTCGATTACACCGAGTGCGAAATCACGGGCTGCACGCCCGACACCGAAACCGGCACCTCGGAAGCGATGGGAGCCTTCGCACGGCGCTACGTCCGGCAGGCTGGCGGCGGTGCGGTCATGGACGAGGTGCGCAACCCCTGCGCCAACGCCGTCCTCGAGGTCGTGAACAACCGGGGGGACGTGATGACGCTGGAGCACAACAGCCCGACGGACGGCGTGCCCTTGTTCAACAAGTCCGGGGTGAACGACACGCTCGCGGACCAGGTGTCGCGGACCTACCGCTACCGAACGGAGACCGAAGCCGCCACGGCTGGCTACTACGAGGTCTGAAGGTGAAGCCGCATATCAGCGGCCGTTCACATGGGGGCAAAGCGGCCGTTCGACGGCCCTTCAAACGGGGCTCGATCCCGCCGTTCTGAAAATCGCGTTGCTGTAAAAGACTGTGTAATTCACTGCAAAGATCTTCGTCACGCTACAAACAACAACAGAGTTGCCATCGACCGCTTAGGCAGCAGAACCGCCGAAATTTCGCATGGAGCGAAATTTTACCGTTTGATAAAAAAACGACTCGTGGCAGGCTTGCTGGAAAGAAACACAGGGAGACGCCATGACCAGCCGCCACGCAACCGGCCCCCATATCCCCGGCATCGCCGCGGGCCGGATCGACGCCGCCACGCTGCACGAGAACTTTGCCGACCTGCACGCGGCCTATGACCCGCACGAGGCCGCGGTCGCCGCGGATCGCTGCTATTTCTGCCATGATGCGCCGTGCATCACGGCGTGCCCGACCGCGATCGACATCCCGCTGTTCATCCGCCAGATCGCGACCGGCCAGCCCGAGGCCGCGGCCAAGACGATTTTCGAGCAGAACATCCTGGGCGGCATGTGCGCCCGCGTCTGCCCGACCGAGACGCTGTGCGAGGAAGCCTGCGTGCGCGAGGCCGCCGAGGGCAAGCCGGTCGAGATCGGACGCCTGCAGCGCCACGCCACCGACAGCCTGATGGCGCGGCAGGGCCACCCGTTCGCCCGCGCTGCCGCCACCGGCAAGCGCGTGGCGGTGGTGGGCGCCGGCCCCGCGGGCCTGTCCTGCGCACACCGGCTGGCGATGCACGGCCACGACGTCACGATCTACGAGGCGAAGCCCCGCGCGGGCGGCCTGAACGAGTACGGCATCGCCGCCTACAAGGCCACGAACGACTTCGCCGCGCGCGAGGTCGAGTGGCTGCTCGGCATCGGCGGCATCACGATCGAGAATGGCAAGGCGCTTGGGCGTGACATCACGCTTGAAAGCCTGCGCGCGGACTACGACGCCGTCTTCCTGGGCCACGGCCTGGGCGGCGTGAACGGCCTCGATGCCGAGGGCGCGGACCGTGCGGGCGTCGAGGATGCGGTCGATTTCATCGCGACGCTGCGCCAGTCAGACGACCTGACCTCGCTGCCGGTTGGCAGGCACGTCGTGGTGATCGGCGGTGGCATGACCGCCGTCGACGCGGCGGTGCAGTCCAAGCTGCTGGGCGCCGAAGAGGTCACGCTGGCCTACCGGCGCGGCCGCGACCGCATGGGAGCCAGCCGGTTCGAGCAGGACTTGGCCGCCTCCAAGGGCGTGCGGCTGCTGTTCAACGTTGCACCCCGTGCGGTGCACGGCAACGGCACGGTCCGCGAGATCGAGTTCGAGTACACCCACGAAGTCGACGGCCGCCTGCAGGGCACCGGAGAGACCGTGCGCCTGCCCGCCGACCAGGTGTTCCGCGCCATCGGACAAAACCTGTCCGAGGATGCGGGCCTCGACCGTGCCGGCGGCAAGATCGCCGTCACCGGGCCGGGCCGCACCTCGATGCAGGGCGTCTGGGCCGGCGGCGACTGCACGCCCGGAGAGGACCTCACCGTGGTCGCCGTGGCCGAGGGCCGCGACGCGGCCGAGGACATCAACGATGCCTTGGTGGGGTAACACCCTTGCTGCCCTCACGATTTTGGACTTGAGCGCGATCCTCCTGGTGGACACGGGCTTAGCGGTGAGAGTGGCAACAGGAAAGAAGGAAGACCTGGTACAGGTGGCTGTTTTGAACTGCCGATACGTTTGGCGTTTTCGGGTGGTCGACGTTCAGTTCCCCTTTGACAAGCACGGAACCAACGGTCGTTCGGACTGCCCGTTCATTTTCACCGGCCTGCAAGCCGCAGTGCCCTCATGAGAGGAAAAACAACATGGCCGATCTGACGACAGATTTTCTGGGCATCACGTCGCCCAACCCGTTCTGGCTGGCTTCGGCGCCGCCCACCGACAAGGAATACAACGTCCGCCGCGCCTTCGAGGCCGGCTGGGGCGGCGTGGTCTGGAAGACGCTGGGCGCCGAAGGCCCGCCTGTGGTGAACGTGAACGGCCCGCGCTACGGCGTGATCCACGGCGCCGACCGCCGCGTGCTGGGCATCAACAACATCGAGCTGATCACCGACCGCCCGCTCGAGGTGAACCTCGAGGAAATGGCGCGCGTCAAGGCCGACTACCCCGACCGCGCGCTGATCGCCTCGATCATGGTCCCGTGCGAGGAAGCCGCCTGGAAGGCGATCCTGCCCCGCGTGATGGAGACCGGCGCCGACGGGATCGAGCTCAACTTCGGCTGCCCGCACGGCATGGCCGAACGCGGCATGGGCAGCGCCGTGGGCCAGGTGCCGGAATACATCGAGATGGTCACCCGCTGGTGCAAGACCTACTACGACCGGCCCGTGATCGTGAAGCTGACGCCCAACATCACCGACATCCGGAAACCCGCGCTGGCGGCCAAGAACGGCGGCGCCGACGCGGTGAGCCTGATCAACACGATCAACTCGATCACCTCCGTGAACCTCGACGCGATGGCGCCCGAGCCGATGATCGACGGCAAGGGCACGCATGGCGGCTATTGCGGCCCGGCGGTGAAACCCATCGCGATGAACATGGTGGCCGAGATCGCGCGCGATCCCGAGACGCGCGGCCTGCCGATCAGCGGCATCGGCGGCATCACCACCTGGCGCGACGCGGCCGAATTCATGGCGCTGGGGGCCGGCAACGTGCAGGTCTGCACCGCGGCGATGACCTACGGCTTCAAGATCGTCGAGGAGATGAAGCGCGGGCTGTCGGCCTGGATGGACGAGAAGGGCTACCGCTCGACCCACGATTTCATCGGCCGCGCGGTGCCGAACGTGACCGACTGGCAGTACCTAAACCTCAACTACGTGACCAAGGCGCAGATCGACCAGGAGGCGTGCATCAAGTGCGGGCGCTGCTACGCTGCCTGCGAAGACACCAGCCATCAGGCGATTGCGATGTCGGCCGACCGGACCTTCACCGTGAAGGACGACGAATGCGTGGCTTGTAACTTGTGCGTCGACGTCTGCCCGGTCGAGAACTGCATCACGATGCAGGAAATGGCCGCAGGCGCCGTGGACCCGCGTACCGGCAAGGTGGTGCAGGACCAGTACGCGAACTGGACGAGCCACCCCAACAACCCGGCCGCAGTCCAGGCCGCCGAGTGACGATCGGGCGCGGCACCCCCGGGGTGCCGCGCCGCCCTGCATGGAACCCCGCTACCGCCCGCCCGGTTGAACCGGTCGAAAGCGGAGGAATTTCATGCTTCTCGATCTCCATCGCCATGACCTTCACGGCCCGCGATGCTGACCGCTCTATTGATCGCCGCGGTGTTCGTGCTCGCCACGATCGCGCAGTACTACGCGCTGCGACACACCTCCCGGATCGTCCATCCGGTGCAGGGATCGGCGCGGGCGGTGACGATATCCGTCACGACGCTAAGCCTGGGGCACCTGCTGCAGGGCGGGATCTATGCCAGCGGGGCCTGGATCGGAGACCAATGGCTGGACCTGGGCGGGCTCAAGTTCTCCGACCCCGACAAGACGGCAACCTTCCTCGATCACTACTACTATTCACTGGTCAATCTCAGCACGCTGGGCCGCGGGTCAACGACGCCCACAGGCGGGCTGCGCCTGATGACGGCCGTCGAGGCGTTTCATGGCTTCCTGCTGATCACCTCGTCGGGCACATACATGTTCCAGGTTTCCGCCGGAAAGGCACCCTTCGCGCGCGACGGCTAGGCCGGGGATCAAGCGGGCGACAGCATCCGGCGGAACAGCGTGTCGAGATGCGCGGCGGCACCGGGAAACGGGTCATGGTCCTCGCCCATCACCGCACGCACCTGCACCTCGAAATCCGCATAATGCTGCGTGAGCGCCCAGATCGAGAAAATCAGGTGCACCGGGTCGACCGGCGCGATGCGCCCCGCGTCGATCCAGCCGCGGATGATGGCGGCATGGTCTTCGACCATCTGTCGCAGGTGGGTCTGCAGCATCGGCTTCATGTTCGGCGCGCCGCGCAGGATCTCGTTGGCGAACAGCCGGCTTTCGCGCGGGTAGTCGCGCGACAGGGCAAGCTTGCCCTGCACGTAGGACAGGATCTCGGTCAGCGGGTCGCCGTCGGGGTCCATCGCGCCCAGAGGGGCAAGCCACGTGTCGAGCAACCCGCGCAGAAGCGCCTCGTGGATGGCGTCCTTGGAGGGGTAGTAATACAGCAGGTTCGGCTTCGACAGGCCGGCGGCCTTGGCAATCCGGTCCAGCGTGGCGCCGCGGAATCCTTCCTGCGAAAAGACGTCGAGCCCCGCCTCCAGGATCGCCTCGCGCTTGGCGCGCTGGATGCGGGTTCGGGGTTTCACCGCGGCGCCTTTCGGCTTTGCCGGAATTTTCGTCATCGCCGCCCGCCCTCGCCCGCCAATCGTGCAATCGCCCGGAAATCGAGCCTGCCGCTTGACCGAATCCGGTCCCGTGGTAGCGTCCGTTTTACCGAATGGTCAAATAAGACGAAAGGCTCGGCGAGCAACGACCGGGCGAGCGACAGGAGAGATGCATGGCAGCGCCAGCGGCGAACATGACGGTCAACGGCGACCGTCTCTGGGACAGCCTGATGGAAATGGCGAAGATCGGCCCCGGCGTGGCGGGCGGCAACAACCGCCAGACCCTGACAGACGCCGACGCCGAGGGCCGCGCGCTGTTCCAGCGCTGGTGCGAGGCGGCCGGCTGCACGATGGGGTTGGACCAGATGGGCAACATGTTCGCCCGCCGCGAAGGCACGGACCCGGATGCCCTGCCCGTCTACGTGGGCAGCCATCTGGACACCCAGCCCACGGGCGGCAAGTATGACGGCGTGCTGGGCGTGCTGGGCGGACTCGAAGTGGTGCGGTCTCTGAACGATCTGGGCGTGAAGACGAAGCATCCGATCGTGGTGACGAACTTCACCAACGAGGAAGGCACGCGTTTCGCCCCGGCGATGCTGTCCTCCGGCGTGTTCGCGGGCATCCACAGCCAAGATTGGGCCTACGACCGGGCCGACTCGCAAGGCAGGCGCTTCGGCGACGAGTTGGAGCGTATCGGCTGGAAGGGCGAGGAAGAGGTCGGCGCGCGCAAGATGCGCGCCTTCTTCGAGCTGCATATCGAACAGGGCCCGATCCTCGAGGCCGAGGACAAGCAGGTGGGTGTCGTCACCCACGGCCAGGGCCTCAGCTGGACGCAGGTCACCGTCACCGGCCGCGATGCGCATACCGGAAGCACGCCGATGCCGATGCGGAAGAACGCGGGCCTTGGCATGGCGCGGATCCTCGACAAGGTCGACCAGATCGCGTGGAGCCACAAGCCGCACGCCGTCGGCGCGGCGGGCCATATCGAGGTCTTCCCGAATTCGCGCAACGTGATCCCCGGCAAGGCGGTGTTCACCGTCGACTTCCGCTCGCCCGACCTGTCGGTGATCGAGGACATGGAGCAGCGCCTGCGGACCGAGGCGCAGGCGATCTGCGACGAGATGGGGCTCGAGGTCGAATTCGAGAAGGTCGGCGGGTTCGACCCGGTCGCCTTCGACGAGACCTGCGTCGCTGCCGTGCGCGACGCCGCCGAGCGTCTCGGCTACAGCCACATGAACATCATCTCGGGCGCGGGGCACGACGCCTGCTGGATCAACCGCGTTGCCCCCACCGCGATGATCATGTGCCCCTGCGTCGACGGGCTGAGCCACAACGAGGCGGAGGAGATCAGCAAGGACTGGGCGAAGGCCGGCGCCGACGTGCTGTTCCATGCGGTTGTCGAAACTGCGGAGATCGTGGAATGAGGGCGCCGCTGTCCTGCCTGCTCGCCGCGGTCGCTCTGGCCGCCTGCGACGCACCATATACTGCATCGAACGAGGTTCCCGCGCAGGTGCTTGCGGCGCTTCCCGACGATCTGTCGCCACGCGCGGTGGGGCAGCAAGCCGACGGCTGCTGGTTTTATGTCGTGGGAGGCGATGCGATCGTGCCGCTCGAAGACGCCGACGGAAACCGGGTCTGCACGTGAGCGGACCGCGCAAACACACTGCTCTGCGGGCTGCTGTCCCCGCCGGCCGATCGGGCCTTCTGGACGGCCAAGGAAATTGTATCAGGGGAGGAATTCAATGAGCACCGTCATCAAGAGCGGAACCATCGTCACGGCCGACATGAGCTGGAAGGCCGACGTGCTGATCGAGGGGGACGTGATCGTCGAGATCGGCGAGGGCCTGAAGGGCGAAACCGAACTCGACGCCACCGGCTGCTACGTGATGCCGGGCGGGATCGACCCACACGTGCACCTGGAAATGCCCTTCATGGGCACCTATTCCAGCGACGATTTCGAAAGCGGCACCCGCGCGGGTCTGGCCGGCGGCACGACCATGGTGGTCGATTTCTGCCTTCCCAACCCCGACGGCCAGGGCCTGCTCGACGCGCTGCAGATGTGGGACAACAAGTCGACACGCGCCAATTGCGACTACAGCTTCCACATGGCCGTGACGTGGTGGGGCGAACAGATCTTCGACGAGATGCAGACCGTCGTGCGCGACCGCGGCATCAACACGTTCAAGCACTTCATGGCCTACAAGGGCGCGCTGATGGTGCAGGACGACGAGATGTTCGCCAGCTTCCAGCGCGTGGGCGAACTGGGCGGCATCGCCATGGTCCATGCCGAGAACGGCGACGTCGTGGCCGACCTGTCGGCGCGCCTGCTGGCCGAGGGCAACAACGGCCCCGAGGGGCACGCCTACTCCCGCCCTCCGCAGGTCGAGGGCGAGGCAGCGAACCGCGCGATCATGATCGCGGACATGGCCGGCGTGCCGCTCTATATCGTGCATGTCAGCTGCGAAGAGGCGCACGAGGCCATCCGCCGCGCCCGCCAGCAGGGCAAGCGCGTCTGGGGCGAGCCGCTGATCCAGCACCTGACGCTGGACGAGAGCGAGTACTTCAATCAGGATTGGGACCATGCAGCGCGCCGCGTGATGTCGCCGCCTTTCCGCAACGCCAAGCACCAGGAAAGCCTGTGGCACGGGCTGATGTCCGGCTCGCTGTCGGTGGTGGCGACGGACCACTGCGCCTTCACGACTGACCAGAAGCGCTATGGCGTGGGCGATTTTACCAAGATCCCGAACGGGACCGGCGGACTCGAGGATCGGATGCCGATGCTGTGGACGAACGGCGTGGGCACCGGCCGTTTGACGCCCGAGGAGTTCGTGGCACTCACCTCGACCAACATAGCGAAGATCCTGAACTGTTACCCGCGCAAGGGCACGATCCGCGTGGGCAGCGATGCCGACATCGTCGTCTGGGACCCGGAGAAGGAAAAGACCATCACCGCTTCCAGCCAGCAGAGCGCGATCGACTACAACGTGTTCGAGGGCCAGCACGTGAAGGGCCTGCCGCGCTTCACGCTGACCCGCGGCAAGGTCGCCGTGCACGACGGCGAGATCCGGACCGAGGAAGGTCACGGCAAGTTCGTCAAGCGCGCGCCGAACACGCCAGTGAACAAGGCGCTGTCCACATGGAAGGAACTGACCGCGCCGCGGCCGGTCAAGCGGTCGGGCATCCCGGCAAGCGGGGTCTGATCGCACCATGTCCGCAGCACCCGCCATGGCCCAAGCGCCAGAGCCAGCCGTCATCCGGGCCGATCACCTAGACCTTACCTTCCAGACCGACGACGGGCCGGTGCATGCGCTGCGCGACGTCACGCTCGACATCCCCAACGGCGCCTTCGTCAGCTTCATCGGGCCATCGGGCTGCGGCAAGACCACGCTTCTGCGCTGCATCGCGGCGCTGGAGACGCCGACCGGCGGCAGCCTGACCGTCAACGGCATGACCGCCGACGAGGCCCGCCGCGCCCGCGCCTACGGCTACGTCTTCCAAGCCGCAGGGCTGTATCCCTGGCGCACGATCGGCGGAAACATCCGCCTGCCGCTCGAGATCATGGGGTTCTCGAAGGCCGAACAGCGCGAGCGGGTGGCTCGCGTGCTGGACCTGGTCGAACTGTCGCAGTTCGAGAAGAAGTTCCCCTGGCAGCTGTCGGGCGGGATGCAGCAGCGGGCATCCATCGCCCGCGCGCTGGCCTTCGACGCCGACATCCTGCTGATGGACGAACCCTTCGGCGCACTGGACGAGATCGTCCGGGACAGGCTCAACGAGGAACTGCTGCGCCTCTGGGACAAGACGAACAAGACCATCGCCTTCGTCACCCATTCGATCCCCGAGGCGGTATACCTGTCGACACATATCGTGGTGATGTCGCCGCGGCCGGGGCGGATCACCGACGTGATTGAAAGCCCCCTGCCCAAGGAGCGCCCGCTGGACATCCGCGACACGCCCCAGTTCATCGAGATTGCCCACCGCGTGCGCGAGGGCCTGCGCGCGGGGTACGAGGAATGACCGACGCGACCGTCGCCACACAGGGCGCCATGCGCCGCTGGCCGCGCTGGCTGAGCCTGCCGCCGGTCCTGGCCATGGTGCTGGCGCTTATCGCGATCTGGTACGTGGCGGCGGTGCCGATGAACGTGCACGAGGTCCTGACCCGCGCGGAACGCGCCGGCATCGCCGTCTCGCCGGATTCGGCCGTGCTGCGGCGCGACATGTCCGCCCTCGCCCTCGTGGCGCGCAACCCCGGGACCTTGGGCGAAAGCTGGAGCCTCGACCGCCCGCGCCTACCCGCCCCGCACCAGGTGCTGGTCGAGCTCTACGACTCGACCATCGTCGAAGAGGTGACCGGCCGGCGCGGCATCGTGCGGACCGGAAGCCTGTCGAACCGAAGCCTAGTCTACCACGGCTGGGTGACGCTGAACGCGACCTTCGTGGGCTTCCTGATCGGCACCGCGCTGGGTGTGGTGCTGGCGGTGGGCATCGTGCACAGCCGCGTCATGGACCTGAGCGTCATGCCCTGGGCGATCGTGTCCCAGACCATTCCGATCGTAGCCTTGGCGCCGATGATCATCGTGGTGCTCTATTCCATCGGCATCCAAGGCCTGCTGCCCAAGGCGGTGATCTCGGCCTACCTGTCGTTCTTCCCGGTGGTCGTGGGTATGGTGAAGGGGCTGCGCAGTCCCGGCGCGATGCAGATGGACCTTATGCGCACCTACAACGCGCCGGCGTCCACCGTGCTGTGGAAACTGCGTCTGCCGGCCTCGGTGCCCTACCTTTTCGCCTCGCTCAAGATCGGCATCGCCGCCTCGCTTGTCGGCGCCATCGTGGGCGAATTGCCGGTGCAGCAGGGCGGGCTCGGCGCGCGGATGCTGGCGGGCAGCTACTACGGCCAGACGGCGCAGATCTGGGCGGCCCTGATACTGGCGGCGGCGCTTGCGGCGCTGCTGGTCTGGGCGGTCGGCTGGCTGGAACGGCGCACGCTGGCGCGGATGGGGATGGCGGCATGAGCTACGTGGTCTTCGCCTTCGTCCTCTGGGCCATCGGCTTCGCGATCAACCTTCAGCTTGCCGGCGGCCCGGCGCAACGCAGCGCCGCCGCGCGGCTGGCGATCCCGCTGATCTTCGGCGCCACCCTGCTGGCCATGTGGGAGCTTCTGGTTCGCGGACTCGAGGTGCCGACCGTGATCCTGCCGCCGCCGTCGCAGATCGGCGCGACCTTCGCCGCCAACACGAGCATCCTTTGGGGGGACTTCGTGCAGACGATCCTCAAGGGCGCGCTGAGCGGCTACTTGATGGGTTGCGCCGCGGCCGTGCTGGTGGCGCTCCTGGTCGACCGCTACGACTACCTGCGCCGCGGATTGCTGCCGCTGGGCAACTTCATGGCTGCGCTGCCGATCGTCGGCACCGCGCCGATCCTTGTGATGTGGTTCGGCTTCGGCTGGCAGTCCAAGGCGGCGGTGGTCGTGCTGATGGTCTTCTTCCCGATGCTGGTGAACACGGTGGCGGGGCTGTCGGATACCTCGGCCATGCAGCGCGACCTGATGCGCACCTATGCCGCGTCGTGGCCGCAGACCCTGCTGAAACTGCGCCTGCCGGCAGCGCTTCCCTTCATCTTCAACGGGCTCAAGATCTGTTCGACGCTGGCGCTGATCGGCGCCATCGTGGCAGAGTTCTTCGGCAGCCCCACGCAGGGCTTGGGCTTTCGGATCTCGACCAGCATAGGCCAGCTGAACCTCGGGATGGTCTGGTCGGCGATCGTGGTCTCGGCACTGGCCGGCACCGCGTTTTACGGGCTGGTGGCCCTGCTGGAACGGCGCGCGACCTTCTGGCACGCGTCGCAGCGCAAATGAAGCAGAACCCCGGCGCGAACCGGGGCAGGAACGACAAGCAAAAACACGAGTCCAACGAGAGGGAACTACAATGAAAAAGACGCTCTACGCCGCGGCAGCGAGCCTTGGCCTGGCCGCCACTCCGGCGCTGGCCCAGGACGACGAGGTCACGCTGCAGCTGAAATGGGTGACGCAGGCACAGTTCGCCGGCTACTACGTCGCGCTCGAGAACGGCTATTACGAGGATGCGGGGCTGGACGTCACGATCCTGCCCGGCGGCCCCGACATCGCACCCACCCAGGTCATCGCCGGGGGCGGCGCCGACGTGGTGGTGGAATGGATGCCCGCGGCGCTGGCCGCCCGCGAGAACGGATTGCCGCTGGTCAACATCGCGCAGCCCTTCGCCTCGTCGGGCATGATGCTGACCTGCTGGGGCGACGTCGGCATCGAGGAACCGGCCGACCTGGCTAACCGCACGCTGGGCGTGTGGTTCTTCGGGAACGAATACCCCTTCCTGTCTTGGATGAGTCAGCTCGGTATCGAGACCGACGGCGCGTCCGAGGGATCGGTCGAGGTGCTCAAGCAGGGCTTCAACGTCGATCCGCTGCTGCAGCGCCAGGCCGACTGCATCTCGACCATGACCTACAACGAGTACGGCCAGGTGATCGACGCGGGCGTCTCGCCCGAGGAGCTGGTGACCTTCAAGTACGAGGACCAAGGCGTCGCGACGCTGGAAGACGGTCTCTACGTGCTCGAGGAGAACCTCGAGGACCCGGCCTTCGTCGACAAGATGGCGCGCTTCGTCGCCGCCTCGATGAAGGGCTGGAAGTGGGCCGAGGAGAACCCCGAGGAAGCGGCGATGATCGTGCTCGACTACGACGAGACGGGCGCCCAGAGCGAGCATCACCAGATCCGCATGATGGGCGAGATCGCCAAGCTGACCGCCGGTTCCGACGGCACTCTTGATCCGGAAGCATACCAGCGCACGGTCGAGACGCTGCTAGGCGGCGGTTCAGACCCAGTCATCGCGCAGGAGCCCGAAGGCGCCTGGACGCACGTGATCACCGACCAGGCGCTGAACTGAGCCACGGAAGCATCTTCTGCATCAGGCCCCGGTCACACCGGGGCCTTTTATTTTGCGCCTTTGGTTGGCCGGACGGAATTCGCGCAGGAGCCTGCTCGCGTCGCAAGGCAAAGCGGCCCACAGACCGCCTACATCAGCGCCTCGGCGTCGATGCCCACGGTCATCGCGCCGATAGGCGCGCCGCTTTCCGGGTCGGTCAGGGTGAACGAAATCTGCGCCTGGTAGGTCTGGCTGCTTTCGTCGAATTCGATTTCCGAGAAGTGCATCGCGCCCGCGCCTTCGCCGAAGGTCTGGCTGAACTTCTCCTCGTCGCCCTGCCAGTAGTCCGATGTCATGCCGCTGGACGCCACGTTGAGGCCGACGGAATCCATCACGAAGATCTCGGTCACCGTGCCGCCGGACGCGGCCACGCGCGCGCGCAGGAAATCCGAGGCCGGGTGCGTCAGAACCGGGTCTATCGTGGGCGATGCGGGGGCGCCCAGTTCGTCGCGCCAGGCCTTGTCCATCGCTTCGATCGTCGGGCCATCATAGCGGGCGGTGGTCTCGTTCTGCAGCACGATGGCATCGATCAGCACCGGCTCGTCGATCCAGCCGGAGATATTCGCATCGAAGAAAGCCTGCATCGCGCTGCTCGCGCCGACGGCCCAAGCGGCGGGGCTGGTCGCCAGTACGAGGCCAGCGGCAAATAGTAGGCGGGTCATCGAATATCTCCTCTGGAAGATTGTTGCCGCGTCACGCTAGGCGCAGCGGGTTACGACGGATTTAAGGACCGCCCCTCGATACCGACAATTCGATACGACACGAGTCCCGAAAGCGCCCCGGTCCGTCTGCGGCGGCACGGTTCGAAGCGACGCATTGTCTCTGGCCTTTTGCGGGCCATGACGCTAGGCGGTGCGGGACCGCCCCGATACGCCATTCAGGCCACGGGGCCCGGCGCGGCCGCCACCGGGCGGACCGGCGCCTCAGCCAGACACACGAGGATACGGCATGGACCTGCGCAACATCGCGATCATCGCGCACGTGGACCACGGCAAGACGACGCTGGTGGACGAACTGCTCAAGCAATCGGGCGCCTTCCGCGCCAACCAGGCCGTGGCCGAACGGGCCATGGACAGCAACGACCTGGAACGCGAGCGAGGCATCACGATCCTCGCCAAGGCGACCTCGGTCGAATGGAAGGGTACCCGGATCAACATCGTCGACACGCCCGGCCACGCCGATTTCGGCGGCGAGGTCGAGCGCATCCTGTCTATGGTCGACGGCGTCGTGCTGCTGGTCGACGCGGCCGAAGGGCCGATGCCGCAGACCAAGTTCGTGACCTCGAAGGCGCTGGCGCTGGGGCTGCGGCCGATCGTCGTCCTCAACAAGGTCGACAAGCCCGACGCCGAGCCCGACCGCGCGCTCGACGAATGCTTCGACCTGTTCGCCGCGCTCGACGCGGACGAGGACCAGCTGGATTTCCCGCATCTCTACGCGTCGGGGCGTTCGGGCTGGGCGGATACCGAGCTTGACGGCCCGCGCAAGGACCTGTCGGCGCTGTTCCGGCTCATCGTCGACCACGTCCCTGCCCCGCGCCAGATCAAGCATCAGGACGAGGATTTCCGCATGCTGGCCACCACGCTCGGCTCCGACCCATTCGTCGGTCGCCTGCTGACGGGCCGCGTCGAATCCGGACGCCTCAAGGTCGGCGCGACCGTGCAGGCGCTGACTCGCCACGGCCAGAAGATCGAGCAGTTCCGCGTCTCGCGCATCCAGGCGTTCCGCGGCCTTGGCCCGCAGGAGATCGACGAGGCGGTGGCCGGCGACATCGTCAGCCTTGCCGGCATGTCCAAGGCCACAGTCGCCGACACGATCTGCGCGCTGGCGGTGGACGAGCCGCTCGAGGCGCAGCCGATCGACCCGCCGACCATCACCGTGACCTTCGGCATCAACGACAGCCCGCTGGCCGGCCGCGACGGCAAGAAGGTGCAGTCCCGCGTGATCCGCGATCGGCTGTACAAGGAAGCCGAGAGCAACGTCGCCATCAAGATCAAGGACACTCCCGGCGGCGAGGCCTTCGAGGTGTCGGGCCGCGGCGAACTCCAGATGGGCGTGCTGATCGAGAACATGCGTCGCGAAGGCTTCGAGCTGTCGATCTCGCGCCCGCAGGTCATCATGCGCGAGCAGGACGGCAAGATGATGGAGCCGATCGAGGAAGTCACGATCGACGTGGACGACGAGTATTCCGGTGCGGTCATCGAGAAGCTGACGGGCCCTCGCAAGGGCGAGATGACCGAGATGAAGCCCGGCGGCGCCGGCAAGACGCGGATCATCGCGCATGTGCCGTCGCGCGGTCTGATCGGCTATCACGGCGAATTCCTGACCGACACGCGCGGCACCGGCGTGCTGAACCGCGTGTTCCACGGCTGGGCGCCGCACAAGGGCGCGATCCCGGGGCGCCGCGCGGGCGTGCTGATCTCGATGGAGAACGGCGAGGCCGTGGCCTACGCGCTGTGGAACCTCGAAGAGCGCGGCAAGATGTTCATCGGCGCGCAGGAGAAGATCTACCAGGGCATGATCATCGGCGAGCACAGCCGCGAGAACGATCTGGAAGTGAACCCGCTGAAGGGCAAGAAGCTGACCAACGTCCGCGCCTCGGGCACCGACGAGGCGGTCCGGCTGACGACGCCGGTCACGCTGACGCTGGAACAGGCGATCGCCTACATCAACGACGACGAGTTGGTCGAGGTGACGCCGAACGCCATCCGCCTGCGCAAGCGGCACCTGGACCCGCACGAGCGCAAACGCGCCGCGCGCGCGGGCTAAGCTTAAGGCATCCGGATCGGCAGGTGGACGTTCAAGCTCGCCTGCCGATCCGGTATTTCTTCACGCTGTAGCGTGTGTGCACGTGCTGCAGGTGCTTTCGCACGCTCCTGAATGCGGATCCTATCACCCCACCCAGCTGGATCGATGCGTACAGCTGGCGGCGCTTAGCGCCGCGCTTCGGGCGTGCGAAAAACCGTTACGGGCGCGTCACGTCGCTCACGGCCGGTGCGGTCTTCGTGATCTGACGCCCGCTCTGCAGCGGCGGGCACAAGCTGGTCGTCGACCGCGGCGATACCCGGCGCCATCACCCGGGCGCACCAGCCCCCGTGACCGCGCATGGCAGCGTACCCGCCCATCCCGAGCGCCGCCTCCATCCGCGAGCAGGGCGCACAGGGGCCTGTGATCTCCAGCAGCGCCGTGCCCAGCCAGAACGGCCGGCCGCGCAAGGCCACGAGGTTGATCCCGGCCACCACCACGTTGCGGCGCAGCAACTCGGGCACCACCGTTTGCGTCTCGCAAAGCGCCTCGATCACGCGCAGATGCTCGGCCTGGATCAGCGTCACGGCGCGCTTCTCCGAGCGTCCGTGATCGCCCACCAGCCCCGTCTCTTCGATCTCGGCGTGCTGGACGCCGTGCATCGGCGCCTTGCGCGCCGGCCGCACCCCGATCCATGCGATCCGGCCCGGCCGCGAGAAGCGGCTTTGCAGGTCGGCGATCGTCTGCATCAATCCTCGATCTCGACGACCATCAATTCGCGTTCCGACGCATTGCGCGCGTGGCTCAGCGCCTCCTGGTAGGCGTCGGAGTTGTAGCACGCCACGGCGTCGTCCACGCTGTCGAACCGGGCGACAACGTTGCGCGGACGTTCCCGTCCCTCAAGCTGGACGAAGCGCCCGCCCCGCGCCAGGAACCGCCCGCCATGCGCGGCGATGGCCGGCCCGGCGAGCTTGGCGTATTTCCCGTAGGCCTCGTCGTCGGTGACGGTGACGTGGGCGATCCAGAGTGCGGGCATGTCCTATCCTTCGATCACGGCTTCGGCGGCGGAAATCGCTGCGTCGGCCTGGCTTGCATCCTTGGCGCCGCCTTGCGCCATGTCGGCGCGGCCGCCGCCGCCCTTGCCGCCAAGCGCCCCGACGGCGGCCTTGACCAGGTCCACGGCAGACACCCGGCCGGTCAGGTCGTTGGTCACGCCGGCGGCGACGGCGACCTTGCCCCCGGCCTCGGCGATCAGCAGCACGGCGCCCGATCCCAACCGTGCCTTGTGCTCGTCGATCAGCGCCGGCAGGTCCTTGCCGGATACGCCCGACAGCACCTGCGCCAGGAACCGCACGCCGGCAACTTCCCGCGCCTCGACCCCACCGCCCTGCCCGGCCCCGCCCGACATGGCCACTTCGCGCCGCAGCTGCGCGACCTCGTTGGCCAGCGCGCGACGCTCGTCCAGCAGCGCGCGGACCCGCTCGGGCACGTCAGCCGGGGCGGATTTAAGCACGGCAGCCGCCTGCGCGAGGCGTTCCGTCTGCTCCGCCAAGTGACGCATCGCCGACGCTCCGGTCAAAGCCTCGATCCGTCGCACCCCGGCCGAGGACGCGCTGTCCGCCGTGACCACGAAGGCGCCGATGTCGCCGGTGCGCGTCACATGCGTGCCGCCGCAAAGCTCGATCGAATAGGTGTTGCCGTCCGCGCCCTTGCCCGAGCCGTCCCGTGCGCCCATTGACACCACGCGAACCTCGTCACCGTATTTTTCTCCGAACAGCGCCTGCGCGCCGATCGCGCGGGCGTCGTCGGGCGTCATGATCCGCGTCGCCACCGGCGCATTCTGGCGAATGTAGTCATTCACCTCGGCCTCGACGCGGGCCCGCTCGTCCGGCGCCAGAGGCTTGGAATGGCTGAAGTCGAAGCGCAGCCGGTCGGGCGCGTTCAGGCTGCCCCGCTGGGCCACGTGATCGCCGAGCGCGCGGCGCAGCGCCTCGTGCATCAGGTGCGTAGCCGAGTGGTTCGCGCGGATCGCGCCACGGCGCGCGTGGTCGACCTCCATCTGCACGGCGTCGCCCTTGCGGATCGTGCCCCGGCCGACCGTGACCTGGTGCGCCGACAGCTTGCCGCCGCCCATCCTCTGCGTGTCGGTGACCTCGGCGCATTCGTCCTCGTTCTCGAGCCGGCGCAGCCAGCCCGTGTCGCCGATCTGGCCGCCGGCCTCGCCGTAGAAAGGTGTCTGGTTCAGGACGACCCAGCCGGTCTCTCCCTCGGCGAGCGCATCGACCTCCGCGCCGTCGCGCACCAGCGCCAGCACCTGGCCCTCGGCGATCTCGGTGTCGTAGCCTAGGAAATCGCTGGCGCCCACGCGCTCGGCGATGTCGAACCACACGGTCGCATCCGCCGCCTCTCCCGACCCCGACCAGGCAGCACGCGCCTTGGCCTTCTGCTCGGCCATGGCCGCGTCGAAACCGCCGATATCGACCTGCCGGCCACGCTCTCGCAGCGCGTCCTGCGTCAGGTCCAGCGGAAAGCCGAACGTGTCGTACAGCTTGAATGCCGTCTCGCCCGGCAGCGCCGCACTTTCGGGCAGATGCGCCAGTTCGTCGTCCAGCAGCTTCAGGCCCCGGTCCAGCGTCTGCTTGAAACGCGTCTCTTCCAGCCGCAGCGTCTCCTCGATCAGCGCCTGCGCGCGCACGAGTTCGCCGTACTGACCGCCCATCTTGCGCACCAGTGCCGGCACCAACCGGTGCATGACCGGGTCCTTCGAACCCAGCATGTGCGCGTGGCGCATGGCGCGGCGCATGATCCGGCGCAGCACATAGCCGCGCCCGTCATTGCTCGGCATCACCCCATCCGCGATCAGGAACGAGGTCGAGCGCAGATGGTCCGCGATCACCCGGTGGTGCGTCTTGCCCGGCCCGTCCGGGTCGGTGCTGGTGGCGTCCGCGCTGGCCTCGATCAGGCTGCGGATGAGGTCGGTCGCGTAGTTGTCGTTCGTGCCCTGCAGCAGGGCCGCAACGCGCTCGATCCCCATGCCGGTGTCGATCGACTGCGCCGCAAGCTCACGGCGCGTGCCGTCCTCGAACTGCTCGTACTGCATGAAGACGAGGTTCCAGATCTCGACGAACCGGTCGCCATCCTCCTCGGGGCTTCCCGGCGGGCCGCCCCAGTACTTGTCGCCGTGGTCGAAGAAGATCTCGGTGCAGGGGCCGCAAGGGCCGGTTGGGCCCATCTGCCAGAAGTTGTCGTCCGTCGCGATGCGGATGATCCGGTCGTCCGGCACGCCGACCTTCTTCCAGATGTCGGCGGCCTCGTCGTCGGTGTGGAAGACGGTAACCAGCAAGCGGTCCTTCGGGATTCCGTATTCGCGCGTCACCAGGTCCCAGGCGAAGGGGATCGCGTCGGATTTGAAGTAATCGCCGAAGCTGAAGTTCCCCAGCATCTCGAAGAACGTGTGATGCCGCGCGGTGTAGCCCACGTTGTCCAGATCGTTGTGCTTGCCGCCTGCCCGCACGCACTTCTGCGCAGAGGTTGCGCGCTTGTAGTCGCGGGTCTCGACGCCGGTGAACAGGTTCTTGAACTGCACCATGCCGGAATTTGCGAACATCAGCGTCGGGTCGTTGCGCGGCACCAGCGGGCTCGACGGCACGACGCGGTGGCCCTGCTTCTCGAAATAGTTCAGAAAGGTCGAACGGATGTCGTTCAGCGTGGGCATGGGCGGCGGGCCTCTTGCGGGTTTTGGCGCATCGGCGACGGTGTAGCCGCGCAGCCCCACCGTGTCCATAAGCTGCAACCTCCACGGCCCGCGCCGCCGCCGGAGGTACATCGAAGGAGCCGTAGCCGAACCAATCGCCAGTCCAGCCATTCCGCTGCTCCGGAAATATCCCGTGGGGTCGCACGACGCGCGAGCGAGGCAGCGCCCCACCGCGATTTCACGCTGCGCGGATCGGATCGCGCAAGTGATCCGGAACCCCACATGATATTCGCCGGGTCCCGGAACGGGAAACGGGGCGCCCCGACGCCCCGTCCCGAAGTCACTCCACACGGCCCAGGTCGATCACCCCTCGACGATATCCTCGTCCTCGTCGGTCGACGGCATGTCGAATTCCAGCCCGTGCGCGGCGCGTATCTTGTCCTCGATCTCGTAGGCGACGCGCTTGTTCTCGCGCAGGAAGGTCTTGGCGTTCTCACGCCCCTGCCCGATGCGCTCGTCGCCGTAAGAATACCAGGCGCCGGACTTCTCGACCACGCCGGCCTTGACGCCCAGATCGATCAACTCGCCGGTCTTGGAGATCCCCTCGCCATACATGATGTCGAATTCGACCTGCTTGAACGGCGGCGCGACCTTGTTCTTGACCACCTTCACGCGCGTCTGGTTGCCGACCACCTCGTCGCGATCCTTGATCGCGCCGATGCGGCGGATGTCCAGCCGGACCGAGCTGTAGAACTTCAGCGCGTTGCCGCCGGTCGTCGTCTCGGGGCTGCCGAACATGACCCCGATCTTCATGCGGATCTGGTTAATGAAGATCACCATGCAGCCCGAACGGTTGATCGAGCCGGTCAGCTTGCGCATGGCCTGGCTCATCAGGCGTGCATGGACGCCGACCGAGCTGTCGCCCATGTCGCCCTCGAGTTCGGACTTCGGCGTCAGCGCGGCGACCGAGTCGACCACCACCATGCTCACCGCGCCCGAACGCACCAGCGTGTCCGTGATCTCGAGCGCCTGCTCGCCGGTGTCGGGCTGCGAGATCAGCAGCTCGTCAAGGTTCACGCCCAGCTTCTTGGCATATTGCGGGTCGAGCGCGTGTTCGGCATCGACGAAGGCGCAGACGCCGCCCTTCTTCTGCTCCTCGGCGATGGCGTGCAGCGTCAGCGTCGTCTTGCCCGAGGATTCGGGGCCGTAGACCTCAATGATCCGTCCCTTGGGCAGGCCGCCGATGCCCAGCGCAATGTCCAGCGACAGCGAACCCGTCGAGGTCGCCTCGATGTCGCGCATGGCGTTGTCGCCGCCCATCTTCATGATCGAGCCCTTGCCGAACTGCCGTTCGATCTGGGCAAGCGCGCTGTCGAGCGCCTTCTGCTTGTCCGCGGTGCGCTTGTTGTCCATGCTCAGAAGATCTGCCGTTGCCATTGCGTGTCCCGCCCTTATTCCATAGCCACCCTCGGGCAGCAATCGCCGAAACCGTTCGCCTCTTGTTCCACTCCGGAACATGAGACCAAAAAGAGAACATTTCAAGTCAATTCTGGTGTTTCGATTAGTGACCAGAGATGGTTACCGAAAGGTTTAGGGTAGGCATAAATCGCGATGCTCGTTTTCTGGAAACAGCGCCTTGTGCTTCTGTCGGTCCCCAAGACCGGGTCTTCCGCGCTCGAGGCGGCGCTGGCGGCATCGGCGTCGATGGCGGTGCTCGATCCGCCCGAGCTCAAGCACGCGCCGATCTACCGCTACAATCGTTTCTTCCGCCCTATGTTCGAGCGCCTGGGCGCCGAGCGAATGGATATCATCGCCCTGGTGCGCGAGCCGATCGACTGGCTGGGATCGTGGTATCGCTATCGCCAGCGCGACTTCCTGGCCGGCCGACCGGAATCGACGCGCGGGATGGATTTCGACACCTACTGCCGCGCCTATGCGTCAGGGGAGCGGCCGGCATTCGCCGACGTGGGCAGCCTGGCCAAGTTCGTCGAGCCGCGCCCCAACGGCGTCGCGGTGACGCATCTGTTCCGCTACGAGGCGATGGATGCCGTCACGGCCTACCTGGCCGAGCGGCTGGAGCGACCGGTATCGCTCCCACGCGCCAACGTCTCGCCTCGCGCGCCGATTACCCTGTCCGCCGAGACCGAGGCCTTGCTTCGGCGGCACTGTGCGGCCGACTTCGCCGTATGGGAAAGTGCGCGAACCGGGTAGGCGGCGTCAGACAAGCTGCGCGTGCACAGTCTCGGTCAGATCCGAAAGCGAGAACGGCTTGGGCAGGAATACCGAGTTCGGGATCGCGTCCTGACCGTCGCCGAACGCGTCCTCGGCATAGCCCGAAACAAAGACCACACCCACGTCCGGCCGCGTCTCGCGCGCCTTGCGCACCCAGGTCGGGCCGTCCATGCCGGGCATCACCACGTCGGTTACGAAGATGTCCACCGCCATCGTGTCGTCGCTCAGCAGGTCCAGCGCCTCCTCGGCGGTCTCGGCCTCGATCACGGTGTAACCGCGCAGCCGCAGCGCGCGGGCGGCGAAGGCACGCACCGGCGCCTCGTCCTCGACCAGCAGCACCACCCCCGATCCCGTCTCGGGCAGTTTCTGCACCTTTTCCTCGACCTGCGGCGCGGGCGCCTCGGCGGCGCGCTCATGGGCGGGGAACAGCAGCGTGAAGGTCGTCCCCTGCCCCGGAACGCTGTCGACGAAGATGTAGCCGCCCGACTGCTTGACGATGCCGTAGACCGTGGACAGGCCGAGGCCGGTGCCCTCTCCGGTTCGTTTGGTCGTGAAGAAGGGCTCGAACACCTTCTGGAGCTTGTCCTTCGGGATGCCGACGCCCTCGTCGCTGATGGCGACCGAGACGTAGGCGCCGGGCGGCACCACCGCGCGGTCGCGTTCCAGACGGTCGTGCAGCACGCGGCGCTCGGTCGTGATCGAGACCTCGCCGCCGTCGGGCATGGCGTCGCGAGCGTTGACCACGAGGTTCATCATCACCTGTTCCAGTTGCCGCCGGTCGCCGCGGATCGTCGGCAGGGCCGGGTCGTGGTTGAGCACCAGGCGCACCTTTTCACCCACCAGCCGGTTGAGCAGATGCGTCAGGTCGGCCAGCGTGTCCCGCAGGTCCAGCACCTCGGGGCGCATCGTCTGCTTGCGCGAGAAGGCCAGAAGCTGACCCACCAGCGCCGCGGCCCGGTTGGCGTTCTGGTTGATCTGCACCAGGTCGCCGTAGTCGGGGTCGCCCTGGTCGTGGCGCAGCAGCAGCAGGTCGCAATGCCCCGAAATCGCGGTCAGCAGGTTGTTGAAATCATGCGCCACGCCACCCGCAAGTTGCCCGATCGCCTGCATCTTCTGGCTTTGCACGAACTGCGCTTCCAGCGTCTTGAGTTCAGTCGCGTCGTTGAGCACGGCTATCAGCGACGGCATGCCATGCTCGATCACCCGATTCAGCGTCACCTGCACGAAAACCTCGCGGTCGGGTCGGGTCAGGCGCAGGAATTCCGAGCGGTGCAGCCCGCGCCCGTCGGCGGCCTCGTGCAGCCAGTCGGTGAGGGCGCGGCCCAGCCCTTCCATGTATTCCGACAGGTTGCTCGCACCCTCGATCGGCAGGTCCAGCAGGCGCCGGGCTTCGGGGTTGGCGCGGATCAGCGTGCCGTCGGGCGTAACCTTCAGCAGCGGCACCGGCAGCGTGTCGAAGCCGCGCTCGCCCTCGATGTTGTCGCAGGTGTCCTCGATCGGGGCCAGCAACAGCTCTTGGCGGCCGGTGCCGATATCGGCGCTTTGCACCAGCACCCGCGCAACGCCGTCGGCGGACTTGATGCGGTGCACTCCGCCCGAGCGCAGCGGCAGGTCCTCGACGAAGTCCGACAGCGACTTGGCGCGCTGGCCGATCAGCGACCGCGCGGCGGGGTTCATGAACAGGATCGCGCCGTTGCGTCCGGTGGTCAGCATCGGCGTATCGGCCCGTCGCGGCCCGACCGAGCGCGTGGCCTCCGATTCCAGCCGCCAGACGGTGATGCCGTCCTCGAGCCGGCGGACATGCAGGCGGAATCCCTCGGCGTGGCTGGTCACGTCCTCCAGCACCGCACCGGCGGCCTCGGCCTTCTGCTGCAGGCGAAAGACGATGCCCTCGGCACCGGCGAATACGTCGCGCAGCGCCTCGACCAGGGGCGTTCCGGGCTCGCGCGCAAAGCGTTCGCGCGCCGCCGCATTGGCCGAGGCGATCGAACCGTCGGTGCCGGTGACGAAGCAATAGGCGGGATCGAACTCCATCGCCTGCGCCAGCAGCGTGCGGCGCCGGTCCATCTGAACGATGCGAATCGCGCGTATGACGATCCAGCCCACGGCCAGCGCCGCGAAGACGCCGGTGGCGGTCAGGGAAACGAGGCCGGCAAGCTCGTGGGTGGTCGCCAGCGCGACGGCGTAGGTCGAGGACGCCAGCAGCGCGAAGATCGCGGCGACCCTAAGGTTGAGTTCCCCCGCCGGTAACATGCCCGCCAAATCGCGTCCCCCCTTCGTCAAGCCCCGTGCGCGCCGCATCGAATCGCGCGCCTCACCATTCACCGGGCAACGTTAACCATCAGTTAACCACCACCGCGAACGGCGCGTCACCCCGTGTGTGCCAGCACCGCGAGGAAAAGCCCGTCGCCCTCTGGGCCGGGCAGGAACGACCGGCTGTCGCGCAAGGTCCAGCCGGGATGGCCGGCGATGAAGCGTTCGACCGCCTGCATGTTCTCGCACGCCAGAACCGAGCAGGTGGCGTAGGCCAGCACGCCGCCCGGCGCGACCAGCGGCGCCGCGCGGTCGAGAATGTCGGCCTGCGTCCGGCACAGCGCGTCGAGCGCGCCCTGCGTCAGGCGCCACTTGCCTTCCGGCGCGCGACGCCAAGCGCCGCTGCCGGAACAGGGCACGTCGCACAGCACAAGATCCCAGTCCCGGCGGGGATGATCCACGATCCGCAGGTCGGCCCCTGCGCGGGTGGCGCGTGCCGGCACATCGCGCATGCGGGCCGGATCGGCATCGTGCACCGCGACCGGACCGCCGCCCAGTCGTGCGGCCATCGCCAGCGCCTTGCCGCCGCCGCCGGCGCAGTAGTCCAGCACCCGCATGCCCGGCACCAGCGGCAGCGCGTCGACCACTGCTTGGCTCGCGGCGTCCTGCATCTCGACCAGGCCGCCGGCGAAGGCCGCGCCGCGCGCGATGCTGCGGGCGCCCGCGATGATCTCCAGCGCGTCGGGCGACAACGAGGCGGGACGCGCCTCGATGCCCTCCTCGGCCAGCGCGGCGCGCGCGCCCTCGACATCCGCGCGAAGCGTGTTGACGCGGACGAAGACTGGCGCGCGATGGCGCAGCGCCTGCGCGACTGGGTCGGCCCGCGGCCCCAGGTCCCGCGCAAACTGCGGCCACAGCCAGTCGGGCATGTCCCGCGCGGCGGCGCCATCCTGCGTACCGCCGGCGGCCCGCTCTGCTTCCGACAGCGGCGCGGGAGCGTGGCCCTGGCCGTCGAACAGGCTCTCGGGCGGCGGGCCGTCCTGCCGCAGCAGGCCGATCATCCGGCCGCGTCCTGTCTCGGCCGCGCCAGACGCGGCCGTGCTGCGCCAACGGCGCAGCACGTCGAACACGTGATCGCGCACCGCCGCGCGATCCTTCGACCCCGCGTAACGCGCTCCGCGCGCCCAATTGGTCAGCGCCTTCTCGGCCGGCTCTCCAGAGGCCACCCGGTCAATCACCGCGATCGCGGCAGAGATGCGCGCACCAGGAGTCACGTGATCACCCGTGCCGCGGCGCCACGGGCGCCGGAGGCAAGGTCGCGGATAGACCCGCACCGGTTTGCGGCCGCGCGTATTGCCATGCCTGCGTCGGGCATGAACGTCCGAGCCTCGTCGGGGAATATGTTGAAAAGTTTCATGGGCGGCTTCGTTCCGGGATGCGGCATCGGGTTCGATACCACCGTCCTTCCGGTAAATGCCGCCTGAGCCCGCCCGGCGCAAGCGAGCGGGCTCGTGTATCGCAAGATGACGCGACGGTCACCGGCGCGGCGTCATGCCCGCTCACTCGACGCCGTAGATCCGCGCGATGTCCTTCAGCATCAGTTCGGCTGCCAGTATGCCGCCCGCCGTGTTCCAGATCGCGTCGCTGACCGCGTGAACCTTGCCCGCCTGCACGGCCGAAAGAGACTGCCAGAGCGGATCGGACAGCACGTCCTGCGCCAGCGCGTCGCCCTCGCCGTCGCCGGTTTCGTAGGTGAAATGGAAGATCCGGTCGCCGTCCATGTCCGGGATGCTCTCCTTGCCGGTGTAGATGGCGAAGGCGCCCACGTCCTGGATCTCGGGACGTTGGAAACCGAGGTCCTTCAGCAGGACCCCGGAAAAGCTGTCCAGCTGGTAGATGCGGATCTGGCCGGGCAGGAAGCGGATGACCGAGACCTCTTCCTCCAGCGCCGGGCCCAGCTTCGCGCTCAGCGCATCCACGGCGGCGTCGAACTCCGCGATGGCGGCGTCGCCCTCGTCCGCCAGCCCCAGGGCCTCGGCGTAGAGACGGAAGTTGATTTTCCAGTCGCCGCGCAGTTCCTGCGACACCACCGTGGGCGCGATGGCGGAAAGCTGCGGATAGATTTCCTCGTGCCGCTGGGCATTGCCGATGATCAGGTCAGGCTCGAGCGCCGCGACCAGTTCGAGATTCACCCCGCTTTCCGTGCCAACGGGCACCGCGTCGCCCATCGCGTCCGAGATGTGATCCCACCACGGATCGCCATTCCACGAGTTCACCGCGCCCACCGGAACGACGCCCAGCGCCAGAGCCGCTTCGGTGCCCTCGTTCGTCAGGACGACGACACGCTGCGGGTCCTCGGGCACATCGGTCGTGCCCAGCGCGTGTTCCACCTCGCGCGCCTGCGCCGCGCCCGCCAGTAGGACCGCCAGGACCGGCACAGCCGCCAGGAAGGTTCTGAAAAGTGTCATCGTCGCCGTCCTCATTGTCGAGTTATTCGATCAGGAAATTTCCGGCGCCTTGGTTGACCAAATCTCTCGGGAATGTCAATGACGCGCAGAAACCGGTGGCCGATCCCGTGACCAAGCTCCTGACGCTCCTTACCATCCTGCTCGCGCTCGCGGCACTGGCGAGCCTGCATCTCGGCCTGCGTCACTACGCGCCGGGCACGGTGCTGGACGCGCTGCGCGGCGGCACCAGCCCGGACGCCATCATCGTGGCGACCCTGCGGGTGCCACGCACGCTGGTCGGCCTGTGCTCCGGCGCGGCGCTGGGGCTTGCCGGGTTCCTCATGCAGGCGGCGACGCGGAACCCGCTGGCCGAGCCGGGGCTGCTGGGCATCAACGGCGGCGCGGCCCTCGCGGTCGTGCTGGGCGTCACGCTTGGCAACGCGCCCGGTCTTGCGGGTATTGGCGCGCTGGCACTGGTCGGCGGGCTGGCCGCCACGGCGCTGGTCTTCGGCATCGTCGCGGCGGCGGGCCGCGCGGCGGGACCGGCGACCACGCTTCTGGCAGGCGTGACCGTCGCCGCCATGCTCGCGTCGCTCACGCAGGTCCTTCTCCTGGTCGACGAGACGGCGCTCGAGACGATGCTTTTCTGGCTTTCGGGCGGCTTCGCCGGTCGCGATCTGGAGCTTCTCGCCCTCGGGCTTCCGGCACTGGTCGTCGGTTGCCTCGGCGCGCTCGTCCTCGCGCCGTCGCTCGATGCGCTCAGACTAGACGACGACAGCGCCGGCGCACTCGGCGTCCGCGTGACGGGTGTCAGGCTTGCGGCGCTGACGCTGGCGGCGATCCTGGCATCGGGTGCGGTCGCGATGGCCGGACCGGTGGTGTTCCTCGGGCTCGTCGCGCCGCATCTGGCGCGCAGGCTCGCACCCGCGTCCGGCAGCGCGGGGCTGATCGCGGCGACGGCACTGACGGGCGCCACCCTTGCCGTGCTTGCCGATATCGCGGCCCGCCTGATCGTGGCGCCGGGCGAGTCGCCGATCGGCGCCGTCCTGGCGCTGGTCGGCGTGCCCGTGCTGGTCGGCCTGCTGCGCCAGCGGCGCGAGGCCGTGCTGTGACCAACCTGCCCCCCTTTTTGCGTCTCGGCCTGCTTGTCGCGCTGCTCGGAGCGCTGACGGTTCTGGCGACCGGCATGGGGTCCAGCCACATGCCGCCCGGCCGGGTCGCGGCGGCGCTTCTCGGCTACGGCGCGCGCATGGACGAGGTCATCGTCTGGACCCTGCGCCTGCCGCGCGTCGCGCTGGCCATCCTTGCCGGCATGGCGCTGGCACTTTCCGGCGCGCTGCTGCAGCGTGTGACTCGGAACCCGATCGCGGCCCCCTCGATTCTCGGCATAACCGACGGTGCGGCAGTCGGCGCCGTGGGATTCCTGTGGGCCTTCTCGGACGACGCGAACCTGCTTGTGGTCTCGATCCACTGGCAACCGCTGGCGGCAATCACCGGCGCGTTCGCCTTTGCCGGGCTCGTCACGATTCTGGCCTTCCTCGACCCGGGCGGCCGCGGGCCGCTGCGGGTCATCCTCTACGGAGTCGCGCTCGCCGCGCTGGCCAAGGCGGCCGTTACGCTGTTGATGATCGTAGGGCCGGTCTATCGCGCCGGGCAGGCGCTGACATGGCTCACCGGCTCGATCGCCGCCGCGCACTGGAGCGATGTCTTCGTCGTCGCCGCCGGGCTGGCGATCTCGGCGGTCCTGCTGCTGGTCGCGCGCAGCACGATCCGGCAACTGGTGCTGGACACCGACAGCGCCGCGGCGACCGGCGTGCCGGTGGGCCGGGCGCAGGTGGCGCTGCTGGCGCTCGCGGTGGGGCTCACCGCTCTGGCCGTGTCGCAGGTGGGCGCCATCGGCTTCGTCGGCCTAGTGGCGCCGCACGTCGCGCGGTTGTTCCACGGCGCCTTCGCCGGCGGCTACCTTGCCGCGACGGCGCTGATCGGCGGCGTCATCGTCCTGGCGGCCGATACGGTCGCACGGATGATCGCCGCGCCGCTGGAACTGCCCGCCGGGGCACTGACCGCGCTTCTCGGCGCGCCGCTTTTCCTGTGGTTGCTTCTGAAAGGACGCCGAACGCATGGCTGACGCACTCGCCCGGCTTCGCGCCGTCACCGCACGCTATGACGGTGTGACGGCGCTGGACCTGATCGATCTCGACCTGCCCGAGGGCCGGATCACCGCGCTCTGCGGCCCGAACGGCAGCGGCAAGTCCACGGCGCTACGCGTGCTTCGCGGGTTGCACCAGGCCGAGCAGGGAGAGGTCGAGGTTGCCGGGCGGCCTTTGCGCGACTGGGCGCCCAAGGACTTGGCCAAGGCGGTCGCCATGCTCAGCCAGTCGCCCGACGCGCCGCCCGAACTGACGGTGCAGGATCTCGTGCGGCTGGGCCGGTTCGCGCACCGCAAGCGGTTCGCGGGGCAAAGCGGCGAGGACCACGCCGCCTGCGCCCGCGCGATGAGGGCCACCGAGATGACCGATCTCGCGGCCCGCCCCATCGGGCGGCTGTCGGGTGGCCAGCTTCAGCGCGCGTGGATCGCCATGACCATCGCGCAGGACGCGCCGCGGATCTTCCTGGACGAGCCGACGAACCACCTGGACGTGGCCCACGCCTTCGAGGTGCTGGAACTGGTGCGCCGACTGAACCGGACCGAGGGGCGCAGCGTCGTGCTTGTGCTGCACGATCTGAACATGGCCATGCGCTACGCCGATCACGTCGTGCTGTTCGACAAGGGACGCGCAGTCGCCTCGGGGCCGACCCGCGAGGTCCTGAACGAGCCGCAGATCACCCAGGTCTTCGGCATAAGGTGCCGCATCGTCCATGTGAGCGGAGAGGATGCGCCGACACTCGTGACGCTGCCTCGCTGACACGGGCGGCGGGGCCGGAGCGCCGTGGGCCCGTCCCGGGCAGGATTGTCCCGGATCGCAGTTTGCGCGCCGGACGCGCTGCCTTGAACTGCGGACGGTTAGTTCACGTTGCGGGTGCACGAAGCCCGCCGCGTCCACAGAACGACGTGCCGGCGCTTGCTCCGCGCTGTCCGGGGCCGGCGAAGCGAGCGGCCCGACTGAAGATCAGGCCGGGCTGTCGAGCGTCGCAGTCGCCGTCTGCCGCCGCCCGTCACGCAGGAACGCGATCTCGATCTCGGTGCCGGGGCTGTGGCGATCGAGAGCGGCCAGGAAATCCTCGGTGTTGGTGATGGGCGCGCCGTTCATCGCGACGATGACGTCGCCGGGAACCAGGCGGCCGTCGTTGGTGATGCGCGCCGGCCGAAGCCCGATCCGCGCGGCGGCCGAGCCGGCCCTTACGCCCAGAACCAGCACGCCGGTAATGCCCTGTCGGCGCGCAAGCTCGTTTATGCGTTGATCGTATTCGATCCCCAGCACAGGCGGCGCGTAGCGGCCGGTCTCGATCAGTTGCGGGACGACCCGGTTCACCACGTCGACCGGAACGGCAAAGCCGATCCCCGCGCTGCCGCCCGAGGGGCTGTAGATCGCGGTATTGACCCCGATCAGCCGTCCCGCGCTGTCCAGCAGCGGCCCGCCGGAATTGCCCGGGTTGATCGCGGCGTCGGTCTGGATCAGCCCCCGCAGCCCGCGACCGCCCGCGCCCGGCAGCTCGCGATCCAGCGCCGAGACGACGCCGGTGGTCAGCGTCCAGTCCAGCCCGAAGGGGTTTCCGATCGCCAACACCTTCTGGCCGACCTGGATCTCGGCGCTGCGCCCGACCGGCAACGGCGGCGCCCCGGTCTCGTCGATCCGGAGCACGGCAAGGTCGTGGGTCGGATCCGTGCCCACCAGCCGGGCGCGGCGGGTCTCGCCATCGGCAAGCTGGACGATGGCGCTGTCCGCGCCCGCGATGACGTGGTTGTTGGTGATGATGTGACCCTGCGCGTCCCATACGAAGCCCGACCCGCTGCCCTGCGGCACGTCGGTGGATCGCCTGCTCCACGGGTCGATGATCCGCCATGACGTGGTGATGAAGACCACGCTCTCGCGGGCCGCGCGGAAGGTCTCGACGACCGAGCGTTCATCCGCAGGCAGATCGGCCCGCGGCGCGACCGCCCGGGGCTGAGCCGGAGGGACGAGAAGGCGCTCCACGACGACGGGACCGCTCTGCCACGCGATCCCGACGACGATCGCCGCGAGCGAGGCGAGAAGAAGTCGCGAAAGAAAGCGCCGGTCTTGCATCGGTTCCGCCTGTGTTGCCGATGCACAACCTGCCATCGCGCCGGGCAAAGAACCAGACCGGATGCCGCCCCGGCGGCACGTCTGCGCCGATCGGACGCGCGGCGCGGACGTGCCGCTTGGTCTGGCGCCGCCGGACCGTGCCGGTTGTCACAGAGGCACTTCGCTTGCGGGATCGCCAGACCTGCCGGACGGCGAGGGCACCCGACCGGCCGCCACGACACAGGACCGGGAACCCGCGGGTCCCGCAACCGTTGGCCGGATGTCATGCCCGAACGAAGTTCCGAGATCCCCACCCTGCCCGGCTTCGACAGCACGACGGCGTTCCTGCGCGAGGGCTATCGCTTCGTCTCGCGGCGCTGCCAAGCGCTGGGATCCGACGGCTTCCGCACCCGGATTATGCTGCGTCCGGTGACCTGCCTGCGCGGAGCCGAGGCGGCGCGCGAGTTCTACCGCCCCGGGCGGATGACCCGACGCGGCGCGATGCCGAAACAGGTGCTGAAGCTGCTGCAGGACAAGGGCAGCGTGCAGATGCTGGACGACGCGCCACACCGGGTGCGCAAGGCCATGTTCATGGACCTCATGACGCCCGGAAACCTGGATCGCGCGCGGCAGATCTTCGACGAGGAATGGCGTGCCGCGGTTCGCGGATGGACCAATCGGGAGATCGCGCTGTCCAAGGGTGTGCGTGACGTGATGACGCGCACCGCGATGCGGTGGTGCGGGCTCGACCCTGCGGCGCATGACTCGGCCGCGCGCAGTGCAGAGCTCTCGGCGATGTACGCTTCGGCCGGCAAGCTGGGTCCGGCCTACCTGCGCGCCCGCCTGCTTCGGGCGCGGTCGGAACGCTGGGCGCGGCGGGTCATCGGTCAGGTGCGCAAGGCCGAGATGCCCGACGACAGCGCCGTGGCACGCATCGCCTTCCATGTCGATGCCGATGGCGCTCACCTGACCGAGGCGGCCGCCGCCGTCGAGTTGCTGAACCTCCTGCGCCCCATCGTGGCCGTCGGCCGCTACGTGGTCTTCGTCGCCCATGCCTTGCATGTTCATCGGGACTCCATTCCTGCGGACCGCAACGACGACGCGATGAACGCTGCAATCGCGCACGAGGTGCGACGGCTCTACCCCTTCTTCCCGGTCATCGGCGGCCGCGTGCGCGAGCCCTTCGAGTGGCGCGGCGCCCGGTTCGATCGGGGCGACTGGCTGCTGCTCGACCTGTACGGTACCAATCGCGACCCCGCCTCGTGGCCCATGTCCGAAACCTTCCGCCCCGAGCGCCACGAGGGTCTCGACGAGCAGCCCGATGCGCTGATCCCGCAAGGCGGCGGCGATTACCTGAAGAACCATCGCTGTCCGGGCGAATGGCTGACAGTCGCGCTGATGACCGAGGCGGTGGGCCAGCTGCGCGACATGCAGTGGCACGTGCCCCAGCAGAACCTGGACCTGCCCGCAAATGAATTCCCGCCGATACCGGGCGACGGGATGAGGATTGTCGTCAATCCTGGCGCACCGGCAGCCGCGGCGCCGATCTGCTGAATTTGTTCTTTCGGCGCTTCCGGGTTACCGCACTTAGCGGTGCCCCACCCAGCCTCGGTCATCGGTAAACGCCCGGCCCGGTGCGATGGACGCGGTGCGGTAGTGCGCCGGCATGCGTACCAGAGGGGAAAGCGGTGCGCGCGAGGCCGCCAGCAGGATGTTCGCCCGTCCGCCTTCGCGAACGGGGCCCTGCACGGCTTTCACGTAGGGGTAGAGGTCGCTCAGGATGGCGTGGATGCCACGGGCAAGCGTACCGTCGGGCATGTCGAGAAGGTTGACATAGACCGGGCCGTCGACGATCTCCTTGAGGCGTTCGTAGGTTTCCCTCGTCGCAAGATGGGCCGGGACCGACCCGGACGAAAAGGCATCCATGACGGCGGCATCGAAACGACGCGTGGTCTCGTTGATGTAGACCCGACCGTCTTCGTGGACGATGCCCAGCCGACGTCCGTCCGCCGCGCGCAGGGCCGCGTCGCGACCTGCGTCGAAGCCCTCCCGCTCGATCATCTCGCCTGCCCGCGGCAGGTGTCTTTGCACCACGCGGGTGACAAGCGGATCGATCTCGACCGCCACGGCCTTCGCGGAGGCCTGCGCGCCAAGCAGCTTCGTCGGCAGCGTGTACCCACCGCCGCCGACGAACAGAACCGACGGGTCGGGTCCCAGATCGCGCTCCATCCGCGACCAGATCCACTGCACGTAGGACAGCACCGGCTCTGTCGACGCGTCGGATCGTCTGCCGCCTTGCACCACCCGCTCGGCCGCCTGGGTCGTGCGGTCGGAAACCAGATGGACCGCGCTTCCCGCGTGCACCACGTCAAGGCAAGACAGGCCCGACTCGTATCCGCAGACCGGGCCAGTGCCCAAACTCGCCACCACCACCAGACCCGCCGGCGCGATCGAGGCTATCGGCGCGCCCGAAGCCTCCGCAGCGCCGCCGGCACCGGGCGCGGTTCCTTGGATGAACGGCACACACAGAAGCGCCAACGCGCCGCATCCCGCAAACGTGGCGGCCGACCCGATAAGCGGCAGCGTAACGAAGCCGGCCACAATCGCACCGGCGATCGCGCCAAGCGAGCCGGCTGCCAGAACCAGCCCCAGTGACGAACCCTCGCGCCCCGGTCGCGCCTCGACGGCAAGTTTCGCCAGGAACGGCGTCGGCACGGTAACGAGGACCGATGCCGGAAAGAATGCCACGAAGACCGCCAGCATCATGCCGCCCGTGCCCCGTGCGCCCAGCGCGTAGACCATGGCAAGGACGGTTGGCGACAGCGCCATCAGGATGGCCGTCGCGATCAGCGCGGCGCGCACGTTCCGGGTGGCTCTTCCGCGCTCGCGTTCGGCCAAAAGTCCTCCCACCGCGCTACCGAGCGAAAAGCCGGCGAGGACGGTCGCGATGACAACGGTCCACGTCACCAGAGACGTGCCGAAGAACGGCGCGAGCACCCGGCCGGCCGCGATCTCGTACGTGAGCCCGGCTGCCGAAAGCACGAGGATCAGGCCGATCGTGGTCCAGAACCGCATGACGAACTCTCCGTCTTTGCCGGGCCGCGAGCCGGCATCATTCTCGGCAGTGATAGCGAAGAATGCCGGCGCGTGGAACGGTGGCCGGTCCGGCTGCGATGGCGCCCGTCGTTTTCGCACGATCGCCATCGGCTTCCTGCCCGGTCCAGGTTCGGCGCACCCTTGGGCAACGGCAGCCGCCGCAGTCTGCACGCCGTGCAGGACGCCGGCTGCGCCGGCATCACTCGGGCATCTTCGCGGCCATGACTTCGATCTCGACTAACCAGACCGGCGACGCAAGGCCCGCCACCTGCATGGCGGATCGAGCCGGCAGGTTGCCGCGCTCGACGCCGAAGAACTGCGTGTAGCCCTTCATGAATCCTTCGAAATCCATTGCGCCGCCCTTTTCGGGATCTCCGACCAGGAACACCTGCATCTTGACCACGTCGTCCATCGTGTAGCCCGCGGCCTGAAGCGCGGCATCGACGCGCTCCAGCACGCCGACGGTCTGCGTTTCGGTATCCCCGTAGGCTTCCCTCGAGCCCGGTTCGGCTTCTTCGTCGACCACGGGCGGCACCTGCCCCGAGACGTAGAGGACCGACGCGCCCGGCGGAATTTCGACCGACTGCGCGATCGGGAAATCGCTGCCGGGAAGCCGGTTGCGTACGATGTCCTGCGCCTGGACCGCACCGGCGGCCATCAAGGCGGCGGTGGTGACTGCGATCAGCATTCTCATGTTCTGGTCCTCTCCGGAATCATTTCCAACGGCATGAGATCCGCGAGGTCCCGATGCCACAAGGCACGGGCGGCACCCGCGATCTTTGGCCGAGCCTGTGTCCGACCTGGATGCCAACGAAACGAAGCCGGTCGCGGGTCCGCTTGCCGGTCAGCGAATGGCTGCGCCTCAGGTTAAGGCCTGGAACAACAGGCGAACAGCCACCAATGCCAGCAGCGCGAGGACGATCTTGTCGAAAAGGACCTTCGACAGGTGCCGGGCAAGCACCGCGCCGATCGGCATGCCGAGGAACAAGGGAACGAGAGCGGCGCAGGACCAGGCGAAACGCTCCCACGTGAGAAAGCCGTAATGCGCCAGCATCGGGATCTGGATGACCGACATCATCGCGAAGAAGCACGAGATCGTCGCGACGAAGGCGGCCCGCTCGATCCGCATCGCGTTGAGGAAGGTGATCGAGACGGGCGCCGAAATGCCCGCCGCCCCCTGCAACATGCCCGCGACCGACCCGACTGGCAGCGCCAGGCGGCGCGCGATCTCGAAACGCAGGATCGCATCGGGCCTGGTCAGGCGAAACCCGATATAGGCGAAGACCGAAACCGAGACCAGGATCAGCAGCGCCGTATCCGGAAGGCGGGCAAGCATGTAAGTCCCGAACCCGGCGCCGAGAGTGCCCCCGAAGGCGAAGTGCGCGGTGAAGCGGCCCTCGATCTGATGGCGGCGGAAATGCCAGCCCTGCCAGGTGTTCGACACCAGGTTCGGCACCGCGAGGATCGCGATGGCGAAGGGGACGTCGAACAGCACGGCCAGCACGGGCACGGCGAGGATCGGCGCCCCGGCGCCGGTTGCGCCCTTGAGGATGCCTCCGAGGGCGATGGCGATGAAGGTCAGCAGCATTTCAGTGGCTGTCCGACAACGCGACGCGCACGTCCAGGACCGCCTGCCGGCGCTCGTCGCGCACCGCCCGGACCGCCCGGTCCAACGCGGCGGGAAGCGCGGCCCCGTCGCTGACACGCTCGACATGCGCACGGCTGGCCGCGGCGATCCAGCAGAAATCGGGCTGCGGTTCGAGCGACGTCAGCGGCATCACGTTGGCCTGAGCCGCCGCGCCGCCGGGAAAGCCGGTGACGACCGACCGGCGCACGGCGTTCCACATTCCGTTGTTCTTGATGATCGACAGGACCGGCAGGCCCAGCGCCTCGCCGATCTGATGGCAGGCCACGGGGTTGGCGAAGATGTACGAGCCGTCGCCCATGCACGCGACGGTCAGCTTCCCCGGGCGGGCCAGTTGCGCGCCCAGCGCCGCAGGAAGTGCCCAGCCCAACCCGCCCGAATGCGGGTTGCAGAACAGGCGGTTCGGCCCGGCCAGGTCCATCATGCCGGGCAACACGCCGAGTTCGCCGAAGACGATGCCGTCGTCGCCGAGCACGCGCGACAGGCACAGGCTCAGCCATTCCGCGGTCATCGGGTCTGTCTTGCCTGCTTGCGCGGTCGCGCGCGCGGTCTTGCGCCGGCGTTCGGCGCGCGCCGCGACCCCTTGGGCGCGGTCGGGCCGCGCCTCGCCACGAAGCGCTGCATCGAGCGCCGCCACGCCCAGCGCGGGATCACAGGCGATGGCAAGGTCGGTGCGATACCCGCGCACCGGCATGCGGGCGAAATGCGGGTCCGGCCCCATATGCGCGATGCGGACGTCGGAACCGGGCCGGTGCAGCCGTTCGATCCACGGGGTATCGGAATCGAGCGCGATCACGAGATCGGCTCCGTCCATCGCGGCACCGGGATCATAACCCAGAAGCACAGGATCGGCCGAAGGCAACACGTTGCGCACCATGAACGGCTCGGCGACTCCGATCCCCATGCGGCCGCCAAGGGCCGACAGCGCGGCGGACAGCCGCCCCTCGGGATCGCCGCGCTGGCACAGGATCACCGGCGCACGCGCCTCGCGCAACCACCCCGCCAGCGTCTCGATCGCCGCCGGGTCGGGGGCCGTCCGCGTGGCAGCGGGCCGCGCGGTGACGGGCTGGCGCGCGGCTTCGGGAATCGCTTCGGTCAAGGGCTCGCGCGGCAGGCTCAGGTAGACCGGGCCGCACGGCGCGCTCATGGCCAGCGCCACCCCGCGCGAGACCAGCGGCTCTCCCTGTTCGGGATAGCGCATCTCGTAATGGTGCTTGACCGTGTCGGACACCAGCGAGGTCTGGTCGTACATCTCCTGCCCGTACTGGATCGGGGTGGCGCGCCCGCCGGCACGGCCGGCCTCGGTCAGGGGCGTGCGGCCCGACATGACCACGACCGGCACGTTGTCCGAAGCCGCGTTGATCACGCCCATCACGGCGTTGGCCAAACCGACATTGACGTGCACCATCACCGCCTGCGGTCGCCCGGTGACCAGGTAATAGCCATGCGCCATGCCGACCGTCGCCGTCTCGTGCGGAATGGTGACCGGAACCGGCATCTCGTCGGCCGGCAAGGCGGCGAGCGCCTCGATGATCGGCGGGAAATCGGTTCCGGCATTGGCGAAGAGCCAGTCGACCCCTGACCGCTTGAGCCCCAGCAGGACGGATTCCGCGCCGTTTTGCGGATGCCGCGTTCCTTCTTCCATCGCCGATCGCCTCCCCAAGCCGTGAAAGATTCATCTTGCCTATACGTCAACCACGTGCAGGACTGAACAGGAATCTCACCATGTGGGATTTATGGCTGCCCTGGGAGAGGCGTGCCATCGATAAATGGGAGGAAAGACCATGCGCAACGTCATTGCGGCCGCGGCCCTCGGGCTCGGCCTTGCTGCATCGGGGGCCTCGGCGCAGGCCGTGGGCATCGCCACGTCGAACCCCGGATCGCTGTTTCACAACATCGGCACCGCCGTCGCGAACGCCGCCAACGCGGCCGGGCTGAACACGACGATCCAGCCGGCCACGAGTCCGAACCAGTACCTGCCCTACGTCAATTCCGGCGGGATCGAATTCGGCGTCGCTAACCTGCAGGAGGTCAGCTACGGCATCACGGGCGACGCGTGGTGGAACGGTGTCCAGAACGACGACATCCGCGTCGTGGGCATGCTGATGCCGCTGGTCGAGGCGGTCTTCGTGCGCGACGACAGCGGCATCCGCTCGCTCGAGGATCTGGTCGGACAAACGATCACCTACGGCTACACCGCGCAGAACACGATCCTGCCACAATACGACGCGATCTTCGCCACGGCCGGATTGACCGCCGACCAGTTCGAGCACGTGAGCGTGCCGTCGGTCGTGGGCGGCGCCAACGCCTTCATGGCGGGCGAGGCCGACGCCTTCATCTTCGCCCACGGCGCCGGCAAGGTCCGCGAAGCCGACGCCGCGGTGGGCGGGCTTTATGCCCTGCCCGTGGGCGCCTCGGACGACGCCGCGCTGGCGGCGGCGCGCGAGCATTGGCCGACGGCGACCTTCCAGGAACTCGAGGCCGGGTCGATGCCCGGCGTGACCGAAGACGCGACCTACATCGCCTTCCCGCAGGTGGTGTTCACCCACGCCGGCGTTTCCGACGACGTGGTCTACCAGATGGCCAAGGCGATGTACGAGAACGCCGGTGTCATGGCCGAGACCTTCCCCCCGTTCCGCGCCTTCCGTCCCGAGGCGATGAAGGGCGATCCGGGCGCGGCCGAGTTCCACCCCGGCGCGCTGAAGTTCTTCGACGAAGTCGGACTCGAGTGAGGCGCGGATCGTGATCGATCGACCCGAGGGAAAGGCCGCGCGCGGCCTTTCCCGGACCATCTCCAAACCGGTGGCCGACCTGCTGGCGCTGCTGATCCCGCTCACGGCCGCGGCCTGGGCCTTTTCGCTTCAGCGGCAGTTCGGGCTGGGGCTCTACCCGCAGCAGTTCCTGGCCGCGATCCTGATGCTCACGCTGCCGGTCGCCTACCTGACGATGCCGGCCAGGCGCACCTTAGACGCGGTTCGCGACACGGTGCCCTGGTACGACGTGGCGCTCGCCGTCCTGTCGGCCGTGTCGGTCGGCTACATCGCGCTGCGCTACCCGCAGCTGGTGCTGATGATCTTCGCGCGCCCCGCCGAGGTCTGGGTGCCCGGCCTGATCGTCATCGTCCTGACGCTCGAGGCGCTGCGCCGCGCCACCGGATGGGCGCTGGTCATCATCATCTCGGTCTTCGTGCTGTATGCGCTGTTCGGGGACCTGGTTCCCGGTCGGCTGCAGGGCCGCCCGCAGAACTGGCAGCTTCTGGCGGGCTACATGGCCTTCGATTCCAACGGCATCCTCGGCCTGCCCATTTCGGTCGCGGCAACGGTCGTCGTGGCCTTCATCTTCTTCGGCACGCTGCTGGGCATCACCGGCGGCTCGCGCTTCTTCACCGACGCCGCGATGCTGGCGATGGGCCGGTTCCGGGGCGGCGCGATGAAGATAGCGGTCCTGGCCTCGGGGCTGTTCGGGGCGATCAGCGGATCGGCGGTGGCCAATGTCGTGGGCACCGGGGTCGTCACGATCCCGATGATCAAGCGCGACGGCTACCCCGCCCACAAGGCCGCCGCGATCGAGGCGGTCGCCTCGACCGGCGGACAGCTGATGCCGCCGGTGATGGGCGCGGCCGCCTTCCTGATGGCGGAATTCCTGTCGATTCCCTACTCCTCGGTGGTGATGGCTGCCTTGCTGCCGGCCATCCTCTACTACGTCGCGCTGTTCATTCAGGCCGACCTGGAGGCCGCGAAGCTGGGCATCCGGGCGGTTCCGAAATCGAACATCCCGGCGGCGCGCAACGTCGTCCGCGGCGTGCATTTCGTCCTCGCCTTCGCGGTGCTGATCTACCTTCTGTTCTGGGAAAGCTGGCAGCCGGAAAAGGCCGCGCTGGCCGCCACGCTGGTGCTGATGGCGACCGCGCTGCTGCTTGGCTACCGAGGCGAGCGCCCGCGCCCTGCCCAGTTGCTGGGTGCGCTCACCGTGACCGGCCACGCGGTGGTCGAGATCATCCTGATCTCGGCCGCGTCGGGCATCGTGATCGGCGTGCTGAACGTCACCGGCCTGAGCTTCAACCTGACCTACGCCCTCGTCCAGATCGGCGGCGGCAGCGCGATCGTGCTGCTGGCGCTGTCGGGCATCGTCTGCATCATCCTCGGAATGGGGCTGCCCACGCTAGGTGTTTACGTCCTGCTGGCCGCGCTGGTGGCGCCGGCGCTGATCCAGGTCGGGATCGAACCGATCGCGGCGCATCTCTACGTCCTGTATTTCGGCATGATGTCGATGATCACACCGCCGATCGCGCTGGCGGCGTTCGCGGCGGCGTCGATCGCGCGGGCGCCGGCGATGGCCACGGGCTGGGCGGCGATGCGGTTCGGCTGGTCCGCCTATGTGATCCCCGTCCTGTTCGTGTTCTCGCCCACGCTGATCCTGATCGGCGACCCGGTCGAGATCGGGCTGGCCATCGTGACGGCGGGCATGGGCGTCTGGCTGGTCTCGGCAGGGCTGGCAGGATACTTCGCGAACCGGCTGTCGCCCGCGATGCGGGGGCTGTTCATCCTGTTCGGGATCGCCGCGCTGATGCCGGCGGGGATGTTCCCCGGCGCCATCGTCAGCGACGTGGTCGGCGTGCTCGGCGGGGCCGGTCTGATGGTGTTTGAGCTGATGCGCAAACCCACGGTCGAGGTGGGCGCATGAGCGGTGTGGGCAGCGGCGAGCGCATCCTCGCGCTTCTGGGCCTGTTCTCCGAGGACCGGCCCGAATGGACGCCCGAGGAGATGATGACCGAGACCGGTCATCCGCGTCCCACGCTCTATCGCTACCTGAAGACGCTGAAGGAGGCCGGTCTGGTCGCCTCGTTGTCCGGCGCGACCTACACCTTGGGCCCGAGGGTGGTCGAACTGGACTTTCTCGCGCGCCGGTCCGATCCGCTGATCGATGCAGGCGCGCCGATGCTGCGCAGTCTGTGCGACGCATGGCCCTGCACTGCACTTCTGGTTCGCTGGTACGGGAACCGGTTGCTGTGCGTGGATTCGGAATGCTCGGCCGACAACCCGAAATCGAGCTATCCGCGCGGGCGGCCGATGCCGCTGGCACGCGGCGCGATCAGCCGCGCCATCATGGCCCATCTGCCGCGCCGGCAGATGCAGGCCAAGATCGCCGAGAACCTCGACCAGCTTTCGGCGCTTGGGCTGGGCGAGACGCCCGAGGCGGTCGCCGAGAGCTTCCGCGCGGTGCGCCGCGGCGGCTGCGCCATCGCTTACGGCGAGGTGACGCCGGGCGTCGTGGGCGTGGCAGCGCCGGTCTTCGACGCCGGGCAGTCTCCCGTCGCCGCGCTGGGCCTGACCTTATCCGAGAGCGCCGCAAGCGCCGATGCGCTGTCGGCGATCTCCGAGGCCGTCTGGACCAAGGCCGAACGCATCAGCGCACAACTTGCCGAACGCGGCGCGCCGCAGCCCGAAAGAACGCGCGCCTGACGGCGCGAAAGGAGAAGAAGCATGAAGAAGATCGACGTGTTCAACCATATCTGGCCCAAGCCGTTTCACGACGCCCTGATCGCCCATGTGGGCGAGACGACGGACATCACCCGTCGCTCCGAGGCTGTGCCGATGATGACCGACCTCGACCGTCGGTTCGAAGTGATGGACATGTTCGGCCCCGACTACCAGCAGATCCTGTCCCTCGCCTCGCCCCCGTTCGAGAAATACGCGGGTCCCGAAAAGGCGCTGGAACTGGCGCAAGTTGGCTCGGACAGCATAGCGGAGCTCTGCCAGAAGTACCCCGACCGGTTCCCGGGCTTCATCGGCACGGCAGTCCTGTCGAACCCCGACGCCATGGTCGAGGAGGCCCGGCGCAACATCGAGGACTTGGGCGCCTGCGGGATGCAGATCTTCACCAACGTCTCGGGCAAGCCGCTGGACCTGCCCGAGTTCGAGCCGTTCTTCGACTACATGGGCAAGTCCGGCAAGGCCGTCTGGATGCACCCGGCGCGCGGCGCGAACTTCCCCGACTACCTGACCGAGGACCAGTCGGAATACGAGATTTGGTGGACGCTGGGCTGGCCCTACGAGACCTCGGCCGCGATGGCGCGCATGGTGTTCTCGGGGCTGTTCGACCGGCATCCGGGCCTGAAGGTGATCACCCACCACGCCGGCGGCATGATCCCGTTCTTCGAAGGGCGCGTCGGCCCCGGCTGGGACCAGATGGGCGCGCGCACGACCGACCGCGACCTCGCCGCCGTGCGCAAGGCGCTGAAGCGGCCGCACCTGGAGTATTTCAAGGATTTCTATGCCGACACCGCCTCGTTCGGGTCGCGCAAGGCGATCGAGCACGCGATCGAGTTCTTCGGCGAGGATCACGTGATGTTCGCGTCGGATGCGCCCTTCGATCCCGAGAAGGGTCCAATGTACATCCGCGAGACGATCCGCATCCTGGACGAGCTCGATGTGACCGACGAGGTCCGGCGCAAGCTGTACCAGGACAACGCCGCGAAGCTGCTGGGCCTGACCGTATGAGCGCGCCCGTGACCGATCCCGCGGCGCATTTCATCGCAGGGCACTTCGTGGCCGAAGGCACCCTGACCGACAGCGTGAACCCGGCCGACGACAGCGTCGTCGGGCAGGCGCATGCCGGGTCGGCCGATCTTGTCGGGCAGGCCGCCCGCGCCGCGCGCGAGACGTTCTTCCGCACCGCGTGGTCGGCATCTCCGCGGCAGCGGGCGCAGGCGCTGTACGAGTTCGCCGACCGTCTCGAGGCCGCCAGGGAAGAGATCGCCGACTTGGTCGTGGCCGAGAACGGCAAACTGCGCCGCGAGGCGCTGGGCGAGACGATGGGCGCGATCTCCGAGGCGCGCTACTACGCGGGCCTCGCGCGCGGCATCCGCGGCACGATGCAAGAGGTCATGCCCGGCCAGATGTCGCTGTTCCACCGTGAGGCGGCCGGCGTCGCGGCAATCATCGTGCCATGGAACGCGCCGGTGACGCTTCTGGTGCGCTCGCTCGCCCCGGCGCTGGCGGCGGGCTGCACCTGCGTGATCAAGCCCGCGATGCAGACGCCGCTGGTTCATGCGCGGATCATGCGCTGCCTGGCCGATTGCCCGTCCCTGCCCGCCGGCGTGGTCAATTCGGTGAACGAGAGCGGCATCGAGGTCGGACAGGCGATGGTGGCTTCGCCCGACATCGACCTGATCTCGTTCACAGGCTCATCGGCCACCGGAAAGGCGATCATGGCCGGGGCGGCTCCGACGCTGAAGCGCGTGGGGCTGGAACTGGGAGGCAAGGCGCCGGCGGTGATCTTCGACGACGCCGACCTGGATCAGGCGGTCAAGGAACTGACCTACGGCGCGTTGAACATGGCCGGGCAGATCTGCGTAGCCGCGGCGCGTTTCGTGGTGCACGAACGGGTGGCCCCGGCGTTCGAGGAAAAGATCGTCGCCGCCTTCCGCGCGGTGCGCACCGGGCCGGGCAGCGATCCGGCCAGCGGCATGGGCGCGCTGATCGACCGGGCGAACCAGAAGCGCCTGATGGCGCTGATCGAGCAGGCGGGCGACGAGGGCGAGTTGATCCTCAGGGGGGCGCCCCTGGAGCAAGGGGCCTTCCTGACCCCGACGCTGTTCCGCATCGACGACGTGTCGTCGTCTCTCGTGCAGGAAGAGTTGTTCGGCCCCATCGTCTCGATAGAGACCTTCGCCGACGAAGCGGAGGCCATCGCCAAGGCCAACGCCACGCGCTACGGGCTTGCCGCCAGCGTCTTCACCCGTGACATGGGCCGGGCGATGCGCGCCAGCCGGGCGATCCGCGCCGGGACGGTCTGGCTCAATTCCCACCTGAGGCTGTTCGCCGAGGGCGAAACCGGCGGCTACGGCCAGTCGGGCCTGGGCCGGCTGCACGGGATCGAGGGGCTGTACGACTTCATGGAAACCAAGCACATCTATATGGAACAGGGGGTCCTGTGAGCGATTACGACGTCATCGTGGTGGGCGGCGGCCCCGTCGGCATGGGCCTGGCCATCGAGCTGGGCCAACGCAACGTCCGGGTCTGCGTGATCGAGCGCTATCCCGAGCCCCAGCCGGTCCCGAAGGGCCAGAACCTGACCCAGCGCACGACCGAGCATTTTCATGCGTGGGGGTGCGAACGTGAACTGCGCGCCGCCCGAACCATTCCCAAGGATGCCGGGATCGGCGGCATGACCTGCTACGGCACGCTTCTGACGGAGTACAACTACGACTGGCTCAACCGCGCGCTGGTGCGCGACTACTACTTCACCGCTAACGAGCGTCTGCCGCAATACGCGACCGAAGCGGTGCTGCGCGCGCGCGCCGCGCGGATCGAATGTGTCGATCTGCGCTATGGCTGGACGTGCACGGGTGCAACGCAGGGCGCGGAGGGCGTGACGGTCGAGATCAGCGCCCGCGACGGTTCGGCGACCGACACGGTGCGCGGGCGCTACGCGGTGGCGTGCGACGGCAGCCGGTCGGTGCTGCGTGAGGCGGCAGGGATCACGCAGACCCTGTCGGATCACGACCGCCTGATGGCGCTTCTGGTGTTCCGGTCGCCCGAGCTTCACGACCTGCTGCGGCGCTTTCCCGGAAAGGCGTTCTTCAACGTGTTGCACCCGGACCTGGAGGGCTACTGGCAGTTCTTCGGCCGGGTTGACGAGGACACCACCTTCTTTTTCCACGCGCCGGTCCCGCCGGGCACCACGACGAACAACTTCGATTTCGCCGGCATGCTGCACCGGGTCGTCGGGCAGCCTTTCGCGGTCGAGCTCGACTACGTCGGGTTCTGGGATCTTCGCTTTGCCATCGCCGACCAGTACCGACGGGGCCGGATTTTCGTCGCGGGTGACGCGGCCCATTCGCACCCGCCCTACGGCGGCTATGGCATCAACACCGGTTTCGAGGACGCGCGCAACCTAGGCTGGAAGCTGGCCGCGCGGTTGCAGGGATGGGGTGGCGAGACGCTGCTCGACAGCTACGATCTGGAACGCCGGCCGGTCTTCGCCTCGACTGCCGAGGATTTCATCGCGAAGTTCATCCGCGAGGACCGCGCCTTTCTCGAAACTTATTCTCCGGACACCGATCGCGCCGCGTTCGAGCACACCTGGTTCACCCGCAACGAGGGAGCCTCGGAAGTCGCCGCGTTCGAGCCGAACTACGAGGGCTCTCCGGTCGTGTTCGGCCCACCCGGCGGGGTCTGCAGCGCCCGAGGCGATCACGACCACCGGGCCCGCGCCGGTCATCACCTGTCACCGGCCCCCCTGGACGGAGGAGGCAACGTCTACGACGCGCTCGGGCCCGGTTTCTCGCTGCTTACGGCCCAAGACGGCCCGGCCCCGCACGCGCTTGCCGAGCAGGCGGCATTGCGGGGCGTGCCGCTGGGCGTCGTGACGGGCGTCGACATGACCCGCTACGATGCGCCGCTGGTTCTCGTGCGACCGGACGGCTACGTCGCGTGGGCGGGCACACGCATCGACGACCCCGGCGCCATGCTGGACCGCCTCGACGTTGGGGTGGCAACGGCGCGGCCCTGACCCGAACGCGCCGCAGGGCGGAGAGACCGCTGCGAGTCCGGGATACGGGGACGTACAGCAAACCTCTGCACCACGCCACGAAGGCCGGGTCCGACACTGGTCCCGAAGCGCCTGCACCTAGGCGTCAAAACCCTGACGCAGATGGTTTCAGTGCGGACCTGCGCAATCTCTCCAGGTGGCCCGCTTCCAGCGCCTCAGGATGTATGGCGCCCAATTGTGCCGGCATTTCCGGCAGATCGAGGATGTGCGCGATCGCGAACCGATGCGCTCCGCCGCCACTGCGCAGGCATGTGCCGTCGCGCGCTATGTGAACCAGCGTGGCACCGTGCGCGCGCCGGTAGTGGAACTCGGGCAACTCGTCCATGTCCAACATCCGGCCGCGCGCGCGCGTTTCCTCGAATATACTGTCGAGTTGACGGTAGCGCGCCACGAGCTCTTCCCCCGATCGGCAATCATCCGGCACAAGCCCCTGATCGATTTGCCGCATCAACTGCCGGAAAATCGGCGTCTCTTCCCAGTCGGCGCCGTCGATCCAGCGCATGCGACAACTGACAAGCTTGAGGTGGTCGGCCACGGGATGCCGATGCAGGTCCCAGTCCCCGCCCAGAACCATACCGCTTTGCTGCCGCCCCAGCCTACGACCTCCTTTCTTACGGGCATAGGAATGGGTTATGTCCCGCGGGCGCGGATAAACCGCCATCGCCGACAGGGGCGCATGTGCGCCGTAACGCAACCTGTTCGCTAGATCGCGCACGGTCTGACGGTAAACCTGCGCTTCGACAGCGCGACGGAGCTGCTTCACGAGCGAGGGGGGCGACGGGGATGACATGTGCCTAGCAGTCCCAAGTGCTTGCTTCTTCCAGGAGAGCTGACACGCTAAACCGCCGCGTCTTCCGGTTTCAAGCACTTGTGGGCCAAGGGGTGGCGCGGACCCGGCCAGGGTCTTGCGCGCCGCCGGCACCGCCGCGCAAGACGGCTGGGCTTTTGCACGCGAGGTTGACAGGACGGGAACGCTGATGTTTCTCGGCCAAAAGGGGTTGCGGCCCCCGCAACGAAAGGGCCTGATCCTCCATGATATCGGGTGTCGTTTTCATCACGGCCGGAGAACCCTATACCCGCGATGCCTGCGCCGCCGCGCGCAGCGTTCGCGACAGCAATCCGGCGCTGCAGATCGACCTGTTTTGCGATGCCGCCGCCGCAGTGCCCGACGGGATCTTCGACCGGATCCACGTCATCGACACGCCCCATCGACGCTCGAAGGTCGATTGCCTGCCGCTCAGTCGCTTCGATCGCACGCTTTACCTGGACAGCGACATCCGCGTGGTGGCCGACCTGAGCAGCATGTTCGCCCTGCTGGAGCGGTTCGACTTTGCCGCCGCGCATGCGCATGCGCGCAACCGCAGCCAGACGAACGCGCGCTGGCGCCACGACATACCCGACGCCTTTCCGCAACTGAACGGCGGCGTGCTGCTATACCGCAAATGCGACAAGGTGCAGGAACTGCTGCGCGATTGGGCGCAATCCTTTTCGGATGCCGGGTTCGCCAAGGATCAGGTCACATTGCGGGAACTCGTCTGGCTGAGCGACGTGCGGCTTTTCGTTCTGCCGCCGGAATACAATGTCCGCTATCCGAAATACCTCAAGGTCTGGGATGAGGACGAGGCCAAGGCGAAGATCCTGCATTTCAAGACGTTCAACTCGGCCGAGGACACGAACAGGCGCAAGAGGCCGCTGAAGTCGTTGTTCGGATTGTTCAAAGGCTGAGCGATGCCGATCTGCACGTTCCGTCAGACGGTCCTCTTCTTCGCCCACATCCCCAAGACCGGCGGATCGAGCGTGGAGGCTTACCTGCGGCAGAAGGGCGACCTGTCGCTTTTCGGCGAACCGAAAGTGTCCGGAATCCACAGGCAGCACCTGACGCGCGACCAGGTGGCGGCGATCCCTGGCCTGCCTGTATTCGATTACCGCTTTGCCGTGGTCCGCGAACCGGTATCGCGCATGGTGAGCGAGTTCCTCTGGCGTTCCGAGCCGTTGAAGCCGTTGCAATGGCTGGCAAGACCCCTGGCGCGCGCAGAGGCGCGCCGGATCAAGGTGCGGGGCCGGAAACGTTCGCTTACCTTTGCGGAGTGGGTGCCGCTGGCCCTGGAGGAGGCGTGCGAGTTCCCGGGGATGCGCGACAATCACATGCGGGCGCAGGTGGATTTCCTTGCCGCGGGCGATCGGCTTTTCGCGTTCGAGAAAGGGCTGCAGCCGGTATTTCGCTGGATCGACTACGCGACCGACGGCGCGCCTTCGGAAACGCCGGAAAGGCTCAAGGCCAACCGGTCGGCCAGGCCACAGGTGGACGCGGCCTCGCGCGCGCTGATCGAGGCGCATTATAACCGGGACGCCGCCCTACATAGGGACCTGCACGCGGGACGGGTGGTTTTCTGAAACCGCGAAGGCGCAATCACACGCTCAGACCCAGCCCGCGATAAAACGATCTCCAGCGGTCTATCTGCGCCTCCGAGCCGCAGGTTCGGATAGCGTGCGCGCGCAACTGCTCCGGTTCCACAAGGTGCGCGTTGTCCATGGCCGATATCATGGCCGTGGCGAAAGCGGCAGCATCGTTGCGCGGGACGAGCTGGCCCAGCGTGGGCTGGCCGGAAAGCAGTTCAGTCGGGCCGACTGTTCGCGTGCTGATGACGGGGCGTCCGGCGGCCAGCGCCTCCACGACGGGAAGGCCGAAGGTCTCGTGGTCGCTGGGAAGGCAACAGCAATCCACAGCATGTGCAAGGTGGCGGATATCCTCGCGCGAGATGTTGCCAAGCCTGACGATGCGTTCGGACGCGGTATGGCTGGCGATGGTCTGCTGATTGGCTTCCGGCATGGGGCCCGCGACGATCAGGCGCGCATCCGGCCGGTCCGGGGCGATCCGGCCGAACGCGTCAAGCAGCAGATCGAGCCGTTTTATGTCACGCCAGTTCGTCCACGCTCCGAAGGTGAAATGACCGGTGCAAAGCGATGTGTAACGATTGGGCTGCGGCGGCTCGAGGAATTCGAAATCGTCCGGCACCGGGTTCGGGATCGTGACGCCGTTGCTCAGGGAAAGACCAAAACGCTGTTCGATCGCCTGCAGGGTGCCGCCTGAAACAGCGGCGGTCGCGCCGGAGTTGCGAAAGAAGTGCCCGAGTGCGCGGTCGTCGAGCACGACGTCACGCCGCCCGTAGCTGGTGAGATGTTCCCACGAGGCAAAGGGACGCTTTATGCCATTGGCGATTCTCTGTGCCAGAAGTCCGCTCTGCGGAGCGCTTTGCAGGCCGCAGACCGCGGCTACTCGGTTCGCTCGCGCGGCCTTGATCAATTGCCGAACGCGATGCTGCGCCGCCAAACGGGGCCATCTTGCGATCAGCGCTCCGGGCGCGCGCATCTCGGCGTTGACATAGGTGAGTCCGTGGAAACCACTTAGCTCAGCGGTTTTACTCCCCAGCCCGTCCTCTATCGCATAAAGCAGAACATTGGCGTCGAGCGACAGATGATGTCGAATAGCGACCGGAAAAAGGCCCGCCTTGCGGCGGTCCGGGGTGGGCGCATCCTTGGTAATCAACAGGATCGTCGGCTTCATCCGGCTTCTGTAGCTGAAGATCGGCTCCGCGGCTACAGCAGAGCGACACCACTCTATCGCGCCTTCGACAGAACCGACCGCGTCGTACACGCCGCCGCGACCAATCGTGCCACGGCCGAGTACAACCCGTTCGCGTGCATCATGACAAACATGAAAGGATCGTTGAATGTCATCGATGCGGCGATCGACAAGAAGGTCAGGTCGGTCGTGGCGCTGTCCACCGACAAGGCGTCCAACGCGGTGGACCTGTACGGCTCGACCGAGCTGGCGTCGGACACGCTGTTCGTGGCGGACAATGGCTGCTCGGGGCCGCAGCAGACGGCGTTCTCGGTCGTGCGCTACGGCAACAACATGGGCTCGCACGGGTCGACCATTCCGTTCTTCATGTTGATCCGCGACAAGGGCGTGATCCGGATCACCGATCGCCGCATGACGCGCTGCATGATTTCTTTCGAAGAGGACGTCGAACTGGTCTGGCACATCTTCGAAGACAGGGTCGACGGCGAGGTTTACGCAAAGAGGATGCCATCCATGAAGGTGGCGGACGGCGTTGTTGCGCAACGCGCGCCTGAGGCGTGACAGCCCTTACCCCATTGCCCGTCATGCCCCGCCAGCTTCGGCAGGCCGGCGACCATCCCGGCGGCCTGGCGAAGCGGCAGCTTGAACAGGATCTTGAGCGAAAGGCAGAATGACATCGCTGTGCTCAAGGTTGGCCGGGATCTACCCGAGCGGAACGGTGAGCCGATAGATCACTCCCTCGGAATGATACTCAAGTTCTGCGTCGCCTTCCATTTCGTGCCCTACCACCCGTTGCAACAGCAGCGATCCGAAGCCTCGGCGTTCTGGCGGCGTTACGTCTGGTCAGCCAAACTCCTGCCACCGCACCCGGAGCCGTGGTGGCTTTGCGGTGTCATCGACGCACCATTCCAGGCTGACATGTCCTCCCGCCCCCTTGAGGGCGCCATATTTCGCCGCGTTCGTGGCAAGTTCGTGCAGCGCCAGACCGAACATCCGCCCCTTCTGGGCGGACAGGCGCACGGTTGGACCGTTGATGACGATCTTTTCGGATCGACTACTCCGGTGCGGCGCGAGGATCTCTTCAGCGATACGGCGCGGATCGGCGGCGTCACCGTGATCCTCGAAGACAAGGCCTTCCGCCTTCGACAAGGCTTGCAGGCGGCCCATGAACGCGTCCCGGAATTCCTGCGCCGAGCGACCCTCGACCCCGGTCTGGGATGCCAGCGCCTGCACGAGACCCAAGACGTTCCTTACCCTGTGCCCGAGTTCTCGCGCCAGAACCGATTCTCCCCGGGCACCTCGTTGAAGTGTACCAAGCCGTCGCATCCGTTCGACAGCCATGGCGAGAACGTTGGCGTAGGTGTGCAGAAAGTCGATCTCGTCCTCATCGAAATCGCACTCTTGGCGGGCATCGACCTCGAGCACACCGAAGGGTTCTTCTTCGCCGGCGATAATGACGTTGACCATGCTCTTCACCCCATGGCGCACGAGAAGGTCGGGGATCTCGAATCGATCCTCTTCTGCAACGCTTTTGGACACCACAGGCTCTCCGGTGAGCAGGGCATATCCGGCCGGCGAATTCCCATGATCCGCCAAGGTGGCATGGCCGACCACGCCGGGGGCCCAGTTGACGCCGGCCCGGAGCAGGAAGTCCTGACGGTCTGGCCGGTGCTCCAGCACCTTGACCAGATCCACCCGGAGTGCCTCGGAGACCAGTTCCGCCGCACGGGTCAGCAGCGCGTCGAGATCCTCGCAGCGGAAGGCGAACTGGCTGAAATCCGCGAGCGCCTTGAGCTGTGCTTTGAGGTCATCTGACAATGAGAAGAGTTTCCTTACGCGCGGGGCCGTCACAACTTACACCAGCGCGCAGCCTAATGCAGGACACGACAGTAAACTACAGCCGCACGCCATGTTTCTTCCGGGCCAAGTGGGGTTCAGTGGGCGTTGTTGCACAAGTCAGACGGCGAAGGATTCACTTTTCGAATCCATGGCGTTAGACGCGGTGCATGAGGAAGCCTCCTCCCGCCCGCTATCGCACCACGAACTGGTCCAGCTACAACGCATCACTGCGGAAGCGGGGATCGCTGTTGATCCGGGTCGACAAGGACATGACGTGGCGCGCGCCGCATGACGGTCGGCCGGGACGCCCGCCAGTGTTTTCCGATGCGGCCATACAACTCTGCCTGTCTATCAAGATCCTGTTCAAGCTGCCGCTTCGCCAGACCGCCGGGATGGTGGCGAGCCTGCTGAAACTGGCGGGGCTGGATTGGCCCGTTCCGGACTTCTCCACCCTGTGCCGGAGGCAGAAGACCTTGGCCGTTCAGGTCCCCTATCGCCGCGCCGACGGGCCGCTG
>NZ_FNPF01000032.1 GCF_900107235.1 Citreimonas salinaria
AGGGCGGCCGAGCCGACCTTCATGCGGCGCCAGCCAGGCCATTTCCTCTACCCAGATCAGCATCGAGCCGCGCTTGCGCAACGCGGCGTTATAGCTGGACCAGTTCGTCGTGCGGTAGCGGGCGGGAGGAGGCTTGCTCATGCGACCCGTCTAACCGCAGGGATTCGCGATGTGAATCGCCCGCAGTCAGAGTTACGCAACAACGCCGCGCCGATGTGATCGAGGATCAGTCCTGCGACCGTCTCGAAGTCCCGATCGTCGGGCAGCGCGAGACCGACCTTGTCGGCAAACTCGTCGACCGGCATCCAACCCGCGACCAGCAGGCTCCCATCCTCGCGCTCCACGATCTTCGGCTCGGGATATTCAGCGTCCGCGAAGTCTCCGGTGATCGCTTCGAGAAGGTCCATTGCGGTGATGATGCCCTCGAAGTGGCCATATTCATCGAAGACGAGCACCATTTGCGCCGGCCCTTGCTTGAGCGTCTCGATGACATCGAGGGCCGGCATCCCGTCGAGAACGACCTTCGCGGGAACAACGAGCGCACGAAGGTCATCCAGCCCCGGCGCAGTCCCGATCTCAAGCACGTCGCGCGTGGTCAGGACGCCGACGATGTCGTCCGCCGCACCGTCCCGGACGGGAAGCCGCGAGCGGCGGCTCGTTCGCACCTGCTCCAGAACAGCCGTGGCGCCATCGGCAAGATCCACCAGGTCCACCTCGTGGCGCGGCGTCATGAGACCGCGCGCCGTGCGATCGGCCACACGCATCACACCGGCGATCATCTCGTTTTCGGCGTGCTCGATGACACCCGCCTGACGCGCCTCGGAGATCACCATACGTACCTCCTCGTCGCTCATGCCCGACCCGCCGTGCCCCGACTGAGCAAGAAGCCGGAGGACGATCTTGCCGGACTTGTCGAGCAGCCAGACAAGCGGTGCGGCGACACGAGAGATTATCCGCATCGCCGGCGCGACGCGGGCCGCGACGGCCTCGCGCGCGCGCAGGGCGATCTGCTTCGGAACAAGTTCCCCGACGATGAGTGAAAGGTAGGTGATGACGACAACCACGCCGCCCACGCCCAATGTGCTCGCCACGCCCGCCGGCGCGCCCGCGGCAGCGAGAGCGTCAGCCAGGCGCAGACCCAGTGTGGCGCCTGAGAAGGCGCCGGACAGGACGCCCACCAATGTGATGCCGATCTGCACGGCGGACAGGAAGCGGCCCGGATCGGAAGCCAGGAGGATCGCCGTGGCTGCGCCGCTGCTGCCCTGGTCCGCCCGGACCTTCAGCCGCGCCGGCCGTGCGGAGACCACGGCGAGTTCCGACATCGCGAGAATCCCGTTGACCAGAATCAGGGATAGAACGATCAAAATCTCGATGAGCATCTGGCAGTGCTACGCGCAGGAAGCGGGTCGCACAAGGAAGGCCGGCTGGGGCGGGCCTGAGTGAACCTGCTGTGCGCGGGCAGGTTTCTTCGGCGATCTTCTTTACGAGTGTGCGTAGGTCCATCACGGGCTTGGTCATCGGGTTTAGTTCCCGGTTCAGGCTGGCGGTCACAACCGGACCCTACCGAGAAACCCGATGGCCACCTCTCTACACGATGTCTGCGCGCACCCAAGCGCGGAACAAACCGCGCTACCTCCTGTTGGCTTGCATGCGCCGATGCAGCGGCGCAGGGAAACCTGAAAGGATAACCCCATGACCGCCATGCGGACGGCATGCGCCCTCGGTGCAGCCCTCTTCCTCGCGTCGCCGGTTTTTGCACAGCAACAGACGGCCGATCCCGCTCTCGTGACCGAGAGGGTCGAGGTGCCCGCCATCGACGCGCTGCAGGCGCCGTCGGAGCGTGTCGGCGAGTACTTCGAAACCGAAGACGGCGCGCGCATCTTCTACGAGGTGGCCGGAGACGGACCGCCGATGCTGCTTCTGCACGGCTACCCCTTGTCCGGCGCGCTCTTCGCGCGGGTGCGCGACGCGCTACAGGATGATTACACCGTGCTGACGGTGGATCACCGCGGCTACGGCCTGAGCGAGGCACCCGAGATCCCGCAGGACATCGGCACCTATGCCAATGATGCGCTGGCGGTCATGGACCACCTTGGCTTCGACGCGGCGATCATCGGCGGCATGTCGATGGGCGGGCCGATCGCTCTGTCGATGTACGAGCAGGCGCCCGAGCGCTTCGAAGGACTCGTGCTGATCGACACCACCGCGTCCGCGGCGGGTCCGGCCGAGGCTGGCCTGTGGCAGGGCGTGGCCGAGGTCGCGCGCAGCGCTGGCAAGCAGCCGATCATCACGACGCTCCTGCCTGACATGCTGACGGGCGAGACCCGCCTCAACGAACCTGCCGTCACCGATTACCTGACGGCGATCATGCAGGGTTCGAGTGTCGACGGCTTCATTGGCGGCGCAGTTGCATTGGCCGAGCGTCCCGACTTCACCGACCTTCTGCCGGAGATCGATGTGCCGACGCTGGTCGTGGTCGGGCTCGAGGATTCGCTCTACGCAGTCCAGGTTGCGCGCGGCATGGTCGAGCAGATGCCGAACGCCGAGCTTGCCATCATCCCCGGCGGCTCGCACGCGGCGGTGTTCGAGGCTCCGGGTCACGTCGGCAGCGCAATTCAGGAGTGGGCGGGAGGCATGTAGCTTCAGCGCCTTTCTCTTCCTGGCGCCGCTTGGTGAAGACGCTTCCAGCGGTGCAAACGCATCAGGAGAGTGCTCGCTGAGCCTGCCCCCATCGAGCACTCTCTTGCCTCGGTGAGGTCGATCGCACCTGCGGTCGGCCGAGCCGGCCCTCGTTCCCGGCCGCGCAAGGCTGGGGCTTCGATTCATATTCGTCGAGCGGCGGAACAAGTTTCCCGCAATGGCCAAAGACTGCCTCTCCCGGACGTCTCCGTCAGCCGGCGTCACAGGAACAGAATGACCAACCGCTTGTTGGTCTTTCTGATGCTGCACATCGCGGCGACATTTGTCGGAGAATGCCATGGCCCAAGCACACGTGAATCGGATCGCGACGGCCGTCCCGGCAAACGAGATCCACGACTTCTTTCGTCAGTTCGTCGCGGCGAGTCTTCACGAAAAGCCTCGTGAACAACGGCTGTTCATCAAGATGAGCGAGAAGGCGGGGATTGAACGTCGGCACTCCTGCATCGAGACCGCCGCCGACGCGGCAGGGCCGGTGGTGGACCGGGCCGGCATGTTCCGGCGTGGTGCGTTTCCCGGGACGGGCGAGCGGATGGACTTCTTCAAGATCCATGCCCCCGATCTCGCAATGCGGGCGATCGAAGGGCTGAAATTGGACGACCCGCGCGAGATCACCCATCTCGTCGTCGCCAGCTGCACCGGCATGTCCGCCCCGGGCCTCGACCTGCAGATCCTCCGTCGCCTTGGCCTCGATGCGTCGGTCGAGCGGACGTTGATCGGCTTCATGGGCTGTTACGCAGCGGTCAGCGCGCTCAAGGCCGCGCGCCACATCGTGCGTTCGGAGCCGGACGCCAAGGTGCTGGTCGTCAATTGCGAGCTCTGCACGCTGCACCTGAAGGAAACCACCGACCTCGAGCAGCTCCTGACATTCTCGATCTGGGGCGATGGCGCTTCGGCCGCGCTCGTCACCTCCGAGCCCGTCGGCATCCGGCTCGATGGCTTCAAGGCGCTGCTCGCGGGCGACGCCGACGAGTTGATGACGTGGAACGTTTGCGATGACGGCTTCGACATGGTGCTGTCGGGGCAGGTGCCCGCAACGATTCAAACCGTGCTTCAGGCGCACTGGACGGAGATCCTTGGAAACCGCGCCGTCGAGGAGATCGATCTGTGGGCCGTGCATCCCGGCGGTCGCTCGGTGCTCGATGCGATTCAGAAGACCCTGCGCCTCGACGATGCCGCGCTGACTGCCTCGCGCGAGGTCTTGCGTGACAATGGCAACATGTCCTCGGCCACGGTAATGTTCGTGTTGGAGAAGATGCTGGCTGACGGCAAGCCGGGCGAAAAAGGGATCGGCATGGCCTTTGGCCCCGGACTCACTGCCGAGACCGTGAGTTTCGAGATGGCTGCGTGAGAGTGGGGCCGATGCAGCGCCTGCTGGTGCCCGAAATGCTTGATGAGCTGCCTGCGGATGACCCGCGTGCCCGCGCTTCGCGCGCGGATTTGCGGCGCATCAACGGGCTGATGCTCAACGCCTCCATCACCGCCGCGATGATCCGCGCCCATACCTCGGGGACGCTGGGTACAGTTGTCGACCTGGGATGCGGCGATGGCACCTGGGCGCTGCGCCTTGCACGCACGCTCAGTCCCGTGGACGGGGCGCCCCGGCTGGTGTTGCTCGACATGCAGCCCGTCGTGACCGCCGCCACGCACCGCGCGCTCGGCGCTCTCGGTTGGCGGGTCGATGTGGTGACCTCGGATGCGGAGCATTGGATGGCGGCGCAGTCGAGACCAGTCGATCTGGTCGTCGCCAATCTGTTCCTGCATCATTTCGAAGGCGCTCCGCTTCGGCAGCTGATGAACACCCTGGCTGCCAACGCACGACGCCTTGTCGCGACAGAGCCGCTGCGAACACCGTTTTCCTATGCCGCCTCCCGCGCAGTCGGCGCCATCGGCGCGAATGCCGTGACAAGGCATGATGCGCCTGCAAGCGTCCGCGCGGGTTTCCGAGGTGACGAGCTGTCGCGGCTCTGGTCGGGTCGGGTTAGCTTCGAGGGTCGGAAAGGGCTGTTTACCCATGGCTTTGCGGCGAAGGGGAATATGCGATGACGCATGACGCCATTGTCATCGGCGGCGGTCCCAGCGGCACTTCGGCGGCGATAGGGCTGGCGCGCAAGGGCTGGCATGTGGCGCTGGTCGAGCGCGCCGAGTTTCCGCGCCGCAAGGTCTGCGGCGAGTTCATGTCCGCGGCCAACCGGCCCGTTCTCGAGGCCCTCGGCGTTTGCGCTGAATGGGACGCCGCGGCCGGCCCCGCGATCGGACGCGTCGCTCTATTCATGGGAGAGCGGGTGGTGACGGCGCCGATGCCCGCGACGGGCGGCTCCGGACGCGGGCTCGGGCGGGACGTGCTCGATCCCCTGCTTCTCGAGCAGGCACGCTGCTGCGGTGTCGAGGTTCTTCAACCCGGCCGTGCGACAGGATTCACTCGAAAAGGAGCAGGGCACCGGGTGGAACTGGCGATGCCGCAAGGCACTGCCACGTTAGAGGCCCCGGTCCTTGTCGCGGCGCACGGCTCGTGGGAGCGCGGGCCACTGCCGACGCAGGCGCCGAAGCTGAGCGCACCAGGCGATCTCTTGGGCTTTAAGGCGCATTTTCGTGGTGGCCACCTCGATGCCGACCTGATGCCGCTCTTGTCCTTTCCGGGCGGCTACGGTGGCATGGTCCAGGTCGACGGCGGGCGCCTTTCGTTGTCGTGCTGTATCCGGCGTGACGTTCTGGAAGATCTGCGGCGACCGGGCGACACGGCCGGTGCGGCGCTGCAGGCGTATCTCATGCGGTCCTGCCGGGGCATCCGCGAAACGCTTGACGGGGCAAAGCTGAGCGGACCTTGGCTGGGCGCGGGGCCGATCCGCCCAGACCTGCGGCCCTGCTACGCGGACGGCATATTCCGCGTCGGTAATCTCGCAGGCGAGGCGCACCCGGTGATCGCGGAAGGCATTTCCATGGCGATACAATCGGGCTGGCTCCTGTCGCGTGCATTCGAAGAGTGTGATTCAGTCGACCGCAAAGCTCGTGATCGCGCCGGTGCACGCTATCAAGCGATGTGGCGCCGTCAGTTCTCGACCCGCATTCGCGCTGCCAATGCCTTTGCCAATCTCGCGATGCGGCCTGAGCGTTTTGCGGGGCTCGGGCGGTTGATCTCGACTGTGCCGGCAACATTGACACTTGGAGCGTGGCTAAGCGGCAAGGTGAAACCAGTCAGATGAGCGATCCAACTGAAGCGGTCCGCCGCGGCGTGAAACTGGCGCATCCGTCCTGCCGCACTACTTGCTGTCACGTCTGTCCGGGGTGTTCCTGATCCTTGTCTTGATCCGCTTCCTGTTCGCGCTGCTCGGATGATGGCGCGGGGCGGTGTGGTAATGCGCGGACAGGGTTCCAAATCAAAATTGCGATCTCGCAGATCGTTAGACGCCTCCCGGATCTTGACGCCTGCGCGACAACGCGCGCCTGGCGCGCTTGCCGCACGCGGCCGGCGTGTCAAATTGGCCGCCGCTTGCCAGGTCCCCGGCGATCTCGAGGAGCGCTGCCCAGACGGCGCCCCTGGTCCGTGGACCACCCCCGCGAGGGTGGCGAGCTCACCGGTTTGTGCCTGGTTCATCGCGGACGTGCCGAGCGAGAGCGAGGTCGCGTTGCCGACGGCGTAACGTCAACCAGCCTCCGGCAGACCCGGGGCGGGTCACTCAGCCAGTGCCACATTGCGAGGCCGGCGCCGCGAGTGATCCGCAAAGACTTCGGGAACATGAAGTGCAGGGGCAAGTTGGTGTGATGCGAAGCGATATGCTGTCTCCCTGCAAAGGAAACCCCATGAGCAATGCACCGATTTCGTTGGCTGTCGCCGCACTGCTACTTGCCTCACCCGCCTCTGCGCAAACAGGCCAAGACGCCTCTGCTGATCCGCAATTCGAGTGGGGGGAACGCAACACCTCATACCCGCCAGCGTTCGATGCGCAGTTTCGCGCTCCGATGTTGGTCACCCAAGCGGAACTTGATGTCGAGACCATCGTCGATGGCCTCGTCCATCCCTGGGCGATCAAGAACCTGCCTGGAGACTCAGGCTATCTCGTCACCGAACGCACGGGCACTTTGCGGCACGTCACCTCCGATGGTGTCTTGTCAGCGCCGATCGGTGGAACGCCCGAGGTGCGTGATGAGCGGCAGGGCGGAATGCTCGACGTGGAGACGGGGCCGAACTTTGCCGAAGATCGCATGATCTATCTCTCCTATGCCAAACCTACCGGCACCAACGCCGAGGGCATGACAATGTCGGCCACCGCCGTGGGGCGTGGGCGCCTTTCCGAAGACTTCGCCATGGTCGAGGGGTTCGAGGACATCTGGGTACAGGATCCATCCGCCCCCGAGCCGCTTCATTACGGCAGCCGGATTGCCTTCGACGACCAAAACCATGTCTTCATCACCACGGGCGAGCGCTTCACATTCGAGAACCGACCCCGCGCGCAGCAGCTCGGAGCGACCTGGGGTAAGACGATACGTCTATACGCCGACGGCTCGATCCCCAAAGACAATCCGTTCGTCGGGGTCCCCGAAGCCGACGACTCGATCTGGTCTTACGGGCACCGCAATATCGAGGGCGCACAGGTCGTCGACGGGCAACTCGTGGTGCTGGAGATGGGACCGCAGGGTGGCGACGAGGTAAACCTAATTGAACCCGGCCTGAACTACGGTTGGCCGCTCGTATCCTACGGCCGACGCTACGACCGTTTCGGCAGCGCCCCGATAGGCATTGGGTCGGCAGATATCGAAGGCGCGGTGCAGCCGCTGTACTTCTGGGATCCCGTGATCGCGCCCAACGACTTCGTGGTCTACGATGGCGACATGTTCCCCGAATGGCAGGGCGATTTTCTGATTTCGGCACTCGTCGCTGGTGGTATCGTACGCCTTTCGGTGGGTGGAGACGGGCTGGTCCAGGCCGAAGAACGGCTCTTGCCCGACCTGAAGCGTACTCGCGACGTGGAGATTGACGATGACGGCTCGCTCCTCTTGATCACGGATCAAGAAAACGGCCGCCTTTTGCGCATCACGCGATAATAATCCGGCGACGGGTGCTGCCGGAAAACTCTAACCTGTCTCGAGTTCTGACCAAGACCCGCTCCCCACGCCGTTGGGCATCGGGCCTCGACGGGTGCAAGCGAAGGTGCGCGCCGCGTGTGTGCGCGAAGGCCGGACATGCCAGCTTGGAGCACAGCATGAGCGGTGCTCTCGCAACCATAGGTCGTTCCTACCGCTCGCCACAGACGGTCCCGGACGTGCTGCGGGAAGCCGGGGCCGGCTGCTTGTCGAAGGGTCCGCCGGTTGTCGCCCCGACCTGAGCCTGCACCGTTGGAACCAAAGATGTCTCAAGGGCGTTCCGTAACCGCTTGGGAATGGTGGAGGTTGATATGCCCGTTACTTTCCGTACCAGCGCGGCACTATGCGTCGGCTTTCTGACAGCAGCTGCGGCCAGTGCTCCGTTCGCCCAGCAACAGGACGACGCGCCTGAAGCCCGCGATGTGGTGGTCGTCGTGGCGTTCAGCGCAACCGGACTGGCGCTCGAGAACAACGCCGTAAACGCGGTCATCGAGCTTGCACGGGATCCCAACCTTTCAGACGTGGAAGTTTCGGTCGCGGAGCCGGAGCCGAATGAAAACGGGCCTTCCAATCGGTATGACCTGGATGGAGCCTTGGTCTTCTCGAAGCTGGCGTCCTTTACGCAGTGGCACGAAAAACATATGGACAACTACTTCGCGCCGGTCGGCGGGCTCGACGCAGTAGAAACGTCGTTCCATGTGGCTCGCCCCGACCTTCTCGAGTTGAAGGATCTCGGTGCGGAACACGGACTCGAAGACGTTTCGATCAGCTACAGCAACTCCGGCAATGACGCTGCTGGAGATGCCGATATCGATGCCGTGACTGTTATCTGCCCCGGTGATCACGCCGACTGCAAGCCGAGCAACTGAAGGGGCGGACATGCACGGGAGAGTGATGATCCCGCTGGCGCTTCCGCTATTGGGGGCTTGCGCGGAATCCGCGACGACGGTTCTTGCACCCTACCAACTTGCAAACGGACGCGTTCTGCAAGACGTGGTGAGCGTGGCCTCTGATGCGAGTGGCGGCGCGCCGGTTTTGACTTCGCTCACAACTTACGATGTGAGCCATGCGGCAGGGACAGTTGTCATCGCCCGCGAGTCCGCCTCTGCCCCTGGCGTGGGCCTCGCCATGGCTGACGGACTCGGTAGCGCAGCCATGACTTCGGCAGCAATCCTCAGTGCTTCGGCCATCGCAGCCGGTGAGTGCAACGGCGACACTGTCGTCGATGCGCGCCACGGCACCGACGGCAATTCAGCAACCGATGGCGATGCTGGCGACATCGACACGATCACCGCGGTCGTCGGAAACTGCGGCTCTGCAGGGAGCGCGAGCAATTGAACATCGCTTGATTGGCGCTGCCCCATGCCACGTTTAATGCTCCGAGTTCGTCTGCTTGCTGCAACCTAATTGGGCTGTCGCAATCGACGAGTTGCTTTGTCCCAACCAGCGGCCCTTGAAAATAAGGACTGGCTCAAGCAAGCGTTGCTGGCCAGCAAATCTCGTATGGTTGCCGCAACGCGCTGGCGAACAAGATCGTCTGCAACAGCTGAAGATCCGGACCCTCCTTTTCTCAGCCGTTCGACAATTTTGGGAGGCTGCCGCAGCTTTGTCGAAGCGGCCGTTCATACGTCGAACAGCATGAGCAGGCGTTTTGGGAGGGGGCTGCGCAGTCTCGTGATCCGACGCGCGACAAAATGCAGGAACAATCATCCTGACTATCCGTTTGGGGGATGTGACCAGATGGTCGATGCAAATTCAAAAGGAGCTTCTCCAATGAAACTGGCAGATACTTTCAGCGTGCGGACCGCCGCGCTCGTTACGACACTCATGATCCCTGTCGGGGCGTTCGCTCAGGCCGCCGAATGGACCTACACCGATTGGGACAACGACGGGAACCTCGAGCTGTCGGAGACCGAGTTCCAGACCGGCTTCGCGGAATCCGGCACGTTCGACGCCTGGGACCGCGATGACGACACGTTCCTGAGTGAAGGCGAGTTCGCCACCGGCACGTTCGCCGACTGGGACACCGACAACGACCTCCAGATCACCGAGGAAGAGTACACGGTCGGCGCCGAGCGCTGGTATGGCCCCGACTACAACACCCCCTATACCGACTGGGACGCCGACGAATCCGGCTATATCGATCGGACCGAGTTCGGCGAGGGGTGGGACAGCGACTACTACACCGCGTGGGATGAAGACGAAGACTCGCTCCTTTCCGAGGACGAATACACCGCGGGCGTCTACGACAGCGCTGATCTCAACGACGACTACGTCGTCACCGTCGAGGAAGAGGGCTGGTTTGAAGGCTGGTTCGACGGCGACGACGTCGAAGCAGAAATCGAGGAAGTCGGCGACGTCTACTGATCGCCTTTCGATCGAGCGGAGCCACCAGCTCTGAGAATGCCCCGCGCCGGCGACCGGTGCGGGGCATTTTTATGGCGACTGTATATTTGACAAACCCAGCGCTAGACCTTAGATTGAGGTCAAGACGGGGCATTGTTGCGTAACTCACGCCTAAGGCGTGACTTCCCCTTTCCCCGCTGATGTCATGCCACGCGAACGATCTCGGCGGTGCCGAGGGCTGAGAAGC
>NZ_FNPF01000042.1:0-3112 GCF_900107235.1 Citreimonas salinaria
CACGTTTTTTGACATTGATGGTATCTGAAGAGATATGCGGGCGGTTTGGTTCATTCGATGGATCGACGTCTGTATGTCGCGCTGGTAGGGCTTCGGTCCGATGATCCAGTGTCAGCTTCACTGTTTGGAGCGAGGTTTCGGTTCTCTTATGAGGGCTGAAGCACGCATCTAGACAGATGACTATCGTCGGCCTTTCAGTAAGGGGTCGTCGATGATGTGCAGAGGTTCGACTGTCAAGGACAGCACTTCGGTGCTTTCAACTTGAGAGTTTGATCCTGGCTCAGAACGAACGCTGGCGGCAGGCCTAACACATGCAAGTCGAGCGAGACCTTCGGGTCTAGCGGCGGACGGGTGAGTAACGCGTGGGAACGTGCCCTTCACTGCGGAATAGTCCCGGGAAACTGGGTTTAATACCGCATACGCCCTTCGGGGGAAAGAATTTCGGTGAAGGATCGGCCCGCGTTGGATTAGGTAGTTGGTGGGGTAATGGCCTACCAAGCCTACGATCCATAGCTGGTTTTAGAGGATGATCAGCCACACTGGGACTGAGACACGGCCCAGACTCCTACGGGAGGCAGCAGTGGGGAATCTTAGACAATGGGCGCAAGCCTGATCTAGCCATGCCGCGTGAGTGATGAAGGCCTTAGGGTCGTAAAGCTCTTTCGCCTGTGAAGATAATGACGGTAGCAGGTAAAGAAACCCCGGCTAACTCCGTGCCAGCAGCCGCGGTAATACGGAGGGGGTTAGCGTTGTTCGGAATTACTGGGCGTAAAGCGCGCGTAGGCGGACCAGAAAGTTGGGGGTGAAATCCCGGGGCTCAACCCCGGAACTGCCTCCAAAACTCCTGGTCTTGAGTTCGAGAGAGGTGAGTGGAATTCCGAGTGTAGAGGTGAAATTCGTAGATATTCGGAGGAACACCAGTGGCGAAGGCGGCTCACTGGCTCGATACTGACGCTGAGGTGCGAAAGTGTGGGGAGCAAACAGGATTAGATACCCTGGTAGTCCACACCGTAAACGATGAATGCCAGACGTCGGGCAGCATGCTGTTCGGTGTCACACCTAACGGATTAAGCATTCCGCCTGGGGAGTACGGTCGCAAGATTAAAACTCAAAGGAATTGACGGGGGCCCGCACAAGCGGTGGAGCATGTGGTTTAATTCGAAGCAACGCGCAGAACCTTACCAACCCTTGACATCCTCGGACCGCCGGAGAGATCCGGTTTTCCTTCGGGACCGAGTGACAGGTGCTGCATGGCTGTCGTCAGCTCGTGTCGTGAGATGTTCGGTTAAGTCCGGCAACGAGCGCAACCCACATCTTCAGTTGCCAGCAGTTCGGCTGGGCACTCTGGAGAAACTGCCCGTGATAAGCGGGAGGAAGGTGTGGATGACGTCAAGTCCTCATGGCCCTTACGGGTTGGGCTACACACGTGCTACAATGGTGGTGACAGTGGGTTAATCCCCAAAAGCCATCTCAGTTCGGATTGTCCTCTGCAACTCGAGGGCATGAAGTCGGAATCGCTAGTAATCGCGGAACAGCATGCCGCGGTGAATACGTTCCCGGGCCTTGTACACACCGCCCGTCACACCATGGGAGTTGGGTTTACCCGAAGACGGTGCGCCAACCTTTTAGGAGGCAGCTGGCCACGGTAAGCTCAGCGACTGGGGTGAAGTCGTAACAAGGTAGCCGTAGGGGAACCTGCGGCTGGATCACCTCCTTTCTAAGGATGTTCCTGGCTGATCGGCTTGTCCGGTCACGTGGAACACTTAGCAGTCACGGTCTTCTCACGGAGGCACGGTCAATTGGCCGGAAGTGACATATACGAACCGGACCGTCCTCATATCTCTTCAGGAAGAAACAGGATGCGGGTTATCCACCCGTTGCGCCAGCCTCGCGCCTTCCGGCGCTCGGCGCTGCGCCTCGCATCCGTCCACAGGACGGCTGCGTTCCGGCTTCGATGCCGGAAACGGCTTGCGGGTCGGTAGCTCAGGTGGTTAGAGCGCACGCCTGATAAGCGTGAGGTCGGAGGTTCAAGTCCTCCTCGACCCACCATTGCCCTTTGGGGCGAGTTGAGGGGCCTTAGCTCAGCTGGGAGAGCGCCTGATTTGCATTCAGGAGGTCAGGAGTTCGATCCTCCTAGGCTCCACCATTCTTCGGATACCATATACATGTCGGCCGATTAGACCGTTGAGCACCCTTAGGGGTTCTGAACCGTCCAATCGGACGCGGAATGCCTTTGTCTTCGGACGAAGCGCACGACATTGACATCGTTCAGAGAGATACAAATCAACATTGCCTGGCGGCCGTAAGTGTTCGGCACGCCTCCGCGGGTCTTTCTTCGGAAAGAGGCGGCGAAAGGGTCTAGCCACCCGATCGACCGTACCCCTTCGGAAACGGGCAATCGTTGTCCAAGTCAAGTACACTAACCAAATGTGTCGCTCGTCAGAGCGACGCGGGATAGTATGCTTTCTGGTCCGGAAGAAAGAAGGCTGTGAACCAGCGGTCTTCGTGTTCGGCCCGCCCTTCGGGCGAGCCTTGCTCTTTCTGGATCAGATCAAGCGCGAGAAGGGCGTTTGGTGGATGCCTTGGCAGCAAGAGGCGATGAAGGACGTGATACCCTGCGATAAGCTCTGGGGAGCCGGGAATAGGCTTTGATCCAGAGATCTCCGAATGGGGCAACCCACCTGATACTCGGTTATTGTTCACCTCTGGTGATCGATAATCGTGTAAACCAGGTACTTTGAGGCTGAATACATAGGCTTCAAAGAGCGAACCCGGGGAACTGAAACATCTAAGTACCCGGAGGAAAGGAAAGTAACAACTACTCCCCTAGTAGTGGCGAGCGAACGGGGACCAGCCGAGCCTTGAGAGTGAGAAGAACACGATGGAAAGCGTGGCCATAGCGGGTGACAGCCCCGTATTCGAAGCTCGATGGGACGTATCAAGTAGGGCGGGACACGTGAAATCCTGTCTGAAGATCGGAGGACCACCTTCGAAGGCTAAGTACTCCTTGCTGACCGATAGCGAACCAGTACCGTGAGGGAAAGGTGAAAAGCACCCCGACGAGGGGAGTGAAACAGTACCTGAAACCGAACGCCTACAATCAGTCGGAGCC
>NZ_FNPF01000042.1:3841-6466 GCF_900107235.1 Citreimonas salinaria
CGGGGGTGACGGCGTACCTTTTGTATAATGGGTCATCGACTTGGTCTATCTAGCAAGCTTAAGCCGTTAGGTGTAGGCGCAGCGAAAGCGAGTCTTAATAGGGCGCATGAGTTAGATGGATCAGACCCGAAACCGAGTGATCTAGGCATGGCCAGGTTGAAGGTTGGGTAACACCAACTGGAGGACCGAACCCACATCCGTTGAAAAGGATCGGGATGAGCTGTGCCTAGGGGTGAAAGGCCAATCAAACTCGGAGATAGCTGGTTCTCCGCGAAATCTATTTAGGTAGAGCGTCATCCGAATACCCCGGGGGGTAGAGCACTGGATGGGTAATGGGGCCCCACAGGCTTACTGATCCTAACCAAACTCCGAATACCCGGGAGTACTAGATGGCAGACACACGGCGGATGCTAACGTCCGTCGTGAAGAGGGAAACAACCCTGACCTCCAGCTAAGGCCCCCAATTCGTGGCTAAGTGGGAAAGCAGGTGGGACGACCAAAACAACCAGGAGGTTGGCTTAGAAGCAGCCATCCTTTAAAGATAGCGTAACAGCTCACTGGTCTAATCAAGTTGTCCTGCGGCGAAGATGTAACGGGGCTCAAGCCACGAGCCGAAGCTGAGGATGCGCATAGCGCATGGTAGCGGAGCGTAGTGTGACATAGCTCACTGTCTCCTTAGCGGGTGCCGTTCTCCGGAACGGTCCGCCTTGGAGACAAGGAGCTTTCTGTGAAGCCGGCCTGTGAGGGATCCGGTGGAGAGATCACTAGCGAGAATGATGACATGAGTAGCGACAAAGAGTGTGAGAGACACTCTCGCCGAAAGTCCAAGGGTTCCTGCTTAAAGCTAATCTGAGCAGGGTGAGCCGGCCCCTAAGGCGAGGCCGAAAGGCGTAGTCGATGGGAACCAGGTTAATATTCCTGGGCCGTGTGGTGGTGACGGATCGTGGCGACGCATGTTCCTTATCGGATTGGAGCATGTTCAAGACGGTTCCTGGAAATAGCCCCACTGTAAGACCGTACCCTAAACCGACACAGGTGGACTGGTAGAGCATACCAAGGCGCTTGAGAGAACGATGTTGAAGGAACTCGGCAAAATACCTCCGTAAGTTCGCGAGAAGGAGGCCCGGCGTATGATCGCCGGGGGCACAAACCAGGGGGTGGCGACTGTTTACTAAAAACACAGGGCTCTGCGAAGTCGCAAGACGACGTATAGGGTCTGACGCCTGCCCGGTGCCTGAAGGTTAAAAGGAGGGGTGCAAGCTCCGAATTGAAGCCCAGGTAAACGGCGGCCGTAACTATAACGGTCCTAAGGTAGCGAAATTCCTTGTCGGGTAAGTTCCGACCTGCACGAATGGCGTAACGACTTCCCCGCTGTCTCCAACATCGACTCAGCGAAATTGAATTGCCGGTCAAGATGCCGGCTACCCGCGGTTAGACGGAAAGACCCCGTGCACCTTCACTACAGCTTCGCACTGGCATCAGGCACAACATGTGCAGGATAGGTGGTAGGCTTCGAAGCAGGGACGCCAGTTCCTGTGGAGCCTCCCTTGAGATACCACCCTTGTTCTGCTTGATGTCTAACCGCGGTCCGTCATCCGGATCCGGGACCCTGCGTGGCGGGTAGTTTGACTGGGGCGGTCGCCTCCTAAAGCGTAACGGAGGCGCGCGAAGGTTGGCTCAGAGCGGTCGGAAATCGCTCGTTGAGTGCAATGGCAGAAGCCAGCCTGACTGCAAGACTGACAAGTCGAGCAGAGACGAAAGTCGGCCATAGTGATCCGGTGGTCCCAAGTGGGAGGGCCATCGCTCAACGGATAAAAGGTACGCCGGGGATAACAGGCTGATACTGCCCAAGAGTCCATATCGACGGCAGTGTTTGGCACCTCGATGTCGGCTCATCTCATCCTGGGGCTGGAGCAGGTCCCAAGGGTATGGCTGTTCGCCATTTAAAGAGGTACGTGAGCTGGGTTTAGAACGTCGTGAGACAGTTCGGTCCCTATCTGCCGTGGGTGTAGGATACTTGAGAGGAGTTGCCCCTAGTACGAGAGGACCGGGGTGAACGATCCACTGGTGGACCAGTTGTCATGCCAATGGCAGTGCTGGGTAGCTATGATCGGACAGGATAACCGCTGAAGGCATCTAAGCGGGAAGCCCCCCTCAAAACAAGGTATCCCTGAGGGCCGTGGTAGACCACCACGTCGATAGGCCGGAGGTGCAAGCGCGGCAACGCGTTCAGCTGACCGGTACTAATGGCCCGACAGGCTTGATCTGAACCAGTAACAGCAAGGCAGTTACCGGATACCAGACAGCATGCATCCCTACGAAGCTTGAAAAGCCGCGCACACGCGCGGCCCTTGGACAACACGTGTTTCTTTCCCGGTCTGGTGGCCATAGCACGAGCAAAACACCCGGCTCCATTCCGAACCCGGCCGTTAAGTGCCGTCGCGCCGATGGTACTGCGTCTCAAGACGTGGGAGAGTAGGTCGCCGCCAGACCTGGAAAGAAACACCAGTATCTCTCGAACGATGACAAAACCCTGTCGCGGGATGGAGCAGTCCGGTAGCTCGTCAGGCTCATAACCTGAAGGTCGTAGGTTCAAATCCTACTCCCGCAACCAACTTTAGCGAA
>NZ_FNPF01000061.1 GCF_900107235.1 Citreimonas salinaria
GGCTTTGTTGCGCAAAGGCGAGGTGAGGGATTCATCTTGTGAATCCAGCGTGGTAGCTGGCCTGCATGAGCAGACCAATCCCGCCGAGCTACAAGACGAAGAACTGGCCGGCCTACAACGAAGCGCTGAAGCAGCGCGGCTCCCTGACGATCTGGTTCGATCCGGACATGGCCTGGGTGCCGAGGCCGACCGGCATGCGAGGCCGGCAGCCACAGTATAGCGATGCCGCGATCCGGACATGTCTGACGATGAAAGTCCTCTTTGGCATGGCCCTCCGGCAAACGACAGGGTTCGTCGAAAGCCTCCTACGGTTGGTGGGCCTGGACTGGGCGGTGCCGGATTTCAGCACGCTGAGCCGGCGCCAGAAATCCTTGGCTGTGAATATTCCCTACCGGGGCTCCCAGGGGCCGCTGAACCTTCTGATCGACAGCACCGGCATCAAGGCAGAGGGCGAGGGCGAATGGCACGCCCGCAAGCATGGTGGCGCGAAACGCCGCCTATGGCGCAAGATACACATCGGCGTCGACGAGCAGACGCTGGAGATCCGAGCCATCGAAGTCACCGGCAGCAACGTCGGTGACGCGCCGATGTTGCCCGAACTGCTCGGCCAGATCCCTGACGACTTAGAGATCGGGTCGGTCACCGCAGACGGCGCCTACGACACGCGCAGGTGCCACGATGCCGTCGCCGAACGCGGCGCCCAAGCCGTCATTCCGCCACGCAAGAACGCCAAACCGTGGAAGCCCTCGACGGCCGGCGCGATTGCCCGGAACGAGGCGCTACGCGCATCGAAATACCTCGGCCGCGCGATCTGGCGAAAATGGAGCGGTTACCACCGCCGAAGCCGCGCCGAGACGAAGATGCATTGCGTGAAGCTGCTGGGGCAGAGCCTAATGGCGCGCGACTTCGATCGTCAGGTCGCCGAACTCCAGATCCGCGCCGCCGTGCTCAACGGCTACACCGCGCTTGGCATACCTGTCACAGAACCCGTGGGATAAGTGCGTCCGGGGAAAGGGGAGGTTCGCGCTTCACCCTCTTTGCGCAACAAAGCC
>NZ_FNPF01000006.1 GCF_900107235.1 Citreimonas salinaria
ACCCTGTCGCGGGATGGAGCAGTCCGGTAGCTCGTCAGGCTCATAACCTGAAGGTCGTAGGTTCAAATCCTACTCCCGCAACCAACTTTAGCGAACAGGCCGCACCCGAAAAGGTAGCGGCCTTTTTGCTATCCCCAAAGCTCAACAGTTCCAACAGCTTGCTACGGATCTCCAATGTGTGGAGGTCCGCATCCTCGTCCCACGAGACGACGACCGTCTCGATCAGCGTGTGCAACTCGTCAGCCGCCGGGCCCGCCACGGCTTCGTCCGTGAGCGTCCCGACAAGATCCTCGACATGGTCCCGGTAGAGGTCCGGCAGGTCCTCGGGCAACTCGATATCGGGCGGGACGATCTCGTCGCGGGTCTCCGCGAGGCGAGTGAGGTCTGCCTCGATCTTCTTCGGCTCGGCGACGAGCGACTCCGATTCCAGCCCCTGCTTCGCCAGGGCGACCAGATTGCGCTGCACCATCTCCAGCTGCCGCACCCGCGCGTCGTGAAGGCGCAGCGTGTCCTCTGCGGTGCCCTGGGCTGCCTCCAACGGGTGATACACGCGATCCCGGAACCGTGCGTAGGCCGCCGGCTTCATCAGATCGTCGCGCAGGCCCGAAAGCACCAAGGGCAGCGCAACGCTCTCCCGGAGGCCTCGGAAGCCGGTGCAGACGCTCGGGCCTTTCTCCTTGGCGTCGGCGCAGGAGTAGGTCTTGTATTTGCCCGACCCGGCCACGGTCATCCGGCCCTCGCAGAGGCCGCAGTGGAGCAGCCCCGACAGCAATTACTTCCGGCGCCGGAGCGTCTGCGCCGAGGACAGGCGGTTCCGGTCCGTCATCGCCACCTTCGACCGACGCTTCGTCTGCGCCGCCTGACGCGCCTTCACGGCGTCCTAAAGTTCCTGACCGACGTTGGATCTCGACACGCGCGGTCTTCGCTGCCTTGTAGAAGCCGGCCAGGGGCTCCTGGTCGCGGGAAATCCGGTCGAGGAACTCCGCAGGGACGATGTCGAACGTGCCGTGGTGAAGCGCGTCCGACAGGCCCGTGAAGCCCGGCCGGGTCCGGCCCGCCGTGCTGCTGACCGCGCTGTCCGAAAAGCAGCGCTCGACGATCGTCCAGCCCCCCTGCCTGGCGTAGCGCTCGGCCTGGCGGAACCGGTCCTCAACGGACGTTGGGTTCTGCAAGTCGGTCGAGTAGCGGGCATAAAGAGCGACGCGGCAGGGGGGCTTCGAAGCTCGAATGCCTGGTCATGAACGAGTCTCCCGTTCGGCGTGGGGCGCCTTGAAAAATGAGCCGACGCCGTCGGCGGGGGCGAGAATGGCGTCGAGATTGACTGTCCGCTCGACGAGGCACAAGGCGGCTCCGTGTTGCCGGCAGAACCGGGCGACGGCGCGAACTCGCTCGGGATCGCGCGAGATGCGCGCCAGATCCGTCGCGATGACGGCCTGCGCCTCGCCTCTTGCAATCCGGTCCCGCAGGATGGTCAGGCCGGGGCGTCACGCATCCCGCTGACGCCGTTGTCGACGACGACATCGAGGATGCGCCAGCCGCGGGCTTCCGCGTAGCCGGTGCAGAACCTGCGCTGTTCGGCGATGGCCGCGTCGTTCGCGCTGGCGGCGCGCAGATAGAGTAGGGCGGTGGTCCCGGTGGTCATGGTCGTCTCGTCGTCTCGTCGTCGGGCCGTGGCGCACACAGCGCGGTTGGCGGACATGTCTGGAAAGATTGCGAAAGCTCGCCCGATGGCGATACGACTACAACCACATACGACCACACTCGGCCTTGGGCAACCTGGCACCCGCGCCCGGCGCGCTTGCGCCACCAGGCCCGGCCGGATACCCGGAACTCACCCGGGGACTGTCATTCTGAACGAAGGACCAGCGGGGCGCGGGTCAATCTCTGTTCCTTGCTTCTCGCAGGATTCTGTTCGGTGCCTCGCTCTGGCTGGCTTTCGGTCCACACCCTTCTGCGGAAAGGCATCGCGCCAGCGCTGGATGAAGATCTCGCGCTTGTCGGCGTCCATGGCAATCAGCAGCGGCGGATGCAGGCCGATGGGCCTTTCGAGCGTCTCGACCGTGCCCGACACCTCGATCGGTGCGCCGTATTCTTCGCCCAGCCACACGAACAGGTCCCGCGCCTCGAGCTCCGCGCGGCCCGCTGGAGAAAGCAGATAGTCGAGGAAGGCTTGCGCCACGCCAGCGGAAGAGGCGCCGGCGGGAAGCATCGCGGCGCGCGCCAGGATCAGCGTGTAGTCGCCCGGCGCGACGACCCCCAGGCGGTCGTCCTCGCGCGCCCGTTGCAGGGCGTAGGACCCCAGAACGTTGTAGGCGACGAGGTAATCGCCCGACGCCACGGCGTCGATGATCTCGGCCGAGCAGCAGGTCGCGACGGCGCCGGTCCGGCCGAACGTCTCCATCAGGCCGCCGAACGTGCTCGCTTCGAGCGAGTCGCTGAAGGCGAGCAGGTAGCCCAGCCCGGAATCCTCGATATCGTACGTGGCGACGCGGCCCGCGAAGCGGGTGTCGCTGGGTCGCAGAAGATCCAGCAGATCGAAGCGCGAGCGGGGCACCTCCGACGGGGCCAGGAGATCGCGGTTGTAGACCATGACGGCGGGCTCCCGCGTGATCCCCCACAGCTGGTCGCGCCATTTCAGCCGTGGCGCCAGCGTCGCCGTGGCGGGCGACGCATGGCTGGCCGCGCAGCCCTCGTTCACCAGAGTGACTATGTGGTGCACGGCCGAGCTGACGACCAGGTCGGCGCCGGTGCGGCCTGCGGCGCAATCCTGCCGCGTCACCCGGTAGAGTTCGTTCGAGCCCCATTGCTCGTAGACGATGCGCGTGCCGGGCTGCGTCTGAAGGAACGCCGCGATCACCGGGCCGATCGCCGCGAGGTCGGTCGTGCTGCGGATCGTGGCGGTCTGTACGGCGTTTTCGGGACCGAAGGCCGCGGTCAGCTCGGCCGCTTGCGAGATCATCGGCAGGACCGCCGCGACGCATGCAAGAAGACGCCTCATGGCACGCGTCCCGGCAGGTCGAGCGAGACCGTGCAGCGTCCGCCTGCACGGACGATCCGGATAGCCCCGCCATGCCCTTCGGCGACCTCGTGCGCGATTGCGAGGCCGATGCCGCTTCCGCCCACGCGCCCGGTGCGGATGAAACGGCTGCCGCCGGCGGCGCTCACCTCGGCCGGCGGGCCTTCGCCGCAATCGCTGACCCACAGGGAAGGTCGCGTTCCGCCCGTCACCCCGACGCGCACCGGCGGCCGGCCGTGGGACAGCGCGTTGGCCAGCAGGTTCTTTCCCGCCTCGGTCAGCGACAATGCATCGCCCCGCAGGACGATGGGCGCGCCGGGAAGGTCAAGCTCGACCTCGGTTGCCGCGGCAAGGGCGAGATCGTCGCATGCCTCGACCACCTCGACGGCGATGTCGCGCAGATCCAGCGGCGTCGCCGGCTGGCTGTCGGCGCGGTGGATGATCATCGCCCGGTTCAGAAGCTGGTCGAGCAGCCGTCCGAGGCCCGAGGCGCGATCGTGGATCCGCTTCACGATCCTCTCGCGCCGCTCGGGGTCGGTCTCGGCGGCGGCAAGTTGCGCCTGCGCGCGGATTGCCGACACCGGCGTGCGCAGCTGATGCGCCGCGTCGGCAATCAGGTTGCCGGTGGCGACGCTCTGGCGTTCGAGCCGCGCCATGAACGTGTTCAGCGACACCAGCATTCCCGCCACCTCGCGCGGGGCCGACAGGGACAGCGGCGTAAGGTCTGTCGGCTCGCGCGAGGCCAGTGCCGCGCCGATCAGGGGCAGGGGGCGCAGGGCGCGGCTGATCACGAGCCACGCGAACAGGGCCATGACCGCGCCGGCCGCGCCAAGCACCACAAGCGCATTCTGCGCGATGTCGCGGGCAAGCTCGCGCCGCGCAAGCAGGGTCTGGCCAACGATCACGCGCACCGGGCCCGAGAAGTTGCGCTCGGCGAAGAGGCGCGTCACGGCGACATAGCGCGCGGGTTCAGCCCCGAAGCTTGCGTCGAAGAACACGGCCTCGGCACTGCCGGACACCTGGGGCATCGGAGCCGACGCATCGCCCGTCAGGGTCGTCCCGTCCGGCGCCACGACGCGGTACCGGATCCGGTCGTCCGGTGCCAGCGACAGAAGCTCGAACGCCGAGACGGGCATGTCCACCAGCGCCGAACCATCGCGCACCGTGATTGTCGTGGCGATGTCCGCAGCGGCGCCCAGCAGCAGGCGGTCATAGGCCTCGCGTGCCGCCTGCCTGCCATAGGCGAGCGCCGCGACGAGCACCAGCGCGCCGCCCAGGACCAGCACCGCCGCCACCGCGAGCGCGACGCGCGTCTTCAGCGACGGCGTGGCGCGGATCGTTCCGGACTCAGCCATCGTCTTCGTTCAGGCGGTAGCCGATGCCGCGATGGGTTTCGATCCGCACCTGCGAGCCCGCCAGTTTCTTGCGCAGCCGCGCCACGTACAGCTCGACGGTGTTCGTGCCGACTTCTGCCCCGTCGAACGAGAACAGCCCGTCGAACAGCCGCTCCTTCGACAGGATCTGTCCGCGGTGGGCAAGCATCATCGACAGCAGCGACATCTCGCGCCGCGTCATGTGCACCGGCTTGCCGCCGATGCGCACGGCCTTGCCGGTCTCGTCGAAGGACAGGTCGCCGAGGGTCATCGCGTTGTCCGCCCAGCCGGTCTCGCGGCGCAGCAGCACGCGCAGCCGTGCCTCGAGCTCGCGCAGGTCGAAGGGCTTCACGAGGTAGTCGTCGGCTCCCAGATCCAGCGCCTCGACCCGCGCGGTCACCTCGAACTCGGCGGTCAGCATCAGGACCGGTATCCGCGCGCCCTTGCGGCGCAGGGACCGCAGAAAGTCACGCCCGTCCCCGTCCGGGAGGTTTATGTCCAGCACGATGGCATCGTAGACCTGCACCGCCATGGCCTCTTCGGCGCGGCCGAGCGTTTCGGCCAGGTCGCAGGCAAAGCCGGCATTGCCCAAGCTGGCGACGACGGCATCGCCGACATCGCCCGTGTCCTCGACGATCAGCAATCGCATCGCGCCACTCCTCCGGCCCTGACCGTATTCGGTTCGCCGGTGAACGAAAAGTGCCGCATTCCGCCGGGATGACAGGTTGACGACAGGTTGATCCCCTATCGTCCGCGAACGACCGGCAGCACGGAGGGCTGTCGTCAGACATCCTTGGAGGAACACATGCACATCACGACGATCCGTCGCGGCCTTGCGGCCGCTGTTCTGCTGGCCTGTGCGCCGCTGGCGGCCACGGCCCAGGAATTCACCCCCGAAAACCCCGAATGCATCGCGCCCGCCAACCCGGGCGGCGGCTGGGATTTCACCTGCCGTCAGGTCGGCAAGTCGCTGCAGGATCTGGGGCTGATCCCGTCCACCATGCAGGTGGTGAACCTGTCCGGCGGGGGCGGCGGCGTGGCCTTTGCCGAGGTGGTCAACAAGCGCAACGACGAGGACGACCTGATCGTGGCGGCATCGTCGGCCACGGCGACGCGCCTCGCGCAGAATGCGTTTCCGGGCAACACCATGGACCAGGTCCGCTGGATCGGTGCGGTCGGCGCGGATTACGGCGTCATCGCGGTCGCCGACGACAGCGAGATCCAGACGCTGCCCGAGCTGATGGATGCCATCAAGGAGGACCCGGCCTCGATCTCGATCGGCGGCGGGTCGGCCGTGGGTGGCTGGGATCACCTGAAGGTGCTGAACGCGGCGCAGAAGGCGGGCGTCGAGGACGTGCGCAACGTCAAGTACATCGCCTTCGCGGGCGGCGGCGAGGCCGTGACGCAGCTTCTGGCCGGCTCGCTCCAGGCCTTCACCGGCGACCTCTCCGAGGCGCGCGGCTTCGTGGAATCCGGCGACATCCGGGTCATCGCGCTTCTGGCGCCCGAGCGGCTGGAGGGCGAGTTCTCGGGCTTCCCGACGGCCCGCGAGCAGGGCATCGACACGATCGGCGCCAACTGGCGCGGCTTCTACGGCCCCGGCAACATGAGCGACGAGGCCTACGATTACTGGGTCGGCCAGATCGACACGCTGTACGACAGCCCGGAATGGCAGGCGATCATGGAGACCAACGGTCTCGCGCCGCTGGACCTGCAGGGCGAGGAGTTCGAGCAGTTCGTGGCCGAGTCGGTCCAGAACATCGAGAGCCTGTCGCGCGAAATCGGCATCCTTCAGTAAGCCGAGCCACGCACGGCGCCTCCGGTCCGACCGGAGGCGCCACCTTTGCGGAAACCCGAGGGAGGACGCCGCATGAGCGACCGCATATTCGGCGGGATCGGAATGATCCTCGCCATCATATTCGCCTGGCAGGCGTCGATCATTCAGGAAAGCTTTCTGAGCGATGCGGTCGGGCCGAAGACATTCCCATATCTGATCGCCGCGATCATGGCGCTGGCGTCGGCTTACTTCCTCGTCAAGCCCGACCCCGAGCCCGACTGGCCGCGCGCCGGCCGCCTGGCCGAGATCGCCTTCGCCGCGCTCGTGATGCTTGCCTACGCGCAGGCGTTGCCGGAACTGGGCTTCCTCATCGCGACCGCGCTGGCCGCCGGCTACCTCACCTGGCGCCTCGGCTCGAGCCCGGTGCAGAGCGTACTGATCGGCGTCGGCACCTCGGCCGGCATCTACGTCATATTCCGCCTCCTGCTGGGCCTGAGCCTCGCGCGCGGCCCGTTCGGCTTCTGAGGAGCAATCTATGGAACTGATGTCGAACCTCGCCGACGGCTTCGTCGTGGCGCTGACCTGGCAGAACCTCGCGCTGGCGCTGATGGGCTGCTTCCTGGGCACGATCATGGGCGCGCTGCCGGGCCTTGGCCCCTCGAACGGCGTCGCCATCCTGATCCCGCTGGCCTTCACGTTGGGCCTCGGCGCGACGCCGTCGCTGATCCTGCTGACCAGCGTCTACTACGGAGCCATGTATGGCGGGCGGATCAGCTCGATCCTGCTGAACATCCCGGGCGACGAACCGGCGATGATGACCTGTCTCGACGGCTATCCTATGGCGCAGCAGGGCCGCGCCGGCGAGGCGCTGGCCCTGTCGGGCATCGCCTCCTTCGTCGGCGCGTTCTTCGCCACCTGCGGCCTTGTCCTGCTTGCGCCGCAACTCGTCAAGGTGGCGCTGCTGTTCGGCCCGGCCGAGTATTTCGCGCTGTTCGCGCTGGCCTTCGCCACGCTCGGCGGCATCTCGGCGACCAATCAGGCGAAGTCCGCCTTCGCCGCGGCACTGGGCCTGGGCCTCGCCATGATCGGCGTGGACACCCAGACCGGCGTGCCGCGCTTCACCTTCGGCGAAGTGCACCTCTACGACGGGATCGACTTCCTCGTGGCGATCGTCGGGCTCTTCGCCCTGTCCGAGGTCTTCATCTTCCTCGAGCACCGGGGCACCGATCGCGACATCTCGAACAAGCCGAGGATGGAGATCGGGCGCATCATCCCGTCTTGGGCGCTGATCCGGTCCTGCATCCCGACCATGGGCCGCACGACCGTGCTGGGCTTCATCGCCGGCGTGCTTCCGGGGGCGGGGGCGTCGCTGGGCTCGTTCATCTCGTACTCGATGGAGAAGCGTCTGGTCGACAAGGACGGCACGTTCGGCAAGGGCGATCCGCGCGGGGTCGCCGCGCCCGAGACCGGCAACAACGCCGCCGCCGGCGGCGCCCTGGTGCCGATGCTCGCGCTCGGCGTGCCGGGTTCCGGGACGACCGCCGTGCTTCTGGCGGTGCTCCTGTCGCTCAACATCACGCCGGGGCCGCTTCTGTTCACCCAGAACCCGGACGTGGTCTGGGGGCTTATCGCGGCGCTCTTCATCGGGAACTTCATGCTTCTCGCGATGAACATCCCCATGGTGGGCCTGTTCACGCGGGTTCTCCTGGTGCCGCCGCGGATTCTCATGCCCGTTGTGGCGATGATCTCCTTCGTGGGCATCTACGGCATCTCGGGCTCCAGCTTCGATCTGATGGTGATGGTGGGCTTCGGCGTCATGGGCTGGATCCTGCGCAAGCTCGACGTGCCACTGGTCCCGGTGATCCTGGGCACGCTTCTGGGCAACGAGATGGAGGTGAACTTCCGCCGGGCGGTGAACATCGCCGACGGCGACTACTCGGTGCTGGTTTCGTCGCCGCTGACCATCCTGCTGTGGACCATCGCGGTCATCGGCTTCGTCCTGCCGATCCTGGTGGGCGGCCTGATCCGCCGCCGTATGCGCATGGCCCGTGACGCCGAAGGCGGCCTGAGCGACTGACCTGAAAGATGGCAGGATCCGGGCAGCGTCCCCGGGCCCTGCCGCATGATCGGCTGTCGGCGGCTATCGAGGACCATACGACCCCCACGGTCGCGAACGCCGCGTAAGACTATGTCGTCATCTTGCACGCGGTGCTTGGACCCTGCTCAAGAGTTGGAGCTTCCGGAGCCGTCGCGGTTCGATCGCCGGGAAAGCGACACCCAGATGCGCGGGCCGCGCTCGCTTCGGATGGCGCCCATTTTTTTCGGCGCACGTTGCACGCCGGCCGTTTCGGTGGTCTCTTGATCTCAACTGCAGCCCGAAGGTGGCTGCAGAGAAACGACCAAACGGGAGGATTTGCAATGCGAAGGACTTCGACTTACGGAACGGCGCTGATCGCCGCGCTCGCGTGGACCGCGGGTGCCGCACTGGCGCAGGAAGAAACCGCCGCGCTCGACAGCCAGTACACCGACAAGAACGGCGACCTCGTGGCCGACGCGCCCGAGGACGAGAGCGCGCTGCGCAACCCGGACACGCTCGTCTTCGCCTACACCCCGGTCGAGGATCCGGCCATCTACGAGGACATCTGGACCCCGTTCATCGAGCACCTCGAGGATGTGACCGGTAAGGACGTGCAGTTCTTCGCCGTCCAGTCGAACTCGGCCGAGGTCGAGGCCATGCGCTCGGGTCGCCTGCACATCGCCGGGTTCTCGACCGGGCCGACGCCCTTCGCCGTGAACCTCGCGGGCGCCGTTCCCTTCGCCATCATGGGCGGGGACGACGGCCGCTTCGGCTATACGCTGCAGGTCTACACCCAGGCCGACAGCGACATCCAGGAGATGGCGGATCTGGCGGGCAAGCGGATTGCGCACACCTCGCCCACGTCGAATTCGGGCAATCAGGCGCCGCGCGCGCTGTTCCCCGACCTGGGCGTCGTCCCGGGCGAGGATTACGAGGTGAACTACTCGGGCAGCCACGACCAGTCGATGCTGGGCGTCGTCGCGGGCGACTACGACGCCGCCCCCGTCGCGTCCGAGGTGGTCGACCGCATGGCCGAGCGCGGCCTCTACGATCCCGAGGACGTGCGCATCGTCTGGGAGAGCGAACCGTTCCCGACCACTTCCTACGCCTATGCGCATGATCTTGCGCCCGAGCTGAAGGAGAAGATCGAGGAGGCGTTCTTCAGCTTCGACTTCGAGGGCACCGCGCTTGGCGAGGAATTTGAGGGCGTGTCGAAATTCATCCCGATCACCTACAAGGATCAGTGGAAGGTCATCCGCCAGATCCAGCGGGCCAACGGGGTCGAGTACACGCCGCAGGGTCTTGCCGCGGAATAAGATGCCCAAGGGGCCGGCGCGCCGTGTGCCGGCCCCGTTCGAGGAGTTAGCAGATGCTGAAGATCACCGACCTGGTGAAGCGCTACGACGGCGGCGAACCGGTCCTCAAGAATCTGGACCTGACGATCGAGGGCGAAAGCGTCGTGTCGATCATCGGGTCTTCCGGGGCGGGCAAGTCGACGCTGCTGCGCTGCATCAACCGGCTAGTCGAGCCGACTTCGGGCAGCATCGTGCTGAATGGGACCGAGCTGACCAGCCTGCGCGGCGGGAAGCTGCGCGCGGCCCGGCGCAAGATCGGCATGGTGTTCCAGGGCTTCAACCTGGTCGAGCGGCTGACCGTGATGGAAAACGTCCAGTCCGGGCGCCTCGGCTACATTTCCAGCTGGGCGGCGATCATGCGCCGCTATCCCAAGAAGGACATCCGCCGTGCCTACGAGCTGATGGAGCGCGTCGGCATCGCCCATTACGCCAATACGCGCGCGGACCAGCTGTCCGGCGGCGAGCGCCAGCGCGTCGGCGTCGTGCGCGCGCTGATGCAGGACCCGGAAATCCTGCTGGCGGACGAGCCGACCGCCTCGCTGGACCCGAAGACGTCCGAGCAGATCATGGGCCTGCTGCGCGACCTCGCCGGCGAGTTGAAGCTGCCGGTGCTCATCAACATCCACAACGTGGCCGAGGCGAAGGAATACACCGACCGGATCGTCGGGATGCGCTACGGGCGCATCATCTTCGACGACGTGCCGTCGAAGCTGGACCGGGACGCGATGGATCGCATCTATTCCGGCAGCCCCCACGCCGACCGCAGCGACACGGGCGTGGCCGCCCAATGAGCCGGCATCCCGACACATGGAGCCGCCCGCCCTTCATCGCCAATCCCTGGCTGCGATGGGCAACCTACCTCGGGGCCGCGATCTACGTGGTCTGGGTCGTGACCACCATCCCCATCGACTGGGAGCGCGTCGCCGCGGGCGTCGAACGCGCGGGCCGTATCTTCGGCGGGGCGTTCCCGCCCAGCTTCGAGCGCAGCCAACTGCTGATCGACGGCTTTCTCGAAAGCATCCGGATCGCGCTGCTGGCAACCGCGGGCGGCGTCTTGCTGTCGGTCCCCATCGCCTTCATGGCCGCGCGCAACGTGGCGCCGCTGCCGATCTTCTACCTGGGCCGCGCGATCATCATCGTGGCGCGCAGCTTCCATCCGGTCATCGTCGCGATCATCTTCGTCAAGGCGGTCGGCTTCGGCCCCTTCGCGGGGGTTCTGACGCTGGTGGTCTATTCCATCGGATTCGTGGCCAAGATGCTGGCGGAACGGATCGAAGAGATCGACATGGGACAGGTCGAGGCGATGCGGGCCGCCGGCGCGCCGTTCTTCTCGACCCTGTTCTACGCGATCTTCCCGCAGATCATGCCCCGCCAGATCGGGCTCACGATCTACCAGCTCGACTCGAACCTGCGCGCCTCCGCCGTGGTGGGCATTGTCGGCGCGGGCGGGATCGGCGCGACGCTCGCAAATGCCTTCGGTCGCTACGACTATGACTTCGCCCTGGCGATCACCATCGTGATCGTCGCCGTGATCCTCGTGTCTGAAGCGGTCAGCGGCTATATCAGGAAGCGTGTGGGATGAGCAGCATTTCCGAACAGTTCGGGCGCGAGGACTGGTCGCGCCACACGCCGAAGCAGAAGGCCCGGCGCTTCGTCATCTTCGCCGTATGCGCCGCTGCCATCGCCTGGGCGCTGAGCTCGATCGAGGTGGTCTGGGCGTGGGTCTGGGACTCGCCACAGCAGATGGGGGACCTCTTCGGGCGCATGTATCCGCCCGATGCCACGAACCTCGGCGTCATCCTGCGCGTGCTGCTGGAGACGGTCAACATCGCCACCATCGCCACGGCCATCGCCGTGATCGTGTCCCTGCCGGTCGCCTACATCGCGGCCCAGAACACCACGCCGAACCGCGGCACGCTCTGGCTGGGGCGGCTGATCCTCGTCACCTCGCGGTCGGTCAACACGATCATCTGGGCGCTGCTGTTCGTTGCCATCTTCGGTCCCGGCGTCCTGGCCGGCATCATCGCGATCATGTTCCGCTCGATCGGCTTCATCGGCAAGCTTCTGGGCGAGGCGATCGAGGAGATCGACAAGCGGCCGGTCGAGGCGCTGGAAGCCACGGGCGCGTCGCGCCTCAAGGTGATCGCCTATGCCATCGTGCCGCAGGTCATGCCGACCTTCTGGGCCGTCTCGATCCTGCGCTGGGACATCAACCTGCGCGAGTCGACCGTGCTCGGCCTCGTGGGTGCCGGCGGTATCGGCATCATCCTGCAGGGCGCGATCGACACCTTCAATTGGCCCGAGGCGGCGACCGTCCTGATCGCGATCCTCGTGCTGGTGATCCTGGGCGAGATCGTGTCGGCCGTCCTGCGCCGCCGGATCCTGTGAGCGGGCAGGCGGCCGAGGCGCTCGAGGCCTATCTCTCGATCCGTCACCGCCTGCCGGGGGCCACGCCCGGCGGTGCGCCGAGCCACCACGACACGCTCGAGCACGTCGCCGGGCCGTTCGACGTTATCCTGCTTGATTCCTACGGCGTGCTGAACGTCGGAGAGAGCCCGGTTCCCGGTTCCGCGGACCGCATTGCGGCCATGCGCGCGGCGGGCAAGACGGTCATGGTCGTGTCGAACTCCGCGGGATACCCGAAGCGGATGCTGATGCAGCGCTATGCCCGCCTCGGCTTCGACTTCGCGCCCGAAGAGGTCGCGACCAGCCGCGAGGCGCTTCTGGCATACCTTGCGGGCGAACCTGTGCGCCGATGGGGCATGATGCTGTCGGATGCCTACGGGACCGACGAATTCGAGGAGCTGCACACGACGTTCCTGGCCGACGATCCAGAAGCCTACGACGCGGCCGAGGGGTTCCTGCTGGTCGGGTCGGACGGCTGGACTGAGCATCGCCAAGACCTGCTGGAAAACGCGCTGCGTGCACGCCCCCGCCCGGTCATCGTCGGCAATCCCGACATCGTCGCCCCGCGCGAGGACGGTCTGTCGCGCGAACCCGGCCATTATGCGCATCACCTCGCGGACCGCACCGGCATCCGGCCCGTCTTTCTCGGCAAGCCGTTCGCGGGTGTCTACGACCTCGTCCTGTCGCGCCTGCCGAACCCGCCCGACCCGTCCCGCGTCCTGATGGTGGGCGACACGCTGCACACCGATATCCTCGGCGGGCGGCACATGGGCTTCGCGACCGCGCTGGTCACCGGCTTCGGGGCGCTCAAGGGGCTCGATCCGGCCGACGCCATCGCCCGATCGGGCATCTCGCCCGACTTCATCGTCGAGCGTATCTGACGTCGCGCAGGCCGCGCACCCAGCGGGGAAAGGTCTCACGACCGGGTCATGCTCGGCCCGCATCGTCCGGTGGAACCGTCGAGGCGCCGGCGGGGTTGGGAAGCACAGAAGCCCGCGCGCCGCGTGGGCCCCCCGATTCCGAGCGAAGGTACATGAACGGCATCTACTGCGGCCCGCCCCCCTTGCCGCAAGACATCTGGACGAGCTGGAACCTCGACCCGGCGCTGATCCTCGGCCTGCTTGCGCTGACGGTCGTGTTCCGGCGCGACCCGGCGGGGCTGGCGGGCGTGGCGGTGCTGACGGTCGCCTTCGTCTCGCCGCTCTGCGCGCTGTCCTCGGCGCTGTTCTCGGCCCGGGTGGTGCATCACGTCCTGCTCATCGCCGTCGCCGCGCCACTGCTGGCCCGCGCGCTGCCGCTGCTCCGCGCAGGGCCCATCGCGCTTTCCTTCGCGGTCGCGACGGCGGTCCTGTGGGCCTGGCACCTGCCGGCGGCCTACGATCTCGCCCTGTCGCACAAGGGGGTCTACTGGATCATGCAGATCACCCTGACCGGCAGCGCCGTGTGGTTCTGGCGTGCCGTTCAGGCCGACGAGCGCGCGCCAGTCGATGCCCTTCTGTTCGTCCTCGCCGCCTTCGCGCAGATGGGGATGCTGGGGGCGCTTCTGACCTTCGCGCCGCAGCCGCTCTACGCAGCCCATGCGATCGCGCCGATGGACTGGGGGCTGACGCCACTGGCCGACCAGCAGCTGGGCGGCCTGCTCATGTGGGTGCCCGCGGGCATCCCCTACGCCGTGGCAGCCGCGCTGATCGCCCGCGGCGGCTGGTCCAGAATGCGGGGCCAGCCGACGTGATTGTCTGGCTCCAGACCATCGCCGAGGTGCTCATCCCCTTCTTCAAGGCGGCGCACATCGCCGCCCTCTTCGTGTGGTGCGGCGGGATCCTGGCGATGCCGCTCATGCTGGCGCGCCACGACGCAAGCAACTCGCGCAACGATTACCTGCGCATCCGGCGGGCCACCCACCTGACCTACACCATCGTCGTCACGCCGGCGGCCGTCGTCGCCGTCGTCGCGGGCACGTGGCTGATCTTCTTCCGCGAGGCGCTGGTGCCGTGGCTCTACGCCAAGCTGTTCTTCGTGGCGCTGCTGGTCTTCGCGCATGCCTGGATCGGTCACATCCTCGTTGCCGTCGCCGAGAACAAGGGACGCGACGGACCGCCCGCGCCCTACTTGCCGATGCTTGTCGTCCTGCTTCCGATGATCGCCATCCTGCTTCTCGTGCTCGGCAAACCGGACCTGTCGTGGATCGAGTTCCCGACATGGCTTACCGAGCCGCGGCAGGGTCAGCTGCCCTTCGCAGTGCCCAAGCGATAATCGAAGACGAGTTTGCCCCCATGCCATCCCGTGAAGCCAACCATGACCAAGCTCAGGCCCGACAGCAGGATCCCGTAGGGCAGCACGGCCTCCTCGTAGCCGTAGAGCCTGTGCGCCCAGCTTGCGCCCAGCAGCGCCAGCAGCGTGACCGCGATGATCGCGTGGGTCCAAGGGGCTGCGCGCGCGCGGATGCCGCTGACCAGCAGAAGTTCGGCGGTGCCCGAGAACGCCGCCAGCATCCCGAAGCCGAAGCCGGTGCCCGCGGCCCAGATCGCGGCGCGCGCCCAGAACGCATCGCCCGTCCACCAGTAGAGCAGGTCGGCACCGAAGGCGCAGAAGGTCAGGGCGATCGGGAACGCGACGCTCATCGCGTGGATCGGGTGCCCGCTGATCGCGATCCGCGACTCGGTCTCGTCGAAGCCGGGGCGTTCGGTGATCGGATCGACCAGCTTGTCTTCGTCCTGCGTGGCGTTCGTGGCCATGGTCGGCGGCTCCTCTGTGCGCTTTTCCCGGGGGTAACGCTTCTGGCGCTCGCGGGTTGCGACGGCGCGCTGTCGACGGTCGATCCGGCGGGTCCGGCGGCCGGGCAGATCGCGACGCTGTGGTGGGTGATGCTGGCGGGCGCGGGCGCGATCCTCGCGCTGGTGCTGGGCCTGATCGCGCTGGCCTTCACCCGCACCGGCCCCGGGACCGAGCGCGTCTGGATCGCCGGTATGGGCCTGGCCTTTCCGCTGACCGTCCTGGCCGCGCTGCTGGCCTACGGGCTGTTCGTCGGCGAACGGCTGCTGCCCCGGCAGGGCGCGGACGTGGTCTCGGTGCAGGCCGAGGGGCGGCAATGGGCCTGGAGCTTCGCCTACGACGACGCGCCGGGCGTGGTGACCGAGGACGTGCTGCACATTCCCGCCGGCCGCCCGGTCGACGTGGCGATCACCACGGTGGACGTGATCCACAGCTTCTGGGTGCCGCGGCTGGCCGGCAAGCTCGACGCCATTCCGGGCCACGTGAACGTGCTGCGGATCGAGGCGGACCAGCCAGGCCGCTACCGAGGCGCCAGCGCCGAGTTCAGCGGCGAGGGTTATGCCGACCACGAATTCGAGGTGATCGCCCACGACGCGGCCGGATGGGACCAATTCCTAAGAGGGGGAACACGATGAGGACGCTCGAGCGGCACCGCAGGCTGCAGGACATCTGGGCCTCCGAGCGCGGCTGGAAGGGCTGGACCTCGTCCGTGAACCACACCGATCTGGGGCGGATGTTCCTGGTGACGTCGTTCTTCTTCTTCGCGGTGGGCGGCGTCCTTGCCATGCTGATCCGCGCGCAGCTGGCGACCCCGCATTCGGCCTTCGCGGGTCCCGAGCTCTACAGCCAGTTCTTCACGATGCACGGGACCATCATGATGTTCCTGTTCGCCATCCCGACGTTCGAGGGGCTGGCGATCTACCTGCTGCCAAAGCTGCTGGGCACCCGCGACCTCGCCTATCCCCGGCTCACCGCCTACGGCTACTGGTGCTACGCCTTCGGCGGCACGATGCTGCTGGTGTCGATGGTGCTGGGGATCGCGCCGAACGGCGGCTGGTTCATGTATCCGCCCCTGACGGGCCCGATCCATTCGCCGGGCATCAACACCGATTTCTGGCTCATCGGGATCACCTTCGTCGAGATCTCGGCCATGGCGGCGGCGGTCGAGATCACGGTCTCGGTTCTGCGCTACCGGGCACCGGGCATGTCGCTTGACAAGATGCCGATCTTCGCGTGGTACGCGCTGGTCACGGCGATCATGATCCTGCTGGGCTTTCCGCCGCTGATCCTCGGCTCGGTGCTTCTGGAACTCGAACGCGCATTCGGCCTGCCGTTCTTCCAGGTCGAGCTGGGCGGCGACAGCCTGCTGTGGCAGCACCTGTTCTGGCTGTTCGGCCACCCCGAGGTCTACATCATCTTCCTGCCGGCGGCGGGCGTGATCTCTACCGTGCTGCCGGTGATGTGCCGGACCACGCTGCTGGGCTACGGCTGGATCGTGGCGGCGGCGGTGGCGCTGGCATTCCTGTCGTTCGGGCTCTGGGTCCACCACATGTTCACCACCGGCATCCCGCATATGGGGCTGGCCTTCTTCTCGGCCGCCTCGACGCTGGTGGCGGTGCCGACGGGGGTGCAGGTCTTCGCCTGGATCGGCACGATGTGGAAGGGGCGTCCCGACCTGCGCCTGCCGATGCTGCACATCCTGGGCTTCTTCGCCACCTTCGTCATGGGCGGGCTGACCGGCGTCATGGTCGCGGTCGTGCCGTTCGACTGGCAGGCGCACGACACCGCCTTCATCACCGCGCACCTGCACTACGTGCTGTTCGGCGGCTTCGTCTTCCCGATCCTCGCGGGGGTCTACTACTGGCTGCCGCATTTTACCGGGCGCCAGCGGTTCTTCCGGCTGGGCGAGGTCGCGTTCGTGCTGATCTTCCTCGGCTTCCACGGCACGTTCCTCGCCATGCACTGGGTCGGCCTTCTGGGCCAGCGGCGGCGGATCTGGACCTACGAGACCTCCGACGGCTGGACCGCGATCAACCTCGTCTCGTCGGTGGGCGGGTTCATCATGGCCTTCGGCCTTGCCATCGTCCTGATCGAGGTGGTGCTGTGCTTCTTCGTCGGCCGGCGCATGCCGCGCAACGCGTGGGGCGCGGGAACGCTCGAATGGGCGATGCCGACGCCGCCCCCGAACTACAACTTCGCCAGCGTGCCGCATATCCGCGACCGCGACCCGCTCTACGCCAACCCCGGCCTGCCTGTGCAGATCGCGCGGGGGGACGGCTATCTTGGCACGCCGCGCCACGACTGGCGCGAGACGCTGACGGTCGAGGCCGCGCGGGGCACGCCGGACTACATCGTGGTCTACCCGGCCAACACCCGCCTGCCCATCGTGATGTCGGCGGTGACGGGGCTGTTCTTCCTGTCGCTCCTGATCAAGGTCTACTGGTTCACGCCGGTCGCGCTGGCCGGCGTCGCGGTGCTTGCGCTGCGCTGGGTCTGGGTGCTGGGCCAGCGTCAGGACCGGGGCCCGCTCGACGCCGGCCTCGGCGTCTCGCTGCCCCACGCGGCCGAGGTCGACCGCGCGCCGGGCTGGTGGGGCTCGCTATTCCTGCTAGTGGCGGACGCCGTCCTGTTCGGATCGCTGATCTTCGGCTACGCCTTCCTCTTCACCGTCGCGCCCGGCTGGCCGCCGCCCGCGTGGTTCGAGTTCTCGCTGCTGGAGCTTGGGGGCGGTGTCGCGGGCGCCCTGGCCGCGGCGGCGGGGATGCGCCTTGCCATCCGCGCCAACCGCCGGGGCGGCTCTGCCTGGACGGGGCTGGCCATCGCGGGGGCAGGGGCGCTGGTCGTCCTCCTCTCGCTCGCGGCACTGCTGGTGCGGACGCCGCCACCGAGCGGCCATGCCTATAATGCCACGCTGTTCGTGCTGGGCGGTTACGGCGTGCTGCACACGCTCATCCCGCTCCTCATGCTGGGCTTCCTCGCGGCGCGAGTCTCGCGCGGCTTCGTCTCGGCCGCGCGGCGGGCCGAGCTGCCCATCGCCGGCCTGTGGGTGGATTACATGGCGGTGGTCGCGATACTCGTCCTCGCCGTGGCGCATCTGCCGGGGGTCGCGCCATGAAGGACCTCGTGCGCATCCTGATCGGCCCGCTGGTCTGGCTGTCGGCTTTCAGCGCCGTCTACGGCCTGCACGGCGTCGCGTGCGCTTTCGGCTGGGCCGACATCGATGCGTGGGGCCTGTCACTGATGCGCGTCGCGTTGACGGCGGCGTGGCTGGCATCGCTCGCGGTGCTCGCGGTGACCGTGGCCGTACTGCACTCGCGCCGCTTCGGCTCGCCCTCGGGCTTCGTCCGCGGCGTCAGCATCATGACGGGCTGGGTGGGCCTCATGGCGACGCTGTGGACGCTGTTTCCCGTTGTGGTGACCTCGACCTGCCAGTGAAGGCGGGCGTGAGCCGCCTTTACGATCCGGCCTGCGTATCGCAGAACCACGAACGACCCTGCGCCGACGGGCCCAAGCAGGGGCGTTCACGGCCTGTGAGGACAGCATCGCGCCCCATGCCAAGCAGGACAAACCCTTCCTGATCCTGCCGGACGGCGACCGGATTTCCTACGCCGCGTTCCTGGTCCAAGCCGCGCGCCTTGTCCACGCGATCACCGACGCCGGCCTCGCACCTGGCGATCGCCTTGCCGTTCAGGTCGAAAAGTCGCCCGACGCGCTGGCGCTATATGCCGCCTGCGGTCAGGCGGGCGTAGTTCTCCTGCCGCTCGACACCGGCTACACGCGGGACGAGCTTTCGTACTTCGTCGAGAATTCGGGCGCCGGCATTCTGATCTGCGACCCAGCGCGCGGACGGTTTGCGCGACATGGCCGAAGGGCAGGGGGCGCAGCTTGTGACGCTGGGTGCCGACGGCGCACCCGGGTTGATCTGGGCCGCTACGACGAGGACGGCTATCTCCAGATCGTCGGGCGCGACAAGGACCCGATCATCTCGGGCGGCTAAAACATCTATCCCAAAGAGATCGAGCTGGTGCTCGACGACCAGCCGGGCGTGCTGGAATCCGCCGTGATCGGCGTGCCGCATGCCGATTTCGGAGAGACGCCGCTGGCGGTTATCGTGCCCGAGAAGGGCGCGCAGCCCGACCTCGAGGCGATCGCGGATGCCGAGAGCACGGGCCCGCTACAAGCATCCCCGCGATTTCCGCGTGGTTCAGGAATTGCCGCGCAACGTGATGGGTAAGGTGCAGAAGAACGTCCTTCGCGACACACATACCGCCACACCTACCGCGACGCCTTCACGGCCTAGCCCGGTGCCGGCCCCGCCGGGGCCGGCCGTCACGCCTCAGGCGGCGCGGAGGCCTAGGATGCGGCGCGCCTCGGCCACCGTGGCGACGCTTCGGCCGTGACGGCGGACCGTCTCGGCCGCGCGTTCGACCAGCGCGGCGTTCGACGGTGCCAGCGTGTCGCGGTCGAGCCGGATGTTGTCCTCGAGACCCGTGCGCAGGTGTCCGCCCGCCTGCGCCGCCCAATCGTTCAGCTCGGCCTGGTGCCTTCCGATCCCGGCAGCGCACCACGGCGCATCCTCGCCGAACAGGCGTTTCACGGTCTCGATGTAGAAGTCGAACACCCGGCGGTCGGCCGGCATCGCGTTCTTCACGCCCATGACGAACTGCACGTAGGGCGTGCCGTCCAGCTCTCCGCGGTCCTTCATCAGCTTCGCCTGGAAGATGTGGCTGAGGTCGAAGGCCTCGATCTCGGGCTTCACGCCGTGCGCCTGCATCTCCGCTGCCAGCCATTCGACCAGATCCGGCGGGTTGTCGTAGACGCGGGTGGGAAAGTTGTTCGACCCGACCGACAGCGACGCCATGTCCGGTGCCAGCGGAAGCATGCCGCCGCGCGCACGGCCCGCGCCCGACCGGCCGCCTGTCGACAGCTGCACGATCATGCCGGGGCAGTGCGTCTCGATCCCCTCCTTCAGCCGGGCGAAGCGTTCGGGATCCGAGGTCGGCTTCCCCTCGTCGTCGCGCACGTGGCAATGCGCGATCGCCGCACCCGCCTCGAAGGCGGCATGGGTGCTTTCGACCTGTTCCTCGATCGTGACCGGCACGGCCGGGTTGTCGGCCTTGGTGGGCACCGACCCGGTGATGGCGACACAGATGATGGCGGGGTTCGACATCGGCGCTTGTCCTTCTCGTTCGTGTTCTGGCTGGCCCTACTTTCGCTCCGGGCCGGAAATGTGCAAGGCGGTGGACCGCCGTGTCAGGGGTGGCGCGTCGCGGCGAAGGCGCGCGCCTGCGCGGGGGCGGCGCCGGCCGCGACCAGCGGGTCCAGCGCGTCGTCCAGCGGCATGTCGGGATGGGCTGCGCGCAGCGTAGCCAGCGGATCGGCGCTGGCCAGCGCCTCGGTCACCGCGCGCCGCGCGGCGCTGCGCGGCATGTGGCGCGCCAGCAGGTAGGCCAGCCGCTCGGAATAGACCGCCGGGCCCAGCGCGTCGAGGTGGGCGCGCATCGCGTCGCGGTCCGGGCGCAGGCCCTCGACCGCCTCGGCGATTGCGGCGACGGCCGCGCCCGAGGCGCCGCAAAGCGGACGCAGCGACAGCCATTCCAGCCCCCAGGCCACGCCGTCGCGGTTGGTCGTATGGATCGACGCCTCGGACACCGCCGCCTGCAGATGCGCAGCGAGGCGCGCCAACGACTGCGCCGCCTCGGCCCGCACCGGGTTGACCTTGTGCGGCATCGCCGAGGACCCGCCGCCCGCCAGCCTGACCTCGCCGATCCCGGTCGAGGCGAGGAAGGCGAGGTCCCCGCCGATCCGCCCCGCCGCCGCGGCCAGCGCCGCCACGGCCGCGGCAAAGCCCGCCACCGCGCCGCGCCGGCTGTGCCAAGGGGCATCGTCGGCGCGCAGGTCCAGCGCGCGCGCCATCGCTGCGCGAACGGCCGGCGCATCGGCGCCCAAGGCCGCGTCCGTGCCCGCCGCGCCATGCAGCGACAGCACCGCCACCGCGTCGCGCGCCGTCATCAGCGCCTCGGTCGCGTCCGCCAACCCATGCCCCCACAGGGCCACCGTCGCGCCGAAGGTCGTGGGCATCGCGCCCTGCGTCCGCGTGCGCGCCAGCTGCACGGTCTCGGCCTCGGCCTCGGCCAGCGCGGCGAGCGCATCCAGCAGCGCCGACACCTCGGCCAGCACCGTATGCGCGAAATCGCGCAGGCACAGGATCAGGGCGGTGTCGATGATGTCCTGCGAGGTGGCGCCCCAGTGCAGCCATTCCGCCAGGTCCGGCGGCAGCCCCTCGCGTAGCGCCGCCAGCAGCGCCGGGATCGGGACTCCGTCGCGGGCGGCGCCCTGTGCAAGCTCGGTTGGCGCCACGCGCATCTCCGACAGCGCGCGCAACAGGCGCGCCGCCGCGTCCTTCGGCACGATGCCCGCCTCGCCGCAGGCTTCGGTCAAGGCGGCCTCGACGCGGATCATGGCGGCGATCAGCGCGCCGTCGTCCAGCGTGGCCTTCGCCGCAGCGCTGCCGTAGAGCCCGGACCAGAGCGCGCTGTCGAGGGGCGATAGCGTCATCGCGTCAGAGATCGAGGAACACGGTTTCGCCGTCGCCCCGCAGGCGGATGTCGAAGCGCCAGTGGCCTTCGCCCTCGGGCTTGGCGACCAGGGTCTCGACGCGGTGCCGCTGCTCGATCCGCGACAGCACCGGGTCGCCGTCGCGGTCGGCATCGTCGAAATAGACCCGCGTCATCAGGCCGATATTGATGCCCCGCGCCACGATCCACAGCGCGATATGCGGCGACTGCACCCGCCCGTCGGGCAGGGTGACCGCGCCCGGCTTGATCGTCTTCAGCGTGAACAGCCCGGTGTCGGGATCGGCGGCGAAGCGGCCAAAGCCCGACACCGCCGGATCGGCGCCGTCCTGGCCGGGATAGACGCCGGCCGCATCCGCCTGCCAGCTTTCGATCAGTGCGTCGCGCATCACGGCACCCGTGCCGTCATGCACGGCACCGGTGATTTCGATCCGCTCGCCCTTCGCGCCGTCGCCGGCGGGCGTCTGGCCAAGCTCGGTCTCGAAGGCGCCGGGATTGCCGGCCCAGCCGGGCATCAGCCCGATATGCACGTAAGGGCCCGCCGTCTGCGACGGGGTTTCGCGCAGGGTGTCGAGTGTCTGGACCATCACATGCCCTCCGGCCGGTTCTCGAAGAAACTTTGCCGCCGCCCGCGCAGCACGATGTCGAACTTGTAGGCGAGGTGATCCAGCGGACGCGCATGGCTCAGGTCCAGCGGCGCGACCAGCCGGTCGATCTGGCTGCGGTCCTTGATCGTGGCGACGATCGGGCAGCGGTCGATCAGCGGATCGCCCTCGAAATACATCTGGGTGATCAGGCGCTGCCCGAAGGAATGCCCGAAGACGGAAAAGTGGATATGCGCCGGGCGCCAGTCGTTGCCGCGGTTGGGCCAGGGATAGGCGCCGGGCTTGATCGTGAAGAAGGCGTAGTGCCCGTGCTCGTCCGTCAGCGCCCGGCCGCAGCCGCCGAAATTCGGGTCGAGCGGGGCAAGGTAGCCGTCCTTCTTGTGACGGTAGCGCCCGCCCGCGTTCGCCTGCCAGATCTCGACCAGCGTGTGCGGCACGCCGCGCCCCATCTCGTCCAGCACGCGGCCGTGGACAAGGATCCGCTCGCCGATCGCCTGCGCCTCGCCGCGCGTCCAGTTGAGCACCAGGTTCGCGTCCAGCGCGCCCAGGTCGCCGTGCCCGAAGGTCGGCCCGGTCTCCTCGGTCGGCGTCGATTCCAGCGACAACAGCGGCAGCGAGGGCGAACGCGGCACCGAGGTCTTGTAGTCGGGATCGTAGGGCACCGGATGCGCGCTCAGGTCGCGCGGGATCAGGCGGCCAGGGCCGGGGGCCGGGTCGCGGCCCATTTCGCGCCCCAGGGCGCGCGTGGTGTCGGTCATGTCTGCTCTCCCATCTCGGCAAAGGTGGCCCTGGCGATCTTCAGCGCGTGGTTCGCGCGCGGCACGCCGGCATAGATCGCCACGTGCTGCAGCGCCTCGGCCACGTCGCGCTGGCTCGCTCCGGTGCGGGCGGTGGCGCGGACGTGCATGGCGATCTCCTCGAAATTGCCCAGGGCGGCCAACAGCGCGATCGTCAGCATCGAGCGTTCGCGGTCGGAAATCGCGTCGGACGACCAGACATGACCCCAGGCGGCCTCGGTGATCAGGTCCTGGAACGGCGTGTCGAGTTCGCCCTTCGCCTGTTCCGCGCGGTCCACGTGGGCATCGCCCAGTATCCTGCGGCGCGTGCGCATGCCGGCCTCGTAACGATCGCTCATCCCCGTCCCCCTGGCAACATCCCTTGCCCGCGAGCTTTCCATAACGCCACGCCCTTGGAAAATAGAAATCCGGCCGGTATCCATAACTCCATGACTATACCCACCGGGCTGAAGCTGCGCCATGTCGAGGCGTTCCTGGCGGTCGCCGACCTTGGCGGCCTCAGCGCCGCGGCCCGCGCGCGCCATGTGTCGCAGCCCGCGCTGTCCAAGACCATCGCCGATCTGGAAACCCTCGTCGGCGCGCGGCTCTTCGACCGCACCGGCCGCAGCGTCGTCTTGAACGCCGAGGGCCGCGCCTTCCGGCGCCACGCGCTTCAGGCGGTGTCGAGCCTCGATACCGGTATCCGCGCGCTGGGCGGCGCGGGCGCCGGCGACCGGATCGCCGTGGGGGTGCTGCCTACCGTCGCGGGCAGCCTGTTCCCGCAGGTGGCCATCGACTTCGCCCGCGCGCGCCCCGAGGTGCAGGTCGCGGTGACGACGGGGCCGAACCGCTACCTGATCGACCGGCTTCGCGCGGGCGAGATAGACCTGATGATCGGCCGGATGCCCGCCGCCGACGACATGCCGGGCCTGCGCTTCGATTACCTCTATGAGGACCGCATCGACCTTGTCGCCCGTGCCGGGCATCCCTTCGCCGGCCGCCCCGCGGCCGAGGCCCTGCGCGCCTGCCCGGTCATCCTGCCCGAAAGCGGCGCGATCATCCGCGAGACGGTCGAGAAGTACCTCGGCGTGATCGGCCTGTCGGGCCTGCGTCCCGCGTTCGAGACCGTGTCGCTGGCGTTCGCGCGCCCGCTGCTGCAACGCTCGGACATGCTGTGGTTCATCTCGCGCGGGGTGGTCGCGCACGAGGTGGCGGCCGGCGCGCTGCATCGCTTCACGCTGGATTCGGGCTTCATGACCGGGGCGGTGGGAATGACGGCGCGGCATTCGGGCTACCAGAACCCGCAGGTCGCCTATCTGGCCGGCCTCGTGCACGACGCGGTCGCGAGCCGCGGGTAGGGGGGCGCCTTTGCCTCGGGGCGGAACTTCCTGATCCCCTGCGGCGTTGGCCTTGCAACCCGCGTCCATCCCTCGCGCGGGTCTCGAAGGCGATACCGGGCAGCCACGTGCAGAGGCGTCCGCCGCCCCTGTCCCTTGCGGGCGGGGGCGTTCGCTTTCGGTTCGTCGTCACCGCCGCGGGAGGACCCTGTGCCGCTCAATCCCGGTTGCAACCCCGCAGGCAGGATCGCCCTCCGCTCTGCGGCGATCGTGATCCTGGCCGTGATATGCGGCCTGTGGGTGGTTCCCGTTCTCGCCCAGGACGACGGCGGCGCTTCCGAGTGGTACTCGCAGAGCAGCATCAACGAGGGTCTCGGCCCGGCGCCGAATTTGATAGACCGCGACACGCCGCGCACCACCGTGCGCGGGTTCCTGAACGCCGCCAGGGAGAACGACTTCGAGCGCGCCGCGCATTTCCTGAACCTGACCGAGGTCCCGCAAGAGGCGCAGTCGCGCGTCGGCCCCCTTGCGGCGCGCCAGCTGGCCGAGGTCATCCAGCGGCAGGTCTGGATCGACTGGAGCGACCTGTCCGCGCGTCCCGACGCCATTCAGGAGGTCGCCGCCAGTTCCGACCCGCTGGCCGGCCAGCCGCGGCGCAACATCCGCATCGCGCGGCTCGAGGCGAACGACACGCTCTACGACATCCGCATCGGCCGATACCGCGCCGGTGACGATCGGCCGGTCTGGCTGTTCACGCCGCAGACCGTGCGGAACATTCCGCCGCTGTACGATACCTTCGGACCGCGCCGCTACGAAGCCTACATCCCACAATCCCTCAAGCGGGAAGTCTCGGGCCTGTGGCTGTGGGAATGGATCGCGCTTCCGCTGATCGGGGCGCTGACGCTGCTGCTGGGCTGGGGCACGCGGTCGATCGTGCTGCGGCAGTCCCGGCGAACGAAACGCGGCTGGCTCGAGGCCGCGCTGGAACGCAGCGGATTGCCGCTGGCCATGCTGGTGATGGCCGGCTTCGTGCAGATCCTGCTGCACTGGGTGCTGACCTTCTCGGGGCCGGTTAACGCGATCCTGCGGCCGATCCTGACGCTGCTGATGGTCTGGGGCGTGGGCATGGCCATGCTGCGCGTCGTCGATGCGGTCCTGAAACGGGTGACGCTGCGCTTCGTCGGCGACATCGACGACAAGCGCGGCGCGGACGAGCGCGAGATCTACACCTCGATCTACGCGCTGCGGCGGCTGATCCTGCTGGTGATGGTCGGCTTCGCCATCGTGATCGTGATGAACTGGCTGAACCTGTTCGACACGGTGGGCATGGCGCTGCTGGCCTCGGCGGGCGTGCTGACCGTGATCGCGGGCATCGCCGGGCAGGCGGTGCTGGGCAACATCATGGCCTCGCTGCAGATCGCCTTCGCAAAGCCCGTGCGCATCGGCGACAGCGTGTTGTTCGAGGGCGACTGGGCCTATGTCGAGTCCATCTACTATACCTTCCTGCGGCTGCGCACCTGGGATCACCGGCGCATCGTCGTGCCGGTCACGTACTTCATCTCGAAACCGTTCGAGAACTGGTCCGTGACCGAGGCGAAGATGATGAAGGTGGTGAAGCTGACGCTCGACCACCGCGCCGACGTCGGGACTCTGCGAGAGCAATTCGAGAAGCTGATCGCCGAGGACGAGGACATCATGGACGACGACCCGGCCGGCGCCTTCGCCTATGCCACCAACCACGGGCCCGACGGGCTCGAGGTCAGCTTCTACGCGATGATGCCGGACCCCTCGACGGGCTGGAGCGCCGAGGCCCGCCTGCGCGAACAGTTCGTGTCGTGGATCGCCGCCGAGCATCCCGAATGGTGGCCGCGCGAGCGGGTCATGGACGCCGAGGGCGACGAGGACGGCGGCGGCGGCAGGAAGCGCGGCGCCGCTTCGATCGGCTGACCGCGGGCGGCGCCTTGCGTCAGCGCGGACCCGCCGTCTCCGCCGCCTCGCCCTCGCCCTCGTCGGCTTCGGGCTCGACATGGCCCCGGCGCGACAGGGCGCGCGCGCCCATCATGCAGATCATCGCCCATCCCAGGCCCACCAGCCACCCGGCCAGCACGTCCGTCGGCCAGTGGACGCCCAGGAAGACGCGGCTGATCCCCACCAGCATCGTCACCAGGATCGCGATCCCCATGACGTAGACCTTCAGGTGGCGCCGCTTCAGGACCCGCGCGATCAGCACCCCCAGCGTCAGGTAGGCGACCGCGGCCATCATCGAATGGCCCGACGGAAAGCTCGCCGTGTGCACGTAGGACCCGTGCGGCACCAGCTCGGGCCGGGGGCGCGAGAAGAACTCCTTGGCCACCCCCGAGATCAGGATGCCGCCGCCCACCGTGGCCCACAGGTACACCATCGAGCCGTATTGCCGCTGCATCAGGAAGAAGCCGCCGGCGAACAGCGTGGCCAGCGTCAGCACGATCACGCCGCCGAGCGCGGTCAGGTCGCGGCCCATCTCCTCCAGCATCGCCGGGCCGATCGGGTCGGACAGGTCGCCTTCGGTGCGCAGCAGCAGCAGCAGGTCGCGGTCGAGATTGCGGGTCGACCCCTCGATCACCTCGTCGGCGAGTTCGGCGAAGGCCCAGCCCGCGCCGACGATCAGCGCGAGGGTGATCAGCGACCGGATCTCGACCGAGCGGAGGATGGAGCGGGCGTGGCGGGTTTTGCGGGACAGACGTGACATGGCGGCCCAACCCCGCGCGCGCCCGCGCGGTTCCACATCATCCCGCGCCGATCCTCAGGCCCCGAGCGGGGGCGCCGCGGAACACCGCCCCGGCCGGATTCGTTGGTCCGGCAGACGCAACAAGACGCGCCCCGGCGTCCGTTGCGCGGACCCGTCCGCGTCCCCGGGGCGCAACAGGAGGCTGTAATGGAATTCTATGGCATCGGCGGGCTCATCCTGCTCGTTCTCAACATCTGGGCGCTCGTGCACATCATCGGCTCGAACGCCTCCACCGGCGCCAAGGTGCTCTGGGCGCTGTTCATCATCCTTCTGCCGCTGATCGGCTTCATCGTCTGGCTGATCGCCGGACCGCGCCGCACGACCTCGACGGTCTAGGCACGGGCCGCGCCCGTGCGCGCCATCGGCAGAATCCACCATCCGGCCGGATGTCTTGGGAACTGACGGTTTCCGCGCTCGTTGACCGGCCAGAACCACAGCAAAAGGAGTTATCCTGATGAAATATCTCGGAACCAGTGCAATTGCCCTCGTCCTCGCATCGGGTGCCGCTTACGCGGAAACCCACATGGAGGCCGAAGTCGTGGAGAACGAAAACGTGGTCGTCGAAGGCGACAACCAAATGGTGCGCCGCGACTATACCGATTACACGGTCGACGACATGTACGCCGACAGCGCGAACCTGATCCGCACCCGCGACATCACGGGCGGCGACATCTATTCGATGGGCACGGATTACACCGGTCTTGCAGGCGACGCCGAGATGGCGTGGAGCGAGCAGGCCTATACGGGGATCGGTGACGGCTGGAACGACATCGGCGAAATCGAGGACATCATCCTGTCGCGTGACGGCCAGATGATCGGCATCATTGCTGAGGTCGGTGGCTTTTTCGACATCGGTGATAAGCACGTCATGATCCCCGTCAACGACGTGAGCCTCGTCCCCATCGACGATGAGACCTACGCCTACGTTACGCGTTTGACCGAAGAACAGCTGGAGCAGCTGGAAGGCGTCGACGAAGGCTTCTGGAACTAAGCTTTTCGTAAGATATCGAAAGTGAAAAGGGCCTTCGGGCCCTTTTCCGATTCCGGGGTCGTCATTTCCGCCCCTTTTTGATCCGCTTCATTCGACGAAACTCAGCTTTCCCGCGATGCGCATTTCCCGATCTCATGGGAAACGGCAGCCACCCAGAAAGCCGCAACAAGTCCAAGAGCCCTTTCCCACGCCCCGTCGTACGCGGTCGGCATTATGAAAAAGATCGGCGCCATGATCGCCCACAAGATAGCGCACAGGAAGGAAATGCGGCTCAGGTTCCTGCTCAGATCCCGAAAGGCCGGAATGGGGGCGGCGAACGCGGCCAGGAACAAAAGGCCCAGCGCATATACCAGGTAGATGTGGATCACCACGCCTTCGTTGTCGTTGTCGCCGTACTCGTTGCGGGCACCGACGATGATCACGATGCCGGTCAGGACCGCCAGCGACAGTATGGTCACCGTCATGCGCGTGCCGCTCAGCCGCATATGCGCCAGCCCCAGCGCGATGGCGAACAGCCCGCCCGCGAAACCGTAGAAGCCCACGTCCTGAATGATCTCGAACTCTCCGGCCGCAAGGTCGCTGACCGTGTCCGAGACCCAATCGTGCCCGGGCACCAGCACGCTGCCCACGATGTTCGACGCGATCAGGGCCGCGACGCCAAGCGCCCCGACGATCGCGCATATGCGCAACAGCGTCGCGTCGGGTCGCATGTCAAGCGGGTCCGCGGCGCGGGACGGTTTACGGGACATAGCCTTCTCCTTCTGATAAAACGGGTCGGCGCCATTGGTGCCGGGTCGTGCTTGCCGCTGACAAAGGCGCGCGGGCAGGCCGATCATGGGCGGCGCGCCGCCTCGGATAACCTGCGACACCCGGAAGATCGTCCAGAAAAGGCTTCCGCTGTCCAGCACCGACCGCCTGTCGTCGAGATCGTCCTTCAGCCCCGGCCGTTCGGTGCCCGCGAAGGACAGCCGCGCCAGCCCCGTCCGGTGCCGCGCAAGGCGGCGGGTCCAGGCGTCATCGGCCGTGCCGGCCCTACTCGCCGTGATGGTCGCCGAGCGCCCAAAGCCGGTTCGCCGGGCCCGCGATCGGCGCGGTGTCCGTACGCAGGACCCGCTTGTGCCTTGCCAGGATCAGCCCGGCCCAGGCCGCCAGCGCATTCGCGATCACCGTCGCGGCCAGCACGCCGGCATAGCCGAAGAGCGTGACGCCCAGCCAGGCCAGCGGCACGTAAAGCGCACCGATCCGCAGCAGGCTCAGCCCCAGCGCCCAGCGCGCGCTCGACCGCGCCGTCATCGCGGCGTTGGCGGCCAGCACGACACCGTAGGCGCCCAGGCTCCAGCCGACGATCCGCAGGTAATGGGCCGTGTAGGCGGCCGCGTCCTGCCCGGCGGTCATCAGGCCCGCTATGGCGTCCGCGAAAATCCACAGGATCAGCGCCACGCTCAGCCCGTAACCCAGCGCGAACCAGACCGCCACGCGCATGGCGGCGGCCGCGCGTTCGGCCCGTCCCGCGCCCCAGGCCTGCCCGATCACCGGCGCCAGCCCCGACGCCACCGCGAAGAACGGCACGAGCGCGATCGCCTGCACCCGCGAGGCCGCGCCGAAGCCCGCCACCGCCGTGTCGCCGATCGTCGCCACCGCCATCGTCACCGCCGCCATGCCCGCCGGGTTCACCGCCCGCGACGCGCCTGCCGGAAGCCCGGTGGCGGTGATCGCGCGCAGCGACGCGGCCATGCCCTCCAGCGGCCGCGGGCCCGGCGACAGGCGGCCCTGCCGCCGCGCCAGCACCACCGCGACCGCCAGCGCGAGGCTGCGCGCCAGAAGCGTCGACACGCCGGCGCCCATCATGCCCATCGCGCCGATCGGTCCCACGCCGAACACGAAGACCGGCGTCAGCGCGATGTTCAGCACCGCCGTCATCACCATGATCCCCGACGGCGTCGCGCCGTCGCCCGCGGCGCGGAACGAGGCGTTCAGGATCATCGTCGCCACGAGGATCGGGAAACTGGCCGCCCACCACGGGACGTAGTTCAGGATCGCCTCCAGCACCGCGTCGCCCGCGCCCAGGGTCGTGAAGATCGCCGGTGCGCCCAGCCACAGCACCGCACCGATGGCGACGCCCACGACCAGGCCGAAGCCGACCGCGTGCAGCGTCAGCCGGGCCTCGGCCGCGTCGCCGTCGCCGTGCCCCAGCGTCTGCGAAAATGCGGCGTTGGCGCCCGCCGACATGCCCACGGAAAAGGCGCTGACGGCGACGATGACCGGGTAGACGAAGCCCACCGCGGTCAGTTCGGTCTCGCCCACGCGGGCAAGGAAGAAGGCGTCCGCCAGCCCCACCAGCAGCACGCCCAGGATGCCCAGCGCCATCGGGGCGCTGACCTTGGTCAGCTTGCGCCACACCGGGCCCTGGTTCAGATCGTCATGCGCGGCAGTCATCGGTTCGCGGCGCCCGGTCGGCGGTCAGGTGTCATGCAAGCTCCGTAAGGGGTCAACGCGGCTACAATCGCCGGGAGCGCCGCGGGGTTCCACGCCGGACCGCGTCCTCACGCGCGCCTAATGTGCGGTGACGCACGCACCGCCGAAGGCCCCGAACTCGCGCGCCTGGCAGATCGAAGGATCGGTCGAGCGCGCGCACGGGCGCGAGACCGGAGCCGCCTGCGCGCACGCCGGACGTGCCGAAACACCGCCGGAAAAAATTCTTGCGGCGGCACGAGAAATGCCGGAACCGAAAGCGTGGTCGCCGGTTTCCCAGTCGTATCCCGAACGGGATGCGCAACTGGATGGAGCGGCGGATGCCCCTGGACTGGATCGCAAAAATCGTTGAGCGCATCGACGACATGATGCGTCAGTCTTTCCGGCCGTTTCGTCCCGAAAGGGTTCTGCTGACGCAGAATATCCCTGTCTCGCGTCAGGCGCGCCAACTCCGCACACGGCAGCTCTGACGATTCCCCCCGGTCACGGGCGTCTCTTCCCGGTTTCGCGCTTGTGACCACACCCCGTCTGGCTCCCCGGCCAGGCGGGGTTTTTTCTTGTCCGCCGTCCGCCGTTCGGCGGCCGGCGGCCGTGCCGACGCGGCTGTCGGCATCAGGGCGCAGCCGCCCTCGCGACCGTCCCGCTCAGGGGTCCGACGTCTTCAGGCGGCGCCCGTCGCGCCGCGCGCCGGCAACCCGCAGGCGGCCAGCGCCGTGGCAAGATCGGCGGGGCGCCCGAAATACCATCCCTGTCCGCCATGCATGCCAAGCCGCGCCAGGGCGCGGCATTCCTCGGCGGTTTCGATGCCCTCGGCAACGATCTGCGCCTTCGTCTCGGTGGCGAAATGCACCATCGCGGCCGCAAGCGATCGACGAACCGGGTCGACATGTATGCCCGTCACCAGCGACCTGTCGAGTTTCAGGATATCCGGCGAGATCCGGATGATCTGTTGCAGGCCCGAATAGCCGGCGCCCGCGTCGTCGACCGCGATTCTCAGCCCGCCCTCGCGCAGGCGCATCAACTGGTCGAGGAATGGCGCCTCGGCGCCGATCTGGTCGTGCTCGGTGATCTCGATCACCAGCCGGTCCAAGGGTTTTCCCTCCAGCACCTTCGCAAGCCGCCCCGAGGCGACGGTCCCCGGGCTGGCGTTGAACGACAGGTAGAGCGGCTCGGGCAGGGCGGCCAACCCGACCAGCGCCGCGTCGATCGCGGCAAGCTCCAGCTCGACGCCCAGGCCCACGCCGCTGGCCTCGGCGAACCACAGGTCGGGCGCGCGATACGGCTCGGCCTCGAACCGGCTCAGCGCCTCGAACCCCCGCACCGCGCCCGAGGACAGTTCGACGATGGGCTGGTAGACGATCCTGAAGGCATGGGACCGGATCGCGGCCTGGATCTCGGCGACCTGCGCGCTGTGCCTGTCGCGCCGGATCAGCGCGGTGTTGACCTGTTCGGCGACAAGATCCGCGAAGATGCGCATCACGCTCAGATCACGTTGGGTCAGCGTCGGGTTCGCGCGGGTGCTCAGGCAACAGAACATGCCGTAGGGGCTGCCGTCGCCGCGCCGGATCGGCACGCCGACATGGCTGCCGACCGGCATGTCCGTGGTGATGGCCATGGCCATGCAAAGCGGGTCGGCGCTGGTGTCCGGGATCAGCGCGGGAAGGCGCCCGTCCAGGATGTGCCTGCAATAGACGTCCTTCAGATCGTGGCTGTCTCCCGCGGCTATGACGTGTTCCAGCCCCGGCGCGTCGACGGCCCGGAACACGCTGTTGCCGTCGACGAACTCGGACAGGTAGGCGACTTCCATGCCCAGATGTTCCCGGACCGTCGCCAGTGCCGTGGCAATGATCTCGTCCGGCAGGCGGCCTTCGACTTCGGGTCTCAGTTTCAGTGCAGACATCGCGCAACTCGCTCTTTGCCGGAATTTTGCGAAAGTCCGGGTGGGCGTCCCGTTAAGGCGCGACGATTAAATGCATCGAATTGGAGGGATCGGGACGCGGTCCCGAATGCCTTCGAGGGATGCGCAGACGACGACCGGCGTGTTTGCCCACGGCGCGGCCCGAAGCGCACCGGCAGTTGCGTGGAAGACCGCGCGACTGCCGGAGTGAGGCGATTTCCTAAAGGATCGTGAATCCGTCCCTGCAAGCCATTGAAGACGCTGCGTCACCTTCGTGTCCCATCGTGGGACATCCCGCCTCAGGCGCTCAGCGTCTCGGTCGAGGCGAAGAACATCGCCTGGCTCACGGCCGATTTCACCTGCCGCTCGGAATACGGCTTGGGAATGATGAAGGCCGGCTCGGGCCGGTCGCCGGTCAGCAGCCGTTCCGGGAAGGCGGTGATGAAGATGACGGGGATGTTGCCCACCGTCTCGAGCAGTTCCTTCACCGCCTCGATCCCCGAGGAATTGTCCGCCAGCTGGATGTCCGCCAGGATCAGGTCGGGATAGTCCTGCAACCCCAGTTCGACCGCCTTGCGGTGTGTCTGCCCGACGCCGGTGACGTGGTGGCCCATTCCCGTGACGATGGCGCGGATGTCCATCGCGATGATCGCCTCGTCCTCGATCAGCAGGATCTTTCCGCTGACGCTGTCGTGCATCTCGCGGTGGGCGATAGCGATCATCTCGCGCGCCTCGCCGGCGCTGATGTCCATGATCTGCCCGATCTCGTGGGGGGTGAACGACTCGATCGTGTTCAGCAGCAGCGCCTCGCGCGAATTCGCCGTCAGGTGGTTCAGATGGTTCTGCGCCGCCTGCTCGAGCGTCGAGTCCGGCACCTCGACCGGAGTGCCCGCGCTGGTCCAGATCATGTGGAACGCCCGGAACAGCGCGACCCGCGGATCGAGCCCCTCCTTGAGAACCGACCGATCCTGCAGCAGCGCCTCGAGCGTGGCGGCGGCATAAGCGTCGCCCGCGCTTTGCGTGCCGGTCAATGCCCGCGCGTAGCGTCGGAGAAACGGCAGATGACGCGCGATCCGGTCGGACAGAGCTTCGTTCATGTCGGACATCTTCTGTGGTACCCCCCAGCCCCTGCAAATCTTCGGAACAAACCCCGCATGGCCGCGTTCGGTTCCATACAGGCTCTGACAAAACGCGGGCGGGACGAATGGAATTGGCTTTTCTCATGAAGGAACAGGACAACGGCCGTGCGGGCAGGCGCCACGAATCCGATCCGATCAACGAGAACCTCAGGCGTGTCTATGACGGCCTGATCGATGACGACGTGCCCGATCGCTTCACCGATTTGCTGCGCAGGCTGCGCGAACAGGATTCGAAGAAAGACGGCGACACATGAAGCATGAACGGGCGGGCGACGACGCGGGTTCGATGGACCCGCGCGAAGAGATCGTGCTGCATCTGAAATCCATGCGCGCCTTCGCGATGTCGCTGACGCGGGATCTCGCGCGTGCGGACGATCTGGTGCAGGAAACCGTGGTGAAGGCGTGGTCGAACATCGACAAGTTCGAGCGCGGCACCAACATGCGCGCTTGGCTGTTCACCATCCTGCGCAACACCTTCTATTCCGAGCGCCGCAAGGCGCAGCGCGAATACTCGGACAGCGACGGCGAGATGGCGCGCATGATCGCCCAGAAGCCCGCCCATGACGGCCATCTGGCGTTGAACGACTTCCGCAAGGCGTTCGACGCGCTGCCGGCCGACCAGCGCGAGGCGCTGGTGCTGGTGGGGGCCCAAGGCTTCTCGTACGAGGAAGCGGCCGAGATGTGCGGCTGCGCGATCGGCACGATCAAGAGCCGGGCCAGCCGCGGCCGGGCGCAACTGGCCGTAGCCATGGGCTTCGAGAAGAACGAGGAACTCGAACTCACCGATGCGGCCACGGTCGCGGTTCTGGCCCGCAACCCAAGGAGCTGGTAATGGCGGGCGCCGGGCACGCGCCCGGGCGCGGATGGGCGTCGAAGCGGATGCGCGACAGCCTCATGGTGCGCGTGGCGCTGCTTCTGACGCTGGCGATGTTGCCCATCGGCATCATCATGATCGGGCAGACCTGGCGCGCGATGGAGCGCAACAGCGAGATCTTCGCCAGCACGCTGCTGGCGCAGACCAGCGCCATCGTCGCTCCCGAGCGCGAGGCCATCCATACCACGATGGGCGTGGCCGGCACTCTGGCCGGCGCGCTTGAGGCGCTTGATCCGCCGTTGGGGGCCTGCGAGGCGCTCTTCGCCCGCGCAGCTCAGGAGAATCCGCGACTGTCCTTTATCGGTCTGATCGATATGGACCGGATCACGCGCTGCAACACCACCGATACGGAGCGCGACTTCAGGGAGCGTCCCGCTGTCCGGAAGATGTTCGCGCAGGCCGAGCCGACGATCAGCTTTACTGCGCGGGGCGCGGTTACCGATCAGCCGGTGATCATATTCGCGGAACCCGTCATGAACCCGCAGGACGGGCTGCGCGGCTTCGTCGTGGTATCGTTCCCCGTCGCGGGGCTGGGTTTCGAAAGCGTGCCCGAGACCGGCGAACAGGCGACTGTCGTGACGTTCAACCAGGATGGCGAGATCCTGACCACCTCCGGACCCGGCACGGCCGTCGCCCCGCAGATGCCGCTGGGCGTGGCGCTGCGCGGGCTTGTCGGCTCCCCGCCCGTCACCTTTCGGGCGCGCACCGCCGGCGGCGAAGAACGCACCTTCGCGGTAGTGCCGATCGTTCGGGACCGCGCCTATGCCTTGGGCAGTTGGAGCCCCGTCACGGGCGGCGCATCGGGAGGGACCTGGTTCACCGGTGCCACGCTGAGCTTTCCACTGATCATGTGGGCCGTGACGATGCTGGTGGCCCTGATGGCGCTGAACCAGCTGGTGCTGCGGCACGTCAACGCGCTGGGCCGCCGCATGCGCAGCTTCGCCGACATCAGGCGCATCTATCGCCCTGCCGAGAGCCGTCGCGCGCCGACCGAGATCCGCGACATCGACGACGCATTCGAACGCATGGCGACGCAGATCATCCGCGACGAGGCGGATCTGGAAAACGCCCTGCGCGAGCGCGAGATCCTGCTAAAGGAAGTCCATCACCGGGTGAAGAACAACCTTCAGTTAATGTCATCGATCATCAACATGCAGGTCCGCAAGGTGCACAGCGACGAGGCTCGTGCCGCTCTGAGGCAGTTCCAGGACCGGGTGGCCAGCCTCGCATCGGTACACCAGGCGCTGTACCAGGAGCCGTCGTTGACCCGCCTGCGCGTGGATGTGCTTCTGGAAGACATCGTGGCGCAGCTGGCGACGCTCGGCTCGGCCGACCGAAGCGGCGCCGAGGTCGTACGCGAGCTGGACCCGGTCACGCTGATGCCGGACCAGGCAGGTCCGCTGGCGATGCTGGCGACCGAGGCAGTGGTGAACGCCTTCAAGTATGGCGGACCCGACGCCTCGGGCGACTTCCGCATCCTGCTGAAACTTGCCCTGGACGGGCAGGGCAACGACCTGCGCGCCACCCTGACGGTCGAAAACACGGTTGCGTCCGAGGGCAGGGAAAATGACGGGACCGGGCTTGGCCGGCAATTGATCGCTGCCTTCGCATCGCAACTCGATGCGCGGCTGGAAGAGGAAAGCCGCGCGGATCGCTTCATTGTTCGCGTCACGTTCGTGCCGGCATTGTTCGATCCGGCCGAGAATGAACCGCCGACGACCGGCGCTCAACCTTAAGCGCTGATCGGCTTACGATCCCGAAGACGTGCGCTCGAACCAAGGCAACCTTGACCCGAGATCGGCTGACGGGCCAGCGATGAGGGATCCTGATTACCGCGGCCGAAGTCTGCCATGCCGATTTTCGACACCACCAGCGCGATTGCGTCGCAACGGGCACCGGCGCTGAAGCCTTACCGCCCGCTGCCAGGAATTCCCGACGCGATGGTCCGACAGGCCGGAACCGGGGCCGTCGGGCAGCGTTCTCCAAATGAACTCGATAGCCAAGGAGGGACCAATGAACTGGGACCAGATCAAAGGCCAATGGAAGCAGGTGCAGGGCGAAGCCAAGCGTCAGTGGGGCAAGCTTACCGACGATGACCTGCGCACCATCGAAGGCGATCGCGACAAGCTGGTCGGTGCAGTGCAGGAAAGATACGGGCGCTCGAAAGACGAGGCCGAGCGCGAAGTCGACGACTGGTCGCGCAACCAGGCCTGAGGCTCCAAGCCCGAAGGCATTATAACAGAAACCCCGCGAGTTGGCACTTGCGGGGTTTTTGCTTTTCCGTGGACGCAGACGAGGCGACCGCCACCCTGCCGCTGGGGCTACGCCGGGTCCAGGTGTAGTGCCTGCAAAGTCGTGTCGAAGACAAGGTGCGTCCCCTGTTTGGGGCGGTGACGCAGCGCCGTCAGCGGCAGCAGGATTCGTCCCAGCTGATCCCTTCCCGTCGTCTCCGTCGCGCCGGAGCCGGCTTCAGTGCCTGCCGTCGTGCCGGACTTCGGCGTGATCGCGACGGTGACGACGCGCCGCGTGTCGATCTCGAAAAGCAGATCCGCCACCGGGCCGATCTCTCCGTCGGTGCAAAAGGCGGGCAGCCCGATCCAGCTGCCGACTTCTTCCAGGGGACGCACCAGCCGGTCGCCGTCCGGGGCCGGCGGGAGTTCGTGCTCGCGCTGCTCGGCGATCAACTGCTCGAACATCAGGAGCGGCGAGTAGGTCGATCCGAACGGACCGACCAGCACCGGTGGCCATGCCCGCAGGTCTATGCGTTCCTCGGCCATCCCCTCGTGCCACCGCGGAGCGGCTTCCAGATCGCTTTCCGAGATGCGCAGCATCCACGAAGCGCCCTCTTCACCCGGCGGCGCGAGACGATCGGCCTCGACCAGAACCTCGGTCGCATCCAGCCAGCCGCCGATATCGACGGCCATGTAGCGCACCAAGCCGGTGCCGGGATCGAAGAAGGCCTCGCGCAGCTTCGCCTTGCCACCATCGGTCGCAAGGTTGCGGTTCATCAGGTCGTGGAAAGATTGCAGCATCTAGGTCCCCTTCGTGCGGGTTCAGGCGTCGTCCAGTGCGCGGGCCATGCGCTCGGCCCAGTCCCGCCCCGGATCGCCGCCCCAGAGCAGCCAGGCCACGTAACCCGCCGACGGATCGTCGTCGTTGCCGAAGCCGCTTGCCTTCTTGTCGACGGCGTGGCGTGCGAAATACGACGTCATGCGCTGGATCGTCTGGGGCGACAGCCTGCGGCGGTTGGACAGGTCGCGGGCGCGCGCGACACCGACGGCTGTGCCGCCCCGGTGGAACCGGCGGCGCAATTCCAGTCCCCGTGCTGCGGCATCGGCCACGGCGCGGGGCGGGGTCAGGTCGGGTTGTCCATCTTTGGAAGCCATCGATCGGTATCCTCGGCCGGGCTGTGCGTCGTCGCGCGCCCGTCACGTCATGTGTCTGGAAGCAAACGCCCGCGCTGCGTGGCCGGTTCCGGGCAAGGTCGCCGGGGCGGACATGGCGGAACCCATCCGGCTCGGGCGGGTTTGTCTGCCGACGGCGGGTCATGGCCCGCGTTCGGAAGCGGGCGTTGCGCCCGGTACGGAGCCCGACATGATCGTCCAAATTCCCGATCCGCACGAGCGCGTGCTCGTCGCGGTGCAAATGCCGTTGACGGGCGTGCCGAGGCCGGACGCGCGCCGCGCTGTCAGGAGCTTCGGCAGGAGGCCCGCATGACACCGGAAGAGAACGAAGACAGCCCCTCGACCGGCAACGCCGACCCGCGCGACAACGACAATGCCGTCCGGCACGAGCGCGAGGAGCACTCGGTCTCGGAGGCGACGCGGCTGTCGGCCCGCCTGATCTACGAGGTGGTGCGCCGCGACGGCGAGGAGGAGTTGCGCCGCCCGCTCACCTCGCTGAGCTTCTCGGGAACCGCTGCCGGGATCCTGATGGGCCTGTCGGTGCTGTCCGAGGCGATCCTGCGCACGTACCTGCCGGACCGGCCGTCATCGTTCCTGCTGGAGAATTTCGGCTACAGCATGGGGTTCATCGTAGTGATCTTCGGCCGGATGCAGCTGTTCACCGAGAACACGATCACCACGGTTCTGCCGGTCATCGCACGGCCCGAACGGGAGTGCATCACGGACATGCTGCGCCTTTGGAGCATTGTATTGGCGGCCAATGTCCTAGGCACGATGATTGCCGCAGCGTTCTTGTCGCAGACGACGGTCATCAGCCCCGAGGTCAAGACTGCCGTGGTCGAACTGTCGCGGCACGCCGTCCACATGCCGGCGGACGAAAGCTTTCTGCGGGGGCTACCGGCGGGAATGATCGTCGCGGCCATCGTCTGGATGATGCCATCCGCGCAGGGCAACGCCTTCTTCATCGTGCTGACCTTCACCTGGCTGATCGCGGTCGGCGACTTCACCCACATCATCGCCGGCTCGGTCGAGATGTTCTATCTGCTCATGATCGCCGAGACCGGCCTGCGAGAGGCGGTGTTCGGGTTCTTTCTGCCGGTCCTGGCCGGCAACGTGCTGGGCGGCACCGCGATCTTCACCCTGCTGGCTTGGGGTCAGGTGCGCAACGAGGTCAAGCACGGAACCGGCTCGGGCCGGCATGGTTAGCCCTGATCATCCGACACGGCCCGGATACGGGGGGCGTGCCATGAGCGGACCGGGTGGCACTCCCGCACCCTCGCGGGCGTTCGCGATATCTGCCGCCGCTCGGTCGCCGGGTGGCACGTAAAGGACGCGGCCTAGCCGATCGCGAGGCCCAGAAGGAACGTGATCACCGGCACGCCACCGAACACGGCCAGCCGGGCATGGGCGGCATCGACGGTCAGCCCGCGCTCTTGCGCCTCGTCGTCATAGCTGCCGTGCGCGTCCGGGCCGCGCCGCGGGTCCGGCGCATCCAGGTTGTCCGGCCGGCCGCCCGGCTCGTCCTGCCAGGACTTCTGCATCTCGGCACCCGCATCGGCCAGCTTGCGGTCCAGCCAGCCGGGCGCGACGAAGTGACCGAAGGCCATCTTCAGCACCGACCGGCCGACAAAGATCTCGCGCGTGCCGTCGCGGATGGCCCGCATCACCGCCCGCGCGGCCAATTCCGGCGTGAAGACCGGCGCCGCCGGGCGTGGCTGCTTCGACAGGCGATTGCGCGCCCAGTCGAATTGCGGGGTGTTGATCGCCGGAAGCTGCACCACGCTCAGCGTGATGTCCGAGCCGCTGCGGATCAGCTCGCAGCGCAGCGCGTCGGTGAAGCCGTTGATCGCGTGCTTGGACGCGCAATAGGCCGCCTGGTAGGGCACCGCGCGATAGCTCAGCCCGGAACCGACGTTGACGATCCGGCCGCTGTTGCGCCCCTCCATCAGGGAAAGGGCGGTGCGCGTTCCGTTGACCTGGCCCAGGAACGTCGCCCGCACGATCCGGTCGAATTCGTCCGGGCCGGCCAGCGCGAAGGGCGAGAAGCTGGTCAGCATGGCCGCGTTGACCCAGACCGAAATCGGCCCCAAGGCTTCCTCGATGGCTGCGCCGGTCCGCTGCACGGCGGTGGCGTCTCCCACGTCGCAGGGCAGGGTGAAGACGGCATCGGCGAACGTGTCACGCAGCGCGTCCAGCCGCGTCTGGCCGCGCGCAAGGATGCCGACGCGATAGCCGTCTGCCAGAAGAGCGTCGACGATTGCCCGTCCGACGCCGGCGGTGCCGCCTGCAACGACGGCCACTTTGTTGGAGGGTATGACGAGGTCCTTCGATCTGCGGTTCCGGATGTGTCTGCGGTGCGCCGGGCATGCGGCGCGCCTGTATTCGCCAACGGGATGCCCACGCCGCGGTTCCGCCGGCGCCGGCAACCGCGCGGCAAGTGCGGCGTTGAGCATGAAGGAACGGGCGAAGCCACGGAGGACTCATGGGCAGCCTTTTCAACGACTTTGCGACGGACACCTCGCTGGATACCTTGGTGATCCTTGTGCGTCTGCTGGGGGCGGCGTTGGTGTGCGGCGTCATCGGGTTCGAACGCGAGGCCCGCGCGCGCCCGGCGGGCCTGCGTACGCACATGATGGTCGGCCTCGCCTCCTGTCTTTATTGCCTCATCATGCTCGAGACGCTGGCGGACGCGCGCGACTTCACCGATCGCGTCGCGATGGACCCGATCCGCGTGATCGAGGCGGTGACCAGCGGCGTGGCCTTCCTGGCGGCCGGCATGATCGTCTTTGCGAAGGGAAAGGTTCAGGGCCTGACCACCGGCACAAGCCTCTGGCTGTGCGCGGCGATCGGACTGGCGATCGGATTCGGAATGTGGGTGATGGCGGCGATGACCGCGGCGCTGGCGCTGATCATCATCCGTCTCGTCAAGACGATGGAAGACAGCGCGCGCAAGCGTTTTGGCCGGAAGACTGACGAGGAGTGATCAGGTCGAGATGCCCTCGACCGATCCGCCGTCGACACGGTAGTTCGACCCCACGACGAAGCTGGCCTTCTCGGAACACAGGAAGGCGATGGCCGCGGCGACTTCCTCGGGTTTTCCGCGGCGTTTCAACTCGATGTGGGGGCGTTCCTCGTCTAGGAACGACTCTACGGCGTCGTCGCGGTCGGTGCCCCGGGCCTGGGCGCGCTTGTCCATCATGCCGTCGGTCATCGGTGTCTCGATGAATGCCGGCGAGACGGTGTTGACCAGTACGCCCCGCCGCGCCGCCGCGCGACTGAGACCCTTGGCGAAGTTCAGCAGGCCGGCCTTTGCGACGTTGTAGACGACTTCGTCCGAGTAGGGCTGCACCGCGTTTTCCGAAGTCACGATGACGATCCGCCCCCAGCCGCGGCTCTCCATCTCGGGCTCAAACACGCGCAGCGTGCGGACGACCGACATGAAGTCGTTTTCCCAGGCTTCGTTCCATTCGGCATCGGACATCTCCAGCGGGTGGCCCTTCGCGCCGGTCACGCCGGCGGCGCAGACGACGATGTCGGGCATGACGAAGCGTTCGCGCACGGTCTCGGCCAGCCCCCTCACCTGGTCGCGCTGCGTCAGGTCCGCCTGAAGCGCGTTGGCCTGCGCGCCCAGCGATTGCGCGGCCTCGGCCACCTTGTCGCCCTGCACGTCCACCAGGATCACCTGCGCGCCCTCCTCGATCAATTGCGCGGCGGTCGCCCGACCGATGCCCGACGCGCCGCCGGTGATCAGCGCCGTCTTGCCTTCGAGTCCGAGTTCCATCGAAGCCCCTTTCCGTGTCGTTTGTGGTTCCGCCTTCAACGTCAGCTGTTCCGGCGGGTTCCGGTGGCCTCAGTCCCGTGCGGTCCCGCCATCGAGGCGCAGGCCCATGCGATCGAGCATGGCGTTGACCGACGCCGCCTCCTCCGGCGACACCCGCGCATCGTTCGTCCGTCCTTCGAGGGTGTCGAGGAACGGCTCGATCCCTTCGCCCGCATCGAGTTCGGACAACGTTTGGCAGCGCACGGGCACGTCGTCGCCACGCGTGCGGATCGTCAACTGGCCGTCCTGCAGCCGCGCATGGCCTGCGTCGCCGACGAGATCGATCTCCAGCCGCATCGCCGCGTCGGTCCAGCCTGCCTCGATCGTCGCGGTGGCGCCGCTTTCGAAGCGCAGCACCGCCGCGCCATGATCGTCGACCGCCCAGCCCAGTGCGTTGGCGGTGATCGCGTGGCCGGTGCGCGCCGGGCCGAGAAGCCACTGCAGAAGGTCGACGCAATGCACCGCCTCGTCCACGAAGCCGTCGTAGCAGGCCAGCGCCGGATCCGTCATCCAGCAATCGAGGTCGAGCCAGTCCGCAAAGCCCCCATCATGCGAAAAGCGCATCCTCGCTTCGTGGACGATGCCCAACTCGCCCTCGTCCACTGCCGCCTTGAGCGCCTTCAACGCGGCATTCGTGCGGAAGAAATAGCCCGATTGAAGGTCGATGCCGGTGCGCTGTGCCAGTGCGGCGCAGCGCGCGGCGGCGGCGGCGCTGCCGGCCAGCGGTTTTTCGGTGAACACCGGCAGACCGGCGTTCAGGGCGGCGGTGATGTCGGCCTCGTGGTGCACGGTCTCGGAGCAGACCAGCGCGCCCGCCGCATCCGTCGGCAACGCCGCAAGATCCGGCAGCGCCCGCGCATTGAGCCGCGCGCAAAGGGTGTCGCGCCGCTCGGCATCGCGGTCGTGCACCGCACCGATCCGCCAGCCGCGTGCCTGCAGGTGGGCGATGTGGTCGGGCAGGTGCACGTGGGCGCCGCCCAGAAGAACAAGCGTCCGGTTCATGTCGAGCTTCCTCCTTCGATCCGGTCGCGGGGCAGGGCGGGGTCCGCTTCCGGGGCGGCACTGGTCCGGAATTCGCCGCGCAGGCGGGGCAGGGCCTGCGGGTGTTCGCCCTGGAGCCAGACGATCATCTTCTCGCGCACCTCGCAGCGCAGGTCCCACGCCTGCGGCGAAGTGCGTGCGCTCATCAATGCGCGCAGCGCGACCGTGTCCTTGTCGGTGTCGACGACCTGCAGCACCGAGACCTTGCCGTCCCAGTGCGGCGAGGCATGGACGAGTTCCTCGAGTTTTTCGCGCATCGCGTCCATCGGCACGGTGTAGTCGAGATACCAGTAGACCGACCCGATGATCGAGGCGCTGTCGCGGGTCCAGTTCTGGAACGGCTTCTCGATAAAGTAGCTCAGCGGCACGACCATGCGCCGCCAGTCCCAGATGCGCACGACGACATAGGTGGCGAATATCTCCTCGATCCAGCCCCATTCGCCCTCGACGATCACGACGTCCTCCAGCCGGATGGGCTGGGTGATGGCGATCTGGACCCCCGCGATCAGGTTGGTCAGCACCGGCCGCGCCGCCAGACCCAGGATCAGGCCCGCGGCGCCGGCCGAGGCAAACAGCGAAAGACCGTATTCCTGCACCGCGTCGAAGGTCAGCAACACGGCGCCGACCGTCAGGATGCCCAGCACGATGGTCGCGGTGCGCCGCAACACGCGGATCTGCGTGACGAACTTGCGCGCGGCAAGGTTGTCCTCGGTGTCGAAGCGGTGACGGCGGATCGAGCGGTCGGTGAAATGGTTCACCAGCAGGATCGCGGTCCAGCCCAGGAAAACGATCAGCAGGATCAGGAGGATGTGGCCGATGCCGCGCTCCCAGCCGAAGGGTAGATGCAACCGCGGCACCACGATCGCCAGCGCGGCCAGGATCATCGCCAGCCGCAGCGGCCGCCGCGCGCGTCGCAGCAGAGAGCCCAGCAGCCCGGTATCGGTACCGGCGAACCGAAGCACCAGCCGGAACAGCAGGAAATGAAGCGAGACGGCGGCCGCCACGGCCATCAACAGGATGATGACCGGGAAGGCGGCCGAGGGCATGCGGGCGATCGCCGCGTCAGCCGCCTGCATGTAGCTTGCCGCATCCATCACCAGATCCAGATGATGAAGCCGACCATGCAGGAGGCCAGAAGCGCCGACCACAGCGTCCGGTCACGCCAGATCGGTCGTTCGAGCGTGGTGAAGATCTCTTTCGCCTCGTCGCCCGACCAGACCAGTTCTTCGATCCGCTCCTTTTTCGACTGGCGTGTGACTGCCGAGAGGCCGAAATGGATCCCGATGCCGATGACCATCATGATCGACGACATGATCGTGTAGTGGATCTCGGGTAGGCCGAAGTCGGTCCACATGCTGGTCACCTCCTTGAGGATGAACAGCGGCACCCCCACCACGAGCCCCGCGACGATGGTCCAGAAGGCGCCGTTGCCGTTCAGCCACGGCACGAAAAGGCCCGCGATGTAGACTACGACAATGGTCGGCACCACGTAGCTCAGCGACGACTGGAAGTATTCGAACAGCGACTCGAAGCTTGCCACCGAAGGGGCGTAGATCGCGCCGAACACCATGACCACGCCGGTCACGACGCGGCCCAGCCAGACCTGGCGATCTCGTTCACCCTCCAGATCGGCTCGACGAAGTCCTTCACGACCAGCGTCGACGCCGAGTTCATCGCCGAGTCGAGCGAGGACATGATCGCCGCGATCAGCGCCGCAATGATGAGGCCCCGCACGCCGATCGGCATCAGATCGAACGCCAGCGTCGGGAAGGCCAGGTCGGGTGTCTCGAGATCCGGGTAGAGCTTCAGTGCGATCAGGCCGGGCAGGATCATCAGGAACAAGTTGGGGATCTTCAGGAAGCCCGCGAACAGCGCGCCGATCTGGCCCTCGCGCAGGTCCTTGGCGCCCAGGGTGCGCTGCACCACGAACTGGTTGATCGACCAGTAGTAGAAGCCAAGCAGAACGACGCCCCAAAGCCCGGTCCAAGGCAGGAAGTCGTCGGACGCAGGCAGGATCAGGTGCTGTTTCTCCTCGGGGATGCCCACGAACAATTCCTGCCAGCCGCCGATCTCGTTCAGGCCGATCCAGAACAGCACGGCCGCGCCCGCGATCAGCAAGAGGGCCTGCACCGTGTCGGTCACCACCACCGCCGACAGCCCGCCGAGGATGGTGTAGATGCCTGCCACCAACGCAAGCACCGCGATTGCGGTCCACAGGTTCAGGTAGCCCGTCACGTTCGAGATCACCAACCCGCCCGCATAAAGCGCGCCGGCGGTGTCGATGAACAGGATCGCCATGATCGTGAACAACGAGAACGCCCGGCGCGACCGCACGTCGTAGCGCTCTTCCAGGAATTCCGGGACCGTACCGATCCTGGCGCGCAGGAACGACGGCAGGATGAAGATCGCGAACAGGATCAGCACGAAGGCTGCGGTCCACTCGTAGTTGAACATCGCGACGCCATTGTCGTAGCTGCCACCCATCAGGCCGACGAAGCTGGACCCGGACATATTGGACGCGAACAGCGAGAAGCCGATCAGGTACCAGGGCAGGGAGCGGCCGGCCAGGAAGTAGCTGTCCGCGCCGCCTTCGAGCTTGCGGGACACGTACAGGCCGTGCGCGATCACGGCCACGAAATAGACCAGTACGATCGTGTAATCGATCCAGTGCAGGTCGAATTTCGCTTCCCCCATAAGTGCCCCCGGGTCAAAGAAAACTGCCTTGTGAACCAAAGCCCGTCCGTCGAAGTTCCTTGGGGCGCTTCGGCAGGCTCGGGCAGGCATGAAAAGGGGCGCAGCATTGCCGCGCCCCTTCGTCGTCTCATCAAAGGTCGGAACCTCAGCTTTCGGCGCCGGCCCAACGCTCCATCGACTCAAGCTCGGCTTCGGTGGCGTCAACGCTGACGCGCAAGGCGTCGTCGCCCGTCCGCGTCACGTCGACCTGATCGGGTTCAAGCGCGACCGGCTTGTCGCCGACCCCGAGGAAGCCGCCCACATCGACGATGAAGGCCTCGATCTGGCCGTCTTCGGCAACGGCCAGCTCGGACACCGCGCCGACCCATTCGCCCTGCGGACCGTATGCGCGTGCGCCAAGGACGTTGTCGACGTTCACGTCGACCATCTCGACCGGCTGGCCCTCGCGCTGAACATCGTCGAGGAAGCCTGCCTCGGCGGCGCTGGCGCCGCCGGCTTGACGGACGGCCGCGGAATCGTAGGCGGGTGCTTGGCCGAAGGCCTGCTCATTGCCGCGGAACAGGACGAAGTATTCGCCCTCGTCGTTGCCGTCGCGGACGAACGTCATGGCATTCATCGGCACGATGCGTTGCGCGTTGTCGCCGCCGAGATAGCCGCCCGCATCGATCATGACGCCGGCGACGGTGCCATCGCGCGCCACGATCAGGTCGCGGATTTCGCCGACCATTTCCCAGTTGTCCGGCGCCTCATCCATGACGCGACGAACGTTCTGCCGCGCCTCGTCGGACGGAAGGTAGACGGCTTGGTCGATCAGGCTTGTTACCTCGATGCGCATCTGCGCCGTGTCTTGCTGCTGGCGTTCGGCCGGTTGCGCCGCCTGAGTGTCGGCTTGGGCGGCCGTGCCGTCGGTCACACCGCCTTGGGCCGTGGCGTCGGTGTTGGCGTCGCCGGTGGTGACCAGACTGCCGGCTTCGGCCGGTGCCTGGGAGCCGGTGGCGCTCTGGTTGTCCGAGTCCTGCTGCGCGGCAAGCGGCAGGGCCATCAGGGTTGCGATTGCGGTCGTTCCGATCAGTCGTTTCACGCGATCCTCCTTTCGGTGGTGCGGTTGTGCGCCGCGATCCCGCGGCGCGTCTCACTGCGCCAACGGACGCCGCGCTTGGTTGTTTCGTCGCTTCACGTTGCGGAAACCACAGAGCCGTCGAACAAAGTCGCCGGCTCGGCGTCACACGGTCGTGGCGAGCGCGTCGCCGATCATCGCCTCGCCCAGCCCGGTGCGGTCCGCGCGCGGTCGGCGAGTCCCGCCATGCGCAAGTCGTTGAACAGGACCACCAAGGCGGCGACGCCTTCCGCAGACAGCGGGATCACAAGCGGCAGAGACGCGAAGAGTGAAGAGAACATGCCCGCCGGACAACCCGCGGAGTAGCGGGGAGTTTTTCCGGAACTGGACACTGTAGCTGCCGTTGGGGTCATAAAGCGACCCGACAGGAGAGACAGATGCCGGCCGAATATTCCCGCCGCGCGGTCTTGGGCCAGATTGCGCTGGGCGGTGCGCTAGCCACCGCTGGACCGGCCGGCCACGCCTTCGCCGCCTTGGACGACCGGCCGTGGTTCTTCCTGACCGATAACGAGGCCCGCTGGCTGGCGGCGATCGTCGACGTCTTCATTCCCGCGGACGAGTACCCCTCGGCGACGCAGGCGGGGGTGGTCGACTACATAGATTTCCAGATGGCCACCCATTACGGCAAGGGAGCGCGGCTGTATCTGCAGGAGCCGTTTTCCCAAGGCGCGCCGGAGCAGGGCTACCAGGCACCTTGTCCGCCGGCCGAGTTGCTGCGCCGTGGAATCGCCGCGGCGCTGGCCGAGGGCGACGTGACCGCGCAGGACGCGGCCGGCCGCGAACGTTACGTGCAGGCGATGTCGGAAGCGCAGGGCAACATCGACGACAGCGACGTGCCTGTCGGCACGTTCTTCACCGAACTTCTGAGCCTGACCAACGAGGGCTGCTTCGCCGACCCGATCTACATGGGCAACAACGCCTATGCCGGCTGGGAAATGGTCGGCTTCCCTGGTGCGCACGCCTATTACCTGTCCTTCGTCGACAAGCACAATCGCCCCTTCGACAAGCCTCCGATGGGCATCGCGCATGGCGAATACCCCCACACATTCCCGCGCATCGTCGGAGGGAGCTGATCCATGGCACCCACCACGCTTCCCAGGACCGACGTGCTGATCATCGGCGGTGGCTGGACCGGTCTGACCGCCGCCTACGAGTTGGCCCATGCCGGGCAGCGCTGCGTCATCCTCGAACGCGGCGAGCATCGTCACGACGCCACCAGCTTCGCCGGCCCCGAGGAACACGACGAGATGAAATACGCGATCCGTCACCACCACATGGTGGACGTGACGAAGGAAACGCTGACCTTCCGCAACGACCGCGGACAGCAGGCGCTGCCGATGCGGCGGCTGGGCTCTTTCCTGCCGGGATCGGGCCTGGGCGGCGCGGGCATCCACTGGAACGGCCAACTCTGGCGGGCGCTGCCCAGCGATCTCGAGATGCGCACGCATTACGAGAACCGCTACGGCAGCCAATTCATTCCCGAAGACCTCAGCGTGCAGGACTGGGGTGTCACCTACGACGAACTCGAGCCGCACTACGACTTCTTCGAACAGATCTGCGGCGCTGCGGGCTATGCCGGCAACCTGCAGGGCGAGCGGCGCGATGGCGGCAATGTCTTCGAAGGACCGCGCAGCCAAGACTATCCCAATCCGGCGATGAAGCAGCCGATCTCGAACACGCTGTTCGGCCGCTCCGCCGAAAGCATGGGACTGCACCCGTTCCCAATACCCTCGGCCAACGTCACCCGCGAATACGAAAACCCCTACGGGGCCAAGCTGCACCCGTGCACCTATTGCGGCTTCTGCGAACGCTTCGGCTGCGGCTACTTCGCCAAGGCCGACCCCATCATCTGCGTCTACGACCGCGTCAAGGAGCACGAGAACTTCGAGATCCGGTTCGAGTCGCAGGTGCTGCGCATCGAGAAGTCCGAGGACGGGCAGACCGCGACGGGTGCGCTATACCTCGGGCCCGATGGGCGGGAATACTTCCAGCCCGCCGACACGATCTGCATGAACGCCTACGCGCTGTGGAACGTGCACCTGATGCTGGTCTCGGGCCTAGGCAAGCCTTACGATCCCAAGACGCGCACCGGCGTGGTGGGGCGGAACTATGCCTACCAGACCATCGCCTCGGTCGACGCGTTCTTCGACGACAGCGTCATCACCAACCCGTTCATGGGTGCCGGCGCGCTGGGCGTGGTGGTCGACGACTACAACGGCGACAATTTCGACCATTCCGACCTGGGCTTCGTCGGCGGCGGCTACATCGCTTGCAAGCAGTATCACGGCCGCCCGATCGGTTATCAGCCAGTCCCCGAGGGCACGCCGCGCTGGGGCCTCGAATGGAAGCGCGCCGTGCGCGAGAACTACGGCCACCACGGCGACATCGTCGTCCACGGCTCGAGCATGCCGACGCCCGAGAACTACCTCGACCTCGACCCGACATGGACCGACGCCTTCGGGCGGCCGCTGCTGCGGATGACGTTCAACTTTCCCGACAACGACCGGCGTATGTCCGATTACGTGATGCACCGCGCCGTCGAGATCGCCGAGAACATGGAGCACGTCCGATCGGTCAAGTCGACGAACCTGGCGGCGGTGGGCAGCAACTACAACATCGTGCCCTACCAGACCACGCACAACACCGGCGGCGCGGTGATCGGCACCGATCCGGCCACCAGCGCGGTCAACCGCTACGGCCAGATGTGGGACCACCACAACGTCTTCGTCTTCGGCGCGTGCCTGTTCCCGCAGAACCTTGGCTACAACCCCACCGGGCCGCTGATGGGGCTGGCCTACTGGACGCTTCATCACATGAAGAACGACTATCTTCCGAACCCTCGCCCCCTGATGGATGCCTGATGCAGGAGTTGCGCGCATGACACCCCTGAGCAAGATCACCGCCGTCGTGGTGCTGACGGTCGGCTCTTTCGCCGCGGTGTCGGCGGGTGCGCAGGACTACTCCGAGACGCCGGGGATCGACGCGCTGGTGGCGAACCTCGACAGCGAGCGGGCGCTGTTCAACGCACGGGTCGAGGCGCCGGTGGACGACGACCTGCTGGAGGCCGGGCGCCTCGTGGCCATGGGCGGGGCCGAGTTTGGGGGCTCGGGCATGGCCTGCTTCACCTGCCACGGTGCGAACGGCCGCGGCGACGGGTCGGCGGCCTTCCCGCGGCTGGCTGGCCTGCCCGGATGGTACATGTACAAACAGCTGATGGACTACGCCTCGGGCACGCGGCCGAACCAGATCATGACCGGCATCGCCCAGAAGCTGACGGAACGCGAGATGGAGGCCGTAGCGACCTACTACGCCGCCATCGACGCGCCGTTCCGCGACGTGACCTCGGACATCGCGCCGGATGTGCTGCAATGGGGCGGGATGCTGGGTGCGGTGGGCTCGGCCGAGAAGGGCATCCCGGCCTGCGTGAACTGCCACGGGCCGTCCGGCACCGGGAACCCGCCGTCGGTGCCATACCTGGCGGGCCAGTATGCGACCTATATGGAGCACCAGTTGATGCTCTGGCGCGAGGGTACGCGCGACAACGATCCGATGAACGTGATGTCGGCGATCGCGGACAAGATGAGCGACGAGGACATGCGCGCAGTCAGCGAATACTATGCCCGGGTCCGCGCGCAGGAGGACATCGAGGACGCTGCGGATCTTGGCCCCACCGGGCTGGCGCCCGAGATCGAGCCGCTGGCCGAGACGCTCGACGTCGAAGCGGACTGAGTATGCGGCTGACCGGCATATTGGTCGCGCTTCTGCTCGCCGCGGCCGCCATGGCCTGGTCGGCCATGCCGCCGGGCGATGACCGCGCGCGGGCGCTGTGGAACCCGGTCAGCGAGACTGTGGCCGGGACGGCGGCCTGGCGCCGCGACGCCGGTGACGGCCGGACCGACTTCGACGCCGCGCGCCGCCAGGTGCTGCACGGTGATCCCGCGCGCGGGGCGAACCTGATGGTCCAGCACGGCTGTGGCGCCTGCCACATCATTCCCGGCATCCGCAGCGCGCAGGGCACCGTCGGGCCGTCGCTGCGCGGCTTCGCCTCGCGCGCCTACATCGCCGGCATCCTGCCCAACGAGCCTGGCGACCTGACCCGCTGGCTGTTGAACCCGCCCGCCTATGCGCCGCGCACCGCCATGCCCGCGCTGGGCCTGACCGTGGACGAGGCGCGCGACATGGCCGCCTACCTGCTGAACCGGCGGGGGACCTGATGGAGCCGTTCGAAACCGCGACCCTTGGCGACTTCGGGGCGCAGTCCACGCTGGATCCGGCGGGGCAAGGCGCGGCAGCGATCCTGCCGCTGACCTGGGGCATGACCATCGCCTTTGGCGTCGTCTTCGTGCTGGTGATGGCGCTGGTGTGGTTCGCCTGGACGCGCAGCGGCGGGCGCACCTGGTGGATCGTCGGCGGCGGCGTAGTGCTGCCGCTGGTGTCGATCCTGATCCTGATGGTGTTCTCGATCTCGACGCTGCAGGCGATCACCCGCGCGCACCCGGACTCGCTAGTGATCGACGTCACCGGTCACCAGTTCTGGTGGGACGTGGTCTACGATCCCGAGGGCCTTGCCATGCGCGACGCCAACGAGATCGTACTGCCGAAGGGCCGGCCGGTCACGCTGCGGCTGATGTCCGAAGACGTGATCCATTCCTTTTGGGTGCCGTCCATCGCCGGTAAGATGGACATGATCCCCGGCCGCTCCAACACGCTGACGGTGACCGCGACCGAGACCGGGCGTTTCCGCGGCCAATGCGCCGAGTTCTGCGGCCTGTCCCACCCGCTGATGGCATTCGAGGTGGTCGTGCTGGAGCCCGAGGACTTCCTGCGCTGGTTCGACGACACGATGGGCGAGGCAGAGGATGCTGCGCAGACGCAGCTCGTGCAGGGGCGCGAGGTGTTCGAGACCGCCGGCTGTCCCGCCTGCCACGAGGTGCGCGGCGTGGCCGAGGGCGGCGTGCTGGGCCCCGACCTGACCCGCGTTGGCGGCCGCGCGACGCTGGGCGCCGGCATGTGGCGCATGAACAAGGGCAACCTCGCGGGCTGGATCGCCGACGTGCAGGACATGAAGCCGGGTGCCAACATGCCGTCGTTTAACCACCTCAGCGGCCCAGAGTTGCGCGCCTTGACGGCCTGGCTGGCGAGTCTGAAATGACCGACACCACCTCCGACACCACGCTGGACCGGATCAACCCCGCCGAGCACGGCGGTGCCCGCAAGGGCGAGCCGTCGAAGAGCTTCGAGGAGATCTGGGACAGGCCGCGCGGCTGGCGCTACTGGTCCTCGGTCAGCCACCGGGTGGTGGGCAAGCGGTTCCTCGTCACCGGCTTCTGCTTCTTCCTGATCGCGGGTTTCCTTGCGCTGCTGGTGCGCACGCAGCTGATCGTGCCTGACAACACGTTCCTCGACGCCGAGACCTTCAACCAGGTCTTCACGATGCACGGAACGATCATGATGTTCCTGTTCGCGATCCCGATGCTCGAGGGGTTCGGTGTCTACCTGATCCCGCTGATGGTGGGCGCGCGCGACCTGGTGTTCCCGCGGCTTGGCGCCTTCGGGTACTATTGCTACCTGTACGGTGGGCTGATGGTGCTGTCGTCGTTCCTGTTCGACGCAGCACCGGACGGCGGCTGGTTCATGTACGTGCCGCTGTCGACGTCGGACTTCACGCCCGGCCTCTCGGCGGACTTCTGGCTGATCGGCATCACGCTGGCCGAGATCGCAAGCGTCACCGCCGCGGTCGAGATCATCGCCTCGATCCTGTGTTCGCGCGCGCCGGGGATGAGCCTGACTCGGATGCCCATCCTCATGTGGTACCTGTTGGTAACCGCGTTCATGATCGCGATCGCGTTCCCGCCGCTCATCATCGGCTCGATCCTGCTGGAATCCCAGCGCCTGCTGGGCCTGCCGTTTTTCGACCCTGCACTGGGGGGTGACCCGCTGCTGTGGCAGCACCTGTTCTGGCTGTTCGGCCACCCGGAGGTCTACATCATCTTCTTGCCCGCCGCCGGCATGGTCGCCACGATGCTGCCCACCTTCGTGGGCAAGCCGTTGTTCGGCTACGGCTTCGCCGTGGCGGCGGTGGTGAGCATGGGGTTCCTGAGCTTCGGTCTCTGGGCGCACCACATGTTCACCACCGGCCTGCCGGTCATGTCGCTGTCGCTGTTCTCGGCGGCCTCGACGATGGTGGCGGTGCCGACGGGCGTGCAGATATTCTGCTTCATCGCGACGCTGGCGCAGGGCAAGCCCCGGTTGACGGTACCGATGCTGTTCGTGCTTGGCTTCCTGTTTATCTTCGTGCTGGGCGGGCTGACGGGCGTCATGCTGGCCAGCGTGCCGTTCAACTTCCAGGCGCACGACAGCTATTTTGTCGTGGCGCACCTGCATTACGTGCTGATCGGCGGCTTCGTCTTCCCGATGTTCGGCGCACTCTACTACTGGATGCCGCACCTTACGGGCCGGATGCTGTCCGAGCGCATCGGCAAGTGGGTGTTCTGGCTGATGTTCGCGGGCTTCAACCTCGCGTTCTTCATGATGCACCTGACGGGCCTGCGTGGCATGCCACGCCGCATCGCCACCTATCCCGAGGGGCTGGGCTGGGACCGGCTGAACTTGCTGTCCTCGATCGGGGCGTACATCCTGGCGGCGGGTGTGGCGCTGTTCGTATGGGACTTCGTCCGCCATTTCCGCCAAGGGCTGCGCGCGCCGCTCAATCCGTGGGGAGCAGGCACGCTGGAATGGCTCTATCAGCCGGTGACGCCCGGCTACAATTTCCGCGCCATCCCCGAGGTTCGCTCGCGCGAGCCGCTGTGGGACCAGCCGGAGTTGAGTGATCGGCCCGCCCACGACGTCGCCGGCGCCCTGCGTGCCTGCCCAGACCACCGCCGCGAGACCATCGGCAGCGATCCGGTCAGCGGCGAGCCGATCCAGATCCTGCGCCTGCCGCACCCCACATGGATGCCGCTGATCAGCGCCTCCGGCGTGGCGCTGGGGTTCGGCGCGACGCTGGCGTCGTTCTACTGGCTGACGGTCGCGGGCTTCGCGACCGCGCTGGCGGGCATCACCGCCTGGACGCGGGAGCCGTCCGACAGCGGTGTGACCCGCGATACGGGACTTGGCGGCCTGCGCCTGGCGGTCAACGCGGTGGACCGGCGCGGGCACCTGCACGTGTCGATCGTGGGCACGATGGTGATCTCGTTCGCGCTGTTCGCCTCTCTGCTGTTCGGAGGGCTTTTCCTGTGGAACGTGCAGCCGGAATTCGCCGACCGCGTGGCCGAGCCCGTGGCCGCGTGGACCATCGCTGCGCTGTGCGGTGGCGGAGTGGTCGCCGTCTTCGGCTGGCTTGCCTTGCGGACGGGCGCGCGCGGGGCACTGCGGGCGGCGGCCTTGGTCGACGGGGTGCTGGTCTTGGCCGCATCGACGACGGGCGCGCTGATGGGTTCCGCGCTGTGGCCGGTGGATCCGTGGGCCAGCGCCTTCGGCGCGACCGGCTGGGCACTGGGCGTCTTCGTCACGGTGCACCTGGCCGTCATCGCGTGGTGGGCGCTGATCAACGCGCTGCGCAAGATCGTGGGCGCGGTCGAGCCGGGTCAAACGCTGCCAGACCTGCTGCTGAACGCTGTGTGCAAAGCGACCGGCGCGATGGTCGTGATCACCGCGATCTGTTTTCTTGTGGTGGCGTCATGATACGGATGGCGTTGCATGTCGCGCGCCCGGTGATCCTGTGGGCGATCCACTTTACCGCGATCTACGCGCTGATTTCGGCGGCGTGCGCGCCGCGCGCGTTGCTCGAGCCCGACGTGGCGCGCGCGACCGCCGCGCTTGTGACGCTGGTGACGGGAGTGCTGATGCTGGTCTGGCTGGTGATCGCCGGGCGGGTCGGCGGCCGGCTGAACCCGGACGAGCCGAGCCGGACACTTGCGCAGGCCGCGTGGTGGACGAACGTCATCATGCTGATCGCAATCGTCGCGAACCTCTGGCCCATCGCCGTGATGGGCAGTTGCACAGGATAGGAGGCGCTCATGGACCCTTACATCCCCTTCTGCGGGACCCCGCCGGTTCCGGCCGAGCTGTGGACGCGCTGGACGCTGGACCAGGGGCTGCTGCTGGGGCTGGCGGTCGCGCTGATCTTCGGAATGCGGTTCGCGCGGGACCGGCACCTGATGGCGCTGGGGTGGGCTCTGGTGGCGCTGCTGTTCGTGTCGCCGCTATGCGCGGCGTCGATGGCGCTGTTCTCGGCGCGGGTGGCGCAGCACGTCCTGCTGACGCTGGGCGCCGCGCCCGTCATCGCCGCCGCGCTGCCCCGCCTGCGCCTCCCGGCGCTGCCGGTGGCGGGCTTGTTCGCCGTGCTGTTCTGGGGCTGGCACGCGCCGGCGCCCTATGCCGCGACGCTGCAATCGGATCTGACCTACTGGGCGATGCATCTCAGCCTGACCGGCTCTGCCATCGCGCTGTTCGCGGCGCTGCGCGGGGCGCCGGAAAGCGGCCTCGCCGCCGCAGCGTCGACCTCGCTGCAGCTGACCCTTTATGCGGTGCTGGTGACGCTCGCGCCGGAGCCCTGGCATGCATGGCACGAGATTCACGCCGCGGCCTTCGGCATTACTGCGCGGGCCGACCAGCAACTGGCCGGGGCGCTGATGTGGGTTGCCGGCGGCGCGGCATTCATGGCGGTGATGGGCTGGTTCGCCTGGACCTTCCTGCGCGACGACCGATCCCGCGCGGAACCTGCAGGCTGACGCCCCCCTCATTCTAACTTTCGAAAGGAGTCCATGACGTGAAAGAGCGACAAGCGGACACCCCCCCCTACCTGCGGATCGTCGCGCTGACACTGGTGGCGATCCTTGCGATCCTTCTGGGCAGCGTGCTGCGCAGCATGGCGAATGTCGCCATTCCGGTGGTCATGGCCATCTTCGTGACGCTGGCGATCCTGCCGCTGGACCGTCGCGTCGCGGCGCAGATGCCGGGCCCGTTGCGCTGGCTGAGTCGCGCGGTCGTCATGATCGTGCTGCTGATCTGCATCGGGCTGTTCGTCGGCGGGTTGGTCTATTGCATCCAGCGCATTGCGGCGCAGGTGCCGGAACTGACCGAACAACTCGGAAGCATTCTTCCCGAACCGGACGAGCCCGGCCCGGCCGGCCTGTGGCAGGACCTGCGCGACCTGATCGACGCGCAAAGCGGTTCGCTCAGTTCAACGATGCTGGAAGAGGCGGCAAATATCGCCCAGGCGACCGTCAACGCAATGGGCCTCATGCTGACAGGCATCGTCCTCGTGCTGTTCCTCGTCCTGCTGGCCGTGAGCGAGGGAGATCTGTGGCGCAGCAAGGTTGCGGAGATCGCGACGGGACCCCGCGCGGGCGGCTGGTTCGGCGTGTTCGAGACCCTGGGCGCCACGCTGCGCCAGTTCATCCTCGTGCGGACGGTCCTCGGGGTCGTGACCGCGGCGCTCTATTCCGCGTGGCTCTGGTTCTTCGGGATCGAGCTGTTGCTGGTCTGGGCGCTGCTGACCTTCCTGCTGAACTTCATTCCCAACCTAGGCTCCCTTCTGTCGGGCCTGCTGCCCACCTTCTACGCGCTGCTGACGATGGACTTGGGCACGGCCGCGGTGATCGCTGCGGGGCTGCTGGTGATCGAGCAGGTGATGGGCAACTGGGTCGACCCCAGGATGCAGGGCCGGCGCGTGTCGCTGTCTCCGCTCGTCATCCTGATCGCCGTCCTGTTCTGGAGCGCCTTATGGGGCGTGGCGGGCGCGTTCCTTGCCACGCCGATGACCCTGAGCGTCATGGTGATCGCCAACAACATCCCCGGCATCCGGTCGGTTGCGCTTCTGCTGTCGAACGAATGCACGTTCGACGATCTAGACGAGGCGCTGGATTTCCACGAGCCTGATGGCTAGAATCCCAGCAGAAGCAGCACCGAATAAAGCAGAGCACCGCCCGCGAAGGCGCCGAAGCGGCTCTGGCGCTGTTTCGGCAGTTCTTCCTTGATGACGGTCAGCACGGTCGCGCCTGCCAGCAGCGCGAAGAACACGGCGACCGCGGCCTCGGGCAATTCGACGAAGGCACCCACCAGAACGCCGGTCGCCACCGATCCCGCCAGCGTCAGTCGCCCGCCACCGGCATGGCGGGCGCCGTGCCGCTCGGCCAGCGCGCGGTCGTTGATGATCAGGTGCAGCGAAAGCGCGAAGGCGTAGAAGAGCAGGCCCGCCAACGGCTCTTCGCGCGCCTGGGCGTCCAGTAGGTAGCCCACGACGACGTTGTAGCCGGCGTAGGACGTAAGGTGCAGGCGAAAGGCCGCGTCATCGTCGGAGGTGCGGCGGATATGGGCCTCGATCCCGTAGAAGCCGACGAACCCAGCGAGCGCGGCAACGTAAAGCCCCGCATGCAACTCGGTGTCGCGGCTGAAATGGCCAAGCTCGGGCAGGAGGTGGACGAAGACATAGGCGATCGACACGCCGCCCGCCGTCGACAGCCACAGGCTGCGCGGCGTGCGGTCGAGCCAGTCCATCCGGCTGGCCAGAAGGTGCACCAGCACGAAGCCGGCACCGAGTGTGAAGACCAGGATCTGCTCAGTCATCCGGTTTCCTGAACGTCCAGACAAGAAGCTGGCCCAGGCCGCCGATCAACATCAGGAAGGCGCCGAAGATGAACGACCAGACGCACGGGTTCTGCCATTCGATCGGGTGGTCCAGCCACGGCGGCACGAACTGTGCAGGCGCGGAAGGAATGCCACGCTGCCCAGCAAGGACAGGACATTGCCGCATAGGCAATCCCAGATGCAGCCAGCCATAATCCTGCACGAGCGTCTTGATCGGGTTCGGCATTAAGGTCGGGTCGGCTCCGGTTTCTGGTTCTTGCTTCGCAAAGGTAACACGCCGCCCGAGAGGGGCGGCGCGCTGTCGGCCGATCACCTTCGTCGTGCGGCGCCAAGGCTGGCACAAACGCTGTCCAGCTAGAAGAGCGCGATCACGATCAGCAGGACCAATAGCGCCACCGCGATCCAGATCATCGGCTTGACGCGCGAGCGGTTGTCCCGCTCAACCTTGTCCTGCGGCAGCGGTGTCGGCCGGTCCGAGGCGCCGGCGTCACCGGGACCGGCGCGCCGCTCGTTCTCAGCGATCTCGTCGCGCCGGTGCGCAGCCTCGGCGGCAGGCACCGGATCTGCGGGTGCGCCCGGATCCGGCACGCCCGATCGCAATGCGGCGCCCGAAGGCGACACGGCCGAGCCGGCCTCGGCATCGGCCTCGAGCGCTGCGGCCGCGGGCTCATCGCGGCGCCGCCGCTCGTGCTCGGCGCGTACGCGCTCGGTTTCGGGGTTTGCCGCGGGGTCATTGCCCGCCTCGTGTTCCGTTTCCTTCGCCGGCACGGCGCGGTCCTTGTTCTGGCTGTGGTCGGACATGGGGTCCTCCTGTTGCGGGCGGTCGGTCTATACGCGTCAACGGCCGTTCAACGTAGGGGTTCCCCCAGAGCAGGCGCGGTGGAACCGCCCGAAGCGGCGGCGCGTTCCCCGCACACCGACCCTTCGAAACCAACGGAGACTTCCGATGTCGCCAATGTTCAATTCCGGACGCGTGAGTGCGGCCGTGGTCGCGGTTGCGCTGTCACTGACCGCGATCGAGGCCCCTGCACAGGACGCGACTCGCGCCGCCCCCGCCGACTTCACCGCGATGGTCGAGGAGAAGCTGCCCGCCGTGGTCGGCATTCTGTCCACCGGCCCCGCGCCGGGGGGCCGGGCCGGCCCTATGCCCGAACTGCCGCCGGGCCTGCCGCCGGGTTTCGGCGATTTCTTCGGCGACCAGATGCCGCGGCAGCGGCAGGGGCCGATGCGCAGCCAGGGGTCCGGTTTCATCATCTCGGCCGACGGCTACGTGGTGACCAACAACCACGTCATCGCCGACGCCGAGCAGATCCAGGTTGTTCTGGACGATGCCCGCGAATACGAAGCCGAACTGATCGGGACCGACCCGGCGACCGACATCGCGTTGCTCAAGGTCGAGGCGGAAGAAGATCTGCCCACCGTGGAATGGGGCTCGTCGGACGATCTCAAGATCGGGCAATGGGTGGTCGCCATCGGCAACCCGTTCGGACTGGGCGGCACGGTAACGGCAGGGATCGTGTCGGCGCGGTCGCGCGACATCAACGCGGGTCCGTACGACGATTTCATCCAGACCGATGCGGCCATCAACTCGGGTAATTCGGGCGGTCCGCTGTTCAACGCGCCGGGCGAGGTGGTCGGCGTGAACACCGCGATCTTCTCTCCCTCGGGCGGCAACGTGGGCATCGGCTTCGCCGTGCCGTCGGCCGTGGCGCAGCGCATCGTCGAAGACCTGCGCGAGGACGGCAGCGTCGAGCGCGGTTGGCTGGGCGTGCAGATCCAGGGCATCGATGACGCCTTGGCCGAGGCGCTTGATCTGGCCGACACCAGCGGTGTTCTGGTTTCGGACGTCACCGCGGGCGGTCCGGCCGCCGAGGCCGGCCTGCAGGCGGGCGACGTGATCCTTTCGGTCGCGGGGCAGGATGTCTCGAACCCGCGTGAGTTGACCTTTGCGGTGGCCGATCTGCCTGTCGGTGAACCCGCGACGGTCACGTATCTGCGCGAAGGAGAGCGGCAGCAGGCCGAGGTCACCCTGGGGGAACGCCCCGACATGGGCATGGACGCGGAGCCTTCTGCGCCCGAACAGGATGCGCTGCCCGACGGACCGACGATCGGCGTGTCGATCCAGCCCGTGACGCCCCAGCTGCGCGCGGAACTTGGTCTTCCGTCCGATCTCGAAGGTCTGGCCGTCGCATCGGTGGACCCCGAAAGCCCGGCCGCCGAGGCCGGCCTGCGCGCGGGCGACGTGATCGTTCAGGCCGCGGGGCAGCCGGTGCCCGACGTTGGCGCGCTTCGCGAGGCCGCCGCCGCCGCGGAAGAGGCAGGCGAGCCCCTGCTGCTTCGGATCTACCGCGACGGCGGGTACATGTTCCGCGCGGTTTCGTTCGCGGAAGACAGCGCGGATTAAACGACCCCTTCCGGATGCTGCAAAGAAAAAGCCCCGGTCCTTGGCTGACGCATTCCGCGGCGTGGGGCGTAAATCAGAAAACCCGCCGGATATTTTCCGGCGGGTCTTGTCGTTTTTAAAGTCTTACCGCTTGGTTGGACTCTGTTGCACAAATCCTGTGAGGGATTCATCTCGTGAATCCAGCATGATAGCTGGGTCGCATGAGTAGACCGACACCCCCAACGTACAAGACCAGGAACTGGCCGGCCTAAAACGAAGCGCGGAAGCGCCGGGGCTCGCTGACGATCTGGTTCGACCCCGAGATGAACTGGGATGCCGTGCCGACAGGCAGGCGTGGCCGCCAGCGGATCTACAGCGACGCCGCCATTCAGACGTGCCTTTCAATGAAAGTGCTGTTCGGCATGGCGCTCCGCCAAACGACCGGCTTCGTGGGGAGCCTGTTGCCGCTGGTCGGCCTCGACTGGTCGGTGCCCGACTTCAGCACGCTGAGCCGCCGCCAGAAGACGCTGGCCGTGAACGTCCCCTACCGTGGGTCGAAGGGTCCGCTGCACCTGCTGATCGATAGCACCGGGATCAAGGTCGAGGAAGGCGAGTGGCACGCGCGCAAGCACGGCGGTCCCAAACGGCGGGTTTGGCGCAAGATCCACCTCGGGATTGACTGGGAAACACTGGAGGTTCGCGCCGTAGAGATCACTGGGAGCCACATCGGCGATGCACCGGTCTTGCCCGATCTGCTCAGCCAGATCCCCGCCGATGAAGAGATCGCCAGCGTCACGGCAGATGGCGCCTATGATACCCGCAAGTGCCACGACGCAATCGCCGACCGTAGCGCCCACGCTGTCATCCCGCCACAGAAGAATGCCAGGCCGTGGCACACCGTCACCGCCGGTGCCGCCGCGCGAAATGAAGTCCTACGGGCCTCCAAATACCTCGGCCGAGCCTTGTGGCGACGGTGGAGCGGGTACCACCGCCGGAGCCGCGTCGAGACGAAGATGCATTGTGTGAAGCTGCTGGGGCAGCGCCTCATGGCGCGGGACTTCGACCGACAGGTCGCGGAGTTCCAGATCCGCATCGCCGTCCTCAACGGCTACACAGCGCTCGGCATACCCGTCACGGAAGCTGTGGGATAATTCCTTCCGGGGAAAGGGGAACCTCGGCCATCACCCGACTTGTGAAACAGAGCCCCCCACAGCACGGACTGCGTCAGTCCTTGATCGGGGCGTTTTCGTATCAGCTAGCCGTAATCGGCGCCGTTCCGGCAAGCAGCCGCCGCATCCGGGTGTTCGGGTCAGTTTCCGCTGGTCAAAACGACGGGCACGCCTTAATCCATTCTGGATGTTCACGCTCAGGTTGCACAGCCTGCCTACGCCAGAGGACCCGCCCGCCGCGGCGGGCCAAAGCACCCGTGCGCGGGCGAGGGAGCCGCGCGGTAGCACCTGCCGCTACGACAGTCGGCCTGCCACTATTTACAGTGCCGTCATCCGCGAGGAATATGAATCCTCTGAGCACCAAGCGCGCCTGAAGAGAGGGATGAGGAAGGCCTTGAATATCATCGGCATCGATGCGCCTTCGGAGAGGGGGGCGAGGCCGGTGGTCACGGCGGATGTCGCCGCGATCGAATTGCGTGGCAGGCAGCTCGCGATGTCGGACCGCGACTGCGAAAAAGCTCGGGATGTCGGAAGGTCGCGCAACATGCAAGGCGCGATCGGGAACCTTGGTCGCGACGCGGCGATACCGGCAAACGAGAACGGTGAAAGTGACAGGGGTAGGGTTGGATGAGGAACGTGGGAACGACTTCAGTGCTGATCCTCGACGACGAGGTGATCGTGGCTCTGGATCTGGCGCAAACGGTCGAGGATGCGGGCTTCTCCGTCAGCGGCCCGTTTCATGCGGCCGCACCTGCCTTGCAGGCGATCGAGCAGGCTCCGCCGCGGGCGGCGATCCTCGACGTCAATCTCGGGGGGCAGAAGACCAGCCGCGACGTGGCGGCGCTGCTGAGCGACATGGACGTGCCGTTCATCTTCCTGACGGGCTACGACGTGTCGGGATCAGACGTGCTCGAAGCGTTCCCCGCGGTCGAACGCGTATCCAAGCCGGTCGACATGGTCGGGCTGATCGGTTGGGTGCAAAAGACGGTTGTACGCTGATCGGGGGTGGCCCCGGCCGCATGCGCAGCCGGGGCAGGCAAGGGTTCAACCGGCCTTCGCGTTCGCGCCGATGAACCAGGCGTCCTTGTCGACGGCGCGGCTCACCTCGGTGAAGAGGTCAGCGGTGTCATCGTCGCCAGCGTCCTCGGCGGTTTCGGCAGCTTCGCGCACGGCCCCGCCCAGAACCATGAATCGCTCTTTCAGCGCCTGCACGTGGTCCTCGAGCTCGCTGATCTCGACGGGGTAGGCGTCGATCTCGGCCCTGTCGGACACGACCTCGACGGTGCCCTTGGCAAAGCCGCCAAGGATCACCGCACGCTCGGCCATCAGGTCGGCGCTGTCACGCAGCCGGTTGGCGACGTCGTCCAGCAGTTCGTGCACGCCGATGAAGCCCTGGCCCTTGAGGTTCCAGTGCGCCTGCTTCACCGCCAGCGTCACCGCGATCGTGTCCACCAAGCGCGCGTTCAGCAGATCGATCATCTTGGTGCGGACATCTTGATTGAGATTGCCTGCGAAATTCGTCGGCATTGAAAGCTCCTTTGGTTTCAGTCCGGAAGGTGTATTCGACGGTTTGAACGACTTGGACGGCCCTGAAGTTCCCGGCCGTCATTCCCGATCCGGACGGACCGGCGGAGGTCAGTCGCGCCGGTCGGCGCGGCGCTATTTTTCACGGAACGCGCGGTCGAGGTCGTCGAGGTCCTCGCGGGCGAGCGCGATCAGCACATAGTCGCCGTGCGCGACCGTCGTGTCGCCATCGACCAGACATTCCTCTTCGCCGCGAATACGCGCAATGGCACGGGCGCTTTCCGGCAGATCAAGCGCGTCGATCGTCTTGCCGCCATGGCGCTCCGGTATGTGCACCCGCTTGAGGCGCAGCTGGTTCTGCAACTCGGTCTCGTGATCCAGCGCGACCCGGTCCTGAAGCGCCTCGAGGATGGATTTAGCCACGGTGGCATGTGGATTGATCACGTCACGCAGGTCGAGCTGCCGGCACACGCGCATCAGCTCGCGCGTCACGATCTGCGGGATCACCCGCCCGTAGCCGACGGAGCGGGCCACCAGCGCCGCCAGGATGTTCTGCTCGGAGGCGTTGGTGACCGCGACGAAGGTGTCGTTCTCGTCGCGGTAGGCTTCCTCGAGGATTGTCGGCAGGGTGCCGTCACCCTCGATCATGCCGCAATCCATCCGCTCGGCCAGTTCTTCCAGCCGCTCGCGGTCGCGGTCGATCAGCACGACTTCGTGCTTGGCGTCGATCAGGGTGTCCGCGATCGCCTCGCCGAAGCGCGACGCTCCCAGGATTATCACGCGCATCCGTTCAACTCCTTTTCATCCAGGTTTTCGGCGTGATCAGAACCAGCACGGCGATGAATTCCAGTCGTCCCAGCCACATCGCGAAGGTCAGGGAAAGTTTGAGGTCGACGGGCAGGTCGTGGCTGACCACCCCGGTCGAGAGGCCCACGGTCGACAAGGTCGACAGCACGTCGAACAGCGCCGCCGATGCCGGAAGCCCGTGCGCCAGACATTGCATCCACAACAGGCCGGTCGCCGTGATGTAAATGGTCAGCAGCGCGACCAGAGCGTTCACCGTCACCGGCTTTACCGGCTTGCGGTTCATCCGCAGCGGCGCGACGGCGTTGTCGGGCAGTCGCGCAGTCCGCACGGCGTACAGGACCAGGCGGCCCAGCAAGCCGACGCGCGCCAGTTTCAGCCCCCCGGCGGTCGAGCCGATGTCTCCGCCCATCACCATGGCCGCCATCAGCAGCACCGCGACGGGTCCGATGGTCGGGATCTCGCCCGCCGAGAACCCGGTGGTGGTCACCGCCGAGATCACGTTCAGGACGCCGTCGAATGCCTGCTCCGGCCCTTGCCCGGTGGTCAGGATGAACGACGCCTGCAGGACCGACAGCACGGCGACCGTTCCCAAGACGCGGCGCGCCGATCCCAGCGCCCACGCATCGCGCCATTTTCCCTGCAGCAGCAGGACGAAGGTCAGCAGCGACATGGCACCCAGAATGCAGCCCAGCATGACCACCGCCTTGCCGAGTGCCGAATAGGACGCAAGGCTATCGGAGCGGGGCGAGAAGCCTGCGGTCGAAATGCCCGACAGCGTGATTACCAGCCCTTCGCGCCATCCGGGCAGCACCGTCATCGTTGCCGCCGCCATGATCGCCGTCAGGCCGAGGTAGACGCCAAGCAGCTCGCGCGCCTGATTGCGGGTCGATGCGATGCGGTCGCCCTGATCGATGCCTGCGCGGCCCAGGCGACGCGCCGGCACGCCCGGCGGCAGAAGCAGCGCCAGCACGGCGGTCGCCATCACGAGGCCGCCGCACCATTGCAGCCAGCCGCGCAGGAAGTGCGCCGCGAAGGGCCAGGAATCGGGGTCTTGTGACACCGAGTGGCCGGTCGTCGTAATCGCGCTCATTGCCTCGAACAGGGCGTCGACGGGGGGCATGCCGATGGCGAGGAAGGCCGGCACCGTGAACAGCGTGCCCAGCAGGAAGACCAGCGCCACGGCCACCAGCGCCTCGATCTTCGACAGGCTGTCGGGAAGATCGCGTCGCCGGAAGAGCCCGTAGAGAACGAGCGCGACGGCCATAGGCACCGCAAGCGCCGTGGCAAGCGGCCAGACGCCGTCTATTGCGGCCCATATCGCGGGCGGCAGGCATAGAATGACGAAGATCGGAGAATGCTTGGCGATCGTAAGGGCCACGACACCGACACGGGCCTGAAGGGCCACGGTCTCGGACCCGTGACGCAGGCCGGAAACGCTGCGGATCACGACGCTGTCTCGGCGGTTTCCGCGAATTTGGCGCCCGCTGTGCTGCGAGCACATGCGCTCACACGGGCGGTGCCGCGCGCCGCCCGTGGCGTCAGGTTCGGATCATATGCGCCTGAGGGCGGCACGTGGCCGGCGAAGGCGGTTTCAGTACCGCTCGCGTATGGCGAGGCCGATCAGCACGCCGATACCTAATGCCCCCGCAAGGGCGAGGCCGGGGTTTTCGCGGACGAAGGCGGTGCCCTGCTCGGTCGCGGTGGCTGCGGTCTCGCTGATCTTCTGGCTGGCCTGCTGCATGCTCTCGCGCCCCGCATTGACCTGTTCGCGCGCGCGGTCGCTCATCGACGGTTTGTGGTCGCCGGTCGGCGTTCCCAGCGCATCAGGCTGGGCGTGACCGAAGGATTCGTGCGTCCGTTCCATTGTTGAAACTCCTTTCCTGTCGCAGGCGATCAGTCGCCTGAGCCTCTCGTGTCTCAGGCCTTCAACGGCGCCTGTGACCGGAAAGTTCCAAGGAACCAGACAGCGCAAATGCAGGTTTTCCGGCCAGATTATCGCATGCGCCGCAAAAGGAGAAAACAATGCTTGGATGGGCTCTAACCTTCCTCGTCATCGCGCTGATCGCGGCCCTGCTCGGGTTCGGCGGCATCGCGTCGGCCTCGGCCGGGATCGCGCAGATCCTGTTCGTGGTGTTCATCATCCTATTCGTCGTGGCAATGGTGGTGCGTGCCATGCGCGGCCGCCCGCCGCGCTAGATCCCGCAACGCGACACGCCCCGCTACAGCTTCTCGTAGCGGGGCTTTTTCGTGCGCCGCGGCGGAGAGTAGTCAATGCCCGCGTGCATGGCGCCCAGCCAGACGGCCACCGGCAGCGCGACGATCGCGCCCACTGGCCCCCATAGCCACAATCCGAACACGATCGCCAGGAAAACGAATAGCGGGCTCATGTGCAGCTGCTGGCCGACGAAGGCAGGCGTCACGAACTGCGCCTCGGTCAGGTTGATGGCCAGGAAGGTCAGCGGCGGCAGAAGGGCATAGGCGCCGCCGAACTGGACCAGCCCGGCGGCCAGCAGGCCCACCGCCACCAGCAGCGGGCCGAGGTAGAGCACGAAGTTCATGATGCAGGCGACGAGCCCCCACAGGATCGCGTAATCCACGCCGATGCCGGCCATCGCCACCCCGACGGTGACACCAAGCCCGACGTTGATGATCGTCACGGCCGCGAAGTAGCGCGAGACGGCACGGTCGGCACGGCGCAGCGTATCGGACGAGGCGCCTGCCGCCTTGTAGAGGTCGTCGCGCGTCAGCGTGAAGAAAAACAACGTGCCCATGAAGATCAGCACCTGCGCGCCGAAATCCGGTGCCGCCCACAGTGCGTCCATGACGGTAGGAATCGCCTGGGCGCCCTGCTCGCCGACGGTGCCCGTGGCGCTGCCGACGGTCTGCTCGATCTGGTCCGAGATGCTTTCGATCCCGCGCAGGGCCGCCGAGACAGCCTCGACCCAACCGCGGATCTCGACCATGATCTTCGGCAGGCGAAGCGCCAACGCCGAGATCAGCGGTGCGATGGCCATGAACGCAAGGGCGAGAAGCGTGGTGGCACTCAGCAGCAAGGCCGCCGCGCTTAGCACGCTCGGCAGTCCGCGCTCGCGCATCCACATCGCGACCGGAGAGGCCACGACGCCGACCACCAGACCGAACACGACGGGCGCCAGGATCTGGCGTGCAAAGTAAAGCGCCGCGGTGGTGGCCACCGCGGCGATGATTGCGATCATGACACGCTGTGCGTTGTCGCTCAGCAATTTGTTCATGGTCTCTCTTTCGCGAACGACCCGTCGGCCGCCAGCCGATTGTGTCAGTAGGTCGGCCCGGGCGGGCTTTCGGGCGCGGTGGTGGCCGGCGCCTCTTCATTGCCGCCGGCGCGACGGCGCAGCTCGGCCTTGGCGTGATCCAACTCGCGCTCGAACGCCATGGTCGCTTCTGCCATGAGCGCGTCGCGCCGGCTGCCCATCATGCGATCCTCGGCTCGTGTGCCGGGAACCAAGGCGGCTGCGATCGCGCCGAACCCGAACGCCAGCGCACCTGCCGCGATCGGCTGGCTCCGCACGAATGCGCCGGATTGCCGCGCCGCGCGTTCGGCACGCCGTTCCAGCGCCTCTTGCGCATCGATCACCTGCTGGCGCGCGCGGCGCACCCGGGCGCGGGCGGCCGGGCTGAGCTTGTCGAGCCCATGATCCATCGCCGCACGAAGGCGCGCGGCGGACACGCGGTGGGAACCGTCCGTCGAGGTGGCGGGCGTACGCCGGTCGCTTGGGCCGGTCACCGGACCTAGGCGCGCCTCGGTGCCGGGGGCGGGGATGGCGCCCACGCCACCGGGCGGTACGGGCGCCTCAAGCACATCGCTTTCCGTGCGCCGTCCCGCGCCGGTCACGACCATGGCAAGCCCGGCGCCCAGCAGCGCGAAGGCCGCGGGGTTGTTGCGAGCCTGTTCAGTGACTGTCCGGATCATCTGGTTTCCATACTCCTCAGCGGTCCGCGAGATATGCTGCGGCGCAAGCGTACTCGACAGGGCGTCCAGCGACTGTGCCAGAGCCTCGCGGTCCTTGTTGACGCGGTCTTCGAGACCGTCCAGCGAACTCTTAGGCATGGGTGGCCTCCCTCACCGTTTCGACGTCACGCTCGACGTTTCGGGTTGTGCGGGTCGGGCTGAGTGCCTTGGCGCTGAGCCGCGACTTGCCGATCAGGCCCACCACGATGGCGATCACCAGCAATGTACCGCCGACGATGAGCGAGGCGACTCCGAATGACAGGCCTTCGGCCGCGATCCAGGCGACCAGCGCCGCGGCAAGCACATTCAGCGCGACCAGCGCAATGATTGCGGCGACGCCGATCATCGCCGCGCCGGCCATCGCGCGCGAGGCGTTGCGGGACATTTCGGCCCGGGCGAGCGCCAGTTCGTCCTGCATCAGCGTGGAGAACTGGCGCAGCACCTTCACCAGAAGCGAAGGCGTTTCACGAAAATCGGCGGGCCCGCTCATTGCAGGGTCCGCCCGTTGCCGCCGGCGGTCGGGTAACCGCCCGGTTGTGCGCTTTCATACGGTGCCCACGGATCGTCCATCGGCGCGCGGGTATGGACCGGCGGAGACGCAGGTCGGGGAGAACGCGACTTGAGGAAGCGCGTTGCCGCCGCACCCAGCAACGCGGCGCCGCCGACGAACAGCATCGGGTTCGAGCGGGCGAAGCTGCTCACGGATTGCGCCACGCGGTCGATGTCTGTGCTGCGCACCTGCCTGGCGAAATCCTCGATCGTCGCGGCGAGGTGTTCGACCGCCTGCGCCTGCAGCGATCCGGGGTCAAGTTCGTCGGACGCCGCTTCGGCCGCGTTGGCAACCTTCTGCGCTTCTTCGGCGGCCGCGTCGCGCACGTCTTCGGCGCGGTGACGCGCCTCGTTCTCGACGGCCTTGCCGGCGTCGCGCGCCATGTCTGCGGCTTGATCGCGTACCGAACCGGTGGATGGCTTATTGATATCGTCGGTCATCGTAGACCTCCTGACGTGTCTGCGGTTATGTGACAGGGTGGCAACGCGACCTCTGGCAAAGCGGTTCCGCGTCTTGCAGCGGTCTCACGGGCGATTCCGCCGAAGCCGGCATGCGCAACGCGGGAGGGCTGAGGCGAAGGAAGGCTTCGCGCGCGCCCGCGTAATAGAGGAACCCCGCGTCGGCTCAGGTCGTTCGGCCGTCATGGAAAAAGACCAGATCGACATCGGACGCGACGCGACGGGCCCTGCGAGCATGCCGCGACGCGGCTGGTTCGCGGTGTTGCGGCGCGTCTTCGATCACTTGTTCAAGCAGCATATCGGGCTGATGGCGGCGGGGATCGCGTTCTATGGTCTTCTGGCGATCTTCCCGGCGATCACCACCGCGGTCGCGCTGGTCGGGCTGGTCTATGATCCCGCGGCTCTCGCCAGCGAGTCCGGCTGGCTGCTGTCGGCGCTTCCCCAGGACGCGCAGGTCCTCATAGACGACCAGTTGCGCAAGGTGGCCTCGGCCGAGAGCGGTTCGCTCGGCGTCGCGGCGCTGATCTCTCTCGGGATAGCTTTGTGGTCGGCGTCGAACGCGACCGCCAGCGTCATCGAGGGGCTCAACGTCATCAACGAAGAGGAGGAGACCCGCAGCTTCATCGCCCTTCGCCTGATGACCATCGCGCTTACGGTGGCGATCGTGCTGGGCCTGAGTGTGGCCGTCGTCATCGTCGCGGCGATCCCGGCGCTGCTGGGGGTTTTCGCGCAGAGCGATTATCCGCAGACCGTGGCGATGATCGTCCGCTGGCCCGCGATGTTCGTGATCGGCATCATCGGCATCGCCACCCTGTATCGTCACGGTCCGGATCGCCGCGGGGCCCGCTGGCGCTGGCTGACGCCCGGGGCGGTGACGGGCTGCACGCTGTGGGTGCTCGGGACGGTTCTGTTCAGCTATTACGTGCAGAATTTTGCTGCCTACAACGAGATCTTCGGCACGCTCGCGGGCGTGATCATCCTGCTTACCTGGTTGTGGCTGTCGGCTTTCGTCTTGCTGTTGGGCACGCAGATCGATGCCGAACTCGAACATCAGACCATGCGCGACAGCACGGTCGGCCCCGACCGGCCGATGGGCGACCGCGGCGCGGTCAAGGCCGACACCCTGCCGCCGGGAATGGACCAACCCGCCGATCCGGCGGTCACCCCGGACGAGCTCCCGAAAAGCCCGTTCGAGGTCGACGAGAAACCCATCCCGCCGGACGAAGACCCGGCCGGGAAGTCACGGCAAGACGGCGCGAAAGAGGCCGGTCGCGACCGCGCCGGAACGGAACCGCAGGTTCGGGCCCGGCGTTGATCTGACAGCCGCGGGGCAGCGCCTGACGGGGCCACGCGTCCCGCTGGTCGGTGCCCCTTCCCCTTATCGGCCGCGCTTCGGCTGAACGGAGGTCCGCATGCAACCTGCGCCGACGATCCTGCCACCGGATCAGGAGCACAGAATGGCCAGGCTGGCGCATCTGGCCAACAAGCTCGACAGCCGTTTTTCGGTACTTGGCATCCGTTTCGGGTACGACTCGATCCTCGGTCTGATCCCGGGCATCGGTGACGTGGCGACGACGGTGCCGGCGGCTTGGATCGTGTTCGAAGGGCACCGGATGGGCGCGCGCCCAAGCGTCGTAGCGCGCATGGCCGCGAATACCGGCATCGATTTCGTCGTCGGAGGCATTCCGCTGATTGGCGACCTGTTCGACGTGGGCTTCAAGGCAAACCGCCGCAACATCGCGTTGTTGCGGCGCGAACTGGAAAAGGACGCGGCCGTACTCGCACGGCGCGCGGATGAAAGGAGGACTCGGCATGGCTGAACGCCGCCGCTCGAAAGATGGCAGCCGCGACACGGATCGCGTGATGGGCGAAAAGGGCACGGTGGCCCAGGGGGGCCGCGAAGGCGGTGAACTTCCCCGCAAGAAGGGCACCAAGGACGAGATGAAGCGCGCGACCGAGCGCCCCGCAGGCGCCACGCGTGTCAGGAAAGGTGACGAGGAGGAAGACAACAATGGGTAAAAGCGGATTGCCGCAGAACGCTTGGGTGCTGATCGCAGATGGCGAGAAGGCGCTGTTCCTGGTCAACAATGGCGACGAGCAGGACATGAACCTGAACGTCCTGCGCAAGGATGAGCAGGAGAACCCGAAGGCGGGCGACTGGGCCGCGAACAGGCAGGGCCGCATGCAGGACACGGGCGTCCAGCAGCGTTCGGCTCTCGAGAATACCGATTGGCACGAGCTCGAGAAGGAACGCTTTGCCGACGACCTCGCCGACCACCTCTACAAGCAGGCGCACAAGGGCGCGTTCGACAAGCTGGTGATCGTCGCCAGCCGCCCGGTGCTGAGCGAGTTGCGCAAGGCGCTGCACAAGGAGGTCGAGAGCCGCGTCATCCACGAGGTGCCGAAGGTGCTGACCAACCACCCGCTGGACGAGGTCGAGGACCTGCTGTCGAAGTCGCTGCAGGAAAAGGCTGGCTGAGGCGGCAACCCTCAGGCATGCAGAAGCCGCGTCCGATGCCGGGCGCGGCTTTTTCGCGAATCGGCGGAAAAGGCGAGAGGATCAGCCGCGCAGGGCGTCGATCAGTTCGTCCTTGGTCATCCTGGACCGGCCCTCGATGTCCAGTTCCTGCGCGCGACCCATCAAGTCCTGCTTGGTCCAGTCCTCGTAGCGGGGCGTCTTGCCGCCCTTCTTCGAGGGATGCATGTCGGGATTGGCCTGCGCGTTGGCGATCGCCGCCGCCTTGGACTTGTCATAGCCCTTGTCGCGCAGTTCCTCGTAGGTGTCGTCCTTCTTGATCGCCTTGCCGTGGTCCTTGGTCATGGCTTGCTCCTTCGCGGTTTGCTGAAGGAACGTCGGCCGCGGATACGCGGTTCCGGGGCCCTTCGTCAGGTCTGCGCCTGTGCGGGCGCTGTCGCCTCGGCACCGGCCTGCGGCCGCCGGAAGGCGATACGGCGTTCGCCTAGGACCAGCAGCGCGGGCGTCACCACCAGCGTCAGCACCGTTGCCACCGTCAGGCCGCCCGCGATCGCCGAGGACAGTTCGGTCCACCACTGGGTCGAGGGCGCACCGTACACGATCTCGCGCGTGAAGAAGTTCACGTTCAGCCCGATCACCATCGGCAACAGCCCCAGCGCCGTGGTCAGCGAGGTCAGCACCACCGGGCGCAGACGCTGCGCACCCGTCCGCAACGCCGCTTCCAGCGGCATCTGCCCGGCACGGCGCAGGTCGTTGTAGGTGTCGATCAGGACGATGTTGTTGTTCACCACGATCCCGGCCAGCGCGATCACGCCGATCCCGCCCATGACCACACCGAAGGGCCGACCGGTCACAAGCAGCCCGAGCAGCACGCCCGCGACCGAAAAGACGATCGCGCTCATGACGACGAAGGCCTGGAAGAAGTTGTTGAACTGCACGAGCAGGATCACGAACATCAGCCCGATCGCCGCGATGAAGGCGCCGGCAAGGAAGATCATGCTTTCCTGCTGGTCTTCCGCCTCGCCGGCAAAGCTGTAGTCGACGCTTTCGGGCAGGTCCGCCTCGGCCAGCGCATCCTGCAGGCGGGCGACCTGGTCGTTGACCAGCACGTCGGGGGCGACGTTGGCCTCGATGAAGGCGACGCGGCGCTGGTCCATCCGGCGGATCACGCCGGTGCGCGGGGTGGGCTGGAACGTGACGAAGTTCGAGATCGGCACCAGCCCGGCCGTGGTCGGCACCCGCAGGTTGCCCAGTTCTGCAAGCGAGCGTTCCTCGGCCGGGAAGCGCACGCGGATGTCCACCGGCTCGTCGGTGTCGGCGGGGCGGTAATCGGCCACCGTGATCCCTTGCGTCAGCAGCTGGACCGCCTGGCCCAGCAGGCTGACATCGGCGCCGTAGCGCGCGGCCTCTGCCCGGTCGACGAGGATCGAGACCTCGACCCCGGGCAGGGGGCGGGTGTCGGTCACGTCGGTGAAGCCGCCCAGGCGGTCCATGATCTCGCGCACCGTTTCCACCGCGGCGGTCTGGTCGGCAAGGTTGCGCGCGGTCAGTTCCAGGCTGACCGGCTTGCCGGCGCTGGGCCCGCCGCTTTCGGTCTGCACCTGCACGTCGATGCCCGCGATGTCGGACACGGCCCCGCGGATGTCGCCGGCGATGACTTCGGCCGGGCGGCGTTCGTCCCAGTCGATCAGGTCGAGCTGCAGCGTCCCGATTGTCTCTTCGTCGCCCTGACCCGCGCTCATCATCGAGCGGGCATAGATGCTTTCGATCTCGTCGAAGTCGCGCAGGCGGGATTCCACCGCGCGCACGAGGTCGTCGCGTTCGTTGATCGAGAAGTTGTCTCGCGCGCGGATCTGGACCTGCATGAACTCGGGTTCGACCGAGGGGAAGAAGGTCAGCCCCTTGCCGAACTGGCCGTAGAGCCCGAAGGCGCCCAAAAGCAGCGCGACCGCGAACAGCAGCGTCGCGCCGGGCCGGACGATGGCGCGGTGCAACAGCCGCACATAGGCGCCGCTGATGCCGGTCAGGCGCCGCGGATCGCCGTATTCCACGTGGTGCAGCGCGGCCTTGGCCTGCGCCGATTGCGGCGTGCGCCGGCCGATCACCCCGCCGGCGACTGGAATGAAGATCAGCGCCATGAACAGCGCCGCGAACAGCGTCAGGATCACCGTGATCGGCAGAAACTTCATGAATTCGCCGACCATGCCCGACCAGAACAGCAGTGGAAAGAAAACGGAGAGCGTCGTGGCGGTCGACGCGATGATCGGCCAGGCCATGCGCTGGGCGGCGTATTCGTAGGCGTCGCGCGGGCTGTCGCCCTCCTGCAAGCGGCGGTCGGCCAGCTCGGTCGTCACGATGGCGCCGTCGACCAGCATCCCCACCACCAGGATAAGCGAGAACAGCACCACTATGTTCATGGTGTAGCCCAGCGCCCAGATCCCGATGACACCGGCCAGGAACGCGCCGGGGATCGACAGCCCGACCAGAATGGCCGAGCGCGGCCCCAGTGCGAAAACGATCACGATCATCACCAGGATGACCGCGGCGATCACGTTCGCCTCGAGGTCGCTCAGCAGGTTCTCGACCTGCTCGGACTGGTCCTGCAGCCAGGTCACCTGCACGCTGTCGGGCCAATCGCCGCGCAGGCTCTCGACCCGTTCCTTCACGGCGTCTACCGTCTGGATGATGTTGGCGCCCGAGCGTTTCGTGACCTCCAGCGCCAGCGCAGGCTGGCCGTCGATGCGCGCGAAGCCCGTTGGGTCTTCGAAGGTGCGGCGGATGGTGGCGACGTCGGCGAAGGTGACGACCGTGTCGCCGCGCACCTTGACCGGCATCGACATCACGTCGTCCAGGTTCTCGATCAGCCCGGGCACCTTCAGGACGATGCGCCCGGCGCCGGTCTCGATCGCGCCGGCGGCGATCAGGCGATTGTTGCGGCTGATCTGGCTGATCAGTTCATCGAAGGTCAGGTTGTAGGTCTGGAAGATGGTCGGGTCGATCAGCACTTCGACCGCCTCGGTGCGCTTACCGCCGATCTCGACCTCGAGCACGCCCCCCAGAGCCTCGAGTTCCTCCTGAACGGTCGTGGCAAGGTCGTTCAGCGTGCGTTCCGGCACCGGCCCCGACAGGACCGCGGTGATGACCGGGAAAAGCGCCGTGTTGATCTCGTTGATGGTGATCGCATAGGCGTCGTCGGGCAACTCGTTCTCGGCGCGGTCGGCGGCAGCGCGAACCTTGTCCAGCGCTTCCGCCGTGTCCGAGCCTGGCGCGAATTCCATCTGCACCGATGCGAACCCTTCCGAGGCATGCGCCTCCATCGCCTCGAGCCCGGCGATAGATGCGAACTCGGTCTCCAGTGGCGAGATGAGCAGGCGCTCGGAATCCGCGGGGCTGATCCCGTCGAGGCCGGTCGTCACGTAGAACAGGGGCAGCGGGATCTCGGGGTTGGCCTCCTTCGGGATCGCCACATAGGCGTAGGCGCCCAGCGACAGCAGCATCAGCAATGCCACCATCACCACGCGCGCGCGGCTGAACGCGGCGGAGATCAGGCCGTTCATTCCGTGACCTCGTCCGGGGCACTCGCCACCGCAGCCTGCTCGGCCGCGTCGGGCGTGGCGCCGGCAGCACCTTCGCCGGGCAGGCCGGCGGCGCCTTCCTCGGGCCGGGGCTCGACCCGGTCGCCTTCCCGGACAAAGCCTTGACCGACGGTGATCACCTGCGCCGTCTCGGGCAGTCCGCTGACCCAGACACCGTCAAGCTGCGCGCGCTCGATCTCGATCGGCAGGAAGCGCACAACGTTGTCCGCGTCGACGGTCTTGACCCCCAAGGCGCCGTCGGCATCCAGCGATACGGTGGCGGGAGACACGAAATGCGCGATCACTTCGTCTGTGGGAATACGCACCTCGGCCGAGATGCCGGCGGGAATGGCGCCATCCTCGTTCGGAACCTCGATCTCGGCCAGGAAGGTGCGCGTCTCGGACGAGGCCGACGTGCCGACGAAGGTCACGGTGCCCTCGCGCGTCTCGCCGGTGATGAAGGCGACGTCGGCTGTCTGCCCCTCACGAACGCGATCAAGCGACTGCTGCGGCACCTGGATCGTCACGGTCAGCGGGCGGTTGTCGACGATTCGGCCGATCTCGGCGCCGGCCTGCACGAATTCGCCGATGTCGATGTCAAGCCGTTCGATCCGGCCGGCGAAGGGCGCGGTGATGGTCGCGTCATCCAGTGCCTGTCGCGCCGCGGTCAGATCGGCCCTCGCGGCGGCCAGATCGGCGCGCGCGGCGGCCACGCGGTCGGCGGTGGCGACGCCGCGATCCAGCAGCGTCTCGGCGTTGTCGAACTCGCGTTGCGCGCGGGCCAGTTCCTCTTCGGCGCGTTCGACGCTCGCGGCGCTCGACTGGCTTTCGACCCGCGCGATCGGCGCGCCGTCCTCGACCTCGTCGCCCTTTCCCGCCATGACCTCGACGATCTCGCCCGACGTCTCGGCACGCAGGATCGAGTCGCGGTCGGGCTGTGCCTGCCCCTCGGCCTGGAACATCCGGGTGACCGTCTCGGCCGTCGACTGGCGCACCGCGACCGGGATCGCCTCCGGCTCTTCCCGGTTGGTGCGCACCGGTTCGGGCTCTTCGGCCGGCCAGATGAAACCGGACCCCATCCAGCCCGCCAGCGCAAGCACAAGCACCCCCGCGATCCAGATCGAGCGCGATGCGCCGCGATCGGATTCGAAATCGAGCGAAGAGGGCGCGGAGCCTTCCGGTTGCGTCATGTGGGTCTCCAGTGGTCCGGGCGCGAACGAGGCCGACTCGGCGCGCCGTGAACTGAACCATATGGTTTAGAAACGGTCACATGCAACGGGCCCGGGGCGAAATGCTGCCGCGGCGGCAGCGGTGTTCCGTTTGGAGCCGATTACAAACCCGTTCGCGCAACGCTTCGCTCTTTGGGAAACGGCTCAGTAATCGCGTTCGAAGTAGATGCCCAGCGCGGTGTCGCCGTCCGATCCCGCCCGGCCACGCACGGTCACGTCGTCGGTCACGTCGAGGTTCAGCGTGACGGCGCTTTCGCCGTCCGAGCCGACCGTGACGCCGGTATAGATGTTCCTCGAGATATAGGCGCCGACGCGCGCTTCGGCGTTGCCTTCGGCGTCGGTGGATATGTCGAAATCGTCGACGCCCAGCCCCGAGCGAAGCTGTTCCGTCAGCCCCAGCCCGCCGCGGCCCGACAGAGTGCGCACCGCCGCGGCCAGCTGAAGCGCCTGCAGCGCCGACAGCGATCCCGCATCCCGCCCGAACAGCAGCAGCGCCAGCGCCTCGTCCTGCGGCAGATCCGGGCTCGACGTGATGGTCAGCTCGGGCGACGACGCGAAGCCGGTTATGGCGATGCGGATCTCGGTTCCCTCGGCCTCGGCGCGGGCGACGAAGTTGACCACGGGGTCGAAGCTGCCGCGCAGCGCGACCGACCCTTCGTCCAGCGTCAGGCGCTGGCCCAGAAGATCCAGCCGGCCCCGGATCAGGTCGAACTGACCCACCGGCACCAGGTCGGTGGTGGTGCCGGTCAAGCGAAGCGTGCCGCCCAGTTCGGCGTCGAGCCCCCTGCCGCGGACGAAGATGCGGTCGGGCGCCTCGATCACCAGGTCCACCGGGAATCCGACGTCAGACGGACGCTCGGCCTCGCCCGAGGGGCGCAAGCCGGCGAATTGCAGCGTTCGCCGCACGTCGGCGGGCGGGTTTACGTGGCGCAGGCCCTCCAGAATCTCGTAGGACGGCCCAATCTGCGGAATCCGCAGCTCGGCCTCGTCCAGCGTCACCGTGCCGGCGATCCGGGCGCGGGCCGGCCCGGTGAGGGGACCGGACAGGGTCAGGCGCGCGTCGGCCTCGGTTTCGTACAGCTGCGGGTCGCGCAGCTCGGCGTTGCGAAGGCGGATCGCCAAGTCGGCGTTGTAGGGCGCGCTCAGGCCGATCGGCCCCTGCACGGTCACCGACCCGCCCGAGGCCAGCGCCGCCGTCAGATCCACCTGCGCCCGCTCGCCGTTCAGCCGCGCGGTCGCGTCGATATTCTCCAGCGCGAGGCCCAGCGTGGGCAGCGCAAGCTGGCCGTTCGCGGTGGTCACTGTGCCGGATACCGAGGACAGCGCCGGCCGCCCGTTCACGCTCAGGTCGAACTGCGCCGTGCCTTCCAACGTTCGCGGCGCGATGAACGGGTTTGCCAGCGCCAACGGCGCATTGCCGTCGATCGACAGGTTCACGCTGCTGACATCGCGCGCCACGGTGCCATCGACGGCGGCGTTTATCCCGCCCGGCCCGTCGGTGTCCAGGTCGACGCGGAAGGGGCCCCCGTCGCTGCGCGCGGTGCCCGAGATCGACACGGCTCCGGGAAATTGCGGCACCAGCACGCCCAGGTTCGCCAGCCGCGCGTCGATGTCCAGGTTCGCCGTGGTCCCGCTGAACTGCCCGTCGACCGACGCGGTGATCTGCTGGCCATCCACGCGCAGCGTTTCGATCGCCAGAAGGCCGTCTTCGGTCAGCGCCGCGTCCAGCGCGATTTCCGTTCGGCCGCGCAGCAGACTGTCGACGTCGGCAAGTCCCAGCGAAAGGTCGCGCGCAACGATCTCGGTTTCGAGGTCGAAGGCGGGCGCCTGCGGCGTCACCGTTCCCGTTGCGGTCAGCGAGACCGCGCCGCCCAACGGGCGCCCCGCGATCCGCGAGAGCGCGGAAAGCTGGTCGATGCTGGCGTCGATCGCGCCTTCGAAGCGCGGCCCCTGCGGCGTGTCCGGCTCGATCGTGCCGTCGATGGTCGCGGCGATGCCGCCCGGCCCGCCGGCGTCGATGTCGACCGTCCAGGGTCCACCGTCGCTTTGCGCGGTTCCCTCCAGCGTGACGGGACCCGAAAGCTGCGGCGCCAGCAGGCCGATATCGGCCAGCCGCAGGTCCATCGCGACCGCGCCGCCGGAGTCCGCGATGCGGCCGTCGACGCTGCCGGACAGGCTGCGTCCGTCCAGCTCCAGCGAGTCGATGACCAGCGTGCCGTCGGCATCCAGCGCCGCGTCCAGCATGATCTCGGTGCGGCCCTCCAGGAGGGGTGCGAGCGCCTCTATGCCGAGGTTCAGGTCGGTCGCCACGGCCTCGGCCACGATGTCGAAGCTGGGCGCGGCGGGTGCTGCGTTGCCCGTCGCGGTCAGGTTGATCGCGCCGGATAGCGGCCGGCCCGCCAAGTCGGAAAAGGCGGAAAGCTCACCGATCGCGGCCTCGAGCGTGCCGGACAGGAACGGGCCGTCGGCGGTGTCGGGTTCGATCGTGCCGTCGTAGCGCAGGATTGTCTGCCCCGGCGCATCCCCGCTGACCGAAACCTGCCACCCCGAGGGCTGCTGCGTCGCCTCGGCGCTCAGCGTGGTCACGCCGCTCAGGCCGGGGATCACGTCGCCCGTTTCGGTCAGTCGCAGGTCGAGCGACAGCGACCCGTCGTCGCCGCCAAGCTGGCCCGTCGCCTCCAATCGAAGCGCTTCGGTCTGCACGCGCAGGGGCGCCACCTGAAAGCCGCGCTCGTTGCGCACGGCGTTTACCTCGACCACGGCTTCGCCGGACAGCAGCGGATCGAGCCGTTCGATGCCGGTGGTCAGGTCCTGCGTCGTCCCGCGCAGGTTCAGGTCGAACGCGCCGGTCAGCGGCGTGATCCGGCCGTTGACCGCCAGTTCCGCGGCGCCGGCAAGGTCCAGGCCCGTCAGCGGCGCGAAGCGCGCGAGCCGATCGGCGTTGATTTCCAGATTGGGCGCAATGCGGATGCCAAGCTGGTCCTCCAGCCCGTTGACGGTGAGCGACCCGGTGACGCCGTAATCGCTTCCGCCAAGATCAATGCCCGTGATCGACAGCGGCTCTCCGGGCTGCCAGTCGAAAGCCAGCTCGCCCGCAAGCGTGGTGCCGACAGCCTGGTCAAGCTCCGGGTTGCCCAGCGACAACTCGTCTGTGTTTAACTCCAGCGTGCCGGTCACGCTTCCCGCCTCGGGCTCGATCCGCCCGGTACCGTCGAGCGCCACGCGACCGATTTCGACGCTGTCCCGGACGAAGTCCCGCACAGTTCCGCTCAACTGCCAAGTATCGGAGTCCGCGCGGTCGTATTGCGCCGAAAGCTGCGCCTCGCCCAGCCGGGTCTGCGGCCCGCCCAGCGGCAGCAGCACGGTGTCCTCGCCCGCGACCGGAGTGATGGCCGCGTCCAGGTTGAAACGCTCCGGCCAGCCGTCGGCCCCGATCTGCGCGCTGCCCGAAAGCTCGAGCGCGGCGGCTTCCAGCGCCAGCTTGTCCAGCGTTATCGTCCCGTCCGGAAGCCGCGCGCCCGAGGCAACGAGCGTGATGCTGTCGCCCAGGAAATCGCGGTATTCGGGCGCCAGCAGCGGCGCCAGATTGCCGTCCACATCCACCTCGAAGCCCTGCGCGCCGCTCTCGGTCTCCTGCAGGGCCAGCGTGCCGGTCAGGCGCGGTTCGCCGCCCGTCTGCAGGCTCAGCGCTGCCTCGAAATCCGAAAGCGTGCCGTCGCCGTCCAGCGTCAGCGACAGCGACTGCCCCTCGGGCAGGTCTATGCGTTCGGCGACAAGGCCGCCCTGCGGTTCGCGCAATTCCAGGTTCAGCTCCAGTGCGCGGGTCGCGTTCTCGAAGCTTCCTGCAAGCTGCAGGCTCGCGGGGGCATCGAGCCGCTCGACGGCCAGTTCGACCTCGCCCTCGCCGCCTTCCAGGATGGCCGAGCCGTCTACGGAAAACGCTGCGTCCTCGCCCAGGACCGGCGCGCCGATTTCGGCCCGGTCGATGGTCAGGTCGGCCAGCCGGATCGCCAGCGGAAGCTCGGGCAGGGTGAACGGCTCGGACGCCTCGGGCGAGGGCAGTCCGTCGCCGTCGACGGGCACGGGCGGGCGCCGCAGCTCCAGCAAGCCGATCGAGATCTCGTCGATCTCGACGCGCCTGCGCAGCAGCGCCGAGCGCGACCAGACCAGCGCGATGTCCTCGGCCGACAGCCAGACGCCCTGCGGGTCCGAAACGGTGATCCGCTCGATCGTGGCCCGCGACGACAGCGCGCCCTCGAAGCCCTGGATCGACACGCTGCGCCCCTCGGTTGACAGCGCGTCTTCCAGAAGGCCCTGAATGAAGCCGCGGTCGTCGTTCTGTGCCGCCGCCGCCATCGGCAGAAGCAGCAGGAATGCCAGAATGTATCGCATCAAAATGCCTGTCCGAGCCCGAGATAGACCTGGACCCCCTCTCCGGTGCCGCCCGAGACGGGGCCCGCCACATCCAGCCGCAGCGGCCCGATCGTGGTGTCGTAGCGCAGGCCAAGCCCCGCGCCGGAATGCCAGTCGCCGTCGTCGAAGCCGAACGGTTCGGACCCGACATAGCCCACGTCGTAGAAGCCCACGACGCTGATGTTCTCGCGCACGCCCACGCGCAACTCGCCGGACAGTCCGGCAAAGCTGCGCCCGCCCAGGTCGATGCCGTCGTAGTCCGCGTCGAGTGATCGGAACGGCTGGCCGCGCACGGTGCCTCCGCCGCCCGAGTAGAACAGGAATTCGGGCGGAGCCTCCAGCGCGTCCGGCCCCAGCACAGCACCAAGCTGCGCGCGCGCCGCCAGAACCACGTTGTCGCCCACCGCGCGATAGGCGCGGGCGTCCAGTTCGGAACGCGCGCCGGCATCGCCCTCGCCGCCAAGATAGGCGAAGGGTTCGACCTCGGCGCGCAGGAAATACCCCTCGGTCGCGCTCAGCGCGCTGTCGCGACGGTCCCATTCCAGCGAGGTGGGAAAACTGAGCAGGGTGAATTCGCGCTCGGGGTAATCGCCGTCCGCGTCGCGCGGGAGGAAACGGTCGGTAACGCGCGAGTTGCGCAGGGCGATGCCCAGCGAGCCGGTCAGCGCGTCCGAGAATTCCCGTGTCGCCCCCAATTCGAGCCGGAACGTGCGTTCGATAAAGTCGGGCTCGTCGAGGTATTCGGCCGCCGCCAGCGCGAAGAAGCGCGTATCGGGGCCGTAGACGGCGGGTTTCTCAAACCGCGCGGACAGCGAGTAGTCCGGCCCGCCCCACTGGCCGCCAAGCTGCGCGGCCTCGCCCTCGATCCGCAGGCGTTCGGCGCCGCCCAGGATGTTGCGGTGCAGCCAGAAGCCGGTCAGCGTCAGGCCCTGCAGGCTGGATATCTCGGCGCCGGCGCCGATGCGGCGCGGCTCGCGGTCGATGACGTCGATGGTGAAGTCCAGCGTTCCGTCGACGTTCGGCACCTCGGCCTCGGTGATCGTGGCGCTGCGGAAGGTGCCCGTGCGGCGCAGCCGGTCGGCCGCCCGTTCCACCTCGTCGGGCGAAAACGTCTCGCCGCGCGGGATGCCCGCGATCTGGCGCACCCGCGGCGCGCGCACGTCGCTCTGGCCGCGCACGACGACGTCGCCGAAGCGCAGGCGCTGCCCCGGCGCAACGCGGACAATCACGTCGAGCCGGTTGCGTTCGTGCCGGGCGATGATGTCTTGGTCGACGACCTCGGCCTTGGCAAAGCCCAGCTCTTCCCAACTGTCCACGGTCGATTGGACGGCGTCGCGGGCGGCGATAGCCAAGGCGGGTTCGCCGGTGCGGAAGTCCTCGAACGGCTCGGCGGTCGGGGGGCGGGGGGCGATGTCGGTCACGCCGAATGCGAACCGCGTGCCAGGCTCGACAATCACTTGCACGGTTTCCACCGTCTCGGGCGCAACCAGCGGGGGCACGGTCGCCGCTTCGCGGCCGTCCAGCAATATCCTGACCGCTGCGCCATAGTAGCCGCGGGCGTAAAGCACTTCGAGCAGGCGGGCGTAATCGGCCTGCGCCGCGGCCAGCACTTCGTCACCATCCTGGCGGGCGTCCGGCGCCAGATCGCCCAGCAGCAGCGCATCGACCAGGCCGTCGCGAAGTTCAGGGCGTTGATCCGCCTCGGGCAGCCGCAGGATCACCCGTTCGAAGGCGGCGGCGGGCAGAGCACCCGCTGCGGTTATGGCGGCCGCGCAAATCCAGGCGGCGGGCCGAATCTGGCGGAGGCGAAAAAATGGCTTCATCATTCGTTAACGGTAGGCCACCGCGCGCGAAACCGCTACGGCCAGCGCGCACCTTTTTGCCGCGACGTCGACGAATATCGGCAAGGTTTCGCGCGCCGGATCACGTCGCCGCGGCACCGCGCTTCACGTACGGGGCAGGCGTGCGGTCAGGTCCGGCGCAGGCGGATGACTACGTCGACCGACGTGATCTCGGCGCCTTCGGGCGTCTTCGGGAGGCGCGCGATCTCGAGCTCTTCGGACGGCGCGTCGGTCAGGCGCGCGTCGTCTTCCCAGAAGAAATGCGGATGGTCGTGCATGTTCGTGTCGAAATAGCTTTTCGATCCGTCCACGGTGACCTCCTGCATCAGGCCGGCCTCGCAGAACGCCTTGAGCGTGTTATAGACCGTCGCCAGCGAGACGCGTTCGCCGCGCTCCTTGGCGGACTCGAAAAGGCTTTCGGCGGTGACGTGGCGATCCTTGCCATCCCCGACCAGCAGCGATGCCAGCGCGATGCGCTGGCGCGTCGGGCGCAGCGCGCTTTGCGAAAGCCAATCCCGGCCGCGCTGGACCGCATCATCCGTCATGTCTGAGACCTTTGCCATACTGGTCATATAAAGGTCGCGGCGCCGGAAATTCAATCGGTTTCGATGGTTTCGCGCGCGGACATGCGGTCGCGGCGATGGTCGCGCGCCCTTGTCACCGTCAGCCGGCGGGTGGTAAAGGCCATCGACAGACGCAACAGCAAGCAGGGGCGCGCCGCATGGCCGAGTATCCGACCAGTTTCGGCAAGGAAGACCTTCTGAAATGCGCGCGGGGCGAGCTGTTCGGGCCGGGCAATGCCCAGCTGCCGCTGCCGCCGATGCTGATGATGGACCGGATCACCGACATCTCGGGCGACGGCGGGGCGCACGGCAAGGGCCACGTGGTGGCCGAGTTCGACATCACACCCGACCTGTGGTTCTTCGAGTGCCACTTTCCCGGCAATCCGATCATGCCGGGCTGCCTGGGTCTCGACGGGCTGTGGCAGCTGACCGGGTTCAACCTGGGCTGGCGCGGCTGGAAGGGGCGCGGCTACGCGCTGGGCGTGGGTGAGGTCAAGCTGACCGGCATGGTCCGGCCCGACCGCAAGATGCTGACCTATTACGTCGACTTCACCAAGGCCGTGCAGACCCGCCGGCTGACCATGGGCGTGGCCGACGGCCGCGTCGAGGCGGATGGCGAGACCATCTACCAGGTCAAGGACATGAAGGTCGCGCTGAGCGAGAGCTGAGCCCGCTGGCAGGTGTCCCACGATGGGACATGCAGGCGTCTTAGCAAAATCAATGGCTTGCAGGGTCACTTTAACGCTTATTCAACGATTCGGCGCAATGGAAGCACTTCTCCGAAGCGCCGGCCCTCGCGTTTCGCGGTGCGGGATCGCAGGGCCCGGGGTCACGGAATCCTGATCCTGCCCGAGGAGATCCGCACGGCAGAGCCGCCAATCCGCACGGCCGCGAGGGTTCCGTCCTGCATCATGAGCCGCGCCTGAATCTCCGAGCGGCGCCCCATTTCGACGCCCTGCGTGACCCGGATGGATGTCTCGTCACGCGTGCAGTGGCCATGATCGGCCAGCAGGCCCGCGAAGGTCACGACAGCCGATCCGGTTGCCGGATCTTCCGGTGTTCCGCCCGCCGGCGAGAACATCCGCGCACGGAATCCGTCCTTCGGGTCCGAAGCGAAGAGCCATGCGCTGATCGTGCCCGCGCGTTCGGTCAGCCTGTCCCAGCTGCTTCCGGCCGGCCGGGCCCGCCCCAAGGCGTCGACGGAGGCAACGGGAACGAGCAGGTAGGACGGCCCGGCCTGCCAGACCTCGGGCATCGCCGCCGTCGCATTGCCGATTTCGCCGGGTTCGAGCCCGAGCGCGTCCGCGGCCAGCGCCGTGTCCGCCACCACGCGCTCCCGCACCGGAAGGAGCGGCGCCGTGAATTCCGCGGTCACCCGGCCGTTCACCCTTTGCACGACGACCGGAACCACGCCCGCCCTTTCCTCGAGCCGCATCTCAACCGTCGCATCGGCCTTGGCGTCGAGCAGACCCGAAAGATGGATCGCGCAGCCGATGGTGGGGTGGCCGGCGAAGGGTATCTCGGCCTTCGGGAAGAAGATGCGCACTTTCGCGGTGTTTGCCGGATCGTCGGGCGGCATGACGAAGATCGTCTCGGAGAGATTGAGCTCTTGCGCCAGGACCTGCATCTGGTCCGCCGTGAGAGCGTCGGCGTGCGGCACGATCGCGAGCGGATTTCCCAGAAACGGAGCCTCGGTGAACACATCGTAGGTGAGCAGTTCAAGCATGTGGCGAATCCTGCGCGGGTTCCTCGGACGGGGGCAGCGTCCGGAAGACCACCGGGCCGCGGCTCCGCGCGTCCCGCGGCGCGATCCGGCGGCCTGCGAAGACTGTGTCCGCATGGTCCCGCGCGGGTCGCCACGGGCGCCCGGAACGACAATCGCTACCATGAAAACCGCCACCCGCACGGGCGCCCCTTCCGCCGGGCGTCGAGGCCCGGCGCCGATTCCAGCCATACGTCACGTTAATGCAGGCGGGGCGGAATGCCCAAATCCAAACCCGCCCGCGTTGTTTTTCCGGCGATCCCGCCTGCCGAGGGTGGCCGCGCGTCTTGCCCTTACCCGGAGCGATGCCCTACACACGGCCTGACATTTGAATGGAGGCCGCATGCGCCGTGTCGTCGTCACAGGGCTCGGGATCGTTTCGAGCATCGGAAACAATGCGCAGGAGGTCCTGGCCTCGCTGAAGGCCGGCCGCTCGGGCATCACCGCCAACGAGCAGATGAAGGAACACGGGTTCCGCAGCCAGGTGGCGGGCTCGATCGACATCGACGTGTCCGAGCATATCGACAAGCGCACGCTGCGCTTCATGGGGCCGGGTGCCGCCTACGCGCATATCGCCATGCAGCAGGCGATCGCGGACAGCGGGCTTGAGGAATCAGACATCGTCAACCAGCGCACCGGCCTCGTGGCCGGGTCGGGCGGGCCGTCGACCAGCGCCATGCTGGCCGCGCACGAGACGGTGCTGAAGACCGGCGGGACCAAGCGCGTCGGCCCCTTCGCGGTGCCGAAATGCATGTGCTCGACCGTCAGCGCGAACCTCAGCACGGCGTTCAAGATCAAGGGCATCAACTACTCGATCACCAGCGCCTGCTCGACCTCGCTGCATTGCATCGGCAACGCGGCCGAGCAGATCATGATGGGCAAGCAGGACGTGATGTTCGCCGGCGGCGGAGAAGAGCTCGACTGGACGCTGTCGTGCCTGTTCGACGCGATGGGCGCGATGTCGTCGAAGTTCAACGACACGCCCGAGAAGGCCAGCCGCGCCTTCGACGAGAAGCGCGACGGGTTCGTGATCTCGGGCGGCGGCGGCATGCTGGTGCTGGAGGACCTGGAGCACGCCCGCGCGCGCGGTGCGAAGATCTACGCCGAGGTGACAGGCTACGGCGCGACCAGCGACGGCGCGGACATGGTCGCCCCCAGCGGCGAGGGCGGCGAGCGCGCCATGCGCATCGCGCTGTCCACGCTGCCCGAGGATCGCAAGATCAGCTACATCAACGCGCACGGCACCTCGACCCCCGTGGGCGACGTGGGCGAGATCGAGGCCGTGCGGCGGGTCTTCGGCGAGGGGAGCACGCCGCCGGTGTCGTCGACGAAGTCGATGACCGGCCACAGCCAGGGCGCGACCGGCGCGCAGGAGGCGATCTACTGCCTGCTGGCGCTCGAGAACGATTTCATCATCCCCTCGATCAACGTCGAGACGCTGGACCCGAAGCTGAAGCCCGAGGAGATCGCCACCGAGTGCGTCGAGAACGCGGGGCTGGATTCGGTGATGACCAACTCGTTCGGGTTCGGCGGCACGAACGGCTCGATGGTGCTGTCGCGCTACCGCGACTGAACGGCGTGTCGCGCTACCGCGACGGGCACGACAACCACACGACGCGAGGGGCGGCGATGACGATCGATCTGAAGGGCAAGCGCGGGCTTGTCATGGGCGTGGCGAACGAGCGGTCGATCGCCTGGGGCATCGCCAAGGCCTGCGCCGAGGCGGGGGCCGAACTGGCCTTCACCCACCAGGGAGAGGCCTTCGGCAAGCGGCTGGAGCCGCTGGCGGCCTCGGTCGGCAGCGATTTCATGGTCGACGTGGACGTGACCGACGACGCGTCGCTCGACCGCGCCTTCGAGGCGCTGGCGGCGCGCTGGGACCGGCTGGATTTCCTGGTCCACGCCATCGCCTATTCCGACAAGTCCGAGCTGCAGGGCCGCGTCCTGAACACCAGCCGCGCGAACTTCCGCAACTCGATGGACATCTCGGTCTACAGCTTCCTCGACGTGGCGCGCCGGGCGCATCCGCTGATGAAGGACCACGGCGGGACGCTGCTGACGCTGACCTACATGGGCTCGACCCGGGTGACGCCGAACTACAACGTCATGGGCATCGCCAAGGCCGCGCTGGAATCCGGCGTGCGCTACCTGGCCAACGACCTGGGCCGCGACGGCATCCGCGTGAACGCCATCAGCCCGGGCCCGATGAAGACACTGGCGGGGGCAGCCATCGGCGGTGCGCGGCGCACCTACAAGCACACCGACCAGAACGCGCCGCTGGGCAGCAATGCCACCCTCGAGGCCGTTGGCGGCACCGCGGTCTGGCTGGCTTCGGAGGCGGGCGCCTTCACCACCGGAGAGATCATCATGGTCGATGGCGGCTATCACGTGCTGGGCATGCCGCAATTCGACAAGCTGCCCGGGGCGTGACGGCCTGGGCACGGGCGGCACGCCGCCCGCGTCAGAACCACTGGCCGGGTTCGATGAACCCGAGGTCCAGCAACTGGCGCGAGTGCCACTGGAAGGGCACCGAGTTGCGCCAGCGGAACGTGTCGATCGCCTCGCGGCTGTCGGGGTTGAAGCGCAGTGCCTTGGCCGCGCGGAAGGACATGACCGCCGCCGTCAGGCTGTTGTGCCACGGGCAGGCATAGGTGTTCATCTCCTCGACGCTCAGCGTGTGATCGGGGCGCAGGGTCAACCCGCGCCGCGCGCGGAACAGCGCGATCCGGTCGATCCGGCGGCGGTCCGGCGGCACGTGTTCCTCGAACCGCCATCGCAGCCCGCCGTGGATGTCCAGCTGCCGCTCGCGCGGCTTGGCCGTGGCGGGGTCGATGCGCGCGGCGGCGTAGTAGCCCATCCGGTCGAGCCATGCATCGTCCAGCGCCACCGCGTCCGGGTGTCGGCCAAGGTCGCCGGCGTAAAGGTCGATCACGTAGGTCAGCATCGCCTCGCGCCGCTCCTGCGCGTGGAAGGACAGCATCTCGCCCACGCGGCGCGTCTCGGCGAAGGGGTAGAACAGGAATTCGGCGTTGTAGCCCCAGTAGAACCACCGGCCGGGCGCCGCGTCCGCGATCCGGCTGACGGCGCGGAGCACGGCATCGGGCTCGGCCGCGTCCAGATCGACGCGGGGCAGGTCCGAGAGGTCCTCGGCCACTGCGAGGTCGGGCGCGCCCAGCAGCACCACCGTGAGGCCGTGGCGCTGGTGGTGGCGCAGCGTCGCGTCCAGCGCGGCGGAATCCTCGGCGAAGATCAGCGCGACGGGGCCCGGCGGCAGGCCGCGCAGCCCGCGCCGCGCGAAAGTCTCGACATCCGGATAATGCACGCCACCGCCCTTTTTCGTGAACGCTTCCGCAAAAGCGCCCGCATTGCAACCCGGGACCGTTCTGCTGTATCGCACCCGCTGAGCCCGAAGCCGCAGGACGCCACGCCATGCCCCAGGACAAGAAGCTGTATATCAAGACCTACGGCTGCCAGATGAACGTCTACGACAGCGAGCGCATGGCAGAGGCGATGGGCGGGCAGGGCTACGTCACCACCGACAGCCCCGACGACGCCGACATGATCCTGCTCAACACCTGCCACATCCGCGAGAAGGCCGCCGAGAAGGTCTATTCCGAGCTGGGGCGCTACAAGCACCTGAAGGCGGAGAAGCCGGACCTGAAGATCGGCGTGGCGGGCTGCGTGGCGCAGGCCGAGGGGCAGGAGATCATGCGCCGCCAGCCGATGGTGGACCTGGTCGTCGGCCCGCAGAGCTATCACCGGCTGCCGCAGCTCGAGGCGCGGGCGCGCGCGGGCGAGAAGGCGCTGGACACGGATTTTCCCGAGGACGACAAGTTCGAGACGCTGAAGACGCGGCCCAAGGCCAAGCGCGGCCCGACCGCGTTCCTGACGGTGCAGGAGGGTTGCGACAAGTTCTGCGCCTTCTGCGTCGTCCCCTATACGCGTGGCGCCGAGGTGTCGCGTCCGGCGGATCGCATCATGACCGAGGCGCGCGATCTCGTGGAGCGGGGCGTGCGGGAACTGACGCTGCTGGGCCAGAACGTCAACGCCTATCACGGGCACGAGGGCGGCCTCGCCGGGCTGATCCGCGAACTGGCGACGATCGAGGACCTCAAGCGCATCCGCTTCACCACCTCGCACCCGAACGACATGGACGACGACCTGATCGCCGCGCACGGCGATTGCGACAAGCTGATGCCCTACCTGCACCTGCCGGTTCAGGCGGGGTCCGACCGCATCCTCAAGCGGATGAACCGCCAGCACACGGCCGAGCAGTACATCCGGCTGATCGAGCGCCTGCGCGCCGCGCGGCCCGACCTGCACCTGTCGGGCGATTTCATCGTCGGCTTCCCCGAAGAGACGGAAGAGGACTTCCAGGCCACGCTCGACCTGATCGAGGAGGTCCGCTACGGCTCGGCCTTCTCGTTCAAGTACTCGACCCGCCCCGGCACGCCGGCGGCCGAGCGCGACCAGCTGCCCGAGGACGTCAAGGACGACCGCCTGAAGCGCCTGCAGGCGCTGCTGACACGCCAGCAGCGCGCCCTGCAGGACGAGATGGTGGGCCGGACGGTGAAGGTGCTGTTCGAGAAAGCGGGGCGATTCGCGGGCCAGATGGTCGGAAAAAGCGAGTACCTGCACGCGGTGCATGTCGAGAGCGACACAATCGTCCCCGGATCGCTGCATTCGGTCAGCATCGAGCATTCCGGCGCGAACTCGCTGTCGGGGCGGCTGGTCGCCTGATCTGACCCCGGAGGTCAGGCCAAACCCTTGTTTCGTAAGGATTGGACGCGGCTGGCCGCGTTCGGTCCCGGTGCCCGTGCGACTCGGCCGCTTCAGGCGGCGCGTGACGTGGCGATGATTTCTCGTAAATCGTTGATATAGGGGTATGGTCGATGCGGGGTCACGCTTTCGTGTGCGCCGCCCCACGCAACAGGGACAGTGAAAAGGGACAGCAAATGTCGACGACAGTTCGGAGCCTCCGGTCCGGCGTCGCGGCCTTCGTGGCGGGCCTCGTGCTTGCGACGCATGGTGCGGCGGCGCAGGAACGGCCGCTGGTTATCGACGCCGCCACCGGCGAGGCGATGCGGGTCGATGGCCTCAGCGACAGCGCGATGGCGCGCCTGAAGGGCGGCGGCGAGGTGATCGCCAGCACGCAGAGCGGCGGCCGGATGGTGCTGCGCGGCGAGATCTACCGCCCCGGCATCTGGACCGATCCGGACGGGTGCCAGCACTGGGTGATGGACGACGGTTCGGAAGGGTACATGGCGCCGATCCTGCAGCGCAACGGGATGCCGGTCTGCAACGGCGGCCCGCGCGCGCAGACCGAGCAATTCGTGATCCGCAAATACGACGTGCCCTACAGCGGCAAGTACAAATAAGGAGCGCACGGCATGACGAAGGCACTCATCCTTGCCGCCGCCGGCGCATTGGCGCTGGCCGGCTGCAGCAACAACCCCGACAAGGACAACGACCGTCAGACGGTCGACCGGCAGGGCGCGCTCGCGAACATGCAGGCGGGTATCTGGTATTCGCCGCAGGGCTGCCAGTACTGGATCATCGACGACGGCGTCGAGGGCTATCTGACGCCGCGCTACAACCCCCAGACGGGCAAGCCGGTCTGCGTGACGGTGCCGTCGGATTTCCCGGGCCTCGCCACGGGCAACTTCAAGGGCGGCGCGACCAGCGTCATCGGCGACCCGATCTGAGCCGGGCGGCGGTGATCCGGACCCGGTCCGGCACCCCCTCGGTAACGCTCTTTTGCGCGGCGGCGGATCTTTCGCCGCCGCGTCGCGTTGCGGCGGTGGTTGCCTTGCCCGCGCGCGCTTGGCACGGTAGACGCGATCAGCATCGCAGGAGACATGCGTGACCCCAGTCGCCCCGGCCGAAGCCGTTCTGGAATTTCCCGACAACCGACTTCTGATCGACCTGTGCGGCGAATACGACCGCAATCTGACCGACATCGAGGCCCGGACCGGCGTGCAGATCCTGCGCCGGGGCAACCAGCTTGCGCTGCACGGCCCCGCCGAGGCGCAGGACGAGGCCGCCGAGGTGCTGCGCGCGCTCTACGACCGGCTGGAGCAGGGCCGCGACGTCGGCAAGTCCGAGATCGACCGCCAGTTCCGCATGGCCGACGAGGCCGAGGATCTCTCGCAGATGGAGATGTTCGGCGGCGGCACCGTCGAGATCAAGACCCGCAAGAAGCTGGTCGAGCCGCGCACCGACGCGCAGAAGGCTTATGTCCGGTCGCTGTTCGCCAACGAATTGGCATTCGGCATCGGCCCGGCGGGCACCGGCAAAACCTATCTGGCCGTCGCCGTCGGCGTGAACATGCTGGTCACCGGGCAGGTCGACAAGATCATCCTGTCGCGCCCCGCGGTCGAGGCGGGCGAGAAGCTGGGTTACCTTCCCGGCGACATGAAGGAGAAGGTCGACCCCTACATGCAGCCGCTCTACGACGCGCTGAACGACTTCCTTCCGGGCAAGCAGCTTGCCCGCCTGATGGAGGAGAAGACCGTCGAGATCGCGCCGCTGGCCTTCATGCGCGGCCGCACCCTGTCGAACGCCTTCGTGGTGCTGGACGAGGCGCAGAACGCGACGTCGATGCAGATGAAGATGTTCCTGACGCGCCTCGGCGAAGGCTCGCGCATGGTGATCACGGGCGACCGCACGCAGGTCGACCTGCCGCGCGGGGTGCCCTCGGGGCTGGCCGATGCCGAACGGCTGCTGGCGGCGATCACGGGGATCAGCTTCAACTACTTCACCGCCAAGGACGTGGTGCGCCATCCGCTGGTCGCCGCGATCATCGAGGCTTACGAAGCCGACCACCCCGCCGGATGAGCCCGTGCTGACCGAGACGATCATCGAGGACGAGCGCTGGCGCGACGCCGACCTGCCCGCGCTGGCCGAACGCGCGGGGCAGGCGGCGCTGGCGCATCTGGGGCTGGACCCGGCGCTGTTCGAGATCGCCGTGCTGGGTTGCGACGACACGCGCATGGCCGCACTCAATGCCGATTTCCGCGGCAAGCCACGCGCCACCAACGTGCTCAGCTGGCCCGAGGTCGACCTGTCCCCGGACATCCCCGGTGCCGTGCCCGAGCCGCCCGAGCCGGGCACCCCCGACGACCCCGAGCATCTGGGCGACGTCGCACTGGCATACGAGACATGCACCGCCGAGGCGCAGGCCGGCGGAACCCCGCTTGCGGCGCATGTGACGCACCTCGTGGTGCATGGGGTGTTACATCTTCTGGGCTACGATCACGAAGACGATTCCGATGCCGGCCTGATGGAACGGATCGAGGTCGAGACACTTGGCAAACTGGGTTTGCCGGACCCATATAGGGAACGAGAGGGACGATGACGTCCGACACTGGTAAGGCGACGATGGGCGATACAGACGACTCGTCTAATGCAGCGCAGGGCGCGCACGAGACGAAGCACGACACCTACGATGGCGGGGAGACCGCCGAGCAGGGCGGCATGTTGCGACGGCTGAGGGGCTTCTTCGCCTCCGACACGCAGCCGGGCGGCGATTCCTCCGGCACGGACCAGCAACCGCGCGCGCGGTCGCACGGGCTGGTCAACCTGCGCCGCATGCGGGTAGAGGACGTGGCGATACCCAAGGCCGACATCGTCGCGATCCCCATGACCATCACCAAGGACGATCTCGCGCAGGTGTTCCGCGATACCGGGCTGACGCGGCTTCCGGTCTATGACGGCACGCTCGACACGCCCGTCGGCATGGCGCACCTGAAGGATTTCGCGCTGGGCCACGGCATGGGCCAGACCGGCCAGCGCTTCAACCTCAAGCGGATGCTGCGGCCGCTGCTGTATGTCCCGCCCTCGATGCCGATCGGCGTGCTGCTGACAAAGATGCAGACCGAGCGCCGGCACATGGCGCTGGTGATCGACGAATACGGCGGCGTAGACGGGCTGGTCACGATCGAGGACCTGATCGAACAGGTCATCGGCGAGATCGAGGACGAGCACGACATCGACGAGGCACGCAACTGGACCCGCGAGAAGACCGGCTGCTACCTCGTGCTGGCCAAGACGCCGCTGGAGGAATTCGAGCATGAGCTGGGCCTCGAGCTGACCGACCACGAGGATATCGACGCCGAGGAGATCGACACGCTGGGCGGGCTGGTCTTCATGCTGGCGGGCCACGTCCCCGCACGCGGCGAAGTGGTGCCGCACCCGGCGGGGCTCGATTTCGAGGTGGTCGACGCCGATCCGCGCCGTATCAAGCGCCTGCGCGTGCGTCTGGGCGCCGCGCGCAACGGCGTGGCCGGCCGGCCCGCGCCGGCGACCGAGACACTTGCGCCGCTCCGCGCGGCCGAGCCGGGGCGTGGCTGACATCGGGGCGCGATCGCGACCGGATTCGCGGCGCGCGATGCGGCTGCGCGGGCACACGGCGCTGGCCTTCGTGGCCGGCGCGGTCATGGCGCTGGGCACGCCGCCCTACGACCTCTGGCCGCTGGCGATCCTGTCCATCGCCGCGATCTTCGCGATTTTGCGAAACGCGCGCCGTTGGGCCTTGGCGGGCTGGGCGGCGGGTACGGGCTATTTCGGCGTCAGCCTGTCCTGGATCGTCGAGCCGTTCTTCATCGAACCCGAGATCTACGGCTGGATGGCGCCCTTCGCGCTGGTGGGCCTTGCCGCCGGGCTGGCATTGTTCTGGGCGGCGGCCTTCGGCCTTGCCGCGCGGCTGAAGGCCAAGCGATTCCTCGCCCTGGTCGTGCTGTGGACGGCGGCCGAACTTGCGCGCAGCACGGTGCTGACGGGCTTTCCCTGGTCGCTGGTCGGCTATCTCTGGCTCGAGACGCCGGTGATCCAGTGGGCGGCGGTCGCCGGGCCCCACGGGCTGACCTTCGCGACGCTGGGACTGGCCGCGCTGGCGGCGTCGGGCCGGCGCCCGGCGCTGGGCGCGGGGCTTGGCGTGGCGGTCCTGTGGGCCGGCGGGGTCTGGCTGACGCCGCCGATGCAGGACCTGTCGGACCGGCCCGTGGTGCGCCTCGTCCAGCCGAACGCGCCGCAGACGGAAAAGTGGGACCCGGAGCGCCAGCGCATCTTCTACGAGCGCCAGCTCGACTTCACCGCCGCGCCGGCCGACGATCCCGCCCGCGCGCCTTCGCTGGTGGTCTGGCCGGAAACCGCCTTGCCGATGCTGCTGGAGGACGCCGGCAATGCCTTCGCCGCCATGACCGACGCGGCCGAGGGCACGCCCGTCGCCACCGGCATCCTGCGATACGAGGACGGGCGCTACTACAACGCGCTGGTCCTGGTCGAGAACGGCGCCGCCACGCAGCTATACGACAAGCACCACCTGGTGCCCTTCGGCGAGTACATGCCGCTGCCGGGGCTGGTGTCGCGGCTGGGCCTGCGGGCGCTGGCGGCGCGCGCCACCGGGGGCTTCGCCGCAGGTCCCGGCCCGCGCCCGATGCCGCTGGGCCCGCTGGGCACGGCGCTGCCGCTGATCTGCTACGAAGCGGTCTTTCCCCAGGACATCAACGCCGCCGGCTTCCGCCCCGATTGGATGCTGCACGTGACCAACGACGCGTGGTTCGGCACCTGGTCGGGTCCCTACCAGCACCTGGCGCAATCGCGCATCCGCGCGATCGAGCAGGGCGTGCCGTTGCTGCGCGCCGCCAATACCGGCGTCTCGGCCGCGATCGACGGGGCGGGGCGGGTGCTGGCCTCGCTCGATCTGGGGCAGGCGGGGTTCGTCGACGCGCCCCTTCCGCCGCCGCTGCGGATCACGCCCTACAGCCGCACGGGAGACTGGCCGATCCTGGTGTTGCTCATCGGCGCGATAGCGTTCGCCGTGTTGCGCGGCAGACGCGAAACCGTTTGACCGGCCGCCCGCGCGGGCATAACCCGGTTCTACTATAAAAAATGCCGCCACAACGGCTTCCTGGCGTGGCGGCGAGAACATCAATGGAGCGTTCATGTCCCGACAAGATTACACGTTTACCTCGGAATCCGTTTCCGAGGGCCACCCGGACAAGGTCTGCGACCGGATTTCCGACGCCGTCCTCGACGCGCTTCTGCGCGAGGAGCCCGAGGCCCGCGTCGCGTGCGAGACCTTTGCCACTTCCAGCCTGGTGGTCATCGGCGGCGAGGTCGGGCTGAGCGACCAGGAGCGGCTCAAGGATTACATGGGCCGGATCGGGCAGATCGCCCGCGATTGCATCAAGGACATCGGCTACGAGCAGGAGAAGTTCCACTGGAACACGCTGCACGTGCTGAACTTCCTGCACGAGCAATCGGCTCATATCGCGCAAGGTGTCGACCGCGACGGGGCGGGTGACCAGGGGATCATGTTCGGCTTCGCCACGAACGAGACGCCCGACCTGATGCCGGCGCCGATCCAGTACGCGCACAAGATCCTCGAACGGCTGGCGCATGCCCGCAAGTCCGGCGCCGAGCCGCTGCTGCGCCCCGACGCCAAGTCGCAGCTTTCGGTGCGCTACGAGGGCGGCAAGCCGGTCGAGGTGACCTCTATCGTGCTGTCCACCCAGCACGAATCCGAGGACCAGACCAGCGGCGACATCCGCGCCATCGTCGAGCCCTACATCCGCGAGGTGCTGCCCGCCGACTGGATCACCGACGACACGATCTGGCACGTGAACCCCACCGGCACCTTCGTGATCGGCGGGCCTGATGGCGACGCGGGCCTGACCGGGCGCAAGATCATCGTCGACACTTATGGCGGCGCGGCCCCGCACGGCGGCGGCGCGTTCTCGGGCAAGGACCCGACCAAGGTCGACCGCTCGGCCGCGTACGCCGCGCGCTACCTGGCCAAGAACATCGTCGCCACCGGCGCGGTGGGCCGCTGCACCGTGCAGCTGTCCTACGCCATCGGCGTGGCCGAGCCGCTGTCGATCTACGTCGACACCCACGGCACCGGAGACGTCCCCCCCGAGGCGATCGAGCTTGCCATCCGCAAGTGCATGGACCTGACCCCGCGCGGCATCCGCGAGAAGCTGCAGCTGAACAGGCCGATCTACGAGCGCACCGCCGCCTACGGCCATTTCGGCCGCCAGCCCGAGGCCGACGGCGGCTTCTCGTGGGAGAAGACGGACCTGGTCGAGGAGCTGAAGAAGGCGATGTGACCGCGCTGCGGTGACGGGACGACGGGCGGTGCCGCGCAGGCGCCGCCCTTTTTCGTTCCGCGCTGGACTTGGTCGCAGCGGCGCTATCTTCCGCAGGGGAAAGCAATCGACAGGGGACGACCATGATCCGCAGCATCCTTGCAACCACCGCCGCACTGGTCACCGCGACCGTCGCCGGCGCCGAGATCTCCGGCGAATACCACAGCTACACCGTCGGCGACCGCGAGTACGAAGGCTACGTCGCGACCAACACCGCGATCGAGCCCAAGGGCACCGTGCTGATCGTGCACGACTGGGACGGCCTGACGGACTACGAGGAGCGCCGCGCCGACATGCTGGCCGCACTCGGCTACACCGCCTTCGCCATCGACGTCTACGGCGCCGACGAGAATCCCACCACGACCGACGAGAACCGCGCCCTGTCCGGGGCGCTCTACGGCGATCGCGAGGAGTTTCGCGCGCGGCTGATGGGCTCGATCGCCGAGGCCGCCAACATCACCGGCGCCACCGACGACATGGTGATGATGGGCTACTGCTTCGGCGGTGCGGCAGTGCTGGAAGCGGCCCGCGCGGGCGCCGACCTGCAGGGCTTCGTCAGCTTCCACGGCGGGCTCGGCACGCCCGAGGGGCAGGATTATTCCGCCACCACCGCGCCGATCCGGTTCTTCCACGGCACCGCCGACCCCGTCTCGGGGATGGAGGACTTGGCGGCGGTCCTGAACGAGTTGCAGGAAGCGGGCGTCGACCATGGTGCGCAGGTTTTCGGCGGCGCACGCCACAGCTTCACGGTCTACGGCTCGGACGACTACGACCTCGAGGCGGACCAGGGCAGCTGGGAGGGCCTGCAGGCGTTCCTGGACGACCGGCTGTAACCCGCGACCTGCCGCCTTGCCCCGCGCGGGGCAGGGCGGTAAAGCCCGCGCCATGACCACGTCGAACAAGCATCCCGGCGCGCCCTGGCGCAATTTCTACGGCCGCATCCGGGGCAAGGGTCTGCGCCCCGCGCAGGAGCGATACCTCGACGAGGACCTCGAGCCCCTGTCGCCCGGACCGGTGGGCTGGGACGTCAATCCCGACCGGCATCCGCTCGACCTGGACGCCACCTTCGGCGGCAAGGCCGTCTGGCTCGAGATCGGCTTTGGCGGGGGCGAGCACATGGTCCACCAGGCACAAAGCAACCCCGGTGTCGGCATCATCGGGTGCGAGCCCTACATGAACGGCGTCGCCATGCTGCTGGGCAAGATCCGCGACGCGGGCGTGACCAACCTGCGCGTCTGGCCCGGCGATGCGCGCGACCTGATGGACGTGCTGCCCGATGGCTCGATCGGAAAGGCGTTCCTGCTCTATCCCGACCCGTGGCCGAAGAAGAAGCACCACCGCCGGCGCTTCGTCACCGACGAACACCTCGAGCCGCTGCACCGCGCGATGGCGTCGGGGGCCGAGTTCCGCGTGGCGACGGACATTCCCGACTACGTGCGCCAGACGCTGATCGAGGTGCCGAAGGCAGGCTTCGAATGGACCGCCCAGCGGCCGGCCGACTGGCGCGAGGCGTGGCCCGACTGGCTGTCCACGCGCTACGAGCAGAAGGCGCTGCGCGAGGGGCGCGTGCCACACTACCTGACCTTCCACCGTCGCTGACCGACCGCGATAGCGCGAGCAGTGGACGGCCGCCGCCGCGCGGTCTAACAGGCGTCGGAACCACCGAAGGAGTGCCGCCCATGTCCGCCCACGGCGAACCGATCCCGATGATCGCGCGCAAATCCGGCTCGCTGCGCGGCGAGGCGCACGTGCCCGGCGACAAGTCGATCTCGCACCGGTCGCTGATCCTGGGTGCGCTGTCGGTGGGCGAAACCCGCGTGACTGGTCTGTTGGAGGGGCAGGACGTTCTGGACACCGCCAAGGCCATGCGCGCCTTCGGCGCGCAGGTCGAAAGGCGCGGCGACACCTGGCACGTCCACGGCGTGGGCGTCGGAGGCTTCGCCGAGCCCGACCAGGTCATCGATTGCGGCAATTCCGGTACCGGCGTGCGGCTGATCATGGGCGCGATGGCGACCACGGCGATCACCGCGACCTTTACGGGCGACGCCAGCCTCAACAAGCGGCCGATGGCGCGCGTGACCGATCCGTTGCGGCTCTTCGGCGCGCGCAGCGTTGGCCGGTCGGGCGGGAGGCTGCCCATGACCATCATTGGCGCGGCCGATCCGCTGCCGGTGCGCTACGTCACGCCCGTGCCCTCGGCCCAGGTGAAGTCCGCCGTACTGCTGGCGGGCCTCAACGCGCCCGGAGAGACGGTCGTGATCGAGCGCGAGGCGACGCGCGACCATTCCGAGCGGATGCTGGCGGGCTTCGGCGCCACGATCAACACGCAGGACACCGACGAGGGCCGCGTCATCACGCTGCAGGGCCGGCCCGAGCTGAAGCCGCAGACCATCGCCGTGCCGCGCGATCCCAGTTCGGCGGCCTTCCCGGTCTGCGCCGCGCTGATCACCGAAGGCTCGGACGTGCTGGTGCCCAATATCGGGCTGAATCCCACGCGGGCGGGGCTGTTCTTCACCCTGCAGGACATGGGCGCCGACCTGACGTTCGAGAACCGCCGCGAGGAAGGCGGCGAACCGGTGGCCGACCTGCGCGCGCGCTTTTCGCCGAACCTGAAGGGGATCGAGGTACCGGCCGACCGCGCCGCGTCGATGATCGACGAATACCCGGTGCTTTCCGTCGTCGCTGCCTTCGCGGAAGGAGAGACCTACATGCCCGGCGTCAAGGAGTTGCGCGTCAAGGAATCCGACCGGATCGACGCCATGGCGCGCGGCCTCCGTGCGGCCGGCCTGCGCGTCGACGACGGACCCGATTGGTGGCGCGTGCACGGACTGGGGCATGGCGCGGTGCCGGGCGGCGCCACGGTCGAGACGTTCCTCGACCACCGCATCGCGATGGCGTTCCTTGTGCTGGGCCTCGCCGCGAACGCGCCGATACGCATCGACGACGGCGGGCCGATCGCGACGTCCTTCCCGATCTTCGAGGGGCTGATGACGAGCCTCGGCGCCGATCTTGCGCGCGACACCGCCTGAAGCGCGGTTGCGCCGCGCGGTCCTGAAGGGTTAGCTGGACGCATGGGATTCACGATTGCAGTCGACGGCCCCGCCGCATCCGGCAAGGGCACCATATCGAAGCGCCTCGCGCGCGACCTCGGGTTCGGCCATCTCGATACCGGGCGGCTCTACCGCGCGGTGGGGCGGCGCATGCTCGACGGGATGGAGCCGGTCGAGGCGGCGCGCACGCTGAACCCCGAGGAACTGGACGATGCCGTGCTGCGCCTGCCCGAGGTGGCGCAGGCGGCCTCGCGCGTGGCGACCATCGCCGAGGTGCGCGCCGCGCTGGTGGACTTCCAGCGCGCGTTTGCCGCACGATCGGGCGGCGCGGTGCTGGACGGGCGCGACATCGGCACGGTGATCTGCCCCGACGCTCCGGCCAAGCTGTTCGTCACCGCCCGGCCCGAAATCCGCGCCGATCGCCGCTGGCGCGAGCTGGTGGCGGCGGGGCTCGACGTGTCGGTGGACAGCGTGCTGGCCGACATCCGCGCCCGCGACGAGCAGGACATGAACCGCGCCGATGCGCCCCTGCGCGCGGCCGACGATGCGATGGTGCTGGACACCTCGGACATGGACGTCGAGACCGCGATCGCCGCCGCGCGCCGCTTTGTCGACCAGGTGCGCCCGGCGTCGTGACGTCTGCTACTTGGCGGCGTGCTGATTGAGACCGGGGCGGTCCAGCGTCGCCGGAATCTCGATCTCGGGCGCCCGCGGCGACACGATGACGTATTCCCCCGCGCCCAGCCCCTCGGTCTTGCTGACGATGCCGCGATCCATCAACCGCCGCAGGTTGCGGTGAAAGGTCGGCTGCGAAATCTGCCGGCTGAGGCGATGCGCGCGGGCGCGTTCCGTGTGGCTGACGGGCAGGCCGTTCTGGTCCCGCGTCGCGCAGGCGGACATCGCCATGAGCACGGTCCGCTCGTTCGTCGACAGGTCGCCCAGCCCGAGCTCGGCCATCATGGCGTCAACCATTTCCATCAGCCGCGCCATCTGGGCGAAGACCCCTGCCTGCATCATCCCGAACCACCGCTTTTCCCGTCCCCTGAGCCGCTTTTACAAGCCCGGCCGGATCGAAACAAGCTTTACGGTCCGGCTGCGACCCCCTGCGCGGGCGGCGTGGCGCGCTTGCCGCTGCAACGGTCGCGCCCGCCGCCCCGCCGACGCCCGAAGGCCTTGCCTTGCGCGGCCCTTGACGGTATGAGCGGCGCGTCGACAAGGCCGCAAGGCCATGGGGCGCGACAGGGTGGACGGACGCGGGTCGCTGCAACGGCCCTGTTTTCGTTTCCCGCAAGGCCCGACTGACCAACCCAAGACCGGCGGAGACAACCGCCCGGCCGGAATAGCACAATACGCAAAGGAAAACGCAGCCACATGGCACAAGCAAGCATGGAAGAATTCGAGGCGCTGCTCAGCGAGAGCCTCGAGATGGACACGCCGAACGAAGGTTCGGTGGTCAAGGGCAAGGTCATCGCCATCGAGGCGGGCCAGGCCATCATCGACGTCGGCTACAAGATGGAAGGCCGCGTCGAGCTGAAGGAATTCGCCAATCCCGGCGAGCAGCCCGACATTTCCGTCGGCGACGAGGTCGAGGTCTATCTGCGCTCGGCCGAGAACGCCCGCGGCGAGGCGGTCATCAGCCGCGAGATGGCCCGCCGCGAGGAAGCCTGGGACCGTCTGGAAAAGGCCTATGCCGACGACGCCCGCGTCGAGGGCGCGATCTTCGGCCGCGTCAAGGGCGGCTTCACGGTCGATCTCGGCGGTGCCGTGGCGTTCCTGCCCGGCTCTCAGGTCGACGTCCGCCCGGTGCGTGACGCAGGCCCGCTCATGGGGCTCAAGCAGCCGTTCCAGATCCTCAAGATGGACCGCCGCCGCGGCAACATCGTGGTCTCGCGTCGCGCCATCCTTGAAGAATCGCGCGCCGAGCAGCGCGCCGAGGTCATCGCCAACCTGCACGAAGGCCAGGCGGTCGACGGCGTGGTCAAGAACATCACCGAGTACGGCGCGTTCGTCGACCTCGGCGGCGTCGATGGCCTGCTGCACGTGACCGACATGGCATGGCGCCGCGTGAACCACCCGTCCGAGATTCTGGCGATCGGCGAGACGGTCAAGGTCCAGGTCATCAAGATCAACAAGGAAACCCACCGTATCAGCCTCGGCATGAAGCAGCTGCAGGAAGATCCGTGGGATCTGGTCGGCGCCAAGTACCAGCTGGGCTCGGTCCACCAGGGCCGCGTGACCAACATCACCGACTACGGCGCGTTCGTCGAGCTGGAGCCGGGCGTCGAGGGTCTGGTCCACGTGTCCGAAATGTCCTGGACCAAGAAGAACGTCCATCCGGGCAAGATCGTGTCCACCTCGCAAGAGGTCGAGGTCATGGTGCTCGAGATCGACAGCGCCAAGCGTCGCGTGTCGCTGGGCCTCAAGCAGACCCAGCGCAACCCGTGGGAAGTCTTTGCCGAGACCCATCCCGAGGGCACGCATGTCGAGGGCGAGGTCAAGAACATCACCGAGTTCGGCCTGTTCATCGGTCTCGAAGGCGACATCGACGGCATGGTTCACCTGTCCGACCTGTCCTGGGACCAGCGCGGCGAGGAAGCGATCCAGGAATACCGCAAGGGCGACATCGTCCAGGCGGTGGTCTCCGAGGTCGACGTCGAGAAGGAGCGCATCTCGCTCTCGATCAAGGCGCTGGGTGGCGACAAGTTCGCCGATGCGGCCGGCGGCGTGCGCCGCGGCTCGATCGTGACCGTCGAGGTCACCGCGATCGAGGATGGCGGCATCGAGGTCGAATACGAGGGCATGAAGTCCTTCATCCGCCGTTCGGACCTGTCGCGCGACCGCTCCGAGCAGCGCCCCGAGCGTTTCTCGGTCGGTGACAAGATCGACGTGCGCGTGACCAACATCGACACGAAGTCCCGTCGTCTGGGCCTGTCGATCAAGGCGCGCGAGATCGCCGAGGAAAAGGAAGCGGTTCAGCAGTACGGCAGCTCGGATTCGGGTGCGTCGCTGGGCGACATCCTGGGGGCGGCGCTCAACCGCGACGACGAGTAAGCGGCACCCGCTCGACACGATTGCAGAAGGCCCCGGACATGCGCCGGGGCCTTTCGCGTTTCCGGGCGCGACGGGCGAATCGCCCGTCCGGCACGACGGGCGTTGCAAGGCGCGGCCTTCGCGCCGTGAGGTTCCCAGCTGCCCCGGGCCCGCCCCGAGGCCGGCAGTGGGCGGCAAAGTGCTGCGCTGCATGGGTTTTCCCGCGCAATGCATGTTTCCGTCGGGCCCGGTTTCGGCGTATAGTCCTGCAAGTGGCCGCGACGTGACGCATGCCGGGGGAAAGCGCCTATGATCAGATCCGAACTGATCCAAAAGATCGCCGACGAGAATCCGCATCTCTACCAGCGTGACGTCGAGCGGATCGTGAACACGATCTTCGAAGAGATCACCAACGCCATGGCCCGCGGCGACCGGGTCGAACTGCGCGGCTTCGGCGCGTTCTCGGTCAAGAAGCGCGACGCGCGCACCGGGCGCAACCCGAGGACGGGCGAAGCCGTTGAGGTTGAAGAGAAGCACGTGCCGTTCTTCAAGACCGGCAAGCTTCTGCGCGACCGGCTGAACGGAAAATAGGACAACTGATGCGTTACATCCGCTACGTCTTTCTCGCGGTTCTGGCCGTGGTGCTGATCTGCCTGGCGCTGGCGAACCGCGCGCCGGTCCTGCTGTCGACCCTGCCCGAGGGGCTGTCGACGATGCCTGGCCTCGGCTGGGCCGCGATGTCGATCGAGCTGCCGCTGTTCCTGGTCATCTTCGCCGGGATCATCGCGGGACTGCTGATCGGCTTCGTCTGGGAGTGGCTGCGCGAGCACAAGCACCGCGCCGAGGCGCGCCACAAGGAGGCCGAGCTGCGCAAGCTGCAGCGCGAGCTTCACCGCACCCAGGCCGAGCGCGACAAGGACAAGGACGAGGTCCTGGCGCTTCTGGACCAGAGTTCGACCCGGGCGTGACGGCGCCCGAGGCTGGTAGAGGGCCTGCCCCTGCCGCCTGCGGCGAATCCGCAGGGATATTTTCGCCAGAACGAAGGGGCGGGGCATGACGGATGTGCGGGTGAAGATCTGCGGCCTGACGCGGCCCGGCGACGTGGAGGCCGCTGCCGCCGCGGGTGCGGCCTATTGCGGCTTCGTGTTCTTTTCCAAGAGCCCGCGCCACCTAGGCGTCTACCAGGCGCGCGACCTGGCGCTCGGGGCGCCGCCGGGGCTGGCGAAGGTCGCGCTGGTGGTCAACGCCGACGATGCCACGCTGGACGCAATTACGGCCGTCGTGCCGCTGGACATGCTGCAGCTTCATGGCTCCGAGGCGCCGGCGCGCGTGGCCGCGGTCAAGGCGCGATATGGCTTGCCGGTGATGAAGGCTGTGGGCGTCGCCTCGGCCGAGGATCTGTCCGTCATCGATGACTACGCGCGGGTGGCGGACCAGATCCTGGTGGACGCGAAGCCGCCTAGGGACGCGGCGCTGCCGGGGGGCAACGGGCTGGCCTTCGACTGGCGGCTGATCGCCGGGCGGCGCTGGCCGGTGCCGTGGATGCTGGCGGGCGGGCTGACGCCCGAGAACGCGGCCGACGCGGTGGCGATGACCGGGGCGCGGCAGCTCGATGTTTCCTCGGGGGTCGAGGCGGCGCCGGGGGTGAAGGACGCGGACAAGATCCGCGCCTTCGTCCGGGCCGCGCAGGGGGCGCGGGCGGTTCCGAAGCTGGTCTGAAGGCGCTGGTCCGAGGGCAGGCGTCACCGGGTGTCCCACGGTGGGACATCGAGGCGGCGCAGCAAAATCAATGGTTTGCAGAGACGGATTCAGAAACTGTTAACATCTGGCGCGGATTCGCGCCCGGATCTAGGCCCAGTCGTCGCGCCCGGTTCCGACGGCTTCCTCGACCGAGGCGAAGCCCTCGGCCGCCAGCCGCTTGTCCAGCCCCTCGACGATATCGCGGACGAGGCTGATCCCGCCATAGGCCAGCGCGGTGTAGAGCTGCACCGCCGAGGCGCCCGCGCGGATCTTCTGGAAGGCGTGCTCGGCCGTCTCGATCCCGCCGACGCCGATCAGCGGCACCGCGCCTTTCGTGAGCCCGGACAGGTGCGCCAGAACCCGCGTCGAGCGGTCGAAGAGCGGTCGCCCCGACAGCCCGCCCGCCTGCGACGCAGCGGCCGAGCGCAGCCCCTCGCGCGCGAGCGTGGTGTTGGTGGCGACGATGGCATCGACGCGCGCCGCCAGCGCCACCTCGGCCACGTCGCGCAGGCCCTGGCCGTCGAGATCGGGCGCGATCTTGAGGAAGACGGAAATGCGCCGGGGCAGGGCGTCGCGCGCCTCGATCACCCCGCCCAGAAGGGCGGCCAGCGCGTCGCGACCCTGAAGGTCGCGCAGACGCTCGGTGTTCGGAGAGCTGACGTTGACGGTGGCGAAATCCAGATGCTCGGCGCAATGGCGCAGCACGGTGGCGAAATCCGCCGCGCGGTCGGCGCTGTCCTTGTTCGCGCCCAGGTTCAGGCCCAGCACCATGTCGCGCGGCCGCCGCGCCAGCCGCGCGGCGATCGCCTCCATCCCGTCGTTGTTGAAGCCGAAGCGGTTGATGACGCCGGAATCCTCGGCCAGCCGGAACAGGCGCGGGCGCGGGTTGCCCGGCTGCGGCCGGGGCGTGGCCGCGCCCACCTCGACAAAGCCGAAACCGGCGCGCGAGAGGCCAAGCAGCGCCTCGGCGTTCTTGTCGAAACCGGCGGCGAGGCCGACCGGGTTGGGCAGGGGCAGGCCCGCGACGCGCGTGCGCAGCCGGTCGGAACTGAGCAGGCCGGGGGCGGGGGCGAGGCCCGCGCGCAGGGCGAGCAGCGCCAGCCGGTGGGCGCGCTCGGGCTCGACCCGGCGCAGGGCGGCAAGACCGGCCTGTTCCAGCAGGCTCATCCGAAGGCGGTGCCGGGTTCGGCCGCGCCGCAGCGGATCAGGCGCGAGGTGGCGACGCCGGCGGTGCGGTGGATCACGGCGCTTGCATAATCCGAGTCCGTGACCATCGCAAGGAAGGCGCGGGCCGACGGGTAGCGGGCGACGAAGACGTGGTCCCAGACCTCGTCATCCGGGCCGATCAGCATGGTCTGGTATTGCCCGCGCCACAGGATCGAGCCGCCCAGCCGCGCCAGCACCGGTGCGCTTTCGGCACCGTAGCGGGCATAGGCCTGCGCCCCGGTCAGGCCTTCGCCGTGCAGCGGGTGGCCGGCGGGATACTCGGCCCGGTCGCGCAGGCGCACGAGGTTCAGCATCTCGACCGGCGCGTCGCGGTCGCCGGCCTTGAAGGCGTCGAACTGGTCGCGCGTCGGATTGACGTGGCCCGTGCCCGTGTGGCCCGTGCCCGTGTGTCCGGTGTTCATGCGCCGATATCCGTGGGAAAGACATGCCCCGCGCTGGTGAGCGGCAGCGGCTGAACCCAGAGGATATCCTCCAGCCGGAGCGGGCCGTAGAGGTGCGGGAACAGGGCACCGCCACGCGACGGCTCCCATTTCAGGTCGTCGCCGAGGGCATCGGTGTCGAGCGCCGCGATCAGCAGGCCTTCGACGCCCGCGAAATGCTTCGTCACGGTTTCGCGCACCTGTTCGGCGGTCGAGAAGTGGATGAAGCCGTCCGCCTCGTCGATGGGCGCGCCCCGGGTTTCGCCATGCGCCTGCAGGGCGTCCCACTCGTCCTGCCTGAGGATCTTGTATATCAACATGTGCAAGGGGATGCCGCGCAGGCGGGGCGCGGTCAAGAGGCCTCACGCGGGCGTGTGTTCCGCCGATGCTCTCCGGCGGGGGTCTTCGCGCGCAGTCGATCGGATCGCCGGCGTCGATGGTTTTTGACAGGCGCGCGGGCGCAAGGCACGATCGCTGCACAACAACCCGACAGAGAGGTTCCAACAGATGTTCGCACGATACCTGAGCGGCGCGGCCGTGCTGGCGCTGAGCGCAGGCGCGGCGCAGGCCGACTACGCGCTGACGATCCTGCACACGAACGACTTTCACGCCCGGTTCGAGCCGATCAGCGCCTACGATTCGACCTGCTCGGCCGAGGACAACCAGGCCGGCGAATGCTTTGGCGGCTCGGGGCGGCTGGTCACCGCGATCGCCGAGGCCAAGGCGCGCAACGACAACTGGCTGCTCGTCGACGGCGGCGACCAGTTCCAGGGCACGCTGTTCTACACCTACTACAAGGGCGCCGCGGCGGCCGAGATGATGAACAAGATGGGCTACGACGCGATGACCGTGGGCAACCACGAGTTCGACGATGGCCCCGAGGTGCTGCGCGACTTCGTCGACACGGTCGAGTTCCCGATCCTGATGTCGAACGCCGACTTCGGCGGCGAGCCGCTGCTGGCCGACGCGATCGAGAAGTCCGTGGTGATCGAGAAGGACGGCGAGCGGATCGGCCTGATCGGGCTGACGCCGCAGGACACGCACGAGCTGGCCAGCCCGGGCCCGAACGTCACCTTCAGCGACCCGGTGCCGGCGGTGCAGGAGCAGGTCGACGCGCTGACCGAGCAGGGGGTCAACAAGATCGTCGTGCTCAGCCACTCGGGCTACAAGGTCGACCAGCGCGTGGCCGAGGAGACGACCGGCGTCGACGTGATCGTCGGCGGCCACACCAACACGCTGCTGGGCGACATGGAGGGGGCGGCCGGGCCCTACCCGACGATGGTCGGCGACACGGCGATCGTGCAGGCCTATGCCTACGGCAAGTTCCTGGGCGAGCTGCAGGTGACCTTCGACGACGAGGGCAACGTCGTCTCGGCCGAAGGCGAGCCGCTGCTGCTGGATGCCGCCGTCACCGAGGACGTGGCGACCGTGGACCGGATCACCGAACTGGCCCAGCCGCTGGAGGAGATCCGCAACCGCGTGGTGGCGCAGGCGCAGGCGCCGATCGAGGGCGACCGCGCGATCTGCCGGCAGATGGAGTGCTCGATGGGCAACCTGGTCGCGGATGCCATGCTGGACCGCGTGGCCGACCAGGGGATCGACGTGGCGATCGCCAACAGCGGCGGGCTGCGCGCCTCGATCGACGCGGGCGAGGTGACGATGGGCGAGGTGCTGACCGTGCTGCCGTTCCAGAACACGCTGTCGACCTTCGAGATCTCGGGCGAGACGCTGCTGGCCGCGCTGGAGAACGGCGTGAGCCAGATGGAGGAGGCCGCGGGCCGCTTCCCGCAGGTCGCCGGCATGACCTTCGAGGTCGATCCCTCGGCCGAGCCGGGCAGCCGCGTGTCGAACGTGATGATCGGCGGAGAGCCGCTGGACCCCGAGGCGACCTACGGCGCGGTGTCCAACAACTACGTCCGCAACGGCGGTGACGGGTACTCGATGCTCGTCGATGCGGCCAACGCCTACGATTTCGGCCCCGACCTGGCCGACGTCACGGCGGAATACCTGGCCGAGAACGCGCCCTACGAACCCTACACGGACGGGCGCATCGTTATCGCCCGGTAAGCCCCGGCAGGGGCCGGCCCGCGTCGCGTCCGGCGCACGGGTCGGCCCCACCCAGGCAGGGCCGCGTCCGTCCCGCCCTTGGCGCCGGCCGTGCCGCGTGGCATCAAGGCTGCGCAGCAGGACACACGGAGCATTGTCATGCGCAGCATGACGGGCGGAACATGGTCAGCGTCACCGAACATTACGAGGCCTATCCCTATCCCGAACGCGACCCCGCGGACGAGGCGACGCGGCTGATCGTCGGCTCTCCGTCGCACCCGTGGGAGATCGACCACTGGCTGTTCGGCGGGAAGCGCGACTGGGCGCGGCCCTTCCGCGCGCTGGTGGCGGGCGGCGGCACCGGAGACGGGCTGATCCAGCTGGCGCAGGTCCTAGCCTGGGCGGGCGTGGATCACGATATCACCTATGTCGACCTGTCCACGCAGGCGCGCGCGGTGGCCGAGGCGCGGGCAAGCGCGCGCGGGCTGACCGGCATCCGGTTCCAGACCGGATCGCTGCTGGAGGCGGGCGATCTGGGCACGTTCGACTACATCGATTGCTGCGGCGTGCTGCATCACCTGCCCGAGCCCGAGGCGGGGTTCCGCGCCCTGCGCGCGGCGCTGGCGCCCGGGGGCGGGATGGGCTTCATGGTCTACGCGCCCTACGGCCGCAGCGGCGTCTATCCCTTGCAGGAGGCGTTCGGCGCGCTGTTCGCGGGCCTGCCGCCCGAGGCGCGGCTGGCAAAGGCCCGCGCGATCGTCGCGGCGCTGCCCGAGGGGCATCCGTTCCGGGCCAACCGCAACCTGGGCGATCACGAGGCCTCGGACGCGGGATTCTACGACCTTCTGCTGCACGGGCAGGACCGGGCGTTCGCCGTGGACGAATTGCTGGCGACGCTGGCGGCGACGGGCTGGCGGCTGCAGGGCTTCGCGACGCCCGCGCTTTACGATCTGAAGCGGATCATCGCGCGGCCCGATGGCATGGACGACGCCACGGCCATGAGCGTGGCCGAGAAGCTGCGCGGCACGATTCGGATGCACATCGCCTATGCCGTGCCGGCCGAGGACGATCGCAAGCCGGCGCGCGGCAGCGAGCGGACGCTGGTGCCCCGGCTGCGCGGGGTGCAGGCGGCCGCGCTTGCCAAGGCGGTCGCGCAGGAGCGGGATATTCCCTTGACCCTGAAGGAGGCGCAGGCGGTGCTGCGCCTGCCCAAGGCCGCCGCACCGCTGATCGCGGCGATCGACGGGCGCCGGTCGCTGACCACGATTGCGCAGGCTGCGGGCCTTGATCCGATCGCGTTCGGCGGCGCATGGGCGGCAGTCGAGCGCGAGTTGGTCGATTGGGGGCTGCTGCTCTACTCGGGGCTCGGCGCGGGCGGGCGACGCTGATGTGCGGGCGCTTCGCGATCACGCTGCCGCCCGACGCGATGGCGCAGCTGTTCGAGGCGCGGCCCGACAACGACCTGCCGATGGTGCCGAACTACAACGTCTGCCCCACCGACCGGATCCACGTGGTCCGGTCCGAGGACGGCGGGCGGCGGCTGGTGGCGATGCGCTGGGGGCTGATCCCGCGCTGGTACAAGGCGCCGAACGACGGCCCGCCGCTGTTCAATGCGCGCGCCGAGACGGTCGCGGAAAAGCCCGCCTTCCGCGAGGCCGCCCACGCGCGGCGCTGCCTGATTCCCGCGTCGGGCTGCTACGAGTGGACGAAGGACCCGTCCGGCGCGCGGCTGCCCTGGTACATCCGCAAGGCGGACGCCGCACCGCTGGCCTTCGCCGGCCTCTGGCAGGACTGGACGCGGGACGGCGAGACGCTGCGCACCTGCACCATCGTCACTTGCGCCGCGGCCGGCGAGATCGCCGCGATCCACCACCGAATGCCGGTCATCGTGGCGCCCGAGGACTGGGCGAAATGGCTGGGCGAGGCGGGCCACGGTGCGGCGACGCTGATGCGCCCCGCGCCCGCGGGGACGCTGGTCCTGCACCGGGTGGACCCGGCGGTGAATTCGAACCGCGCATCGGGTCCGGACCTGATCGTTCCCAACAGCGCCTGAGCCCGGCTTGACGACAGGCGAGGCTTCGCATACCTCTGCGATCAGCGCGGGCATGGTGAAATGGTATCACACGAGCCTTCCAAGCTCTTGGTGCGGGTTCGATTCCCGCTGCCCGCTCCACCCTCCGACAGCCGGAACGACGCCAGCGGTGCCGATGCGCGGCAATGCGACGCTTGACCCTGACCGCCCACGTGGCACAACCGCCCAAACATCTGGGAGGGGCCATGGCCCACGGACCGACCACCGTATCCACCGACGACGACCGCGAGAAATCGCGCAAGCTGAGCTCGCTGCGCGCTCTGTGGCCGTTCATGCGCCCCTACAAGGGCCTGATGGCCGCGGCGATCACGGCGCTTGTCCTGACGGCGACCGTGGCGCTGGTGCTGCCGCTGGCGGTGCGGCGGGTGGTCGACAACTTCAACGCGGCCGAGGGCGCGCTGCTGGACCGCTACTTTGCCGCCGCGCTTGGGATCGCCGCACTTCTGGCGATCGGCACGGCGCTGCGCTACGCGCTGGTCACGCGGCTGGGCGAGCGCGTGGTGGCCGACATCCGCAAGGCGGTGTTCGACCGGGTGATCGGGTTGTCGCCGGCGTTCTACGAACGGATCATGACCGGCGAGGTGCTGAGCCGGATCACCACCGACACCACGCTGATCCTGTCGGTGGTGGGGGCGTCGGTGTCGATCGCGCTGCGCAACGTGCTGCTGTTCGCGGGCGGGCTGGTGCTGATGCTGGCGACCTCGCCCAAGCTGACGGGGCTGGTGCTGCTGATCGTGCCGGCGGTGCTGGTGCCGATCATCGTGCTGGGCCGCCGCCTGCGCGTGCTGAGCCGCGAGAACCAGGACTGGATCGCGCAATCGTCGGGCAACGCGTCCGAGGCGCTGGGCGCCGTGCAGACGGTGCAGGCCTACACCCACGAGGCCGCGACGCGGGGCACCTTCGCCCACGTGACCGAGCAGAGCTTCCAGTCCGCACGCACCCGGATCACCACCCGCGCCGCGATGACCGCGATCGTGATCTTCCTAGTCTTCACCGGCATCGTCGGCGTGCTGTGGGTCGGCGCGTGGGACGTGCGCGCGGGCGAGTTGACCGCGGGGACGCTGATCCAGTTCGTGATCTACTCGGTGATGGTCGCGGGCGCCGTCGCCGCCCTGTCCGAGATCATCGGCGAGTTGCAGCGCGCCGCGGGCGCGACCGAGCGGCTGATCGAGCTTCTGCACGCGACCGACGCGGTGCGCGATCCCGAGACGCCGCAGACGCTGCCCGAGCCGGTGCGCGGCGAGATCGTGTTCGACAAGGTCTCGTTCATCTACCCGGCACGGCCCGACGTGCCCGCGCTGGACGCGGTCGATCTGGTCGTGAAGCCGGGCGAGACGGTGGCGCTGGTCGGGCCCTCGGGAGCGGGCAAGACGACGATCGTGCAGCTTCTGCAGCGGTTCTACGACCCGCAGGAGGGCGCGATCACGCTGGACGGCGTGGACCTGCGCGCGATGGCGCGGACGGATTTTCGCCGCCACATGGCGCTGGTGCCGCAGGACCCGATGATCTTCGCGGCCTCGGCCGCCGACAACATCCGCTTCGGCCGCCCCGGCGCCTCGATCGAGGATATCGAGGCTGCCGCACAGGCCGCCGCCGCGCACGAATTCATCAAGGCGCTGCCCGACGGTTACGACACCTATTTGGGCGAACGCGGCGTGATGCTGTCGGGCGGGCAGAAGCAGCGCATCGCGATCGCCCGCGCGATCCTGCGTGACGCGCCCGTGCTGCTGCTGGACGAGGCGACCAGCGCGCTGGACGCCGAGAGCGAGCGCGCGGTGCAGCAGGCCGTCGACCGGCTGGCGCAGGGGCGCACGACGATCATCGTGGCGCACCGGCTGGCCACGGTGAAGAAGGCCGACCGGATCGTGGTGATGGACCAGGGCCGCATCGTGGCCAGCGGCTCGCACGACCGGCTGGTGGAACAGGACGGGCTTTACGCCCGGCTGGCGCGGCTTCAGTTCACCGACGGAATCGCTGCCGAGTAACCTGCTCGCGGCGCGCCGGTGGGTGCGCCGCAACGCTGCGTCAGTCGCCGTTTCCCTTGCGTCGCCGCGTCTTGCGCGGATTGCACGATCTTCGCACAATGCCGGAAAAAACACCGTCATTCGGGAGGAGAACCGGACATGACCTACGCGGGAATGGCCGATCGCGACGCGATCGAGGCCGAAGGTCCTTGGGAAGCGCGCGACATTCCGAAAACGCTGTGGCAGCAGCTGTGCCGGACCGCCGATGCCTTCCCCGAAAGACCGGCGATGAGCTATCAGCTTCTGTCCGGAGCGAAGGACAAGGCCGAGACGCTGTCATGGTCCGAGTTGCGCGCCCGCACCGCGCAGGCGGCGAACCTGTTCCGCTCGCTCGGGATCGGCGAGGACGACGTGGTGGCCTACGTCCTGCCCAATTGCAACGAGACGATCACCACGCTGCTGGGCGGTGCCGTCGCGGGCATCGTGAACCCGGTCAACCCGCTGCTCGAGCCCGAGCAGATCGCCTCGATCCTGCGCGAGACGAAGGCGAAGGTGGTGGTCACGCTGAAGCCGTTCCCCAAAACCGACGTGCCGCAGAAGGTCGAGGAGGCCGTGCGCCACGCGCCCGGCGTGCACACGATCCTGCAGGTCGACCTGAACCGCTACCTGACGCCGCCGAAGTCGTGGATCGTGCCGCTGGTGCGGCCCAAGCTGAAGGGCGGCAGCCACGCCGACGTCAAGGATTTCGGCAAGGAAGTGGCGAAACAGCCGCGCACGCTGCAATTCGAGGACAGCACCGGCGACCGGGTGGCGGCCTATTTCCACACCGGCGGCACGACCGGCATGCCCAAGGTCGCGCAGCACAAGTATTCCGGCATGATCTACAACGGCTGGCTGGGCGCGCGCCTGCTGTTCGACGAGACCGACGTGATCATGTGCCCGCTGCCGCTGTTCCATGTCTTCGCGTGCCACGTGATCCTGATGGCGTCGCTGTGTTCCGGCGCGCAGGTCGTGTTCCCGACGCCCGCAGGCTATCGCGGCGACGGCGTGTTCGACAACTTCTGGAAGCTGTGCGAGCGCTGGAAGATCACCTTCGTCATCACGGTGCCGACGGCCGTGTCGGCGCTGATGCAGCGCAAGGTCGATGCCGACATCAGCAGCGTCAAGACGGCGTTCTCGGGCTCGGCCCCGATGCCGCTTGAGCTGTTCAAGCGGTTCGAGAAGGCCTGCGGCGTGACCATCTGCGAGGGCTATGGCCTGACCGAGGCGACCTGCCTGGTCAGCGTGAATCCCGTCGACGGCGTCAAGAAGGTCGGCAGCATCGGCATCCCGTTTCCCTACACGGACGTCAAGATCACGAAGCTGGCGAACGGCGAGCCGGTGGAATGCGAGATCGACCAGATCGGCGAGATCTGCGTGTCGAACCCTGGCGTCTATGCCGGGCACACCTATACCGAGGCCGACAAGAACGCCGACCTGTTCCACTACGGCAAGTACCTGCGCACGGGGGACCTTGGGCGCATCGACGCCGATGGCTACCTGTGGATCACCGGCCGGGCCAAGGACCTGATCATCCGCTCGGGCCACAACATCGACCCGGCCGATATCGAGGAGGCGCTGCTGACGCACCCGGCGGTGGCCTTCGCGGGTGCGATCGGCCAGCCGGACGCCTACGCGGGCGAGTTGCCCTGCGCCTTCGTCGAACTGGTCGCCGGGGCCGAGGTGACCGAGGAGGAACTGCTGGACCACGCCCGCGTGCACGTGCACGAGCGCGCGGCGCATCCCAAGCACATGACCATCCTGCCCGAACTGCCCAAGACCGCCGTGGGCAAGATCTTCAAGCCGGACCTGCGCAAACACGCGATCAGGCGGATCTACAACGAGGCGCTGGAGAAGGCGGGCCTGGATGCACGCGTGGTCGCGGTGATCGACGACAAGAAGCGCGGACTGGTCGCGCAGGTCGAGGGCAACGGCGCGTCGGATGCCGAGATCGGCAAGGTGCTGGGCGACTTCACCCGGCCGTGGGAAGCGGCCGGCAAGGCCAGGGCCGCCTGAGCGCAATCCGCCTTCGCCGCACGATGGTTCGGCGAAGGCGGGGCGCACTGCCCGGTTCCTGCGGGATTTGACCGGGGTATTCATCGGCAGAAGAAACGCTCGTGGACCGCGTGGAGCCGGTCAGGCGTGGGTCACCCTCGGGTCGATCGGGCGCAGGTCGAGCGCCAGGATCTCCTCGATCCGGCGGGCGATCTGCAGCAGGCGCCCCTCGCCGCGCGGGCGGCCGATCAGTTGCAGGCCCACGGGCAGGCCCTGGGCGTTGAACCCGACGGGGATCGACATCGCGGGCAGGCTGCACAGGGTGGCGAGCATCGCGAAGCGCAGCCAGTCCAGGTAGTCGCGGCTGTCATGGCCGTTGACGCTGGGCGGGTACTCGGTCTCGACCGGAAGCGGGAACAGGCCGACGACCGGCCCGGCGAGCACGTCGTGGTGCGTCATGAAGTCCGCCATCGCCGCGTAGAGGCGCGTGCGGGCCGAGTGTGCGTCGGCGACCGTGTCGGCGTCGAGCGCGCGGCCCTCGGCGATGTTCTGGCGCAGCGTCGCCTTGTAGTGGCGTGTGACGTCCTCGGGCGTCTCGCGCGCGTCGACCCAGAAGCCGAAGGCGCGCAGGGTGCGGAAGATGTCCTCGGTTCCTGCGCTGGGCGGCGCGGTTTCCTCGACCGGCAGGCCGCCCGCGTCGATGCGGCCGACGGCGTCGCGCAGCGCCTGTTCCATCGCGGGCTCGATCGGGGCGAGCCCGCCGAGATCGTGCGAGAAGGCGATGCGCACTTCGCCCGGGACCTGGCGGCAGGTGTCGCGGTAGGGCGTGGCGGGCGCGGGCCAGGACAGCGGCGCGCGCGGGTCGCAGCCCGTCATTGCGTCCAGGAACAGGGCGCAATCCTCGACGTTGCGGGCCATCGGGCCCTGCACCGGCATGGAATCGAAGGCGTTGGTGGCCGGTCCGCCCCAGGCCACGCCGGGCGAGGGGCGCAGGCCGACGATGCCGCAGTAGGCGGCCGGGGTCCGCAGGCTGCCGCCGAGGTCCGAGCCGTGGCTGAGCCAGACCTCGCCCGTGGCGAGGCCCGCCGCAGCACCTCCGGACGAGCCGCCGGCGTTCTGCCGCGTGTCCCACGGGTTCCGGGTGGGGCCGAAGATCGCGTTGAAGGTGTTGGCCCCGGCGCCGAGTTCGGGCGTGTTTGTCTTGCCGATGACGATGGCGCCGCGATCCTCCATCCGCTCGACCAGCGGGTGGCTCTCCTCGGGGACGTGATCGGCGAAGGCCTGCGTGCCCCAGGTGGTGCGCACGCCGGCGACGGGCGTCAGGTCCTTGATGCCCACGGGCAGTCCCGCCAGCAGCGTCGCCGGCGGCAGCGCGCTTGCGGCGGCGCGTGCCCGGTCGGGGCAGGTCGTGACCATCGCGTTGATCGCCGGGCCGGTCTGCTCGATGCGCGCAAGGCTGGCCTCGACGAGGTCGTGCGCGGAGACTTGGCGCGCGGCCAGCGCATCGAGCGCCTCGCAGGCCGTCAGGCGGCAGAGGTCGGGGCCGGTAAAGCCCGGTCGGTCAGTCTTCATGGGGCACCGCGTGTTTTGAGGCGTCCGGCAGACGCTAGCACGGCCGTGTGCGGGCGAACAGAGAGCGCGGCGCGCCGGTCACGGCGTCACCCCGACGGGTCGTTCAGGACGATCACGTTGCGGCGCGCACCGCCGCGGCGGGTGTCGTCGATGGCCTCGTTGATCCGGTCGAGCGGCCAGCGGCCCGAGATCAGCTCGTCCAGCTTCAGACGGCCCTGGGCGTAGAGGTCGGCCATCCACGGAATGTCGCGCGAGATCACGACGTCGCCCATCTTCGAGCCGATGAAATGCTGCCCCAACAGGGCGGGAATCACCGGCTCGTAGGTCGCCTTGGCGCCGGCCTCGGGCATGCCGACCATCACCATGCGCCCGCCCCATCCAAGGTAGCGCGGCGCGTCGTCGTAGGCCTTCGTGTTGCCCACCGTGACGGCGACGAGATCCGCGCCCCGGCCCAGCGCGCGCAGGGCACGGCGCCAGGGCTTCGGGTCGGTCGCCAGCACGCCGTGCGTGGCGCCGAAGGCCTTGGCGGTCTCCAGCTTGGCCTCGTTCATGTCGACGGCGACGATGCGGCGGGCGCCCGCGATGCGCGCGCCCTGGATCGCGTTCAGGCCAACGCCGCCGGCGCCGATCACCACGACGTCCTCGCCGGGGCGCAGGCGGCCCGCGTTGACCACCGCGCCGATGCCGGTGATCACCCCGCAGGCCAGCAGCGCCACCGACTCCGGCGGCAGCTCGGCGGGCAGGGCAACGACCTGGCTGCGGTGGACCACCACGCGCTCGGCGAAGGCGCCGCAATGCATCGCGGCCGCGACCTCGGTGCCGTCGGCGCGGGTCAGCTTGGTGGGCGCGTCTGCGGTCTGTTCGCACAGGGCCGGGCGGCCGGTGGTGCAGGACCGGCAGGTGCCGCAGGACTTGATCAGCGTGACCACGACGCGGGTGCCGGGTTCCAGCCCGGTGACGCCGTCGCCCAGTGCCGTGACGCGGCCCGCGGCCTCGTGGCCGTAGACGGCAGGCAATGCGCCGCCCCAGGCGCCCTCGGCGAAATGGATGTCGGAGTGGCAGATCGAGACGGCGTCCAGCGTCACCTCGATTTCGTCCGGACCCGGATCGCGCAGGTGCAGGGTCTCGATCGTCAAGGGTTCGTTGAACGCGGTGCAGACCGCGGCCCGGATCTGTGGCATCGTGTTCCTCCTGTTTCGGGCAGAGGACCAGCGCACGGGCGCGGGTGCAAGCGCGAAGCGCGCTCAGCCGGCGATGCGGTCCAGCAGGCGGGCGAGTGCATCGGGGGCCGACAGGAAAGGCGAATGCGAGGTCGGCAGCGCGTGGCGGTCCTCGGGGGCGAAGTCGGCGGCCATGCGGTGCTGGAAGACGGGCGGGATCGCGCCGTCACGCTCGCAGACGATGTAGCTGCGGGGGACGCTGGCATAGCGTTCGCCCAGGACGGCAGGCGTCTGCATCGGCGCAAGGGGCTGGTCGGACAGGTGCGCGAGGGCGAAGTCCACCGCCTCGTCGCTGCAATCGTGGTAGAACAGGTCGCGCGCCATGGCGGGGTCGAAACGCATGCTGACGCCGTCGTCGTTGCGCCGGATCGCGGGCACCAGCGGCTGGGTCGGCGCCTCGCGCCGCATCTGCGCAAGGCTGAGGCCGGGCCAAGGCACGTAGGAGCACAGGTAGACGAGGCGCGCGATCCGTTCCGGCGCGCGCTCGGCCGCGACGGAGATCGGATAGCCGCCCATGGAATGGCCCACGACGATCGCCGGTTCGTCTAGCGCGGACAGGATCGCGTCGGCGTAGCTCTCCAGCGTCACCTCGGCCAAGGGCGTGGTGTCGGCGCCGTGGCCGGGCAGGTCGATGGCGCGCGCCTCGTGTCCCAGCGCCTGCAGCGTCGGGATCGTGTCGCGCCAGCACCACGCGCCGTGTGCGGCGCCGTGGATCAGCAGGAAGCGCGCCACGTCGCTAGAGGCCCTGGGCGCGCAGGAAGCGGGTCAGGATCGCGGCGTATTCCTCGGGCTTTTCCACGCAGGGCAGGTGGCCCGCGCCGCGGATCAGCTCGTGTGACGAACCGGGGACGAGGTCGGCGGTCTCCTTCACCAGGTCCGGCGGGGTGGACCCGTCCTCGGAGCCGGAGATTGCCAGCACGGGCAGACGCAGGCCGGCGGTGGTGGACATGAAGTCGGTGCCGGCGATGGCCGCGGCGCAGCCGGTCCAGCCCTGCGGGGGCGTGCGCAGGAACATGTTCCGCCATGCGCGGAATTGAGCCGTCTCGCGGAAGGGGGCCGAGAACCAGCGCTGCATCGTGCCGTCGACGGCCGAGTGCATGCCGGCGGATTCGACCTGCGCGATGCGGTCGGCCCACATCTCGCGCGTGCCGATCTTGGCGGCGGTGTTGGACAGCACCGCGGCGCGGATCAGGTCCATCCGCTTGGCCGCGAGGCCCTGCGCGATCATGCCGCCGATCGACAGGCCGACGAAGACGGCGTTGGTGAAGCCCGTATGCTCCATCAGCCGCTCGGCGTCGGTGATCAGCTTGCCCATCGCATAGGGGCCGTCGGGGCAGTCGGACAGGCCGTGACCGCGCTTGTCGAAGCGCAGGATGCGCAGGCCGGCGGGCAGGTGCGGCAGGATCGGGTCCCACAGGCGCAGGTCGGTGCCCAGCGAGTTGGCGAAGACGACGGGCATGCCGTCCGGATCGCCGTCGATGCGGTAATGCAGGCTGATGTCGCCCAGATCGGCCATGTGCATGGTGGTGCCCTCCGGTGTTTCAGGGATTGGTAGCGCAGCCGCCGCCCCGCCGGAAGGGTCGAGACGAAAACGGCCCCGGCGGGGGTGCGCCGGGGCCGTATCGTCGCGGTGTCGCGAGGCGTGGTTCAGGCGATCTCGACCAGCTCGATGTCGAACTTGAGGTCCTTGCCCGCCAGCGGGTGGTTGGCGTCCAGCGTCACCTCAGTGTCGGTCACGTCGGCCACGGTCACGGGCATGACCTGCCCGGTGGGCGTCTGGACCTGCAGCTGCGTGCCGACCTCGAGCGGGATCTCGTCGGGGATCTCGGTGCGCGGAACGGCCTGCAGCGCCTGCGGGTTGGGCTGGCCATAGGCTTCGTCGGCGGGAACCTCGACGGTCTTCTTGTCGCCGACGCTCATGCCGGGGACGGCGGATTCGAGGCCGGGGATGATCTGGCCGTCGCCGACCTTGAATTCCAGCGGCTCGCGGCCGGCGGAGCTGTCGAAGGTCGATCCGTCCTGGAGCGTGCCGGTGTAATGGATGCGAACGGTGTCGCCGGTCTTGACCTGCGTCATGGGGTGTCTCCGTCTGTTTGGAAGTGCGTTGATGGATGAGGCCGGGTCGCTTCCCGGGTGCTCGTCGTGCTCTGCTGCCTTCAAAGGTAAGGTCTGCGGCGGCAGTTTGCAAACAATGGCCCGGTGCGGCCGATCCGCCCGGTGCGCGCGTCAAGTGCCTTGGCGCCGCCGCTGCGCTGTGGGACGCTGCCCGCGACCGCCCGATGGAGAGACCGGATGCCGCATTTCACGACCAGCGACGGGATACGCCTGCACTACACGGACGAGGGGCAGGGGCGCGCGCTGCTGTGCCTGCCCGGGCTGACGCGCGACGGGCGGGATTTCGACTTCGTGGCGCCGCACCTGGGCGATACGCGCCTGATTCGGCTGGATTATCGCGGCCGCGGCCGAAGCGACTGGGCCCCGCCTGAGACCTACACCGTTCCGGTCGAGGCGCGCGACGCGGTCGAATTGCTCGACCACCTGGAGCTGCCGCGCGCGGCGGTGCTGGGCACGTCGCGGGGCGGGCTGATCGCCATGATGCTGGCCGCGACGGCGAAGGACAGGCTGGCGGGCGTCGCGCTGAACGACATCGGCCCCGAGATCGCCGAGCCCGGGCTGGACGTCATCAAGGCCTATCTGGGCCGGCGGCCGGCGCAGAAGACGATTCGCGAGGCCGCGGCGCGGCGGGCCGAGGTGATGACCGGTTTTGTGGCTGTGCCGGAAAGCCGCTGGCTGGAGGAGGCCGAGCGCCTGTTCGTCGAGAACCGGGACGGGCTGGACCTGACCTACGATCCCGCGCTGCGCGAGGCGGTGCTGGAAAGCAGCGCGCAGCCGGCGCCGGACCTGTGGCCGCTGTTCGACGCGCTGAAGGGCCTGCCGCTGTGTGCGCTGCGGGGCGAGAATTCGGACCTGTTGACGCCCGAGACCTTCGCCGAGATGCAGCGCCGCCGGCCCGACATGATCGCGGCCGAGATCCCGGGCCGCGGCCATATCCCGTTCCTGGACGAGCCGGAGGCGCTGGATGCGCTGCGGCGCTGGCTGCGGATGCTGGACGGCTGACGGCGCTCGTGCCTGCGGCACGTCGCCCCGCCCACCGTCCCGCAACAGGTCAGTCCTGGAGCAGGACGCGGGTGGGGTGCAGTTCGCCGGCGCGGAACACGCCGACCGCCACGGCGCGGCCCTCGTAGGACGCCCAGGCCTCGTCGCCGTATTCGACGTCGCCCGGAAGCACCGTGCCGGGATTGCCGTTGCGCAGGCGCGCGACGCCGTCGGCGGTGGTGCGCAGTTCGGGCAGGTCGTGCAGGCCGGTTTCGACCGGCAGCAGGCGGGCGTCCAGCGCCTCGGTCTGCGCCTCGGCGTCGATCTGGTCCAGCGTCACGCCATCCTCGACCTCGAACGGGCCGGACCACGTGCGGCGCAGCGTGACCACGTGGCCGAGACAGCCGAGCGCGCGGCCGAGGTCGCGGGCAATCGAGCGGACGTAGCCGCCCTTGCCGCAGACCATCTCCAGCACGACGTGGTCGGGGTCGGGGCGGTCGATCAACGTGAGTTCCTCGACCCAGAGCGGGCGGGCCTCGATCTCCATCGCCTCGCCGTCGCGGGCGCGCTTGTAGGCGCGTTGGCCGTCGATCTTCACGGCGCTGAATTGCGGCGGGACCTGCATGATGTCGCCCACGAAGGCGTTCAGCGCCTCCTTGATCTCGTCGTCCGAAGGGCGCGTGTCGCTGCTCTCGATCACCTCGCCCTCGGCGTCGTCGGTGTTCGTAGCCTGGCCCAGCCGAACGGTGAAGCGGTAGGCCTTCAGCGCGTCGGTGATGTAGGGAACCGTCTTGGTCGCCTCGCCCAGCGCGACGGCCAGCACGCCGGTGGCGGCGGGGTCGAGCGTGCCGGCATGGCCCGCCTTCTTCGCCTGCAGCGCCCAGCGGACCTTGTTGACCACGGTGGTCGAGGTCAGGCCGGCGGGCTTGTCCACCACCAGCCAGCCGGAAATGTCGCGGCCCTTGCGCTTGCGTCCCATGGTGATCCTTCGATGTTCGGTGAGGCGGGCCGCTTAGCAACGGGTCGCCGGTCTGTCAACTTGGCCGGTCTGAAGTTCGACGGGCCACGAGGGCAATTTTCGGGTATCGTCCGAACACTTTATCGGAGGGCTATCCATGACCGTGCTGGAAGACGTGTCGGATCTTCTCAAACAGCTCTCGCCGCAAGCGATGTGCGACGATTGCATCGCCGAGCGGCTTAACCTGTCTTTACGTCAGCACGCAAATCACAAGACGCGCGAACTAGCTTCAATGAGCGGTTTTGTTCGACGCGATAGTCGCTGCGCCTGCTGCGGTGCCGGCAAACGAGTGATCGCCTACATTCCTTAAGCAGGGTTTCAGGCTCGCGTGCCGGAAAACCGCGCCTGCCAGTCCTCGCGCTCGGCGTCGGTGATCTTGCGGAAGGTCACGTCGGGCACGGTGAAGGCGTGGCCGGGTTTCAGCGTCTGCAGCGCGGCGGGCACGTCCTCGGGCCAAGCGTCGTCGGTCGCCATCGCCTCGCGCAGCTGCGCGCTGGCGTCGGGGATGAAGGGCTGCGAGACGATCGCGTAGAGCCGGATCAGGTTGAGCGCGAGGCGGATCTGCATCGCCGCCTGCTCGGGGTCGGTCTTGAAGGTCGACCAGGGGGCCGCTTCCTGCAGGTATTCGTTGCCAAGGACCCAGGCCGCGCGCAGGGCGGCGGCGGCCTTGCGGATCTCGATCGCCTCCATGTGCGTCTCGTATTCGCGCAGCTTGGCGGTCAGGTCGGCGATCAGGCGCTCCTCGATCTCTCCGGGCGTGCCGCCCTCGGGGACCGCCTCGCCGAACTTCGAGCGGCAGAACTTGGTCACCCGGCTGGCGAAGTTGCCCAGCACGTCGGCGAGGTCCTTGTTCACCGAGGTCTGGAAGTTTTCCCAGGTGAACTCGGCATCCGAGTTTTCGGGCGCGTGGGACAGCAGCCACCAGCGCCAGTAATCCGCCGGCAGGATTTCCAGCGCGTTGTCCATGAACACGCCGCGCCCGCGCGAGGTCGAGAACTGCCCGCCGTCGTAGTTGAGGTAGTTGAACGACTTGATGTAGTCGACCAGCTTCCACGGCTCGGCCGAGCCGAGGATCGTGGCCGGGAAGCTGAGCGTGTGGAAGGGTACGTTGTCCTTGCCCATGAACTGGGTGTAGCGCACGTCGTCGGCGCCCGCGTCGGTGCGCCACCATCGCTGCCAGTCGTCGCCTTTGCCGGCATCGACCCATTCCTGCGCGCAGGCAATATATTCGATCGGTGCGTCGAACCAGACGTAGAAGACCTTGCCTTCCATGCCCGGCCAAGGCTCGTCGCCGCGCTGCACGGGGATGCCCCAGTCGAGGTCCCGGGTGATGCCGCGGTCCTGCAGGCCGTCGCCGTCCGTCAGCCACTTCTTGGCGATCGAGGTCGTGAGTACCGGCCAGCCCTCGCGCGTGTCGATCCACTTCTCCAGCTCGTCCTTCATGGTCGACTGGCGCAGGTAGAGGTGCTTGGTCTCGCGCATCTCGAGGTCGGTGGCGCCCGAGATCACGCTGCGCGGGTTGATCAGGTCCACGGGGTCGAGCTGCTTGGTGCAGTTGTCGCACTGGTCGCCGCGGGCGCTCTCGAAGCCGCAATTGGGGCAGGTGCCCTCGATGTAGCGGTCGGGCAGGTATCGTCCGTCGGTGGGCGAATACATCTGCGTCTCGGACACTTCGCGGATCAGCCCGGCCTCGTCCAGCGCCTTGGCGAAGGCCTGCGTCAGGCGGTGGTTCTGGGGCGAGGAGGAGCGGCCGAAATGGTCGAAGGACAGGCGGAAGCCCTGCGCGAGATCGTTCTGCACCTGCCACATCTCGGCGCAGTATTCGGCGACCGGCTTGCCGGCCTTCTTGGCGGCCAGCTCGGCGGGGGTGCCGTGTTCGTCGGTGGCGCAGAGCAACAGCACCTCGTGGCCGCGGGCGCGCAGGTAGCGGGCGTAGAGATCGGCCGGCAGCTGGCTGCCCACGAGATTCCCGAGGTGCTTGACGCCGTTGATGTAGGGAATGGCGGATGTGATCAGGTGCCTGGCCATGGCGCGTGTCCCTTCTTCGGTTCGCGCAGCATGTAGCGGATGGCGTGGGCCGCTGCCACCGGGAAAAGGCTTGCTTCTTCGGTGTATGTCGGTCCTGCGGCGCCACGCGCCCTGGCACGACGCCCACCCACCCGCCCCGTCGCGCCAGGGCGCGTGGCGCCGGATGTCGACGGCGGCTGCTTCGATCGGAAGAGGTGACGCGGCCTCGTGGCTTCTTTGGTCCTGAAATATCCCGGGGGAGGCCCGCAGGGCCGGGGGCGGAGCCCCCTTTTCCGTTAGACGCGAAGCCAGGCGGCGGGGGCCGGCGTGCCTGCCTCGGCGTCATGCGCCGGCCTTTCCTCGATCGTCCAGGCCCGCGGCGGGGCCATCCGCGCGTGCAGGCGTTCCAGCCGCCATCGGTCATGGCCCGGCAGATGCGCGGGGTCCATCCGCCAGCGCGTCTCGACCCCCGGGGCACCACCCGCCCCCGGCGTCAGGATCAGCCCGAGGGGGCGGCAAGGGCCGGTCCCGGCCCCGGCCTCGGCCGCCAGGTGCAGGCGGCGCACCGGGGTCATGGCCGGCGGGTCGGACAGATCGGCGATCGCCACCGATGCCGCCCCGCTGCGCAGCGTCTCCTCCATCGCCCAGAGCATGTCGGCGGGGCGGTCGGCCGTGACGAACAGCACGTCGCGCGGCGCCAGCATCCCGGCCATGCCCGAGGGGTTGAGCGAGGCCGTGCTGCGCGCCGGCGCGATCCACAGCACGGGGCCGCCGGCCGCGGCGGCGATGCGCAGCGCCAGCGTGCGCCGCGCGGTGCCGCACACCTCGTGCACGCGGGCCAGCGCAAGCCGGAGCGTGTCGTCCCAGAGCGACAGGGAAGGGGCCGGGCGGTGGCCGTGGCGGCCCAGGCGAGGATCGAGAACGGACATGCGGGCAGGATATATGTTCGCTTTATGTTCTCAAGTGATTCCTGCCGCCGCTGCGCCGAAATATCGGGCAGGGCCGCGCCACGGGCCCGCCCGCGCGCTTTGGCCTTGCCCGTCCGGCCCGCTGCAGGCACGAAGCGCCTCAAAGAGCGAGGGGACCCCGAGATGAAGACGAACCAGCTTGGCCGGACCGACATCACCGTCACCGAATACTGCCTGGGCACCATGACCTTCGGCAGCCAGACCGACGAGGCCACCGCCCACGCCCAGATCGACCGGGCGCGCGACGCGGGCATCAACTTCATGGACGCGGCCGAGATGTACCCGGTCAACCCGGTGAAGAAGGAGACCATCGGCCTGACCGAACAGATCCTGGGCAACTGGTTCGCGAAGACCGGCCGGCGCAACGAGTGGATCGTCGCCACCAAGCATTCGGGCGAGGGGCTGGCCGCCGTGCGCGACGGCGCGCCGATCACCTCGGACACCATCCCCGGCGCCGTGGAAAGTTCGTTGAAACGTCTGCAGGCCGACCACATCGACCTCTACCAGTTCCACTGGCCCAACCGCGGCAGCTTCATGTTCCGCAAGAACTGGCGCTACGATCCGACCGCGTCGTCCTATTCGCGCGCCGACGTGATCCAGGACATCGAGGATTGCCTGGGCGCGCTGACCCGCGAGGTCGAGCGCGGCACGATCCGCGCCTTCGGCCTGTCCAACGATTCCGCCTGGGGCACGATGCAGTGGCTGCGGGAGGCCGACCGCGTCGGCGGGCCGCGCGTCGCCACAATCCAGAACGAATACTCGCTGCTGTGCCGGATGGCCGATACCGACCTGGCCGAACTGATGCATTACGAGGACGTGGGCCTGCTGCCGTTCTCGCCGCTGGCGGCCGGGCTGCTGTCGGGCAAGTACCAGGACGGCGCGGTGCCCGAGGGGTCGCGGATGGCGATCAACGGCGACCTGGGCGGGCGCAAGACCGAGCGCGCCTTTGCCGCCGTCGACGCCTACCTCGCGCTTGCGCGCGAGTTCGACATCGACCCGGTGCACATGGCGCTCGCTTTCACGGTGCAGCGGCCGTTCGTCGCGTCGTCGATCTTCGGCGCGACGACGTTGGAGCAGCTGGACCGCGCGCTGGGCGCGATCGACCTGCGGCTGAGCGAGGAGCTGCTGGAGCGCATCGACGCGGTGCACAAGCAGCACCCGATGCCGTACTAGGCGGGATCGGCGGCGGTGGAGATCTGGGTTCTCGCGACGCTGGCGGCGGCCACGATCCAGACCCTGCGCTTCGTGCTGCACAAGCAGCTTGCCGCCGGCGGGCTGAGCGCCACCGCCAGCACCTTCGCGCGCTTCGCCTATGCGGCGCCGGGCGCGGCGGTGGTGCTGGTCGTCTACCTGGCGCTGCGCGGGGTGCTGCCGCCGGTGCCCGACCCGGGCTTCATGGGATGGGTGGTGCTGGGCGGTCTGGGGCAGATCCTGGCCACGATCCTGCTGGTCCGGCTGTTCGCGCGGCGCAATTTCGCAACCGGCGTCACGCTGAAGAAGACCGAGGTCGTCCAGACCGCGCTGCTGGGCCTCGCGCTGCTGGGTGATACGATTCCCGCCGCGGGCTGGGCGGCGATCGGGCTGGGCCTGGTGGGCGTGCTGCTGCTGTCCGAGGCGCCGGCCGGGGCGCTTCGCCGCTTCGACGCGGGCGCGGTGGCGCTGGGTCTGGGCTCGGGGTTCTTCTTCGCGGTCGCCGGCGTGGGGTATCGCGCGGCGACGCTGTCGGTGCCCAGCGACGATGCGCTGCTGCGCGCGGGGCTGACGCTGACGGTGGTCACCGCGTCGCAGACGGCGGCGATGGCGCTCTGGCTGCGGCTTGCCAGTCCGGGCGACGTCACTGCCGTCTGGCGCGCGCGGCGCCGCGCCGCGTGGCTCGGCCTGACATCGATGGCGGGCTCGTGGTGCTGGTTCACCGCCTTCACGCTTCAGGCCGCGGCGCTGGTCTACGCGGTGGGGCAGGTCGAGCTGCTTCTGTCGCTGGCGGCCTCGGTCCTGATCTTCCACGAGACCGTCAGCCGCCGCGAGCTGGCCGGCTGCGTGCTGGTCGGCGCGTCGGTGCTGATCCTGGTGCTGGCCACCTAGACGATCGCCGCAGGCGGCAAACCGCGCAAAGGCCGCAGCCGTGGCGGAATGCCGCCAATGTGATGGATCGCAGCATGGATTTGGGTTAACAACGCTGCCAACAAGCCCGCACAGACGGGCGCAGGCGGAAGAGCAGGTCAAATGGAAGCGGAAACTCTCGCTCTCGCGCAGGAGATCGATTTCTCCATGTGGGGGCTCTTCGGGCGCGCGACGCTTACGGTCAAGCTGGTGATGCTGCTGCTGATCGCGGCCTCGGTCTGGGCCTGGGCGATCTTCATCGACAAGATGGTGGCCTACCGCCGCGCGAAGCGCGAGGCCGCCCGGTTCGACGCGGCCTTCTGGTCGGGCGAGCCGCTGGACGAACTGTTCGACAAGATCGGCCCCGACCCGGACGGACGGGCGGCGCGCATCTTCGCCGCCGGAATGCTGGAATGGCAGCGCAGCCACCGCGAGGACGGCCGCTTGATTCCGGGTGCGCAGCCGCGCATCGACCGGTCGATGGACGTGGCCATCCAGAAAGAGGCCGAGGGCCTGCAGCGCAACCTGACCGTGCTGGCGACGATCGGCTCGACCGCCCCGTTCGTCGGCCTGTTCGGCACGGTCTGGGGCATCATGCACGCCTTCGTCGAGATCGCGCAGCAGCAGAACACTTCGCTCGTGGTCGTGGCGCCCGGCATCGCCGAGGCGCTGCTGGCCACCGGGTTGGGCCTGCTGGCGGCGATCCCCGCGGTGATCTTCTACAACAAGCTTTCGGCCGACAGCGACCGGATCGTCGGCGGCTACGAGTCCTTCGCCGACGAATTCGCGACCATCCTGTCGCGCCAGCTGGACGGCTGATCCATGGGGGCAGGCGTCACGCAATCGCAGGGCAGCGGGCCGCAGCGCCGCCGGGGCCGCCGCGGCCGCGCGCGGCCCATGGCCGAGATCAACGTCACGCCTTTCGTGGACGTGATGATGGTGCTTCTGATCATCTTCATGGTCGCCGCGCCCCTGCTGACGGTGGGCGTGCCGGTCGAGTTGCCGCGCACCGCCGCGCAGGCCCTGCCGTCCGAGACCGAGGAGCCGCTGACCGTCACCATCGACGCGTCGGGCGGCGTAACGCTGCAAAGCACCGAGATCGCGCGCGACGACCTGATCCCGCGCCTGCGCGCCATCGCGGCCGAACGCGCCGACGACCGGGTCTTCCTGCGCGCCGACGGCGCCGTGCCCTACGAGACGGTCGCGCAGGTGATGGGCGCGCTGAACGCGGGCGGATTCTCGTCCATCGGGCTGGTGACGGACGTGGGCGGCCCGGCGCTGGACGGTGCGCGTGGCGGGACGGGCAACTGACCGATCATGTCGCGCGGGTTCAACATATCCGCCGGGGCGCACGGCCTGCTGGCGCTTTGGCTGCTGCTGGGGCCGGTGTTCCGCCCGGATCCGCCCGAGATGACCGTCGCGGACGTCTCGGTGATTTCGGAAGCCGAGTTCGCCGCGCTGACCGCGCCGCAAGACGGCCCGCAGACCGAACCCGCGCCCGCCGCACTCGAAGCACCCGAAGAGACGCCGGCTCCGCCGTCGCCGCCGACGCCTTCGGACACCCGCCCGCCCGCGCGGCCCGAGCCGCCGGCGCCCACGCCGGACGCGCAGCCGGATACACAACCGGCCGAGCCGCCGGCACCCGCGCCGCCGGTGGCCGAGGTGCAGGACGCGCCGCCCGAACCCTTGCCCGCGCCGCCCGCCGCGCCCGAGGTGGCCGCCCCCGAGAGCGATCTGCCGCCGACGCCGCGCGCCGCGCCGCGCGTCGCTCCCGAGGCCGTGGCCCCGCCGCCGCCCGAGGCCGCGCCGGACGAGGAGGTGCAGCAGGCCGCCGACCCCGAGGCGGAAAGCCCCGACACCGCCGAGGCCGAGCAGGAATCGACCGCGCCCGAGGAAGCCACCACCGAGATCGTGACCGAGGCCGAGCGCCCGGCCGCGGCGCCGAGCGCATCCGTCCGCCCGCTGGCCCGGCCCGAGCGCCAGGTCGCGGCCGTCCAGCCGGAGCCGGAGCCGGAGCCCGAGCCTGCGCCCGAACGCGAACCGGAACCGGAGCCCGAGGCGGCACCCGAACCGGAGCCCGCGCCCGAACCTGAGCCCGAACCCGCGCCGCAGGAGGTGCCGTCGGACGACATCGCCGCCGCCTTGGCCGAGGCCATGTCGGGCGGGCAGGGCGCCGATGCCGCGCCGCAGGCGCCCGCCGGCCCGCCGCTGACGCCCGGCGAGCGCGAGGGGCTGCGCCTGGCGGTGCAGCGCTGCTGGGTCGTCGACGTGGGCAGCCAAGCCGCCAGCGTGACCGTCGTCGTCGGCTTCGACCTGCAGCCCGACGGCCGGCCGGTCGAGGGCAGCGTGCGGCTGCTCGACTCCACCGGCGGGTCGGGTGCGGCGGCCGACGCCGCCTATGCCGCCGCGCGCCGCGCGATCCTGCGCTGCGCTGCGGAACAGAACGGCTTCGATCTGCCTTCCGACAAGTATGACCAGTGGAAAACGGTCGAGATGACCTTCAACCCGGAACAGATGCGCACCCGATGATCACTGCGCCGTCCCGTCCGAAACCGCTGCGCGATCCTCGGCCCGCCGCGCCGGTTATTGCATATCGTTCGCCCCCAACGTGGTCTCAGCCACGCCATCCAGAAGGAGACCTCGCATGAGAGCGTTCCTGTCCCTGCTCGTCGCCCTGTCCTGCTGGCTTGCGCCCGTCGCCGCCACCGCGCAGGACGGCCCTCTGCGGATCGAGATCACCGAGGGCGTGATCGAGCCGCTGCCCTTCGCCGCGCCGACCTTCGTTGCCGAGACGCCCGGCGCCGAGGCGCTGGCCGAGGAGATCAGTCGCGTCATCGCCGCCGACCTCGTCGGCACGGGCCTGTTCCGCGAGATCCCGCGCGACGCGCATATCTCGCGCGTGTCGAATTTCGCCGCGCCGGTCTCTTTCGCGGACTGGCGGGCGGTCAACGCCCAGGCGCTGATCACCGGCGCGGTCTCGACCGATCCGTCGGGGCGCGTGATCGTCAAGTTCCGGCTGTGGGACGTCTTCGCCGGGACCGAACTGGGCGACGGCATGCAGTTCGCCGCCGACCAGAGCGGCGTGCGGCGCCTGGCGCACAAGGTCGCCGACCAGGTGTATTCGCGCCTGACGGGCGAGCAGCCCTATTTCGACAGCCGCGTCGTCTTCGTGTCCGAGACCGGCCCCAAGGATGCCCGCCAGAAGCGGCTGGCGATCATGGATTACGACGGTGCCAACGTGCAGTACCTGACCGACGGCGGCTCAATCGTGCTGGCCCCGCGCTTCTCGCCCGATGGCAGCCGCGTGCTCTACACCAGCTACCAGACCGGCGAGCCGCGCGTGCGCGTCCTGCAGGTCGGCACGGCATCGTCGCAGATGCTGCCCACGACCGATGGCGTCATGAGCTTCGCGCCGCGCTTCTCGCCCGACGGTAACACGGTGATCTATTCGACCACGCAAGGGTCGAACACGGACATCTATTCGATGAGCCTGTCGAGCGGCCAGATCCGCCGCCTGACCGACGCCCCGTCGATCGAGACCGCGCCGGGCTTTTCGCCCGACGGCAGCCGGATCGTGTTCGAGTCCGACCGCTCGGGCACGCAGCAGCTTTACGTGATGCCCGCCTCGGGCGGCGAGGCCACGCGGATCAGCTTCGGGCAGGGCCGCTATGGCACGCCGGTCTGGTCGCCGCGCGGCGACATGATCGCCTTCACCAAGCAGAACGCCGGGCGTTTCCACATCGGCGTGATGCGCACCGACGGCTCCGAAGAGCGGCTGCTGACCGCGTCGTTCCTGGACGAAAGCCCGACCTGGGCGCCGGGCGGCCGCGTCATCATGTTCGCGCGCGAGACGCAGGGCGAACAGGGTTCCTCGTCGCTCTATTCGGTCGACGTCTCTGGGCGCAACCTGCAGCAGGTCCGCACGCCCTCGGGCGCGTCCGACCCCAGCTGGGGCCCGCTGCAGTGACCAGCGATTCCATCATCCCGCGCGCCGTGCTAGAATGGCCGCGACATACAGGCAGGACGAACAGAATGAAGCATATTCACAAAGCCATCATCGTGGTTGCAGCACTTGGCCTCGCGGCCTGTTCCGGTCCCGACCGGTTCGGTCCCGGCGGCGCGGGTGCCGGCGGCGGCATGGGCGCGGGCGCCGGCATGGGAGCGGGCGGCGCGGCCGATCCGGCTTCGCCCGCGTACTTCCAGCAGAATGTCGGCGACCGCGTGCTGTTCGCCGTCGACCAGTCGTCGCTGTCGCCCGAGGCGCAGGCCACGCTGGACGGGCAGGTCGCCTGGCTGCAGCGGAACTCGGACTACGACGCGGTTATCGAGGGTCACGCCGACGAGCAGGGCACCCGCGAATACAACCTCGCGCTGGGCGCGCGGCGGGCCAACGCCGTGATGGAATACCTGATCTCGCGCGGGATCGCCGAGAACCGCCTGCGCTTCGTGTCCTACGGCAAGGAACGCCCGGTCGAGATCTGCTCGGTCGAGAGCTGCTACGCGAAGAACCGCCGCGCCGTGACGGTGCTGGCCGCCGGCAGCCTGACGAGCTGACGGAATGCGGGGGTTGATCCTGGCCGCCGGGCTTGCGCTTGCCGCGCTGCCCGGCGCGGCCCAGCAGGCCGAGACGCTGGCCGACATCAAGCAGGACATGTCCGTGCTGTATGTGGAGCTTCAGCGCCTCAAGCAGGAGCTGAACACCACCGGTGTCAGCGACATGCAGCTTCCGGCCAGCGCGCTGGACCGCATCGCCGCGATCGAGGAGGAGCTGGGGCGCATCACGGCCAAGGCCGAAGAGCTCGAGTTCCGCATCGCGCAGGTGGTCGAGAACGGCACCAACCGCCTGGGCGACCTCGACTTCCGCCTGTGCGAGCTCGAGCCCGGCTGCGACATCGGCAGCCTGGGCGAGACGCCGCGCCTGGGCGGCGACGCCGTGCCGCCCGCCCCCGCGCCGCAGGGCGTGCCCGCGGTGGCCACCGACTCGCTGCCGCAGGGCGCGGGTGAACTGGCTGTCAGCGAAGAGGCCGATTTCGTCGCGGCCCAGCAGGCGATCGACGCCGGCGACTATGCCGGTGCCGCGCAGCTTTTCGCGCAGTTCCGCGAGACCTATCCGCAAGGCCCGCTGGAAGCTGCGGCGCTGGTGGGCGAGGGGCGCGCGCTGGACGGCGCCGGCGACACGCGCGAGGCCGCGCGCCGGTTCCTGCGCGCCTATTCCGACTACCCCGACTCCCCGGTCGCCCCTGAGGCGTTGTGGCGGCTGGGCGAGGCGCTGGGCGACCTAGGCAGCGCGGCCGAGGCCTGCGTCACGCTGGACGAGGTGAGCGCGCGCTACCCGGCGTCGGACTACGCCGCGCGCGCCCGCGAGAGCCGGGCGGCGCTCGCCTGCCAGTGACGTGAGCCTCGACCGGCGTTTCGCCGAGGCTATGGGCGACCTGCTGGGGCCTGATTTCCCCGCCGATATCGGACTCGCGGTGTCCGGCGGGGGCGACAGCATGGCGATGCTGACGCTGGCGCATAACTGGACGCGGGCGTGGGGTGTGCGGCTGTGGGTCGTTACCGTCGATCACCGATTGCGCCCCGAAAGCGCGGACGAGGCGGCGATGGTCGCCCGCGAGTGTGCCGCGCTGGGTTGGCCGCAGGCCACGCTGCGCTGGCACTGGGACGGCACCGGCAACAAGATGGATGCTGCCCGGCGGGGCCGGCTGGAGCTGATCGGCGCGTGGCGCGGCGCTTTGCGGCACGTGCTGATGGCGCATACCCGCGACGACGTCGCCGAGACGTTCCTGATGCGGTTGGCGCGCGGGTCGGGGGTCGAGGGGCTGTCGGCCATGGCGGCGATGCGCCGGGTCCGGCCGCTTGTCGAGCGCGCGACACCCGCGGATTACGACGGCGCGCTGCCACCGCGACCGGTCGCGCCCGAGGACGCTGCGGCGCGCGACGGGTTCGACATCCTCCGCCCCTGTCTGGACATGAAACGCGCCGAGCTGCGGCACTACCTGCGCAGCCTGAAAGGCACCTGGGTCGAGGATCCCTCGAACGACGATCCCGGCTACGACCGCGTTCGGATGCGCCGGCTGCTGGCGCTGCTCGAGGACGAGGGGCTGGGCGCCGACTCGCTGGCCGCGACGGCCGGGCGGATGGCGCGAGCGCGCCAGGCCTTGGCTGCGCGGGCGCGGGCAGTGTGGCACGAGATCGGGCACGAAGGCAGCGATCCGGTGACCGGAGCGGGAACCGGCGACATCCTGTTCGACCGCGACGGCTTTGCCGCCACGGAACGCGACACGCAGCTGCGGCTTCTCGCGGCGGCGCTGCAATTCATCTCGGGCGCGGAATATCGCCCGCGCGCGGCGCCGCTCGGGTCGCTGCTCGACCGGCTGCTGGGCGGCGGCGGCGGCACGTTGCACGGCGTCGAGGCGCGCGTGCTGCGCGACCGCCTTCACCTGTTCCGCGAATACGAGGCGGTGCGCGACCTGTCGTCCGACCCTGCAAACGGTCTCTGGGACGGCCGCTGGCGCGTCGAAGCCGCGGAGGACGCCGCCGGCCTGACGATCCGTGCGCTGGGCGACGCGGGCTGGGCGCAGCTGCCCGGCAGGCCCGCGGGCACCGCCTTCGCCGCGGCCCGCCCGCTGCCGGCGCTTTGGCATGGCGACAGGCTGCTTTCCTGCCCGCCGCTGGGCTTCGGCGCCGCGCGCGCGACGTTGTGCCCCACGGGGCGGCCCGGTCTTACGCTGTCGGCTTTCCTTGATTCACATTGAACCGGGGCAGCCAATGTCTATGTTCTAGCAAACGCCGAAGCCCGGCCTCACGTCATGCAAGGAGAATGCCTTGGGCAACGCTCGCAACATCGCCTTCTGGGTCGTCCTGTTCCTTCTGATCCTAGCGCTCTTCAACCTGTTCTCGGGCGGGGGCGGCACGCTTCAGAGCCGCGAGATGAGCTATTCCGAATTCGTCTCGTCCGTCGAGGAGGGTTCCGTGTCTTCGGCCACGATCGATGGCGAGGAAGTGCGGTTCCGCACCGACGAGGGGCAGGATTACGTGACCGTGATCCCGCGCGATGCCGGCGTGACCAACCTGCTGATCGAGAACGACGTTCCGCTGCGCGCCGAACAGCAGGAGCAGTCCGGCTTCCAGGCGTTCCTGCTGAGCCTGTTGCCCTTCCTGCTTCTGATCGGGGTCTGGATCTACTTCATGAACCGCATGCAGGGCGGCGGCAAGGGCGGCGCCATGGGCTTCGGCAAGTCCAAGGCCAAGCTGCTGACCGAGAAGCACGGCCGCGTCACCTTCGACGAGGTCGCCGGCATCGACGAGGCCAAGGAAGAGCTGGAAGAGATCGTCGAATTCCTGCGCAACCCGCAGAAGTTCAGCCGTCTCGGCGGCAAGATCCCCAAGGGCGCGCTGCTGGTCGGCCCTCCGGGTACCGGTAAGACGCTGCTCGCGCGCGCCATCGCGGGCGAGGCCGGCGTGCCGTTCTTCACCATCTCGGGGTCGGACTTCGTCGAGATGTTCGTGGGCGTCGGCGCATCCCGCGTGCGCGACATGTTCGAACAGGCCAAGAAGAACGCGCCCTGCATCGTCTTCATCGACGAGATCGACGCCGTGGGCCGCGCCCGTGGCCAGGGCTACGGCGGCGGCAACGACGAGCGCGAGCAGACGCTGAACCAGCTTCTGGTCGAGATGGACGGGTTCGAGGCAAACGAAGGCGTCATCATCGTCGCCGCCACCAACCGCCGCGACGTTCTGGACCCCGCGCTGCTGCGTCCGGGCCGCTTCGACCGTCAGGTCACCGTGCCCAACCCCGACATCAAGGGCCGCGAGAAGATCTTGGGCGTGCATGCCCGCAAGACACCCCTTGGTCCCAACGTCGACTTGCGCATCATCGCGCGCGGCACGCCGGGCTTTTCCGGCGCGGACCTCGCCAACCTCGTGAACGAGGCGGCGCTGATGGCCGCGCGCGTCGGCCGGCGCTTCGTGACGATGGAGGATTTCGAGAACGCCAAGGACAAGGTCATGATGGGGTCCGAGCGCCGCAGCATGGTCCTGACCGACGACCAGAAGGAAAAGACCGCCTATCACGAGGCCGGTCACGCCGTCGTCGGCCTGTCGCTGCCCCAGTGCGATCCGGTCTACAAGGCGACGATCATCCCGCGCGGCGGCGCGCTTGGCATGGTCGTGTCGCTACCCGAGATCGACCGCCTGAACTGGCACAAGGAAGAGTGCGAGCAGAAGCTGGCCATGACCATGGCGGGCAAGGCGGCCGAGATCATCAAGTACGGCGACAACATGGTCTCGAACGGCCCGGCGGGCGACATCCAGCAGGCCAGCGCTCTGGCCCGTGCGATGGTCCTGCAATGGGGCATGTCCGATAAGGTTGGCAACATCGACTACCGCGAGGCGGCCGAGAGCTATTCCGGTAACACCGCCGGCCTGTCGGTCAGCGCCCACACGAAGGAGATGATCGAGGACGAGGTGCGCCGCTTCATCTCCGAAGCCTACGATCGCGCGTTCCAGATCCTGACCGAGCGCAAGGAGGAGTGGGAGCGCCTGGCGCAGGGCCTGCTGGAATACGAGACGCTGACCGGCGAAGAGATCAAGCGCGTCATGCGGGGCGAGCCCCCCACCTCCGGCGACGACGAGGGCGGCGCCGGCGAGGTCGAGAACAAGCCCAGCTTCACCGCGATTCCCAAGACCAAGCCAAAGCCGAAATCCGACGGCGGCCTCGAGCCCGAACCGTCGACCTGAGCACGGACATCGCGAAGACGAACCGGACCCCGGGACCTGGAAAGGTTCCGGGGGTTTTGCTTTGGGCGCCGGCCGGCGCGGCCCGCGCTTGCCTCATGCGCAATTCCGCGCCACCAAGGGACCGCAACCGGAGATTTCTCATGCCAGCGCTCAGGGCCATCGACCATCTCGCGACCATCACGTGGCTTGGCCGCGTCCCCGTTCCCGGCACCGGGCTCTGCTCGGAGCCGAGCGAGACGCTGGATCTGGACTGGGGTGGGCCGGCAGGCGAACGGCATTCGGGGTGGACCCGGGGCGCTTGTTCGCGCGTCGCGGCGCAGTACCGGCGCGGCACCGAGATCGCCAATACCCGGCAGGTCTCCATCGTCTCGGTCGAGGAACTGGGCGTTATCGCCGCCGCGATGGGCCTGGCAACGCTGAACCCTGCCTTGCTGGGTGCGACAATGGTGGTGCGCGGCCTGCCAGATTTCTCGCACCTGCCGCCCTCGGCCCGCCTTCAGGGACCGGACGGCGCCTGCCTTGTCGTGGACATGATGAACCGCCCCTGCGTCCTGCCCGGGCGCGAGATCGAAGGCGTCCACCCGGGTGCCGGCAAGCGGTTCAAGCGCGCGGCCGAGGGGCTGCGGGGCGTGACCGCCTGGGTCGAGCGACCCGGCCGCCTGTCCGTCGGCGACTCGCTGCGCCTGTTCGTGCCCGACCAGCGGGCCTGGCGGGGAGAGGCGACCCCCGCGAGACGAAAAGACCCCGGCGCAGTGGCCGGGGTCGAAAGTGCCGGGGCCGATGGCCCTGATCACATCGTGCTGGGATAGGTGTAGTACACCGCCGGCTCGTCCGGAGTCAGCGTGTTGGTCGGCATCTCGTAATCTTCCGCCGCCTGCTCCTGCGCAGCCTGACCGCGTTCCTGAATCATGCCGCTGTACTCGTCCTCGGACACGTCGCCCGAGCGGTCGGCGTCGGTCTCGTCGAAGCGCATGTTCGCGGCCTCGCTACGGTCGGCCAGCGGCACCTGCGTGACCGCCCATTCGTCGCGAGCGATCGTGCCGCTGTTGTCGGCGTCGAGCGAGACGAACAGCATCATCGTCCGACCCGCGGCCTCGTCGACGCTCATGTCGATCCAGGCGCCGGGCGTCGTCGAGACGGGCCAGAACGTCAGGCGCGTGATGTCGGTCTCCGCATTCGGATCGTCCGTCATCGCATTGTAGGAATCCGCCGAGGCCTGCATGAATTCCTGCTGCGTGAGGACGTCGTCGCTGTCGGTGTCGTATTCGGCCATGTTCTCGGCCGACCGGTCGCTTTCCATGCTTTGCGTGCCGGCCATGACGTTCGCGCAATCCGCGTACTCCTGCTTCGTCAGCGCGCCATCGCCATCGGCGTCCATCTCGCGGAAGGACGCGCGGGCGACAGCGTCGAGCTCGTCCGTCCCGAGTTCGCCGTCGCCGTTCTGGTCGTAGCTGGCAAAGCCGGTTTCGCAGATCGAGCCCGTCTGGTTCGCGGCGGCCTGGTCGGCCGAAGCATCGCCGGAGTGCTGCTCGGCGGCCACACCGGTGGCAAGGGCCATCAGGGCGGTGGTGGTGATAAGGGTGGTCTTCATCTGGGACCTCCTGTCATATCCAGTGAGCGCGGGCATCGGCTCGCGCCTTCCCGCACGCTGGCAACGTAGATCCGGGGCTGGTGTTCCCAAGCGCCGCGCGCGGCCGTCGTTGCAGGCAAGCCGCAACAGACCTGCGTTTTGTCGCAATGACGCTGCCCTTCGGCGTGCGGGCCCGCTAATGCTGTGCACGCAACCGCGTTGAAGGGGAGACAGACGTGGCCTTCAGGACCGATATCGAGATCGCGCGCGCCGCGAAGAAGAAACCCATCCAGGAGATCGGCGCTGCCCTGGGCATCCCGCCCGAACACCTGCTGCCCTACGGGCACGACAAGGCCAAGGTCGGGCAGGGCTTCATCGACGGTCTGAAGGATCGCCCCGACGGCAAGCTGGTGCTGGTCACGGCCGTGAACCCCACGCCCGCGGGCGAGGGCAAGACCACGACGACCGTGGGCCTGGGCGACGGCCTCAACCGGATCGGCCGCAACGCGGTGGTCTGCATCCGCGAGGCCTCGCTGGGCCCGAATTTCGGCATGAAGGGTGGCGCCGCGGGCGGCGGCTTGGCGCAGGTCGTCCCGATGGAGGACATGAACCTGCACTTCACCGGCGATTTCCACGCCATCACAAGCGCGCACTCGCTGCTGGCGGCGATGATCGACAACCACATCTACTGGGGCAACGAACTGGACATCGACATCCGCCGCGTCGTCTGGCGCCGCGTGGTGGACATGAACGACCGTGCGCTGCGCCAGATCACGGCATCCTTGGGTGGCGTGGCCAACGGCTTCCCGCGCGAGACCGGGTTCGACATCACCGTCGCCTCCGAGGTCATGGCGATCCTGTGCCTGGCGCGCGACCTGAAGGACCTCGAGGAACGGCTTGGCGCGATGATCGTCGCCTATCGCCGCGACAAGACGCCGGTCTATTGCCGCGACATCGGCGCCGAGGGGGCGATGACCGTCCTGCTGAAGGACGCGATGCAGCCCAACCTCGTCCAGACGCTGGAAAACAACCCCGCCTTTGTGCATGGCGGACCCTTCGCCAACATCGCGCATGGCTGCAACTCGGTCATCGCCACCAAGACCGCGTTGAAGCTGGCGGACTTCGTGGTGACCGAAGCCGGGTTCGGCGCCGATCTGGGCGCCGAGAAGTTCATGAACATCAAGTGCCGCAAGGCCGGCATCGCGCCTTCGGTCGTGGTGGTGGTGGCCACGGTGCGGGCGATGAAGATGAACGGCGGCGTCGCGCGTGCGGACCTGGGCGCCGAGAACGTCGAGGCGGTGAAGGCCGGATGCGCCAACCTGGGCCGGCACATCGAGAACGTGAAGGGCTTCGGCGTGCCGGTGGTGGTGGCGATCAACCACTTCGTCACCGACACCGACGCCGAGGTGCAGGCGGTGAAGGACTACGTCGAGGGGCAGGACGCCGAGGCAGTGCTGAGCCGGCATTGGGAGCTGGGCAGCGAAGGCTCGGCCCCGCTGGCCGAGGCGGTGGCGCGGCTGGCCGATGCCGACACCGCGCAGTTCGCCACGCTCTACCCCGACGCGATGGGCCTTGCCGACAAGATCGAGACGATTGCCACGCGTATCTATCGCGCCGACGGCGTGGTGCTGGATGGCAAGCTGCGCGCGCAGCTGAAGGACTGGGAGGACCAAGGCTATGGCGACCTGCCCGTCTGCATGGCCAAGACGCAGTATTCCTTTACCACAGATCCTACGCTGCGCGGCGCGCCCACGGGGTTTACCATCCCGGTGCGCGAGGTGCGGCTGTCCGCCGGCGCGGGTTTCGTCGTGGCGATCTGCGGCGAGATCATGACCATGCCCGGCCTGCCCAAGGCGCCGGCGGCACAGTCGATCCGGCTCAACGCGGCGGGCGAGATCGAGGGGCTTTTCTGACGGCGACACGGCGCTCGCCGCTGAAGCGGCATCGCCCCGCCCGCCGTCCCCGGCCCACTGGGCACGCGGCGGGCGGGGTGATAGTGGCAGCCAAACGGCACGAGGGGATCGAAAGATGACGGCGAAGGTGATCGACGGCAAGGCGCACGCAGCGCGCATCCGCGCGGCGGTGGCCGACAACGTGGCGCGACTGCGCGAGGCGAACGGCGTCACGCCCGGCCTGGCGGTCGTACTGGTGGGCGAGGATCCGGCCAGCCAGGTCTACGTGCGGTCCAAGGGCCGCATGACCGTCGAGGCCGGCATGCAAAGCTTCGAGCACAAGCTGGACGTGGGTGTCGCCGAGGCCGAACTGCTCGCGCTGGTCGAGCGGCTGAACGCCGACCCGGCGGTGCACGGAATCCTGGTGCAGCTTCCGCTGCCCGACCACATGGATTCGGCCAAGGTGATCCGCACGATCGACCCGGCCAAGGATGTCGACGGCTTCCACATCTCGAACGTGGGCCTGCTGGGCACCGGTCAGAAGGCGATGGTGCCCTGCACGCCGCTGGGCTGCCTGCTGATGCTGCGCGAGACGCTGGGCGATCTGTCGGGTCTCGAGGCGGTGGTGATCGGGCGCAGCAACATCGTCGGCAAGCCGATGGCGCATCTTCTGCTGGGCGAAAGCTGCACGGTGACCGTCGCGCATTCGCGCACCCGCGATCTGCCGGGCGTTGTGCGCCGGGCGGACATCGTCGTCGCCGCCGTGGGCCGGCCCGAGATGGTCAAGGGCGACTGGATCAAGCCCGGCGCCACGGTGATCGACGTGGGCATCAACCGCGTCGACGCGGGCGACGGCAAGACGCGGCTGGTGGGCGACGTGGATTACGAGGGCTGTTCTGCGATTGCCGGTGCCATCACGCCGGTGCCGGGTGGCGTGGGACCGATGACCATCGCCTGCCTGCTGGCCAACACGCTGACCGCCTGCTGCCGCGCCAACGGCCTGCCCGAGCCGGAAGGGCTCGGCGTCTAGCACGCCGGTCCGGCTGGGTCGTCAGGCCGGCACCGGCACCATCGTGCCGGTCAGCAGCGCGATTTGGACCTCGCGGCCCCCGGTGCGGGCGAAGACCTCGGCCTGCACCACCACAAGGCGGCGGCCGGGCTTGATCACCTTTCCGCGTGCGATCAGCTGGTCGCCGCGCGCCGGTGCCAGCAGGTGGATGCGGATCTCGGCCGTCACCACCTCCTGGTCCTCGGGCATGAGGCTGAGCGCCGAATACCCCGCCGCCGTGTCGCCGAGCGAGAAGGCCAACCCTGCGTGACCGAACCCCTGCTGTTGCAGAGCGATGGGCAGGATCGGCGCCGTGATCTCGACCGCGCCGGGCGCGACATTGGCGATCTTCGCGCCCAGCGTGTCCATCATCGATTGCCGGGCAAAGCTGTCGCGAACGCGTTTTTCCATGTCCATGACGGCCACGCTACGGCGCGAGAAATATCGCGTCCAGAGCCTCTTGCGCCGATTGCGGCGCCGCCCGATATTCCGAAACGCGCGGCGCGCGACCGGGTGTTTCGTCCGAGGTCGGACGAACCGGATCGTGGCGCCGGACGGAGTATCCCATGTATATCTACGAGGGTGTGGGCCTGCTGCTGGTGGCCCTTGTTCTCTATGGCTGGGCCTATCGGCTGCACCACCGCCCGGCGTCACCGGGCTGGGCGAAGGGGCAGCCTTTCGCCTCGGCCGTCGGCCTCGTGCTGGTGCTGATCGCACCGGTTGGCGCGGGTCTGCTGACATTCGGGCTGATGCAGCCGCTGAACGGGCTGCAGATGACGGGCCTTGCCGTCCTGATCGCGTCGCCCTTCGCGCTGCATTGCGCGCTGCGCCGGATCAGGTAGCCGGCTGAGGTCGTATCCCGGCCCGGCGCGGCATCGGGATCGCGCAGGGACGGCGGCCGGTCAGGATTGCCTGCGCACCCTTGCCCATGAGAGCCGACAGCGTCGCGCTGTCGGTCCACAGCCCGCCCGTATAGGCGCCGTAGGCCGGCATGACCAGCCGCCGCTCGTCGACCAGGAAACACGGCATCGACAATGCGCGCCCGCGCGCGGTGAAGCGCGCCTTGGGGTGGTAGTGGCCCGACACCTCGCCTTCGGCCGCGTCGGAGGCGATGTGCCGGAAGACGAGCGGCCCCAGCGACAGGTCGGCGCGATGCGTTCCGCCAAGGCTCACGGGTCCCGGATCGTGGTTTCCCTCGATCCAGTCCCAGTCGCGCCCCGCCTGGAGGCGCGCGATGAACATCAGGTCGTCCTCGGGCAGGTGCACGTCGAGCCCCGCCGCGTCGAAGCTGTCGCCCAGACAGATGACGCGGCCCGCGCCCGTGATCTCCAGGTCGTGCGACAGCCTCGACAGGGTCTCGCGCGCCTCGTAGGGCGGCAGGGCCGCGCCGCCCACGGCGGACAGGCGCGCGGCCTTGCCCAGATGCAGGTCCGACACGACAAGCACCGAGAGGCCTGGCCAGTGCAGCGCGCCCGAGGGCAGGGCGCAGAGCCTTTCGCCGTGGAAGATGAAGGCATGGGAGTTCATGCTTTGGTCCTTGCCGCAACGGCGGCCGTCCCGCAAGCCCGACCTCGGGTGCGGCTGCGGTCGGCGCGAAGCATCGGCCAGCCGATCAGAACGGCACCCGCCATTTCGGCTTCGACATGCCTGCATCGACCTCGGCAAGGCCCGAGTCCTCCATCAGCCGCGTGACCCCCTCCTCGAGCAGCCGCTCATCGGCCGAGCCCCGCACCGGCACGCGGCCGGGTTCCAGGAACAGCGGCGCGGCCAGCGGCGTGACGCGGCTCAGCCGGACGTGGTCGATCCGGCCGCCGACGCGGGCCTTCATCTCGCGGATGCGGTCGAAATCCACCAGCCCGCGCATGGCCTCTTCGCGGGTGATGCGCAGCATCAGGTGGTCGGGGTCGTATTTCAGCAGCGTGTCGTAGAGGATGTCCGACGACATGGTCGCCTGCCGCCCTGTCTTGCGTTGCCCGCCGACCTGACGTTCGATCAGCCCAGCGATGGTGGCCGAGGCGCGAAACGTCCGCTTCATCACTGCGTTGCCAGCCAGCCACGTGTCCAGCCCGTCCTCGAGCGCGGCCAGGTCGAACAGCGGTGCCGGGTCGGTGACCGCGTCCAGCCCCCAGATCAGCGTCGCGTAGTCGGTGCTGACGAAGCCCATCGGTGCAAGACCCATCTCCTCCATCCGCTTGGTCAGCAGCAGGCCCAGCGTCTGCTGCGCGTTGCGCCCGGCAAACCCGTAGACGACCATCTGTTCGCGCCCGTCATGGGGGAAGCTTTCGACCAGCAGGCGGCCGGGGCTCGGCAGGCGCGATACCTCGCGCTGCAGGGCCAGCCATTGCGCGGTGTGGGCGGGCAGGTCGGGCCAGCTGTCCTGCCGGAACATCCGCAGGATGCGCTCCGACAGCTGCGTCGACGTGGCGAACTTGGTGCCCATGAAGGTGGCGATCTTCGGCTTGGCGCCGGGGCTGCGCGTGACCTCGACCACCAGCTCGCGCAAGCCTTCGTAGCGCACGATCTGCCCGCCGATCAGGAAGGTGTCGCCCTTGCTCAGGCTGGCGGCAAAGCCTTCCTCGACCTCGCCCAGCGGCGCGCCGCCGCGCCCGCGCCACTTGACCTTCAGCGTGTCGCTGTCCTGGATCGTGCCGATGTTCTGCCGGATCCGCACGGCCGAGCGCGGATCGCGCAGCTGCCAGCGCCCGTCGGCGCGCCGCTGCAGGCGCTGCCACTGGTCGTAGGCGCGCAGCGCGTAGCCGCCGGTGGCGCAGAAATCGAGGCAGGCGTCGAATTCCGCGCGCGTCAGCGCGGCATAGGGCCCGGCGCTGCGGAACTCCTCGAAAAGGTCGTCCGCGTCGAAGGGGCCGGAGCAGGCGGCGATCAGGATGTGCTGGCACAGCACGTCGCGCGGGCCCCGTCCGCGCGGCTCGCCGTCCAGTTCCCCTGCGCGCGCGGCTTCGAGCGCGGCGATGCATTCCACCACCTCGAACCGGTTGGCCGGCACCAGCAGCGCCTTGCTCGGCGCGTTGTAGCGGTGGTTCGCGCGGCCGATCCGCTGCACGAGCCGCTTGACGTTCTTCGGCGCGCCGACCTGGATCACCAGGTCCACGTCGCCCCAGTCTATCCCCAGGTCGAGGCTGCCGGTGCAGACGATCGCACGTAGGTCACCACGCACCATCGCCGCCTCGACCCGCTCGCGCTGACCACGATCGAGGCTGCCGTGGTGGATGCCGATGGGCAGCGCGTCCTCGTTCGCCAGCCACAGGTTGTGGAAGAACAGTTCGGCCTGCGCGCGGGTGTTGTGGAAGATCAGCGTGGTGCGGTGGCGCTTCACCTCTTCCAGCACTGCCGGAATGGCGTATTTCGCGCCGCCGCCGGACCAAGGCGGCGCCTCGTCGGTGACCAGCATGCGGATGTCCGGCTCGGGCCCCGGATCGGCCTGCAGGATGGCGCAGGGATCCGGGTGGCGCGCCAGAAGCGAGGCGATGGCGGCCGGGTCCTCGACCGTCGCGGACAGCCCCACGCGCCGCAGCCTCGGCGCCAGCTTCTGCAGCCGCGCCAGTGCCAGCATCAACTGGTCGCCCCGCTTGCTTTCCGCCAGCGCGTGGATCTCGTCGACCACCACCCGCTGCAGGCCTGCGAACGTTCGCGCGGCATCCTCGTAGCTGGTCAGCAGGGCCAGGCTTTCGGGCGTCGTCAGCAGGATATGCGGCGGGTCGGCGCGCTGGCGCCTCTTGCGGCTGGACGGCGTGTCGCCGGTGCGGTCCTCGACCCGTATGCCCAGCCCCGCGCCCTCGATCGGGTGGCCCAGGTTGCGCCGGATATCCGCCGCCAGCGCCTTGAGCGGCGACACATAGAGCGTGTGCAGCCCGGGCGGCGGCGCTTCGCCCAGCTCGGCCAGCGTCGGCAGGAAACCGGCCAGCGTTTTGCCGCCCCCGGTGGGCGCGATCAGCAGTGTCGCGGGTTCGTCCGCACGCGCCAGCATGGTGCGCTGGTGCGGGTGCAGCGCCCAGCCGCGCGCGTCGAACCAAGCCTGAAGGGAAGGGGGCAGATCGGTCATGGGATCGAGATAATCCGCCCCGCCGCGATTTCCCACCGCCGCCCGCATCCGCGGTCCGAAATATCACCGGGTGAACTGGCCCGCACTGGCCACGCGGGTCAGAGCCCGTGGCGACGCGCCACGCGCGGCGCAACCCGCGGGGACGATGCTCCCTCCAGTTCGCGGCCCTTTTCTTCCGGGCCTCGTTCCGCTCAACTGCCCGGGTCAGGAAGGATCACCATGCTGCATGGCATCCGCATCGTCGAATTCGAGGGCCTCGGCCCCGCACCCTTCGCCGGCATGCTGCTGGCCGACCTCGGTGCCGAGGTGACGGTGATCCACCGCCCCGGCGGCGGCGGCGTCAGCGCCTCGGGGCTGCTCGACCGCGGCAAGCGCTCAATCGCGCTCGACCTCAAGGACGAGACCGACCGCGTGATCGCCAGTGCCCTTATCGCCACCTCGCGCGGTTTGATCGAAGGCCTGCGCCCCGGCGTGATGGAGCGTCTCGGCCTAGGCCCTGACGTGGCGCATGCGCTCAACCCTGCGCTCGTCTACGGCCGCATGACGGGCTGGGGCCAGACCGGCCCGCGCGCGACGCAGGCCGGGCACGACCTCACGTATCTCGCGCTGTCGGGCGCGTTGTTCCACGCGGGCCTGCCCGGGCAGCCGCCAAGCCCCACGCCCACCCTTCAGGGCGACGTGGGCGGCGGTGCGCTCTACCTCGTGATCGGCATGCTGTCGGGGCTGATCCGCTCGCGGGAGACCGGGAAGGGCACCGTGGTCGACGCGGCGATCGTCGACGGCGCCGCGCACATGATGGCGCTGCTGGCCTCGATGGGCGACCGCTTCGATCGCGCCGCGCGCGGGCGGTCGCTGCTGGACGGGCCGCACTGGTCGCGCTGCTATGCCTGCGCCTGCGGTGGTCACGTGGCCGTCCAGGCGCTCGAGCCGCAATTCTACCGGCTTCTGCTGGACGCGCTCGGGCTGGCCGACGATCCCTTGATGCAGGCGCAGCACGCACCCCAGCAATGGCCGGACCAGACCGCACGGCTGGCCGGAATCTTCGCCGCGCATCCGCGCGACCACTGGGCGGACCTGTTCGAAGGTTCGGATGCCTGCGTCGCCCCCGTGCTCAGCCCGGTCGAGGCGGCCGCCGATCCGCACATGTCCGCGCGTGGAACATGGCACGCCGGCGGCGCGCCCGCCCCTGCGCCGCGCTTCGACGGGGCATGGGCGAGGCCCGGCGCGACACCGGCGCGCGACGGCGACCGCGACGCGATCCTGGCCCGGCTGCGGGACGAGGGCGCGCTGGGCGGCTAGCCTCACCGACCCGTGCTGGACGCACGCGGGATCAGCGTGACCGGCGTCCGCGTCTCGTCCGGCGGGCGCAGGCCGTCGCTCAGCCAGCGCAGCAGCGTCGCGGCCACGTCGCGGCCGAAGCCGCCGATGTCGCATCGCACCGAGCTGAGCCGCGGATGGCACAGCGACGCCTCTTCGATGTCGTCGAACCCCACGATGCGGATGTCCCGGCCGACTGTAATCCCGGCCTCGGCGAAGCCCGACAGCATCCCCAGCGCCACCAGGTCCGAGAAGCACAGCGCCGCATCCGCACGCGGCGTCTCGGCAGCGAGGCGCAGGGCGATCGCACGCCCCAGCGCGCGCGAGGGGCGCCCCGGGATCGAGCGCGTCCCCAGCCCGGCGCCGCGCATTGCGGCATCGTAGCCCCCCATGCGCTCGCGGGTGATCTGGCGCCCCTCCAGCCCGCCGGCAAACACGATGCGCCGCGCGCCGGTGCCGATCAGATGGCGCGTGGCCGCCTCGCCGCCGGCGCGGTAGTCGAACGAGGCGAAGGGCAGCGCCGCGCCGTCCCGGTCCATCCGCCGCAGTACCTGCATCGCCGGGATGCCCGCGCGGTCCAGCCGCGCCGCGGTCTCGGGGCGCGTGTCATGGGTCGGGCACAGCACCAGCGCGGCGACCCCGTGCTCCAGCATCGCGGCGGTCACGCGGTCCTGTTCGTCTGGGTCCTCGTCGGTGTTGGCGATCACCGCGGCATAGCCCGCGCCTGCCAGCGCGCCCTGCAGGCTGGCGGCGAACTCGGTGAAGAAGGGATTGCGCAGGTCGTTGATGACCAATCCGATCAGGCCTGTATCCGCGCCGCGCAGCTGCGCCGCCGCGCGGTTGCGCACGTAGCCGAGGCGCGCCATTGCCGCCTCGACCCGCGCGCGCGTCTCGGCCCGCGGCGCCGGCGATCCCTGCACCACCAGCGATACGGTCGACTTGGAAACGCCCGCCTCGCGCGCGACGTCGAGGATCGTCGGGCGGCGGTTCATGCCACCCCGTGCACGGCCAGAAGATGGCCCATCCGGCGCGTCGCAAGGTCCGGATCGGCCAGCAGGCGCGCAGCGTCCGCCAGGCGGAACAACTCGGCGTAATGGGTGATCGGCCGGGCCGATTGCAGCCCGGCGGGCATCACGAAGTGATCCTGCGCGCCGTTGAGCCACGCGAGGAACGCGATCCCCGCCTTGTAGTAGCGCGTGGGCGCACGGAACAGTTCGCGCGACAGCGGCACGGTCGGTCCCAGCAGCGCGTGGTATGTGTCGCGATCGTCCGCCGCCAGCGCCTCGAGCGCCTGCGCCGCCGCTGGCGCGATCGCCGCGAACGCGCCCAGCAGGGCGTGCGAATGATGCGTGCCGTCGCCCTCTATCAGCGGCGCATAGTTGAAATCGTCGCCGGTATAGACCCGCACGCCCTCGGGCAGGCGCGCGCGGAATGATTCCTCGTGCGACTGGTCGAGCAGCGAGATCTTGATGCCGTCGACCTTCGCCGCGTGCTCGCGGATCAGCCCCAGCACCAGGTCCGAGGCGGCGTCGACGTCGCGCGCGCCCCAGTAGCCGGCCAGTGCCGGGTCGAACATCTCGCCCAGCCAGTGCAGGATCACCGGGTCCTGGGCTTGCGCCAGCAGCCGGCCGTAGAGCCGGGCGTAATCGTCGGGTCCGGCGCCGATGGCGGGCAGGGCGCGCGTGGCCATCAGGATGATCTGCCCGCCGGCGGCCTCGACCGCCTCCATCTGGTGCGTGTAGGCAGCCGCGATCGCGTCGAGAGCGCGCAGGTCGTCCAGGCGCTTGTGGTCGGTGCCCGCGCCGCAGGCCACGCGGGGGCGCAGCGGGTGGGCCTTCGCCTCGGCCATCGTGCGCCGGATCAGCGTGTGCGCGGTGTCCCAGTCGACGCCCATGCCGCGCTGGGCGGTGTCCATCGCTTCGGCCAGTCCCAGCCCCTGGTCCCACAGCCCGACGCGGAAGCGCAGCGTGGCGTCCCAGTCGACCGCCGGAGGCCCGCCCCAGGGATCACGCTCGGCCAGCGGGTCCGAGACCACGTGCGCGGCGGCGAAGGCCGTGCGGGTGAAAGGGCGACCGGGTGCGCGCGGGACCAGCGGATCCCCCTGCGGAGCATAGCGCTCAAGTCGGCCGTCCAGGGTGGGGAGCGTCAGCATCACGGGGCCTCATCGCTAATCGGCAGGTCGAAGACCAGCAGGCCGTCGACACCGCCGTCGGTCGCCGCGACCAGCCGCGCACCGGCGCGGACGTGGTCGGGATGATCCAGATAGGCATCGCGCGCGGCGCCGTCGGGGAAATCCACGACGAAGCCGTGGTCGTAGCCGCGCGCCATCCCCTCGGGGCTGTCGTTGCGCCCGGCGGCGAAGGCGATGATGCCCGGCCCGCGGTCCTTCAGCGCGCGCAGGTCGCGCCAGATCGCCTCGATCTCGGTGGCTTCGATCTGCGGCGCGAAGCGGACCAGGACGATGTGGCGGATCATGACTGCGTTCCCGTATCGGCCTTGATCATGTCGGCGGCCTTCTCGCCGATCATGATCGCGGCGGCGTTGGTGTTCGAGGAAATGACGTTCGGCATGATCGAGTTGTCGACCACGCGCAGCCCATTGAGGCCGTTCAGCCGCAGGCGCGTGTCGACCACGGCGCCGTCGTCGATGCCCATCCGGCAGGTGCCGGCACAGTGGTGCGAGGTCTTGGAATGCTCGCAGATGTAGTCGAAATACTGCGCATCGGTGCGCACCTCGGGGCCCGGCAGACGCTCGGCGCGGATGTAGGGCTTCAGCGGTGCCTGGGCGAGGATCTCCTGCGTCAGCTTGAGCCCTCGGATCGACATCTCGCGGTCGCGCGGGTCCGACAGGTAGTTCGGGTCGATCAGCGGCGCCGCGTGCGGATCGTCTGATGCCAGCCGCACCGTCCCGCGCGAGCGTGGCCGCAGGTAACAGGAATTGAGCGTGATGCCCCCCTGCGGCATCGCCATGACGCCGCTTTCGATGCCGGTCCCAAGGCCAAGGTGCAGTTGCACGTCGGGGGTTTCGGCGTCCGGGTCCACGAACCAGAAGCCGCCGGTCTCGAACAGGCTGGACGCGACCGGCCCGCTGCGGTCCCACAGGTAGCGCAGCGCGGCCAGCGCCGACAGGTGCGGGCGCGCGAAGCGGTCGTAGCTGTGCGGGCCGGTCAGTTCGCAGATCGCATAAAGGTCCAGGTGATCCTGCAGGTTCGCGCCCACGCCGGCCGCGTCAAGGACCACCTCGATGCCGTGCTCGCGCAGATGGTCGGCCGGGCCGATGCCGGACAGCATCAGCAGTCGCGGAGAGCCGATGGCGCCCGAGGACAGGATGACCTCGGAGCCGGCGTGGAGGGTCGTGCCGTCCATCATCTCCACCCCGGTGGCGCGGCCGTCCGCTATTGCGATCCGCCGCACCTGCGCTCCGGTGCGCACGGTCAGGTTCGGGCGCCTGCGGTTCGGCGCAAGGTAGGCCATTGCCGCCGAGGAGCGCCGCGCGTCGCGCTGGGTCAGCTGGTAGAAGCAGGCGCCGGCCTGCTCCTTGCCGTTGATGTCGGGGTTGCGCGGGATCCCCAGCGCGGCGGCGGCCTCGAAGTATGCCTCGCAGATCGGCAGCGGTGCGCGCGGCTTCGATACCCCCAGCGGGCCGCCTTTGCCGTGGTATTCGTTCTCGAAAGTGTCGTTGTCCTCGGCCTTGCGGAACCAGGGCAGAACGTCGTCATAGCCCCAGCCCTCGCAGCCCTTCTGGCGCCAGGTGTCGTAGTCGCGCGGGTTGCCGCGGGTGTAGATCTGCGCGTTGATGGCGCTGCCGCCGCCGATGACCTTGGCCTGCGTATAGTTGAACACGCGGTCCTTCATGTGGCACTGCGGCACGGTCTTCCAGCCCCAGCTGCCCATGCCCTTGGTCATCTTCGCGAAGCCTGCAGGCACGTGGTAGAACGGGTTGCGGTCGCGGCCCCCGGCCTCGAGCAGCAGCACCTTGGTGTCCGGGTCCTCGGACAGACGCGCGGCCACGACGCAGCCTGCGCTGCCGCCGCCGATCACGATGAAGTCGTACGCGTCCGCCATGTGGCCCCCCTAGAGCCTGTGTATCGAAAGACCGCCATCGACGGGAATGATTGCCCCGTTGGCGAAACGCATCGCGCCGGCGGCCAGTGGTGCCACCACCGCGCCGATGTCGCCCGGCACGCCCCAGCGGCGGGCGGGCACCAGCCCGGCCTCGATCCGCGCGGTGTAGCTGTCGTGCACTGCCGCGGTCATGCCGGTCTCGATGATGCCCGGGCGCAGCTCGAAAACGCCGATGCCATCGCCGGCAAGACGCGCGGCAAAGAGCTGCGCCATCATCGACGCGCCGGCCTTCGATATGCAGTATTCCCCGCGCTCGACCGACACCATGCTGGCGCTGACCGAGGTCACGAACAGGATCGAGCGGTAGGGCGTATCGGGCAGGTCGATCATCCGTTTTGCCGCCTGTTGTGCCAGGAAGAACGCGCCGCGCAGGTTGACCTCGTGGCAGCGGTCGAAGCTGTCGGGCGTCATGTCGAGCAGGTCGCCGCGCGCCATCGCCGGCACGCCCGCGTTCGAGATCAGCGTGTTGACCGGGCCGAGCGACTCCGTCACGCGATCCATTAGCGCGGCCGGATCGTCGCGGCGCAGGTCGTGCCGGAAGTAGGTCGCGCCCAGTTCGACAGTGGCGGCCCGCACCTCGGGATCGTCTTCGGGCGCCTCGGACGCGAGCGCCAGTGCGAAGCCCTCGGCGTGCAACGCGCGCGCGATGCCCAGCCCGATGCCGCGATGCCCGCCGGTGATCAGCGCCGTGCCGGTCATGCGCCCAGCTCCCGCTTGATCGTGTCGGCGGCGCGCAGCGACAGCGCCGCGATCGTCAGCGCCGGGTTGACCGCGGCCGAGGTCGGCAGCGCCGCCGCGTCGGTGACGAACAGGTTGGGGTGGTCCCAAGTCCGCCCCTCGGGGTCCGTGACAGAGCGCGCCGGATCGTCGCCCATCCGCGCCGTACCGCATTGGTGCGACGGCACGCGTCCGTCGAACAGCCGCGACAGGACCAGCGGGAAGCCGGCCCGCCGCAGCGCCCGGCGCATCTGCGCGACCAGCCCGCGATGCGCGGCCATGTTGGACCGCCGCCAGTGCAGCTGCACCTGATCCCCCGACAGCGTCACGCGGCTTTCGGGGTCGGGCAGGTCCTCGGACATCAGGTAGAAATCCAGCGCGTGGCGCGACATCCAGCCCGCCGCCGCGCGCGGCAGAGAGGGCACCTGGATCTTCAGGATTTCGGGCGTCACGCGGCCCAGAAGCTGCACGTTTCCCAGCGGCATGTCCTGGGGTCCGCCCGACAGGTACCAGTCGTTCAGGCCGAACGTCTTCTGGTAGACCGCGTCGTTGCGGAACCGCGGGTCGATGGCGATCATCGCGCTGGCGTTGTGGTTCATGAAGCACCGCCCAACCTGGTCCGAGGCATTGGCCAGCCCGGACCGCAGCAGCAGCGCAGCGGTCTGCACGGCACCGCAGGCGATGGCGACGATGCGGGGCCGCAGCACGCGGGTCTCGCCGCCCTGTTCGTACTCGACCTGCGCGATCGTCCGGTTGTCGGTCCCCACGCGCAGCCCGGTGACACGCGCGCCGGTCTGAAGTGTCACGGTCGGGTGGCGCAGCGCCACAGCCAGGCCGCAGGTCTCGGCGTCCATCTTGCCGCAGCGGGTGTCGGGATAGCCGTCCCATCCGGTGGCGCCCGCCGCCAGCCACTGGTCCAGATCGACCCCCAGCGGCAGGCTGAACGGCCGCAGCCCGGCGCGTTCCAGCCGTGCACGGGCGCGCGCGATGGCGGGCTCGTCCGGGACGGGCGGATGCGGGTAGGGGCCGTGCGGCGGCTCGGTCGGATCGCCCGACGCATCTCCGCGCACTTGGTACAAAGCCTCGGCCCGGTCGTAATACGGCGCCAGCGTGCCGGGTCCGAAGGGCCAGGCGGGTGACACCCCTTCGAGATGAACCATCTCGGAGAAATCCTCGGCCCGGTAGCGCATCAGCACCGCGCCGTAGAGCTTCGAGTTGCCGCCGACGTTGTAGTAGTTGCCGGGGCTGAAGGCGTTCCCCTCACCGTCCAGCCAGGTCTCGGGCGACTTGAACGCGCTGTCGCCGTAGACCCGCCACGCGTCGCGCGCCGGCGCGTCGTCGGGGATCTGCTGCCCGCGTTCGAGGATCACGATCCGCGCGCCGGTGGGCGCAAGCCCCGCTCCCAGCGTGGCGCCGCCCATCCCGCTGCCGATGATGACGATGTCGGGAGTGTCCGCGGCGCTCATGGTGTCACGCGACGCGCGCCTCGGTCTCGGGGTCGAAGACCACGGCTTTTTCCATGTTGATCGCGAAGGGGAACCGGTCGCCCGCCTCGACCTGCACGTCTGCGCGGAAGCGGCCAGTGATGTCGCGGCCGCCCATATGCGTGACCACGAAGGTGTCGGACCCGGCGGGTTCGGTCAGCTCGACCGTCGCCTCGATCATGTGCACGGCGTTCGAGTTGCGGTCGGCCCCGTCGCGGTCGGTGATCGCCTCTGGGCGGATGCCGAGGATGATGTCGCGCCCATCGTGACCCGCCATCGACCCGCCGGCGAAGGGCAGCAGCGCGGTCTCGCCGTTGCGCAGCGTGACCTCGGCCGCGGGTGCGCCGTTGGCCTGCGCGACCTTCGCCGGGAACAGGTTCATCGACGGCGAGCCCATGAAGCCCGCGACGAACATGTTGGCCGGGTTGTCGTAGACCTCCTTCGGCGTGCCCAGCTGCTGGACGTGGCCGCCATACATGACCGCGATCCGCGTGCTCAGGGTCAGCGCCTCAATCTGGTCGTGGGTGACGTAGACGATGGTGGTGCCCAGCTTGTGGTGCAGCTTCTTGATCTCGGTGCGCATGTCGACGCGCAGCTTGGCGTCGAGGTTCGACAGCGGCTCGTCGAACAGGAACACGTCCGGGTCGCGGGTCAGCGCGCGGCCCATGGCGACGCGCTGGCGCTGGCCGCCCGACAGCTGGCCGGGCTTGCGGTCCAGCAGCTGGGTGATCTGCAGCAGCTCGGCCACCGCCTCGATCTTCTTCTCGCGCTCGGGCTTGGCGAGGCCGTGCATCTCCATCCCGAACGAGATGTTCCCGCGCACAGTCATGTTCGGGTAGAGCGCGTAGCTCTGGAACACCATGGCGATGTTGCGGTCGGCGGGCTTCACCCCCAGCATCGAGCGGCCCTTGATGGCGATGTCGCCCGAGGTCACGTCCTCGAGTCCCGCGATCATGTTGAGCAGTGTGGACTTGCCGCAGCCCGACGGGCCGACCAGCACCAGGAACTCGCCCTCTTCGACCGAGATGTCGGTCTCGTGCAGCACCTTGACCGCGCCGTAGGACTTGGTGGCCTGCTTGATGTCGAGAAAACCCATTGTCTTATCCTTTTACCGAGCCGGCCATCAGCCCGCGCACGAAGAAGCGCCCGGCGACTATGTAGACCAGCAGCGTCGGCGCCGCGGCCATCAGCGCACCGGCGAAGTGCACGTTGTATTCCTTCACGCCCGTGGACGAGTTCACCAGGTTGTTCAGCGCCACGGTCATCGGCTGGCTGTCGAAATCGGCGAAGGACGCGCCGAACAGGAAGTCGTTCCAGATGTTGGTGAACTGCCAGATGATGCAGACCACGGCGATCGGTCCCGAGGACGGCAGCAGGATGCGCCAGAAGATGCGGAAGAACCCCGCCCCGTCGATCTGCGCCGCGCGCACCAGCTCGGTCGGGAAGGCGGCGTAGTAGTTGCGGAAATACAGCGTCGAGAACCCGATGCCATAGACCAGGTGCACGAAGATCAGCCCCGGAACCGTTCCCGACAGGCCCATCAGCCCCAGCATCCGCGCCATCGGGATCAGCACCATCTGGAACGGGATGAAGCAGCCGAACAGCAGCAGCCCGAAGATCAGCGTCGCGCCGCGAAAGTGCCACTTCGTCAGCACGTAGCCGTTCAGCGCGCCCAGGATGGTCGAGATCGCGACCGCGGGGATCACCATCACCAGGCTGTTGATGAAGTAGGGCCGCAGGCCGGTGGCCTCGACACCGATCTGCGCGGTCGACCAGGCGGATTGCCACGGGGCGAGTGTCCAGGCGTCCGGCAGGGCCATCATTCCGCCCGCCGTGATCTCGGATAGCGGCTTGAGCGAGTTCGCCACCATCACGTAGAGCGGCAGCAGGTAGTAGATGCAGAACAACGTCAGCAGAGCGTACAGGATCACCCGCGGCAGATGCGCCGACAGGCGCGGCCCCTTTGCGCGCGGCTGGGTCGGATCGCCGGTCCCGGCGGTGATGAAACGAGAGGTGGGGGCGGTGGCCATCACTTCTTCTCCCTGAGTTCGGACCAGAGATAGGGCACGATGATCGCCGCGATCGTCATCAGCATGATCACGGCCGAGGCCGCGCCGATGCCCATCTGGTTGCGGGTGAAGGTGTAGGAATACATGAAGGTCGCGGGCACCTCGGTGGCGTTGCCGGGCCCGCCGCCGGTCAGCGCGACCACGAGGTCGTAGGACTTGATCGCCATGTGCGCCAGCACGACGAAGGCCGACATGAAGGCCGGGCGCAGCTGCGGGATGACGATCCGGCGGTACAGCGAGAAGGTCGAGGCGCCGTCGATCTGCGCCGCCTTCAGGATCTCTCCGTCGATGCCGCGCAGGCCCGCGAGGAACATCGCCATGACAAAGCCTGAGGTCTGCCAGACGGCGGCGATGACGATCGTGTAGATCGCCATGTCACTGTCCTTGATCCAGTCGAAGCGGAAGCTTTCCCAGCCCCAGCCGCGCATCACCGCCTCGAGCCCGATGCCGGGGTCCAGAAACCATTTCCACGCGACGCCGGTGACGATGAAGCTCAGCGCCATCGGGTACAGGTAGACGGTGCGGATGAATCCCTCGGCCCGGATCTTCTGGTCCAACAGGATCGCCAGCAGCAGCCCCAGCGCGCAGCAAATCGCGATGTAGAGCGTGCCGAAGATCACCAGGTTGGTGACGGCGGTGTCCCAGGCGCGGATGCGGAACAGGAATTCGTAGTTCTTCCAGCCCACGAGGTTGTAGCTGGGCAGGACGCGGCTGTCGCTGAACGACAGGTACAGCGTGAACGCGATGAAGCCGTAGACGAAGATCGCCACCATCGCGACCGACGGGCTGAGCACCAGCTTGGGCAGGGCGTCGCGGAAGCGGTCGCCGAAGGGGCGCGACGCGGGCTCGGTCCGGGAGATGTCTGTCATGCTCGTCCCCGCGTGCAGGAATGGAAAAGGCCCGGGCAGTCGGGCCGGCGGGTGCCGTAGAAACGAAGGCCGGCTGCGACATGCGCGGCCGGGGGAAGGGGCGGGACAGGCCCGCCCCGACGCGGCTTACATCGCGTTGATCTCGACCGCGGTCTGCAGTTCCTGCACGGCGGTCTCGGCGTCGTACTCACCGTTGAAATGCGCGGTGATCACGTCGTACATGGCGTTCTTCACGGCCGCCGGGTTGGCATGGCCATGCGCCATCGAGCCGAACAGGTTGCCGGATTCGGCAGCCGCCTTGTACTCCGCGTAGCCCTGCTGGCCGCAGGCATCCAGTTCCGACACGTCGAGGTCGGTGCGCGCGGGGACCGAGCCCTTGACCTTGTTGAAGGCGATTTGGAACTCGGGGCTCAGGATCGCCTCGGCCAGTGCGGCCTGCTCGTCGCTGACGCCTTCGCCCTGGCTGAACATGGCGAACTGGTCGCTGTTGAACAGCACCTGGTCCTGCGTGCCGGGGAAGCGGAAGCACAGGAAGTCCTCGCCCGGCGTCTGACCCGCGTTGAGGAATTCGCCCTTGGCCCAGTCGCCCATCATCTGGAACGCGGCCTCGTCGTTGATGACCATGGCGCTTGCGAGGTTCCAGTCGCGACCCGAGAAGTTGTCGTCTACGAAACCGCGCAGCGTGGCCATGCGGTCGAAGACCTGTTTCATCGTGTCTGAACCCAGCGCTTCCATGTCCAGGTCGATCATGGTCTTCTGGTAGAATTCAGGGCCGCCGGTGGCCATCAGCACCGCGTCGAACAGGGTGGCGTCCTGCCAGGCCTGGCCGCCATGCGCCAGCGCGACGTAGCCCGCCTCCTTCGCGGCCTCGAGGGCGGCGACGAACTCTTCCCAGCTCTGCGGCTGCTCGAGCCCCAGTTCTTCCATGATCGAGGCGTCGGCCCAGACCCAGTTGGTCGAGTGCACGTTCACCGGCGCCGCGACCCACTGGTCCTCGTAGGTGGCGAAGCGCTGCAGAGCGTCGGGGATCACCTCGCCCCAGTTGTTTTCCTCGGCCAGCGCGTTGAGGTTCGCCAGCGCGCCTTCCTGCGCCCAGTCCTGAATGTCGAAGCCCAGCATCTGGACGGCCGTGGGGGCGTTGCCGCTGGTGACGCGTGCGCGCAGCACGGTCATCGCCTGCGTGCCGCCGCCGCCCGCGACCGGCATGTCCTGCCAGCCGATGTCCTGGCCGGCCAGGTCTTCCTTCAGCACGTTGAGCGCCGCGGCCTCGCCGCCGGCGGTCCACCAGTGCAGGACCTCGACCTCTTGCGCCTGCGCGCCACCTGCGACCAGCGCGGCGGCCGCCACGGTGGCCTTGAAAGCGTTCGTCATCTTCATGGTATTCCTCCCGACCGTTGTGTCCATTATTCGGACTGCCGATATTGAAACGTTACAACCCGGGGTGCTGTCAACCGGAATCCATTGTCCCGGTGGCACGCCTTCTTTCACGAAAACGCTGGGAGCGAAAAGCGAGAATTCTGCACCGCAGCGAAAAGCGTCGGCGGAAGACGCCGAGTTGTAACGATACAAGAACGGTGTATGGTGTCGTGATCCGACCCACTGTCGGAACCCGCAGTAGAGGCGACGATGGCCGCGCAGAAGCTTGAGCCGCACACCAGGAAACGCAAGGCGAAGCCGACCCTGCGCACGATCGCCGAGGCGACGGGCTTTGCCGTGACCACCGTGTCGCGCGCTCTGGCCGGCGACGAACGCATCGCGCAATCGACACGCGACACCGTGGCCGAGGCCGCGCGCCGGCTGGGCTACGTGCCCGACCGCGCCGCCCGCCGGCTGCGCACCGGGCGCACGCAGGTCGTGTCGTTGCTGCTCAACACGCGCCACGAATTCCTGGGCTTCACGCACGAGATGCTATCCGGCATCACCGAAGGGCTGCGCGGCACCGGTTTCGCCGTCTCCGTCGTGCCCGAATCGCTGGACGAGGACCGCGTCGCCACCGTCCGCTCGATCCTGCGCAACCGGCTGTCCGACGGCGTCCTGATGACCCGGACCGAGGTGTTCGACCCGCGCGTGCGCCTGCTGCTCGAGGAAGGCTTTCCCTTCGTCAGCCACGGCCGGACCGAGTTCTCCACGCCCCACCCCTGGGTCGACTACGACAACGAAGCCTTCGCCCGCGCCGCGGTGCGCCGGCTGGTGGCGCGGGGTCGTCGCCGCATCGGGATCATCCTGCCCGAGGCGCGCTACACCTTCTCGCAGCACTTGCGCTATGGTTTCATATCGGCCGCCGCCGAGACGGGCGTCGCGCACGAGATATTCCCGGACCTGTCGCTGGACACCCCGACCGAACGGATCGCCGCCCACCTGCGCGACCGCATGTCGCGGCCCGATGCGCCCGACGGCTATGTCTGCGTGGGCGAGGAGATGGCGCTGGCGACCCTGGGCGCGCTGGCCGATTGCGGGCAGGTGCCCGGTCGCGACGTCGACGTGATCGCCAAGCGCGCCTCGCCGATCTTCGACTCGGTCCGCCCGCGGATCGAGACCGCCTACGAAGACCTGCGCGCCACCGGGCGGGTCATGGCGCAGATGCTGCTCAAGCGCATGGACGGGGCGCCGCCGGAGGCGCTCAACCACCTGTTCCAGCCGGAACAGGCGTTCATGGGCCCTACCGGCCACTGAACTCCGGGGGACGCTTTGCGCCGAACGCGGCGACCCCCTCGGCGCGATCCTCAGCTGCGCCGGCCGCGGCCGATCCCAGCGCCTCGATCGCCGCGGCGCGATCCTCGTCCGCGGCGGCGTGGATCATCGCCTTGGCGATCTCGACCGCGCGGGGCGACAGCCCGGCGGACCTTTCGGCCATGGCGAAGGCGATTGCTGTCGGATCGTCGGCGACCTCGGCCGCGAACCCCAGGGCCAGCGCCCGTTCGGCCGGGATGCGGCGCCCGAACAATGCCATCTCCTTGACCGCGGGTTCACCGATCAGGCGCACCAGCCGCTGCGTGCCCGACCAGCCCGGCACGATGCCGAGGCCCGTCTCGGGCAGGGCCAGCGTCGCTCGCGGACCGAGGACGCGCGCGTCGCAGGCCGCCGCCAGTTCCAGCCCGCCGCCGAAGGCATGGGCGTAAATCGCCGCCACGGTCGGCTTGGCCAGCCGCGCCAGCCGGTCGAAGGCGCGATGCCCCGCGCGCACCCAGTGCCGGGCGAAGTCGCGCGGCGAATAGCCGCCCCATTCGGCGATGTCGGCCCCCGCGCAGAAGGCGCGCGCGGGCTCGGCGCTCAGAACCACGGCGCGGATCACATCGTCACGCTCGATCGCGTCGCAATGCGCCACCAAGGCGTTGAGCATCGCCATGCTCAGCGCGTTGAGCTTGCCGGGGTTGTCCAGCCGCAACTCGGCCACCTCGCCGCGCCGGATCAGGTGGACGCCGCTCACAGGTCCAGCCCCATCGGCTGCTCGGCCAGCAGGGCCTTGCACATCGGCCGGGCCTCGGGGGCGATCCGCACGCGCCCGCCGCTCGCGTCGACGATGTCGCGGCGCCCATCGATGCCGGGCATGATCTCGACCGCGGTCAGCCCGTTCCCGGTCGCGCGCATAACGCAGCGCTCGGTGACGTACAGAACGTCCTGCCCGGTCTCGCGCGCCCGCGTCCCCGAGAAGGTGACGTGCTCGACCGCCTCGACGATCTTGGTGAACCGCCCCGGCCGGGTGACGCGCAGCCCGTGGGCGCTCAGCTCGAACTCGGCGCCCGCCTCGAACAGACCCGAGAAGACGATCTTCTTGGCGTGGGCCGTGATGTCGACGAAGCCGCCGCAGCCGGCCGTCAGGTAGGGCTTCTTGCCCAGCTTAGAGACGTTGACGTTGCCGTCCACGTCGATCTCGAGGAAGGACAGGAACGACATGTCGAAGCCGCCGCCCTGGAAATACGTGAATTGCTGCGGCGAGGGCATGTAGGCCTCGGCGTTCGACGCGCAGCCGAAGGCGAAGTCCAGCAGCGGCATGCCGCCCGTTGCCCCCTGTTCGATGGCCCAGGTCACCGCCTGCGGGTGCCCGGCCTCGAGCAAGATGCGCGGCACCAGCGCCGAGATGCCGAAGCCCAGGTTCGCGGTCTGGCCGTGGCGCAACTCCATCGCGGCGCGGCGGGCGACGATCTTCTCGATCCCGTAGGGGGCGGGGGTGAAGCTGTCCCACGGGCGCGCGATCTCGCCCGAGATCGCCGGGTCGTGCAGCGTCTCGGTGGTCTGCATCTGGTCGGGCGCCTCGACCACCAGGTCCACTAGGTGGCCCGGCACGCGCACTTCATGCGCGCGCAGGCTTCCGGCGGCGGTGATGCGCTTGACCTGCGCGATCACCAGCCCGCCGTGGTTGCGCACGGCGACGGCCTGTTCCAGCCCGCCCAGATAGGCGCCCTCGTGCTCGTAGGTCAGGTTGCCGCGGGTGTCGGCGGTGGTGGCGCGGATGATCGCCACGTTCGGCACGATGTTGGGAAAATGCAGCCATGTCTCGCTGCCCATGTCCTGCCGGTGCACGATCGGGCGCGCGGCGGCGGCCTCGTTCATCGCGCAGCCCTGCCGCTTGGGGTCTACGAACGTATCCAGCCCCACCTGCGTCAGCACGCCGGGCCGGCGTGCGGCCACGTCGCGATGCATGTCGAACAGGATGCCCGACGGCACGTTGTAGGCCGCGACGCGGTTCTCGGTCAGCATCTTCCAGATCTCGGGCATCGGCAGCGACGACGGCCCCGAGGGGTAGGACCCGGCCAGGATCGTCGACAGCAGGCCGTCCTTCGCAATGTGGTCGATCCCCTTGATGCCGTACATGTCGCCCGCCGCGATCGGGTGCAGCGTGGTCAGGTCGCGCGGATGGCCCTCCGCCTCAAACCGCGCGCCGATGGCTTTCAGCACCGCGTCCGGGCAGCCCAGCCCCGAGGACGACGATACGGTGACCACCGCGCCGTCCTTGATCCGCGATACGGCCTCGGCGGCAGAGACAATCTTGCCCATTCCTCAGACTCCGTAATCGATCTTCTGCGCCGTCCCCGTGCGCGCGGCCTCGCGCACGGCCAGCGCCACGGCCAGCGACTTCACGCCGTCCCAGCCATCGGCCGACGGGCGGCCTTGGCCACGCACGGCCGCCTCGAACAGGCCCATAGAGCGTTCGTAGAGGTCGTGGGTGTCGTAGGGGATGTCATGCGTACCCTCCGGGTCCGTCAGTGTGACCGTCCCCTTGGGGTCCTGTGTCATCACGCCGCGCGCGACCACCGACCCCTCGGTGCCGTGGATCTCGATCCCCGTCCCGGCGAAAGGGTGCGTGAAGCTTTCATGCGTCGACACCATCGCGCCCGAGGGCATCTTCCAGATCGACATGGCGCTGTCCTCGACCCCGTGGCCCAGCCCCGAATTCGTCATCTGCGCGACCACCTCGACCGGGTCCTCGCCCAGGTGGAAGCGGACGGTGTCGGCGTCGTGCACCGTGATGTCGGGGATCACCCCGCCGCCGGCGGCGGCGTCGCTGATGCGCCAGCCGCGCAGCGCCCCGGGCAGGCTGACCGCGTGGAACACCCGCACCGACAGGATCGGACCCAGCCGGCCCGACGACACCAGTTCCCGGATCGCCAGGTGCGAGCCGGCATTGCGCAAATGGTGGTTCGTTGCGAAAACCACGCCCGCCTGTTCGGCCGCGCGCACCATCCGCACCGCGTCGGCCACGCTCATCGCCAGCGGCTTCTCGCACAGCACGTGCTTGCCGGCCGCAATCGCCGCCAGCGCCTGCTCGCAATGCTTCTCGTTCGTGGTCGAGATGTAGACCGCGTCGCAATCCGCCTCGGCCAGCAGCGTGTCGAGGTCGTCGAAGAACCGGTCGATGCCGTGGGTCTCGGCATAGGCCGCGCCGCGCTGCGCATCGGCGCTGAGCACCGCCGTCACTGCGCCGCCGGGCTGCGCGCGGAACGCCCGGATCATGTACCCTGCCGCGATCCTGCTTGCCCCGACCAGTGCCCATTTCATCCGCGACTCTCCTTCGGAAACGTCGCGCGAAGCATCCATGGAACGTTCCAAAAACGCAAGCGCGCGATGGTTGGGCATCTTCTGCCGCGAAATTTGACCCGCGAAGCGGACGGGGCAGAGCCCCTTGGCGTCGGCGCAGGAAGGTGCCCACGCTTCCGGTCAAGCAGGGGGCGCCGAAACGAAAGCGGCCCCGCCCGAAGGCGAGGCCGCGATGCGCGCCGGTGGCGTGCGTTCAGTTCGGGATTTCGCCCGTCAGGCCCTCGACGTAGAAGTCCATGCCCAGCAGCGTCTCGTCGTCGGCGGTCTCACCCTCGGCAAGCCAGACCGAGCCGTCCTGGCGGTTGATCGGGCCGGTGAAGGGGTGGTAATCGCCCGACGCGATCCGGTCCTTGAGATCCAGCGCTTCGGCCTTCACGTCCTCGGGCACCGCATCGGTGATCTGGCCGATCTCGACCATGCCTTCGTCGATCCCGTGCCAGACCTGCTGGCTTTCCCAAGTGCCGTCGATCACAGCCTGCACGCGGTCGATGTAGTAGGGCGCCCAGTTGTCGATGATCGACGACACCCGCGGCTTGGGCGCGTATTCCTCCATGTCCGAGGCCTGCCCGAAGGTGATCACGTTGCCTGCTTCCTGCGCGGCGGCCTGCGGCGCGGTCGAGTCGGTGTGCTGAAGGATCACGTCATTGCCGTTCTCGATCAGCGCGCGCGCGGCGTCGGCCTCTTTCGCGGGGTCGAACCAGGTATAGGCCCAGACCACGTTGAACTCGACGTCCGGGTTCGCCTTCTTGGCGTGGATGTAGGCGCTGTTGATGCCGCGGATGACCTCGGGGATCGGGAAGGACGCGATGTATCCGACCTTGTTGGTCTCGGTCATCTTGCCGGCGATGTGGCCCTGGATCGCGCGGCCTTCGTAGAAGCGCGCGGAATAGGTGCTGACGTTGTCGGCCGTCTTGTAGCCGGTGGCGTGCTCGAACTTCACGTCCGGGAATTTCTCGGCCACGGCGATGGTCGGCTCCATGTAGCCGAAGGACGTGGTGAAGATGATGTCGGCACCGGACAGCGCCATCTGGGTGATCGCGCGCTCGGCGTCGGCGCCTTCGGGCACGCTTTCCTGATAGATCGTCTCGACCTTGTCGCCGAAATGCCCTTCCACGGCCTGGCGGGCCTGGTCGTGCTCGTAGGTCCAGCCGCCGTCGCCGACGGGACCCACATAGATGAAGCCGGCCTTGACCGGGTCGTCCTGCGCGAATGCCGCGGGCGCGAAGGCCATCGACAACGCGGCCGTGGTAAGAAGCGTTCTTCTGAGCATTTGATCTTCCCTCTCTGTTGGATCGTTGCTTTTGCCCGGATCATCGCCGCTTCGCGGGGGGCGGAGCAAGGCCGATCTGGCCCGCGAAGCGGCGGTCGCCGGAAAACGCCGCGCGTATCAGCGCGACGCGTGGAACGGCCGCCCCAGCGAGGCCGGCGCGCCGTGTACGCCGCGGGCCGAGATCACGACCAGCACGATGATCGTCACCACGTAGGGCGAGGCCGACAGCAGCGCCACCGGCACCCCGGCGCCCGCCGCCTGCAGGTTCAGCTGCAGCACGGTGACCCCCCCGAACAGGTACGCGCCGATCAGCACGCGGCCCGCCCGCCAGCTCGCGAAGACCACGATCGCCAGCGCGATCCAGCCTGCGCCGGCGGTCATGCCCTCGGTCCACTGCGGCACGCGCACCAGGCTCAGGTATGCGCCGCCCAGGCCGGCGCAGGCGCCGCCGAACACGATCGCGCACAGCCGCACCACGACGACCTTGTAGCCAAGCGCGTGCGCGCTGTGGTGGCTTTCGCCGACCGCGCGCAGGATCAGCCCTGCGCGGGTGAACTTCAGGAAGGCCCAGACCGCCAGCACCAGAAGAAGGCTCAGGTAGACCATGGCGTCGTGCGCGAACAGCATCCGCCCCAGCACCGGCAGGTCGCCCAGCACGGGGATGTCCAGCTTCGGCAGGGTGGGCGACTTCATCCCCTCGTAGGGCTTGCCGATCAGCGCCGACAGGCCCAGCCCCGCCAGCGTCAGGCCCAGCCCCGTCGCCACCTGGTTCGACAGCGTCACCTGCGTCAGCACACCGAAGACCAGCGCCAGCGCCGCCGAGGCGCAGGCCGCCGCGGCAAAGCCCGTGACCGCGCTGCCGGTATTGACCGCCAGGGCAAAGCCCACCACCGCGCCGGTGATCATCATGCCCTCGACGCCAAGATTGAGCACGCCGGATTTCTCGACCACCATCTCGCCGATGGCGGCCAGCAGGATCGGCGTCGCCGACACCATGATCGAAGCGATCAGCAGGATCGGGGAGATCGAGCTCAGGTCCATCATGCCACCTCCGCGCGGCCCAGCCGCAGCCGGTAATTCGTGAACACGTCCATCGCCAGCAGGAAGAACAGCAGCATCCCCTGGAACAGCTGGATCGACGCGCCGGGCAGGCCCAGCATCAGCTGCGCAAGCTCGCCGCCGATATAGGTCAGCGCCATCAGCAGCCCCGCCAGCAGGATGCCCACCGGGTGCAGCCGGCCCAGGAAGGCGACGATGATCGCCGTGAACCCGTAGCCCGAGTTGAAGTCGATGCTGATCTGGCCCGCCGGGCCCGTCACCTCGAACAGCCCGGCAAGGCCCGCCAGCAGGCCCGCCGTCCCCAGGCAGACCAGCACGATGCGCGCCGGGCTGACGCCCGCGAAGCGCGCCGCGCGCGGCGCCTCGCCGGTCAGGCGGATGTTGAAGCCCTGGATGTGGCGCGCCATCAGCACGTAGGCCAAGATCACCGCGATGAACGCCGCGACCACGCCCCAGTGCATGCCGGTGCCGGGGATCAGCTCGGCGTTGTGCGCGGCCTCCCAGTTGCGGAAGTTGCGCGAGCCGGGAAAGCCGCGTCCCTCGGGGTTGCGCAGCAACCCCGACGAGACCGAGGCCAGCACGTTCTCGGCCACGTAGACCAGCATCAGCGAAACCAGTATCTCGTTCGTGCCGAAGCGGACCTTCAGCACCGCCGGAATCATCGCCCAGGCCCAGCCCCCCAGCGCGCCGGCCAGGATCATCAGCGGGAAGACGAGCACGCTTTCGGACGGATACAGCGCCAGCCCCGCGGCCGCGCCGCAGACCGCGCCCATGATGTACTGCCCCTCGGCGCCGATGTTCCAGACGCCGGCGCGGAAGCCGATCGACAGACCTATCGCGATCAGGATCAGCGGCGCCGCCTTGACCAGAAGCTGGGGCCGCGTGAAGCCGGCGAATTGCGGGTTGAACAGCGGGTCCCAGAAAATCGTGCGGATCGCCACCAGCGGGTCGGCGCCGAGGACCGCGAACAGGATGCCGCCGGCGATCATGGTCGCCCCGACCGCAAGGACCGGCGTCGCAAGCGTCCAGGCCTGCGAGGGCTGAGGCCGTTTCTCGAGCCGGATCATGCGTGCGCCTTCTTCATGGGGAAAATCCTTCGGGCGGCGCGGTCGATCCGCGCCGCGCCCGGGTCGGGCCGGGCAACGCCGTCATTTAGCGGCATGGGCAGTCTCCAGGTCATGCGCGCCGCCCATCATCAGGCCGATCCGCTCGATGTTCAGTTCGGCCACCGGCCGCGCCGGCGACAGCCGGCCCTCGTTCAGCGCCGCGAAGCGGTCGGCGATCTGCATCAGCTCGTCCAGGTCCTGGCTGATCACCACCACCGCGGCACCCTGCGCGGCCAGATCCAGCAGCGCCTGCCGGATCGCGGCCGCCGCCGCCGCGTCCACGCCCCAGGTGGGCTGGTTCACGACCAGAACCTCGGGCTCCTGCACGATCTCGCGTCCCATGACGAATTTCTGCAGGTTGCCTCCGGACAGCGCGCGCGCCGCCACATGGGGCCCGGGCGTGCGAACGTCGAAGCGCTCGATCACGTCCTCGGCGAAGGACTTCGCCCGCGGCCAGTCGATGAAGCCGCGCCGCACCAGGCGCTTGCGCCGCGACGCGGTCAGCACGCCGTTCTCGATCAGGCTCATGTCGGGGGCCGCGGCGTGGCCGAGCCGTTCCTCGGGGCCTGTCAGCAGGCCCGCGTCGCGGCGCGCCACCGGGCCCTCGCGGCTGACGTCGCGCCCCTCGAGCCAGACCGAACCCGCCGGCGCGAGACGCTCTCCCGACAGCGCGGCCAGCAGCTCGTCCTGGCCATTGCCCGCGACGCCGCCGATGCCCAGCACCTCGCCGCCGGCGACCTGCATGCTCACGTCGCGCAGCGGGGTGCCGAAAGCGCCCGGCGCCGGCAGCGTCAGTCCCCGCAGTTCCAGCCTCACCGCGCCCGCCTGGTGCGCGCGCGCCTGCGGCGCGGCAAAGCTCGACCCCACCATCATCTCGGCCAGTTCCCGCGCCGAGGTCTCGGAGGGGGTGCAGGTCGCCACCTTCTTGCCCAGCCGCAGGATCGTCGCGTGGTCGCACAGGCTCCGGATCTCCTCGAGCTTGTGCGAGATGTACAGGATCGCCGTGCCCTCGCTGCGCAGCTTGCGCAGGGTCTCGAACAGGATGTCGACCTCCTGCGGCGTCAGCACGCTGGTCGGCTCGTCCATGATCAGCAGGCCGGGGTCCTGCAGCAGGCAGCGGATGATCTCGACCCGCTGACGCTCGCCCGCCGACAGGGTGCCGACGATCCGGTGCGGGTCCAGCGGCAACCCGTAGGTCTCGGACACGTCGCGGATCTGGCGCGCGAGGTCGCGGGCCTTCGGCGGGTTCTCCATCCCCAGCGCGACGTTCTCGGCCACGTCCAGCGCGTCGAACAGCGAGAAGTGCTGGAACACCATCGCCACGCCGGCGCGCCGCGCCTCGGACGGCTTGCCGGGCGCGAAGGGCGCGCCGCGCAGCTCCATCCCGCCGCGATCCGGCGCCACGAGGCCGTAGATCATCTTGACCAGCGTGGACTTGCCCGCGCCGTTCTCGCCCAGCAGGGCGTGGATCTCGCCTTCGCGGATGTCGAAGCTCACGTCGTCGTTGGCGACGACCCCGGGATAGGCCTTTGTCAGGCCCCGGATTCTGAGAAGCGTTTCGGCCAAGCGCCTGTGTCCCCCGTTTTCATTGTTATCAACTGCGCCGCGACCCCGATGGCAATTGCCTGAGGGTGCTTGCCCAGTTCCTTGCGACCGATCGGGCAGGTGATCCGCTCGACCTCCCCCGGCGCATGCCCCAGCGCCGCCAGCCGCGACCGGAATCGCGCCCACTTGGTGTCGGACCCGATGACGCCGCAGAAGCCGAAACCGTGGCTCAGCGCGGTATGGCACAGCTCCAGGTCAAGCGCGTGGCTGTAGGTCAGGATCAGGTGCGCCGCGTCGGCTGGCGCGCGCGGCATCAGCGCGGCGGGTTCCGCCGCCGGGATCGCCTCGACCCCCTCGGGGATCGCGGTGGGAAAGCGGTCGGACGCCGTGTCGATCCAGGTCAGCGCGAAATCGGGCAGGGGCGCCAGCACGTCGACCAGCGCGCGGCCGACATGCCCCGCGCCCCAGATCCACAGCGGCCGGCCGGGGCGGGCCACCGGCTCGACCATCCAGCCCTGCACCAGCTGCGCGACCGGCACCTCGCCACGCGCCCGTGCCCGGTCCAGCAGCCGCGCCACCGCCAGCGGCATCTCGCCCGTGCCGCGCGCGATCACGTCGCGGCCCTCGAGCGCCGCCACCGCCTCGACGTCGTAGTGCTCGGTCAGCAAGGTCACCGCGCCGCCGCAGCACTGGCCCAGCTGCGGCCCCAGCGGGTGGCGGCTGAGGCCCGTGCGCGCCAGCGCCGCCTTCGCCGCCTCGAATTCCAGCGCACCGCCGCCGATCGTGCCGGACTGCCCGAAGCCGCCGTCCGTCGGCCAGACCAGCATCGAGGCTCCGACCTCGCGCGGGGTCGAACCCTGCACGTCGGCGATGACCACGCGCGCGACGCGGCCCTGCGCCTCGACCGCGTGGCGCAGGGCGCGCAGGTCAAGCACCACGCACGCCCTCGATCGCTGCCAGCACGCGCTCGGGCGTGGCGGGCGCGTCCAGCGCCGGATAGGCGTCGCCGCAGGCCGCCACCGCGTCCGACAGCGCCATCAGGACCGAGATCCCCAGCATGAAGGGCGGCTCGCCCACCGCCTTTGAGCGATAGATCGTCTCCTCGCGGTTCTCGCCGTCCCACAGGTCGACCTCGAACACGTCCGGCCGGTCCGAGCAGGCCGGGATCTTGTAGGTCGACGGCGCATGTGTGCGCAGCCGGCCCTTATCGTCCCAGACCAGTTCCTCGGACGTGAGCCACCCCACGCCCTGGACGAAGCCGCCCTCGATCTGGCCCCGGTCCACCGCCGGGTTCAGCGACCGGCCGCAATCGTGCAGGATGTGCGTCGACAGGATCCGGTGCTCGCCGGTCAGCGTGTCCACCACGACCTCGGAACACGCGGCGCCGTAGGCGAAGTAGAAGAACGGCCGCCCCTGGCCCTTGATCCGGTCCCATTCCAGCTTGGGCGTCTTGTAGAAGCCGGTGGCCGACAGGCTGACCCGGCCGAGATAGCATTCCTTCGCCGCCTCGGCGAAGCTCAGCACCTGGCCGCCCACGTGCACCTGCCCGTCCTCGAAGCGCACGCTGCCCGCATCCGCCTGGTGCAACGCCGCGAGGTGCGCGGCCATCCGGCCGCGGATCTCGTCGCAGGCGGCCTTGACCGCCATGCCGTTCAGGTCCGACCCTGACGAGGCCGCCGTGGCCGAGGTGTTGGGCACCTTCGCGGTGTCCGTCGCGGTGATCTTCACCGCCTCGATGCCCACGCCGAACCGGTCCGCGGCCACCTGCGCGACCTTCAGGAACAGGCCCTGGCCCATCTCGGTGCCGCCGTGGTTCATCACGATCGAGCCGTCCTGGTAGACATGCACCAGCGCACCCGCCTGGTTGAGATGCGTCAGCGTGAATGAGATCCCGAACTTCACCGGCGTCAGCGCGATCCCGCGCTTCAGCACCGGGTTGGCGGCGTTCCGCCGCGCCACCGCCGCCCGCCGCGCGTCATAATCGCAGCGCTCGGCCAGCGCGTCGGTCATCTCGTGCAGGATGAAATCCTCGACCGGCATGCCGTAGGGCGTCGTCTGCACGCCCGTCGCAGCGTGGCCCTCATGCACCGGCGTCACCGACTGCGCCCCGCGCGAGGTCGCGTCCTCCTCCATCGCGCCGCGCGTCACCTCGGGCGCTTCGGCACCGTCGCCGGTCTTCTTCTGTCCGGAAGCATCCCGGGAGGGTGCCGCGGGCATGGGCGCAGAGCCCCCGGCAGCCGCGTAGTAGTTCACCCGCCGGACCTCCAGCGGATCGCGCCCCAGCGCATGCGCCACGTGGTCCACGACCCGCTCCATCGCGGCCATGCCCTGCGGGCCGCCGAAGCCGCGGAAGGCGGTGGCGCTTTGCATGTTGGTGCGCAGCCGGTGGCTCTCGATCCGGAAGTTCGGCACGAAATAGGCGTTGTCGGCGTGCAGCATCGCCCGGTCGGCCACGGGCAGCGACAGGTCCATCGACCAGCCGCAGCGCGTCCAGTGCACGAACTCGACCGCCGCAAGCCGGCCGTCATCGTCGAAGCCCGCGCGGTAGGCGATGCGGAAATCGTGCCGCTTGCCGGTGATGACGAAATCGTCGTCGCGGTCGTAGCGCATCCGCGCGGGCCGACCGGTCGCCGCGGCCACCACCGAACAGGCCACCGCCAGCGCGTTGCCCTGGCTCTCCTTGCCGCCGAAGCCGCCGCCCATGCGCCGCGTCTCGACCCGCACGGCGTGCATCGGCAGGCCCAGAGCCTCGGCCACCTTGTGCTGGATCTCGGTCGGGTGCTGGGTCGAGGAATGCACGACCATGTCGCCGCCTTCCTGCGGCATCGCCAGTGCGGCCTGGCCCTCCAGGTAGAAATGCTCCTGCCCGCCGATCTCGATGCTGCCCTCGACACTGTGCGGCGCATCCTTCAGTGCGCCTGCGGTGTCGCCGCGCGACCAGATGCGCGGGCCGTCCTCGAACCTGCTGTTGGCGGCCAGCGCCTCGTCGATCGTCAGGATCGGCTTGGCTTCCTCGTACTCGACCTGCGCCGCCCGCGTGGCGCGGCGCGCCGCGTGGTGGCTGGTGGCGGCGACCAGGAACAGCGGCTGGCCGGCATAGTGGATCGTGCCGTCCGACAGCAGCGGTTCATCATGGTTCGAGGGCGAGCAGTCGCAGGGCCCGGGCAGATCGTCCGCCGCCCAGACCGCGACCACGCCGGGTGCCGCGCGCACCGGGTCGAGATCCATCGACTTGATGCGCCCCGCCGAGATCGGCGACAGGCCGAAGGCGAGGTGGAGCGCGTTCGCCGGGGTCGGAATGTCGTCGACGTAGCGCGCGGTGCCGGTGACGTGCAGCTTCGCCGCGTCGTGGGGCAGGGGTTTGGATACGCTCATGCCCGCACCTCCAGCACGTTCGCGGCCACGCCCTGGTCCTCCAGCCAGGCGCGGCGCAGCATGTTGCGCGCCGTCGCCAGCCGGTAGGCGGCCGAGGCGCGCATGTCGCTCATCGGCTGGAAATCGTGCGCCCAGGCCTCGTCGGCGGCGGCCAGCGTCGCCTCGTCCCACGGGCGGCCGGTGATCGCCGCCTCGACATGCGCGGCGCGCTTGGGGATGCCGGCCATGCCGCCGAAGGCGATGCGGGCGTCGGTCACCACGTCGTTCTCGAGCGTGATCCGGAACGCGCCGCAGACCGCGCTGATGTCCTGATCGAAGCGCTTGGACAGCTTGTAGACGCGCAGCCGGTCGGGCTGCGCGGGAATGGTCACCGCCTCGACGAACTCGCCCGGCGCGCGGTCCTGCTTGCCGTAGTCGAGGAAGAAGTCCTCGATCGGCAGGTCGCGCCGCGTGTCGCCGTGGCGCAGGTGAAGTGACGCCCCCAAAGCGATCAGCGCCGGCGGGTTGTCCCCGATGGGAGAGCCGTTGGCGATGTTGCCGCCGATCGTCGCCGCCGCGCGCACCTGCGCGCTGCCGTAGCGCCGGATCATCTCGGCATAGCCCGGATGGCGGTCGCGCATGGCGACCAGCACGCGGTCCATCGTGACGCCCGCGCCGATGCGCAGGCCCGCATCCGTCTCCTCGATCCCCTGCAGGTCGCGGCAGCGGTTGAGGAAAATGACAGGCCCCAGCGCGCGCATCTGCTTGGTCACCCAAAGCCCCACGTCCGTGGCCCCGGCGACCAGCGTCGCGTCGGGCTGCGCGGCATAGAGCGCGGCGAGTTCGTCGGCCGTCTCCGGCGCGTTCCGGGGCGACTCCTCGGCCGCGGCCAAAGCCGCCTCGTCGCGCATCCAGTCCGGGACAGGCGCGTCGGCGGCGGCCTCGGCCGCGCGTACGATCGGCGCGTAGCCGGTGCAGCGGCACAGATTGCCGGCCAGCGCATCGTCGTGGCCGGTGTCGCCGTTCAGGTGCGCCGTCGCCATCGAAACGACGAAGCCCGGCGTGCAGAAGCCGCACTGGCTGCCGTGGTGGTCGATCATCGCCTGCTGCACCGGGTGCAACTGCCCCTCGGGCCCCGAGATCCCCTCGACCGTGCGGACGGCCTTGCCGTGCAGCTGCGGCAGGAACAGGATGCAGGCGTTCAGCGCCTTGGCGCCGTCGTCGTCGGCCACCATCACCGTGCAGGCGCCGCAATCGCCCTCGTTGCAGCCCTCCTTGGTGCCGGTCAGCCCGCGCGGCCCGCGCAGCCAGTCCAGCAGCGTAGCGGTGGGGTCCACGCCGCGCAGGGCCACGGTCTCTCCGTTGAGAAGAAACGTGATGTCCATGAGAAAACCTGCCGCCTTACCATCCGTGCCCGGTGTCCGGGTGCGCGCCCTCGATGCGGCGTAGAGGGCGCGCGATTGCCAGTTCAGACGGAAGGGTAGGGGCGCTGCCCGCCGTTTGGCAAGGCAAAAAGGCAACCGCGCGCCCCGGCGCGGCGCGAAGGGCGGGCTGACGCGGCGTCCGGGCGGCGCGCGGCGCCCGCGCGTCCGATCTGGGCTTTTCGCGCGGGCAACCCCAACATATCGTGGCGGCATGGCCGATCCCCGATTCATCCACCTGCGCGTCCACACCGAGTATTCGCTGCTCGAAGGGGCCGTGCGGCTCAAGAAGCTGCCCGGCCTGTGCGAGGCCGCCGAGATGCCGGCCGTCGCCGTCACCGACACCAACAACCTCTTCGCCGCGCTGGAATTTTCGGTCGCGGCCGCGGGCAAGGGCATCCAGCCGATCATCGGCTGCCAGGTCGATCTGCGCTTCCTCGCACCCGGAACCGGCGAGCGCCCCAAGCCGCCCGCACCGGTGGTCCTGCTGGCGCAGTCCGAGGCCGGCTACGAGAACCTGATGAAGCTCAACTCGTGCCTCTACCTGCGCACGGACGGAGAGCTGCCGCACGTCACGCTGGACGAACTGGAACGCCACGCCGAGGGCCTGATCTGCCTGACCGGCGGTCCCGACGGCCCCGTCGGCCGCCTGCTGCAGGGCGGCCAGCGCCCCGCCGCGCAGACCCTGATGACCCGCCTGCACACCATGTTCGGCGACCGCCTTTATGTCGAGCTTCAGCGCCATCCCGGCGAGAACGGGCTGCCGCAATCCGAACGCGCGACCGAGCGCGGCCATGTGGAAATGGCCTACGAGATGGGCCTGCCGCTGGTCGCCACCAACGACGTCTACTTCCCCAAGACCGAGATGTACGAGGCGCACGACGCGCTGATCTGCATCGCCGAGGGCGCCTATGTCGACCAGAACGACCCGCGCCGCCGCCTGACTCCGCAGCACTACTTCAAGTCCCAGCAGGAGATGGCGACGCTGTTCGCCGACCTGCCCGAGGCGCTGGAGAACACGGTCGAGATCGCGAAGCGCTGCGCCTTCATGGCCTACCGCCGCGACCCGATCCTGCCGCGCTTCGCCAACGACGAGGTGGACGAGTTGCGCCGCCAGGCGCAGGAGGGCCTGAAAGAGCGCCTCGCCGTCATCCCCCACGCGGCATCCGTCGAGGAGTACGAGAAGCGCCTGGAATTCGAGCTGGACATCATCGAGGGGATGGGGTTTCCGGGTTACTTCCTGATCGTCGCCGACTTCATCAAGTGGGCCAAGGACCACGACATCCCCGTCGGCCCCGGCCGCGGCTCGGGCGCGGGCTCTCTGGTCGCCTACGCGCTGACGATCACCGACCTCGACCCGCTGCGCTACAGCCTGCTGTTCGAACGCTTCCTGAACCCCGAGCGGGTCAGCATGCCCGACTTCGACATCGACTTCTGCATGGACCGGCGCGAGGAAGTGATCCGCTACGTGCAGGAGAAGTACGGCCACGACCGCGTCGGCCAGATCATCACCTTCGGCGCGCTGCTGTCCAAGGCCGCCGTGCGCGACGTGGGCCGCGTGCTGCAGATGCCCTACGGGCAGGTCGACCGTCTGTCCAAGATGATCCCGGTCGAGGGCGTGAAACCCGTCAGCATCGAACAGGCCCTGCGGGACGAACCGCGCCTGAAGGAAGAGGCCGACAAGGAATGGCTGGTCGAACGCCTTCTGACCTACGGCCAGCAGGTCGAGGGGCTGTTGCGCAACGCCTCCACCCACGCCGCCGGCGTGGTGATCGGCGACCGGCCGCTGGACGCGCTGGTGCCGCTGTATCGCGATCCGCGATCGGACATGCCGGCCACGCAGTTCAACATGAAGTGGGTCGAACAGGCCGGTCTGGTGAAGTTCGACTTCCTCGGCCTCAAGACCCTGACGGTGATCCAGAACGCCGTCGACCTGATCCTGAAATCCGGCCGCCCGCTGCACGTCGCCGCCGACGGGACCGAGCTTTACGAGCCCGCGCCGGGGGCCGAGAACCAGATCAACCTGATCCCGCTCGACGACGAGAAATCCTACGACCTCTACGCCCGCGCCAAGACGGTCGCGGTGTTCCAGGTGGAAAGTTCGGGGATGATGGATGCGCTCAAGCGCATGAAACCCACCTGCATCGAGGACATCGTGGCGCTCGTGGCGCTCTACCGCCCCGGCCCGATGGAGAACATCCCCACCTATTGCGAGGTCAAGAACGGCAAGAAGGAACGCGCCGCGCTTCACCCCACGATCGATCACATCCTGGACGAGACGCAGGGCATCATCGTCTACCAGGAACAGGTGATGCAGATCGCGCAGGAAATGGCCGGCTACTCGCTCGGCGGCGCCGACCTGCTGCGCCGCGCGATGGGCAAGAAGATCCAGGAGGCGATGGACGCCGAGCGGCCCAAGTTTCTCGAAGGCGCGAAGGCCAACGGCGTCGACAAGGACAAGGCGATCGAGGTCTGGAACCTGCTCGACAAGTTCGCCAACTACGGCTTCAACAAGTCCCACGCCGCCGCCTACGCCGTGGTCAGCTACCAGACCGCGTGGCTCAAGGCGAACCACCCGGTCGAGTTCATGGCCGGCGTGATGAACTGCGACATCCACCTGACCGACAAGCTGTCCGTGTATTTCGAGGAGGTCCGCAAGGGCCTGTCGCTGCCCTGGGTGCCGCCCTGCGTGAACCGGTCTCAGGCGACGTTCGACGTGGAGGGCGGCGCGCTGGTCTACGCGCTGGGCGCGCTCAAGAACGTCGGCGTCGAGGCGATGCGGCTGGTGGTTGAGGGACGTGGCGCGAAACCCTTCGCCACGCTGTTCGACTTCGCCCGCCGCGTGGACCTCAAGAAGGTCGGCAAGCGGCCGCTGGAGATGATGGCCCGCGCGGGCTGCTTCGACCAACTCGACAACAACCGCCGCCGCGTCTTTGACAGCCTCGACGCGCTGGTGGCCTATTCCGCCGCGATCCACGACCAGAAGGGCAGCGCCCAGGTCTCGCTGTTCGGCGAGGCGGGCGAGGATCTGCCCGAGCCGCGCCTGTCGCCGGTCGGCGACTGGCTGCCGGCCGAACGTCTGGCCGAGGAATTCAAGGCCGTCGGCTTCTACCTGTCGGGCCATCCGCTCGACGACTACATGCCGGCGCTGAAGCGCCGCGACGTGATGACCCTGGACGAGGTTACCGCCCGCGCCGAAAGCGCGCCGCTGGTCGCCAGGATGGCCGGCGTCGTGGCCGGCCGGCAGGAGCGCAAGTCCGCGCGCGGCAACCGCTTCGCCTTTTGCCAGCTGTCCGACCCGTCGGGCGCGTTCGAGGTCACGCTGTTTTCCGAGACACTCGAAAAGTCGCGCGAATTCCTCGAAACCGGCGCCAAGGTCCTGCTGACGGTCGAGGCGACGATGGAGGCCGACCAGCTGAAGCTGCTGGGCCGGGGCGTGTCGCCGATGGACCAGGTGATTGCCGGCGCCGTCACGGGCCTGCGCATCTTCCTCGACGATGCCTCGGCGCTGTCGCAGATCGCCGGCGTGCTGAACCGCGCCGCCGACCAGCTGCCCAAGGCCGCGCGCGGCCCGGTGGAACTGCTGCTGCCCGATTACGTCGGCCTTCCCGGCGACACTGTGCTGCGCCTCGGCCAGGAATTCCCAGTCACGCCGGAAATCCGCGGCGCGGTGAAATCACTGGCCGGTGTGCTGGCGGTGGAAGAAGTCTAGGCGCCGCTTCGCCCACGCCGTCCGTTCCGCTGGCGGTGCGTGGCGCGACCCGCTAGAAGGCCTCAGCCATCGAGGGGGCCTGCATGATCATCCGCGCCATCGTCGCCATCACCGGACTGACTCTTGCCGGCTGTTCCGGCGCGCCGATGGGCGGCGGGGCAGGGGGCGCGGACGGCGTGCAATACGTCGAGGTCGGCCCGAACGCCGTGCTGCCCTACGGCCAGATCGGCCGCGCCTGCGACGTGTCCAAGGCGCGCCTCGGCACCGAGATCGCGCGCTACCCCGATTCCGGCCGCGGCTACGCCATCCACGACAGCGCGCCCGGCCAGACCGGCCAGCGCACCTTCTACGTCACCGGCTTCAAGGACGGCTGCGCGCGGCAGGTCACCGCCGCGCTGGCGATGTTCGGCCATCCCGACACCTACGAGATGATCCGCTTCGGCGCGCCCTCGCGCAACCAGCCGCTGGCCGCGACCGACGCCGCCTACGACCGGATCAAGCGCGCGCTGTGCCGCGTCAAGGACGATGCGCCCTGCGGCGACCGCCTTGGCCGGCTGGCGCGCGACACGGTGTTCATCAGCCTCTACGAGCGCCACGGCTCGAACCCGCGCTGGAAGAACCTGCTGCTGCACGACGGCGACGTCGTGGCGCTGGACATCAAGTCCCGCTGACGCGCGCCTCGCTGGCTCAGTAATGCGGCGGCCGCTCGTCGCCGACGACCACACCGCCGGTGCCTTCCGACGCGCGCTCGGCCTCGCGGGCGATCAGCGCCTCGACGCGGCGCTGCAGCTTCTCGATCTCGCGGTCCTGCCGGGCGACCGTGTCGGACATGTCGTCCACGCTGCGCTCCAGGTGGGCAAGGCGTTCCTCGACGTCACGGTCCATGGCTTCGCTCCTCTCGGCATCCTCGCTCCCCTCGACGTAGGGACAGTCGCGCCGTCCCGCAAGCCCGTCGCTTGCCCCCGCCCGGGCGGCGCGCTAGAGGGTGCGCGACCCGAGCGAGACAGGCAGAACCATGGCCAAAGTCAAGAAGACGCCCCGCCCCAAGGCGCAGACGCCGAAGGGCTTCCGCGACTATTTCGGCGCCGAGGTGACGCAGCGCGCCGAGATGCTGCAGGCCATCGCCGGGGTCTATCATCGCTACGGCTTCGACGCACTGGAATCCTCGGCGGTCGAGACGGTCGAGGCGCTGGGCAAGTTCCTGCCCGACGTCGACCGCCCGAACGAGGGCGTCTTCGCCTGGGAGGACGACGCCGAGGGCTGGGTCGCCCTGCGCTACGACCTGACCGCGCCGCTCGCGCGCGTCTATGCCCAGCACCGCAAAGACCTGCCGCTGCCCTATCGCCGCTACGCGATGGGCCCGGTCTGGCGCAACGAGAAGCCCGGCCCCGGCCGCTTCCGCCAGTTCTACCAGTGCGACGCCGACACCGTGGGCGCGGCCTCGGTCGCAGCCGATGCCGAGATCTGCGCCATGCTGGCCGACGTTCTGGAAACGGTCGGCATCCCGCGCGGCGACTACATCGTGCGCGTGAACAATCGCAAGGTGCTGAACGGCGTTCTCGAGGCGATGGGCGTCACCGACGAGGGCCAGCAGGCCGCCGTCCTGCGCACCATCGACAAGTTCGACAAGGTCGGTGAATCCGGCGTGCGCGAGCTGCTCGGCAAGGGCCGGCTCGACGCCTCGGGCGCCTATATCGACGGCGTTGGCCTGTCGGACGCGCAGGCCGAGCCGGTAATAGGCTTTTTGACCGCACGCCAACACGATAACAGTGGCTTCGTAGAAGAATTGTTCTTTGCAGCGATGGAAGGTGACCTTAAGAAGTTTGGTCGCTTTGCCGACATCGTTTCCACATTGATTTCGGACGATCGCGAAAGCGCGGATGTTCATTTCGAAGCACAAAACATCCTCAATCTCGCGACGCTGATGCGCCTAGAAGAAATCGTCGGCAATTCAGAGATAGGCAAAGAAGGCGTAAGAGAACTCGACGAAATGGTCGCTCTTTTGACCGCCCAAGGCTACGGCCCCGACCGCATCGTCATCGACCCCAGCGTCGTGCGCGGCCTCGGCTACTACACCGGCCCCGTGTTCGAGGCCGAGCTGACCTTCGAGATCCTCGACGACAAGGGCCGCAAGCGCCAGTTCGGCAGCGTCGCTGGCGGCGGGCGTTACGACGACCTCGTCAAGCGCTTCACCGGGCAGGCCGTGCCCGCCACCGGCGTTTCCATCGGCGTCGACCGCCTGCTGGCCGCGCTGCACGAAAAGGGCCGGATGCACAACGTCGCCCAAGGCCCCGTCGTCGTCACCGTGATGGACCGCGACCGCATGCCCGACTACCAGGCGATGGTGTCCGAGCTGCGCGCCGCCGGCATCCGGGCCGAGGTCTACCTCGGCAACCCCAAGAACTTCGGCAACCAGCTCAAATACGCCGACCGGCGCGGCAGCCCGGTCGCCGTGATCGCGGGAGAGGACGAACAGGCCCGCGGCGTCGTCCAGATCAAGGACCTCGTGCTGGGCGCCAGGATCGCCGAGAACGCCAGCCTCGAGGAATGGAAGGAACGCCCCTCGCAATACGAGGTGCCGCGCGGCGAACTGGTCGCCCGCGTCCGCGCGATCCTGGACGGCACGACGTGAACCCGGCGGCCCGCGACAAGGCCGCTGGCCTGCGCGCCCGGTTCGAAGCCGCCGGCGCCGTGGTGATCGACCCCGCGATCCTGCAATCGGCCGAAATTCTGCTGGACCTCTACGGCGAGGATATCCGCGCGCGCGCCTACGTCACCGCCGATCCCGCGCGGGGGGAATTGATGCTGCGCCCGGACTTCACCGTCCCGGTGGTGCAGGCCCACATGCAGGGCGGGGCGGAACCCGCCCGCTACACCTATTCCGGCGAGGTCTTCCGCCGGCAGGAAGCCGACCCCGACCGCCAGTCGGAATACCTCCAGGTCGGGTTCGAGATCTTCGACCGCACCGATCCCGCCGCCGCCGACGCCGAGGTCTTCGCCCTGTTCTCGGACGCGCTGGCGGGGCTGCGGCTGCGCCCGGTGACCGGTGACATCGGCGTGCTGATGGCGGCGGTGTCCGGCCTCGACGCCTCGGCCGCGCGGCGTGCGGCGCTGCTGCGCCACCTGTGGCGGCCGCGCCGCTTCCGCGCGCTGATGGACCGGTTCTCGGGCAAGACGCCCCCGCCCGCCAGCCGCGCGAAGCTGCTGAAGGCGCGCGATCCCTTCGCCGGCGCCGCGCCGCTGGTGGGCAAGCGCTCGCAGGCCGAGATCGCCTCCCGGATCGAGACGCTGCGCACCGATGCCGACCAGCCGCCGCTGTCGCGCGAACAGGTGGCGCTGGTCGACGCCATCCTTGCGGTGCGCGAAACCATGCCCTTCGCGCTGGCCCGGCTGCGCGACATCGCCGTCGACATGCCGGCGCTGACGCCCGCGCTCGACCGGATCGAGGCGCGGCTGTCGGCGCTGTCCGCGCGCGGCATCGACGTCGACGCGCTCGACTTCGAGGGCAGCTACGGCCGCACCTCGATGGAATATTACGACGGCTTCGTCTTCGGCTTCGTCTGCGAAGCGCGCCCCGACCTGCCGCCGATGGCCACCGGCGGGCGCTACGACGCGTTGACCGAACGGCTGGGCGCGGGGCAGGCGATCCCGGCGGTGGGCGGCGTGATCCGCCCCGACCTGATCCTTGCGCTGGAGGAGCCCGCATGAGCGTGAAGCTGGGCGTGCCCTCGAAGGGCCGGCTGATGGAGAAGACCTTCGACTGGTTCGGTGCCCGCGGCGTGACCCTGTCGCGCACCGGGTCCGACCGGGAATATGCCGGCGCGGTCGCGGGCGTGGACGGCGTCGACCTCGTGCTGCTGTCGGCGGGAGAGATCCCGCGCGAACTGGCCTCGGGGCGCATCCATCTCGGCGTCACCGGCACCGACCTTGTCCGCGAAAAGCTGGTGCAATGGGACCAGAAGGTCGAGCCGCTGGCCGAACTGGGCTTCGGTCACGCCGACCTGATCGTCGCCGTGCCCGCGGCCTGGGTCGACGTGGACACGCTCGACGATCTCGACGCGGCGGCCGCCGCTTTCCGGGCGCGCCACGGCCACCGGCTGCGGATCGCGACCAAGTATCACCGGCTGGTGCGCGACTACCTGCGCGACGGCGGCGTGGCCGATTACCGGCTGGTCGACAGCCAGGGCGCGACCGAAGGCACCGTGGCGAACCTGACGGCCGAGGCGATCGCCGACATCACCTCGACCGGGGAGACCCTGCGCGCCAACCACCTCAAGCCGCTGTCGGACCCGCCGGTCCTGCGCAGCCAGGCGACGCTCTTCCGCTCGCGCCGCGCGCCGCTGTCCGGTGACGACCGCGCAACATTGGACGCGCTGACCAGGCTGCTCGATCTTTAGGCACCGCGCGGCCGTCAGCACGAAAGCGTGGCAAATCCTAACGATTCCTGAATCCGTCTCTGGAAGTCATTGATTTCATTGGGGCGGACTCGTGTCCCACCGTGGGACACCCGTCGCCTCGGCGCGTCCGGCCGGGCCGCAAGCCGCCGATCCGAGGCGCCGCAGCCCGGTCCGCGGCGGCCGGACACCCGCCTCGATTGCCCGGCTCGGGCAATTCGGATAGGACGGGACGCTCAAGACCATTGCGGGGTTCCTTGCCGATGCCTTCGATTTCCGCCCGTTCGCTGGGCTTCGCATGCGCCTTTCTCGTGGCCCAGGCGGCCGCGGCCGACCAGCACGAGGACACGCTGCGCATCGTGGCGACGCAGGCGGCCTCGACGCTGAACCCCTACCTGTCGAGCGGATCGAAGGACGTCACCGCTGCAAGCCTCGTCCTCGAACCGCTGGCCGGTTTCGACCCCGAGGGTCGGACCTTCCCGCGCCTCGCCCAGGACATTCCCACGCTCGAGAACGGCGGGGTCTCGCCCGACGGGCTCTCGATCACCTGGACCCTGCGCGAGGACGCCCGCTGGTCCGACGGCAGCCCCGTCACCGCCGAAGACGTGGCCTTTACCCACCGCTACTGCACCGATCCCGCGATGGGCTGCGCGCAGGCCCACCGCTTCGACGGCATCGCCGCGGTCGAGGTGCTGGACCCGCGCCGCGTCCGCATCCGGTTCGCGCAGCCGCAGCCCAACCCCTACCAGGCCTTCGTCGGGCCCGAGACGCCGATCCTTCAGCAGGCCCAGTTCCGCGACTGCACCGGCGCACGGGCGCCTCAATGCGTCGATCAGAACATGGCGCCGATCGGGACGGGGCCCTTCACCGTCGCATCCTTCGTGCCCGGCGACGTGGCCGAGTTCGCAGCGAACCCCGGTTTCCGCCAACCCGGCGCACCGCATTTCGAGCGCGCCGTGCTGCTGGGCGCCGACGACACCGTCGCCGCGCGCACGGTGCTGCGCACGGGCGAGGCCGATTTCGCTCCGGGGGTGTTCCTGCCGCCGGACTCGCCGGCCTGGGACGAGGGCGGCGGCGCGTTCGTGCAGCTGGCCTTCGGCGCCGACGCCGAGTTCCTGATGATCAACAACGGCCTGCCGTGGCAGGACGAAGCCTACCGGCCCCACGCGGCCCTTTCGGAACCCGACGTGGTGCGCGCGCTTGCCCTCGCCATCGACCGCGAGGCGCTTGCTGCGGTGGGCTATGGACCGGCGGCCCGGCCAAGCTGCTACTGGATTCCCGCGCCGGACCGCCACGTGCCCGAGGCGCCGTGCCCGGTCCGCGACGTGGACGCCGCGCGCGCGCTGCTGGACGGCGCAGGCATCGTCGACAGCGACGGCGACGGCATCCGCGAGTTGGACGGGGCGCCGGTTTCCCTCGTCCTGCACACGTCGACCGGTCAGGCGCGCGAGGACATGGCCGCGACGCTCAAGCAGTTCTGGCGCGAGATCGGGATCGGGACCGAGATCCGCACCGTGCCGCCGCAGGCGCTGTTCGGCGGAGACCCGGACAACCCGCTGACGCTGCAGCGCTTCGAGGCCGATCTCATGCTGTTCGGCGGCGGGTTCAGCGGCGTGGATCCCCAGGCGCACCTTTCCGGCGCGGCCTGCCGGAACGCGCCCCGTCCGGCGACGCAATGGCAGGGGGCGAACATAGCCCGCTTCTGCAATCCATCCTACGAGGCGCAGCTTGAAGCGTTGAACGAGGCCATTTCGCCCGAGGACCGCGCCCGTGTCATCCGCGAGCTGAACGCGATCGCCTCGACGCAGGGCATGATGATCCCGCTTCTGCATCGGGGGCGGGCCTCGCTCGTCGGCGAAGACATGCGCGGGCTGGTCACGAACGCGTGGGACAGCGCGTTCTGGAACGTTGCCGAGTGGCATCGCGCGTCGGGATCCTGACTGCGTGGCCTGACAGTCCGCCCGGATACAAGCAAGCATGTGCCGATGGCCGCTTCCCGACGCGCCGGCACGGGCCGATTCCGGCCGGAACCGGTCAGCCTGAACGCGCGACGCAAGCGCCGCACGTCCCGCCCGAATGTACGCGCGATCAGTCCTCGGCGCCGATCTTGTCCTGCGTCTGCGTGTCGAAATCCTCGGCCGAGTGACGCTCGTGAAGCTGCTCGTGCGGCTCTCCGAAGGTCCGGTTGACCATGCGGCCCCGCTGCACCGCCGGCCGCGCGTCGATCTCTTTCGCCCAACGCCGGGCGTTTTCGTAGCTTTGCACGTCCAAGAATTCGCCCGCGTCGTATTGGCGGCCCAGCACCAGATTGCCGTACCAGGGCCAGATCGCCATGTCGGCGATGGTGTAGTCGTCGCCGGTGATGAATTTCCGGTCGGCGAGGTTGCGGTCCAGCACGTCCAGCTGGCGCTTCACCTCCATCGTGAAGCGGTTGATCGGGTATTCCATCGGCTCGGGCGCATAGGCGTAGAAATGCCCGAAGCCGCCGCCGAGGTAGGGCGCGCTGCCCATCTGCCAGAACAGCCACGACAGCATCTCGGCGCGTCTCTCTGGCGCGCCCAGAAAGGCGCCGAACTTCTCGGCCAGGTGCAGCAGGATCGCGCCGGATTCGAAGATCCGAACCGGGTCGCCGCCCGACCGATCGATCAGCGCCGGGATCTTCGAGTTCGGATTGATTTCCACGAAGCCCGAGCCGAACTGGTCGCCGTCCCCGATCTTGATCAGCCAGGCGTCGTATTCCGCGCCCTTGTGGCCCGCGGCCAACAGCTCCTCGAACATCACGGTGACCTTGACGCCGTTGGGCGTCGCGAGGCTGTAGAGCTGGAAGGGATGCTGGCCGTGCGGCAGGACCTTGTCGTGCGTCGCCCCTGCGATGGGCCGGTTGATCGAGGCGAAGCGGCCGCCGCTTTCGGCGTCCCAGGTCCAGACTTTGGGCGGGGTGTAGGCTTCGGTCATCACGGCGTCCTTTCGGTTTTCGTTTCCGCAGAACCTAAGCATGTGCGCGCCGAAGGCCAGAGGCCGAAGCCGCGCTTTCGCCCGCGCAGGGGCTGTGCTTTTCTGCGGGGGACGGCCGCGACGGGTCGCGCAGGATCGCAGGAACGGAATCGCAGGCATGGACGGCAGACCCGCAGCGCTGGTGCTTGGCGCCGCCGTCTGGGCGGAGGGACAGCCGTCGCCGACCCTTCGCCGCCGCGCGCTGCACGCCGCCGGGTTGTGGCACGCAGGCGTCCCCTGCGCGATCGTCTGCTGCGGCGGCATGGGCCGCCACGGACCGTCAGAGGCGTCGGTCATCGCCGCCCTGCTGCGCGAGGCCGGCGTGCCGGACGAGGCGCTGCACCTCGAGGCGCACTCGACCACGACCGAGGAGAACATCCGCTACGCGCTGCCGATCCTGCACGCGCTCGGCGTCTCCGAGGTGCGCATCGTCACCGATTCCTGGCACGCCCCGCGCGCGGTGCTGCTGGCTCGCGGCATGGGGTTGCACGCGAGAGCAGCCGCAGTTCCATGGCAGGGCGGGCGGCGCCGCTTTCAGGCGCGGATGGTCCTGCGCGAAGGCGGTGCGTTGGTTGGAAACGCACTGCGGATGGCGTGGCGCGGGTTGCGGTAGGCGGCCTCAGAACACCCCGATCTCGGCCAGCGCGCCGGCCAGTTCGGGCGGCAGCGCGTCTTCGGCCTGCCGGTGCGCGGGCAGATCGCGCGGTGCGTCGGCAGGCGCAAGGTAGCGCCAGCCCTGAAACGGGCGGCGCGGCGCGGGCGTGGTGCGCACCAGCGCGGGGTCGAGCACGATGGCGCAGCGGCGGATGCCGTCCTGTCCCGTCACCTCCTCCAGCCGCAGGATGCGCTGGCGTGCCTGGACCAGCCCCTTGATGACCCAGTAGATCGAGCCGCCGGCCTCGATCTCGGGCTGCTTTTTCGGCCACATCCGGGTGACGTGACGCGGCTTTCCATCCGAAAACCGCTTCGCGTGGCCGCTCTGCCACGCGATCAGTTGCTCGACACTTTCGGTGCCGGCGCTCAATTTCAGCAGATGGATGTGCTTATCCACAGAATCCGTCCCGTTTCCCACGTCATATGGTAGCGGCCGCGACAGGCGCTTCAACCAGTTGTGGCGGCGCGCCGCTTTGCGCTAGATTGATCGCCTGCCGCAGCCAAGGAATCGATCGCCATGTCACGCTTTGCCGCCCCCATCGCCGAACAGATATGGGACATGAAGTACCGTCTGAAAGAGGCGGACGGCACACCGATCGATCTTTCGGTCGAGGACAGCTGGCGCCGCATCGCCCGTGCGCTGGCGTCGGTCGAGGATGACGCGCCTGCGTGGGAGGAAAAGTTCTACGCCGCGCTGGAGGACTTCAAGTACCTGCCGGCCGGGCGCATCACTGCCGGCGCAGGCACCGACCGCAGCGTGACGCTGTTCAACTGCTTCGTGATGGGCACCGTGCCCGACACGATGGGCGGCATCTTCGACATGCTGAAAGAGGCCGCGCTCACCATGCAGCAGGGCGGCGGCATCGGCTACGATTTCAGCACCATCCGCCCGCGCGGCGCGGCCGTCCACGGCGTAGCGGCGGACGCGTCCGGCCCGCTGAGCTTCATGGATGTCTGGGACGCCATGTGTCGCACGATCATGTCGGCGGGCTCGCGCCGGGGCGCGATGATGGCGACAATGCGCTGCGACCACCCGGACATCGAGGCGTTCATCGCCGCCAAGTCCGACAGCGCCCGGCTGCGCATGTTCAACCTGTCGGTGCTGGTGACCGACCCGTTCATGGAGGCGGTGAAGGCGGACGGGCCGTGGGACCTGACCTTCGGCGGCAAGGTCTATCACACCGTGCAGGCGCGCGACTTGTGGAACCGCATCATGCAGGCGACCTACGATTACGCCGAGCCAGGTGTGATCTTCATCGACCGCATCAATCAGCAGAACAACCTGCACTACGCCGAGACCATCGCCGCGACCAACCCCTGCGGCGAGCAGCCCCTGCCGCCCTACGGCGCCTGCCTGCTGGGGTCGATCAACCTGGCCCGGCTGGTCGAGAACCCGTTCGAGGATGCCGCCGGCATCCCCGACGCCGCGCTCGACGATCTCGTCGCCACGGCCGTGCGGATGATGGACAACGTGGTCGATGCGTCTCGCTTCCCGCTGCCCCAGCAAGCCGAGGAGGCGCGCAACAAGCGCCGCATCGGGCTGGGCGTCACGGGCCTGGCCGATGCGCTTCTGATGATGGGCCTGCGCTACGGGTCCGAGGAGGCGGCCGCCAAGACCGGCGAGTGGCTGCGCCGCATCGCGCGGGCGTCCTACTTGGCCTCGGTCGAACTGGCGAAGGAGAAGGGACCTTTCCCCCTGTTCGAGGCCGAGCCGTTCCTCGCCTCGGGCATGATGCGCCGCATGGACGACGACGTGCGCGAGGCCGTGCGCACCCACGGCATCCGCAACGCCCTGCTGACCTCGATCGCGCCCACGGGGACGATTTCGCTCTACGCCGGGAACGTCTCCTCGGGGATCGAGCCTGTCTTCGCCTACAGTTACACGCGCAAGGTGCTGCAGAAGGACGGATCGCGGACCGAGGAGGAGGTCGTCGACTACGCCGTCCAGATGTACCGCGAAAGATTCGGCCACGACGCCGACCTGCCCGACCATTTCGTCAACGCCCAGACGCTGGCGCCGCTGGACCACGTGCGCATGCAGGCAGCTGCCCAGCCGTGGGTCGACAGTTCGATCTCGAAGACGATCAACTGCCCCGAGGACATCTCGTTCGAGGCCTTCAAGAGCGTCTACCTCGAAGCCTACGAGACCGGCTGCAAGGGCTGCACGACCTACCGGCCGAACGACGTGACCGGGTCGGTGCTGAGCGTGTCGGAGGAGAAGCCGAAGGCCGACACGTTCGCGTCGTTCGGCGAAGCCTTGAAGTGGCGCATGGAGTCCACCGGGAAGTCGGTAGCCACTCTCTCCAAGGACGCCAACGTCTCCCGTGACGTGCTGAACAAGTTGCTCAAGCGCGCAGGAAGTTCGACGAGTGCGGAAAATGCGATGGCCATCGCGCAGGCTTTCGGAGTGACCGCCGAAACGTTCCTGAGCAAGAGCATTTCGCCCGAACTCGTCGCCACCACCGACGCCGAGCCGCAGCAGCCGCACGGCGACGTGGTCTACATGTCCGAGCCGCTCGAACGCCCGTCGGAACTCGAGGGAGCGACCTACAAGCTCAAGTGGCCCGACAGCGAGCACGCCATCTACCTGACGATCAACGACATCATCGTCGGCGGCCGCCGGCGCCCGTTCGAGGTGTTCATCAACTCCAAGAACATGGAACATTTCGCCTGGACCGTGGCGCTGACGCGCATGATCTCGGCCGTGTTCCGCCGCGGCGGCGACGTGTCCTTCGTGGTCGAGGAACTCAAGGCCGTGTTCGATCCCCGTGGCGGCGCTTGGGTGCAGGGCAAGTACATCCCCTCGATCCTTGCCGCGATCGGCGGCGTGATCGAACGCCACATGATCGCGATCGGCTTCCTCGAGGGCGAGGGCAAGGGTCTCAAATCCGATCCCACCGCCCAGGTTGTCAACCTCGGCACCCCCCGCGGCAGGGCCTGCCCCAGTTGCGGTCAGTTCGACCTGCAGATGGTCGAGGGTTGCATGACCTGCCTCAGTTGCGGACACAGCAAATGCGGTTAGGCGGTCGCGGCGGGTTTGTGAAGCGACCACCAAAACTTGACCATTGGACACGGTCAAATGACCATCCGACAATCAAGTCGTGTCCATTCAACGAGTTGACGAGGCAAATTGCCATGAGCCTTCTTTTTGCGAAATGATATACCGGAACGCTATTAAATGCGGCGTTCCTACATCTATGCAACAATCGCCTTGTCGGCAACGTAGTGCCGGGTATCCCAGCGGCAGATAGTCTGACCCATGGCGCTGCGACTGAGCTCAACGACATTTAGTCGGTCGCCCGGAAAAGCAGGACTTAATTCCAGCGAGAGATAGTCGAACAGCGAGCGTTCATGGACAGCTATGATAACTTGACGTCCCATCTGCTTGGAAAGCGTGCGCAGCAAAGCTGCGAATTGCGCGATGTGAACCTCGTCCATGCTCTGGACTGGATCGTCGATCACCAGCCATGGCAGTTTTTCTTTAACCGAAAGATGTAGTGCCATGAACAGTGTCAGGGCTGCCGTATTAAGGTTGCCCGCGCTCAGCATAGCCCTCGGATTGCCTCCTTTTCCGCCGCGCCGGTGGTGCGTCTCGAGGACCGCCTCGACCTCGTCGCCCACCGTCTCCGGAATCGCAAAGGCCGGTATGAAGGGTTCTTCTGGTGCAAGGCGAACGAATAAATCACGCCAAACGGTGTTCAATTCGTCATTGAATACGCGGCGAACAACGCGCCCGCGTGCTTCGCGTGTCTGCCGGGCGATATCCTTGGCAATGTTGATGATCTCGTCAGCTTCAGCTTTCTGGCTTTCCTTGAATGACAAACGATTCTTGACTTTGCCTCGTTTGTTCCGGAGCCCGGTCAGTGTGTCGCGGGAAACAATGACGGCCTTCGCGGCGTTAATCGCTTCACGGCGAGCGGTCTGACGAGCGTTTAACGACAACTCTCTCTGAGTGATTGTCGTCATGAGGCTATAGAGGATTTGCTCTGTCGCCGTGGCGGACTCGAACTCGACGCCTAATCGATAAGCCAAGTTTTTAACATTGCTGCGGAGCACGATCGCAGATCGATCAGAGGTTTGCGAAGCGACCAAGGCTTCCGCGGCATTCGCCGCATTCTGCCGATACCGATCGCCCTCCGTGAAGCTGGTCGCCGCTTCATCTAACTGGCTGCGAATATCGGTCAGGTCGGCCCAACGCGTCTTGAGAGCGGACAGTTCAATTTCGGAGATCAGACCGCTCGTCGCTGCCTGAATTTCGCGTTCGAGCTGTGAAATGTTCCCCTGGGTATTGTTCCGAGACTGAAGCAGAGCTTGGACGCGCCCCGCTTGCTCAACCATGGTTGCGACTTTTGCGGCGACATGGGCGGATAGCGGTGTTTCGGAAACCTCTGAAAAGTCGCGATCGCAGACTGGACAGATATCGCCGGCGACATGGGTCATTAGCTCGGAGAGAGATCTGGCAAATCTTTCATTGGACGCCGAAGCTGAAGTGATTTCTCTGTCCATCCGTTCTATGCGTGCTCTCGCCTCCGAAACCTGGCGCGACAGCGTATCGCGCTTTGCAATAGCCGCGTCATGGTTCGACAGAACACGTTGAATCCTTTCGCTATCTCCTTCGATGCGGCCGATGAGCACCCGCGCCCGTTTACTGAAGCTCGCCTCGCTTGAATTTGACACGTCAGCGAAAAAGGTAGCTGCTCGATCAAGCAAGCCATTGACGGTCTGACCTTCTGTCCGAGCCCAAGTCTCGAAGGCGCTCGTCGCCTTCTCATTGGCTGCCTCGAGCTCAGCGCGGTCAAGAACTGTCGGCTCCTGCTGCTTGGCTGCATTCCAGCCAACTTGGCTGACTTCCAATTCGCGCCGCGCGCGGACCAGCTCGGCGAGATCGCTCTCTTCCGATATGGCGTTGAGAGCGGGGACAATATAATCTGGATGACGACCAATTAAGTCCGGCTCGACTGCCGCGAGTGCCGTTTGCAGTATATCTTCATCCGTATTGAGCGCAGTTTCAGCCTCTTTGATCTGAGAATGAAGCGCGGCAACTTCTGCTGACGGAGTTGTTCATGGTTATCGGAGCGATCAAATTGGGGAAGTAATTACGGGCGGGGAAGCCGGTCCGAACACGCACGAGAGCTCGCGTGCCGCACCTGGCGACGCAGGGCTTCATGAACGTCCCGGAGCCGACATTCTGGACTCGATTTGAAGTCGCCCCTCGGCTTCACCAAACCCGCCATTGACCCCCGCATGACCCGAAATCCATAGTCAGAGGTGGCTCACTTCTCGATGGAAAACCCGGCTCAGTTCTGGGTGGAAATCAACAGCTTCTGCAACAGAGACCGGTGATCCATAAAAACGACCTTGTCAGCCATCTCGACACGCAGGTGCTGAAAGTATTGGAAGTCCGCGTGCGTCATTTCGAGAACCTCAAGCAGAAAGAGAGACATGACCAAGAAACCTGAACGAGACGTTGAGAAGAATTATCCGCTTCCGGCTTTCATCGACAAGCTGCGCCGACTTGCCGATGCGCTGGAAACCGGCGCGCGCTTCGAGATCCAGATCGCGGGCGAGCGCATATCCGTGCCGGCGCGCGCCACGTTTTCCATTGAACACGAGAGAGGCGAGGACGAGGAAGAGGTCGAGTTTCAGATCAAGTGGTCGCCAAAGTAAAGGCAACCATCGCGTCCATAAAACTTCGTGGGGTGCAGCCGGTGGAAGCGGCGTGCGGGCTGGCCACGGCTCTGATCGACTGGCAGCCGGATAGAGTGATTTTCGCGCACGGACGCTGGTTCGCGAACGACGGTGCGGCGCAGCTGCGGAAGGCCTTCTGCTGGCTGGTCGGCCCATCCGGAGAATGACGTGTCCGCCGAGCCGTTGGGGCGACAACCGCTGAATCGGTGCGCCCTCCGGAGATTTCTTCGGCGGGCGCGCTTTAGTCTGGCTCCCAGAAGAGAGCAGTCGGACGCGAGACGCCGAGATAATCTTCAATGATCGATCCTTGGAAGGAACCAGGTCAGCAGCCCCGCCAACGGCAGGAAGGCGCAGATCCTGTAGACCGTCTCGACTCCATGGCTGTCTGCCAGAAAACCCAGTAGTGCCGCCGAAATACCCGCGAGTCCGAAGTTTAGCCCGTAGAACAAGCCGCCGATCAGCCCGATCCGGTTGGGCAGCAGATCCATCGCATAGATGAGGATCGAGGCGAATGCGCTGGCCATGATGAGACTGATCATGATCGTCAAAATGCCGGTCCAGAACAGGTCCACGTAGGGCAGGATCAGCGTCAGGGGCAGCGGGCCGAGAATCGAGATCCAGATGATACGATAGCGCCCGATGCGATCCCCTATGATCCCGCCGATCAGGACGCCGACCGCTGCCGCCACGAGGAAGACGAAGAGCATCATCTGCGAGGCCGGGATGGACAGGCCGAACCGCTCGATCAGGTAGAAGGTGTAGAAGGATCGGAAGCTTTCGATGTAGGTATTCTTGGTGAACATCAGCATGGTCAGGATAAATAGCCCGACGCCGATCGTAACGTGCGAATGCGGCGCTTTCTCTGGTCCGCCACGGCTCCGTGACCGGATGGATGCGAAGTCGGCGCTCAACTGGCGTTGCTTGCTGCCGATCCAGGCGAGAAGCATCATCGCGGCCAGGGCGGCGACGGCGAACCACGCGAGGCTTGCTTGTCCCCAAGGCACGATGATCAGCGCGGCCAGCGCCGGGCCGAGCGACCCGCCCGCCTGACCTCCGACCTGGAAGATGCCTTGGGCAAGCCCCTGCCGGCCTCCTGCGGCATAGCGTGCATTGCGCGTGGCCTCGGGGTGGAAGATGGAGGACCCGATCCCGATGAGCGCCACCGAAACCAGGATCGTCGCGTAGCTCTGCGCAAAGGCAAGGCTGACCAGTCCGGACAGGGTGAACATCATCCCCACGACGGGCGAATACGGGGCCGGATGCCGATCGGTCACCATGCCGACCACCGGCTGAAGCATCGCCCCCGCGATCTGGAACGTCAGCGTGATCATCCCGATCTGTGCGAAGTCCAGCGCGTAGGCGCCTTTCAGGATCGGGTAGACCGCGGGGATCAGCGACTGCATGAGGTCGTTCAGCAGATGCGTCAATCCCAACGCCATCAGCACCGCCAGATGGGTTCCCGACCGGGTCGCGGTTGTCATGATGCTTTCACTTTCGGGAACGTGGCACTGATGTAGGATGGCTCGTGTCAAGCTCGCCGGAAGTTGCTCGTCCCGAAAACAATCGTCAAGCACTCCAGCCGCAGGCGGCCCGACACCTGACTCCGGCCGGGCGAGGCGGTGAAGGTCTCCGGGTCGGCCACTCGGCCAGACCGCCGACGACGGCCAGCTGACCGGCCCGGTGCAGACGCCCCAGCCCCTCCAATGCCAGCTTGTCGGAGGTCGGATTCCTGCGCCAATCATAGACCTGCCAACGGGTCACATCATGGCGCCGGGCTACGTCCGCCAACTTCGCTCCGGAAGCCAAGCCTTCCGCGGCAATCCGCGCCCGCTCTGCTCCGCATGGCCAAGCCAGTGCGCCCTGTCGTGGAGCAATTTGGGATCTGGCCTCGCCGCATCAGTGGTCCACAGTTGGCAACCGCCAGCCCGCAGCGAAGGCTACGGCCAGCAAAAGCGCGAAGCGTGACAGCCTGAGGTTGCGCACCGTTCTTGAGTCACGGCATGTCCGCTCCTGAACTTTGACAAGCGCCATCTCGCACTTGCGGCGAAGGGCAGGAATCCGACCATCATGTCGGACGGCTACGCAGGCGCAGCATGAAGTGAGCAACTGCGGCGAACGGCAGAAAGGTCCGCGTTCCTGACATTTGAGCGCGGCAAATGCTGCACCGGGGCATCTTCGCCTGGCCATTAAGCGGAGCTCAGAGCAGTCCACGAGGGCGGCTTCGCTGTAGGGGCCGAGACAGTTGAACGGGTCGGCGAGAACGCGGGCGGCACCGAACGCGCGGCCGGCCCTACTTCCACCGTCAGCCTATCGCCGCGATGCCCAGTCACCCACCGTCTTATCGTCGGGGTTGGGGTGCAGCCGAATCTTCGACGATGCGCCAACGATCTGCCCTATTCTCGAGCAGACCGTTCTGAGTGCCGATACCATTCAGCACGTTGATGTCGGTTCAACTCCTTTAGGTGTCTTTCGACGAGGATGCGGAGGGCCTTCATTCTGAACTCCGTCTCAGGAGGATAGTCCCTCACTAAGATCGGTTCACCAGCGTAGCGAACGTCATAGCGTCCATCCGCGCGCCGAATGAAGCTGATCATATCGTAGTCGATGGGCATCCCAATCGTTCCGATTCCTCCGGTATGGCCAGAGCCTGAGCTGGCACTTGCACGATCCGCCGACCACCATCACCGAGGCCGCTCGACACTGCAAGATGTGCCGCACACGATGGACTTCGACTTGCAGCCGGATTGCTTGTCGGGGCGCTGCGAGAAAATTCAGAATTTCGCTTCGTCTCTCCGGAACCGGCCAATGTTGTTTTCGAAGCGACTATCGCGAGCCTCGGGAAAGGAGAGACAGGGGCACCTTGAAGCTGCCGCACTGGTGCAGCGTAGACAACAAGAACCAAGCCAATGTTCGACTATACGCCGCCGAACACCCGCGACGAGACCCTTGATCTCGCTCGGTGTCTCTTTTTCGACCACGGCCATGACTTGGCCGAAGCAGCCTCCCGCTTGGGCGGCGCCTGTGGCGAGGCGAAGGTCGTGGCCTGCGCCCTTCAGATCGAGACTGCGACCCGGATGACATACCGCATCCGCAGGGAACTGAACGCGCTCCATCGACTGCTGTCCCTCGCCGATGTGGGTGATCCTGAGTGCCTCGAAACGGAGCTTTTCGCCGCGCTCAGTCCGGCAGATCCGGAGGTCGAGACGATCTGCCTACTGACCGATCGGCTGGCGGAGCTGCTCGAGGAGGTCGACCTCGCATTGGCGCGCCGCGCCGAGGAGGGTGCACCGGCGGCAACCATCACGGCCTGAGATCATGCTCTGCTCCCGGAAAGGGGGCGAGCCTTGACGCACCGCCAAGACCGGCCGTGCAACCGATGAGGTTTCGATGAAGATGACGCAGAACACCGAATGTTCGATCGAGGAGCTTGCCGCTGAGGTCGTCCGCCTTGGGCGTGAACTCGAACGGGCAGCTCACGCCGTCTGCCTTGGCGGCAACAGCCGCGACGTCGGGTATGCGAGCCGGACCCTTCGCCGTCTTGCTGAACGCGATCCGTTCGACGCCGGCAATAAGGCTTCGATAGAGGCGATCGCAGGGATAATTCAGGCGGATCTGAGATCGGAGGTCCGGGGCGTCGAACGGCGGTTCTTCGAGACTTATTATGATGATCTCGGGCAGCACGGTGAGGTTCGCGAATGCCCGATCTATTCGGATCGGGGGGAGAAGCTTCTGGCTCTTCAGAATATCTTCGCGCGCTTCATGGAGTCCCGCGCGGCCACGCTGGATCGTGTGGCTGCCGAGCGGGCCGTCATGCGGCTGCTTTCCATGTAGCGTGCTTCCGGGCGTCGACAGCTGATGCCGATGGGCGAACGACTGCGCCGGCTCCCTTACGCGGAAGAGTCGGCGGTCGAAAAGAATCGAGCAGGATCAATTTTCTACGGCTTCTGACGAGGAAAATTCTTCCGGATCTATCAGACGACGCAATCTCCGGGCTCGAACAAGAACATGTCCGAAGGGGACTTCAGCATGCACATGACGCCAAGCGGCGCCTTCCTTCTTCCGCAACCTCCGAACGCGGCGCGCCGGATCAAGATGGGAGTGCAGAAGCATTTCACCGGAAGCTTGGTTATCGGCGACGAGGGCCAGGTCGTGGAGTTCGAGAGCCATACCGAAAAGCTGACTGCGCTGGTGATGCTGGCCCGTCCGGATGTCGTGCATTTGGAGAGCCAGATCCCGTTCGGCTGGAGGGATCAGGCGGGCCAGGAGAAAACCCACACTTTTGACCTGCGAGTCACTTATGTCGACGGCAAGCGGGTCGCCCTTTTCGTGAAGAACAGCCGGGAGGCGGCGAAGGCCGAATTCCGGGCCGAAACACTGCTCATTGCCAGTCAGGTGACTCCGGATTTCGCTGACCGGGTATCGCTGGTCACCGAGAAGAACCTCGATCCAATCGAGGTTTACAATGCTGAACTGCTTCACAGCGTGCGCATACCGGACCCAGAAGCGGACGCCGCGGTTCGTCGGGTGGTCGCCGAGACCTCTGGTGCGGTGAAAATCGAGAACATCGTATCGGCTGCCGGGTGCTCCGGTCGAGGCTTCTTGGCCACTGTCCGAATGATCCGGACGCATGACCTGGAGCTTGTCGCACGTGAGCGCATCGAGCGAGAGGCCCTCGTCCGTCGGAGGATACTTTGATGCTGGACTTCGCACCGAGCCCGCAGATCCCCCGATATGCATTCGGGCCGCACGACAAGGTTACGATTGGGGACATCGCTTACCATGCGGTCGACGAGATCGACGCCGGTTACGTATTCGTGCGCCTCGATGGGAAGGGTATGGCTGAAAATTTCAGCAGGGCTGAAATCTCCCGGTTGATAGATCTCGGCCGCGTCGTGCATGAGCGGGAAGCTCTGCTGCCCGAGGCGGCGCGAGCGCGCCTTTCGGCTCCGTCCGATCTCCTCTCGACGCTTCCTGCCGCGCAGCACCTGCGTGCACGAGGCAGAGAAGGCGCCGTGTTGGCTTTCCTCCAAATGGAAGAGGAGGGGTGCGTCAACCGCACTGACGAAGCCATTTCCAACATGCTCGACGCTATTACTGGTCGAGCCGCCAAGATCCTGAAAGGCGAGAGCCAATACGATGAAGCGGGCCGAAAAGCGGGCATCTTATCTGTTCCCGAATTCAGTCCGCGTTCATTGCGTCGCTGGATAACAGCATACGAGAGGTTTGGTATCTCCGGTCTGTTCGACGGAATGAGTCGACAGGGCAACAGGAGCCGCAGGCTCTGCCTACAAACCCAGACGATCTTGGCACGATGCGTCCGTGGCTACCTGACCTTGGAAAAGAAGACGCAAAGCGGGATTTACGAAGACGTAAAGGTTGCTTTTTCGGCCGAAAATGAGACACGTCGAGCTCAGGGTCGCCCGGAGCTTGTCCGACCGTCGAAGGAGACCGTGCGCCAAGCCATTCTGGCACTTGATCCTTTCGAGTGCGACGTCGCCCGTGAGGGGCTCGAATTTGCCAAGCGCAAGCATGCACCGGTCGGAGTCGGGCTCAACCTGACTCGACCGCTTGAACGTGTAGAACTGGACACTTGGAACGTCGATCTGATTACCCTGATGTCCGATTCCGGACTCCTTCATTTCTTGAGCGAGGAGGACAAGGAGCAACTCGGCCTCGATGGCGAAAAGAAGCGTTGGTGGTTGACCGTCGCGATGTGTGCGACGACGCGCTGCATCCTGGCGATGCGGCTCTCCCGCACGCCGTCAGCACAGGCGACGATCCAGACGCTCGACATGATGATGCAGGACAAGGGTGTGTGGTCCGACGCTGTCGGGTCGCTCTCGTCCTGGCACATGCGCGGCCATTCGTCGTGGCTCTACGCGGATTGTGGCGCCGAATACATCTCATACGACGTGAGGGTGGCCGCGGAGGATCTCGGTATCAGCCTCGAGCATGCGCCCGGCGGGCACCCAGAGATGCGGGGTCGGATCGAGAGATTTTTCAAGACGATGTCAACAAAGCTGATGCAGCGCCTCACTGGACGAACATTCAGCAACATCATCGAGCGCGGGGACTACGATTCCAAAGCTCGGGCTGCTCTTACCGTCGATGACCTTTCCGCTGCCCTGATCCGCTGGGTCGTCGACGTCTACCACCGCACGCCGCACTCCGGCCTGAGCGGAGAGACCCCCGGGAATTGCTGGGACCGCCTGACCGAGAAATACGGTGTTGTGGCAGCGCCGGACCTGCACCGCCGTCGTCTTGCGTTCGGCACGCGCATGAAAGGTGTCGTTGGAGAGGATGGGATAACTGTCCTCGGTATCCGCTACCATTCTGAACCGCTGGCTCGCCTGATGCTCAGGCGCCGGAACCATGAGGTAAACTTCCGTTGGTATAGCGAGGACCTTGGTGCCATCGCGGTCGAGGTAGACGGCGAGTGGTTCGAAGTGCCCTCCGTCCTTCGGCGCTACGACGGCGTCCGGGCTCAGACGCACCTTGCCGCTGTGCGGGCGCTGCGGGCCCGATTCAAGCACGAGGCCGCGCTCCAGGAGAGCGTGGTCCTTCAGGCGATCACCGATATCGAAGCAATCAACGGCGATGCCATGAGGCGGGTCGGGCTTCTGGTCGAGAACTGGAGCATAGAGAGACTGCGGCGGGAAGAGGACAACCTCTTCATCGGCTTCCGGATCGAACCAAACGCCGACATGGCAATCGCCCATGCTGGTCCGGACCTCGGGGAAGATCTGCCCACGGCGACGTCCTCGCCTCACGCGGACGTGACCAATTTTTCAACGGAATCCGCTGACCTCGTTTCCGAGTGCGCCGCATCGGACGAATTTTCGGGCTGTGCCGAGCGTCATGCATCTCCGGGCGACGGTGCGGACGACCCTGACTTCGAGTTCGAGGACATATGATGATCGAAGAGACGATGCTCACCCCAGAAGTGCGCGCGATAATCAGCGAGCTGCGCGGGAAGTATATCAAGACGGAACGGGACCGGGCTTTCCGCGGAACGTTCGATCGGCTGCTGGAATGCGACGAGGAGGGAAACTTGATCGCCAAGCCGGCCAAGTGCATCGCCACCGGAGAGACGCGAGGCATCGTAGTCACCGCTGGCGCAGGTGGAGGCAAGACATCTCTCGTACGTCATGCCCTCAAGAAGCACCCTGCGCTGCAACCTTGCGAAACTGCGGCCATGCCATGTGTGACCATTAGCGTGCCGTGTCCTGCCACATCGAAGAGCGTCGGAAAGGCGCTCCTCAAGGCGACCGGCGTCCCCGCCAAGTCGGGCAACCGGACTGCGCAAGACATCTGGGACGATGTCGCATTCCGGTTCAAACTGCTGGGCACGGTCGTTGTCTGGATCGACGAGGCGCATGACGTCTTCCCGCAAAGCTCGAAGTCTGAAGCACCGGACATCCTGAAGACCCTGAAAAGACTTATGCAGGGTGAGAGCGCAGTGATCGTGATCCTCTCCGGCGTTGACCGTCTTTGGACGAACGTGTGCTTCGACGATCAGGTGAGCAGGCGCTATTTCCCGATCGCTCTACCGCAGGTTTTCGGGGCCACGGACTGCAAACGGCTGTGGGCAATTCTCGGAGGCTATTGTGGTCGAGCCGGTCTCGAGCCCCCTGAACGCGGGGATTTGATGGAAAGGCTCGTGCACGCTGGCCGTCAACGCTTCGGTCGTTGCGTCGAACAGATGATTGACGCGATCGAGATCGCCTTGGTGCGCGGCGACGCCAAGCTCGACATCCGGCACTTTGCAGACGCCTTCTTCGCAAGGGAAGGGTGCCAGAGGCGTTGTTGCGTAACTCTGACTGCGGGCGATTCACATCGCGAATCCATGCGGTTAGACGGGTCGCATGAGCAAGCCTCCTCCCGCCCGCTACCGCACGACGAACTGGTCCAGCCATAACGCCGCGTTGCGCAAGCGCGGCTCGATGCTGATCTGGGTAGACAAGGAAATGGCCTGGCTGGCGCCGCATGAAGGTCGGCTCGGCCGCCCT
>NZ_FNPF01000008.1 GCF_900107235.1 Citreimonas salinaria
CTTGTAGCTCGGCGGGATTGGTCTGCTCATGCAGGCCAGCTACCACGCTGGATTCACAAGATGAATCCCTCACCTCGCCTTTGCGCAACAAAGCCGAAATGGCCGATCATGGTCGGGCGCGGGAATTTCTCGACGATGGTGAGGCCACGGCGGAGAAACTTCCGGATTCGATGCGCCTTGAAGTGGCCGAGGACTTTGCAGGGCTTAAACAACGGCTGGACCGGAAGCGAGAGTCCTCTCCTGTGGCCTGCACCACGAATGCTCTTGACAGCGTTCCAGCGTCCGATGGTTAGACATCGGCCTGCACAACTCATTGAGCAACATAATGCCCCGAAAAGTGTCTAAGATCTTTTAGTCCATTGATTTTGCTTGCGTGGGGCAGTCCTCCTCGGTCCGCCACCACCCCACCTACACTCGATCACGACACCCGACCGCTTTGATCCGGGCGGTCGTTCATAGGGCCTGCGATGGCTTTGTTGGCCAGAGTTCCGCAGCGGCAACGACTTCCGACATCCGGTGCAGCCGTCCTTCGTCGCGTCCGCGATCCGAATGCCTGCGCTCGAGTGTCGCCGGACCCGTGGCCGGCCCTCACGCCGCGCAGGTGGGTGTCGCGGCCTGCTAGCCCAGCGCGTAGCCGGCGCCACGCACCGTGCGCACCGGATCGTCGCCGCCATGCGCGCACAGCGCCTTGCGCAGCCGGCCCACATGCACGTCCACCGTCCGGCTGTCGACATAGATGTCGCGCCCCCAGACCCGGTCCAGAAGCTGTTCGCGCGACCACACGCGACCCGGCTTTTCGAGGAACGTCGACAGAAGGCGGAATTCGGTCGGCCCCAACTTCACGGCCGCGCCTGCGCGCGTGACCCGATGGGTCTCCGAATCCAGTTCAATGTCCTCGAACTCCAGCCGCACGCCCACCGAAGAGGGGCGGACTCGGCGCAGTTGCGCGCGCACCCGCGCCATCAGTTCCAGGACCGAATACGGCTTGACCACGTAATCGTCCGCGCCCATTTCCAGCCCGCGCACGCGGTCGACATCCTCGGAGCGGGCGGACAGCATGATGATCGGCGTGTTGCGCGTCTGTGGCCGGATCTTCACCTGGCGGCAGACCTCGATCCCCGACAGGTTCGGCAGCATCCAGTCCAGAACGATGATGTCGGGGGCTTCCTCGACCACCTTCATCAGGCCCTCTTCGCCATCGCAGGCACGAACCACGCGAAAGCCCTCGGCCTCGAGGTTGTAGCTGAGGATTTCCTGCTGCGCGGCCTCGTCCTCGACCACCAGCACCGTCGGCTGTCCCCCGGCCATCTCAGACGTCCCGCGCCGCGACGGGCGTGCTGAAGGCCGGGTCGCACGAGGTGCGGTCGCTTTTCGCACGCACGTCGCCGGGCCGGGTGCCCGATGTCAGGAAAACCACCTGTTCCGCGATGGACGTGACGTGATCGCCCATGCGCTCGATGTTCTTGGCGATGAAATGCAGGTGCATGCAGGGCGTGATGTTGCGCGGGTCCTCCAGCATGAAGGTCAGCAATTCCCGGAACAGCGTGTTGTAGAGCTGGTCGACGTCCAGGTCGCGCGCGATCACGTCCCGGGCCAGCGCCTCGTCGCGCTGGATATGGGCGTCGAGCGCGTCCTTGAGCATGGCTTCGACCTCGCGCGACATCCGGCGCAGCGATTTCGCGGCGCCTCCGATCTCGGGCATCTCGATCAGGATGCCGGTGCGCTTGGCCATGTTCTTGGCCAGGTCGCCGATCCGTTCGAGGTTGGCCGACATGCGCATCACCGACAGGATCACCCGCAGGTCGATTGCCGTGGGCGCGCGTAGCGCGATGACGCGTGCGGCCTCGTCGTTGAGCATGTCCTCGAGCGCGTCGACCGCCGCGTCGCCGTCCCGGACCCGTTCGGCCAGTTCCACATCGTGCGTGGCCAGCGACTTCGCTGCGTCGCGGATCGCCGCCTCGATCAGGCCGCCCATCTTCATGATCTGCGCCTGGATGCCTTCGAGATCGCGCTCGAAGGCCGATGAGATATGCTGTTCCATGATGCCCTTCGCTTATCCGATGCGGCCGGTGATGTAGCTTTCGGTGCGCTGGTCCCGGGGATTGGTGAAGATCCTGTCCGTGTCGTCGTATTCGACCAGATCGCCGAGGTGGAAGAACGCCGTCTTCTGGCTGACGCGCGCGGCCTGCTGCATCGAATGGGTCACGATGACGACCGCGTAATCCTGCCGCAGCTCGTCGATCAGCTCCTCGACCTGGGCCGTCGCGATCGGGTCGAGGGCCGAGCACGGCTCGTCCATCAGCAGCACCTCGGGTTCGGTCGCGACGGCACGCGCGATGCACAGGCGCTGCTGCTGGCCGCCCGACAGGCCCGTACCGGGTGCGTGCAGGCGGTCCTTGACCTCGTCCCAGATGGCGCCGCGGCGCAGGGCCTTTTCCACGATCTCGTCCAACTCGGCCTTGTTGCGCGCCATGCCGTGAATCTTCGGCCCGTAGGCAACGTTGTCGTAGATCGACTTGGGGAAGGGGTTTGGTTTCTGGAACACCATGCCGACCTGGGCGCGCAGCTGCACGGCATCCACCGACCGCGCGTTGATGTCCCGGCCGTCCAATTCGATGTCGCCGGTCACGCGGCATGTCTCGATCGTGTCGTTCATCCGGTTGAGGCAGCGCAGGAAGGTCGACTTGCCGCAGCCCGACGGGCCGATGAATGCGGTCACGGTCCTGTCGGCGATGTCGACCGAGACGTTCCTGATCGCGTGCGTCTCGCCGTAGAACACGTCCACCGAGCGGGCCGAGATTTTGGTGTTCGCCATGTTCACGTCCCGCTCGATCTTTCTAATGTCGTTCATGGGCTTGTCCTTTCCGGGACGGTTACCATTTGCGCTGGAACTTCTGCCGCAGGAAGATCGCGACCGCGTTCATCGCCACGAGAAAGCCCAGCAGGACGAGGATCGCGGCCGATGTCCGCGAGACGAAGCCGCGCTCGGGGCTGTCGGCCCAGATGAAGATCTGCGTCGGCAGGGCGGTGGCGCTGTCGAAGGGGCCGGAGGCGGCCGAGGTGATGAAGGCGTTCATCCCGATCAGCAGCAGCGGCGCGGTTTCCCCCAGCGCCTGCGCAAGGCCGATGATGGTGCCCGTCAAGATGCCCGGCATTGCCGGCGGCAGGACGTGCTGGAACACCACCTGCTGCCGCGACGCGCCCAGGCCCATCGCTGCCTCGCGGATCGAGGGCGGCACCGCCTTCAGCGCGGCACGGGTCGCGATGATGATGGTCGGCATGGTCATCAGGGCCAGCGTCAGGCCACCGACGAACGGGACCGAGCGCGGCAGCCCGAACCAGTTGATGAACACCGCCAGCGCCAGCAGGCCGAACACCACCGAAGGCACCGCCGCGAGGTTGTTGATGTTCACCTCGATGAAGTCGCTGAGCTTGTTCTTGGGCGCGAACTCCTCGAGGTAGATCGCCGCTCCGATCCCCAGCGGGAAGGATATGAGGAAGCAGACGAGCAGCGCCCAGAACGACCCTACAAGCGCGCCCTTCAGGCCGGCGAGTTCGGGAAAGCGCGAATCCGCGTTGGTGAACAGCGCCCAGTTGAACGGCTTGGAAACTGCCCCCTGCTCGGCGAGTGTGTCGAACCAGGCGATCTCGTTGTCCTTCACGCGGCGGAGCGCCTCGGGCGTCGCGCGCTCTATCAGGCCCTTGTTCAACTGGTCGTAGGGGTCCGAGACCGGCACCGTCATCGTGATCGTCTCTCCGATCAGGGACGGGTTGGCCACGACAAGGTCGCGCAGCATGAACTGCGCGCCGTTGGACAGGATGCCGGCGACGCTGCGGGCGGTCGCGCGGTCCTCGGTGCCCACCTCGGGCAGCATGGACGCGAGCGAGTCCACCAGGACATCGTCGAAATCGCCCCGGGGCAGGTCTTCGGCCTCGATCTCGTCGGGGTCAACGTAGACGTCCAGCGTCACGTGCGTCTGCGTGAACGCCTGCCAGCCCGTCGACACAAGCGACCCGACCAGGATGAACAGCATCAGGAAGGCGATGCCGATTGCGCCCATGCCCAGCCATTTCAGCCGCGCCTGTTTCGCGTGGCGCCGCTTCAGCGACGCGGCGACCAGCTCGCTCGCGCGGTTCGGGGTCCGGCCGGGCGGCCTGTTGGTGACATCGGTCATGGAAGGTGCCTCAATCGTAGGCTTCGCGGTACTTGCGCACGATGCGCAGCGCGAAGATGTTGATGACCAGGGTGACCAGGAACAGCATCATCCCCAGCGCGAAGGCCGCCAGCGTCTTAGGGTTGTCGAAGGACGTGTCGCCGATCAGCAGGGTCACGATCTGCACCGTGACCGTGGTCACGCTGTCCAGCGGGTTGATCGTCATCCGCGCCATGAGGCCCGCGGCCATCACCACGATCATGGTCTCGCCGATGGCCCGGCTGACCGCCAGCAGGATGCCTCCGACGATGCCGGGCAGGGCGGCGGGGAACAGCACGGTGGTCATCATCTCGCCGCGCGTCGCACCAAGGCCAAGCGAGCCGTCGCGCATCGCCTGCGGCACGGCCGACAGGGCGTCGTCGGCGAAGGACGAGATGAACGGGATCAGCATGATCCCCATGACGCCGCCCGCGGCGAGCGCGGTGTTCGGCGCCACGTCGATGTCGATCGTCGCGCCGAAGGAACGGATCGCCGGCGCCACGACGAGGATGGCGAAGAAGCCGTAGACCACCGTCGGAACGCCGGCGAGGATCTCGAGCACGGGCTTCACGACCGACCGGACGCGGCCCGGCGCGAATTCGTTGAGATAGATCGCCGACAGCAGCCCGATGGGGATGGCAACGACCAGTGCCACGACGGTGATCACCATCGTGCCAAGGATGACAGGCAGCCAGCCGAACGCGCCTTCGGCGGCGATCTGGTCCGCGCGGATCGGGATCTGCGGCTCCCAGTTCGTGCCGAACAGGAATTCCGACACGGGAACGGCCTGGAAGAACCTGTAGGTCTCGAAGGTCAGCGACAGGATGATGCCGACGGTGGTGAAGACCGCCACGGTCGAGCAGAAGATCATCAGCCCGGACACGATGCGCTCGACCCCTTGGCGCGCGCGGAAGCCCGCGGACACCCGGCTGCGGGCGAAAGCGATGATGGACAGGCCCAGGACAGCCACCACGACGACCAGCAGCCAGCCAGAGGTTTCCCGAAGCGCCACCAGCCGGTCGGCCGCGGCCAGCTTCCAGTCCTCGGGCGTGCCGAAGACGCGGCCGCCGGCGATCGACTTGATCTCGGCAAGGACAAGCTGCCTGCCGCCGGTGTCGAGGCCTTGCAGCGCGCCCTGGGGCAGGCCGCCCATGACCATCCGGTCGATGAGCGGGCCCTGCAGGACCAGCCAGGCCAGGATGATCGTCAGGACCGGCACCAGCACCAGAAGCGCCGAGAACATCCCGTGATACCCGGTCAGCGAATGGAACCGGCCGCCGCCGGCCCGGACGGACTGCGCGGCGTAGCGGTTGAGCATGTAGCCGAGAATGGCGGCCATTAGCAGCAGGAGGAATGCGAAACCGGTCATGGGAGGCCCTGTAGTAAAGGATGCGGGCCGACAGACCGGCCCGCACGTTGGCTCAGCGAAGACGCGTGTTATTCCGGGGCTTCCATGGATTTGCCGTTCAGGACCGCGTCCTGCAGCTCTTCGCGGCGATCCTCGGCCAGGGCGACCAGGCCGCGCTCGGCCAGGTAGCCGTCTTCGGCCAGCGCATCGTCCGACATGTATTCCTCAAGGAACTCGTTGAGGTTCGGGATGACGCCGCGATGTGCGTTCTTCACGTAGAAGTACAGCGGACGCGAAATCGGGTAGGACTTGTCCGCGATGGTGTCGGTCGTCGGCTCGACGCCGTTGATCTTGACGCCCTTCAGCTTGTCGAGGTTCTCGTAGAGGAACGAGTAACCGAAGATGCCCATGGCGTTCGGGTCTGCCTCGAGGCGCTGCACGATCAGGTTGTCGTTCTCGCCTGCTTCGACAAAGGGCCCGTCGGTCCGCATGCGCGAGCAGTTTTCCTCGATCCAGTCGCCGTCATGACCGGCTTCCTGCACGTAGGGCAGTTCTTCGCAGCCGGCGTGCATCGCCAGCTCGACGAACGCGTCGCGGGTGCCGGAGGTTGGCGGGGGGCCGTAGGCGAGGATTTCCACGTCGGGAAGGTCGGGGTTGATCTCGCTCCACTTGGTGTAGGGGTTGTCGACCCACTCGCCGTCGACCGGAACCTGCGCACCGAGCGCCTGGTAGATCTCGGACAGCGTCAGGTCCCAGTCGTTCTCGTTGGCGCGCGACACGGCCAGCGAGAGGCCGTCGAAGCCGATCAGCGCCTCGGAGATGTCGGTCACGCCGTTCTGCTGGCACAGCTCGTACTCCGACGCCTTCATCGCGCGCGATGCGCCGGTGATGTCGGCGTGCTGCTCGCCGATGCCGCCGCAGAATATCTGCATGCCGCCGCCGGTGCCGGTCGATTCCACGATCGGCGACGGGGCGCCGGTGTTGTTCGAGAACTGCTCGGCCACGGCCTGGGTGTAGGGGAACACGGTGGAGGATCCGACGATGCGGATCTCGTCACGGGCGGCGGCGGCAGTGGCAGAGACGGCCGCGAGGGCCAGCGCCGACACGGTAAGCTTGGTGAAAGACATGGTGACTCCTGTGTGCGTTCAGGGCCGGAGCATTCGGCCTCGAAGCGCTGGCTAACGGGAGTCTGTGATGCCAATGCAAAAGTTTCTTGACGGTTTTGTAACAGCGCTCGCCGGCGGCAAAGCGCCCGCCGCGCGATGCCTGCCGAAACAATGGCGGCGCTTTCGCGTCCGCTCAGGTCTCGGCCGCCATGCGTCGCGCCTCGGCCAGAAGGGCGGCGATCACCGGGGTGTGGGGATCGCGGTAGGGCGCCACGAGGCCCACGGCGTGGCCCTGTTCGCCGCCCTCGATCGGTACGCTGGCCAGCGGCTTGCCGGCGGTCAGGAAGGCCGCCATCTCGGCCGGCAGGATCGTCATCCAGTCGCCCTGTTCCACGTGCGCGACCAGCATGACGGTCGAGTTCGACTCGACCATCGCCTGCGGCTCGATCCCGGCCAGCATGAAGCAGCGGTTGATGATCCTGCGGTTCTGCATCTCGGGGGTCAGCAGGCACAGCGGCGCGTCGCGCAGGTCGGCCCAGGTCACCGAGGCACGCCCCGCCAGCGGCGCGTTCGAAGCACAGATCAGGTGGTAGTGCTCGCGGTAGAGCGGCTGCGTGCTGACCCGGCCCAGCGGCTCGTTGTCGAGGTACGAAAGACCTGCATCGGCGTCCAGGTTGTCGATCATCTGCAGGATGTCGATCGAGGACCGCGACAGCACGGTGAACCGTACCGCGGGATGCCGCCGCGCAAACCGCGCCATCAGCGTCGAGGCGCGGGTCAGCGCGGTCGGGATCACGGCGAACCGCACCGTCCCCGCCAGCCCGTGGCGCAGCGCGCGCATCTCCTGCCGCAGCTGGCGGGCGTCGCCGACGATGCGGCGCGCCCAGATCAGCGTGCTTTGCCCCTCGGGCGTCAGCCCGCCATAGCGCGACCCGCGAAAGATCAGCTGCACGCCCAGCTGTTCCTCGAGGTTCTTGATTCCGGCCGAAAGCGTGGGCTGCGTGATCCCGAGGCTTTCCGCCGCGCGCCCGAAATGCTGTTCCTTGGAGACCGCAAGGAACATCTCCAGCTTGTCGAGCATGCAGGCTTTCCCCTGTTCGCCGGACCCAATGCGGCTATGTCGTCCAGCGCGTCAAGGCAGGCGGCGCACCGGGGCGGACCATGCACCAAGAGATTGCGCAACTGCGACATTCAGGCTTCGGCCGGTCTGTTGATAGGCTGTTTCTGTCATGGTAACGGCGACTTTCGATTGGAACAACGCGGCATAGAACGGTAGGTCTTCGCTCGAATCGTTTGGGAGGGCGGCGTGCAGAACCACAGGCAGATGGTGCATCCGGAACCGCGTCGCGCGCGAGCGGGCCTTGCATCCGCATTCATCCCACGCCGGTCGGGCCTTCCGGCATGAGCGACGGTCCACGCGGCAACGGCTGGGTCGGAATCCTGCCGATCCTGCTCTCGGCGGCGATTTTCGCAGGATTTCTGGGTGCGCTGCCGCGCGTCTCGGACGGCGAGCCCCTGCGCCTCGCGGTGGACTGGGTGCCGTCGCTGGGCGTCACGCTGTCGTTCCTGCTGGACGGGCTGTCGCTGACCTTCGCGCTGCTGATTTCGGGGATCGGCACGCTGGTCTTCCTGTACTCCAACAGCTACCTCGCCGGGCATCCGCAGTTCGCACGCTTCGTGCTGTTCCTGTTCTCGTTCATGCTGGCGATGCTGGGCCTGGTCCTGTCGGACAACCTCATCGGCGTGTTCGTGTTCTGGGAGCTGACGACGATCACCTCGTACCTGCTGATCGGCTTCGGGCACGAGACGAAGAAGGGCCGCCGCTCGGCGCTGCAGGCGCTGCTGGTCACGGGCGCGGGCGGGCTGGCGATGCTGGCGGGCTTCATCCTCCTGGGCAACGCGGCCGGATCGTTCGAACTGTCCGAGATCCTGACCGACCCCGAGGCGCTGAAGGCGCACGAACACTACACCGCGATCCTGGTGCTGGTCCTGCTGGGCGCGTTCACCAAGTCGGCGCAGGTGCCGTTCCACTTCTGGCTGCCAAACGCCATGGCCGCGCCGACGCCGGTTTCTGCTTTCCTGCATTCGGCGACGATGGTGAAGGGCGGCGTCTACCTGCTGGCGCGCCTGCATCCGGGCATGTCGGGTACCGACGGATGGATCTGGTCGCTGACCATCGCCGGGGCCCTTACGGCGGTGCTGGCCAGCGTGCTGGCATTGCGCCAGACCGACCTGAAGCAGGCGCTGGCCTACACGACCCTGATGGCGCTGGGCACGCTGACGCTGCTGCTGGGGCAAAGCTCGGCCTACGCGATGACGGCCTTCGCGACCTTCCTCGTGGTGCACTCGCTCTACAAGGCTTCGCTGTTCCTGATGGTCGGCTGCATCGACCACGAGACAGGAACGCGCGAGGCGGGCATTCTGGGCGGGCTCGCGCGCGCCATGCCCGTGACCGCGGTCGCGGCGGCGTTGGCCGGGCTGTCGATGGCGGGCCTGCCGCCCTTCATCGGCTATATCGGCAAGGAATTGATCTATGCCGGCGCGATCGTCGCGGAATCCAGCCCGGTCTTCGTGACCGCGGCCGCGCTGGCGGCGAACGCCCTGATGGTCGCGGTGGCGGGCGTGGTCGCGCTGGGCCCGTTCTGGCGCAAGCCGGGCGGCAAGCTGCCGAAAACCCCGCACGAGGCGCCCTGGCCGATGCTGGCCGGGCCGCTGCTGCTGGCGCTGGGCGGGCTGGCTTTCGGGACCTTCCCCTGGCTGATCGAGGAGTCGATGATCGCGCCGCTTGTCGGCGGATTGCTGGGCGACCCGGACCAGACGAAACACCTGCACCTGTGGGCTGGCGTGAACCTGCCACTTTTCCTGTCGCTGGCGACCTTCGCGCTCGGCTTTCTTCTGTACGCGCTGCACCGGTCGCTGCGCGCCGCGCTGGCGCGCGCCGACGCCGCGACGCCGACGCTCGACGATTGGTGGGACAGGTTCCTTGACGGGCTGAAGGCGCTGGCTGCGTGGCAGACCGCGCTGCTGCAGTCGGGCGTGCTTCGCCGCTACATGGCGGTGATGTTCCTGGTCGTCCTCGTCGGGCTGGTTGCGACGATGGTTGCGCGCGGGGTTCGCGTGCCGATGCCGGATCTGAGCGACGTGACGTGGATGAACGTCGCGCTGGTCATGCTGATGATCGTGGGCGCCGTGCTGGCAACGTTGACCACCTCGCGCATCACCGCGATGGCTTCGCTGGGCGTGGTCGGGATCGGCGTCGCGATGATTTTCATCGTGTTCTCGGCGCCCGACGTCGCGATCACGCAGCTGATGGTCGAGACGCTGATCGTCGTCCTCGTCGCCGTCGCACTGCTGCGGCTGCCCAAGCTCGACCGTGCGTCGGAAGACTGGCGCCCTCTGGACGCGCTTCTGGCCGTGGGCGTCGGCGGTGCCGTCAGTGCCGTCATCTTCGCGGTGATCGCCACCCCGGTCGACCGCCGCCTGACGGATTTCTTCGAGGTGGCGTCCTACCCCGAGGCGCACGGACGCAACATCGTCAACGTCATCCTGGTGGATTTCCGAGCGCTCGACACGTTTGGCGAGATCTCGGTGGTGATCATTGCCGCGCTGTCGGCCTACGCGCTGCTGCGGGCCCGGCCTTCGAAAGGGGGCGATAGATGAACTCGATCATCCTTCGGGCCGGCACGCGCTATCTTTCGGCGCTGCTGCTGGTCTTCTCGCTCTACATGCTGCTGCGTGGCCACAACGAGCCCGGCGGCGGCTTCATCGGCGGGCTGATCGGCGCGATCGGGTTCGTGCTTTTTGCCATCGCTTCGGGCGTTGCCGATGCCCGCCGGTCGCTGAGGGTCCAGCCGCAAAACATCGCCATGGTCGGCCTCGGGATCGCGCTTATCGCTGGCATCGCGGCGGCGTTGTTCGGTGACGATCTGTTCACCGGTCAATGGCTGTTCCTGGGCGCCGCGCTGGGCGAGAAAGGCCTGCCGCTGTCGACCGTGCTGGTGTTCGATATCGGCGTCTATCTGGTCGTCTTCGGGTCGATCCTGACGCTGGTCTTCGCCATGGAAGAGGAAATCTGATGGAGGCCCTGCTTGCCATTGCCATCGGCGTACTGGTCGCCGCCGCGGTCTATCTGATGCTGGCGCGCAACGTGCTACGCTTCCTGTTCGGGCTGGTCCTGATCTCGAACGCGGCGAACCTGACGATCTTCGTCTCGGGCGGGTTGGTCGAGGGAGCGCCGCCTCTGATCCCCGAGGGCGCCTACGCGCCCGCAGGCGAGGTGGCCAACGCCCTGCCGCAGGCGCTGGTGCTGACCGCCATCGTGATCGGCTTCGGCCTGTTCGCCTTCGCATTGGTGCTGACTCTGCGGGCCTATTCCGCGCTGGGCACGCTGTTCTCGGACGACATGCGCGTGGCCGAACCGCGCGGGGACAACGACGTATGAGCTGGATCCTTGCCGCGCCCCTCGTGCTGCCCTTCCTGACGGCGGTCCTGTCCTTCCTGTGGCGGCACAGTCCCGCCGGGCGCCGGATCAGCGTCGCAGGCAACGTGGCCCTTCTGGTGGCGGCGGGCGCATTGCTGGCCGCCGTGCTGGACGAGGGCGTGGTCGCCGGACAGATGGGCGGCTGGGCCGCGCCGTTCGGCATCACGCTTGTCGCCGACTACCTGGGGGCGGCAATGGCGATGATCACCGCGATCACCGCGCTGGCCACCGCGCTTTACGCGATGGGCGATATCGACGAGCACAAGGCCGGTCTGGGCTTCCACGCGCTGTTCAACGTGCTGATCGGCGGCGTGACCGGGGCCTTCCTGACCGGCGACCTGTTCAACCTCTACGTCTGGTTCGAGGTCATGCTGATCTCGAGCTTCGGGCTGCTGGTCCTCGGCGCCTCGCGCGCGCAGATAGACGGAGGGATCAAGTATGTCACGCTGAACCTGATCTCGACGATCCTGTTCCTGTCGGGCGTCGGCCTGCTCTACGGCATGACCGGCACGCTGAACATGGCCGACCTTGCCCGCGTGGTGCCCGCGCTGGAAGACCAGGGGTTGGTCACCACCGTCGCGATGCTGTTCATGATCGCATTCGGCGTGAAGGCGGCCGTCTTCCCGTTGTTCTTCTGGCTTCCCGCCTCCTACCACACCCCGGCCTACGCGGTGTCGGCGGTATTCGCCGGCCTGCTGACCAAGGTGGGCGTCTACGCGCTGATCCGCGTCTTCACCATGATCTTCACCGAGGATACGGGCTATACTCACACGATCCTTCTGTGGGTGGCGGGGCTGACCATGATCACGGGCGTTCTTGGAGCGGCGGCGCAGAACGACATGCGCAAGATCCTGTCGTTCCACATCGTCAGCCAGATCGGCTACATGGTGCTGGGCCTCGCGCTCTACACGCCGCTGGCGGTGGCGGGCGCGGTGTTCTACGTGGTTCACCACATCATCGTGAAGGCCAATCTGTTCCTGATCGCGGGTATCGCCGAACGCGCCGCCGGGTCGAGCGACCTTGCCCGGATCGGCGGGTTGTACAAATCGGCTCCGCTGCTGGGCGCGCTCTTCCTTGTCCCCGCCTTCTCGCTCGCGGGCTTTCCGCCGCTCTCGGGGTTCTGGGCCAAGTATGTTCTGGTGGCCGCGGCGCTCGACGTGCAGGGCTGGCTGGTCGCCGGCGTGGCGCTGCTGGTGGGCGCGCTGACGATCTACTCGATGACCAAGATCTGGGCCGAAGCGTTTTGGAAGGCGCATCCCGACGGGGTGGAGCCGAAGCTGACGCGCATAGGGACCGCGCAGCGCCGGTGGCTTCTGGCCCCGGTCATCGGGCTTGCCGCGCTGACCATGCTGATCGGCCTGTTCCCGCAGCCCTTCATCGGCTTCGCCGAGACGGCGGCGCAGCAACTTCTGGACCCGTCTGATTACATCCGGACCGTCCTGGGCGCCGACGCGCTGCCGATGCCTGCCGATCTGGCAGAGGAGGCGTCATGAACACCTTTGGCGTCAACCTGCTGCTGGCCGTTTCGTGGTGCGCGTTCTTCGGCAGCTTCAGCGCATTGATGCTCGGCAGCGGGTTCCTTCTGGGGTACGGCGTGCTGTGGCTTCTGCAGCCGCTCACGGGCATGCGGTCGCGCTATTTCGGCCGGGTCTATTACAGCGTGAAGCTCGCCATCATGTTCCATTACGAACTGGTGGTCTCGAGCCTGCAGGTCATATGGGACATCGTCACGCCGGCCTACAGCGCACGTCCCGCGCTGATCGAGGTTCCGCTGGACGTGAAGTCGGACACCGGGATCCTGCTGGTGACAAACCTGATCTCGCTGACGCCGGGCACGCTCAGCATCGACGTAAGCGAGGACCGAAAGACCCTGATCGTGCATGCCATGTTCGCCGAAGATCCCGAGGCGGTGTGCCGCAGCCTGAAACAGGGCATGGAGAAATGGGTGATCGACGCCGTGGAGGGACCCGCATGAGCTTTCTGACGATCTGCGTCGGCATCGGATTCGTGACGGTCCTGCTTGCCGTCATCATGGCGTTGCTGCGGCTGGCGCTTGGCCCGACGCTGCCCGACCGTGTCGTCGCGCTGGACATGATGACCGTCGCGATCGTGTCGTTCTGCGGGCTGATGGCGACGCAGGCCGAGGATCCGGCATTCCTCGACGTGGCTCTGGCGCTGGCTCTTGTGGGCTTCCTCGCCACCGTCGCACTGGCGCGTTTCGCCGAACGGATGCTGGAACGGCGGGCTCGGAACGACGCGGACGAGGACAGGCCATGATCGAGATTTTTCAGGGCATCCTGTTCGTCACCGGCGGCTTGCTGATGGTCGTCGCCGGGATCGGCATCCTGCGGCAGCCAGACGTGTTCATCCGCATGCACGCCTCGACCAAGGTGGGCACGCTGTCGTCGGGCCTGATCCTGCTGGGCGTGGCACTGCATTTCGAAGAGCCGGTGGTCATCTTCAAGGTCGTGCTGATCGTGCTGTTCCTGCTGCTGACGGCTCCGATCGGCGCGCACATGATCGGTCGTGCCGCGCTGCGCATCGGCGTCGATCCGTGGGGGATCGAGCGCAAGACGGTGCGGTTGCAGGACGTCGTCGCCCATGAAGCGGCGGACAAGACCAATCCCGCCAAGGCCGGTGCACAGACCGAACCCGATGCGAACGACCCCGCCGACGGCATGGGCAGCGGCCGCTAACGCGCGGCTCACAGCGAGAAGTCGGGCAGGTATTCCAGCGCGCTTTTCAGGGCTTCTCCCCAGCGCCGCGAGATCGCGTCGTAATAGGGGTCGTCCGCCGGAATGCGCTGCGACGGCCCCAGCGCCAGCTGGTCGCGCTGGACGATCTGCAGGTCGAACGGCGCCCCTACCGACAGGTTGGCCTTCACCGTGGAGTCGAAGCTGACCAGCAGCAACTTGACCGCAGCCTCGAAATCCATGTCCGGGTCGTAGGCCCGGACCAGGATGGGCCGGCCATACTTCGTCTCGCCGATCTGGAAGAAGGGCGTGTCCTCGCCCGCTTCGATGAAGTTGCCTTCGGCGTAGATCAGGAACAGGCGCGGCGGCCCCCCGGCGATCTGACCACCCAGGATCATAGTCGCGCCGAAGGGCGATTCCGCCGCGGGGCCGGCCTGGTTGTGCCGCGCGATCACGTCGCGCAGCATGCCCGCAACGATGCGCGCGGCCTGGTACATCGACGGCGCCTCGAGCAGCGAGGGCGCGCGTTCGTCCACCGCCTTCGACCGCTCGTCGAGTTCCGAGACCACCGCCTGCGTCGTAGCCAGATTGCCGGCGGTCATCAGCACCAACACCCGCTCGCCCGGCTTTTCCCAGGTGAACATCTTGCGGAAGGTCGACACGTTGTCGACGCCGGCATTGGTGCGCGTGTCCGACATGAACACGAGGCCCCTGTCCAGGACCATCCCGACACAATAGGTCACTGATCTTCCCCTATTGCTGCTGGACCGCGATATCCACGCGCAGAGCCTCGCCGTGGCCGCCCACCTGCAGCCCCGTGACCGGCGCCGCATCGGCGTAGTCCAGCCCGGTTGCAACCCTGACGTAGCGTGCATCCGGCGAAATGCCGTTGCTGGCGTCGAAGCCGACCCAGCCCAGCCCCTCCACATGCGCCTCGCCCCAAGCGTGCATCGCGTCCTGCCGGACTTGGCCATCCATCAGCAGGTAGCCCGACACGTAGCGTGCGGGAAAGCCCAGCTCGCGCGCGCAGGCCAGGAAGACGTGGGTGTGGTCCTGACAGACGCCTTCGCCGGCGTTCAGCGCGTCCTCGGCAGTCCAGGTCGCTTCGGATGCACCGACAAGGTAGACCACCGCCTCGCTGATGGCGGCCGACAGGGCGTGCAGCCGCGCCAGATCGCTGTCGCCGTCGATCCCGCGCAACAGCTTTCGCGTGGCAGGCCCGACGCGCGTGCGGTCGGTCGGGCGCGCGTACAGCCAGAGCGGCGCCGGCCCGCGATGCGGGCCGACGATGCCCGAGGTGTCGTCGATGGTCACCAGCCCTTCGCTGACGACCTCCAGTTCGGTCGTCCCGCGGTCGAAGCTGATCAGTTCGACCACGTTGTTGTGGTGGTCTTCGAAGCTCACTTCGCGCTTGCCGCCCTCGATCCGCGTCACCCAGTCCAGCACGTGCTGCCCGTTGCTGGACTTCGGCGTCTTTCGCAATTGCTGCAGCCCGTAGGTCAGCGGTGTGTCGAAGCGGTATCGCGTGGCATGCTTGATGCTGAGGCGCATGGGGCTCACTCGTAGAAGCGGAAGTCGATCTCGATCTGCCGGCCGAGCGTGCCCAGCGCGCCGATCACTTCCTCGATGTATTCGTGCAGGCCGAAATCGAAGACCGCCTCGATGTCGTGGGTCAGGAGGCGGCGCACCAGCGCATCGGCCATCTCGAGCGATTGCGGGCGTGTGCCGTAGTTCGAGGCAAGGTAGCCCAGGTTGTCGCGCAGCTTGACGGCGCAGAAGGCCAGGCTGCGGGGCATCCGCTTGTCGAGGATCAGGAACTGCGCGATGTTGCGCGGCTCGACCGCCCCGCCGTATTCCATCCGGAACCCGCCGCGCGCCGAGACGGAACGCAGGATCGTCTCCCACTGGACGTTGTCTATGCTGGATCCCACCGCGCTCATCCCCGGCAGCAGGACATAGTACTTCACGTCGAGAATGCGCGCCGTGTTGTCCGCGCGTTCCAGAAAGGTGCCCAGACGGGCGAAATCGTACATGTCGTTGCGCAGCATTGTTCCCAGCGTCGCGCCGCGAACCAGCGCGGTGCCCTGCCGCACCAGCCCCAGCACGCGGGGCAGGTCGCGTTCCGACACACGCCGGGCCAGGCGCTCCTCGGACCCCATGTAGGCGCGGTTCATCGCCTCCCAGACCTCGCCGGTCAGGGCCGTGCGCACCAGCCGCGCGTTCTGCCGCGCCGCCCCGATGGTCGATCGCACGGCCGAGGGATTCTCGCGCGCCCTCAGCATCCAGTCGATCGCGGCGTCCTTGCCCAACTCTTCGTTGTGGGCGTGAAAGCCGGACGCCATGCCCGCCGTCTGCAGGACAGATTCCCATTCCTCGTCGCCGTCGCCCAGTCGGGTCAGCGCGATGCGCTGGCCGGTCTCGATCAGGCGCGAGGTGTTCTCGGCCCGCTCGAGATAACGATACATCCAGAAGAGCCCGTTCGCGGTCTTGCCCAGCATCGCCTCAGTCCTCCAGCACCCAGGTGTCCTTGGTGCCGCCGCCCTGCGACGAGTTCACCACCAGGCTGCCCTTCTTCAGCGCCACCCGCGTCAGCCCGCCGGGGGTGACGTTGATGCCGCCCGGGCTCATCAGCACGAAGGGCCGCAGGTCGACGTGGCGGGGCGCCAGCCCCTTGTTGGTGAAGATCGGCACCGTCGACAGGCTCAGCGTGGGCTGCGCGATGTAGTTGCCGGGCCGAGCCTTCAGCTTCTTCGCGAACTCGCGCAGCTCCTTCTTGGTCGCGGTGGGGCCGATCAGCATGCCGTAGCCGCCCGATCCGTGCACCTCCTTGACCACCAGGTCGGACAGGTTGTCGAGCACGTAGGCCAGGCTGTCAGGGTCCGAGCAGCGCCAGGTCGGCACGTTCTTCAGGATCGCCTTCTCGCCCGTGTAGAACTCGACGATGTCGGGCATATAGCTGTAGATCGCCTTGTCGTCGGCGATGCCGGTGCCGGGCGCGTTGGCGATCGTGATGCCGCCCGCGCGGTAGACGTCCATGATGCCGGGCACGCCCAGCGCACTTTCCGGGTTGAAGTTCAGCGGGTCCAGGAAATCGTCGTCGACCCGGCGATAGAGCACGTCGATCGCCTTGTAGCCTTCGGTGGTGCGCATAGCCACGCGGCCGTCCACCACGCGCAGGTCGTGTCCCTCGACCAACTCGACCCCCATCTGGTCGGCCAGAAAGGCGTGTTCGAAATAGGCTGAGTTGTAGATCCCCGGCGTCAACACCGCGACCGCAGGGTTCGCGCGCTGCATGTCCGGCGCGCAGGCCATGAGCGAGGTGCACAGGTCGCGCGGGTAGTTCTGCACCGGCTGCACGCGGTTGCGACTGAAGAGTTCAGGGAACATCTGCAGCATCGTCTCGCGGTTTTCGAGCATGTAGCTGACGCCCGACGGCGTGCGGGCATTGTCCTCGAGCACGAAGAACTCGTCGTCGCCGGTGCGCACCAAGTCGATGCCGACGATGTGGGTGTAGATCCCGCCCGGCGGCGTGACGCCGATCATCTGCGGCAGGAACGCCTCGTTGCGGGCGATCATCTCGGCCGGAAGGCGTCCGGCGCGCACGATCTCCTGCCGGTGGTAGATGTCGTGCAGGAAGGCGTTGATCGCGCGCACGCGCTGCTCGATCCCGCGGGTCAGCCGCTGCCATTCCCGCCCCGAGATGATGCGCGGGATGATGTCGAAGGGGATCAGCCGCTCTTCGGCCTCGGCGCGGCCGTAGACGTTGAAGGTGATGCCCGACAGGCGGAACAGCTCCTCGGCCTCGCGCTGCTTGGCGCGCAGGCGGGCCGTGTCCTCGGTTTCGAGCCAGCTGTTGAAGGACGCGTAGGGCTGGCGCAGCGTCTGGTCGCGGCCCCACATCTCGTCGAAGATCGGTGTCTCGGTCATGTCACCACCATACATCGGGGCCGTGGTTCGACAATGCTTTCGAACGACAGGCGCGCGATTGCGCGGCGTGGCGACGGTTTTTCAGGCGCTTCGGGAAAAGCGCGCGGGGGCGTAGGGGGCCATGTCGGTGTTCTGCCGACCGCCGGCGATCATCCGCGCCAGCAGCTTCCCGGTGCGGGGGCCCGAGGTCAGGCCAAGATGGTGGTGCCCGAAGGCGGTCCAGACGCCCTGCGCGCCCGGCACTTCGCCGATCACCGGCAGCGAATCCGGGATGCCCGGTCGGTGGCCCAGCCACGACGTCTCGTGCGACCAGCGCAGGCCGGGCAGGGCCGCGCGCGCCAGCCTGCGCAGCAGGGCCACCGGCGCGTCCGAGGGGCCGGCCGTCAATCCGCCGATCTCGAGCGCGCCGGCCAGGCGGAGGCGGCCCTCCATCGGCGTCATCACGAACTGCCCGCCCGAGACCATCGTCGGCGCACGCAGGGTGATCGAAGGCTCCCATAGATCGAGATGGTAGCCCCGTTCCGATTCCAGCGGGACGCGCAGGCCGAGCTGCCGGCAAAGCGACGCCGACCACGCGCCCGCCGCGATCACGGCCGCGTCGCAGGCGACCACCTCGCCCCCGGCCCGGACGCCGCGGATTTCTCCGCCTTCGGTGACGATGGCGGTCGCGTCGGCACGCAGAAGGCGCAGCCCGGCGTTTTCCGCGTGCCGCGCGAGCGCGCGGACATAGGCGGCGGGATCGGAGACGTAGCCATGGCCCGGCAGCGCCACGGCAAAGCCGGTCGCAGAGGAAAACGCGGGGTCGTAGGCCTTCAGCGCGGCGCGGTCCATCTCGGTCCAGGTGTAGCCCGCCGCGCGGCACAGATCCCACTCGGCGCGCTCTGCCTCGAACGCCGCGCGGTCGGGGAAGACGTGCAGGTAATCCGACGCGAAAAGGTAGCGCGCCGCCTCGGTGCCGTCGCTGAGCGCGCGGTGTTCGTCGTAGCTGCCCTCGGTCAGGGCCGCCATGGCGCGGGCGATGCGCGTGGTCTGGGAGGCGCTGCAATAGGACAGGTAGCGCAGCAGCCAGGGCAGCGCGCGCGGCAGGTGGCGCCAGCGCAGGAACAGCGGCGCGTCGCGGCTCATCAGCATCCGGGGCAGGGCGGCGGGCAGGCCCGGCCCGGTCGCCGGCACGAAGCCCGACGCCGCCAGAACGCCGCCATTGCCGAAGCTCGCGCCCTCGGCCGGGCCCGTGCGGTCGATGAGCACGACGTCGTTCCCCGCCCGCAGAAGCCAAAGCGCAGTCGAGACGCCGACGATCCCGGCGCCGATGATGGCGATTGTCCTGCGATCCCCGGTCACGGCCCGTCTCCTGTAGACGGGCCGAGGATTGACGCGAAGCGGCCGCTGTTACAAGCGCCGCGCGCTCAGAAAGGAACCTGCTGCGCCTTGCCCGCCTTTAGCGCAAGATCGACCACCTTGGCGGCGACAGCCAGATCCTGCAGCCCGACGCCCGTCCCGTCGAACAGCGTGACTTGATCGTCGGAGGTGCGGCCCTTGGCCGTGCCTTCGATGACGGCGCCGATCGGGGTGATGTCGGCCTCCTTGATCAGGCCCTGTGCGACGGCATGCTGCGCCTCGCCCAGGGTGACCGACTGCGCGACCTCGTCGGTGAATACCGAGGCGCGGGCCAGCAGGGCGGGGTCGACCTCCTGCTTGCCCTTGGTGTCTGTGCCCATGCAGGCGACATGCGTGCCCGGCTTGACCCAATCGGCCATCAGCTGCGCGTCGTGGCTGGAGGTGATGGTGATGATCACGTCGGCCTGCGCGCACAGATCCTCGCGCTCGACCGCCTCGAAGGGCAGGCCAAGCTCCTTCGCCGTATCCTCGAGGCGCGACAGCATCTCGGGGTGGTAATTCCAGCCGACGACCTTGTCGAAGTCGCGCTGCGCACAGGCGGCGCGCATCTGGAAAGCGGATTGGTGCCCCGCGCCGACCATGCCCAACACCTTGGAATCCTTGCGCGAAAGATGCGCGATCGACACGGCCGAGGCCGCGGCCGTGCGCAAGGCGGTCAGCAGGTTGCCGCCCACCAGCGCCTTGACGCGTCCGGTGTCGGCATCGAACAGGATAACGGTCGACTGGTGGTTGGTCAGGCCGCGCGCCTCGTTGCCGGGCCAGTAGCCGCCCGATTTCAGCCCCAGCGCCAGCGCCGCCTTGTCGAAGCCCGACTTGAAGCCGTAGAGCGCGTCGGCGTGGCCGATCGCCTCGCGGATCACCGGGAAGTTGTAGGCGTCGCCGCGTGCCATGGCGGCGAAGGTCGCCTCGACCGCGTCGAAGGCCGAGGCCGCATCCATCAGGCCGCCGATCTCGGATTCGGGGACGATGGTGACCATGTTGGCGGCGGTTGCTGTCTTGTCGGGGGCGTTCATCGGGCGCTCTCTCCTTGGCGAAAACGGGCGGAAACGGGCCTGCACATCCGATGCACATCGCATGCACAACCCGTGCGTATGGCGTGCGGCCGGCGGGGCCGCGTCGACCGGGGCGCGCGGCCGGGGCACGGCCGTATCGCCGGAGACGCGACACCCCCGGCGCAGATCCGCGCCGGGCGGGGTCGCGCCCCGCCCGGTGACGGTCCTAGTAGGCCTTGCCGCGGGCCGAGACCGGCCAGACGGTCTCGACCTTGCCGCCGCGCACGCCGACATACCAGTCGTGCACGTTGCAGGTGGGGTCGCAGTGGCCGGGCACGAGCTTCAGCTTCTCGTTGATCTTGAGCACGCCCTTGGGGTCCTCGATCACGCCGTGCTCGTCGCTGCACTTGACGTAGGTCACGTCGTCGCGGCCGTAGACGAAGGGCAGGCCGCTGTCGACCGACTGCGCCTTGAGGCCGGCGTCGCAGATCGCCTTCTGCTGCTTGGCGTGCGACATGACGCTGGTCAGCAGGAACAGCGCGTTTTCCCATTCGCCCTGGTCGATCCGGTTGCCGTCCTTGTCGAGGATGCGGCCGTAATCGGCGTCCATGAAGGCGTAGGAGCCGCACTGAAGCTCGTTGTAGACACCCGAGTTGCTCTCGAAATAGTAGCTGCCCGTGCCGCCGCCACCGACAATGTCGCACTCCAGCCCCTCGGCCTTGAGGCCTTCGACCGCGTCGCGGACCATGCCGATGGCCACGTCGACCTTGGCCTTGCGGTCCTCGTAGCTGTCCATGTGCTGCATCGCGCCCTGGTAGGCCTGCAGCCCGGCGAACTTCAGCCCCGGCGCCGCGTCGATCGCCTTGGCGATGCGTACCACGGCCTCGGTCGTGGTCACGCCGCAGCGGCCGGCGCCGCAGTCGATCTCGACCAGGCACTCGATCTCGGTGCCGTGCTTCTGCGCGGCGGCGGACAGGTCGCCCACGTTGGCCTCGTCGTCGACGCAGACGATGGTGCGCGCACCCAGCTTGGGCAGGCGGGCGAGACGGTCGATCTTGGCCGGGTCGCGCACCTGGTTCGACACCAGCACGTCCTTGATGCCGCCGCGGGCGAAGACCTCGGCCTCGGACACCTTCTGGCAGCACACGCCGCAGGCGCCGCCCAGTTCGACCTGAAGCTTCGCCACGTCGACGGACTTGTGCATCTTGCCGTGCACGCGATGCCGCATGCCGTGTTCGCGGGCATAGTCGCCCATCTTCTTCACGTTGCGTTCCAGCGCGTCGAGGTCGAGCACCAGGCACGGAGTCTGGATGTCGGCCTCGTCCATGCCGGGAACGGCGGGAATGTCGTAGCCGACTTCGAAGTCGTCGAGATTGCTTACGTCTTTCATCAGTCTTCTCCCATGCTGCGCGCTGTGGCGCGGGTTGTCGGGTCGGGCGGCGCGCCTGGCGGGGGCGGGCCGGGCGAGGGTTTCCGATAGGAAACATATCAGCGCCCGGACCGGGGATTCAACCGCTGCCCCTGAAAGAGCGCGCCAGTCCGACCACTATCCCGGGCGGGTCTTCAGTAGCCGACGACCCAGGGCAGCTTGTCTAGGTCCACGTTGCCGCCGGTGATGATGACGCCCACGCGCTTGCCGCGGAACACCTCCGGGTTCTTCAGGATCGTGGCCAGCGGCGGCGCGCACGACGCCTCCATCACGATCTTCATGCGCTTCCAGGTCAGCTTCATCGCGTCGACGATCTCGTCCTCGGAGGCGGTGAGGATGTCGGTCACGTGGCGCGACACGAAGTGCCAGGTCAGGTCCTTCAGCGGCACCTTCAGCCCGTCCGCGACGGTGTCGGGCGCGTCGTCGGCGATGATGTGCCCGGCCTTGAAGCTGCGCATGGCGTCGTCGGCGTTCTCGGGCTCGGCGGCGTAGATCTTCACGTCGGGCGCCAGCGTGGACAGCGTCAGGCAGGTGCCCGAGACCATGCCGCCGCCGCCGATGGGTGCGATCACCGCGTCCAGCCCGCAGCCGTCCATCGCGTCGATCTGCTCCATCAGTTCCTTGGAACAGGTGCCCTGGCCGGCGATCACGCGCGGGTCGTTGTAGGGGTGCACGAACTCGGCGCCGGTGGCTTCCTGCACCTCGGCGAAGACCGCCTCTCGGCTGGAGGTCGAAGGCTCGCATTCGGTGATGATGCCGCCATAGCCGCGCACGGCGTCCTTCTTGGCCTGCGGCGCGGTGCGCGGCATGACCACGTGGCAGGGGATGCCCCGGCGCCCGGCCGCGTAGCTGAGCGACAGCGCGTGGTTTCCGGAACTGTGCGTGGCGACGCCCTTGTCGCACATCTCCTCGGGCAAACCGAAGACGGCGTTGGAGGCACCGCGCACCTTGAAGGCGCCGGCCTTCTGGAAGTTCTCGCACTTGAAGAGCAGTTGCGCGCCGGTGAGCTCGTTCAGGTAGGACGAGGTCAGCACCGGCGTGCGGTGGATATGCGGCTTGATCCGCTCGTGCGCGGCCAGCATGTCCTCGTAGGTGGGGATGCGGGTATCGGTGTCTTTCATTGTGCTGCCATCCTTTCCGTCTGCGCGCCGTGGCGATAGACAGACTGCGCCGCCGCGACGCCCGCGCCAAGGGTGATGTCGAGCCCGAGGTCGGCCATGACCATCTCCGCCGTGGCGATGCCTGACAACGCCATCGCGTCGGTCATCGATCCCAGGTGGCCGATGCGGAACACCTTGCCCGCGACGTCGCCCAGGCCGGTGCCGAAGGCCATGCCGTAGTCGCGCGACGCGGTCTCGACGATGCGCGAGGCATCGAAGCCTTCAGGCGTGCGGACGGCGGTGACGGTGTTGGAATACAGCTCGGGCGATTTCGCGCACAGCTCCAGCCCCCAGGCGGCGACCGCGGCGCGCACGCCGCTGGCGATGCGCGCATGCCGGGCGAACACGTTTTCCAGCCCTTCGTCCAGCAGCATGGCCGTGGACAGCTTCAGGCCGTTCAGCAGGCCCACCGCGGGCGTGTAGGGGTACCCATTCGCGGCATAGCCCTTGCGCATGTCGTCGATGGAAAAGAACGTCCGCGGCAGCGTCGCGGTCTGCGACGCGGCCACCGCCTTATCGGAAAAGCCCACGATGGCCAGCCCGACCGGCAGCATGAAGCCCTTCTGCGACCCGGTCACCGCCACGTCGACGCCCCAGCCGTCGAAGTCGAACGGCATCGAGCCGATGGAACTGACCCCGTCGACCAGCAGCAGCGCGCCGTGCCCCGCCGCGTCCAGCGCCCGGCGCACGCCCGCGATGTCCGACACGACGCCGGTCGCGGTCTCGTTGTGGGTGGCCAGCACGGCCTTAATCCCGCCCCCGGTGTCGGCGCGCAACGCCTCCTCGAACGCGGCGGTGGGCACGCCCTCGCCCCACTCCACGTCGATCTGCGTGACCTGCAGTCCAAAGCGCTGGCACATGTCGATCCACTTGTGGCTGAACATGCCGTTGCGTGCCGCCAGCACCCGGTCGCCGGGCGACAGCGTGTTGGCGATTGCCGTCTCCCAGCCGCCGGTGCCGGTTGACGGAAAGACGAAGGTCTCGCCCGTGGATTGCCCCATCACCTGCCGCGCGCCGTTCAACGCCGGATGCAGGATGTCCGCGAAGGCGGCCGAGCGATGGTCCATCGTCGGCATGTCGCAAGCCTTGCGGATCGCGTCCGGGATGTTCGTCGGGCCGGGGATGAAGACCGGGTTCTGCAGGCTCATGGACGCGCTCCTCCTTGGATCGCGGGCACCCTATGCCCGGTGGCGGCGCGTCGTCCATTTTTTTGAAATCTTTTTTCGGAACGCCAACCGGCTGAATTTGCGCCTTGCGTCAGGCACTTGCATTTTCCACACTGCGAGAAATCATTTCACTGACGGAGCGGCAATGGCGACGGCAGAGGACGGCACGGGACAAAGGCGCGCGCGGGGACGGCCGCGGGCGTGGTCCGACACCACCGAGCAGAACCGGATCAAGTCGCTTGACCGCGCCATCGGCGTGCTGGAACGGCTGTCGGAACTGGGCGGCGCCACCCTGTCCGACCTGGCCGAGGCGACGGATCATGCGCCGGCTTCGCTCTACCGCATCCTGGTGACGCTCGAGTCCCGCGGCATGGTCGATTTCGACCCGGTTCCGCAGACTTGGCACATTGGGCCCAGCGCCTTCCGCATCGGCTCGCGCTTCCTGCGCCGCACGTCGCTGGTGGAACGGGCGCGCCCCGTCCTGCGGACGCTGATGGAGGCGACCGGAGAGACCGCGAACCTCGGCATCGCGCGCGAGGGACACGTGCTGTTCGTCAGCCAGGTCGAGACGCATGAGAGCATCCGCGCCTTCTTCCCGCCCGGAACCATGTCGCCCATGCATGCCTCAGGCATCGGCAAGGCGCTGCTGGCCCAGCTTCCTCCCGAGCGTGCTGCGCACATAGCCGCGAAGCACGGGCTGACGCGCTTCACCGGCCGCACCCTGACCGCGCCCGAGGCGCTGGCCGCGGACCTCGCCCAGACCCGCCGCCGCGGCTATGCCATCGACGACCAGGAAAAGACCCGCGGCATGCGCTGCATCGCCGCTCCGATCTTCGACATGCACGACGAGGCGGTGGCCGGCCTGTCGATCTCGGGGCCCGCCGACCGCCTGCCGGATGACGCGATTCCAGACATCGGCGCCAAGGTGATCGAGGCGGCGGCCTCCGTCAGCCGCGGTCTCGGCGCCGGCCGGGTCGCTTCCGTCTGACACATTCCCGTGGTCGGGGCGAAGGCCCCGACCGGGGGCGCGGGGGCGCAGTCCCCGCATATGAGAGAGCGCGCCGAAAGGCGCGCCCCTTTTGGCAGAAAGTCTTGGCGGAAGGCGCCCTCAGGCGACCTTTTCCAGCCGGGCCTCGGGCGTGGCACCGATCGCGTGGCACACGTCGCGGGTCAGCTCGGGACGGTTGAGCGTGTAGAAGTGCAGCTTGTCCACGCCCTCGTCGATCAGGTCCGAGCACATCTCGGTGCACAGGGCCGTCGCCAGAAGGTCGGACCGACCGTCGCGCCCGGCCTTGTCGAAGGCGTCGCACACCCAGGCTGGGATCTTCGTGCCGCAGCCCTCGGCGAAGCGGCGCGCGCCCTTCCAGTTCTCGACCGGGAAGATGCCCGGAACGATCGGCTTGTCGATGCCGGCCTTCACGCAGGCGTCGCGGAAGCGCAGGAACGTCTCGGTCTCGAAGAAGAACTGCGTGATCGCCTCGGAGGCGCCGGCGTCCAGCTTGCGTTTCAGCCAGTCGATGTCGGCCTGCGCATCCGCCGCCTCGGGATGCTTGTCCGGATAGGCGCCCACCTTGATGTCGAAATCGCCCTCGGCGGCCAGCGCCTCGATCAGCTCGACCGAGTTGGCGAAGCCGTCCGGGTGCTGCGTGAAGCCTGACGCGCCCTTCGGCGGGTCGCCCCGCAGCGCCACGATGTCGCGCACGCCCGCAGCCTTGAAGCCGCGCGCGATCTCCAGCGTTTCGTCCTTCGTCGCCTCGACGCAGGTCAGGTGCGCCGCCGTGCGCAGCCCCGAATGCTTCGTCAGCGTCGCCACCACGTCGCGCGTCAGGTCGCGGGTGGTGCCGCCGGCGCCGTAGGTGACCGACACGAAGCGAGGGGCAAGCGGCGCCAGCACGTTGACCGTGTCCCACAGGCGGAAGGTGCCCTCGATGTTCTTGGGCGGGAAGAATTCGAAGGAAATCTCGGGGCGGGGCATGGAAGGCTCCTATATGCGTTGCCCGACTTGTGGCATGTCGGGTCATGTGAGACAAACTCATAAATCTCATCACCAACATGAGCCTCACATGCATATCGAGTTCCGCCACCTGCGCACGATCAAGGCCATCCACGAGGCGGGCGGCGTCGCGCGCGCGGCCGGTCAGCTCAACATCACGCAGTCCGCGCTGAGCCACCAGATCAAGGGGCTCGAGGACCAGGCGGGGGTCGAGCTGTTCATCCGCCGCTCGAAACCCATGCGCCTGTCGCCCGCGGGCATGCGCCTGCTGCGCCTGGCCGAGCAGGTCCTGCCGCAGGTCGAGGCGCTTCAGGCCGAGTTCTCGGGACTGCGCGACGGCAAGTCCGGCCGCCTGCACATCGCCATCGAGTGCCACGCCTGTTTCGAATGGCTTTTCCCGGTGCTGGAGGCGTTCCGCAAGTCCTGGCCCGACGTCGACGTCGATATCCGCCCCGGCCTCGCCTTCGACGCGCTGCCCGCGCTGATGAAGGAGGACGTCGACGTGGTGATCTCGTCCGACCCCGAGACGCTGTCCGGCGTCACGTTCTCGCCGCTCTTCGACTACAGCCCGGTCTTCGTCGCCGCCTCGAGCCATCCGCTGGCCGACAAGCCCTTCATCGAGGCCGAGGATTTCCGCGGCGAGACGCTGATCACCTACCCGGTCGAACGGTCACGGCTGGACATCTTCAGCCAACTTCTGACCCCGGCCAAGGTCGAGCCGGCCAGCATCCGGCAGGCGGAGCTGACGGCGGTGATCCTGCTGCTGGTGGCGTCGAACCGGGGCGTGTCCGTGCTGCCCGACTGGGTCGTGCGCGAGGTCAAGTACAGCTCGGACTACGTCACGCGCCCGCTGACCGAAAAGGGCCTGACGCGCAGGCTGTACGCCGCGACGCGGACCGGCGACCTGGACAAGCCCTACATGCGCGAGCTGATCGACCTTGCGGGGCGCGAGGCGCGACGCCTGCAGGCGGCCTAGGCGGCCCGCAACGTGACGACCGCGCCACCGGCGATCCGCGCGTCGTCGGGATCGTGCGTCACCAGCAGCGCGGGGATGCCCAGCCGCGCCACGTGATCGCGGGTGAAGGCGCGCATCTCGTCGCGCAGCTCGGCGTCGAGCTTCGAGAACGGTTCGTCCAGCAGCAGCGCCTGCGGCTCGGCCAGCAGCGTGCGCATCAGCGCGGCCCGCGCGCGCTGTCCGCCCGACAGGGTTGCGGGATCGCGCGCGGCCATGCCCGACAGGCCCGCCTGATCCAGCGCCGCCTCGACCGCGGCGCGGCGCGCGGCGCGCCCGCGCACCCGGCGCGCCAGGCCGAAGGCCAGGTTGTCGCCCACCGACAGGTGCGGGAACAGCACCGCGTCCTGGAACATCAGCCCGATGCGCCGCGCCTCGGGCGGCAGGTGCGTCACCTCGCGCCCGCCCAGCACGACGCGGCCCTGCATCGCGAAGCCGTGCGCCAGGTGTCCGGCCACGGCGTCCAGCAACGTGGACTTGCCCACGCCGGACGGACCCATCACGGCCGCCATCTCGCCGCCCGCGATCGTCATCGATACCGGCGGGAACAGCGACGGGCCACCGCGCGGGCTGACGGTCAGCGCGTCCAGAACCAGTGTCATGCCGCGCCTCCCAGCAGCGCGCGGCGGTGGCGGAAGGCCAGCGCCGGGATCGCGAAAGCGGCGAGGTAGGCCGCGAAGGGCAGGGCGGCCTGAAGGCTGGCATAGGCCGCGGCGATGCGCCGATCCGACCCCGAGGCCAGCGTCACCGCCTCGGTCGTCAGCGTCGCCACACGGCCCGCGCCCATGAACAGCGTCGGCAGGTATTGCGCGACCGACACGGCCACGCCCACCGCCGCCGCCGTCAGCATCGGCGCCAGCAGCACCGGCAGCTTGACCGCGACCAGCCGTCGCCACGGCCCCGCGCCCAGCGACGCGGCGGCGCGCGGCAGACGCGCGTCCAGCGCGCGCCACGGCGCCGACAGGGTGATCATCACGTAGGGAAAGACGAACAGCGCCTGCGCCCACGCCACCGCGAAGAGGTCCGCGCGCAGCCCCAGCCGCAGGAACAGCACGTTCAGCCCGTAGAGGAATCCGATCTGCGGCAGCAGCAGCGGCAGGTAGATCAGCGCCTCGGCCCAGCCGGCGCGGCCGCGGCGCGCGCGATCCTCGCCCTCGAGCCACGCGATTGCCAGAACCAGCGACGCCGCCGTGGTCAGCCCCGCCAGAACCAGCGTGTTGAACACTGCGCTGTCCCATCCGCCGCTGGCCGTCCGCCAGGCGCGCCACGACCAGCTTTCGGGCAGCGGCGCGGGCCAGGGCCAGCGAAAGGCGACCGACCAGACGACCAGCGACGCCATCGCCAGCGCGCCAAGCGCCAGAAGCGCGGCGGCGGCGCCGGCCGCGCCGCGCAGGATCGGTTCGGCCGTCAGGCCCCGCCCGCCGGCGCGGATCCACCACAGTCCGATGGCGCCGGCGACGCGCTCGGCGGCCAGCAGCGCCGCGAAGCTGCCCAGGACCAGCGTAAGCTGCACCAGCGCTCCGGCCGAGGCCGGCAGTAGCGCGAAGATGTCGGGGTCCGAGAACATCCGCGTCAGCATCACCGCCAGCGTCGGCGGGTTGGAGGGTCCGAGGATCAGCGCCATGTCGACGACCGACAGCGAATAGGCCAGCACCACCATCACCGGCAGGCGGATCAGCGGCCAGACCTGCGGCACGATCACCTTCATCCAGACCAGCCCCCGCCCGTAGCCAAGCGAGCGGCCTGCCGCCATTGCCTCGCGCAGCGGGATCTGCGTTAGCGCCGACAGCAGCATCAGCACGAGGAACGGCATCTCCTTGATCGCCAGACCCGCGATCAGCGCCAGCCCCCACGGATCGCCCACCAGTGCCACGTCCGGTGGCCGGTCCCAGCCCAGCAGCGGGGCAAGCACCCGCGCAATCCAGCCCGAGGGCGCGATGGTGAAGGCTAGACCGATCGCCAGCGCGGCATGCGGCGCGGCAAGGAACGGCGCCAGCAGCCGCGCGCCGCGCGACCCCGAAAGCCGCGCATGCGCCACCGCGCACAGCCCCAGCGCCAGCAGCAGGGACAAGGCGGTGGCCGCAAATCCCGTCCACAGGCTCAGCGCCACGGCTTGCCCCAGGCCCGGCGTCGCCAGCAACGCGGCGAAAGGCGAAAGCGAGGGACCGGTCGCGCCGATAGCCGGGAAATGCCCGAAGGCCGCACGCAGCGTCTCCCACAACCCGGCGGCGATGGGCAGCAGCAGGCCCAGCACGACCGCGGCCAGCACGCCCGCACGCAGCGCGCGGCCGCCCGCGGGCCGCGGAGCGCCTGTCCGGGCCCGCGGCGGGTGAAGCGGCTGCTGTGCGGATCGCGCCCGGGTCACCGAATGTAGCGTTCAGTCCATGCCTGCGTCAGACGGGTCATCCAGCTGGCATGCGGTTCCAGCAACGTGTCCCCCAAGTCCTCGAGCGCTGGCAGTGCGGGCGCGTCGGGCAGCGCGTCGAAGGCGGCGCGCGCCTCGGCGTCGAGAGTCCCGGGGTCGAGCACCGAGTACGAGCCCAGCACCTCGATGTTCTGCATGTGCGCCTGCACCTCGGGGTCGAGCAATTCGTTAGCGACGACCATCGCGCCCGCCTTCGCGTTGGCGTTGTAGGGAATCGCCACGAAGCTCACGTTGCCGAGGCTGCCGCCCTCGGGCACGAAGACGCGCGCGGTTTCGGGCAGCAACCCCTGCGCGATCAGCGAGGCCGCCGCCGCCGGGTCGAAGGCCATCGAGATGTCGACCTCGCCGTCGTTCAGCAGCTGGTGCTGGACGGATTCGTTTTCCGGAAACGCCTCGGCCCCGCGCCACAGGTTCGGCCGCAGCGCGTCGTACCAGTCCCAGAGCGGCTCGGACGTGGTTTCCCACGCGGCGTCCGTCACCGGTTCCTGCAGCGCGGAGGCATCCGGCGCCAGTTCGATCAGCGCCTGCTTGAGGAACGTGGCACCCATGAAGTTCGACGGGTCCGGGTGGGTCATGCGGCCCGGGTTCGCCTCTGCCCAGTCGACCATCGCGGCCATGTCGGCGGGCGGCTCGACCCGTGCGCTGTCATGGATGAAGACGAACTTCGCCAGCCGCCAGGGGCTTTCCATGCCCTCGACGGCTTCGGTGAAATCGACCGTCGCGGGCGCGCCCTCGGACAGGTCGACATGGCGGCTGTTGGGCAGGTCCGACACGAACGGCCCGTGCAGCAGCCCCTGCTCCTTCATCGCGAGGAAGTTGGGCCCGTTGATCCAGATGAGGTCCACCGACCCGCCCTCGTCACGCCCGGCAGCCTTCTCCGACACGACGCGAGTGACCGCCTCGGCCGTGTCCGACAGCTTCACATGCTCGATGGTCACGCCGTAACGATCCTCGGTCCGCTCGCCTACCCAGTCGATGAAGGCGTTCGTGCGCCCGTCGCCGCCCCACGCGTTCCAGTAGACGGTCTGCCCGCGCGCCGCGTCCAGCGTCTCCTGCCAGTCCTGTGCGGCGGCGGGCAGCGCGAATGCGGCCACGAGGGCGGTGGTCAGGGTCAGGCGCATGCGGTCTCTCCTAGGGTCTGGTCGTGGTGTCCGGCGCGAAGGCGATCCAGCCCTGCCTCCAGCGCAACAGGGTGGATATGGCGCAGAGCGTCGCGAAGGCCAGCGCGATCACGGGAAAGGCGCCGGGAAACAGGCACATGAGCACGAAGGCGGCAATCGTCTCGAACCCTTCAGTCAGCCCGCCGAGATAGTAGATGCCCTTGGTCGGGTAACGCGGCGCGGTCAGGCCCGCCTCGGCCGCGACGCTCGCGAAGGCCAGGAAGGACGAGCCCGTGCCGACGAAGGCGGCGATCAGCACGGCGGCGGGCAGGGCGTTCGTGTCGGGCGCGTGCAGCGCGAAGCCCAGCGGCACCAGCGCGTAGAAGACGAAGTCCAGCGCGATGTCCATGAACGCGCCGCGCCGGGTCTGACGGGTCAGCCGCGCCACCGCCCCGTCCAGCCCGTCGCACAGCCGGTTCAGCCCGATCAGCAGCAGTGCCCAGCCGAACGCCCCCAGCGCCAGCGCGCCGATCGCCGCCAGCCCCAGCGCGAAACCCGCCAGTGTGATGCTGTCCGCCGACACGCCCCGCGCGGCCAGCCACGCGGCCGGCGGCTGCAGCGCCCGGCGCTGAAGCGGCATGATCGCCGCGTCGATCATGCGGTCTCCGCGCGGGTGGTCGGCCGGGTCTGGCGGGGTGTCACGGTGCTCTCCTGACGTTGCGTCGCCAGTATGGGGAAGCAGAGACAGGGTGCAAAGGCAAGGCGCGGGCGCTCACGCCAGTGTGTCAGGGGATACACTCCGCGCCGCACGAACCGCACCCTCTCGCCTTCCGCGCGCATGCGGATTATCCAGGCGAAAAACACGGGAGAGCGCGAATGATCCTTTATGGCCTGTCCACCTGCGATACCTGCCGCAAGGCGCGCAAGGCGCTGCCCCACGCCGATTTCGTCGACGTGCGGGCCGATGGCGTGCCGCGCGACGTGCTGGCCGCCGCGCAGGACCGCTTCGGCGACGCGCTGGTCAACACCCGCTCGACAACCTGGCGCGGCCTGTCCGAGGCCGAGCGCGCCCGGCCGCCGCTGAATCTGCTGGTGGATCATCCAACACTGATGAAGCGGCCGCTGGTGGTCGACGGCTCGCGGATGGTGCTGGGCTGGGACCGCGCCGCGCAGGCCGAGCTGGGTGTGGTCTGAACGCCTCCCGGCAACCACTCCCGCGCGACGATCCGCCCTGCCGCCGCGACTCGTTCTTCCGCGAAATACGCCGCAGGCGCCGGGGCGGCGCCCGGTCTCCGGTCAATGCCGGCAATCGATCCGCGCAACCGGCCCCGTCACGCACGGAACCGGCGCAGCGCCGGACGTCACCGCAGGTCGGGCGGCGTCGCCTCCTGCGCCAGTTGGCCCACCAGCTCCGCCAGCGGGGTGACCGAGGTCTGCTTCTCGCCCAGCCGGCGCACGGTAACGGTGCGCTCCTCGACCTCGCGGTGGCCGACGGCCAGGATCACTGGCACCTTGCCCACGGAGTGCTCGCGGACCTTGTAGTTGATCTTCTCGTTGCGCAGGTCGGCCTCGGCGCGGATGCCGGCGGCCTCGAGCTGCGCCACCGCGTCCAGCACGTATTCGTCCGCGTCCGAGGTGATCGAGGCCACGACCACCTGCCGCGGCGCCAGCCAGAAGGGCAGCTTGCCCGAGTGTTCCTCGATCAGGATGCCGATGAACCGCTCGAAGCTGCCCAGCACGGCGCGGTGCAGCATGACGGGGCGGTGCTTGGCACCGTCGCGGCCTATATAGGCCGCGTCCAGCCGTTCGGGCAGGACGAAGTCGACCTGCAGCGTGCCGCATTGCCAGTCGCGCCCGATCGCGTCGGTCAGCACGAATTCCAGCTTGGGGCCGTAGAACGCGCCCTCGCCGGGGTTCAGCTCGAACTCGCCACCCGCGGCAAGCGTGGCTGCCTTGAGGGCGTGTTCGGCCTTGTCCCAGGTTTCGTCCGATCCGGCGCGGGTCTCGGGGCGGTCCGAGAACTTGACCTTGAACTGCTCGAAACCGAGGTCGCGATAGATCCCGGCAAGGAAGTCGATGAATCGTTTCGTCTCATCCTCGATCTGCTCCTCTGCACAGAAAATGTGGGCGTCGTCCTGCGTGAAGCCGCGGACGCGCATGATGCCGTGCAATGCACCGGAAGGCTCGTACCTATTGCACGAACCGAATTCGGCCATGCGCAACGGAAGGTCACGATAGGATTTCAACCCTTGGTTGAAGATCTGCACGTGGCCGGGGCAGTTCATCGGCTTGAGCGCGTTGACGGACTTCTCGCGGGCGTGTTCCTCGTCGACCTCGACGATGAACATGTGGTCCTGGTACTTTTCCCAGTGGCCCGAGGCCTCCCACAGCTTGCGGTCCACCACCTGAGGCGTGTTCACCTCGACATAGCCGCCGCGGCGCTGCTGGCGGCGCATGTAGTCCTGCAGCGTGACGTAGATCGACCAGCCGTTGGGGTGCCAGAAGACCTGGCCGGGCGCTTCCTCCTGCATGTGGAACAGGTCCATCTCGCGGCCCAGCCTGCGGTGGTCGCGCTTGGCGGCTTCCTCGAGGAAGGTCAGGTAGTCCTTCAGGTCCTGCCGGTTGCGGAAGGCGACGCCGGTGATGCGCTGCAGCATCGGCCGGTCGGTCTGGCCGAACCAGTGCGCGCCGCTGACGCTCATCAGCTTGAAGGAATCGGCCGGAAGCTGCCCGGTGTGCTGCAGGTGCGGGCCGCGGCACAGGTCCTGCCAGTCGCCGTGCCAGTACATGCGGATCGGCGCTTCGGCCGGAATGCGGTCCAGCAGCTCGATCTTGTAGGGCTCGCCGTGCTCTTCGTAGTGCCGGCGCGCGCGGTCGCGGTCCCAGACCTCGGTGCGGACGGGATCGCGGGCGGCGATGATCGCCTTCATCTTCGCCTCGATCGCGCCGAGGTCTTCCGGCGTGAAGGGCTCGGACCGGTCGAAGTCGTAGAACCAGCCCTTGTCCGTGACGGGGCCGATCGTGACCTTCGTGTCGGGCCAGATCTCCTGCACGGCGCGGGCCATGACGTGGGCCAGGTCGTGGCGGATCAGCTCGAGCGCCGCGTCCTCGTCCGACAGCGTGTTGATCGCCACCGTCGCGTCACGGTCGATCGGCCATTGCAGGTCCCAGTGCACGCCGTCGACCATGGCCGAGATCGCTTTCTTCGACAGCGACTTCGAGATTTCGGCCGCGATGTCGGCTGGCGTCACGCCGGCCGGAAAGGGACGTGCGTTGCCATCGGGCAAGGTGACATTGATCTGGGGGGAAGCGGAATCAGGGGCCATCGGCCATGCTCCTCGTCGGTTTGGCGCCCACGGAACGCCCGGTTGCGGGTTATGTGTCCGCGGGGTTTGAACGCGGGATGCGGACCTGTCAAGCGCGCCGTGGCGTGCCACGCCCCCGACCCCCTTGGCATCGCGGCTGCGGCTTGTAGGGTGGCGCCGATCCGGCACCGGCGACACAGCAAGGGGGACAGCATGCCATCCACCATCGAAGGGCCGCGCGGCGACCGCCTCGCCTATGCGCATACGCCGGGGCAGGGGCCGTGCATCGTCTTCCTGTCGGGCTACCGCTCGGACATGGAGGGCACCAAGGCGGTGCATCTGGAGGCCTGGGCCAAGGCGCAGGGTCGCGCGTTCCTGAGGCTCGACTATGCCGGGCACGGCCAGTCCGGCGGCGTGTTCGAGGAGGGCTGCATCGGCGACTGGGCGGCGGATGCCGAGGCGGTGATCCGCCACGCGACCGACGGGCCGGTGGTCCTGGTGGGCTCGTCCATGGGCGGCTGGATCGCGTGCATCCTGTCGCAGCGGCTGGAGGTCGCAGGGTTCATAGGCATCGCCGCCGCGCCCGATTTCACCGAAGACGGCTTCTGGGCCGGTTTCTCGGAGGCCGAACGCCGCACGGTGATGGAGCAGGGCGGGATCGAACAGCCCTCGGCCTACGAGGACCCCTATATTGTCACCCGCAAGCTGATCGAGGACGGGCGCGAGAACCTCGTGCTGCGCAAGCCGCTGCCCATGCCCTGGCCGGTGCGGCTGCTTCAGGGGACCGAGGACGAGGCGGTCAGGCGCGAGACCGCGCTGGCGCTGCTGGACCACATCGACGGCCCGGACGTGCGGCTGACCTTCGTGAAGGGCGCCGACCACCGCTTCTCGACCCCCGAATGCCTGGCGTTCGTCGAAGTGGCGATCGCAGACATCGCCTGATCCGGCCGCCCGCCCATTGCCCGGCGCCCCGGGGGATGCCACAGAAGCCGGGACACGCATGAAGGGAAACGCGGTGAAGGGTTTCGATCCGAGGTTCAAGGATTATCCGGATTATCTCATGGCCGTCAGCCGCGAGATCTGGGAAGAGCGCCGCCTCGCCGGGCGGCTGGCCGAGCTGTACCACCCGCAGGTCACGCTGCGCGACGCGTCCGGGATCGTGCATGGCGACGCGGGCGTGGCGGGTTCGGTCCTGTCGATGCTGGCGGCGCTGCCGGGGATGCGCCTGTTGTCCGAGGACGTGATCTGGTCGGGCACGCCGCAGGTCGGCATGCTGGGGTCGCAGCGGGTTCTGGCGCAGGGGCGGCATTCGGGTGCCGGCATTTTCGGGCCGGCCACGGGGCGGCCGCTGTCCTGGCGCATGCTCACCGACAGCTACGCCAAGGACAACCGCATCAGCGACGTCTGGCAGGTGGTCGATACCGGCGCGATCCTGTCGCAGCTGGGCCTGGACCCGGCCGAGTGGGCGTCCCGCCGCGCCGCCGAGGCCGACCCCGAGACGCAGCCCTTCCGCCCCGCGATCGACGATCCCGGTCCCTATACCGGCCAAGGCAACGACAACCACTGGGGCACCGCCTTTGCAGACCTGCTCGACCACGTGATGCAGGGCGCCTGGTCGGCCATTCCCGACCAGTACGACCGTGCCTGTACGCTGGCCTATTCCGGCGGCACGACGGCCCACGCGCCCGACGCGGCCGAAGCCTTCTGGCTGGGCCTGCGCGCGTCGTTTCCGTCGGCCACGTTCACCATCCACCACCGCATCGGCATGGAAGAGCCGCTGCTGCCGCCGCGCGCCGCGATCCGCTGGTCGCTGCAGGGCCGGCACGACGGCTGGGGCGCGTTCGGCGCGCCCTCGGGTGCCGAGGTGCACGTGATGGGCATCAGCCATGCCGAGTTCGGCCCCTGGGGCCTGCGCCGCGAATTCACCCTGTATGACGAGACCGCGATCCGCATGCAGATCGCGGCGCATCGCGGCTGAAGCCACTTGGCGAAGCGATTTGCATTGACCCCGCCCCGCCGTGGGGGCTATCGGCCCCTTGCGTGGAAGGCCGGGCGGCCGCTGGCGCGGGCTTGTCCCGCGCTGGAGGAAAGTCCGGACTCGATGAAGCGCCGGTGCCGGGTAACGCCCGGGCGGGGCAACCCGACGGAAAGCGCCACAGAAATCAGACCGCCCCTCACGTGTGACGGGTAAGGGTGAAACGGTGGGGTAAGAGCCCACCGGGGGCCTGGCGACAGGACCCGCATGGCAAGCCCCACCGGGAGCAATGCCAAATAGGGATCGCGCGCCGAAAGGCAGGGCCGCTTCAGCCCGAGCGATCCGGGTTGGCAGCTTGAGCCGCGCGGCGACGCGCGGCCCAGATGAATGGTCGCCCAAGGGCGCAAGCCCTGGACAGGATCCGGCTTACAGGCCTTCCACGCACGTAACCGCCAGCCCTGCGGAATACCGGTTGACTTGGGACCCGTTGTCCGTAGAAGGCGGGGTTCAATGGATTCCACGCGCAGGCCCTCTGCGCGTTCGACGGAGAGCGACAATGGCAAAGCCGACCACCATCAAGATCCGCCTGAACTCGACCGCGGGCACGGGCCACTTCTACGTGACCAAGAAGAACGCGCGCACGATGACCGAGAAGATGACCATCCGGAAATTCGACCCGGTCGCGCGCAAGCACGTCGAGTACAAGGAAGGCAAGATCAAGTAAGCCGTAAGGCCGGGCGCCCGCGCCCGTGATCGACCGCATTCGAGAAAGGGCCGCCGGTTGCACCGCGCGGCCCTTTCTTGTGTGGCGGGGCGTGCTACCTGTCGAGGCATGTCCCGGACGCTGACCATCCGTACCGCCACGATCGCCGACACCCGGGCGCTGGACGGGATGTTCCAGCGCAGCTTCATGACGCTGCTGAAGACGGACTACCCGCCCTCGGCGCTGGTCTCGGCGCTGCCGGTGATCGGCCACGCCCAGCCGGCGCTGATCCGCTCGGGCCGCTTCTTCGTGGCCGAGCAGGGGGCGCGCATCGTGGGTGCCGCCGGCTGGTCGTTCGAGCCGCCGGGCGGGCGCCCCGGCCTGCGCGGCATGGGCCATCTGCGCCACGTCGCGGTCGAGCCGCGCCACGCCCGCATGGGCATCGGGTCCGCGCTGGTCGCGCATGTCATGCACCAGGCGCGCGGCGCGGCGGTGATCCGCATGCTGTGCCAGAGCACCCGCCTGGCAGTGCCGTTCTACGCCGCCATGGGGTTCACTGCACAGGGCGAAACGGTGCTGGACCTGCCCGGCGGGGTGTTGTTTCCTTGCGTGGCGATGGCGACCGACCTCTGACCGACGCCACCGGACCCCGCGCACGAAAAAAGGGCCGGTCGATCGACCGGCCCTTCGTCTGTCTGTCTCGCTTCGGCCGTGCCGCTATTCCTGCTGACCCATGAACATCAGGAGGAACTGGAACATGTTCAGGAAGCTGATGTAGAGGCTCAGCGCGCCGTCGTAGGCGGCCTTGTCCAGCCATTCCTGGTCGCCATGCGCGGCGTGTGCCACGTAGGTGTTCTTGATCTCCTGCGTGTGCCATGCGGTCAGGCCGGCGAAGATCAGCACGCCGATCGCCGAGATCGCGAACATCATCGCGGGCGACTGCAGGAAGATGTTGACGAGCATCGCGATGATCAGGCCGATCACGCCCATGATCAGGAAGGATCCCCAGCCCGAGATGTCGCGCTTGGTGGTGTAGCCCCACAGCGACAGACCGGCGAAGGCGATCGCGGTCACGAGGAACGTCTGCACGATCGAGAACGACGTGAAGACGATGAAGATCGAGCTGAGCGACAGGCCGATCAGCGCGGCGAAGGCGAAGAAGCCAAGCTGCACGCCGGCGGCCGAGCTCTTGCGCATCAGCGCGGTCCAGCCGAAGAAGATGAAGCCCAGCGGCGCGAGCATGATCACCCAGCGCAGCGGGCTGGTGTAGATCAGGGCGCCGAAGTTGGTCAGCATCGAGCCGTTGCCCAGTTGCCCCACGGCCTGCGTCGGATCGGTCGTGGTCGCCAGTCCGGCGATCGCCCAAGCCGCAAGCGCGGTGATCAGCATGCCCACGGACATCGTGCCGTAGACCTTGTTCATGTGGGCGCGCAGCCCGGCGTCGATCCGTTCGGCGCGCGCGCCGGAGACGCCAGCCGCCCGGATCGTGTCGTATTCAGCCATAGAAGCCTCCTTGTCGTACCCTGTCTCGCCCTTCCCGGGGCGCCCCGCGCGCGTGCGCGGTTATGGGCAACATATTGGCGCCCAAGCCGGCTTTTTCAAGCATGACAGGACGGGTGCGACGAAAGATATGCCTCGAATGATGCTTATGCGTCGAGGTCCCAGAAGGGACGCGTTGCCTCGCGCCGCGCGGCGGCGGGCGTGATGCCGATATCGGCCAGCGCGCGGGCGTCCAGTCCGGCAAGGTCGCGCCGCTGACGCGCCACGGCTATCCAGCGCAGGACGGTCAGGCCGAAATTGCCCGAGGGCCGGTAAGCGGGGATGAACGCGGTCGGTGCGACAGTGCGGATCATGATGCAATCCTTCAATTTTCGTGATGTAAGTGGCGGGTGTCATTTCTATCCTTGATCCAGATGCCTATTCGTGATCCATGTGTGAAACGAATGTTATTGACGTCACCCATCACGGACCGTGATCAATGCGCAATTTCGACATCACCACGCTCCGCTCTTTCGCCGCGGTCGCCGAGGCCGGCGGCGTGACGCGTGCGGCCGGCTTCCTCAACCTCACGCAATCGGCGGTCTCGATGCAGCTCAAGCGGCTCGAGGATCTGCTGGGTCTCGAGCTGCTCGAACGCTCGGGGCGGGGCATCAGCCTGACGCCCGCGGGCGCGCAGCTGCTGGGGTACGCGCACAAGATGATCGCGCTCAACGACGAGGCCTATGCCCGCCTGACGCACCAGTCCTGGGAGGGCGAGATCGTGCTCGGCGTGCCGGTCGACATCGTCTACCCGGTGATTCCCAAGGTGCTGCAGCAGATGGAACGCACCCATCCCCGCGTGAAGGTGCAGCTGATCAGCTCGTACACGCGCGAACTGAAGAAGACCTTCGCCCGCGGCGAGGCCGACGTGATCCTGACGACCGAGGATACCAACGGCCCGGGCGCCGAAACGCTGGCCCGCGTGCCGCTGCGCTGGATCGGCGCGCCGGACGGGCAGGCGTGGAAGGGCCGGCCGCTACGGCTGGCCTTCTGCCGCTATTGCGGTTTCCGCCCCGGCGCGCTGACGCGGCTGGACGCCAAGGGCATCGACTGGGAAATGGCCGTCGATTCGGACAACGACCGCACGGTCGAGGCGACGGTCAGCGCCGATCTTGCCGTGACCACCAGCCTGGAAGGCCACGCGCCGCCGCAGCTGGCCTATATCGACGCCGGCAGCGGTCTGCCCGACCTCGGCCTGCAGCGGGTCAACCTGTATTGCGGCGCCGCCAAGTCCGAGATCGTGCTGGCGATGGCCGAGGCGCTGCGCCAGGGCTTCGCCGCGATGAGCGCGACCCCGGCCGCGGCCTGAGGCTCAGACGCCCACGTCGGGTCCGTAACACAGCATCGGCTCGTCGCTCTGCCGCGCCTCGTAAAGCACGGTCGAGAACGGGTCGCCGGCGAATTCGGCGCGCAGGCCGTTGCCCTCGCGATAGAACGCCCAGCATTGCGGGTCGGGGCGGTCCTCGTAGACGAAGCAGATCTGCCCGGCATCCTCGTACCAGTAGCCTTCCTTGCACTCGCCATCGAGGAACGACCACGTCACGCGCCGGTCGTCGCGATAGCGCTCGGCGCCGTAGGGCTGGCCGCTCAGGCCGAAGTAGAGCGTCTTGCCCTCGACATAGGCTTCGAACTCGGCGGCGGACATGCCTTCGGCCGCCACGAGCGGTGCGGCGGCGACGGCAAGGATCAGGGCAAGCGCATGTTTCATGCCTTCCACCATGTCAAAAGGGCGGCACCGGGGAAAGCACATGGTGAACGCTTCGTTAATGCGGGCGCTATGCCGCCGCCACCGGCGCGCCGTCCGGCACCGCCGGGTCCGCGTCCGGCGACCAGGCCAGCGCGCGCTTGTCCATCACCCGGAACCAAAGCGGCGGCAGCAGCGCGATCACCGCCATCACCGGCAGCGAATGCGGCAGCATCGGCATCGCCTCGCGGTCAAGCTCGAGCCCAGGATAGGCCCGCGCAGGGCGCGCGTGATGATCCGAGTGGCGCGGCGCGTTCAGCATCATCGCCGACGTGAACCCGTGCGGCGCGTTCCAGCTGTGCTGCGGACCGACCGGCTCCAGCCGCCCGTCCTCCCGCCTGCGCCGGCGCAACCCGTAATGCTGGACGTAATCCGACAGCAGAAGCTGCGCCTGCGCGTAAACCGCGATCGCCAGCAGCGCCGCGATCCCGGCGCCGCCGCCAAGCGCCGCGGCCACGGTCAGCGATGCCACCGAGCCCGCCCCATAGCCCCAGTAGGGATGCCGGCCGCGCCCGCCGCGCAGGCGCCGCTCGGCCCGCCATCCGGCGCGGAACGACCCGGCCCACGCGCGCACCGCATAGCTGTAGAAACCCTCCTGCAGCCGCGCCGAGTTCGGATCTCCCGCCGACGCCGCATGGACGTGATGCACCCGCAGATGCGCCGAGGCATGGTGCCCGAACAGGATCGACGCGTAGACCGCCGCCCCCAGCAGGCGCATCGCGCGCCGCTTCCTGTGGATCAGTTCGTGCGCGTTGGCATTGCCGACCTGGCCGATGAACAGCGACGCCGCCACGAAGATCAGCGCCTTGTCCAGGGTGCCGTGGCCCTCCGAGGCCAGCGCCGCCACCGCGCCGAACAGGATGGGGAAATGCGCCAGCCCCAGCGCCACCGACAGTGCGGCGCCCGAGGGGAATTCCTGCCCCGCGCGATCGGGCGCGGAAAGCGCCGCGATCCGGTCCAGTGCCCAGGCGAAGACGGTTATGGACGCGACCGCCAGCGCAGCCCACGCCCCGCCCCAGGCGATCCCGGCCGCGACCAGAGCCGTCACGCCGATCGTCACGATTGCAAAGCGCATGCCGCCCCCGCCGGTGTCGCGCCCATCCGGCGCGCGCCCACTCTGGCGCGCGAATCGCGGCACGGCAAAGGCCAAAGCATGGAAATCGCCCGGCCTCCGGGCCGGCGCCACGGCGCGCGGGCGCTTTCAAATCCCGGCGCGGCGTATTAACTCGGTCCAAACGACGGCAAGGCGGTCCTTCATGTCCTTCTTCGGCAAGCTCAAGACAAAACTCTTCAAGTCCTCGTCGAAGCTCGACGAGGGGCTGGATGCCATCGTCCACGAGGGCGACGGCGAACCCGATGCGCCGTCGCCCTCCGAGCCGCCGCAGGAACGGTCCGAAGCACAAGACGTCCCGCCGACGCCCGCGCCCGAGCCGCCGCAGCCGCCCAAACCGCGCGCCGAACAGCCTCCATCGCGCGAAGAGCCGCGCGAGCCGGTGCAGCCCGCCATTCCCGAGGACCTTCCCCGGACGCCCGACGAAGAGGCGCCCGCCCGTCCGGGCCTTCTGGGCCGGCTCTTCCGCGGCCCCGACGCCGCGCCGGTGGTGCGCCGCACCCTCGACGACGAGATGCTCGAACAGCTCGAGGAACTGCTGATCGCCTCGGACATGGGCGTCGATACGGCGCTGCGCGTCACCGCCAACATCGCCGAGGGCCGCTATGGCAAGCGCCTGTCGGTGCACGAGATCAAGACGCTGCTGGCCGCCGAGATCGCCCGCATCATGGAGCCCGTGGCGCGACCCCTGCCGATCTACCCCAAGCGCCCGCAGGTCGTGCTGGTCGTCGGCGTCAACGGCTCGGGCAAGACCACGACGATCGGCAAGCTCGCCAGCCAGTTCCGCGCCGCCGGCAAGTCCGTCGTCATCGCCGCCGGCGACACGTTCCGCGCGGCGGCGGTCGAGCAGCTGCAGGTCTGGGGCGACCGCGCCGGCGTGCCGGTGCTCACCGCGCCCGAAGGTTCCGACCCCGCCAGCCTCGCCTTCGACGCGATGGGCCGCGCGCAGGCCGATGGTGCCGACCTGCTGATGATCGACACCGCCGGCCGTTTGCAGAACCGCGCCGACCTGATGGAGGAACTGGCCAAGATCGTCCGCGTGATCCGCAAGAAGGACCCCGACGCGCCGCACAACACGCTGCTGGTGCTGGACGCCACGACCGGGCAGAACGCGCTCAACCAGGTCGAGACGTTCCGGAAACTCGCCGACGTTTCGGGGCTGGTGATGACCAAGCTCGACGGCACCGCCAAGGGCGGCGTTCTGGTGGCGCTGGCCGACAAGTTCGGCCTGCCCATCCACGCCATCGGCGTGGGCGAGCAGATCGACGATCTCGCCCCCTTCGACCCCGAGGAATTCGCCGCCGCGCTGACCGGTCTGGCCACGGACGACGCCGCATGACGTCCCGCGGCCCCGCGCCGGCTTCTTTGGTCAGCAAATATCCCGGGGAAGGCCGCCCGGCAGGGCGGACGGGGGCAGAGCCCCCACACCCCCACCGCGCCGCATGAGCCAGTGGCTCATCTCCATCGAGGGCACCGAGACGGGCCAGACAGTGGCCCTGTGCCTCGCCCTGCTGGCAGCGTTCCTGCACGCGGCCTTCGGCGCGCTGCAGAAGGGCAAGCACGATCCGTGGCTGTCGCGCGGCGCGATCGACGGCTGCTACGGTCTGATCGCGCTTCCGGTCGCGCTGTTCCTCGTGCCCTGGCCCGAGCCGCACATGTGGCCGATCTTCTTCGGCGCCTTCGTCACCCACACCGCCTACAAATTTCTGCAGGCGGCGGCTTACACCCAAGGCGCCTACACGGTGGTCTACCCGGTGGTGCGCGGCACCGGACCACTGTTCGCGATGATCGGCGCGGTCATCCTGTTCGGCGAATCCTACAGCCTGATGCAGTGGCTGGGCGTCGCGATCCTGGTCTCGGGGATCTTCGGGCTGGCGGTCTACAACCTGATCTTCCTCGAAGTCGATCGCGCGAAGCTGCCCTCGGCGCTAACCCTCGCCGTGGCCACGGGCGTCTTCGTCGCGCTCTACACCACCTACGACGCCTACGGCATCCGCGCCACCGCCGATCCGTTCACCTTCCTCGCGTGGTTCTTCGTGATCGACGGCTGGCTGATGCCGATAGTCGCCGCCTTTCGCCTGCACAGCAGCGGCGAACGCCCCGCCCCCTGGCCGCTGCTGCGGCGCGGGGTGATCGGCGCCTTCGTCGCCTATTTCTCGTTCGGCTCGATCATGCTGGCCACGCGGCTCGACCAGGTGGGCGAGGCCGCGGTGCTGCGCGAGACCTCGACCGTGTTCGCCGCGATCATCGGCTGGCTGGTGCTGCGCGAGACCGTCGGCCCGCGCCGGATCGCGCTGATGGCGCTGATCGCGCTGGGCGCCGTGGTCGTCGAACTGGGCGGCTAGCATTGCGTCCCCGCGCCCCGCGGCCTAACTAGCCCCCAACGGGAGAAACGCATGGCAGACCGCAAGATCAATCCGGCGCTGAAAAGCGCGCTCGAACTCGGCCCGGTGATCGGCTTCTTCGTCGCCTATCTCTGGCTCAAGGACGAGGTCTTCACCTGGGGCGGCACCGACTACGACGGCTTCATCGTCGTCACAGCGGCCTTCATCCCGATCTTCCTGCTGGCGATGGGCATCCTGTGGGCGCTGACCGGGCGGCTCAGCCGGATGCAGGCGTTCACGGCGATCGTGATCGTGGTGTTCGGGGGGTTGTCCGTCTGGCTCAACGACGAACGCTTCATCAAGATGAAGCCCACGATCATCTACCTGCTGTTCGGCGGGCTGCTGGCGGCCGGCCTGTTGCGCCGGCAATCCTGGCTGCAATACGTCATGGAGGAACTCATGCCCATGCGCGACGAGGGCTGGCGAATCCTGACCCGCCGCGTGATGTGGCTGTTCTTCGCGCTCGCCGCCGCGAACGAGATCGTCTGGCGCTTCTTCGATACCGAAACCTGGGTCTATTTCGAGACCTTCGGCCTGCCGCTGGCCGTCTTCGCGTTCTTCATCCTGCAGGGCTCGCTGTTCACCGCGCACGGCATCAAGGACGACCCCGAGGCCGACGCAGAGGGCGACGCCGGGCGATAGTCGCGCCTTCCGGTCCGGCAGGCCTTGCCCCGCGGCCTCAGGCGGTGCGGTCGATCTTGGTGCTCAGGTGGATCAGGCTTTCCGACGACCGCACGCCCTGCGCCTCGCCGATCCTGTCCAGCGTCGCGTCCAGTTCCTCGGTCGTGCCGGCCGACAATTGCACGATCATGTCGACCCGCCCCGAGGTCGTGTGGACCGTCTCGACCACCGGCATGGTGCGCAGACGCGACAGCACGGCCGGGGCGGCGCGCGGCTCGATGCAGATAAGCACCGTGGCGCGCAGCGGCGCGCGCAGCCCCGCGCCCGGCTTGATGGTGAAGCCGGCGATCGCGCCCCGCGCCACCAGCCGGTCCAGCCTTGCCTGCACCGTCGAGCGCGCCAACCCCAGCTTGCGGGCCAGATCGGCGGTCGGCAGGCGGGCATTCTCCGACAGCGCGGCGATCAGCGCCCGGTCCGTTTCGTCGATCTGCAAGGGAACCCCGGCGTTGCGTCGTTCATTTCCGTCATACTGGTCGATCCGGCGCGCGATTCCGAGCGATTTCTGCGGCACGCTGGCAGACGGCGCCAAACAGACGGCGACAAGGAAACAGGAGCGGTTCATGGCAGGCGACAGCAGGCATCTCTTCGAAGGCACGAATCCCGGCATCGGCGCGGCCAGCGGTGCCGACGACGACGCACCCTACTTCGTCCATGATGCGCAGGCGCTGGACCGCGCGGCGCGGGCGTTCCTGTCGGGCTTTCCGGGGCAGGTCACCTACGCGGTCAAGGCGAACCCGGCGCCCGTGATCCTCGCCGGTCTCAGCCGCGCCGGGATCACCGCCTTCGACGTCGCCTCTCCGGCCGAGATGGCGCTGGTGCGCGACGTGGCGCCCGATGCCGCGCTGCACTATCACAACCCGGTCCGCTCGCCTGCCGAGATCGCCGCCGCGCGCCGCCACGGCATCGCCAGCTGGTCGATCGACCGCCCCGCCGAGCTGGACAAGCTGGGCGACATCGCCGGCGACGAGATCGCCGTGCGGTTCAAGCTGACGGTGCGCGGTGCGGCCTACGATTTCGGCGCCAAGTTCGGGGCCGAGCCCGACATGGCCGTGGCGCTGCTGCGTCTGGTCGCCGAGCGTGGCGGCCGGCCCTCGCTGACCTTCCATCCCGGCACCCAGTGCGAAGGCGCCGAGCCGTGGGCGCGCTACATCGCCGCCGCGGCCGACATCGCCGATCGCGCGGGCTGCCGGCTGGCCCGGCTCAACGTCGGCGGCGGCTTTCCGGCCCACCGCTCGGGCGCGGCGCCGGACCTTCAGGGCCATTTCGACACCATCACGCAGGCGGCCACGGATGCCTTCGACACGCCCCCGCCGCTGGTGTGCGAGCCGGGCCGCGCGCTGGTGGCCGACGCCGCGCAGCTGGTGCTGCGGGTGAAGGCGGTGGACGGCCGGACGCTGTTCCTCAACGACGGAGTCTATGGCGCGCTGGGCGAATGGCGGGACCTGCCGGCCGCCGACCGGGTCGCCGTGGTCGCGCCCGATGGCCAGCCGCGCAGCGGTGCGCCGGTGCCGTGGCGCGTCTTCGGGCCCACCTGCGATTCGGTGGACATGCTGCCCGCGCCGCTGTCGCTGCCCGAGGACCTTCAGGACGGCGACCGGGTCGTCATCGGCGGCATGGGCGCCTATGCCGGCAGTCTCGTCACCCGCTTCAACGGTTACGGCACCACCCGCGTCGCGCTGCCTTCGGGCACTGGACACCGGCGCCGCGCCGTCTAAGGTCCGCCGCGATCGGGTCGCGGAGGGAAACACATGGAAAAATTCGGCAAAAGCCAGTCTGTCGCACGGGTCGAGGACCTGCGCTTCCTGACCGGGGCAGGGCGCTATGTCGACGACATCGCGCCCGCGGATGCCCTGCGCGCCTATGTCCTGCGCTCGCCCGTCGCGCATGCCGAGATCACCACGCTCGACACCGCGGACGCCGAGGAGGCGCCCGGCGTTCACCTGGTGCTGACCGGGCAGAAGATGCTGGACGCGGGTCTCGACACGGCGATGAACGCGGTGCTGACGCAGAACCGCGATGGCTCGGCCGCGGCCTCGCCCAAGCGGCCCACGCTGGCCGAGGGGCGCGTGCGCTTCGTCGGCGAACCCGTCGCCATGGTCGTCGCCGACACGCTGGAACAGGCCCGCGACGCGGCCGAGTTGATCGTCTTCGACTACGACGACCTGCCGGTCTGCGTCGAGCTCGCGCCGTCGAATGACGCCATTCACCCCGAGGCACCGAACAACCGCGCCTTCGATTTCGGCATCGGCGACGAATCCGCCACCGCCGAGGCGATCGGGAACACCGCCCGCGTCGTGCGGCTGGAGGTGACCGACCACCGCATCATCTCGAACCCGATGGAGCCGCGCGCGGCCTACGCGGAATGGCGCGACGACCGGCTGCACTTCACCTTCGGCGGGCAGGGCGTCTGGGGCATGAAGGAGCAGCTGTCGCGCATGCTGCACCTCGATTCCGCGCAGGTGCACGTCACAACCCCCGACGTGGGCGGCGGCTTCGGCACCAAGACCATGCCCTACCCGGAATACTTCGCCGTGGCGCATGCCGCGATGGTGCTGGGCCGCCCGGTGCGCTGGTTCTCGGACCGGTCCGAGGCGATGCTGTCGGACAATGCCGGCCGCGACCTCGTGACCATGGCCGAGATGGCCTTCGACGAGAACAATCGCATCACCGCCTACCGGCTGCACAACCTCAGCAACCTCGGCGCCTACAACTCGCAGTTCGGGCAGCTGATGCAGGGGCAGCTGTTCTCGCGCGTGCTGACCGGGGTCTACGACATCCCTGCGGCGTATCTGCGGACCGAGGCCTTCTACACCAACACCACGCAGGTCGACGCCTATCGCGGCGCCGGCCGACCCGAGGCGAACTACGTGCTGGAACGTGTCATGGACCGCGCCGCGCGCGAACTGGGCGTCGACCCGTTCGAGCTGCGTCGCATCAACTTCATCAGGCCCGACCAGTTTCCCTACCCGACGCAGACGGGCGAAACCTACGATGTGGGCGATTTCCGCAAGGTGCTGGACCATGCCGCGCAGGATGCCGATATCGCGGGCTTCCCCGCCCGACGCGCCGCATCGGAGAAGGCGGGCAAGCTGCGCGGGCTGGGGCTGGGCTGCTACATCGAAAGCATCCTCGGCGCGCCGTCGGAAGACGTGAAGGTCGAGTTCACCGGGGACGGCGGCGCTCTGATCTACGTGGGCACCCAGTCGAACGGGCAGGGGCACGAGACGGTCTTCGCCAAGTTCCTCTCCGACCAGACCGGCATCCCGTTCGAGAAGATCAAGGTCGTGCAGGGCGATTCCGACCTGATCGCGGGGGGCGGCGGCACGGGCGGGTCGCGATCCGTGACGGTGCAGACCAACGTGACGCTGGTGGCGGTCGCCGACATGGTGAAGGGCTTCACCGAGTTCCTCGCGCCCGAGATGGGTGTGGCGCCGGACGCGGTGCGCTTCGACGACGAACGCTTCCGCGCGGACGGGTCGAACCTGTCGCCGACGATGGTCGAGGCGGCGCAGATGGCCCGCGAGGCGGGGCGCGACGATCTGCTGACGTGGAAGGCGCATGCGCAGCTGCCAGCGCGCAGCTTCCCCAACGGTGCCCACGTGGCCGAGCTAGAGATCGACCCCGAGACCGGGCATGTCGAGGTCGCGCGCTACACGGTGGTCGACGATTTCGGCAACCTCATCAACCCGCGGCTGGCCGAGGGGCAGGTCCACGGCGGCGTCGTGCAGGGCATAGGCCAGGCGCTGACCGAGGTCGCGGTGCACGATGCGGAGGGCCAGCTGCTGACCGCCAGCTTCATGGACTACGCGGTGCCGCGCGCGGCCGACGTGCCGATGATCGCCTTCGACGTCGAACCCGTGCCGTCCACGGCCAACCCGATGGGCATGAAGGGCTGCGGCGAGGCCGGAACCGTCGGCGCGCTCGCGGCAATGGCCAACGCCATGCAGGACGCGCTGTGGTCACGCGGCGTGCGGCAGGTGGACATGCCGTTCACCCCGCAACGGGTGTGGGAGATGACCCGCGACGCGCCGCTGGCGGCGGAATGAGTCTGTGACCCGAGGCCCTGGCGGAATCGCGTTCTGCCCGGTCCAGACGGAAAGCGATTCTTCCTCGGCCTGCATGCACTTCAAGCGTCCGGGGTCAAGGGAAACAATCACAACTTCTTTACAACCCTTCAAGACGTGGCATTCGCGCCTACATCCGTGACAGGTCTGCAGAGACGGAACCTTTGCAGAGCCTTCACTGTCCCTCGTTCCGTGACTTGCGCCCGAGCTTAGCCTCGGGCGCTTTTTCTTTGTGCCGTCGTTCCTATATCCAAGGCATGATGGAAACAGACGCCCAATTGCGCGCCGTATTCGAGCGCACCCGCAAGATCGCCGTAGTCGGCGCCTCGATGAACCCGGCGCGCCCCAGCCACTACGTTTCGCAATTCTTGGCGCAGAAGGGGTTCACGATCATCCCCGTCAATCCCGGCCATGCCGGTGAGACGTTGTTCGGCGAGACGGTCCGCGCCTCGCTGGCCGACTGCCCCGACGACGTGGACATGGTGGACATCTTCCGCCGGTCCGAGCACGTCCCGCCGGTGGTGGACGAGGCGCTGGAGCATCTGCCGAACCTGAGCACGATCTGGATGCAGATCGGCGTGCGCCACGCCGAGGCGGCCGAGAAGGCCCGCGCCCGCGGCGTGGACGTCGTGCAGGACCGGTGCCCGAAGATCGAGTATCCGCGCCTGTTCGGCTGATGCCTTGAGGTTGTGACGGCGGTACGGCGCTCTTCGGCTACGCCGAACTCGCCCCGCCCGCCGTCCCCGGCCCGCGCGTCAGGTCTTGCGTTTTGCCTTTTCGGCGAGGCCCGATTGCGTCTGCCTGCGGTCGAGTTCGGCCATGACTTCGGCCAGCGCCACGCCGCGCGATTCCAGCATCACCAGCAGGTGGAACAGCACGTCGGCGGCCTCGGAGGCGAGCCGCTCGCGATCGCCCTTCACGGCCTCGATCACCGCCTCGATCGCCTCTTCGCCGAACTTCTCGGCCGCCTTTTCGGGGCCCTTCGCCAGCAGCTTGGCCGTCCAGCTTTCGTCGGGCGATGCCTTGGCGCGCTGCGTGATCAGCGCCGCGAGATCGTCCAGCGTCACAGCCGGACCGCGATGCCGGCCTCGGCCATGTGGGCCTTGGCCTCGGCGATGGTGTGGGTGCCGAAGTGGAAGATCGACGCCGCCAGCACGGCGGAGGCGTGGCCTTCGACGACGCCCTCGACCAGGTGGTCGAGGTTGCCGACGCCGCCGCTCGCGATCACCGGCACGTCGACCGCGTCCGCGATCGTGCGGGTCAGCGGGATGTTGAAGCCTTCCTTGGTGCCGTCGCGGTCCATCGAGGTCAGCAGGATTTCCCCCGCGCCCTTCGCGGCGATCATCATGGCGAACTCGACCGCGTCGATGCCGGTGGGCTTGCGGCCGCCATGGGTGAAGATCTCCCACCGGTTTTCGTCCACCGCCTTGGCGTCGATGGCGCAGACGATGCACTGGCTGCCGAACTGGTCGGCGGCCTCGGCCACCACGTCGGGATTGGCCACCGCCGCCGAGTTGAAGCTGACCTTGTCGGCGCCAGCCAGCAGCAGCGCGCGCACGTCCGCCACGGTGCGCACCCCGCCGCCCACGGTCAGCGGAATATAGCAGGTCTCGGCCGTGCGGGTGACCACGTCGAACATGGTGCCGCGATTCTCGTGCGTGGCGTGGATGTCGAGAAAGCATATCTCGTCCGCGCCGGCGGCGTCGTAGGCGCGCGCGGCGTCCACGGGGTCGCCCGCGTCACGGAGATCCACGAAATTGACGCCCTTGACCACGCGGCCATCGGCGACATCGAGACAGGGAATGATGCGCGTCTTCAACATGGCGGCTTGATAGGCGGGAACGGGGCCGAGGGAAAGGGGTCAGCCGCGCAGGGCGGCCATCGCCTCGGCCAGGTCCAGCGCACCGTCGTAGAGCGCCCGCCCCGAGATCGCGCCGTCCAGCCGCGCGCCGCAATCGCGCAGCGCCACCAGGTCCGCGACCGAGGACACGCCTCCGCTCGCGATCACCGGGATCGACACCGCCCGCGCCAGCGCCGCCGTCGCTTCGACGTTGGGGCCCTGCATGGCGCCGTCGCGCTCGATGTCGGTGTAGATGATCGCGGCGACGCCCGCGTCCTCGAAGGAGCGCGCGAGATCCGTCGCCATCACCTCGGTCGTCTCGGCCCAGCCCTTGGTCGCCACGCGGCCCGCGCGCGCGTCGATGCCGACGGCGACCTTGCCGGGGAAGGCGCGCGCCGCCTCGCGCACCAGCGCGGGGTTTTCCACCGCCACGGTTCCCAGGATCACCCGCGCCAGGCCCTTGTCCAGCCACGCCTCGATCGTCGCCATGTCGCGGATGCCGCCGCCCAGCTGCGCGGGCACCTGCGTGCGCGCCAGGATCGCCTCGACCGCGGCGGCGTTCACCGGCGTACCGGCGAAGGCGCCGTTCAGGTCCACCAGGTGCAGCCATTCGCAGCCGGCGTCGACGAAGGCCTGCGCCTGCGCGGCGGGGTCGTCGTTGAACACGGTGGCCTTGTCCATGTCGCCGCGCAGCAGGCGCACGGCGTGTCCGTCCTTCAGGTCGATCGCCGGGTAAAGGATCATGGTCGCGCGCCCTCTCTGGTGTCGCGCCGCGTTACCCAATGGCCCCGGCCGATGCAAGCGACCCCGCGTCACGCTTGCCCGGTCACCGGCCGACCGCCATCGTTTTTGGCATCATGGGAGGAAACCAATGAAGAAGATCCTGATTCTGGCCGCCGGCGCCGTCATGGCCGCAAGCGCAGCCCTCGCCGACCCGCTGCTGGGCACCGCCTGGAAGACCGAAGTCGACGACGGCTCTTACGCGCATATCCGCATGGCGCCCTGCGACGGCAAGATCTGCGGCGTGATCGAGCGCACCTTCAACGCCCAGGGCGAATACAAGTCCCCCAACCTCGGCAAGGTGCTGGTGATCAACATGGTCCCGCAGGGCGACGGCCGCTACGAGGGCAAGGTCTGGCGCCCGTCGAACGACAAGGTCTATCTCGGCCGGATGGCGGTGGTGGGCGACACGATCGAGCTCAAGGGCTGCGTCGTGGGCGGCCTTATCTGCTCCAGTCAGACCTGGACGAAACTGGACTAGGCCGAAACCGGACCGGGCCGGCGCCGGCCCGTGCACGCCGCACGGGCCGCGTTGCCTCAGGGCTTCCAGCGCAGGAAGTTCTCGATCATCTTCAGCCCCGTGGGGCCGCTCTTCTCGGGGTGGAACTGCAGGCCCATCCGCGTCTCGCTGGCGACGATGGCGGTGACGTCCTCGCCGTAATCCACGTGCGCCATACGCTGCGTCAGGTCGGCCAGCCGCATCTGGTAGGAATGCACGAAATAGGCGTGGTCGCCGGTCTCGATCCCGTCCAGCACCGGGTGCGGGTGGTCGATCACCAGGTCGTTCCAGCCCATGTGCGGCACCTTCAGCGCCGGGTCCGTCGGCACGATGCGCAGGATCTCTCCGTCGATCCAGCCCAGGCCCTCGGTCTCGTGGTATTCATGACCCATGCGCGCCATCAGCTGCATGCCGACGCAGATGCCCAGGAAGGGCCGGCCACGCACCTCGACCGCCTCGACCATCGCCTCGAAGCAGCCCGAGTTGCGCAGCGCGCGCGCGCAGGCCGGGAACGCCCCGTCGCCGGGCAGCACGATGTGGTCGGCGCGCGCCACGTCCTCGGCGCGGGTGGTCACCACGACCTCGCCCTCGCCAATTTCGCGGGCGACGCGCTCGAATGCCTTGTTGGCCGAGTGCAGGTTGCCGCTTTCGTAGTCGATGATCGCCGTCAGCATGTCGTCTTCTTCTGTCCTGGAAACTATTGGGGCGAATGGCGCCGCAGGCGCCGGCGGGGCAGTGCCCTTCGACCTACAGCGCGCCCTTGGTCGACGGAATCGCGTCGGCCTTGCGCGCGTCGGTCTCGACCGCCTCGCGCAGCGCGCGTGCCACGGCCTTGAACGCCGCTTCGGCCACGTGGTGCGCGTTGATCCCGTCAAGGCAGGCGACGTTCAGGGTGATCCCGCCATGCGTCGCGAAGGCCTGGAAGAACTCGCGCACCAGTTCGGTGTCGAAGCTGCCGATCCTGGCGGCCGCGAAATCCACCTTCCACACAAGGTAGGGCCGTCCCGACAGGTCCAGCGCCGCGCGCACCAGCGCGTCGTCCATCGGCAGCAGGCAAGAGCCGTAGCGCCGGATCCCGCGCTTGTCGCCCAGCGCGCGCGCCAGCGCCTGGCCCAGCGCGATACCGGTATCCTCGACCGTGTGGTGGTCGTCGATATGCAGGTCGCCCTCCGCCCGCACGGTCATGTCGATCAGCGCGTGGCGCGACAGCTGGTCCAGCATGTGGTCGAAGAACCCCACGCCGGTGCGGTTGTCGTAGACGCCGGTCCCGTCGAGGTCGATCGTCACCGAGATGTCGGTCTCGGCGGTCTTGCGGGTGATTTCAGCGCGGCGCATCGCCACCTCCTGCCTGTCCGGGTGCCTTATAGGCGGCGGATCGCAGGGGGGAAAGCCGGTAGTGGAAGCGCTGTCGTGAAGGAAGTCCGATGGAGCGGGCGAGGCGATTCGAACGCCCGACCCTAACCTTGGCAAGGTTATGCTCTACCCCTGAGCTACGCCCGCATGCCATCGGTCCGACCAAACTGGAGCGGGCGAGGCGATTCGAACGCCCGACCCTAACCTTGGCAAGGTTATGCTCTACCCCTGAGCTACGCCCGCATGCCAGTTGGTGAGCGCGGATGTATCGCCGCCCGCGCCGGCGTGCAAGGGGAAAATTTGCGCGGGCACCGCGACAGTGCGCGTGCCGCCCCGCGCCTGATCCATGCGACGGCAGGGCAGGGCGGCGCGGCGTCGACGGCCGCAGGCGGAAACCAGCGCGCGGCGTCGGCTAGGGCCTCGGCCAGGGAAAATCGCACGCAACGGTTGGACCGCCCGGGCGTTTCCTCAGCGAGCTTGACCGCAAGGTCCGCAGATCAGAAAGAGGACAACGAGCATGCAGTTCCAGTTCAACACCGACAACCACATCCAGGGCGACGACAATCTGGCCGACAAGGCCGAATCCACCGTCACCGGCGCGCTGGGGCATCTGACGGATCGTCTCACGCGGGTCGAGGTGCATCTGGCCGACCTGAACGGCGCAAAGGGCGGTTCCGATGACATCCGGTGCACGATCGAGGCGCGCCCCGAGGGGATGCAGCCGCACACCGTCACGCACAAGGACGCCGACATCGACGCGTCCCTGCGCGGCGCCGGCAAGAAGCTGCGCACGCTGCTGGAAAGCGAGTTCGGCAAGCTGGACAAGCGCCGCTGACCGCGCGCCGGCCACCGGATTCACCGCGCCCGGCTTCGGCCGATCGTTAACGCGCGGTGAGTCCGTCTCTGTAACCCATTGATTCTTCGTGGGCGAAGGGGTGTCCCACCGTGGGACACCCTCATTCCAGCTCGATCAGCAGGTCCTTGGCATCGATCTGCCCGCCCGGCTGGATGTGGATCGCCTTGACCGTCCCGTCCCGCTCGGCATGCAGGCCGGTCTCCATCTTCATCGCCTCGATGGTCAGCAGCATGTCGCCTTCCTTGACCGTCTGGCCCTGCTGGACCACGACGCTGGCCACCACGCCGGGCATCGGCGCGCCCACGTGGTTCGGGTTGCCCAGCTCGGCCTTGGGCCGCGCGCCGCTGACGGCCTTGGCCTTGCGGTCGGCCACCCGGATCGTGCGCGGCTGGCCGTTCAGTTCGAAGAAGACCCGCACCTCGCCGTCGTCCTGGGTGTCGCCCACCGCCTGCAGGCGGATCTCCAGCGTCTTGCCCGGGTCGATCTCTGCAGAGATCTCGTCGCCCTGTTCCATGCCGTAGAAGAAGGTCGGCGTCGGCAGCACCCGCACGGGCCCGTAGGTCTCGTGGCGGCGGGCGTAGTCGAGGAAGACCTTGGGATACATCAGGTAGCCGGCGAGATCCTCGTCGTCGATCTCGCGCCCGTCCAGCGCCTTCGACGCCTCGGCGCGCGCCTCCTCGATGTCGACGGGCTTGGCGTGCTTTCCGGGCCGGTCGGTGAAGGGCTTCTCGTCCTTCAGTACCTTCTTCTGGATCGCCTTCGGCCACCCGCCCGGCGGCTGGCCGAGATTGCCGCGCATCATGTCGATCACCGAATCCGGAAAGCTCAGGTCGCGGTCCGGGTCCTCGACCTCGGCGCGGGTCAGGCCCTGGCTGACCATCATCAGCGCCATGTCGCCCACCACCTTGGACGACGGCGTGACCTTCACGATGTCGCCGAACATCCGGTTCACGTCGGCATAGGTCTGCGCCACCTCGTGCCAGCGCTCTTCCAGCCCCAGGCTGCGCGCCTGCGCCTTTAGGTTCGTGAACTGCCCGCCGGGCATCTCGTGCAGGTAGACCTCGGACGCCGGCGCCTGCTGGGCCGATTCGAAGGCGGCGTACTGCCCGCGCACGGCCTCGAAGTAGTTGGAGATCGCGCGGATCGCGCCGATGTCCAGCCCGGTGTCGCGCTCGGTGTGGCGGAACGCCTCGACGACCGAGCCCAACGTCGGCTGGCTGGTGTTGCCCGACAGCGCGTCCATCGCGGCATCGACCGCGTCGACGCCCGCATCGGCGGCGGCGATGATCGTGGCGATGGCAGCGCCGCTGGTATCATGCGTGTGGAAGTGGATCGGCAGCCCGACCTCGTCCTTCAGCGCGCGCACCAGCGGGCCGGCGGCGGGCGCCTTCATCAGCCCCGCCATGTCCTTGAGGCCGAGGACGTGCGCGCCCGCGTCACGCAGCTCCTTGCCCATCGCCACGTAATATTTCAGGTCGTATTTCGCGCGGTCGGGGTCGAGGATGTCACCGGTGTAGCAGATCGTGCCTTCCAGCACCTTCCCGCTGTCCAGAACGGCGTCCATCGCCACGCGCATGTTCTCGACCCAATTGAGGCTGTCGAACACGCGGAACACGTCGACGCCGGACTCGGCGGCCTGACGCACGAAGAACTGCACCACGTTGTCGGGATAGTTGGTGTAGCCCACCCCGTTGGCGCCGCGCAGCAGCATCTGGGTCATCACGTTGGGCAGCCGCTCGCGGATGTCGCGCAGGCGCTGCCACGGGCATTCCTGCAGGAAGCGGTAGGCGACGTCGAAGGTGGCACCGCCCCAGCATTCGACGCTGAACAGCTGCGGCAGGTTGTGCGCGTAGGCGGGCGTCGCGCGGATCATGTCGATCGAGCGCATGCGCGTGGCCAGCAGAGACTGGTGCCCGTCGCGCATCGTGGTGTCGGTGATCAGCAGCTGCTTTTGCGCGGCCATCCAGTCGGCCACCGCCTGCGGACCCTTGTCCTCCAGCAGGGTGCGCGTGCCGGGGGCGGGCGATTCCGCACGCAGGTCGGGCATGCGCGGCGGCTTCAGGTCGGCAGCGGGGCGCGGGCGGCCCTCGACCTCGGGGTGGCCGTTGACGGTGATGTCGGCGATGTAGGTCAGCACCTTGGTGCCGCGGTCGCGCCGCTTGGCGAAGGTGAACAGCTCGGGCGTGGTGTCGATGAACCGGGTGGAATACTGGTTGGTGCGGAAGGTCTCGTGCCGCAGCAGGTTGATGACGAACTCGATGTTCGTGGTCACGCCGCGGATGCGGAATTCGCGCAGCGCGCGGTCCATCCGGGCGATCGCCTTTTCCGGCGTCTGCGCCCAGGCGGTGACCTTCACCAGCAGCGAATCGTAGAACCGGGTGATGACGCCGCCCGCGTAGGCCGTCCCGCCGTCCAGCCGGATGCCCATACCGGTCGCGGCGCGGTAGGCGGTGATGCGGCCGTAATCGGGGATGAAGGTGTTCTGCGGATCCTCGGTGGTGATCCGGGTCTGCAGCGCGTGGCCGTTCAGGCGGATATCGTATTGCGATGCCTTGCCGGTCGCCTCGGCAAGGCTCTTGCCCTCGGCGATCATGATCTGCGCCTGCACGATGTCGATGCCGGTCACTTCCTCGGTGACGGTGTGTTCGACCTGGACGCGCGGATTGACCTCGATGAAGTAGAATTCGCCCGAATCCATGTCCATCAGGAACTCGACCGTGCCGGCGCATTCGTAGTTCACGTGGGCGCAAATCTTGCGGCCAAGCTCGCAGATCTCCTCGCGCTGGGCTTCGGACAGGTAGGGCGCGGGGGCGCGTTCCACGACCTTCTGGTTGCGCCGCTGGACCGAGCAGTCGCGTTCGTAAAGGTGGTAGATGTTGCCCGCCTTGTCGCCGAGGATCTGAACCTCGACGTGGCGGGCGCGCTGGATCATCTTCTCGAGATAGCCTTCGCCGTTGCCGAAGGCGGCCTCGGCCTCTCGCCGGCCTTCCAGCACCTTCTCCTTCAGCTCGTCCGGGCCGTTGATCGGACGCATGCCGCGCCCGCCGCCGCCCCAGGATGCCTTGAGCATCAGCGGATAGCCGACCTTATCGGCCTCGCGCGCGATGGCGTCGAAATCGTCGCCCAGCACCTCGGTGGCGGGGACGACGGGCACGCCGGCCTCGATCGCCACGCGCCGTGCGCTGGCCTTGTCGCCGAGCGCGCGCATCGTCTCGGCCCGCGGACCGATGAAGGTGATGCCGGCCTCGTCGCAAGCGTCGACGAATTCGGGGTTTTCGGACAGCAGGCCATAGCCGGGGTGGATCGCGTCGGCGCCGCTGGCTTTGGCTACACGGATGATCTCGGGGATCGACAGGTAGGCCTGCACGGGGCCGAGGCCTTCGCCGATGCGGTACGCCTCGTCTGCCTTGAAGCGGTGCAGGCCCAACTTGTCCTCTTCGGCGTAGACGGCGACCGTCTTCTTTCCCATCTCGTTGGCCGCGCGCATGATGCGGATGGCGATCTCGCCGCGGTTGGCGATGAGGATCTTGGAAAAGCTGGTCATTGACGTCTTCCCGGCCTGGGGCCCCGCGAACGGCGCGGAGCAAGGGGTTCCTGAGATACCGGCCCGCACGGGGTCGGTGCTCGTGTTTGCGGCGGTGCAGCGTCGCGGACTTGGCGATGCTGCATCGCGGCGATGTTAGCGGCAATCAGCCGCTGTGCAACCCATCGGCACCGGCACCCGGATTCCGCGCGCCGCCAGCGATCGCCAAGTCGGGGAAGTCGCCCCGCCACAGCCTCGCGGCCAGGTCCGTCATCCGGTGCGCCCCGATCTGGGCCATGTTCAGGCGCATGTCCTCGGTCAGGATGTGGTGCAGATGCGCCGGCCCGCGTTCGGCCAGCGCCCCCAGCGCGTAGTGCCACGCCCGCCCCAGCATCACGAAATCCGCCCCCAGCGCCAGCGCGCGCAGCACGTCCACGCCCGACGCGACCCCGCTGTCGAAGATCAGCGGCGTGTCGGGCAGGGCGGCGCGCATCCCCGGCAGCACGTCCAGAGAAGCCGGGCCGGGCTCGAACTGCCGGCCGCCGTGGTTCGATATCCAGATTGCGTCGACACCTTCGTCCATCAGGCGGCGACCGGACACCGGGTCCATTACGCCCTTCACGATCATCGGTCCGTCCCATTCCTCGCGCAGCGCGCGCAGGGTGTCCCAGTCGGGCGCACCGCGGATCACGTGGCCGGCATGGGCCGTGCTGTCGCGCGAAGCGCGGTCGCCGACATAGCTTTCGGGCAGGCGGATGCGCGGTTCGCCCACGCGCCATGTGCCAAGCGCCCACCGGGGACGGGTCGCCACCTCCCACACCACGCGTGGTGTGATCCGGGGCGGCAGGGTCAGCCGCGCGCGACGTTGACGTTCGCGTCGCGAATCGTCGGGAACGTCGACGGTGAAGACCAGTGTCGAGAAGCCGGATGTCCTGGCGCGCGCCAGCATGTCGCGGCGAATCTCGGGGTCGCGCGGGCAGTACAACTGGAACCAGCCGCGCCCGCCGGTCAGCGGGCCGATATCCTCGGGCAGGCGCGTGGCGACGGTGGACAGCGCGTAGGGAATGCCGACCTCGTGCGCGAAGCGCGCCAGCATCGCCTCGGCTCCCGGCCAGATCAGCCCGGACATGCCCAGCGGCGCGATTCCGTAGGGGCGCGACCAGTTCTCGCCCAGGAACTGCGTGGCGAAATCCGGCGCGACCTCGCCCGGCAGGATGCCGGGCAGGAACCGCACCGCGTCCAGCGCCGCGCGGTTGGCGGCCACCTGAAGCTCGCGCCCGGTGCCGCTGTCGAGGTATTCGAATGCGAAATGCGGGATGCGCCGGCGCGCGGCGCGGCGCAGGTCGGACACGGCGGGATAGTCGAGATCGAGAGTCATCCGCGTACTCATGCCCGCCCGCGCGCATTTGTCCATGCCCGCAACACGCCGCGCCGAAGGCGTTTTCGCCGATCTGGCGAAATGGGTCGGAACAAGACGGGAACACACGCTTTCCATCCGGCCGCGCAGGGGCTAGATTGGAGGCATGAGCAGCTTCGACGACATGGACGCCTTCGAGGGCGCCTCGCTGTCCGCGCGCGCGATGGCGGCGCGGCCTGCGCCGTACCTGGACGGCCTCAATCCGGCGCAACGCCAGGCGGTCGAGACGCTGGACGGCCCCGTCCTGATGCTGGCAGGCGCGGGCACCGGCAAGACCCGCGCGCTCACTGCGCGGATCGTGCACCTGCTGTCGACCGGCCGCGCTCGACCGAACGAGATCCTGGCCGTGACCTTCACCAACAAGGCCGCGCGCGAGATGAAGAACCGCGTGGGCCAGATGCTGGGACAGCCTGCCGAGGGGATGCCCTGGCTGGGCACGTTCCACGCCATCTGCGTCAAGCTGCTGCGCCGCCACGCCGAACTGGCGGGGCTGAAGTCGAACTTCACGATTCTGGACACAGATGATCAGAAACGGACTTTGAAGCAGCTACTTCAAGCTTATGAGATCGATGAGAAACGGCATCCGCCGCGAGCAATTGCTTCGCTCTTTGATCGTTGGAAAAACAATGCGTGGACCCCCGACAGAGTGCCTGCGAAAGAGGACTCAGAATTGTGGGGAGAGCGGCTTTACTCGTCTCAGGAAATTTCTTCAGCAACTAGGTCTTACGAGTTCAGGTCGCGAAATTGGGAAAGTGGCGCAGTAGGCCGTCGGTTAGTTACTGCGGTTGAGCTGTATGGGATGTACCAGGCCCGTCTGAAAGAACTGAACGCCTGCGACTTCGGCGACCTGCTGCTGCACATGGTCACGATCTTCCGCAACTATCCCGACGTGCTCGAAAAATACCAGCGCTGGTTCCGGTACATTCTTGTCGACGAGTACCAGGACACGAACGTGGCGCAGTACCTGTGGCTGCGCCTGCTGGCGCAGGGGCATCGCAACATCTGCTGTGTGGGTGACGACGATCAGTCGATCTATGGCTGGCGCGGCGCGGAGGTGGGCAACATCCTGCGCTTCGAGAAGGATTTCGAGGGCGCGCACGTGGTGCGGCTGGAACAGAACTACCGCTCGACCCCGCATATCCTCGCCGCCGCGTCGAACGTCATCCGCGGCAACGAAAGCCGGCTGGGCAAGGAGCTGTGGACCGACGCCGCCGAGGGCGAGAAGGTGCGCCTGATCGGCCACTGGGACGGCGAGGAAGAGGCACGCTGGATCGGCGAGGAGATCGAGTCGATGCAGAACGGCACGCGCGGAATGCGGCCGTTCAGCCTCGACGACATGGCGATCCTCGTCCGCGCGTCGCACCAGATGCGCGCCTTCGAGGACCGCTTCCTGACGATCGGGCTGCCCTACCGCGTGATCGGCGGCCCGCGCTTCTACGAGCGGATGGAGATCCGGGACGCGATGGCCTACTTCCGGCTGGTCGTCTCGCCCGCCGACGATCTCGCGTTCGAGCGCGTGGTGAACACGCCCAAGCGCGGCCTCGGCGACAAGGCGCAGCAGACGATCCAGCGCATCGCGCGCGACAACGGCGTGTCGCTGCTGGACGGTGCGGCGCTGGCGGTCGAGCAGGGCGCGATCAAGGGCAAGGGTGCCGCCGCGCTGCGCGAGCTTGTCGCCGGTCTTGCCCGCTGGGGCCGGATGACCGGCGACAAGGACCTCTCGCACATGGAACTGGCCGAGATCGTGCTGGACGAATCCGGCTACACGGCGATGTGGCAGAACGACAAGACGCCCGAGGCGCCGGGTCGGCTGGAGAACCTGAAGGAACTCGTGAAGGCGCTGGAAGGCTTCGAGAACCTGCAGGGGTTCCTCGAGCATGTCAGCCTGGTGATGGACAACGAATCCGACGAGGCCGGTGCGAAGGTCAGCATCATGACGCTGCACGCGGCCAAGGGGCTGGAATTCCCGGTCGTCTTCCTGCCGGGTTGGGAGGACGGGTTGTTCCCGTCGCAGCGCTCGATGGACGAGTCGGGCGTGAAGGGCCTCGAGGAGGAGCGCCGGCTGGCCTATGTCGGCATCACCCGGGCCGAAGAGGTCTGCACCATCTCGTTCGCGGGCAACCGGCGGGTGTTCGGGCAGTGGCAGTCGCAGATGCCCTCGCGCTTCGTGGACGAGTTGCCGGCAGATCATGTCGAGGTGCTGACCCCGCCGGGTCTGTATGGCGGCGGCTATGGCGCAAGCGGCATGGCGGCGGGCGCGTCGCCGGTGATGCGGACGGCCGCGGAATCGGACCTTCAGGACAAAGCCAGCCGCGCCGACGTCTACAACTCGCCCGGATGGCGGCGGCTGCAGGAACGCTCGGCCCAGCGGCCGGTCAGCCAGCCGCGCGAAAGCCGCCACCAGGTGATCGACCTCGAGGCGGTCAGCGCCTTCTCGGTCGGAGAGCGGGTGTTCCACCAGAAATTCGGCTACGGCGCCGTGGCCGGAATCGAGGGCGACAAGCTGGAGATCGCCTTCGAGAAGGCGGGCACGAAGAAGGTGGTGGCGCGCTTCGTGACGGCGGCGGACGACGTGCCGTTCTAGGCGTGTCCCACGGTGGGACATGTTTCGCCCCACGGGAAATCAACGGGTTACAGAGGCGGATTCAGGATTCGTCAACCTTCGGGCCGGATCTGAGTGGCCCCGCGCCGGTGCCGAATGTGGCTGTCGCCCTTGCGGCCGGTGTGCGTGAGCGCGGGCTCCGGCCGACCGGCAGCGGCGTCTTCTGTTCATGGTGCCCCGCTGGCGGAGGTGCGTGCCGGAAACCGTGACGGTTTCCGCGCCGCAGCCGCCGGGCGCCGGACTGGCCGCAGGACGAACGGGGAAAGCCCCCTGCAGCCCGTCGCGTTCACTCGATCGGCAGGGGCGAATCCGCCTTGGGCTGGTTCATCACGATCTGGCTGTGCACCCGCGCCACCAGCGGGTTGGCCAGAAGGTCCTCGTGGATCAGGCGGTTGAGCGCCTGCAGGTCCCGGCACCAGACGCGCAGCAGGTAATCGGCCTCGCCGGTCATCGTCCAGGCCGAGGTGATCTCGGCCCGGGTGTCCAGCAGCCGGGCGAATTCGCGCGCCTGTTCGGCGCCGTGGCGCGACAGTTGCACCTGGACGAAGGCCTGCACCGCGAGGCCCAGCCGTTCCGGGGCAAGCGCCGCGCGGTAGCCCTCGATGATGCCGGCCGCCTCGAGCCGCTGTCGGCGCCGGCCGGCCTGACTGGGCGACAGGTTCAGCCGGGCGCCCAGATCCTGCGCCGTGGCCTGCCCGTCGCGTTGCAGGGCGTCGAGAAGCGCGATGTCCACCGAGTCGAGATCCATGCGGATACTTCGCACGAACAGGCGTCCGGACGCAATCGCGTCGCATCCGGCGTCAGAATCGACACGCCAATGCGCAGCAGCCGCGTGCGGGCCAACATATATCTGTTCCAAATCCAGACAGGAGGAGAGACCATGGGCCCGTTCCCGCACGACGCCCCCCAGGCGAAGATCACCGACGAGAACCCCGCCGGCACCGACGGCTTCGAGTTCGTCGAGTTCGCGCATCCCGAGCCGCAGGAGCTGCGCGACCTCTTCGCAAAGATGGGCTACGAGCATGTCGCCACGCACAAGACCAAGGCGGTCGAGCTTTGGCAGCAGGGCGACATCACCTACGTCCTCAACGCCGAGCCGGGCAGCTTCGCCGCCCGCTTCGTCGAGGAGCACGGCCCCTGCGCGCCGTCGATGGCGTGGCGCGTGGTCGATGCCGAGCATGCCTTCGAGCACGCGGTGAAGAACGGCGCCGAGCCTTACGAGGGCGACGACAAGACCGTCGACTGGCCCGCGATCAAGGGGATCGGCGGCAGCCTGATCTACTTCACTGACCAGTACTACGACACCTCGCCCTACAACGACGAGTTCGACTGGATCGCGCAATCCAAGCCGCGCGGCGTCGGCTTCTGGTATCTCGACCACCTCACGCACAACGTGTTCAAGGGCAACATGGACACGTGGTTCCGCTTCTACGGCGACCTGTTCAACTTCCGCGAGATCCGCTTCTTCGACATCTCGGGCAAGTATACCGGCCTGACCAGCCGTGCGCTGACGTCGCCCTGCGGGCGCATCCGCATTCCGATCAACGAGGACCGGGACGAGAAGGGCCAGATCGTGGCCTATCTCAAGAAGTACAACGGCGAGGGCATCCAGCACATCGCCGTGGGCGCGCGCGACATCTACGAGGCGACCGACAGGATCGCCGAGAACGGCATCCGGTTCATGCCGGCACCGCCCGACACCTATTACGACATGAGCTTCGACCGCGTGACCGGCCACGACGAGCCGATCGACCGCATGAAGAAGCACGGCATCCTGATCGACGGCGAGGGCGTGGTCGACGGGGGCGAGACGCGCATCCTGCTGCAGATCTTCTCGAAGACGGTGATCGGGCCGATCTTCTTCGAGTTCATCCAGCGCAAGGGCGACGACGGCTTCGGCGAGGGCAACTTCAAGGCGCTGTTCGAATCGATCGAGCGCGAGCAGATCGAGAGCGGAGAGTTGTCCGAGGCCGAGTGACGATTGCGGCGGGCGGCGCTAAGGACGCGGCCCGCCTTTCCCTTGCAGCCCCTTGCGGCGGGGGCGGCTCGAAGGATCAGCCCTGCGGCATGTCCAGCGTGATGGTCCTGCCGCGCTTCCGGTAGCGCAGCTCGGTCTCGCTGATGGCAAGGACTTGGCCGCCGTCCAGCCGGTCGCCCACCTTCACCTTCTCGTATTGTCCGTTCGGCAGCCGCACCAGTGCGCGCCGGGCCGAGGCGTCGCCGTAGATGCCGAACAGTGTCGTTCTGCTGAGATCGACGGCGTCGCGCACGGTCGCCGCGCGGGCGACCTCGGCCGTGGTGGGCAGGTCGGGCACGGTCTGGGGCCGGGGTGCGGCCTGCGCGGGGGCACTTTCGCGGACCGTGGCGACCACGTCGGCGAGCGTGCCCGGCCGGCGCACCGGCGCCAGCGATTGCGCCACCGCTTCGTCGGTGGCCGCCGGCGTGTCCGGTTCTGCCTGCGCTTGCGCCGATTCCGGGCGCAGCGCTGGGCGGAAATCCGCCAGTTCGTCGCGCGACAGGCCCTGCAGGGTCGCCCGTTCGCGCTGTTCGACCAGGTCGTCCGGGCGCGCGGCGGGACGAAGCCCGGCGCTCTGCGACGCGGGCGGGGCCGCGGCGTCGCTCTCGGTTCCGGTTTCAGTCTCGGGCGCGGGCGCGGGCAGAGCGGCCTCGCGCAGCGGCGGCACCGCCGGCGGCGACCCCGAGAAGACGCGGTGCCCGTGGGGCGTGAGCGCGCCATCCGGCGTGGCGGCGACCAGGCCGCGGTCGTCCAGCGTGAAGGTGACGCCCGCGGGCGGCGGCGGGGCGGGATCGGCCGGGGGTGCGTCCGGCGCGTAGCCGCGCGCGGGCGGCAGGGCGACGGCGTCGAACTGCCCGACATCCGGGTCGATCGAGGCGACGTAGAGATCCTCGACGCTGCCGGTCTCGGGGCGGGCGGGTTGTTCCGGGGCGCGCTGCCAGATGCCGGTGGCGGCATAGGTGGCGGCTGCCTCCTCCGGGGTCAGCGGAAGCGGGGGCGGTTCGAGGGCGGTGGTGTCCGGCGCGGCCGGGACATCGAGCAGCTCGTCATCCGGCTCGCGCGCGGCCACCTCGGTGTCGTCGCCTTGCGGCGCGGTTTGCGGAAGCGGCGCGGGCACCTGCCCGGTATCGAGGGGCGGCGGGTCCTGCGGCGTGTCGTCCTGGGATGGGGGGAGGCTGGCCACCGGGACGGGCAGCGCGCTGGTCAGGGGCGCGTCGCGCAGGGACCAGAACGCCACCATCGCCAGCGCCACCAGCAGCGCCGCGGTTACGGCCAGCCCCACCTTCCGTCCTTTCGCGCCGCCGCCGCCGGGCAGGCCGTTGGCGGCGAGGGCGGGCCGCTCGGTGCGCATGCCGCGCCGGCCGCGGGGCTGCTCCGAGGGCTGCTCCGGCGTGGCGGACGCGGCGGCCTGCGCCTCGCGCGCACGGTCGAGGATGCGCTGGCGGAAGGCCGCGCCCTGCAGCGCGGTGGGCGTGACCGGCGGCGCGGCGGGCCTTGCGCCGGAGGAGGACACCGGTGCGGCCTTTCCAGCGGCCAAGTTCGCACTGACCGCGGGCCCGGCGCTCGCACCGGCCGCGGTGGCGATCTTCGCATCGACCGCGGGTGCGGCCTTGGAAGCGGGCTGTTTGGGTCGGGTCGCGTGGCGCGGCGTTGCGTCATTCGCGCGGTGCTTGGCGGCGGCCGCGGGGCCGGCGGTCGGGTCGTCCGCCGGTTTCGCCGGGTCCGGTGCGGCAGCCGCGCGGCGGCTGGCGAATGTCAGCGGCGGTGCGCTCTCGTCCGGCGGGGGGGGCGTGGCGGCGGCATCCTCCGACACCGCGGGCTCGTCGCCGGCCTGTGCCACTTGCGCGGGCAGGATGACGGCGGGCACGTCGGGCCGCGCGTGGGCGGGGCCGTCCCACGCGGCGGGGGCGCCGAACAGGACCGTGCCGGGGAACGCGCCCTCGGGGGGCAGCGCGGCGAAGCCGGCCGGGCGGAAGCCGTGGCTGCGGGCGAAGGTCTCGGCCTCGGCCAGGGTCTCGTTGGCGACGGCGGCCACATAAAGCGTCGCGCCGTCCATCACGTGGTCGATCGTCAGCTCGGAGACGGCATAGGGGGTGGCGCCGCGCATCGCCGCGCGCGCCGCCCCGGCCGGGTCGGCGTCGGGCGCGGGCAGGTCGAGAAAGCGGATCTGCGCCTCGGGCAGAAGCAGGAGAACGGCATCGCCCTGCGCGTCGGCCCGGATCGCGCGGTCGCGCAGGCGCGCCATCGCGGCGTTGAGATCGGGGTCATCGACCGCCACGTGGCCGAGCGTCTGCCACCCCCCGGGATCTCGCCGCAGCAGGGTGATCCCCTCGAAGGACAATGACAGCGCGAGCGTCGATACCATCCTGCGTCCTTAACACGGCCCTTGCGGTCCGGACATCCCCGGACGCGCAGCGTCGACCAAGCCTACAGCAAGACTCCGCCAAGGGAAAGAATGCCGCGGCGACGGGCTTGTATCGGGCGGTGCGGGGCGCAAGATGCCGCGACACCGGAAAACCTCGGAAAGGAAAACGCCGATGCGTGCACTTCTCACCGCGATCCTGCTGGCGATGGCCTTGCCCGCAGCCGCACAATCCACGCTGACGGTCACGGGCGAGGGCAGCCGAAACGTCGCGCCCGACATGGCGGTGGTCACCGTCGGCGTCACGGAACGCGCGGCCCGCGCCAGCCACGCGATGAACGCGGCATCCACCACCGCCGAGGCGATCATCCAGCGCCTGGGCGCGGCCGGGATCGCGCCCGCCGACATGCAGACGACGGACCTGTCGCTGTACCCGGTGCGCGAGAACGACATGTCGGGCCAAGCGCAGTTCGAGGGTTTCGAGGCCTCCAACCAGCTGTCGGTGCAGGTGCGCGAGCTCGACTCGCTGGGGCCGGTGCTTCAGGCGGTGCTCGAGGACGGGGCGAACCGGCTGTCGTCGCTGCAATTCACGCTGCAGGACCCGCGCCCGGTGATGAACGACGCCCGTCGCGACGCGGTCGAGGATGCGCGCGCGAAGGCGCAGCTTTACGCCGACGCGGCCGGCGTCGCGCTGGGCGGGATCCGCTCGATCTCGGAGGAGACCGAGAACGGCGGAGGGCCGCGGCCGATGATGGCGATGGAAGCCTCGCGCGGCGTGCCGGTCGAGCCGGGCAGCACGTCGGTCACCGCGCGGGTGACCATGGTCTGGAACCTGGAGCAGTGATGCGCGCGCCGGCCGGTCGCGGACCGGCCGACGCGTTCCGGCGAATGACGCCGGCGGATCAGCCGGCCTTGGCCAGCGCCTGGTCGAGATCGGCGATCAGGTCCTTGGCGTCCTCGATCCCGATCGAGATGCGCACCACGTCCGGTGCGGCCCCGGCCGCGATCTGCTGTTCCTCGGTCAGCTGGCGGTGCGTCGTGCTGGCCGAGTGGATCACCAGGCTGCGCGTGTCGCCGAGGTTGGCCACGTGGCTGAAGATTTCCAGGCTGTCGACCAGCGTCATGCACGCGTCGTAGCCGCCCTTCAGCGTCACCGTGAAGAGCCCGCCCGCGCCCTTGGGGCAGATCCGTGCGACGCGATCGTGCCACGGCGACGAGGGCAGCCCGGCATAAGTCACGGCCTTTACCGCCGGGTGCTTTTCCAGCCAGCCGGCGACCTCGACGGCGTTCTTCACGTGCCGCTCCATCCGCAGGGACAGCGTCTCGATCCCCATCAGGGTGTAGTGCGCCGCCTGCGGGTTCAGCGTCATGCCGAGATCGCGCAGCCCGATGGCGATGCCGTGGAAGGTGAAGGCCAGCGGGCCGAAGGTCTCGTGGAACTTCAGGCCGTGATAGGCGGGCTCGGGCTCGCTCAGCGACGGGAACTTGTCCGAGGCGGACCAGTCGAACTTGCCCGAATCGACGACGCAGCCGCCGGTCACGGTGCCGTTGCCGGTCAGGAACTTGGTCATCGAGTGCACGACCAGCGTGGCGCCGTGCTCGATCGGGCGGCAGAGGTACGGCGTGGCCGAGGTGTTGTCGACGATCAGCGGCAGGCCGGCGGCGTCGGCGACCTTGGCCACCGCGTCGAGGTCGGTGATGTAGCCGCCGGGGTTGGCGATGGATTCGCAGAACACCGCGCGGGTGTCCTCGTCGATGGCGGCGGCGATGGCCTCGACATCGTCGAAGTCGACGAAGCGGGCGGACCAACCGAAGCGCTTGATGGTCTGGCTGAACTGGGTGATCGACCCGCCGTAGAGCCGCGTCGAGACGACGACGTTCCGCCCCGGTCCCATCAGCGGGAACAGCGCCATGATCTGCGCCGCGTGCCCGGACGAGCAGCAGACCGCGCCGGCGCCGCCCTCCAGCGTGGCCACGCGTTCCTGCAGCGCCGCGACCGTCGGGTTGGTCAGGCGCGAGTAGATGTAGCCGACTTCCTGCAGGTTGAAGAGCGCGGCGGCGTGCTCGGCGTCGCGGAAGACGTAGGCGGTGGTCTGGTAGATCGGCACCTGCCGCGCGCCGGTGGCGGGGTCGGGGCGGGCGCCGGCGTGGATCTGAAGCGTGCCGAAGCCGTAGCGGGGCGTGTCGGTCATGGGCTGTCCCTCCGGAGATGCTGCTGTGTCGCTTGCGGAATCACTAGCGGCTTGGAGGGGACGCGACAATCTTTGCCGTCGCCTAGCGCGCCTCGTCGGGAAGGCCGACGCGGGCGGTGCGCACGTGCCCGGTGAAGTCGCGGGCGATCACGCTGAAGGACCCGTCGCTTTCGAGGATGACGGTGTCGGCGTCGTCCGGCTGGGTCGATCCGTTGGCGCGCAGGATCTGCGCGAGCTCGTCCTCGGTGACGCGCTCGGCCCGCATGGCGCGGGGGCAGGGCTCGCCGTTGTGCATCAGGATGCGGGGCTCGGAGCGCACGGTGCGGGCAAAGCCGTGCGAGGCGACCGACAGCCGCGCGACCAGCCATTGCAGGAAGATCAGCAGCGCGAAGGCCGTCATCCCCTCGGCCAGCGCGACCGAATCCGACAGCAGGATGGTCGCGAGGGTCGAGCCGAGCGCCACGCTGACCACGAGGTCGAAGGCGTTGAGCTTGGCCAGCGTGCGCTTGCCCGAGACGCGCAGGAAGATCAGCAGGCCTGCATAGGCCAGCGTGCCGACGATCAGCACGCGCAGGATTCCGGTCCAGCCCTGGAACAGCATGTCGGGGATCTGTGTCATGGCGTGGAAACCGCCCCGGGGACGGCCGGGTTCCGTCAGCGCAGCCACAGCCCCGCGGCGCGGATGCGCTTGCGGAGGTCGCGTTCCTGCGCAGGCAGGGCGGTGCGGTCGAACATCGCGCGGATCCGGGCGCCGCCGCCCTCGTGGACCAGCTTGCGCAGGGGCGCGTGGCGCGCCAGCAGGGGCTTCAGGTCGGGGCGGTTGGCGATGCGTTCCACAGTGTCCACCACGGCGTCGGATTCGCGGGCATAGAGCAGCGGCAGCGCCCGCCAGTGGCACGAGGTCCGCCCGTCGAGCCAGCCGGGCTCCAGCGCGTCGCGCCCGCCGCCAAGCCCGTGGATCACCAGCGGCAGCGCCACCTGGTCGAGCCACGGGTCGAGGCTTTGGCCCGCCAGTTCGGGCGGGGGCGCGTCGCGGATCGTTTGCGCGATGTGCAGGAAGCGCTGCCCGAAGACATGGGGGCAGCGGAAATGGAAGAAGCCGGCGTTGAAATAGAGGTAGCGGCGCCAGTCGTCCGGCGCGTGGGCCGTGTCTAGGCTGCCGTCGATGTCGAGGTCGAAACGGTCGTAGAGCGCGCGCCAGATCGCCGCGCGGTCGTGGCCCGCGATATCGGGCTTCGGCCACGTATCCTCGCGCCGCAGCGATGCCGCCGGCCGGTCGAAGTCGAGCGGCACGGCGGCGAGGTCGCCCAGGATCAGCGTGTCGGTGTCGAAGAACACGAAGGGCGTGTCCGCGGGCAGGGCGAATAGCGCCTCGATCTTGTTGCCCTGCGGGTAGGTCCGGCCGAAATGCCTCGCGTCGAAGGGCAGGATCGTCGCGCCCAGCCGCCTCAGCGCGGCGCGCGCGTCGTGGTCGAGCCGCGGATCGTCGTCCCAGAGCGGGCCGGGCTGCGGCTCGGCCACCACGAGGCGCGCTGAGGGCGAGGTCTCGGCCAGCGAGGCGGCGAAGAGCAGCGCCTCGGCCTGCAGGCGGCCGGCCTGCGCGACGATCAGGACCGTGGGCGCGGGCACCTCAGAGGGTGATGGGCTGCATCACCTGCGGCTCGATCACGTCGACGCCGGGCAGGCCCTGTTTCAGCGCGTCGGCGGATTGCTCGAGCAGCGGGAAGGTGCGGTAGTGGCACGGGATCACGGTCTTGAAGTCGAAGTATTTCTTCGCCGCGAAGGCCGCCTGCTTCATGTCCATCGTGTAATGCCCGCCCGTCGACAGGATGCCGATGTCGGGCCGGTGGTATTCGCCCATCCAACCCATGTCTGCCATGATCCCGGTGTCGCCCGAGACGTAGATCACGTGGCCTTCGCCCGCGATCATGTAGCCGATCTCCATGCCGGTGTAGCGCGCCGCGCCGTCCACGGACATTGACGACGAATGCGAGGCCGGCACCATCGTCACCGCGACGTCGCCGAAGCGCACCGTGCCGCCCTTGTTGAAGGCCTGCCCCTCGGCCGCGCCCATGCCGTGCAGCAGGCCGGCCAGTTCGACGATCCCCGAGACCGGCGCGCCGGTCTTCTTCGAGATCTCGACGATGTCGGCGGTGTGGTCGCCGTGTCCGTGCGTCACAAGGATCTGCGTCGCGCCCGCGACGGCAGCGTCGACGTCCTGGCCCTCCATCATCGGGTTGCCGTTCAGCCACGGATCGACCAGCAGCACCTGGTCCTCGATCTCGATGCGGAAGCTGCCATGACCCAGCCAGATGATCTGCATGATGCGTCTCCCATTCCGTGCATGCCTTTGCCTGCAGGCGACACTAGCAGCTTCGGCGCGCCGGTCCAAATGGCGGACGGGCCCGGCGTGGGGCGAACGGGCCGGCTGAACGATCGTCGTGCCGCGGCGCCACAGGCTTGCGGGCCGGGCGGCGGGACGCTAAAGCCGGGCCGATCCGAGGCAAGGGGAACCCGCGATGTCGATCGACACCGAAACCGCCGCGCGCGTGGCGAAACTGGCGCGCATCAAGGTCGAGGACGAGGCCCTGGAAGGGCTCGCGCAGGATTTCAACACCATCCTGGGCTTCATCGAGCAGCTGCAGGAGGTCGACGTCGAGGGCATCGAGCCGATGACCGGGGTCACCCCGATGCGGCTGAAGCGCCGGCCGGACGGCGTGACCGACGGCGGCATGCAGGACAAGGTCCTGTCGAACGCACCCGATGCCCGCGAAGGCTTCTTCGCCGTGCCCAAGGTCGTCGAGTGAGGCGCACGGCCCACTCCGACCGGACGATCCAGAGGGAAGACAGATGACCGAGCTGCCGAAGATGAAGATCGCCGAGGCGCGTGACGCGCTGCGCAAGGGCGACGTGACCGCGATCGAGCTGACCGAGGCCTGCCTGAAGGCGATCGACGGGGCGGGCCCGCTGAACGCCTTCGTGCACCACACGCCCGAGATCGCGACCGAGCAGGCGCGCGCCGCCGATGCGCGCGTGAAGGCCGGCGATGCGCCGGCGCTGTGCGGCATCCCGCTGGGCATCAAGGACCTGTTCTGCACCAAGGGCGTGCCGAGCCAGGCGGCCTCGCGCATCCTGCAGGGGTTCAGGCCGGAATACGAATCCACCGTCACCAGCCAGCTGTTCGACGCGGGTGCGGTGATGCTGGGCAAGCTGAACATGGACGAGTTCGCCATGGGCAGCAGCAACGAGACCAGCACCTACGGCGATGTGGTGAACCCGTGGCGCGCCGGCAACGACGAGACGAAGCTGACGCCGGGCGGGTCCTCGGGCGGCTCGGCCGCCGCGGTGGCTGCCGACCTGTGCCTGGGCGCGACCGGCACCGACACCGGCGGGTCGATCCGCCAGCCGGCGGCCTTCACTGGCATCACCGGGATCAAGCCGACCTACGGGCGCTGCTCGCGCTGGGGGATCGTGGCCTTTGCCTCGTCCCTCGACCAGGCGGGGCCGATGGCCAAGGACGTGCGCGACGCGGCGATCCTGCTGCAGGCGATGTGCGGCCACGACCCGAAGGATTCGACCAGCGCCGACCTCCCCGTGCCGGACTTCGAATCCATGCTGACCGGCGACATCAAGGGCAAGGTGATCGGCATCCCGCGCGAATACCGCATGGACGGCATGCCCGACGAGATCGAGGCGCTGTGGTCCGAGGGACGCAAGATGCTGCAGGACGCGGGCGCCGAGCTCCGCGACATCAGCCTGCCGCACACCAAGTACGCGCTGCCCGCCTACTACGTGATCGCCCCGGCCGAGGCGTCGTCGAACCTGGCGCGCTACGACGGGGTGCGCTACGGCCACCGCGCGACGCTGAGCCAGGGCGACGGCATCACCGAGATGTACGAGAAGACCCGCGCCGAGGGCTTCGGCGACGAGGTCAAGCGCCGCGTGATGATCGGCACCTATGTCCTGTCGGCGGGCTTCTACGACGCCTATTACAACCGCGCGCGCAAGGTCCGCACGCTGATCAAGCGCGACTTCGAGACCGTGTTCGCCGAGGGCATCGACGCGATCCTGACGCCGGCCACGCCCTCTTCGGCCTTCGCGCTGGGGCAGGAGCAGGCGGACCCGGTGCAGATGTATCTCAACGACGTGTTCACGGTGACGGTGAACCTGGCCGGTCTGCCGGGCATCGCGGTGCCGGCGGGGCTGGACCGGAAGGGTCTTCCGCTGGGTCTGCAGCTGATCGGCCGCCCGTGGGAGGAAGGCGATCTGCTGAATACCGCCTATGCGCTGGAACGTGCCGCGGGCTTTGTGGATAAGCCCGCGAAATGGTGGTAGCTGCCGGTTCACGCGAGACTCAGGGGCTGACCATGCGCATCTTCATTCTTCCCGGGCTGATGGCCCTGTCGCTTGCCGCCTGCACGACGTCGATTCCCGACAGCGGCGCGGGCGTGGGCTTTGGCGATTACGACGAATACGCCGCGCGCGAGGCCGAGTTGACGGGCGGCGTGCCGGCCGCGCCCGCGGTCGAAAGCGCGACGCTGGGGGCTGACGGTAGCGCCAGTGCCGGGGTGCCCGAGGTCGTGAGCAACGCCGCCGGGATCTCGGCCGAGAACGATTTCGATGCCGTGAGCGAAGAGCGTGACATCGCGGCCGACGCGAACCTGATCGCGCGCAACCGCGCGCAATACCAGGTGATCACGCCGACCGTCGTTCCCACGCGTCCGGGCACCGAAACGCCAAACATCGTCGAATACGCGCTGCGGACCGACAACCCCGTCGGGACGCAGTTGTATCGCCGGATGGGCATCCGAACCGCGGCGGGCCACCAGCGCGCCTGCGCGCAATTCGCCAAGCCCGACCTCGCGCAGGAGGCGTTCCTGGCCGCCGGCGGCCCCGAGCGTGACCGCGAGAACCTCGACCCCGACGGCGACGGCTTTGCCTGCCGCTGGGATCCGACGCCCTTCCGCGCCATCCGCGGCAGTTGAGGGGCGAGCCTTCGGCGCTCGCCGCGCCGTCGCCCAACCACGGCGCGCGGCGCGACGGCGCGCTGCCGGACATGATCGTCCTGCACTACACGGCGATGAAGGATGCGGTCGCGGCGCGCGACTGGCTGTGCAATCCGGAATCGCAGGTCTCGGCGCATTACCTGATCGGTCGCGACGGCACCCTGTGGCAGATGGTCGACGAGGACGCCCGCGCGTGGCACGCTGGCGCGGGCGCCTGGGGCGCGTGCGCGGATGTGAACTCCCGCTCGATCGGGATCGAGCTGGACAATGACGGGGCGACGCCCTTCGCGGCCCCGCTGATGGACCGGCTCGAGGACCTGCTGCGCGGGATCATGCGGCGCTGGAGCATCCCGTCCGCCCGCGTGGTGGCGCATTCCGACATCGCGCCGGGCCGCAAGATCGACCCCGGCCGCCGCTTCGACTGGCGCCGTCTGGCGCTTCAGGACCTGTCGGTCTGGCCCGAGCCAGCCACGCCGGGGGATGCCTGGGTCGATCTTCGCAGGGCGGGATACCGCTGGGCCGAGGGGCAGGAGGACGCGGTTCTGGGCGCCTTCCGGTCGCGGTTCCGCCCCGATGCGACAGCCCTCGGCGGTGCGCCCGACCGGGTGGACGCAGCACTTGCGGCGGGCCTTGCGGCCGGGTTTCCCTGCGTCGACTGAAGAACGAGCCGGTCATTCGATCCGGTAGGGCAGCACGTCGCGGCGGTCGGTGGTGACGCTGAGCCGGCGTTCCAGCGGCGGGACCGAGCGCTGGTGGCAGGCGGTGCGTTCGCAGATCCGGCAGGAAATGCCGATCGGCTCGAAGGCGCGGTCGCTTTGCAGGTCCAGTCCGTCGGCATAGACGATCTGCGCCGCATGCCGCGTCTCGCATCCCAGCGCGAAGGCGTAGCGGCGAACCGGGGCGCCGAAATGGCCGCCGGGCTTCGACACGTCGCGGGCAAGACTGATGTAGCGCACGCCGTCGGGTGTTTCCGCCGCCTGGCGCAGGAAGCGGCCCGGCGTCTCGAAGGCGCGGTGCACGTTCCACAGCGGGCAGGCGCCGCCGTAGCGGGCGAATTGCAGCCGCGTGGCCGAATGGCGTTTCGTGATCGTGCCGGCCTGGTCGACGCGGACGAAGAAGAACGGAATTCCCTTGGCGCCCGGGCGCTGCAGCGTCGACAGCCGGTGCGCCACCTGCTCGATCGAGGCGCCGAAGCGCGCCGCCAGCAGTTCGAGGTCGTGCCGGGTTTCCCGCGCGGCATCGAGGAAGGCCGCATAGGGCATCGCCACGGCGCCCGCGAAGTAGTTGGCCAGCCCAAGAAGCGCGATCTGGCGCGCCTCGTCCGTCTGAAAACGGGCGAGGTCCAGCGTCGCGCCCAGCAGCGGGGCCTGCGTCACTAGTGCCAACTGCACCAGAAGCTGGAAGCGGCGCGTCTCGGGCGGCGACAGGGCCGACAGGGTTAGCGTGCCCCGCGCCTCGTCAAACACACGCAGGGGCGCGGTGCGTTCGACCCGCACCGTGATGCCGTGATGCGCCAGCCGCTCGGTCGCGGCGGCCATCGGGTCGCGGTCGCCGAAGCCTTGCGCCGTGCGCTCGGCCGCGCGGTCGACCGCGTCGATGTAGTTGTCGCAATAGTGGAAGAAGTCGCGCACCTCTTCCCACGGGCTGGGCTGAAGCTGCGCGCCGTCGCGACCCAGCGCCTCGTCTAGCGAGGCGAGCCGTTCGTGGGTCTGGCGGTAGGCGCGGTGCAGTTCCAGGAACGCGCGGGCCAGCGCCGGCGCGTTCGACGCCGCCAGCCGCAGGTCGGCCATGCCGGGCGTTTCGTTGAAGACAGGGTCGGCCAGCGCCTCGCGCATGTCGGTGACCATGCGCTCGGATTCGCCCGAGCCCAGTTCGGTCACGTCGAAGCCGAATTCCTGCGCCAGCCCCAGCACCACCGTCGTGCTGACGGGGCGGTTGTTGTTCTCCATCTGGTTCAGGTAGGGCAGGGACACGCCCAGCTTCGCGGCAAAGTCTTTCTGCGTCAGGCCCAGCCGCGTCCGCAGGTCGCGCAGCTTGGCGCCGGCATAGAGCTTGGGTGCGGGCATGGCGGGCTTTCGCGGATTTGCAGCGTCGGCGGCGACGTTTGCAAACCGCTCAGGCGGTGTCCAGCCTTTCCAGCTGCCGCTCGCGCCAGATGACGAAGGCGATGGCCGCGACACCGGCGACCGAGGTCGACAGCATCAGCCACAGCAGCGGCCAGGCGCCCGTGCCCGGCTGCAGGATCACGCCGGCGAAGGCCGACAGGCCCGCGCCGCCGCCGATCATGATCGCGCCGCCGAGGCCGCTGGCCGTTCCCGCGAGGTGCGGGCGCACCGACAGCATGCCGGCGGTGGCGTTGGGGATCGTCATGCCGTTGCCGAGGCCCACGAAGGTCATGAAGCCGAAGAAGGTCAGCGGGGTCTTGAAGCCCAGCGCGAAGACCACCAGCGACAGCACGAGGCCGCTGGTGACGATGATCGCGCCGACCAGCACCATCCGGTTGACGCCGTAATGCGCCGAATACCGCCCCGACGCCCAGTTGCCGAGGAAGTAGCCGACGGCCGGGGCGCCGAAATAGATGCCCAGCGTCGCCGGATCGAGACCGAAGACCACCGAGCCCACGAAGGGCGCGCCGCCGAGGTAGGAAAAGAACGCCCCCGACGCGAAGGCCGCCGCGAGGGCGTAGCCCCAGAAGCGCGGCGCGCGGAACAGCTCGGGGTACTGGCTGAACTGGCGCCCCAGCGACAGTCCGCTGACCGTCGCCGTCTCGCCCTGGTCGCGCCAGCACAGCCAGAACAGGCCGATCCCCAGCGCGAGCAGCATCCAGAAGCTGGCCTGCCAGCCCGCGATCTGGTCGAGCAGGCCGCCGATGGCGGGCCCGATCATGGGCACCACCGCCATGCCCATCGTGACGTAACCGATCATCGACGCCGCCTGGTCCTGCGGGACCATGTCGCGCACGATCGCCCGGCTCAGCACCATGGCGACGACGATCACCGCCTGGCACATGCGGAAGGCGAGGAAGACCCAGACGTTCGTCGCCAGCAGGCAGCCCAGCGTGGCCAGGCAGAACAGCGCGATACCGCCCAGCACCATCGGCCGGCGCCCGAGCTTGTCCGACAGCGGCCCCACGACGATCTGCAGCACCGCGTTGACGCCCAGGTAGACCGCCACCGAAAGCTGCATCAGCTGGTAGTCGGTATCGAAATACTCGGTCATCTGCGGCAGGGACGGCAGGAAGATGTTCATGGCCAGCGCCGAGAGGCCGGACATGAAGATGAGCGTGGCGATATGCGGCGGGGTGGAGCGGTCCAGAAAGCGGACCTTGACGGCGCTGTTCATGCGATAGGGGTTAGGCCCCTGCCGCGGGTTTGTCCATCTGCGCCCGCGCGCGGCCGTGCGATTTGCGGATTTGCGTTTTTGCGCGCGTCTCCTCTTCATGCTTTGCAAATTTGCCGGATTTGACTTGAGACCGATCCGCCGTGTCGTATGGTGCCACCCGTGGCGGCCCCTCCGGCGCCGCGGCCAGGCGGAGGACACGCATGAAGGATATCCTGCAGGAGCTCGAGAACCGGCGCGGCCAGGCGCGGCTGGGCGGCGGGCAGAAACGGCTCGATGTCCAGCACGCGAAGGGCAAGCTGACGGCGCGCGAACGCATCGACCTGCTGCTCGACGAGGGCAGCTTCGAGGAATACGACATGTTCGTGGCCCACCGCTGCACCGATTTCGGGATGGAGCAAAACCGCCCCTACGGCGACGGCGTGGTTACCGGCTGGGGCACGATCAACGGCCGCATGGTCTACGTCTTCAGCCAGGATTTCACCGTCCTCGGCGGGTCGGTCAGCGAGACCCACGCCCGCAAGATCTGCAAGGTCATGGACATGGCGGTGCAGAACGGCGCGCCCGTCATCGGGCTGAACGATTCGGGCGGCGCGCGCATCCAGGAAGGCGTCGACAGCCTTGCGGGCTATGCCGAGATCTTCCAGCGCAACGTCGAGGCCTCGGGCGTGATCCCGCAGATCAGCGTCATCATGGGGCCCTGCGCGGGCGGGGCGGTCTATTCGCCGGCGATGACCGACTTCATCTTCATGGTGAAGGACAGCAGCTACATGTTCGTCACCGGGCCCGACGTGGTGAAGACTGTGACCAACGAGCAGGTCACCGCCGAGGAACTGGGCGGCGCGCTGACCCATACGCGCAAATCCTCGGTTGCCGACGGCGCGTTCGAGAACGACGTCGAGGCGCTGGCCGAGGTGCGCCGGCTGGTCGACTTCCTGCCGCTCAACAACCGCGAGAAGCCGCCGGTGCGGCCGTTCTTCGACGATGTCGAGCGCGTGGAGACCAGCCTCGACACGCTGATCCCCGAGAGCCCGAACCAGCCCTACGACATGAAGGAGCTGATCACCAAGGTCGCGGACGAGGGCGATTTCTACGAGATCCAAGAGGAGTTCGCCAAGAACATCGTCACCGGCTTCATCCGGCTCGAAGGGCAGAGTGTGGGCGTGGTGGCGAACCAGCCGATGGTGCTGGCCGGCGTGCTGGACATCGACAGCAGCCGCAAGGCCGCGCGCTTCGTGCGGTTCTGCGACGCGTTCGAGATTCCGATCCTGACGCTGGTGGACGTGCCCGGCTTCCTGCCCGGCACGGGGCAGGAATTCGGCGGCGTCATCAAGCACGGCGCCAAGCTGCTGTTCGCCTACGGCGAGGCGACCGTGCCCAAGGTCACGCTGATTACCCGCAAGGCCTATGGCGGCGCCTACGACGTGATGGCGTCCAAGCACCTGCGCGCGGACGTGAACTATGCCTGGCCCACCGCGCAGATCGCGGTGATGGGCGCCAAGGGCGCGGCCGAGATCATCCACCGTGCCGACCTGGGCGATCCCGGCAAGATCGCGGCGCATGCGCAGGAATACGAGGAGCGATTCGCCAACCCGTTCGTCGCCGCCGAACGCGGCTTCATCGACGAGGTGATCCAGCCGCGCTCGACCCGGCGGCGGGTGTCACGGGCCTTCGCCATGCTGCGCAACAAGCGGCGGAGCATGCCGTGGAAGAAGCACGACAACATCCCGCTGTGAGCATCGCCTTGGACGAATCCGGACCCGCTCCCCTGCGCGGATGGTACGAGCACCGCGAGAGCGGGCGCTACACCCTTGCCCGGCACTGGCCGCCGCGCTTCGACGTCGCGGCCAGCGCGGATTTCCCGCCGCTGCGCGCATCGCGCCTGGCGCACCAGGTGCGCCAGGATGTCTGGCGCGCATTTCAGCGCTTGCGCGGTTTTTCACCGGTGGTACAAATTGACGTAAGGGATACCGGAATCCGCGTCACCGCCGGTGGGCGGGCTGCCAGACCGGTTCCGCCCGGCCTCGAGACGCGGATCGAGGCGCTTCTGGACGATCCGTGCCTGCGGGCGCGCTGGATCGCCCACGCATCGAAGTGGGCCGCATGAACGCCGGCCCCCGACAAGTCAAAAGCGCCCCTGCCGAGGCCGGGCGCGCGGCAGCTCCGACAGGAGGAGACCGGAAACGGTGTCGGGGCTGCCCGCTTTGCGGTGCGGATGCGCACGTGTGTGGCCATGTGGCGAAAATGCATCGGGCCCCGCGGCCGCGCCTGGCCGAGACAACGGCCTGCGCGACCCGGTCCCACAGTTCCGCGGGGCCGAAAATATTTTTCTGCCCTTCCTGCGGCCTACTGCATGTAGTCGTCGCCTCCCCCGCGAATCAAGATGTTGTAGTTCCGGACGGTTTGACCCGGCGGAATATGGCAATCGTGTCACAGGGCCGCTCATCTCTTGCCGCCCCATATATTTCGTTCGAAACGTTCGATATTTTTGGAACCGATTGCACCCATGCGATCGTTACACCGTCGCAGGCCCGGGCGCAGCGCGTGCCGGGCGCAGACGAAACAGACAGGAGACAAAGATGTCCAAGAGCATCAAACTGCTTGCAGCACTCGGCCTCGTCGCTGGCCTCGCGGCCTGCGGCCAGCAGGAAGAAGAAGTTGTCATCGTCGATCCCGAGCCGATCAGCGTTGAGCCGGTCTACACCGGTAAGTACAAGTAAGACCTTCGCGGGACGGGCCGCTGGGCCCGTCCCCGATCCCGTCCTCCGCGCGACGTATGGCGCGGCCCCCACGCGTCCCGCCGCAGCGCAGAACACAGCGCACATGGCCCGGCCGCAGCTTCACCCTGCATCCCGGCCCGACCGGAGGACGGCATGCTGAAGCATCGTGGATTTCCCGGCCGCATGCCGGGTACGGATTTCCAGTTCACCATCAGGCGCGCAAATCCTCGTGGCGCGGCCCCGCTGATCCGGCGCGAACGCTACCGCGATCGCAGGCCGGCCGACCGCCGCGCCGACGCGGCCTTCATGGCGGCCTTGTGGGAGTCGTTTGGCGACGAGCCTTTCGAGCGCGGCAACCTGGACGCGGGGCGCCTGTCATGGCTGTTCGGACGCGAGGTGCTGCCGTTCGACGACCCGTTCGACCCCGAAAGCTACGAGGCCCGCCTGGTCATAGACGAAGAGGCGGCGCGCGTTGCCTTCCCCGAAATATTCGGAGATGATCGATGACGATCGTCGGTGGGGCAGGGGCTTGCGAGCGGGTTCATGCCGGTGGCGGGCTGACCGCCTGTCACCGAGGAACCAGCCGCACGCAGCAAGGGTCTTGCCGCCGGTTCCGGCCGCGCCTGCGCGGCCGCATGCAATCTATGGAGCTCATTCTATGCGTATCGTCACTCTCTCTCTTGCCCTGGCATCCTGCGTCGGTCTCGCGGCGTGCGAAGGCTCCGATCTTGAACGCGGCGTCCTGGGCGCAGGCATCGGCGCGGCAGGCGCTGCGGCGACCAACAACGATGTTGCGGCCGGCGCGGCCATCGGCGGCGCGGCCGGCGTGGTCTGCGACGACATCTCGCCGCGTCTCTGCGCAGACCGCTGAGCCTGCGGACGCGCTGACGCGAGGCGAACTGGCCCGCGCGGAACCACGTGACATCGAGATCGAGGCCGCCCCGGACAATCGTCTGCGGGCGGCCTTTTCGTGTCTCGCCCGGACAAGCGGTCCGGGCGCAAGAAAACCGGAAAAGGGACGGCCATGTTCGACAAGATCCTGATCGCCAACCGCGGCGAGATCGCCTGCCGCGTCATCAAGACCGCGCGGCGCATGGGGATCACCACAGTCGCGATCTATTCCGACGCGGACCGCAACGCGCTGCATGTCGAGATGGCGGACGAGGCGATCCATATCGGGCCGCCGCCCGCCAACCAGTCCTACATCGTCATCGACAAGGTGATGGACGCGATCAAGGCGTCGGGCGCGCAGGCGGTGCATCCGGGCTACGGTTTTCTGTCGGAGAACCCGAAATTCGCGCAGGCGCTGGATGCGGCGGGCGTGGCCTTCGTCGGCCCGCCCGTGAAGGCGATCGAGGCGATGGGCGACAAGATCACCTCCAAGAAGATCGCGCAGGAGGCGGGGGTGAACACCGTTCCCGGCTACATGGGCCTGATCGGTGATGCCGACGAGGCGGTGAAGATCGCGGGCGAGATCGGCTATCCGGTGATGATCAAGGCCAGCGCCGGCGGCGGCGGCAAGGGCATGCGCATCGCGTGGACCGACGACGAGGCGCGCGAGGGTTTCCAGTCCTCGAAGAACGAGGCCGCCAGCAGCTTCGGCGACGACCGCATCTTCATCGAGAAATTCGTCACCCAGCCCCGCCACATCGAGATCCAGGTGCTGTGCGACCAGCACGGCAACGCGGTCTATCTGCACGAGCGAGAATGCTCGATCCAGCGGCGCAACCAGAAGGTCGTTGAGGAGGCGCCCTCGCCGTTCCTGGACGAGGCGACCCGCCGCGCGATGGGTGAACAGGCCGTCAGGCTGGCGCAGGCCGTGGGCTACACCAGCGCCGGCACCGTCGAATTCATTGTCGACGGCGAGCGCAACTTCTACTTCCTCGAGATGAACACCCGCCTTCAGGTCGAACACCCGGTCACCGAGATGATCACCGGCGTGGACTTGGTCGAGCAGATGATCCGGGTCGCCAACGGCGAGAAGTTGCCGTTCAGGCAGGAGGACCTGACGATCAACGGCTGGGCGATCGAGAACCGGCTGTACGCCGAGGACCCGTATCGCAACTTCCTGCCGTCGATCGGCCGGTTGACCCGCTACCGCCCCCCGGCCGAGGGCGCGATGGGCGCGGGCACCGTGCGCAACGACACCGGAGTCTTCGAGGGCGGCGAGATCAGCATGTACTACGACCCGATGATCGCCAAGCTGTGCACCTGGGCGCCCACGCGGGCGCAGGCGATCGAGACAATGCGCACCGCGCTCGACGCGTTCGAGGTGGAGGGCATCGGGCACAACCTGCCGTTCCTGTCGGCGGTGATGGACCATCCGAAATTCGTCAGCGGAGACATGACGACCGCCTTCATCGCCGAGGAGTGGCCCGACGGGTTCGACGGCGTCGCGCTGGACGACACCGCTTTGCGGCGCGTGGCGGCGGCGGCGGCGGCGATGAACCGCGTGGCCGAGATTCGGCGCGCGCGCATCTCGGGCACGCTCGACAACCACGAACGCAAGGTCGGCACCGAATGGATGGTCGAGGCGCAGGGCGAGCGATTCGAGGTGGCGACCGCCGCGGACCGGCAGGGCACCACCGTCACCTTCGCGACCGGTGATGCGATGCGGGTCGAGGGCGACTGGACCCCCGGCGACCGGCTGGCACGCATGATGGTCGACGGCGCGCCGCTGGTGCTGAAGGTCGACAAGATCACGCAGGGCTTCCGCCTGCGCACCCGCGGCGCCGACCTCAAGGTGCATGTGCGCACCCCGCGGCAGGCCGAGCTGGCCGCGCTGATGCCGGAAAAGGTGCCGCCGGACACGTCCAAGATGCTGCTCTGCCCGATGCCCGGCCTAATCGTGAAGATCGACGTCGAGGAGGGTCAGGAGGTGCAGGAGGGGCAGGCGCTCTGCACCGTCGAGGCGATGAAGATGGAGAACATCCTGCGCGCTGAACGCCGCGGCACGGTGGCCAAGATCAACGCCAGCGCCGGCGACAGCCTTGCCGTGGACGACGTCATCATGGAGTTCGAATAGGGCGATGGACCCGCGGCCGGAAACCACGACGACCCGTGCGAAGGCCCGCGCCGCGGCTCAATCCGCATCGAGGCGGCGCTCGCGCACTTCCTGCCGGCGCAGGGGCAACTTGTCGATCGATCGCGAGATCTCGCGCACGGACAACGGCATCGGCCGGCGCAGGACGATTGTGCCGTCCTTGGCCATGACGACCACCATGAAATCGCGCGGCCGCAGGGATCGCCGGAAAGACGAACCCGAGGCGGGATCGGTGTCGGTGATCACGACTACGTCGCGGTCGACCAGCGCGTCGAGCCGCGAGGTGATGTTCTCCATCTGCTCGACGAAGCGGGGATCGTTCGGGCTTTCCGCGAAGACGACGACCGGACGCCGCGTCCAGCGCCATTCCTCCAGCGTGGTTCCGACCGCCGAGCGGATGGGATCGACGACCTCCGGCTCGGCCGCGTCGGGTGGCGCCTCCTGCGCGTCGACCGAAGGCTCGGCCAGGGGCGGGTCGTCGTCGGTAACGGAGATCTGCGCCGTCGCGCCGGTCGCTGCGCCACCCAGTGTCGCGAGCAGGGCAAAGACGCCGATCCATGCGCTTCTTGTCAGGGATTTCATGACATTCGATATAAGCCGAGCGGGGGCCCCTGCACAGGCCCTGATCCCCGCCGGGCACGAAAAGTTCACCCTCGCGCGGATGATGGACCTCGGTCGCCGTCCCGAACCAGAGAGGATCACAGGATGACGGATCTGCCACAGGATTGGCGCGCCCGCGCCGAGAAGGAACTGCGCAACCGCACGGTCGAGGACCTGACCTGGCACACGCTGGAAGGCATCGACGTCAAGCCGCTTTACACCGAGGCCGATACCGAGGGCCTGCCGCATCTCGGCACCTTGCCGGGGGACGAGCCCTTCACCCGCGGCGTGCGCAGCACGATGTATACCGGCCGGCCCTGGACGATCCGGCAATATGCCGGCTTCTCGACCGCCGAGGAAAGCAACGCCTTCTACCGCCGCGCGCTGGATGCCGGCCAGCAGGGCGTCAGCGTGGCCTTCGATCTTGCCACCCACCGTGGCTATGACAGCGACCACCCGCGCGTGGTGGGCGACGTGGGCAAGGCCGGCGTCGCCATCGACAGCGTCGAGGACATGAAGATCCTGTTCGACGGCATCCCGCTGGACCAGGTCAGCGTCTCGATGACGATGAACGGCGCCGTCATCCCGATCATGGCGAACTTCATCGTCACGGGCGAGGAGCAGGGCGTGTCGCGCGCGCAGCTGTCGGGCACGATCCAGAACGACATCCTCAAGGAATTCATGGTGCGGAACACCTACGTGTACCCGCCCGAGCCCAGCATGCGGATCATCGCCGACATCATCGAATACACGATGAACGAGATGCCGCGCTTCAACTCGATCTCGATCTCCGGCTACCACATGCAGGAGGCCGGCGCGAACCTGGTGCAGGAGCTGGCCTACACCCTGGCCGACGGCAAGGAATACGTGAAGACCGCGATGGCGCGCGGCATGGACGTGGACAGATTCGCCGGCCGGCTGAGCTTCTTCTTCGCGATCGGCAAGAACTTCTTCATGGAGGCCGCCAAGCTGCGTGCCGCGCGGATGCTGTGGCACCGCATCATGACCGAGCTTGGCGCGCAGGACCCCAAGTCCAAGATGCTGCGCACCCATTGCCAGACCTCGGGCGTGAGCCTGGCCGAGCAGGACCCCTACAACAACGTCATCCGCACCGCCTACGAGGCGATGAGCGCGGTTCTGGGCGGCACGCAGAGCCTGCACACCAACGCGCTGGACGAGGCGATGGCGCTGCCCACCGATTTCAGCGCCCGCATCGCGCGCAACACCCAGCTGATCCTGCAGGAGGAGACCGGCGTCACCAAGGTCGTCGATCCCTTGGCAGGCTCGTATTACGTCGAAAGCCTGACGCACCAGCTGGCCGAGGAGGCCTGGAAGCTGATCGAGGAAGTCGACGGCATGGGCGGCATGACCAAGGCGGTCGAGTCGGGCATGCCCAAGCTGCGGATCGAGGAGACCGCCGCCCGCCGGCAGGCCGATATCGACCGAGGCCGCGACGTGATCGTCGGCGTGAACAAGTATCGCCTCGCGAAGGAGGACGATCTCGACATCCTGTCGATCGACAACGCCAAGGTCCGCGACGGGCAGGTCAAGGCGCTGGAGCGCATCCGCGCCACCCGCGACCAAGCGGCCTGCGACGCGGCGCTGGCGGACCTGGAAAAGCGCGCGGCCGAGGGCGGGAACCTGCTCGAGGCGGCGGTCGAGGCGGCGCGCGCCCGCGCCACGGTAGGAGAGATCAGCATGGCGATGGAAAAGGTGTTCGGCCGGCACAGGGCCGAGGTGAAGACGCTCGCCGGGGTCTACGGCGCCGCCTACGAGGGCGACGAGGGCTTCGCCGCGATTCAGAAGTCGGTCGAGGATTTCGCCGAGGTCGACGGCCGCCGCCCGCGCATGCTGGTGGTCAAGATGGGCCAGGACGGCCACGACCGCGGCGCGAAGGTGATCGCCACGGCCTTCGCCGACATCGGCTTCGACGTGGACGTGGGCCCGCTGTTCCAGACCCCCGAGGAAGCCGCGCAGGACGCCATCGACAACGACGTGCACGTGATCGGCATCAGCAGCCAGGCGGCGGGGCACAAGACGCTGGCGCCCCAGCTGGTCGAGGCTTTGCGCGCGCAGGGTGCCGAGGACATCCTGGTGATCTGCGGCGGGGTGATCCCGCAGCAGGATTACGACTTCCTCAAGCAGGCCGGCGTGAAGGCGATCTTCGGCCCCGGCACGAACATCCCCGAGGCGGCACAGAACATCCTGACCCTCGTCCGCGAGGCCCGCGGGCTCTGACCCCGCGCCCGCGCGTGCAGCGCGCGCGGACACCGGCGCTCTGCCTGCGCGCGGGCACTGGCCAAGTGCCCATCTCCCGCCCATACTCGGAAGGGCAGGGGATGAAGGGTCATGGTCATGCTGCAACTCGATCACGTCGCGGTGCTGGGAGAGACGCTGGACGAGGCCGCCGCGCATGTGGAGCGCGCGCTGGGCGTGCCGATGATCCCCGGCGGCCAGCATGAACGCTACGGCACGCATAACCGACTGCTGGGCCTTTCGCCCGAGCTGTATATCGAGGCGATCGCCGTCGACCCGGCGCTGGCGCCGCCGAAGGAGGCGCGCTGGTTCGGGCTCGACCGCTTCGCCGGGCCGCCGCGGCTCGACAAGTGGGTGCTGCGCTGCGACGACATCGACGCCGCGCTGAAGGCGCTGCCGATGGCGGGGCACCCGGTGCATCTGGAACGGGGCGATCTTGCCTGGACCATGGCGGTCCCCGAGGACGGGCTGCTGCCCTTCGACGGGCTGTTCCCGGCGCTGATGCAGTGGCGCAGCCCGGTGCCGCCGGGCAAGACGCTGGCCGCGTCGGGGCTGGCGCTGGAGGGGCTGTGCGTCTCGCACCCCGAGGTGGACGCCCTGCGCGACCTGCTGGCTCCGCATCTCGACACCACCGGACTTGCCTTCGAGACCGGCGCGGCGGGCCTGCGCGCCCGGATCCGCACGACGCACGGGACGGTGACGCTGGAATGACGATCCGCCCCGCGCGGCCCGAGGATGCCGAGGCGATCGTCGCGATCTGGAACGCGGTGATCGACGGCACCGCCGTCACCTTCACCACCGAGCTGAAGACCCCGTCGGGCATCGCCGCCGACATCGCCGCGCGCGGCCCCGCCTTCCAGGTGGCCGAAGATCGGGGCCGCGTGCTGGGCTTCGCCACGTATTTCCCGTTCCGCGGCGGGCCGGGTTACGCCTTCACCAAGGAACACTCGATCCAGCTTGCCCCCGAAGCCCGCGGGCGGGGCCTCGGCCGCGCGCTCATGGTCGCGCTGGAGGACACGGCAAGGGCCGAGCGGGTGCATTCGCTCTGGGCTGGCGTCAGCGGCGAGAACCCCGGCGGCGTCGCCTTCCACGCCGCCCCGGGCTTTGTCGAGGTGGCCCGCCTGCCGCAGGTGGGGCGCAAGTTCGACCGCTGGATGGACCTTGTGCTGATGCAGAAATTCCTGTCCCCACCGCGCTGACATCCCCGGCGGCCTGGCATAGGATGACCCCATGTCGATCTGGACCCGCATTACCGATCTGGTCGAGGCGCTGCGCAGCGGCGAAGGCCTTGCCGCGCTCTTCGAGCGGCTGCGCACGCCGCCCGAGCGCACGGTCGCGTTCACCATCGCGGTGATCGCGCTGTCGGCCAAGATGGCCAAGGCCGACGGGCAGGTGACCCGTGCCGAGGTCACCGCCTTCCGCGAGGTGTTCCACATCCCCCCCGAGGACGAGCCCGGCGCCGCGCGCGTCTTCAACCTGGCGCGGCAGGACGTGGCGGGGTTCGAGGAATACGCCCGGCGAATCGGCGCCATGTTCGGCGACCGGAAGGACACACTGTGCGACCTGATGGAGGGGCTGTTCCACATCGCCCTGTCCGACGGCGCCTATCACCCGGCCGAGGATGCGTTCCTCGAGCGCGTGGCCGAGATCTTCGGCCTCGACCAGCGCCGCTTTGCCCGCCTGCGGGCGCGATTCGTGCCCGAAGCGCGGCGCGACCCTTACGCGATCCTGGGCGTCGATCCCGACACCCCGCTGCCCGAGATCCGCAAGGCCTGGCGCGGACTGGTGCGCGAAAGCCACCCCGACGCGATGATCGCGCGCGGCGTCCCCCCCGAGGCGGTGAAGCTGTCCGAGAAGCGGCTGATCGACATCAACCGCGCGTGGGAGGAAATCTCGCGCCAGGCCGCCTGAGGATTGCGCGAGCGCGCCGCGGCCCTATCTTCAGGGCATGACACGCATCGCAGCCTTCGCCCTGACCGCGCTTCTGTCCGCCACGCCGCTGGCCGCGCAGGAGCCGTTGCAGGACCAGCCCGTGCCCGAACCCTCCGAGGAGTCCGAAAGCTTCCGGATGATGGAGGAGGGCGCGCGCACCTTCTTCCGCGGCCTGATGGGAGAGATGGAGCCCGCGCTGGAGGGCCTGCAGGGCATGACCGAGCAGATGCGCCCCGCGCTGCGCGACTTCGTGGCCGAGATGGGCCCCGCCTTCCGCGACCTGATGACCGAGGTCGAGGACTGGTCGGTCTACCACGCGCCCGAGATCCTGCCCAATGGCGACATCATCATCCGCCGGCGCGAGCCGCTGGAGGACGCGCCGGACGGCGTGCCCGACATCGCGCCGGGAACCGAGCCGCAGCCCGACAGCGAGACCGGCGAGATCGAACTCTAGCCCTCGATCTGAAGGTCGAAATTGTCGGAGCCCAGCGCCGATGCGAGGGATTTGAACCGCGCCTGCGTGACCTCGCCGTAAAGCGGCGCAAGCTCTTCGCTCAGGTTCAGCCGCAGCCGGCGCTGCGCGGGGTGCCAGTCCAGCCGCGCGTTCTTCTGCCCGGCATCCACCGACCACAGCATCGCGCCGAAGCGCATCGCCTTGCCCAGCACCTCGGCCTCGGTCTGGGCCTCGGGCGGCAGCAGGTCGTACAGTTCCTCGAACCGGGTGCCGTGCCGCTTGTTGCGGTAGCGGTGCAGCAGCGCCAGCCCCAGCCAGATGCGCTCGTGGTGCTTCAGCCCGCCGAGGTTGGCGCGCGTGGCGTAGTCGAAGCACACCTCGGCGCGGTAGTCGGGGTGCGCGCGCCAGCTGACGTCGTGCAGCAGGCAGGCGGCCCGCATCAGCCGCATCTGCGCCGGCTGCGCGTCGGGAAACAGCGGCAGCACGAAGTGGTACAGCGTCCGGCCGAAGCCGGGCATGCGCGCGTCCTTCTTCTCGGCGAAGCGGCAGGCCTCGATCAGCGGATCCCGGTCGCGCAGTTCCTGCGGCATCTGCTCGAACAGCAGCCCCTCGCGGATGCCGTAGGACGAGATCGCGATGTCCTTCGGCTGGAACGTCTCGATCAGCTGGCTGAGCACCTCGGATGCGTAGGGAACAAGCGCCATCCGCGACGAGGACAGGCCGCAGGCGTGGCGCAGCGAGTCCAGGTCCGCGGCCTCGATGAAGGCGACTGTCTCGCGCACGGCGTCGGCGTCCATGCGGTATTCGTGCAGCACGTGCAGCGGATAGCCGCGCCGCTCCATGTCGATGCGCGCGATGGCGCGCCAGCTGCCGCCGACGAGGAACAGCCGGTCGCGCTGGGCGCCCATGTGCTGGGCCAGCGGTGCCATCGTCTGGCGGATGTACTTCTCGCGCGCCTTCTTGCCGCCCTCGAGATCCTTGAACTTCAGCGGACCGAGGGCAGAGGTCATGCGCTTGCCGACGCGGCCGCCGTGGATCTCGGCCAGTTCCATCGACGAGCCGCCGATGTCGCAGACCAGCCCGTAGCTGCCCGGCCAGCCCAGCAGCACGCCCTGCGCCGACAGCCGCGCCTCTTCCTCGCCGTCGATGACGTGGATCTTCAGCCCGGTCTCGGATTCCAGCTGCTTGCGGAATTCGGGTCCGTCCTCGGCGTCGCGCATCGCGGCGGTGGCGACCACCGTCAGCGGCGGCAGCTCCATCCCCCGCGCCAGCAGGCGGAACCGCTTCAGCGCGGCCAGCGCGCGCTCGCGCCCTTCGGGGTTCAGGCGGCCGGTCTCGGCCATGCCGGCGCCGAGGGCGCACATGATCTTCTCGTTGTAGAAATAGGCCGGGCTGCGCGCGGCGCCGTTGAACACGACCAGCCGGACCGAGTTTGAGCCGATGTCGACCACGCCCACACGGGCGAGCGCGCGGGCCGAGGCATCGTCGAAGAGCGGTCGCCCGAACGGGCCCCAATCCGGTTCGGTGGTGGTGTCGCCGTCCACGTCGTCATCCCCACTTAGGCGCCCCTACGTAGAACCGACCGGGCGGCGGGGTCAATCGCCCGTTCGCGGCCCTGCCGCCGGGGGGCGGCGCTCAATCCTCGGTATGGGTCAGCTTGGGCACGTCGCCCGCCCCGGCCGAGCCGCGGCCCGACAGCGAGGGGTTCTCCATGAAGAAACGATGGCAGTTGAACGCGAAGACGCCCTCTGGCACCGGCTCGCGGGTGAAATGCCCCTCGGGCGCCATGACCCAGCTTTGCGCCGTGTCGGCAAGGTTCGCGGCCATGATCTGGCTGACGATCTGCGCCTTCACGGTGGCGTTGTGGATCTCGACGCCGGTTTCCACCCGGCGGTTGAGGTTGCGCCCCATCCAGTCCGCCGAGGACAGGAACACCCGTGCCTTGGCGTGCGGCAACCCGTGGCCGTTGCCGAAGCAGATGATGCGCGAATGCTCCAGGTATCGCCCGACGATGGATTTCACGCGGATGTTGTCCGACAGGCCCTTCACCCCCGGCCGCAGCCCGCAGATGCCCCGGATCACGCAGTCGATCCGCACGCCGGCCTGGCTGGCGGCGTAGAGCGCGTCGATCATGTCGGATTCGATCAGCGAGTTCAGCTTGATCCAGATCTGCGCCGGCCGACCCGCCCGGGCATGCTCGGCCTCGGCCGCGATCAGGTCCAGCATCCCCTGCTTGAGGCTGTGCGGCGAGATGTAGATGTTCTCGAGCCCCGCCGGCATGGCGTAGCCGCTGAGGTAGTTGAAGATCTTCGCGGCATCCCGCCCCAGCGCCGCGTCGCAGGTGAAGAACGACAGGTCGGTGTAGATCTTGGCCGTGATGGGATGGTAATTGCCGGTGCCCCAGTGGGTGTATGTCACCAGCTTGCTGCCCTCGCGGCGGACCACCTGGCTGATCTTGGCGTGGGTCTTCCAGTCGAGAAATCCGTAGACCACATGCGCGCCCGCGCGCTCCAGCCGGCGAGATTGCCGGATATTGGCGGCCTCGTCGAAACGGGCCTTCAGTTCCACCAGCGCGGTGACGGATTTCCCGTCCTCGGCCGCCTCGCACAGCGCCTCGACGATCGGAGAGTTGCGCGAGGTTCGGTACAGCGTCTGCTTGATCGCCACCACGTTCGGATCGCGTGCCGCGCGGCTGATGAAACGCACCACCATGTCGAACGTCTCGTAGGGGTGGTGCAGCAGCATGTCCTTCTGCGCGATGGCGGCGAACATGTCGCCCTCGTGGTCCTGCACGCGCTCGGGGACGCGGGGCGTGAAGCTGGGCCACAGCAGGTCGGGCCGCGACTCGAGCACCAGTTCCTTGAGGTCCGCCGCCCCCAGCATCCCGTCGAGTTCGATCACCTCGTCCTCGTTCACGTGCAGCTCGCGCATGACGATCCGGCGCAGGCCGGCGGGCGCGCCGCGCGAGACCGTCAGGCGCACCACCTCGCCGCGGCGGCGGCGCTTCAGCGCGACCTCGAACTCGCGCACCAGGTCCTCGGCCTCTTCCTCGACCTCGATGTCGCTGTCGCGCAGCACGCGGAACCCGAAGTGATCCTTCACGATGTAGCCGGGGAACAGGCTGTCGATGTGCAGCAGCAGCACGTCTTCGAGCAGGATGAAGCGGCTTTCGCCCTTTTCCGCCGGCAGCACCATGAACCGATCGATCTGCGCCGGGATCGGCAGCAGCGCCTGCAGCCCGCGCCCGTCGCGTTCGCGTTCCAGCTGCAGCGCCAGGCAATAGCCCATGCTGGCGATGAACGGGAAAGGGTGCGCGGGGTCGATGGCCAGCGGCGACAGCACCGGGAAGACCTGCGCCAGGAACGTCTCGGCCAGGAAGGCGCGGTCCGCGTCGGTCAGCGCGTCGCGCCGGACGATCGTGATGCCCTGCTCGGACATCAGCGCGCGCAATTCCCCCAGCACGCGCTGCTGCGCACCCATCAGCCGGCGGGCGTCGGCGTCGATCAGCTCCAGCTGCTGGGCCGGCGTCAGGCCGTCGTCGGCCGGGCTGGTATTGCCCGCCTGCGCCAGTTCGCGCAGGCCCGCCACGCGGACGGTATAGAACTCGTCGAGGTTCGCCGACGAGATCGACAGGAAGCGCAGCCGCTCCAGCAGCGGCACGCGGGTATTCTCGGCCTCCTCCAGCACGCGCCAGTTGAAGCCCAGCCAGGACAGCTCGCGGTTGACGAAGCGCCCCGGCCCGGACAGGTCCAGGCCCTCGATCTCGACCGCCGGCGGAAGCGGCGACTTGAGGAAATCGGCATTGGTCATGGCGGGGTTGTCGGGCCCCGATGCAACGGTTTCGTGACGCACGGGTTCAGGATCGGCCATCGGGGCGGCCTTCAGCAAGGGTTTCGAGGACGCGCATCGCCAGGGGCCGCGTGATCGCCCCCTTGCGCGCCAGCGCCGCGCGGTCCAGCGCTTCGACGATGCGCTGCGCCGCGCGATAGCTGCGCGGCATGCGCGTCAGCAGGTAGGGAATCACGTCGGGCGCGGGCACGGTCTGATGATCGCCGAACAGCTTGGCCAGCAGCGCCGCCAGCAGCGTGTCGTCGGGCTCGGGCAGAGCGACGGCCTGCGTGCCCAGCATCCGGCTGCGCAGGTCGGGCAGCGTCAGCGACCAGTGGTTCGGCGCCCGCCGCGCGGTCAGCAGCAGCGCGTGCCCCTCGGCCAGCACCAGGTTGTGCAGGTGGAACAGCGCGGCCTCGGCCCCGGCGTCGCCTGCGATTCGGTCCGCGTCCTCGACGCAGACCGACCTGTCCGCCAGCGCGGCGATGTCGGCGTCCGCCAGCGTGTCGGCCGGCACGATGCGCGCGCCGCTCTGCGCCGCCCAGACATGCGCCAGGTGCGACTTGCCGGCGCCTTCCGGCCCCGTCAGCACGCATTTGCGCGACGCCCAGGTCGGCCAGGCCTCGATCACCGCCACCGCCATCGCGTTTGCGGGCGAGACGAAGAAGTCCTCGCGCCCAAGCGCCGTGCGCGCGGGCAGTGGAAGCGGAAGCTGGCGGATGGCGGTCATGGCAGGTCGCGGTCGATTGCGGGGCGGCCGGATTCGGATGCGACCCCACCGTAAAGCTGAGACTCCTTGTAACGCCGCGCGACGAACCGCGCCAGAACGCCCAGCGCAGCGGCCAAGGGCACCGCCACCAGAAGGCCCACGAACCCGAAGAGCGAGCCGAACACCGTCAGCGCCAGCAGCAGCCAGACCGGGTGCAGCCCTACGCTGCCGCCCACCCAGCGCGGCGTCAGCACGTTGCCCTCGATGAACTGGCCGGACTGGAAGATCGCCCAGACCACGATGATCCAGATCCAGTCGCCCCAGAACTGGAACAGCGCCAGCCCGATCGCCAAGGCACCGCCGACGATCGCGCCCACGTAGGGGATGAAGGTCAGCAGGCCCGCGACCACGCCCACCACCAGCCCGAACTGCAGGCCCACCAGCCACAGCGCCACCGCGTAATACACCCCCAGCGCCAGGCAGACCGAGCCCATGCCCCGTACGAACCCCGCCAGCACCGCATCGACCTCGCGCGCGAGCTGGCGGATCGTGTCGACGTGATCGCGCGGCAGCAGGTCGTCGACGCGGGCGACCATGTTGTCCCAGTCGACCAGCATGTAGATCGCCACCACCGGCACGATCACGAACAGCAGGATCACGCTCAGCAGCGACGCGGCCGAGCTCAGCGCCGTCTGGACCAGCTGGCCGCCGCGCTCGCGGATCGTGTCGCCGATGCCCACCAGCGCCACGCGGACCGAGCTGTCCTCGTCCATGATCTGCGGAAAGCGGCCGGTCAGGAAGGTTTGCAGGTCGCGGAACAGCTGCGGGGCGAGGTCGACCAGCTGCACGGTCTGCTGCACCAGCGCCGGCACCACCGCCAGCGCGATCACCACGAACAGCACCAGCGCGGCGAAGGTGATGACCGCCACGGACAGCACGCGGCTCAGGCCCAGCCGCTCCAGCCGGTCGGCCAGCGGGTCCAGCGCATAGGCGATCGCGCCGCCCAGGATGAACGGCAGCAGGACGTCGCCCAGCAGCCACAGGACCACGGCCAGCACCGCCAGCGCGATACCCCAGTATTTCAGCTGTTCCCTGACGGGCAGCGCCATGGCGTCCGATCCTTGCGTTTCACCCTTCATCGCCTGCACGAACGCCTCGCGCAAGGCCCGAGGGTCCCTTGCCAAGTCCCGGCCCTTGCGCCACAACCGGCGCGCATCCGAGACGCGAAGGGGAGCCCATGCGCCTGTCGAGATATTTCCTGCCGGTTCTCAAGGAAACGCCGTCCGAGGCGCAGATCGTCAGCCACCGCTACATGCTGCGCGCCGGCATGATCAAGCAGGCCAGCGCAGGCATCTATTCGTGGCTGCCGCTGGGCTACAAGGTCCTGCGCAACATCGAGGCGATCGTCCACGAGGAGCAGCAGCGCGCGGGCCACATCCCGATGCTGATGCCGACGCTGCAATCGGCGGACCTGTGGCGCGAAAGCGGCCGCTACGACGCCTACGGCCCCGAGATGCTGCGCATCCGCGACCGACAGGACCGCGACATGCTGTACGGTCCCACCAACGAGGAACTGATCACCGACATCTTCCGCAGCCACGTCAGCAGCTACAAGGACCTGCCGCTGACGCTCTACCACATCCAGTGGAAGTTCCGCGACGAGATCCGGCCGCGTTTCGGCGTCATGCGGGGCCGCGAGTTCCTGATGAAGGACGGCTACAACTTCGACCTCACGAAAGAGGACGCGCTGCACGCCTACAACCGCCACCTGGTCAGCTACCTGCGCAGCTACGAGCGGATGGGGCTTCAGGCGATTCCGATGCGAGCCGACAGCGGCCCGATCGGCGGCGACGACACGCACGAATTCCTCGTGCTCGCCGAGACCGGCGAGTCGGAGGTGTTCTACGATTCCGAGATCACCGACCTGAAGTTCGGCGACCGTGCCATCGACTACGACGACCACGCCCAGTGCCGCGCCGTGCTCGAGGAATTCACCTCGCGTTACGCCCGCACCGACGAGACCCACGACGAGGCGCTGTTCAACCAGGTCCCCGAGGAACGCCGCCGCACCGCGCGCGGCATCGAGGTCGGGCAGATCTTCTACTTCGGCACGAAATACTCCGAGCCGATGGGCGCCACGGTGCAGGGGCCCGACGGGCAGGCGGTCCCGGTGCACATGGGCAGCCACGGCATCGGCGTCTCGCGCCTGCTGGGCGCGATCATCGAGGCCAGCCACGACGACAGGGGCATCATCTGGCCCGAGGGCGTCACGCCCTTCCATTGCGGCATCGTGAACCTGAAATCCGGTGACGAGGCCGCCGACGCGGCCTGCCGGTCGATCTACGATTCGCTGACCGCGCTGGGGCTCGAGCCGCTCTACGACGATACCGACGACCGGGCCGGCGCCAAGTTCGCCACGATGGACCTGATCGGCCTGCCGTGGCGCATCACGGTCGGGCCGCGCGGGCTCAAGAACGGCGTGGTCGAACTGACCAGCCGCCGTACCGGCACCAGCGAGGAGCTGCCCCCCGAGCAGGCCGTCGAGCGCATCGCGCAGATCTACGGCAAGGCCTCCGCCTAAAGCGCCGGCCGGCCAGGCGGCCGGCCTGCTTCGTCTGTCCCGAAGGATTCCAAGGAGCCCGCGAAGCGGGCGGGGGCAGAGCGCCCATTCCCGTGTCTGCCCGCTGCGCCGACGGGGCAGAACCCCGATTCCCTTGCTCGTCCGCAGCGCGGACTGGGGCACCGGCGGGGCGGGCGCCGCCCCTAGCGGGCCGCGACCGCCTCGACCTCGGCGATGATACCCGACACGATCTCGTTCATCAGGGCCGAATCCTCGCATTCCGCCATGACGCGGATCAGCGGCTCGGTCCCCGACTTGCGGATCAGCAGCCGGCCCTTGCCGTCCAGCACCGCCTCGGCCTCGGCGATGGCGGCGCGGACCGAAGCGTTCTCCAGCGGCGCCTGCGCGGGATCGTAGCGCACGTTTCGCAGCAATTGCGGCACCAACTCGAAGCTGGCCGCCAGTTCGGACGCCGGCTTTCCGGAGCGCGCCATCTCGGTCAGGAATTGCAGTGCGGCCATGAGCCCGTCGCCGGTGGTCGCGTAATCGGTCATCACGATGTGGCCCGACTGCTCGCCGCCCAGGTTCCAGCCGCCCTTGCGCATCGCCTCGACGACGTAGCGGTCGCCGACCTGCGTGCGCTCCAGCCGCAGGCCGCGCCCGGTCAGGAAGCGCTCCAGCCCGAGGTTCGACATCACCGTCGCGACCACGGTGCCGCCTTTCAGGCGGTCCTCCTCCTCCCAGCGGGCGGCCATCAGCGCCATGATCTGGTCGCCGTCCGCGATGGTGCCGTTCTGGTCGATCAGGACGATCCGATCCGCGTCGCCGTCCAGGCAGATGCCCACGTCGGCGCCGGTCTCCAGGACCAGCGCCGCCGCCGCCTGCGGCTTGGTCGAGCCGCATTCCGCGTTGATGTTGTGCCCGTCGGGCTTGACCCCCATGGGGATCACGTCGGCGCCCAGTTCCCACAGGACCTCGGGCGCGGTGCGGTAGGCGGCGCCGTTGGCGCAATCGACCACGACCTTCATCCCGTCCAGCCGCAGGCCCGGCGGCAGGGTGGATTTCACCCGCTCCTGGTAGCGGAAGCGGCCGTCGTCGATGCGCTGGGCGCGGCCGATATTGGCCGGCGCCGCGGGTTCCACGCCCGCGTCCATCAGCGCCTCGATCTCGGTCTCGACCGCGTCGGACAGCTTGTAGCCGTCGGGGCCGAAGAACTTGATCCCGTTGTCGGCCGCCGGGTTGTGGCTGGCCGAGATCATGATCCCGAGGTCCGCGCGCATGGACGGCGTCAGCAGGCCCACCGCCGGCGTCGGCACCGGGCCCAGCAGCAGCACGTTCATGCCGGTGCTGGTCAGCCCGGCGGTCAGCGCGTTCTCGAACATGTAGCCCGACAGGCGTGTGTCCTTGCCGATCACCACGCGGTGCACGCCGTGATGCTCGTTGCGGAAATACCGCCCGACTGCGGCGCCCAGCTCCAGCGCAAGGTGCGCGGTCATGGGATGGGCGTTCGCGGTGCCGCGTACCCCGTCGGTTCCGAACAGCTTACGCGACATCGCTTTCTCCTTCGCTCAAAGCCGCCCGGACGCGCAGCGCCTGGACGGTCTCGGGCACGTCGTGAACCCGCAGGATCTGAGCCCCCCGCGCGGCGGCTTCCAGCGCCACCGCGACCGATCCGGGCATCCGGTCGGCGGGACGCTCGGTGCCGGTGATGGTGCCGATGAACCGCTTGCGCGAGGCACCGATCAGCACCGGGCATCCCAGCCCGTGAAACAGCGCCGACCCGGCCAGCAGCGCCAGGTTGTGCGCCTTCGTCTTGCCGAAGCCGATCCCCGGATCGACCACGATGTTCGCCCGCGGGATGCCCTGCGCCTCCAGCGCCTCGACCCGGCCGGCCAGCCAGTCGTAGACGTCCAGCAGCACGTCGTCGTAGCGCGGGTCGTCCTGCATGGTCTTCGGATCGCCCTTCGCGTGCATAACGCAGACCGGCAGGTCGCGATCCATCACGAGACCCGCCAGCGCCGGATCATGGAGCAGCCCCGAGACGTCGTTGACGATCGCCGCACCGGCGGCCACCGCCGCCTCGGCCACCGCGCGCTTGCGCGTGTCGATCGAGATCGGCGCGCCGAGATCCCCGGCCAGCGCCTCGATCACCGGCCGCGTGCGCTCGATTTCCAGTTCGTCCGCGATGGTGTCCGCGCCGGGCCGCGTGCTCTCTCCGCCGATATCGACGATGTCGGCACCCGCGGCGACCATGGCGCGCGCGTCCTGCGCCGCCGCGGCGGAGTCGCGCAGCCGGCCGCCGTCGGAAAAGCTGTCGGGCGTCACGTTGACGATGCCCATCACGCGGGAGCGGTCCATGGGCAGACCCGCCAGCGGCGCGCGCGGCGCGCTCAGCCGCTCCAGCCAGTCGCGCGGGATCTCCGCCACGGGCACCCGCCGGGGCGCGGCGTCGCGCGACAGGCGCACCGCCTCGGTGAACCACAGCCCGCCGCCGGCCAGCGGCACGGCGTCTTCCGGGCGCGGTCCGTCCCGTTGCGGCAGGGGGCGGAAATACTCAGGCAAGGAGGTGGTCATGCGTCCGGTGGTGGCCGATCCCGGCGCCTTTGGCAAGCGACTACAGCGCGCCGTCCTCCAGCGCGATGGCGCGCACCGGAACGGGCGCCGGCTCGGGCGCGGCCGCGCCCACGACCACGAGCTCGCGCGCCTCCATCGCGCCGGCGAACCACGCCGCCAGCGCCACCGCGTCGCGCGGCTGCGCCTGAGGGCCCTGCGTCGCGTCCAGCACGATCTTCGACGGCGCCCAGACGCAAAGCTGGCCGTTGCGCATCTCCCAGTCGAGTTCCGTTCGGGTGGCGACCACCTTGCAGCGCAAGTCGCGCGCGGCCAGACACCAGCCGTTCTGCTCGATCGCCAGCAGGTCGATGCGGCGCTGGGTCATCTTGTGGCCGGTCTGCGGCGCGGGCAGGTCGGGTGCGCCCACGCACAGCACCACCGGCGCGTCGCCCGCCAGCAGCGCGTCGATCCACGACGCCAGCCGCGGATCGGCGATCGCCTCGTTCGCCAGGAAGGCGATGCGCGGATGCGGCCGCTCGCGCGCAGCCTCGTCCGCCAGGGCGTCCAGGTGCTCGCCGAAATCGCGCCGCGTGCGGACGATCTCGACCCCCAGCGCGCCGGGGCCGCGGTCCAGCTTCTCGATCCGCACGAAGGCGCGCATCGCCTGCGGCTCGAGCAGGATGCGCTCGGCCACGCGCTCGGCCAGCGTTTCCAGAAGGTTCAGCCGCTCGGCGGCCAGTTCGTGCGCGATCGCCTCGCTCAGCCGGTCGTAGGACAGGATGCGGTCGACGTCGTCCTCGACCGGCGTGGCCAGCGGCGCTACCTCGACCACCACGTCGAAGCGCAGCCGCTGGGTGGTGCCGCGTTCGGTCTGAAAGGCGCCGATCTCGGCTTCCATCACCAGATCCCGGACCGAGATCCGGTCGCGCGGCGCCTCGCCTGCGGTGGCGATGGCGCGTTCCGAGGGGTGCGCGAAGGCTAGGCGGATCTCGTCGGCCATGGCGGGCTCCTGCAGGGCGGCCCGCGGCGGGCCTCGGGTGCCTTTGCCCGGCCGGGCCAAGGCGTCGTGCGGCCCGCCGAAGGCTCAGCGGCTCGTGGATCGCCAGGTGTGGCGATAGAACAGATGCGCGCCGATCTGCGCGGTGCGCTCGTAGACATTGGCCCAGTCGGGGTTCACGGCGGTTGTATGATAGTGGGTCGCGCCCTCGGTCAACCGGCCGGCCCGGCCGTCGAGCACGGCTCGCGCCACTTTGGCCACACGCTCCCAGGCGCGTTTCTCGTGCACGTCTTCGGGCAAGCCGTCGCAGGTATAGGTGAACTGGCAGGCGAACTTGCGCCCGGTGCCCTGCCGGACGACATCGCAGACGCTGTCGGGGAAGCGGCCGCTTTCGACGCGGTTCAGGATCACCTCGGCCACCGCGAACTGGCCGCGGATGGATTCGCCGCGGGCCTCGAAGTACAGTGCTTCGGCTAGGCATTCCCATTGGCTGTCGCCGGTAGCCTCGGGCTGGGTCGCCAGCCAGGCGGCGTCGTAGCGCGGCATCCTGGGGGCGTCCGGGCCCATCAGCAGGCGGCCCAGGTGGGCCGTCGCGGTATCGTCGAGCGCCCGGCGCTCGAGCGAGATCAGCTGCATCGCCTTGAGCCCGCCACCGTCGGCCAGCGCGCCAGAGGCGGGAAGAATCAGGAAAGATATGATCGCAAGTGCCCGTAACATAGGCGAAAACCTTCGGTCGTTGCACCGCCTTGCGAGCCTGAAGAGCACCGCAAAACGCTTGCTGGTTACCGAATGGTTACCATAACGTAAAGAATTTGAGCTTATTTGGGTTAATTTTGCCACGCATCGCGGATGGCCAACTGAGCCGCCGCCAGCCGCGCAACCGGAACCCGGAAGGGCGAACAGCTGACGTAATCCATTCCCGCCGCGCGGCAGAACGCAATCGACTCGGGGTTACCACCATGTTCGCCGCAGATCGACAGGGTAATGCCGGGCTTCGCGCGCCGCGCCCGTTCCGCCCCGATCGAGACCAGCTCGCCCACGCCCTCGTGGTCCAGCACGTGGAACGGATCCTCGCTGAAGACGCCCTCGGCCACGTAGGCCTGCATGAAGCGCCCGGCGTCGTCGCGCGACAGCCCGTAGGTCATCTGCGTCAGGTCGTTGGTGCCGAAGGACAGGAAGTGCACGTGCTGGGCGATGTCGCCGGCGCGCAGGCAGGCGCGCGGCGTCTCGACCATGACGCCCAGCCGGTAGGTGAAGTCGCGCCCGCGCTCGGTGCGTACCGCTGCGGCGACGGCGTCGATGCGCGCCCGGACAAGCTCGACCTCGCGCCGCGCCGAGACCAGCGGCAGCATGATCTCGGGCACCACCGGCGCGCCGTCGCGGCTGGCCTCCAGCGTCGCCTCGAAGATCGCGCGCGCCTGCATGTCGTAGATTTCCGGCACGGTGATGCCCAGCCGCACGCCGCGCAGGCCCAGCATGGGGTTGTATTCGCCCATCGCCTCGACCCGGCGGGTGACGTCGCTGACGGCCATGTCCAGCGCCTCGGCCAGGTCGCGCAGCCCGGCGCGGTCCGAGGGCAGGAATTCGTGCAGCGGCGGGTCGAACAGCCGGATGCAGACCGGCATGCCCTCCATGATGCGGAACAGCTCGACGAAGTCGCCGCGCTGCATCGGCAGCAGCAGCGCCAGCGCCTCCTGCCGGTCGGCGGGGCTGTCGGCGAAGATCATCTCGCGCATGGGCGTCAGGCGGTCGGCCTCGAAGAACATGTGCTCGGTCCGGCACAGCCCGATCCCCTGCGCGGCGAAATTGCGCGCGGTCTGCGCGTCGGCGGGCGTGTCGGCGTTGGCGCGGATGTCGATGTCGCGCGCCGCGTCGGCCCAGTCCATCAAAGTGGTGAAGGCATCGTCGAGCGCCGCCTCGACCATCGCGGGGCTGCCGGCGAGGATCTCTCCGGTGGTGCCGTCCACGGTGATGACGTCGCCCTCGCGGAAGACCCGGCCTTCGGTGTCGACGATCTGCCGCCGCTTGAAGTGGAAGCGGATGCGCGACGCGCCCACCACGCAGGGCAGGCCGAGGCCGCGGCCGATCACCGCCGCGTGGCTGGTCATGCCGCCGCGCTCGGTCAGCACGGCCGCCGCCGCGTGCATGCCGCGGATGTCCTCGGGCGTGGTCTCGCGCCGGACCAGGATGCACGGCTCGTCGCGCGCGGCGCTGGCCTGCGCGTCGGCGGCGGTGAACACGATCCGCCCCGACGCGGCGCCGGGGCTGGCCGCGACGCCGCGGCCGATGACGGCGCGCGGCGCGCCGGGTGCGACCTGCCGGTGCAGCAGTTCCGACACCGCGCGCGGCTCGATCCGCATCACCGCCTCCGCGCGCGAGATCACGCCGTCCTCGGCCAGCCGCACGGCGATGCGCAGGCCCGCCCGCGCGCTGCGCGGCACGCGGATGCCGTCGAGGATGTGCACGCCGCCGTCCTCGATCGTGAACTCGATCTGCATCTCCTCGCGCAGCCGTTCGCGCATCCGCGCCGCGTGGCGCTTCAGGTCCTCGAAGGCCTGCGGCGCCAGCTCCTCCAGCGAGGGCCCGCGCGGGTCGCGGCCCAGGTACAGGCTCGCCAGCCCGTGCTCCAGCGCCTCGCGGCCCTGACTTTGCGACAGATAGCGCCCGGTGATCTGCGGCAGGCCGGTCTCGGGGTCGACCAGCTGCAGCACGCCCGAGCCGCATTCGCCGGGCCCCAGGCCCAGCGCCATCTCCTGCACCACCAGCCCCAGTCCCGCATCGGCCGGCGCACCGCGCGCCTGCCGCAGCAGCCGCGCGGTTGTGCCCTCCCACGCCCGCGCCATCGAGCGCAGAACCTCGGACAGCTGCACCACCGGGTCCTGCGGAAACGGCTCCTCGGCCTCGTCTTCGTAGGCGGCGAGCGCGGCGGCCAATGCGTCGGGATGGGTCGCGTCGCGCCCCTCGAAGCTGTCTGGATCCAGCCGCGCCACGTGCACCGCGTAGGATTCCACGAAGCGCAGGTACAGCGCGCGCGCCGCCGCCTCGCCCAGGCGCGGGGCCAGCGCGCGGCACCGCGCTTCGTTCATGCCGATGTTCAGAATCGCCCCCGGCCCGCCCCAGTCCGGATCGCCCGAGGACGGCCGCACGCAGAGCAGCGCGCCCGCGTGGAACCCGGCGACCAGCGCGGCGATGTCGGGCATCCGGCCGGCGGCGATGCCGTGGACCGTGTCGAAGGACAGCGCCACCGTGCGCGGCAGCGGCATCTCCAGCCGCACCAGCCGCTGCAGGCACTTCGCCCGGCCGCCATGCGTCACCGCCGCGACCGGGGCGGTGGGCGTGATCGGGGTCACGTGCGGATCGGGGGCGGTGGCGGCATCATCCATGCCGGCACCCTCGCCCCGATCCGCCCGCCGTGACAAGCCCGGACGACGCGTCGCCGGCCACGAGAGCCGGCGGCGCGGCCGTCAGTCCCAGCAGCTGACCAGCACGGTCATCTCGGCGCCCACGCGCGTCAGGTCCACCGGGTCCAAAGCCCCGCCGGCGCCGCCCGCCCGCGCGTCGATCCCGGCCCCGCGCAGGAAGGCCATGATCTCGTCGGTCTTGGCAGCGAAGCTGACATCCTGCGGCAGGCGGCGGTTGTCCTGGTCGTCGCGCGGCAGCAGCATGCCCAGCACCGCGCCGGCATCGTCGAGCACCGGACCCCCCGCATCGCCGGGCTGCGATGCCAGCGTCAGCCGCTTCAGCGCATCCTCGCCGCGCAGGCCCTGCATCTCCTCCAGCGTGCCGAAGGTCAGCGTCGGAGCGCCCAGCACGCCGCCGAAGGAATAGCCCGCGACGGCGACCTCGGATCGCAGGCGGGGCGGGTCGGCGCGGAACTGCGCCACCCGCCGCGGCGCAAGCGCGTCCTCGGGCCGCAGCACCGCCAGCCCGAGTTCCGCATCCTGCGCCACCACCTGTGCCTCGTGCTCGCTGTCCAGCGTCACGCGCGCGCAGCCCTGCACGCCCGCCGCGCTGGTCAGCACGCGGCCCGCGCGGTCGACGAAGAACCCCGAGGTCGAGCGCACCGGCTGGCGCACGCGCAGCCCCGCCACCAGGTCCACGGCCGGATCATCGGCAAGGGCGGCCGGCGCCTCCAGCACGCCGGGCCGGCGCTCGAAGCTCTCCTGCATGCGCGCCAGCACGCGGGTCCGTCGCGCCTCGTCGCCCGCCGGCCAGATCAGGGTAAAGCCCTTCAGCGCGCCGTCGGCCAGCCCGACCTCGGTATGGCTGACGATCGCGTCGTTCGCGCCCTTCAGAACGAAGCCGTCGTTGCTGCGGTTGCGTTCGCCTTCCAGCGGCACGATCTCGAGCGTCTGCATGATCTCGTAGAGCCCGCCCAGCGTCTGGCGGTCGCCGGGGCGGCTGATCAGCAGCACCCGCGCGCCAAGGTCGGTGGTCGGCTCGAACTTCGCGAAGGGCGGCTCGTAGCCGTCGAAGGCGACGACGCCCAGCGGGATCTCCATGGCGATGCCGGCGCGGTCGTCCACGTGGCGGGCAAATCCCAGCCCGTCGAAGACGGAATTGTATTGCTCCAGCACCTGGGCGCGCTGGGCCGTGGTCAGGATGCCCGTCGTCTCGTAGCCGTTCGCCTGCTGCCAGCTGCGCATGGCGTTGCGGGTGTTCGGCCCGAAGGCGGCGTCGATCCGGCCGCCGTAATGCCCGGCCCATTGCAGGGCGATCTGCAGCTGCTCGCGCTCGGCCCGCGTCAGCTCGCGCTCGGATGCGCGCGCCTGCTCGGGAGTTTCCGGCTCGGGCGCGGTGTCCCGTGCGGCCTGCTGCTGGGTGTCCTGCGCGTCCTGCGCACCGTCTTGGGCCGCGCCAAGCGCCTGCGCCAGCGCGTCCTCCGAGGACGAAGACCCGGACGCATCCAGCCGGGCCATGGTGCTGGCGCGATCCGCGCCCGGCGGCCAGACCTGTTCGTCGTAGCGTCCGGCGTCCTGCACGTAGCTGTCGGGCGGGATCTGGCCCCGGCCCTGCAGGTTCGCCAGCACGCGCTCGGCCTCGTCCTGGGTGTAGGGTCCCAGCGCGATGCCGTACCACCCGCCGCCCAGCGCGAAGCTGGCGGCGTTGTCGAAGACGTCGCCGTAGCTTCTCGCGGTCTCGCGCGCGCCGGTCAGGCTCGATTCCGCCTCGACCTGGATGAAGTATGCCTGCTGCTGTGCCCGTGCCTCGGTCTGCGCCGCAACGGTCAGCGCCCCCGCCAGCGCGAGCGCCGCCATCAATTTCTTTAGCATCGTCGGGTCTGCCTTTCCCGGTTGGTGCGATCCTGCCGCACGAGTGTTAACATAAGAGCGGTAACGTGCACCCCGAATCTGCGCCGTCTCATTGACCCCGAGGGCCGGCTTGCCCTATCAGGCGCGCGACCGGACCGGAGAGCGTCATGCAGGCAACGACCGACAGACCGCGCAGTTTCCAGGAAATCATCCTGCGGCTTCAAAGCTACTGGGCGGGAAAGGGCTGCGCGGTGCTTCAGCCTTACGACATGGAGGTCGGCGCGGGCACGTTCCACCCGGCGACGACCCTGCGCGCGCTGGGTCCGAACCCCTGGGCTGCGGCCTACGTGCAGCCCTCGCGCCGGCCCACCGACGGGCGCTACGGCGAGAACCCGAACCGGCTTCAGCACTATTATCAATTTCAGGTGATCATCAAACCGTCGCCCCCGGATCTGCAGGATCTGTACCTCGGATCGCTGGCCGCGATCGGCATCGACATGGGCCTGCACGACGTCCGCTTCGTCGAGGACGACTGGGAGAGCCCCACGCTCGGCGCCTGGGGCCTGGGCTGGGAGGTCTGGTGCGACGGCATGGAGGTGTCGCAGTTCACCTACTTCCAGCAGGTGGGCGGGCACGATTGCCACCCGGTCTCGGGCGAACTGACCTACGGGCTGGAACGTCTGGCGATGTACGTCCTCGGCGTCGATCACGTCATGGACATGCCCTACAACGATCCCGCCAGCCCGCAGCCGCTGACCTACGGCGATGTCTTCCACCAGACCGAGCAGGAATACTCCCGCTGGAACTTCGACGTGGCCGACACCGAGATGCTGCTGCGCCACTTCCAGGAGGCCGAGGCCGAATGCGCCCGCATCCTGGGCCAGGAGGAAGCCGACCCGCGGTCGGGCCAAGCGATCGTCATGGCGCACCCCGCCTACGACCAGTGCATCAAGGCGTCGCACATCTTCAACCTGCTCGACGCCCGCGGCGTGATCTCGGTCACCGAGCGGCAGGCCTATATCGGCCGGGTGCGCGCGCTGGCCAAGATGTGCGCCGACGCCTTCGCGCGCACCCCCGCGGGCGGCGCCGCGGCATGACCGGTCGCGCCCGCCGATCCGCGGCCTTCCCCTTCGTCCCGAGGAGATAGCGCCGTGCATGCCGGAAAAATCCTGGCCATCGTCCTGATCCTGTGCGCCATCGTCGCCGGGGCAGGGATGTACTACCTGCAGGTCTTCCACTATTACGAAGAGGCGCCGATGCAGGACAGCGTCCGCCTGACCGGCTCGGACGGCACGCCCATCGACCTGCCGGTGCGCGACTTCCGCGCGATCGACGCCGAAAGCTCGCCGATCCGGTTCCGCGCCTGCTTCCGCACCGATGCCAGCCTCGACACCCTCGACGCCGAGATCTACCCCCGCGCCATCCCGCGCCGCGGGCCGTTCTGGTTCGACTGCTTCGACGCCGACGCCGTCGGCGCCGCCATCGCCGAGGGCAGCGCCCGCGTCTTCACCGGCCAGCGCAACCTCGAATTCGGCATCGACCGCGTCGTGGCGATCACCAACAGCGGCCGCGGCTACATCTGGCACGAGGTCAACGAATGCGGCGACCGCGCCTACGACGGCACGCCGCTCGGCGAGGATTGCCCGCCCCGCGACTGACTTCCTCCGGCCGCGATGGAACCTGCACCGGGTCCGGGCGCTTTCCCCCCCGGAAGGGGCGCGTCCCGTGCCCGCGAAGGAGGCCTTCCAATGTCCGACAAAGCCCCCGCCTGGGTCGTTCCCGTCATGCAGGCCGGCTATGCCGCCCGCGCGATCGTCTATGTCACCGTCGGCGTGCTCGCGCTGCTCGCCTCGATCTACGGAGGGCAGGCGCAGGGCACCACCAACGCGCTCGCCGATCTGCGTGGGTCCTGGTGGGGCGTGCTGCTGCTTTGGATCGTCGGGCTCGGACTGCTGTGCTACGCCGCCTGGCGCTTCATCGACGCGTGGATGGACCTCGACACCTACGGCAGCGACGCCAAGGGCATCTTCGCCCGCCTCGCGCTCGTCGTCACCGGCCTCGTCCACGCGGCGCTGGGCATCTCGGCGCTTGGCCTCGCCATGGGCGACAGCAGCGGCGGCGGCAACGCCGAAAGCCTGACCGCCCGCGTCATGCAGATGCCCTATGGGCGCTGGCTGGTGGGCCTTATCGGCCTCGGCATCCTCGGCGCCGGTATCTACTACGCCTACAAGGGCTATTCCCGCCGCTACCAGAAGGACATCCGCACCAACCGGACCACGCTGAAGCTCGACCCGCTGATGCGCGGCGGCTTCCTCGCCGAGGGGCTCGTCGTGGGCATCGTCGGCGCGCTGGTCCTCTACGCCGCCTTCACCACGAACCCCGAACAGGCCGGCGGCATCGGCCAGGCGCTCACGGAGATCCGCTCGGTCGCCTATGGCCGCATCGCGCTGGGCATCGTCGCCCTCGGCCTGATCTTCTTCGGGATCGAGAACGCGGTCGAGGCGAAGTACCGCATCGTCAAGGCCCGCGCCGGCGACTCGGTCGAGACGCTGGCCCAGCGCGCCAAGAACTCGGCCGAGCGCGGCGCGCGCAAGGCCGGCGCTTGAGCCTCGCCTCATCCGCACTGGACCCCGGCGCCGGGGGCGGCTAACACGCCCCCGCAAATCCCAGCGCCGAGGCCCCAATGCCTGATCTCCTGATCGAGCTCTTTTCCGAGGAAATCCCTGCCCGCATGCAGGAAAAGGCCGCCGCCGACCTGCTCAAGGCGATGACCGACGGAATGGTCGACGCGGGCCTCACCTACGCGGGCGCCAAGGCCTTCGCCACGCCCCGCCGCCTCGCGCTGACCGTCCACGGCCTCACCGCCAACTCGCCCACGCTGCGCGAGGAACGCCGCGGGCCGAAGGTGGGCGCGCCCGACAAGGCGATCGAGGGCTTCTGCCGCGGCGCCGGCGTGTCGCGCGACCAGCTGGAAGAACGTGAGGACAAGAAGGGCGCCTTCTACTACGCCACCGTCACCACCCCCGGCCGCCAGGCGGCCGAGATCGTGGCAGAGCAGCTTGAAAAGACCGTCCGCAATTTCCCCTGGCCCAAGTCCATGCGCTGGGGCGCGGGCAGCTTGCGCTGGGTCCGCCCGCTGCATTCCATCCTGTGCATCCTCACCGACGACGCGGGCGAGGCCTCGGTCGTCCCGCTCGACATCGACGGCATCACGGCGGGCCGCGTCACAAGCGGCCACCGCTTCATGGGCGTCGCCCCGTTCGAGGTCTCGTCCTTCGAGGATTACGAGACCAAGCTGAAGCGCGCCAAGGTCATCCTGTCGACGGATGAGCGCGCCGAGACCCTGTGGAACGACGCCCAGCAGATCGCCTTCGCCCGAGGCTTGGAACTGGTCGAGGACAAGGGCCTGCTGCGCGAGGTCGCCGGCCTCGTCGAATGGCCCGTCGTCCTGATGGGCGAGATCGAGGACCGCTTCCTGTCGCTGCCTGCGGAAGTGCTGCAGACCTCGATGAAGGAACACCAGAAGTTCTTTTCCGTCCGCAATCCCGCCACCGGCCGGATCGAGAAATTCGTCACCGTCGCCAATATCGAGACGGCGGACCACGGCGCGACGATCCTCGCCGGCAACCAGAAGGTGCTGGCCGCGCGCCTGTCCGACGCCGCGTTCTTCTGGGAAAACGACCTGCGCACGGTCCGCGACCACGGCATGGAGCACTGGACCGACGGCCTCGCCAGCGTCACCTTCCACAACAAGCTGGGCAGCCAGAAGGACCGGGTAGAGCGCATCGCGGCCCTCGCCCGCGAGATCGCGCCCGTCGTGGGTGCGGACGCCGACGCGGCCGAGCAAGCCGCCCGCATCGCCAAGGCCGACCTGCAATCCGAGATGGTCGGCGAATTCCCCGAGCTTCAGGGCCTCATGGGCCGCTACTACGCCGAGGCCGCCGGCCTTCCGCCCGAAGTCGCCGCCGCGGCGCAGGAGCATTATTCCCCGCTTGGCCCCACCGACTCCGTGCCCTCGGCGCCTGTCTCGGTCGCCGTCGCGCTGGCCGACAAGCTGGACACGCTCACCGGCTTCTGGGCCATCGACGAGAAGCCCACCGGCTCGAAAGACCCCTACGCCCTGCGCCGCGCCGCGCTGGGCGTGATCCGGCTGGTGCTGGGGAACGGGGTGCGTTTCTCGCTAGAGCGGCAAATACTATTGGCGCTCTTTCGGGTAGAGAAACTGTTTGCGAAGTTAAGCGCAGGCGATCCGAATACACCGCTAAATCTTAGGAGGCGCTACGCGGCCTCCACTGGATTGGATGAAGATCGCCTTCGCACCCTTGAGTTCGAAACTATCGATCTTGATGAGTTGAAGAAGCAAATCGATAGCTGGAGCGCAGTTCGGAAAGAGGATCTGGTCGAGTTTCAGCTTGCCGGCGACCTCCTCGCCTTCTTCCACGACCGCCTCAAGGTCCACCTCCGCGACGAGGGCATCCCGCACGACGTGATCGACGCTTGCCTTGCCATGCCGGGCAACGACGACCTCACCCTGCTGGTCAAACGCGCCGAGGCGCTCGCCGCCTTCCGCAAGACCGACGACGGCGAAAACCTCGTGCAGGGCTTCAAGCGCGCCAACAACATCCTGACCCAGGCCGAGGAGAACGACGGCGTCGAATACTCCTTCGGCGCCGATCCGAAATTCGCCGAGGCCGACGAGGAACGCGCGCTCTTCGACGCGCTGCAACAGGCCGAAGGCCGGATCGCCCCCGCCATGCGGGACGAGGATTTCGCCACCGCCATGCAGGCGATGGCCGGCCTGCGCGCGCCCATCGACGCCTTCTTCGAGGCGGTGCAGGTCAACACCGACAACCAGATCGTGCGGCGCAACCGGCTCAACCTGCTGGGGATGATCCGCAAGGTCTGCCTTCAGGCCGCCGACCTGACGAAGCTGGAAGGCTAGGGCGCGGCGGGGCACTTTTCGGCGCGCCCCGCTGGCCCCGCCCGCGGGGCCTCGGCGCGGGACATTCCTAACGCTTGGTGAATCCGTCTCTGTAAGTCATTGATTCTTCGTGCGCGGAAACCTGTCCCACCGTGGGACACTCCGCCGGACGCGTCTCGGCCCGTCGCCCGAACAGCCGCTTCAGCGCCCCCCACTGGCTGACCAGAAGCCCCGCCAGGATCAGCCCCATCGCCGCCAGAAGCGAGACCTCGAACGGCTCGCCCAGCAGCACGACCCCCAGCACGACCGACCAGACCGGCACCTGGTAGTTCACCAGGGACATGAAGACCGGCCCCGCGCTGCGGATCACCAGCACCCGCAGCAGGTTCGCCCCCGCCGTGGGCACCAGGCCCAGCAGCGCCACCACGGCCAGGATCTCGGCCGAGGGCAGGGGCGGCACCCCCTCGACGACCAGCGCCGCCGGGATCACCACGACCGAGCCCACCATCAGCGGCACCGCCGCCAGCCCGATTGGGTCCACCGGCGGCAGGCGCCGCATCGTGACCATGCTGACCGCGTAGCAGCCCGCCGCCGCCACGCAGGCCGCGCGCCCCAAGGGCTCGAGCGCGGCACCCGAGGACGCGAAGGCCTGCCCCCCGATCAGCAGCACCACACCGAGAAAGCCGATCAGGAACCCCGCCGCCCGCCGCAGGTGCATCCTCTCGCCCGGAACCAGGAAATGCGCCAGCGGCAGCACCATCAGCGCCACGCCCGCCATCGACACGCCGGCAAAGCCCGCGGTCACGTATTGCTGCCCCCAGGCCAGCAGCGTGAACGGCACCGCCGACGCCAGCGCGCCCACCAGCACCAGCGACGGCCAGGCCGTCCGCTCGCTCAGGAACAGCGCCCCGCCGCGCAGGCGCCAGACCGCCACCGTCAGCACCATCGCGAACCCGATCCGCCCCGCCGCGATCCACAGCGGCGGCAGCCCGGTCAGCGCGATCTCGGTCAGCAGGAAGGTCGCGCCCCAGATCACCCCTAGGATCGCGACCATGGCCCAGTCACGGCCGGTGATGGTTGGCGGTGTCTGCACGATATCTGCCCGTTCCGTGACGAACAGGCCCGCGTCCCGTCATGCCGGGCGCGGGCCTGCGAAGATCATCCGGCCCGAAGACCGGTTCGGCGGCGGGACCGGTCCGCCGCCCGCGCCTCAGTTGCGCGCCTTGTCGACCATCTTGCCGGCCGAGATCCAGGGCATCATCTCGCGCAGCTTCTCGCCCACCGCCTCGATCTGGTGCGCGTCGTTGTTGCGGCGCGTGCCCTTGAAGAACGGCTGGCCGACGGCGTTCTCGGTCATGAAGTCGCGCACGAAGGCGCCCGACTGGATGTCCGCCAGGACTGCCTTCATCCGCGCCTTGGTCTCGTCATAGGGCAGGATGCGCGGGCCCGACACGTATTCGCCGTACTCGGCCGTGTTCGAGATCGAGTAGTTCATGTTCGCGATGCCGCCCTCGTAGATCAGGTCCACGATCAGCTTCACCTCGTGCAGGCACTCGAAATACGCCATCTCGGGGGCGTAACCCGCCTCGACCAGCGTCTCGAAGCCCATGCGGATCAGTTCGACCAGGCCGCCGCACAGCACCGCCTGCTCGCCGAAGAGGTCGGTCTCGCACTCTTCCTTGAAGTCGGTCTCGATGATGCCCGAGCGCCCGCCGCCGATGGCTGCGCAGTAGCTGAGGCCGATCTCGAGCGCGCGGCCCGAGGCGTCGTTGTCGACCGCCACGAGGCAGGGCACGCCGCCGCCCTTGACGTATTCGCCGCGCACCGTGTGGCCGGGGCCCTTGGGTGCCATCATGATGACGTCGACGCCGGCCTTGGGCTCGATCAGGCCGAAATGCACGTTGAGGCCGTGGGCGAAGGCGATCGCTGCGCCCTCGCGCAGGTTGTCGTGCACGTGCTCCCTGTAGGTCTTGGCCTGAAGTTCGTCGGGCATGGTGAACATGATCAGGTCGCACCACGCCGCGGCTTCGGCGATACCCATGACCTGCAGGCCTTCGCCCTCGGCCTTGGCGCGGCTGGGCGAGCCTTCGCGCAGGGCGACGACGACGTTCTTGGCGCCGCTGTCGCGCAGGTTCAGCGCGTGGGCGTGGCCCTGGCTGCCGTAGCCCAGGATGGCCACCCTCATGTCCTTGATCAGGTTGATGTCGCAATCGCGATCGTAATAGACGCGCATGTCTCTTCCCCTCTGGTTTTCGTTGTGGGCGCAGACTAGCCGCACAGGGGCGAGAGTGTTTGCGTTCTTCGCGCTTTTGCCCGAATGTGCGGCGGCTTCATTCGCTACTTTCACGGCCTGCGGGATTTCCATGCTCGACGACACGGACCGGCGCATACTTCGCCAGCTTCAGTCCACGCCCGAGGCCCGCGCCGCCGAGATCGCCGAGCGCGCCGGGGTGACGCCCGCCACCTACGGAAGGCGGATCGAGCGGCTGCGCGTGGCGGGCATCCTGCGCGGCGTCCGCGGGGTCATCGACTGGCAGGCGCTGGGCTACGCGGTCGAGGTTTCGCTGCGCGTGACGCTGGACAAGACCCAGCCGCGCGCCTTCGACGCGTTCATCGAGGCCGCCCGTGCCGTGCCCGAGGTGCTTGAGATCCAGACCTTCCTAGGTCAGGTCGACGCGCGCCTGTCGGTGATCGCGCGCGACATGGCGCATTACCAGCAGCTCTACCGCGACCGCCTGCTGACCCTGCCGCATATCGCCGACATCGAGGCGCTGATGCACGTGGCCCGTGTCAAGGGCCGCGAGACGCTGCCGCTGTGATCGCGCTGGACGACATCGACCGCGCGCTGGTTCGGGCGCTGGCGCAGGATGCAACCGCCAGTGCGGGCGCGCTCGGCCGAACGCTGGGCCTGTCGCAGCCCGCCTGCTGGCGGCGCATCCGCCGCCTGCGCGATGCGGGCGTGTTCCGTGGCGCGCGGCTGGACGTGGACGAACAGGCGCTCGGCTTCGGCGTCACGGTGTTCCTGGGCGTGAAGCTGGCCGCGAAGGGGCGCGTCAGCCTCGAGGATTTCGAGCGCGCGGTGACCGCCATCCCCGAGGTGCAGACCGTCGAGCACGTGCTGGGCGGCTATGATTATCGGCTGCGGGTGGTAGCGCGCGATATTTCCGATTTCGAGCGGGTGCTGCGGCGCCGGATCATGGCGCTGCCGGGGGCGGGGGCGATCGACGCCAACGTGCTGCTGTCCGAGGAGCGACGCCCCGGCCCGCTGTGACGTGAAACCGACCAAGCCTCGCGCGGGTTGTCCCGCCATGAGCTACAGCTTCAAACCCTCCGACCCGTCCGTCACGCATGGTTTCCGCCGCATTGCGCTGGACCAGATCGACAGCGCGCTGGCCTCGGCCCGCGACGAAGAGGGCGACCTGCACGCGCGCATCCACGACATCCGCAAGCGCTGCAAGAAGCTGCGCGGGCTGCTGCGGTTGGTCCGGCCCGCCTTCGCCGACTACAAGGCCGAGAATCGCGCCGTCCGCGACGCCGCCCGCCACCTGTCGCGGTTCCGCGACCGGACCTCGATGCTGGAAACGCTGGACAAGCTGGCCGAACGCGAGGGAACAGCGCCCGACGACGCCACGGTGAAGGAGTTGCGCAGCCGCCTGCGCGCGCGCCGGACGCGTGCGTCGAAGGGCCCTGAACTGGACGAGGCGATGCAGGCGACCATCTCGGACCTGTCCGCCTGCCGCGAGCGGGCGGCGGAATGGACGCTGACCGAGCAAGGTTTCGACGCGCTCGAAGGCGGGCTGAAAAAGACCCACGACCGCGCCCGAAAGGCGATGAAGGCGGCGCGCAAGGCCCGCACGCCGAAGGCGATGCACGAATGGCGCAAGCGGGTAAAGTACCACGGCTACCACGTCCGGCTGCTGAAGAAATCCTTCCCCGAGCTGACCGAACCCAACGCGCAGGCCGTGTCCGACCTCGGCGACCTTCTGGGCGATTACCACGACCTAGCCGAATTCCATCGCGTGCTGGGGGACGAGACGTTGCCGTCGGACCCGCGCGAGACGCTGAGTGGCCCGGCCGAGCAGGTGATGCGCCAGAACGAGGACGCGGCCTTTGCGCTGGGTCGCCTGCTGCTTGCCGAGAAGCCCGCGCCCTTCGTCCATCGCTGGGGGCTGTGGTGGCGTCGCCGCGGCGTGGCCGGCGGCTAGCCGCGCGCGCCCAGGCCCAGCTGCATGAGCGTGCGCCGCAGGGGCGCCACCGCGTAGAGCGCGTCCAGCCCCTGCGCGCGCAGGTCCCGCAACGGCTGCGGCGACAGCATCGAGATCCGGTTGAGCGCGGTGATCCCCGCGACCCTTGCGCGAATGTCGGCGATGCGCGAGTTATGGTAGGCGTCCAGCATCGCGCGGTCGCCCAGCGTGTCCGGCGAAGCGACGGCCAGGTCGCGCAGCGCGGCGATGTCCTTCAGGCTCATGTTCAGGCCCTGCGCGCCGATCGGCGGCACCACGTGCGCCGCCTCGGCCACAAGCGCCATGCGCTGGGCCGACAGCCGCGTGGCCTCTTGCGCGATGATCGGCCAGAGGGCACGGCGAGTGACAAGTCTCAGCGGGCCGAACAGGCCGGCGCTGCGCTCGGTCATGGCGGCCTCGAACTCGACCACGTCCATCGCGGCCAGCGCCTCCGCGCGGGGCCCGGCCTCCATCCACACAACCGCCGAGGAATGCCACCCGTCATGGTCCGGCAGCGGGACCAGCGTGAACGGTCCGCCGGTGCGGTGGATCTCGGTCGATACGTTGTCGTGCGGCGCGTCATGCGTGACGGCAAAGGCCAGCGCCTTCTGCCCGAAGCGGGTGGTACGCACGTCGATCCCCGCCGTCTGCCGCATTGCCGAGTTGCGCCCGTCGGCAGCGACTACCAGCCGCGCCCGCACACGGCTGCCGTCGCTCATGCCGATGCGGGCCTCGGTCTCGCGGGTGAACAGGCGCATAGCGGCGGTGCCGGTGCGGAACTCGACGCCGTCCAGCGCGTCGAGATGTGCCGCGAATTCACGCCGCAGCAGCCAGTTGGGCAGGTTCCAGCCGAAGGGCCTGTCCGAGATGTCGGCGGCGTCGAAGTCGCGCGTCACGCGCGGAGCGGGTTGATCGCCGCCGGCATCGACGATGCGCATGGTCTGCAGCGGCGTGGCGTGCTCTGCTAGGCGGTCCCACAGTCCGATTTCCTCCAGCAGCCCCTGGCTTGGCTGCAGAAAGGCGGTGGAGCGCATGTCGGCGCCCTCGGCCGCGCGATCGGTGACCGGCGGAGCGGGATCGACGCAGAGCACCGAGAGCCCGGCGTTGCCGAATGCGGCCGCCGCCGCCAGTCCGGCGATCCCGCCCCCCGCGACGACGATGTCGTGATCGAATTTCAGCAACGTCGGGTCCCCTGCACTCTGGACGGATCGCGGCCCTGCCAGGACATAGGGCGTCGACGCGCGATCGTCCATCGCGCATGCGCTTGCTTGTGCGCCGCGCGCGCGGCTATCGTGTCGCCACGCCGCAGGAGACCCGCCGCATGACGGAACTGAGACCACCTCAGAAGGATGCCTATTCCCTGATCCTCGAGGCGATCGATTCAGGGCTCTACCGTCCGGGTGACAGGCTGGTTGAAAGCGAGCTGGCCGACCGCTTCGGCGTGTCGCGCACGCCGATCCGCGAGGCGCTGCAGCGGCTCGAGACGCAGTCGCTGCTGGCGCGCGACGGCCGGTCGCTGATCGTGGCGTCGCTGGACCACAACCAGATGTCCGAGCTTTACGCCGTGCGCACGGAACTCGAGGGGCTGGCGGCCCGCCTCGCCGCGCGCCACGCCACCGAGGAAGAAATCCAGGTGCTGCAGGACATGGTCGAGGAGGATCGCGCGCTGGTCAACGATCCCGGCGCGCTGGCGCGTGCGAACCGGCGGTTCCACAAGATGATCCACCTGGCGTCGCACAACCGGTTCCTGGTGCAACAACTCGACCTGGTGCACCGCTCGATGGCGCTGATGGCGACCACCTCACTGGCGGCGCAAGGGCGGGGCGAGATCGCGATGGCCGAGCATTCCGCCATCGTCGACGCGATCGGACGCCGCGACGAGGATGCCGCCTACCGCGCGCTGCGCGATCATATCTCCGTCGCTTTCGTCACGCGGCTCAAGCTGGATTCGAAGGCCTAGCCGGCTCTTCACACGGCTTCGTCGGGCGGCGTGTCCGCGTCGGGCGTGTCGGGCCCCGAGCGGCCATGCTGGGTCTTGTCCCAGTAGAAGGGGCGGGTCAGCATCTCCCACAAGCCGCGATAGATGGCGAGCGTGCCGAGAGGATGATAAGCGAACAGCGTCGGCACCCACGGGATCAGCCCGCGATGCGGGCTGCGCAGGAGCGCGGCCGCCCCGATCAGGATCGTGACCGCCTCGGCCGCGAGGAACGTTGCGACCAGCGTGCTGCGGACCTCGGGCTCGAGCATCGCATCCAGCGGATGGGGCAGCCCGAACACGATCAGCCAGAAGGACCACAGCACCGGCGCCAGGACGAATTGCAGCACGGTGGTCAGGAATACCGCCTGCACACCCCAGAAGCGCCAGAAGCCGACGTCGCGCATCAGCGCGGCGGGGCGGCGGTTGTGTACCCACCAGGTGATCGCGTAGCCCTTGAGCCAGCGCGAGCGTTGCCTGATCCAGGGCCAGAAGCGGTTGTTGGCTTCTTCCCGGGTGACGGTCGGGATCAGCTCGGTCACGTAGCCCCGGCGCGCCAGCAGGATGCCGAGGTCGGCATCCTCGGTCACGTTGTGGGCATCCCAGCCGCCGGTGGCGGCTAGCGCCTCGCGCCGGATATAGACGGTGGTGCCGCCCAGCGGCACGACGAAGCCGAGCTTGGCGAGACCCGGCAGCAGCACGCGGAACCACGCCGCGTATTCCACGGCAAAACATCGCGACAGCCAGTTGGCGCGCGGATTGTAGAAGTCGAGGATGCCCTGCAGGCATGCCACGTCGTGCGGCGCGCGGGCAAAGCGCGCAACCACGTGATCGATCTGATCGGGAGCGGGTGAATCCTCGGCATCGAGGATGCCGATGATCGTGCCGCAGGCGTAGTTCAGCGCGTAGTTCAGGGCGCGCGGCTTGGTCGTGATCCGGCCGGGCGGCACGCAGATGCTGCGCACCCAGGGCGGCAGCGTGATGCGGGCCAGCGCGGCCTTGGTGCGCTCGTCGCCGGCTTCGAGCACCAGCAGGATCTCGAGCGCGGATTTCGGGTAGCGCAACCGCGACAGGCGGTGCAGCAAGGCGTCGGCGATCGCCTCTTCCTGGAAAAGCGGGACCATCAGCGTCACCGTCGGCGGCGCATCCGGCAACGCCTCGACCGGGCGGGGACGGGGGCGCCGGGGCAGCGCGGCCAGCGCGGCCAGCTTAATCCCCTGCGAGACCACCAGCGAAATCAGGGCCAGCGTCAGGGCGGCGGCAAAGAACCAGTGCGGCGCAACCCACAGCGCCACAGCGCACCCGACGGCGAACAGCAAGCCGGCGGCGATCGCGCCGGGTGTCGCGCTGTCCATGTCGCGGCAACTGACCTCGGCGGAGCGGGCGGTTTCGGCGGCGCGGGCCAGAGCTGCGCCGTGATGCTCGGCGATGGTGTCGTGGATGTCCTGTTCCATGGTCAGCGCCATGACCAACTTTTCGGGAAGATCCGGCATGGCGGCACGCGCGGCGTCGAAGCTTTCGGGGCGCGCGGTGGCGACGACAAGCGTGTCGCCCAGCTTGATCCAGGGCAGGATGCCATGCGCCAGGCAGATATCGGCGGGCACCAGGGCCAGAGCGTCGGGATTGGGCGTCATCGCCGCGCGGCGCAGCACCATCGCGCCGTAATGCTCGGCCTGCGCGCGCAGAAGTGCCTCGGGCGGCACTAGCGCGTCGGCCGCGATGACCTGCGCAAGAGGACGGGACAGGCGGCCGGCCTCGGCCATGGCGCCGAGCAGCGCCTTTGGCGACAGCACGCCGTCCTCGATAAGGATCCGGCCCAGCGGAACGCCTAGACGATCCGTCGACTCCCGGAACTGCAGATAGTTTTCGATGGCGTCTTGCTGGCTCATGCCCCGTACCGGTCAACCGCACCGGCGAAGTCTGCGCCGCAGAGGGTTAACGCGTGGTTAACCCTGATGGAGCAGGGGCGGTCAGGCGGCGCGGTCGCGCATTGATTGTGCGAATCGCTCGAACAGATGGAAGCTGTCTTGCGGGCCGGGACTGGCCTCGGGGTGGTGCTGGACCGAGAAGACGGGACGGTCGTTGACGCGGATGCCGCAGTTCGAGCCGTCGAACAGCGATACATGCGTCTCGCGAACGTGGCCGGGCAGGGTCTGGCTGTCGACCGCGAAGCCGTGGTTCATCGAGGTGATCTGGACCTTGCCGGTCTCGACGTCCTTGACCGGGTGGTTCGCGCCGTGGTGGCCGTGGTTCATCTTGATCGTCCGCGCCCCCAGCGCCAGCGCCAGGATCTGGTGGCCGAGGCAGATGCCGAACAGCGGGATCTCGGTCTTGTCGAGCAGGCCCTGGATCATCGGCACGGCATATTCGCCGGTCGCCGCCGGATCGCCGGGGCCGTTGGACAGGAAGACGCCGTCGGGCCGGTGCGCCATCACCTCGTCATAGCTGGCGGTGGCGGGCAGGACGGTGACGTCGCATCCGGCGCTGGCCAGGCAGCGCAGGATGTTGCGCTTGGCGCCGTAGTCGATCGCGACGACCTTGTGGCGCGCGTCGGTCTGGCGGGCGTAGCCGCCGGGCCAGGCCCAGCGCATCTCGTCCCAACGGTAGGACTGCGCGCAGGTCACGCCCTTGGCGAGGTCGCGGCCCTCGAGGCCGGCGAAGCCGCGCGCGGCCTCGACCAGGGCGGCGATGTCGAACTTGCCGTCCGGCGAATGCGCCAGCGCCACGTGCGGCGCGCCCTGCTGCCGGATCGCGCGGGTCAGGCGGCGGGTGTCGATGCCGCCGATCGCGATCCGCCCGCGCGAGGCGAGCCAGTCGGACAGTTCCTGCGCGGCGCGCCAGTTCGACGCCTGCGTCGGCATCCACTTGACCACCATGCCCTCGGCCACAGGCTCGGCGGTCTCGTCATCCTCGGGGGTGACGCCGGTATTACCGATATGCGGGAAGGTGAAGGTCACGATCTGGCCGGCATATGACGGGTCGGTCATGATCTCCTGGTAGCCGGACATGGACGTGTTGAAGCACAGTTCGGCGGTGGTCTGCCCCGTCGCGCCGAAACCGTGGCCGTGGAAGACCGTGCCGTCGGCCAAAGCAAGGCAGGCCGTCGGGTGAGTGGGGGCGGCTGGCATTGGACGACTCCGGGTTCGGGGGAAACGTCGTTTACCTAATGGGTGGCGCGGCGCGGGTCAAGGTTGCCCGGTTAGGGTCAAGTCATTGAAAAGGCGTGTTCGGCAAGGTGCGGGGGTCGCATTGCGCCGGTGCGTGGCTTTGGATAATCTGTCGCGCGGAAGCCAGACGGGGATTGGCTATGGAATTGCGTGCGCGCATCAATACGGCGGTGAAGCAGGCCATGCGGGACAAGGCGTCGGAGCGCCTGTCGACGCTGCGCCTGATCAGCGCCGCCTTCAAGGACCGCGACATCGCGGCCCGCGGAGAGGGGCGCGAGGACGGCGTCGACGAGACCGAACTGCTGGGAATCCTCGGCAAGATGGTGAAGCAGCGGCGCGAAAGCGCGGCCAGCTACGAGGAAGCCGGGCGGCTCGACCTTGCGCAACAGGAGCGCGACGAAATCGAGGTGATCGAGGAGTTCCTGCCGCGCCCGCTGGATGACGACGAGGTCGAGGCGGCAATCGCCGCCGCGATGGACGAGATCGGCGCCACGTCGATCCGGGACATGGGCCGGGTGATGGGGCTGCTGAAGCAGCGCTACACGGGACGGATGGATTTCGCCGCCGCCGGGCCGCGCGTCAAGACGCGGCTCTCCGGCTGAGAATGTCGGGCTGATACCGGGAGCGTGCGGCCCGGCATCCGGCGCTCGCGGCTGCGCCGCATCGCCCCGCCCGCCGTCCCGCCATGCACCCGGTAGGCGGTCAACCGAGTGGGAAATCGCGTGACAGGTGTGGCAGGTCCGCGCGATGCCCGATCGAGAACCGACGGACGAAGCGCGTCTTGTAGCCAACGCGGCCACGGCGGGCGCCGAAATTCTCGCCGTGGTTCAGGACATAGAGGACTACGGGATCGGCCAACTTGCGCAGGCGCAGGCCGGCCAGACGCGCGAGATACGGGAACATCCGGTGTTCGTGCATCATCATCGCACGCAGAAATGCCCCGCTTTGCGGTAGGGCCGGATCGTGATGCAGCGCCGCGCAGGAGCCGCACAGCTTCCAGAACGGCTTTCGCAGGGGCGCGCGCAGATCCGGCGCGGCGGCCAGCGCCACCTCGCCGGTGGCGTCGTCCATCACGTAACCGCGTTCCACGAGGTAGCCGCCGGGGGCGGCCTGGGACAGCATGCCGCCGACAAGGTCGTGGTGGGGCAGATCGTCGGCATCGAAGCTCATGACGTAGGAAGGTGGGCCGTCGCGTTGGACCAGTTCGTCGCACAGGGCGGCGAGTTTGCGCCACTTGTCGTTTCCGGGCTCCGGATCATTGAAAGGCAGATGTGAAATCCGCGCATCGTCGGGCAGGGGCGGGCGCTGCTGACAGCAGATCACGGCTTCCCATCGCGGGTCGGCCTGAGCGATCAGTCCGCGCAGCGTGGCGTGAAGCCGGTCGGTGACCGCGTCCCAGTCCCCCACCTGTGCGGGGCCGACCAGCGGAATCAGGAAGACCACCTTGGCGGCTTCTGGCGCCGGGCGACCCGCCCGGGCGCGTCGCAGATCGAGCGCGGCGGTTTCCGAGGGCTGCGGTTCAAGGACCTCGACCAGCGAATGGCCTCCAAGCGCCTGTGCGGCGCGAATGCCCAAACGGCGCATCTTGGGAGTGGCAGGTGCCTGAGCCATTTCAGGCGCCCGCACAGGACCGAAGGCGGTCCTGCAACTCGGAGTACAGCGCCTTGCGCTCGTCCTCGGACAGGAAGGCGCCGATCTCGACCTCACGGCCGTGGCCTTTCAGGGTGACGTAGTACGGCACCGGACCCCCGGCCTCGTGGCAGGCGACTTGCACCCAATAGGTGTTGCTTTCCCAGTCCTGCGACGCGCCGCGCGGGTTGTGCCGGGTCAGGCGTACCCGGTCGGGCGACAGCGTCAGGATCTCGATGATGCGGCGGTCGCGGAAGTTTCGCTGCAATCCCCAGTAGAGCGCCGCAACCGCGGCCATGACGAAAGGCAGCAGGCCCCACAGCACCACCGTGCCGATCAGCCAGTAAAGCGGGATCGTCGCCATCAGGAAAAAGCCCAGGACGATCCCTGCGAAGCCGGCAGGCGGCAGCGAGTTGTGCGGCCAGAGCTGCAGTTCTGACGAATCGGGCGAGGGTGCGGACCAGGCATAGGGCATTAGGCGTGCTTTCCGGTGCCGGAAGACCGGCCTGAAAGGAAGAAGGCCCCGCCGTGGACGGGGCCTTCTATCGGTGTCGTCGGCCCCGCCTCAGTGCGCGGGGGACTTGTCCCAGTCCTCGCGCTTGGGAAGCTGCTCAAACGTGTGTTCGGGCGGGGGCGAGGGCAGGGTCCATTCCAGCGTGTCCGCGTATTCGTTCCACGGGTTGTTCTGGGTCACCTTTTTACCGCGCAGCAGCGTGTAGGCCATGACGCCGAAGAAGAACAGGAACGACGCGAAGGACAGGAAGGCGCCCCAGCTCGACCAGGCGTTCCACATGGCGAACGCGTCGGGGTAGTCGATGTAGCGGCGCGGCATGCCTTGGCGGCCCAGGAAGTGCTGCGGGAAGAACGTCAGGTTGGCGCCGATGAAGAAGGCCCAGAAGTGGAGCTTGCCGGCCCATTCGGGGTACATCCGTCCGCTCATCTTCGGCAGGTAGAAGTAGATGCCGGCGAAGATGGCGAAGACGGCGCCCAGGCTCATGACGTAGTGGAAGTGCGCGACCACGTAGTAGGTGTCGTGGTAGTAGCGGTCGACGCCTGCCTGGCTGAGCACGATTCCGGTGACGCCGCCGACCGTGAACAGGAACAGGAAGCCGAAGGCCCAGAGCATCGGCGTCTTGAACTCGAGCGAGCCGCGCCACATCGTCGCGATCCAGCTGAAGATCTTCACGCCCGTCGGCACCGCGATGACCATCGTGGCCAGCATGAAGTAGCTCTGCTGCGTCAGCGACATGCCCACGGTGTACATGTGGTGCGCCCAAACGACGAAGCCCAGGGCGCCGATCGCGATCAGCGCCCAGACCATCGGCAGGTAGCCGAAGATCGGTTTGCGCGAGAAGGTGGCGATCACGTGGCTGATGATACCGAAGCCCGGCAGGATCACGATGTAGACCTCGGGGTGGCCGAAGAACCACAGGATGTGCTGGTATAGCACCGGGTCGCCGCCGCCGGCCGGATCGAAGAACGTCGTGCCGAAGTTGCGGTCGGTCAGCAGCATGGTGATCGCGCCGGCCAGCACGGGCAGGGCCAGAAGGATCAGCCAAGCGGTGACGAAGATCGACCACGCGAACAGCGGCACCTTGAACAGCGTCATGCCGGGGGCGCGCATGTTGAGGAAGGTGGTGATCACGTTGATCGCGCCCAGGATCGACGATGCGCCCGAGACGTGAACCGCGAAGATCGCGAGATCGGTCGAGAAGCCCGCTTCGTTCGTGGACAGCGGCGGATAGAGCACCCAGCCGATCCCAGAGCCGAGCTGACCGTTGCCGCCCGGCGAGAAGACCGAGCAGATCGCCAGCAGGGTGCCTGCGACGAACATCCAGTAGCTGAGGTTGTTCAGGCGCGGAAACGCCATGTCCGGCGCGCCGATCTGCAACGGCATGAAGTAGTTGCCGAAGCCGCCGAACAGGGCGGGAATCACCACGAAGAACATCATCAGGATGCCGTGCGCGGTGACCATCACGTTCCAGATGTGCCCGTTGGGCGTGCATTCCGACACCGCCGCCGGCAGCAGGCGCATGCCTTCCATGCACATGAACTGAACGCCGGGCTCCATGAGCTCCAGGCGCATGTAGACCGTGAAGGCCACCGAGATGAACCCGGCGATTGCCGCCGTGATCAGGTAGAGGATCCCGATGTCCTTGTGGTTCGTGGACATGAACCAGCGCGTGAAGAACCCGCGGTTGTCCTCGTGCTCGTGGCCATGAATGGCGGCGTCAGCCATTGTCTGCCTCCTGCTGAAAAGCCTTTAAGGCGCCGGACAGCATCCGGGCCTTCGTTCGAAGGACGTTCTAGGCCGTGTCCGGCCCGGCGGCAATGCACGGATTTGACGCAGCCTCAGCCTTTTTGTCGCATCTTTGCCGTATTGTCGGGGAAGTCGTTCACGGTTTGCGCGGCGACCCGCGGAGCATTACTCCGGCGACGCGGCGTCCTTCGGGGCGTGTCCGGACTGCATGACCGCGTCAAAGCTGCGGCGCAGCGCCACGTCGACGTCGGCCATCGTGACCGGCAGGCCGAGATCGACGAGGCTGGTCACGCCGTAATCGCTTATCCCGCAGGGCACGATGCCGTCGAAATGCGACAGGTCTGGCTCGACATTGATCGAGATGCCGTGAAAGCTGACCCAGCGCCGCAGCCGAATGCCGATGGCGGCGATCTTGTCCTCGGCCATGCGCCCGTCGGGCAATGGCGGGCGGTCGGGCCGCTCGATCCAGACGCCGACGCGGCCGGGGCGGATGTGCCCGGTCAGGCCGAACTCGGCCAGCGCGGCGATCACCCATGATTCGAGATCATGGACGAACCGGCGCACGTCGCGGCCACGGCGGCTGACGTCGAGCATCACGTAGGCCACGCGCTGGCCGGGGCCGTGATAGGTATATTGACCACCGCGCTTCGTCTCGTGGACCGGAAAGCGATCCGGGTCGCGCAGGTCGGCCGGCTTCGCGCTGGTCCCGGCCGTATAGAGCGGCGGATGTTCCAGCAGCCAGACGCATTCGTCGGCGCTGCCGTCGGCAATTGCGTTGGCGCGTGCCTCCATCTCGGCGACGGCGGTCTCGTAGTCGACCAGCCCGTCCGAAAGAAGCCATTCCACCATCGATCGCTCTCCGCCCGCCTTGCCTGCCAAGCCGCAGAACCGCTACCCGCGGCCTCGGTTCATGGCGGTCTAGCGCGTTACGGCAATGCGATCCAGCGCAGGCAGCCCATCGGCGGCACGCTTGTTCCTGGCGAAAAAATCGCGGCGGAATTTTCGCTTGTCGAGACAAAGGTGCTGCGCTAGAGAACGGCCACCAAGCCTGACTGTGCGGTCGTGGCGGAATTGGTAGACGCGCAGCGTTGAGGTCGCTGTGGGGTAACTCCCGTGGAAGTTCGAGTCTTCTCGACCGCACCATTCAGCTACTGCGCCTCCGGGCGCCTTTCCCCATCTTGATCGCCGGGACGCTTCTGTGCCCCGGCCGCTCCTATCCGAGAGAGCGCAGCGCGTCCGCCAAGCGGTCGCGCGTCACGGGCTTGTCCAGAAAGACCGTCCGATCGTCCAGCATGGACGCGAATTCCGCCTTCTGCGGATATCCGGACATCAGGATAACTCCCAGGCCAGGCGCTCGCTTGCGCAGACGGGCGGCTAGGGCATTGCCGGCCTCGCCCGGCATCACGATGTCGGTCAGAAGGTATTCGAACGGGCCTTCGCGCTCGAAGATGGCCGCGGCTTGGTCGCCATCGTGCGCGACGCGGACCTCGTAGCCCAACGATTCCAGGATCCGAGACGAGACCCGGGCCACCGCCTTGGTATCGTCGACCAGAAGGACGCGGCCGCGCGGTTGCGAGGGCAGTGGCGCGGAAGCGGGGCGGTCGCTTTGCTGCACGCGATCGTCGACAGTGGCGATGGGGAAGAACAACGATATGGTGGTGCCCCGCCCCGGCGCGCTGTCCAGCGTGACGAATCCGCCGGTCTGCTCGACATAGCCGCGCACGCGGCTGAGCCCCAGACCGGAGCCCTCGCCGACGCCGCGCGTGGTGAAGAACGGGTCGAAGACCACCTCGTGCAGGTCCGCCGGAATGCCCTTGCCGTTGTCGCGGACCACGAGCGTCGTCCACCGCTGCAACATTCCGGCGGATTCGTGCCGTGCAGTGCGCTCCTCGACGGTGATGTCGATGCGGCCGCCTTCGGGCAGGGCCTCGCGCGCATTGATCACCAGGTTGAGCACGCAGCTCTCGGCCATCGCCTGGTCCAGCACCACCGGCGGAAGGCCGGGACGGCAATCGATGACCAGCTCGATGTTCGAGGGCAGCGTGCGCCGCAAAAGCGGCTGCAGCGCGCGCAGGAAATCCCCCAGATCCTCGGTCCGCGGTTCGATCGTGGCGCGCCCCGCGAAGGCGAGAAGGCTTTCGTTCAGTGTCTTTCCGCGCAGCACGGCCTGAACCGCCTCGTTCCGCAACTCGTCGGCCTCGGCTGGGTCCTCCGTCAGCCCCATGAGTTCGATATTGCCCATGATGACGGCCAGCAGGTTATTGAAATCGTGGCTGACGCCACCGGCAAGCTGCCCCAGTAGTGCCAGGCGCTCGGTGCGGCGCGCCTCGGCCTCGGCGCGGCGGCGCTCGGTCACGTCGTCCATGATGACGACCGCATGGGTCACCGCGCCGTTGGCCCCGATTATCGGAGCCCCCGTGGCATCGTAGATCTGGCTCTTGCCGGCGGGCGTGCGTGCCTGGAAGGTTTCGCGCGCGGGTTGGCCGCGTTCGATCGCATCCGCGAACCGCTCGAGCGATGCCGTATCGGCCGTATCGCCCAGAAACGAGCGCAGGCTCAGGGCACTCAGCTGTCTGCGGGTGCGGCGCGACGACTGGGTCATCGCTTCGTTCGCGTAGCCGATCCCCTGGTCCAGCAGCGGCTTCGTAGCGTTCAGCGCGACGATCATGACCCCGACGGGTTGATGCTCTACGGCTGTCAGGAAAAGATGCAGTTGCTCGCGCTCGGCAACGCGATCGGTGATGTCACGGAAATGGACCGCTACGCCGGTCTGGGCGGGGTGGGCGTTGACTTCGAACCAGGCTTGCAGCGGTTCGAAGAATTCCACGAACATGACGCTGCGCCCGGTTTCCCGCACTGCGCGGTAATTGCGCTCGAAGCTCGATCCGACGGCTTCGGGAAAGGCTTCCCACATGCATCGGCCGATCAGGTCCGCGGGCTTGCGCTGCAGCATCCGTTCGGATGCGGCGTTGACGAAGCTGAAGCACCAGTCCTTGTCGAGCAGGAAGAACCCGTCTGACATCGTGCGCATCACGAATTCCAGCTCGGCCTCTGCGGCTTCGCGTCGTTGCTCGGCCCGAACCAGGACGGTGATGTCCTGGAACGACCCGGCCAGGCCGATGATCCGACCTTGGGCGTCGCGCTGCACCCGCCCGACGGACCGGGCCACGAAGACTCCGCGCTCGGGCGTTTCGACCTCGAGCTTCAGGTCGAAGGGCGTGCCCTTTTGGATGCATCGCTCGACTGCCTCGGTCAGCCGCTTTCGGCTTTCCGGCCGATAGAACCCCAGCGCCGTGTCCAGGTCGATCTCGGCGTCGTCGGGCTGCTCGAACAACTGCCGGGTCACGCGGCTCCAGGTCACGCGGTCGGTGGCGATATCGTAATACCACGCACCGGTCTGACTTACTTCGCTGGCAAGCTCGAGAAGGTGTAGGTCGGGTCGCTGATCTGAGATGGGCACCGCGTTTCCTTGGTTCGTCCGACGAGGCCGAAGCGTTTCACGACATCAAAGCATCTGCCACCATCGCGCAAGGCATTCCGTAAAGTTGCGCAGTATTCGGCTAGGCTGACGCGGGCCGCCGCACACGTCTCACAACGCACGAACACGATAGGAGTTTCCGTACGGCCCCACGGCGGGATCGCGCGCTTGCCCCGATGGCGCCTTCATGCGATCTTTTCGCCAGTAAAGCGTTTCGAGTGCACAGGTTTTTTCATGACTCCATGTTTCGGCCCCGCCGGGCTTTCCGCCCGGGGCACAGGCGCTGGCACCGCTTCCGAATTTGATGTCGCGCAACACAATCTCGATCATGTCTCGGCCGCCGTTCTGGCCGGCGATTTCGACGCGTTCCTGAATCACGTCCGGCTGCCGCTGGTGACGGCAACGGCGCGGGGCTTGCAGCGCTTCGAGACGCGTGCGTCTCTGCAAGCCGCCTTTCGCCGCATGGCCGAAGCTGCGAGGACGCTGAAGGTGACCCGCGTGGACAGCACGGTCGAGGCGGTGGTCGAGGATGGGCGCGGGCGGCTGCTGCGGGCCCATGTGACCCGGCTCTGGAGCGGCGATACGCTGGCGCGCGCGCCGCATTCCGGATTGTCCGTCATCGAACAGGACGACGGGCACTGGCGGCTGTCGCGGGCGCAGTTCGCGCTGGCCGACGATGCGACGGCGGGGATGGGTTTCGAAATGGCGCCGGGTGCGGACGAAGATCATGCCGAGGTCGCCGCGATCTTTTCGCACGCGCTCGACCGGATGACGCAGGCGTTTCTCGAAGGCGACTTCGACCTGCTGTGCGACACGACCCGTCATCCGCTATTCCTGCAGAACACGGAAGGCACGCACATCGTCCGCACGAGGGATACCCTGCGGGCCCAGTTCGATCGTGTGCTTGCGGATTTCCGCATGAACGAGATCACCGACATGGTGCGCCTGGTCAAGCGCGCGCGCCGGCTGGGCGATCGGCGGGTCCAGGGTCTTTACCGAACCCATGTGCTGAGCGGGCAGATGCTTGCGCTGCCCTCGTTCATAAGCGTGATGACGATAGAGCAGGGCGACGACCGCGTGTGGCGCACGGTGGAAATCATGCATCCGCTTGGCCCCATGACTCTGGCGCGCAAGCTGGCCGCGATGTGACCTGCCGATCGCCGCGCGCCGCGCCGCAGGTCGATCTCCCACATCTCTTCTGCTCCCTCGGTCGGCAGCGCACTTCGGCGTTCTTTGCCCTCGGGGCCTTTCGCGGTCCTGCACGGGGTTGACGAGGCGCGCCTTCCCGTGTTCCATAAAGTGGAATTAAATTCTGCATAGTGAAACTGGGAGGAGGAACCCATGACCAATGTTGTGAAGGCGGCCCTGACTGGCGCGCTGATCTTCGGCGCAGCCGGCGCTGGCGCGCAGGAATTCTTCGTCGGCGAGGCCGGGCCGAACCGAGGCGCGCGGGGCGAATCGCTCAACTACTTCGCCGAGCAGGTCGAGGAGAAGTCTGGCGGCGAGATGGCGCTGAACATCCAGTGGGGCGGCGCGCTCTTCAAGGCTGGCGCGGCGCTGTCGGGCATCGCCGACGGCGTGGCCGACATGGGCACGATCATCGCGGTCTACTTTCCGCAGGAAATGGCGCCCTACCGGATCGCCGACATGCCGCTGGAAAGCTCGGATGCGTGGGTCGGCATGAAGGCCACCGACGAGATCATGCGCAACAACGAGCAGATTGCCGAACATCTGGCGGCGCAGAACCTTGTCTACCTCGGCACCTTCACCACTTCGGCGGTGCATATCGGCTGCAAGGACACGGCGATCCGCACCGTCGATGACATCGCGGGCCTGAAGATCCGCGGCGTCGGCGCCTACGGCGACACCTTCGCTGATTTCGGCGCCAACCTCGTGCCGATGTCGATCTACGACGCGTACCAGGGCCTCGACACCGGCCTGCTGGACTGCTCGCAGACCTACAGTTACGCCACCGCGGCGCTGAAGCAGCAGGAAGTGATCGACAGCTACACGCTGCTCGATTGGGGCCAGACCGGCGCGTTGGGCGTGTTCATGAACAAGGAAGCCTTCGACCGTCTGAGCGAAGAAAAGCAGCAGATCCTGCTGGAAGCCGGCGCGTCGATGTCGGACGAGCTGGGCCGCCTGATCACCGCCGACAACGAGGCGGCGATCGAGACCATGCGCGAAGCCGGCGTCGAGATCATCGAACTGCCCGACGAAGAGCGCGCCAAGCTGGTCCAGGCCGGCCAGAAGTACATCGACGAGTGGGTCGAGCAGGTCTCGGGCATGGGGCTCGACGGTGCGGCGATCCTCGACGAGTACAAGGCCCTGCTGGCCAAGTACGCCGAAGAACGCGACACGCAGGGCTACCCCTGGGAGCGCGAGCAGGGCTAGGCTCGCTCGCCTTTCGCGGCCGCGCCTTCACGGGGCGCGGCCGGATCCACCACTTTCCGACAATCGAGGTAAGCCATGCTGCGCCGTATCGAGCGCCTGCTGGTCGATCTGTCCATCATTTCGGTGCTGGGCCTCGGCTTTCTGATCACCGCCACGGTCGTCCTGCGCGCGGTGTTCAACTCGGGCGTGCCCGACGCGATCGTCATGGTCAGCGAGTTGATGGTCGCGGCCGTGATCCTGCCGCTGGCCGCCACCACGGCTTCGCGGTCGCACATCGTGGTCGAGTTCGTGTCGAACCGGATGCCCCCGCGCATCCGCGACGGGCTGGTGATCTTCGGCTCGGTCTTCGGCCTGCTGGCGCTGGCGCCACTGATCTGGGCCGGGTGGCGCGAGGTCACGCACACCATCGCGTCGGGGGGCTATTTCTTCGGCGATCTGAACCTGCCGAAATGGCCGGGGCGAGTGATCTTCCTCATCGGCGTAAGTTTCTGCTGGCTGCGGCTGGCGATCATGGTCTGGCAGGACGTCGGCGCAATGCGCCGGGGCGAGCCGCTGGCCGAGACCGGGCACGGGGCCTGACATGGACGGAACGCTGATCGGCTTGATCGCCTTTGCCGCGGTCATCGTGCTGCTGGGCCTGCGGGTCCCCATCGCCTTCGCGCTGGCGGGCGTGGCCACGCTGGGCACCTTCGCGATCTTCGCGCTGCGCACCGGCACCTTCATGCCCGAGCGCGCGCTGACGCCGACGGCCAGCCTCGTCTTCTCGAACTCGTTCGATTTGATCCATTCCTACGACCTTTCGATGATCCCGCTTTTCGTCGCCCTTGGTCACATCGCCTACCGCGCCGACATCACGACCAAGATCTACCATGCCGCGCGCGTCTGGCTGACTTCGGTGCCTGGCGGTGTCGCCATGGCGTCGGTGCTGGGCTGCGGCGGGTTTTCCGCCATCACCGGGTCGTCCATCGCCTGCGCGTCGACGATGGGCCGGATCTGTTCGCCCGAGATGCTGCGCATGGGATACGACAAGCGGCTGGCGACCGCATCGGTCGCCGCGGGCGGCACGCTGGGCAGCCTCATCCCGCCCTCGGTTCTGTTCATCATCTACGGCATCTTCACCGAGACATCGATCTCGGCGCTGTTCCTGGCGGGCATCATCCCCGGCATCCTGTCGTTGCTGGGCTTCCTGCTGGTCATCTACATCTGGGTCTGGCGCGAGCCCGAGGCCGCGCCGGCCTTCACCGGCACGGTCAGCACCCGCGAACGCCTGACCGCCGCGATCGAGGCCTGGCCCGCCGTGGCGTTGTTCGTCATCATCGTGGGTGGCATCTACGGTGGCATCTTCACCGCGACCGAGGCGGCGGCCGTCTGCGTTTCGGCCGCGATCCTGATCGGCTTCGCGCAGCGCAAGCTGACCTTCGACGCCTTGTGGGAAAGCCTGCGCGAAACGGTGATCCAGACCACGTCGATCTTCATCATTGCCGCCGGCGCCAAGATCTTCGTCGCCTTCATCGCGCTGACCGGCGTGGCCTCGGACATCGTCGGCTTCGTCAGCGACGCCAACCTGTCCGTGGTGGTCCTGCTGCTGGCGATCGCCGCAATCTACCTGGTGCTGGGGATGTTCCTCGACCCGATCGGCATCATGGTGCTGACCCTGCCGTTGATGGTTCCGCTGGTGGAAAGCTACGGCTGGGACCTGATCTGGTTCGGGGTCGTCGTCATCAAGCTGTTGGAAATCGGGTTGATCACGCCGCCGGTGGGGCTGAACGTCTTCGTCATCGCGGGCGTCGTCGGCAAGGAGGTGCCGATCGACCGCATCTTCTCGGGCATCCTGCGGTTCCTGAGCGTCGACGTGATCGTCCTGGGCCTCATCATGGCCTTCCCGATCCTGTCGCTGCTGATACCCTCGTCGATGTGAGGCCGCGATGAACGAACACGTGTCCCACACCGCGCCCGAGGCCGATCGCCGCTTTGCCACGACGCTGGCGCGCGGGCTGGCTGTGCTGCGCGCCTTCCGCGCCAGCGACGACGGCCTGGGCAACGGCGAGATCGCCGAGCGCACGGGCCTGCCCAAATCCACCGTGTCGCGGCTCAGCTGGACGTTGCACCAGCTGGGATATCTCACCCATTCGGGCCGCGCCGACCGCTACCGTCCCGGCCCCGCGCTGCTGGCGCTGGGCAGCGTCGCGTCGGCGTCCATCAGCTTCGTCGACCTGGCCGGGCCGATCATGCAGCGTACGGCGGACGAGACTGGGACGCTGTCGCTGCTGCTGGTGCGCGACCAGGCCAAGCTGCTGATCGTCAAGACGTGGCGGCCGCGTGGTGTGTCCTCGCTCTGGCTCGAGGCGGGGCACCGGGTGCCGGTGATGGGGTCAAGCTCGGGGCGCGCGCTATTGGCGGCGCAATCCGAAGAAGCGTATCACCGCACCGTGTTGCTGACCGGTGCCGATCCGGCCGCGGCCGCCGAGACGCGCCGCGAGGCCTGGAGCCAGTTGATGGGCCGCGGCTTCGTAATCCACGACCCGGCCGCCTATTTCGCGCCGTCGATCCACGCGGTGGCGCGTCCGTTCCAGTCGCGCGACCTGTCCGAGCCTGTGATCTTCACCTGCGGCGCCATGCCCGAGGACCTGAGTCTCGAGCGCATGCGCGACGAGGTCGGCCCGAAGCTGAACGCCGCGGTGCAGGAACTGGAACGCATCATGGGGCAGGGCGGCGGGACCATCTTCCGCGACTGACCCCGGCGCGGGCGTCGCCCGCATCAGGAAAACGCGGGGCACCCCGCACAGGAAAACGAGGACGACGTGACAGACAAGGTCCGCTACGAATTGATCGACGGGATGGCCGTCATCACCATCGACAATCCGCCAGTCAACGCGCTGGGCCACGCGGTCCGCGTGGGCCTGCTGGGCGCGATCGAGCGGGCCGCCGGCGATGACGCGGCACGGGCCACGCTGATCCTTGGCTCGGGCAAGCTGTTCCTCGGCGGGGCCGACATCTCGGAGTTCGGCAAGCCGCCGAAGGACCCTTGGCTGCCCGAGATCATCGCGAGGCTCGAAGGACTGTCCAAGCCGGTTGTCTGCGCGATTCAGGGCGCCGCGCTGGGCGGAGGGCTTGAGGTGGCGCTGGGTTGTCACTACCGTCTAGCCATGAAGGGCGCGAAGCTGGGCCTGCCCGAGGTCAATCTCGGCATCATCCCCGGCGCGGGCGGCACGCAGCGGATGCCGCGCGTGACCGGCGTCGCCGCCGCGCTCGAGCTCATCCCGGCCGGCAGCACGGTGTCGGCCGAACGTGCCGTCGAGATCGGTCTGGCTGACCGTTTGGCGACGGGCGATCCGCGCGAGGCCGGGCTGGCCTATGCGCGGGAACTGATCGAACAGGGTGCCGGACCACGCCCCGTGGGCCGGATGCCGTGCCCCGAGCACGGCGCGCAGGCCTTCGAGGAGGCGCGTGCGCTCTGGTCGAAGAAGAGCAGCGGCGAGGTAGCGCGGCTGGCGTCCATCGACGCCGTCGAGGCCGCGACCCGGCTGGCGATCGAGCCGGGCATGGCCGAAGAGCGCCGCATCTTCGACGAGATGATCAACACGCCGCAGCGCGCGGCGCTGATCCACGCCTTCTTCATCGAACGCAAGACCGCGAAGCTGCCAGAAATCGATGGTGTCGCGCCGCGCGACATCGCCAAGATCGGCGTGATCGGCGGCGGCACGATGGGCGCGGGCATCGCTACCGCTGCGCTGACTCGGGGCCTGGATGTGACGCTGGTGGAACGCGACGACGCCTCGGCCGAGAAGGCCGCCGGCACCATCGCCAGGAACCTCGACGGCGCGGTGAAGCGCGGCAAGCTGGCGCAAGCGCAGCGCGATGCGATCCTGAAGGATACCTTCCGCACCGCGACCGACTACGACGCGCTTTCGGGCACCGACCTTGTGATCGAGGCGGTGTTCGAGGACATGGACGTCAAGAAACAGGTCTTCGCCGAACTCGACCGAGTGATGAAACCCGGCGCGGTGCTGGCGACGAACACCAGCTACCTCGACGTGAACGCGATCGCGCGCAGCACGTCCCGCCCGGCGGACGTGATCGGGTTGCACTTCTTCAGCCCCGCCCACGTGATGAAGCTGCTCGAGGTCGTGGTCGCCGACGACACCGCGAATGACGTGACCGCGACGGCCTTCGCGCTGGCGAAGACGATGGGCAAGACCGCCGTACGCGCGGGCGTCTGCGACGGGTTCATCGGCAACCGCATCCTGTCGGCTTACCGCGCCGCGGCCGACCGCATGGTGCTGGCCGGCGCCTCGCCCTACCAGGTCGACCGGGCGGTCAAGGCCTTTGGCTGGCCGATGGGGCCGTATGAAATGGGCGACCTGGCGGGCCTGGACATCGGCTACGCCACCCGCCAGCGCAAGGCCGCCACCCGCGATCCGCGCGACGTGGTGCCGACTTGGGCTGACGAACTCTATCACCTGGGCCGGTTGGGCCAGAAGACCGGCCGCGGCTACTATATCTACGAAGCGGGTCAGCGCGGCGGGAAGGAAGACCCCGAGGTCGAGGCGCTCGTCGCCAAGGCCCGCGAAGCGCAGGGTGTCACCCCCCGGGACTTCTCGGACGAGGAGATTCAGCGCCGCTACATGGCCGCCATGGTGAACGAGGCCGCTCGCGTGGTCGACGAAGGCATCGCGCGCCGGCCGCTCGATGTCGATGTCACGTTCCTCTACGGCTACGGCTTTCCGCGCTGGCGCGGCGGGCCGATGCACTGGGCCGACACCGTGGGGCTGGCCGATCTGAAGGCCGACATCGAACGCTACGCCGAGGAAGACCCGTTCTTCTGGCAGCCCGCGCCGCTTCTGCAGCGGCTCGCATCCGAAAACCGCACATTCGCCAGCCTGAACGGCTGAGGAGGTCCAATGTCCGATCCCGTCATCGTCTCCGTCGCCCGCACCGCCATCGGCAAGGCCGGGCGCGGCAGCTTCAACATCACCCACGGCGCCGACATGGCCGGCCACGTCACGAAACACGCGGTCGAACGCGCCGGCATCGACCCGAAGATGATCGAGGATTCTATCTGGGGCTGCGGCTACCCGCAGGGCGTCACCGGGCGCAACATCGCACGCCAGGCGGTGATCCGCGCGGGCCTGCCGGTCGACATCGCGGGCACGACCGTCAACCGGTTCTGCGCCTCCGGCCTGCAGGCCGTGGCCATGGGCGGCCACATGATCGCAATGGAAGGCGCGAAGGCCGTGCTGGTGGGCGGGGTCGAGTCGATCTCGGGCGTGCAGCCGCCGCCTGACGAATCGCCCAACCCGTGGATCATGGAGCACAAGCCCGACCTCTACCTGCCGATGATCGACACTGCCGACAACGTGGCCGAACGCTACGGCGTCAGCCGCGAGGCGCAGGACGAGCTTGGTTACCAGTCGCAGATGCGCACTGCCGCCGCGCAGAAGGCCGGGCGCTTCGACGCCGAGATCGTGCCGATGGAGGTGGTCAAGAAGATCACCGACAAGGCAACCGGCGAAACCGCCGAGGTGACCGCGACGGTCGAGATGGACGAGTGCAACCGCCCGTCGACGACGCTCGAGGCGCTGCAATCGCTGAAGCCCGTGCGCGGCGAAGGCAAGTTCATCACCGCCGGCAACGCGTCGCAGCTGTCCGACGGCGCCGCGGCGCTGGTGATGATGGACGCCAAGGAGGCCGAGCGCGCCGGCCTCGAGCCGCTCGGCCGGTTCCGCGGCTTCGCGGTCGCCGGGTGCGAGCCGGACGAGATGGGTATCGGGCCGGTCTTTGCCGTGCCGCGCCTTCTGGAGCGTCACGGGCTGACGGTCGACGACATCGACCTGTGGGAACTGAACGAGGCCTTCGCCAGCCAGCTGCTCTATTGCCGCGACCGGCTGGGCATCGACAACGACAGGCTCAACGTCGACGGCGGAGCGATCGCCATCGGCCACCCGTTCGGCATGACCGGCGCGCGCACGACCAGCCACCTGCTGGTCGAGGGCAAGCGCCGCGGTGCCAAGCTGGGCGTCGTGACCATGTGCATCGGCGGCGGGCAGGGTGCTGCCGGGCTGTTCGAAATCTTCTGAGGCGCAGGCCTCCTCGGTCCGGGCATTTCTCCCGGCCGCAACCAAACGAAGGAGAGACCGATGGATCTCACCTATACCGACGAGCAGAAGGCGTTCCGCGACGAGGTTCGCGCCTTTCTGGACGACAAGCTGCCGAAGCGGCAGCGCGACAAGGTCGCCGGCGGCAAGCGGCTGACCAAGGCCGATTACGAGGAGTGGCATGCCATCCTCAACGAACGCGGCTGGCTGGGCGTGACCTGGCCGGCGGAGTTCGGCGGCACCGGCTGGGACGCCGTGCAGCGCCACATCTTCGAGGAAGAGACCACGCGCGCCCACGCCCCGCGCATCGTGCCTTTCGGTCTGAACATGCTCGGCCCGGTGCTGATGAAGTTCGGATCGAAGGCGCAGCAGGACCACTACCTGCCGCGCATCCTGAACGGCGACGACTGGTGGTGCCAGGGTTACTCCGAGCCGGGCGCGGGGTCGGACCTTGCCTCGGTCAAGACGACGGCTGTGCGCGAGGGCGACCATTACATCGTCAATGGCCAGAAGACTTGGACCACGCTGGGTCAATACGCCGACAAGATCTTCTGTTTGGTGCGCACGTCGAAAGAGGGCAAGCCGCAGCAGGGGATCAGCTTCCTGCTGATCGACATGGACTCTCCGGGCGTCGAGGTCCGTCCCATCGTGCTGATCGACGGCGAGGCCGAGGTGAACGAGGTCTGGCTGTCCGACGTGAAGGTCCCGGTCGAGAACCTGGTCGGCGAGGAGAACAAGGGCTGGACCTACGCCAAGTATCTGCTGACGCATGAACGCACCAACATCGCCGGCGTGGGCTTTGCGCAGGCCGGCCTTGAAAACCTCAAGCGCATCGCCGGGCTGGAAAAGGCCGGCGGGCGCCCCCTGATCGAGAACCCGTTCTTCGCGGCGAAGATGGCGCAGGTCGAGATCGACCTGATGGCGATGGCCACCACGAACCTGCGCACCATCGCCGCCGCGGCGGCCGGGCAGGCGCCGGGGGCGGAATCCTCGATGCTCAAGATCAAGGGCACCGTGATCCGGCAGGAGATCAACGCCCTGACCCGTCAGGCGGTCGGCCCCTTCGCCATGCCCTTCGTGTCCGAGGCGCTGGACGAAGGCTCGAACGTCGAGCCGGTCGGCCCGGATTACGCGCTGCCCGCGACGCAGGCCTATTTCAACAACCGCAAGCTTTCGATCTACGGCGGCTCGAACGAGGTGCAGCGCCAGATCATCAGCAAGACGATCTTGGAGCTTTGAGATGAACTTCCAACTGACCGAAGAGCGCCAGATGCTGCAGGACAGCCTGCGGCGCTACCTTGCCGACAGCGTCTCGCCCGAGATGCTGGCGCAGGCGACCACTAGCGCGGCCGGCCATTCCGAAACCCTTTGGAAGGGCCTGGCCGAGATGGGCGTGATCGGCGCGCTGTTCCCCGAGGACAAGGGCGGGTTCGGCGGCGCGGGGTTCGACCTGTCCGTCGTGTTCGAGGAAGTCGGCCGCGCGGGCGTGTTCGAGCCGCTGGCCGAGACAGGCATCCTCGCCGGCGGGCTGCTCGCAGAACTGGGCGGCGAAGCGCAGGCCGACCGCGTCGAGGCGATCATCGGCGGCGCGATCATCGGCTTCGCGCACAGCGAACCCGGCGCGCGCTACGATCTGGAGCACGTCGAGACCAAGGCGAAAAAGGACAGCGACGGCTGGCGCATCACCGGCCGCAAGAGCCTCGTCACCCACGCCGGCGTGGCCGAGGCTTTCCTTGTGACCGCCCGCACCGGCGGGGAAACGACCGAAACCGACGGCATCTCGGCCTTCCTGGTCCCGGCCGGCGAGGGCGTCGATATTCGCGACTACCCGCTGAACGGCGGCGGCCGCGCAGCCGAGGTGACGCTGGACGTGACCGTGCCTGCCGATGCGCTGATCGGCCCGGAGGGCGGCGCTTACGCGGCGATCGAACGCGCGGCCGCACGGGCGACATGCGCGCTCTGCGCCGAGGCGCTGGGCCTGATGGAAACCATCCGCGGCCTGACCGTCGACTACCTGAAGAACCGCAAGCAGTTCGGCCAGCCCATCGGCAAGTTCCAGGCGCTGCAGCACCGCATGGCCGACATGCTGGTCGAGATCGAGCAGGCGCGTTCGGCCGTGATCAACCTTGCCGGGCACGTCGATGCCGACCGGACGACCCGCGAACGGCATGTGAGCGCGACCAAGAACCTGATCGGCCGCGCCGGACGGCTGGTGGTCGAGGAGTCGATCCAGATGCATGGCGGCATCGGCATGACCGAGGAATACGCGCTGGGCCACCTGGTCAAGCGGCTGACGATGGTCGACCACCGCTTCGGCGACGCGGATCACCACCTCGAACGCTTCATCCGCCTCTCGGCCGCCTGATGGCCCTGATCGAGAACGAGACCGGCGCGCAGCGCACGCTTGGCTACGTCCTCGACGTCAGCCGTGGGGACGGGCGCGCGCGCTGCATGCTCACCGTGACAGAGGCGCATGCCAACCGTCATGGCGTGCTGCATGGCGGCATCGCGGCGCTGCTGCTCGACAACGCGATGGGGGCGACGGGCAGCCTGACGGTGGACGACACCGGGCGCACGCCCTTCCTGACGATCTCGCTGGCGACCAGCTTCGTCGGTCCCGCGCATGTGGGGCAGCGGCTGACGGCGACTGGGCAGGTGGCCGGCGGCGGCAAGTCGCTGCTGTTCATCGAGGCGCGGCTGGAAGCCGACGACGGCGCGCTGATCGCCACGGCGACAGGCGTGTTCAAGCGCGTCCCGCGCGAGAAGATGGACCGCGGAGGCGATGCGTGAGCCGCCGACCAAGTCCCGCGCATGCCCTTGGCGCAAGGAGGGACGCCAGATGACCGACTTCACCCGGATTCACCAGATGATCGCGGCCCATGCCCAGACGCGGTCCGACTCGATCGCCGTGATAGACGCGGACGGCAAGCAGGTCGACTGGGCGCGCTACGACGCCCTCGTCGAAGAGGCCGCGCAGCTTCTGGCGGTGCAGGGCGTCGGCGCGGGCGATCGCGTGCTGATCGTGGCCGAGAACTGCCTCGCCGTGGCGGTTCTGGTGATGGCGTGCTCGAAGCTCGACGCTTGGGCCGTGCCGGTCAACGCCCGCATGTCCGGGGCCGAGCTGGCGCGCATCCGCGACCACGCGCAACCCAAGCGCATCCTGTTCACCAGCCACGTCTCGAAAGAGGCCGCCGCGCATGCGGACGATGCCGCCGCGCATCCCTGCGTAACGTGCTTCGGCGCGCTCAGCATGGCCGAAGGTCCCGGCGGCGCGGCCGAGCCGACCGAGCCGGGGCGCGATCAGGTGGCGGTGATCCTGTATACCACCGGCACCACCGGCGATCCGAAGGGCGTCATGCTGACCCACGGCAATTTGATCTTCGCCGCCACCGCGTCGCGCGACCTGCGCAACCTGACGCCCACCGACCACGTCTACGGCGTGCTTCCGATGACGCATGTCTTCGGGCTGGCCTCGATGCTCATGGCCTCGGCGCTGACCGGCTGCACGGTGGAACTGGCCGCGCGCTTTTCGGCCGAGGCGCTCTACGACGCGCTCAAGCGCGGCGCGACGGTCGTGCCGGCGGTGCCGCAGATGCACGCGGTGCTGATGGCCTACGCCGCCAAGCATGGCCACGAGACGCTGGGCTCGGCGCGGCTGCGCTACGTCTCGTCGGGCGCGGCGCCACTCGATCCTGCGTGGAAGCGCAAGGCCGAAGCCTTCTACGGCCTGCCCTTGCAGAACGGCTACGGCATGACGGAAACCACCGCCGGAGTCAGCGGCACGCGCAACCCGATCGGTGATCCCGACACCTCGGTCGGGCCGCCGCTGCCGGGGGTCGAGGTCAGGCTGGACGAGAGCGTCGGCAACGAACCCGGCGTGGGCGAGGTGCTGACAAGCGGGCCGCACATCATGAAGGGTTATTACCGCAACCCCGCGGCGACGGCGCAAGCAATCACGCCGGACGGCTTCATGCGCACCGGCGACCTGGGCCGGATCGACCACGCAGGCCGCCTGCACATTGTCGGCCGGTCGAAGGAACTGATCATCCGCGGCGGCTTCAACGTCTATCCGCCCGAGGTCGAGGCGGCTTTGAATGACCATCCCTGCGTGGTGCAATCCGCTGTGATCGGCCGGAAGGCCGCCGGGGATGAAGAGGTGCTGGCCTTCTGTGTGCCCACCGCGCCAGGCGCCGTCGATGCCGAGACGCTGCGGGCCTTCGTGGCGGGCAGACTCTCGGGCTACAAGCGCCCGTCGCGCATCCTGATCGTGGACGCTCTGCCGGCCGCGGCGACGGGCAAGATCCTGAAGCACAAGCTGCTGGGCACGTTCGGTGCCGCCCTCGACGAAGTGAGCTGACGCAACGGGGCGGTGCCACGCGCACCAGGACCTTACTCGACGCGGCCTCGCGACCTTGGGAAGGTTCGTCTCGTGCGCGACGTCCCACTGGACGGAAAAAAAGTCACGCGCGTGGCGCGTGACGAAGCGGCCTTGGCCGGGATGCCGCGCCGCCCGAAGGCGGCGCGGCAGGCGGATCACTCGCCGCCGGGCGTGAGCTTGTGGATCATGCCTTCGTCCACTGCGGCATAGAGGCTGCCGTCTGGCCCGAGAACCAGCGAACGGAAGCGCGCGGGCTCCATCGGCAGGGTCATCTCGGTCACGTCGTTGACCGAGATCTCGCCCTCCTCGACGTTCAGGTCCATCACGTCGATGCGCTGGCCGATCGGCGTGCCGCCGAAGCCGATGCCCATGATGCCGACGACCATGTCACCGTTCCAGTCGCCCCATTGCTCGCCTTCCAGGAAGGCGGCCGTGGCGCTGCCCTGCGACCAGCCGTTGTTTTCCCAGATCGGAGGCATCGCGTCGGGGTAGGTCTCGAAGTCGGTCATCGGCATGAAGGCGGCGCGCTCGTAACGGTTCATGCCCTCGTTCTGGTTGGGCATGTAGCCGCAGTAATCGTCGGGGCATTCGCCGCGACCGGCCATGTTGTCACGCGGGTCCCAGCCGGCGTTGCCGCCGTTTTCCAGCACCGTGGTCTCGTCCGAGTGCCAGGGGCCGTGCTCGACCACGATGGCGTCGCCCGTTTCCGGATGGAAGGCGATGCCCTGCACGTTGCGGTGACCGTAGGTGTAGGTCCGCTGATCGAAGCCTTCCGGCGGGTTGTTGTCGGGATGTGCGTTGCCGTCCGTGTCGATCCGCAGCACCTTCGAACCCATCATCGTCGGGCTTTGCGGGATCTCGGGGTTGTGGTTGTCGCCGGTGGTCAGCCACAGCGCGCCCTCGGGACCGAAGCGCACGCGGCCGCCGTTATGCGCGCCGGGGCCGCCGAACGGGTGATCGGTGCCTTCCATCTTGTAGGGCACGTCGTCGACGATGTCGGTTCGGTTCGACACGTCGGTGAAGTCCTCGTTCACCTCGAGTCGCATCAGCCGGTTGGTGTGCGGGTCCGACATGTTCGACGTCGCGTAGACGTAGATGCGCCGGTTCTCGTCGAAGTTCGGGTCGACGGCGACCCCCATCATGCCGGCCTGGCCTTCGCAGAAAAGGTCGTCCGCGTTCGTGGGGTAGCCCTCGGTGTCGCCCATCCCCAGCAGCGTGTTGACCGAGCCATCGGGCATGCGCACGGACAGACCCTCGCATTTCTCGGTGAAGAACATCGTGCCGTCATCGAGGAAAGACATGTCCCACGGGTTGTCGAGATCGGAAATCACCACCTCATGCTCGAGGCTGGTGGTGTTCATGCCGGACTGGGCAAGCGCCGGCGAAGCGGCCACGGCCGCACCAGCCACGAGGGGCAGCAGGTAGGCCGCGGATGTATTGCGGAACGGGTTATGCATGGTGTCCTCCCTTAAGCATGTTTGCCGGGTGGCCCTGCGATCCTCGCGGTGCATGGCGCCCCGGATGGTCGAAACGTATTGCGCACTTCCGCTTCGGCAAGCCGATGGAGAAGGCGTCGGCCGTGGCCGTGTCAGTCGAAGGCGGTCGTGACGTAGGCCGCGAGGTTGACGATCTCCTCGTCCGACAGCGGCCGCGCGTGCGGGATCATCAGCATCGAGTTCGGCCCCACTCGCTCGCCCGAGCGATAGGTTTCGAGGCGGTCCACGATGTAGGCGAAGTCTTTGTCGGAAAGCCTGGGATAGCTCGCGATGCCCTGCGCCTTCGGCCCGTGGCAGTTGCGGCAGACGCCCTGGTAGGCCTCTTCCCCGGCGGCGACGTCGGCTGAAACCGGGATCTCCTTGGCCGCCATGTCGCCTTCGGCTGCCATCTCGCCTTCGGCTGTCTCCGTGCCGCCTGCCTCCGTGCCGCCTGTTTCGGTGGCCGCGCCACCCGCGGCCTCGGGCGCCGCAGCAGCGGTGCCTTCGCCGGCCGCCTGGCCGCTTCCGGATGCGGCGCCGCCGTCGCCTTCGACGGCGATCTGGCCGTCGCCCTGTATGACGATGGTCGCGTCGCCTTCGGCCACGACTTCGCCCGCTTCGTTGATCACGGTGATCGAGTCGCCGGTAACGGTGACTTCATCGGCTTGCGCCAACCCGGCAAAGCCGCAAGCAACGGCCGCCCCAAGCAATGCAGACTTCATTCGGTTCTCCTCGCCTTCGATGGGCCGGCCTTTCCCGGCGCCCGCCCCTGGCGCGGCCGCCTGTCTGGCGGCCGCCGGGCGGCTTCGAGGGTTAACCCTGACTCTGCCGGCGGGGTTCCGCCCGTGGCGCCTAGGTGGCGACGCAATCCGCGAAATACTGGACCACCCCGTCCTTGTCGATCTCCTGGACGAGGCCGTGGATGTCGATCTCGAAGCCGGGGCATTCCTTGGTGAAGGTCCGGTTGAAGTCGAGATACTCGACGATCTTGCGGTTGAAGACCTCGCCGGGGATCAGCAGCGGGATGCCCGGCGGGTAGGGGGTGACCAGGCTGGTGGTGATGCGCCCCTCGAGCTCGTCGATCGGCACGCGCTGGGTCTTGCGCTGCGCGATATGGGCGAAGGCGTCGCTTGGCTTCATCGCCGGGGTGTGGTCGCCCAGGTAGATGTCGGTCGACAGCCGCGCCACGTCGTACTTCTTGTAGAGCGTGTGCACGTGCTGGCACAGGTTGCGCAGGCCGATGCTCTCGTAGCGCGGATGCTTGGCGCTGAACTGCGGCATCGTGCGCCACATCGGCTGGTTCTTGGCGTAATCGTCCTTGAACTGCTGCAGGGCCGTCAGCATCGTGTTCCACCGGCCCTTGGTGATGCCGATCGTGAACATGATGAAGAAGCTGTAGAGCCCGGTCTTCTCCACCACGACGCCGTGCTCGGTCAGGAACTTGGTGACGATCGAGGCGGGGATACCGGTCTCGTCGAACCGCCCGTCGAGGTTCAGCCCCGGCGTGATGATCGTGGACTTGATCGGGTCCAGCATGTTGAAGCCGGGCTCGATCCGGCCGAAGCCGTGCCAGGTGTCCGCGCTGCCCTTGCCCTGCGCGAAATCGGCCTCCGACTTGCCCAGCACCCAATCCGAGGTCTCGCCGATGCCTTCCTCGGCCATGGACTCGGGGCCCCAGACTTGGAACCACCAGTCGTCGTCGCCGAACTCCTCGTCGACCTTGCGCATGGCGCGGCGGAAATCCAGCGCCTCGGCCAGGCTTTCCTCGACCAGCGCGGTGCCGCCCGGCGGCTCCATCATCGCGGCGGCCACGTCGCAGCTGGCGATGATGCTGTATTGCGGGCTGGTCGAGCTGTGCATCAGGTAGGATTCATTGAACAGGTGGCGGTCGAGCTTGTGCTCCTGGCTGTCCTGCACCAGCACGTGGCTGGCCTGGCTGATCCCGGCCAGCAACTTGTGGATCGACTGGGTGGCATAGGTGACGGACTTCATGGGCCGCTCGCGCTTGCGCCCCATGGCGTGGTAGCCGCCGTAGAACGGGTGGAACGCCGCGTGCGGCAGCCAGGCCTCGTCGAAATGCAGGCTGTCGATATGCCCGTCGAGCTGGCCCTTGATCGTGTCGGTGTTGTACAGCACCCCGTCATAGGTCGACTGGGTCAGCGTCAGGATGCGCGGCCGGACCGTGTCTGCATCCACGTCCTTGAGCAGCGGGTTGGCGCGGATCTTCTCGCGGATCGAGTCGATCTCGAACTCGGATTGCGGGATCGGGCCGATGATGCCGTGGTGGTTGCGCGTGGGCTTCAGGAAGACCGGCACCGCGCCCGTCATGATGATGCTGTGCAGGATCGACTTGTGGCAGTTGCGGTCGACCACGACCACGTCGCCCGGTGCCACGCTGTGGTGCCAGACCATCTTGTTCGAGGTCGAGGTGCCGTTGGTCACGAAGAAGCAGTGGTCGGCGTTGAAGATCCGCGCCGCGTTGCGTTCCGACGCGCCGATGGCGCCGTCGTGGTCCAGCAGCTGGCCCAGTTCGGTGACCGAGTTGCACACGTCCGCGCGCAGCATGTTCTCGCCGTAGAACTGGTGGTACATCTGTCCGACGGGGCTTTTAAGGAACGCGACGCCGCCCGAATGGCCGGGGCAGTGCCACGAATAGGACCCGTCCTCGGCGTAATCGAGCAGCGCCTTGAAGAAGGGCGGCTGGATGCCTTCCAGATAGCCCTTGGCCTCGCGGATGATGTGGCGCGCGACGAAATCGGGCGTGTCCTCGAACATGTGGATGAAGCCGTGCAGCTCGCGCAGGATGTCGTTGGGCAGGTGGCGGGAGGTCTTGGTCTCGCCGTAGACGTAGATCGGCACGTCCTCGTTCTTGCGCCGCACCTCCTGGATGAAGTTACGCAGATTGACGACCGCCGGGTCGAGGTCGGGGCCGGGGCTGAATTCCTCGTCGTCGATCGACAGCACGAAGGCGCTGGCCCGCGATTGCTGCTGCGCGAACAGCGACAGGTCGCCGTAGCTGGTCACCCCCAGCACCTCGAAGCCTTCACGTTCGATCGCGTCGGCCATGGCGCGGATGCCCAGCCCGGACGAGTTCTCCGAGCGGAAATCCTCGTCGATGATGACGATGGGGAAACGAAACTTCATGGTCTTCTCCTGCGTGCAAGCGGCCTGCGAGCCCAGTGATGGCCGCAGATCGCGGCCGGGTGCAATGCCCTCCTGCGCACGACCGCGCGAGATTGCCGGTTCGCGTAGCGGGGCCGCGCCGGCGTCGAAGGAGCGGCTTGCCGCCCGTCGCTGGGGATTGCGCGACGGCCTGTCAAAACTCCGGAGCGGTCATGCGGTTCCGTCCCGGGCGCCAAGCGCCGCGCGGTCGATGCCGAACTTGCGCATCCGTGAGTAGACCGTGGTCGCGGGAAGCCCGAGCATTTCCGCCGCGCCGGCCGCGCCGGAGACGCGGCCGCCGGTTTCGCGCAGGCAGGCGATCAGGTTGTCGCGGATCATCTGCTGCATTTCCGCCTCGGGACGGAAGCCGTCGGTGCCGCGCCGCGCGTTCGTGGTGTCGGCGCCAAGCTCGACCACCAGCTTGCCGCCCTTCGACACGATCGCGCCGCGTTCGACCACGTTGCGCAACTCTCGCACGTTTCCCGGCCAGTCGTACTCGACCATCGCGCGCATCGTGCCCTCGGTGATCACCGGCACCGGGCGGTTCAGCCGCCGACATGCCAGGTCGAGCATATGCGCGGCAAGCGCGGGGATGTCCTCGCGCCGGTCGCGCAGGGGGCGGCAGTGGATCGGGAAGACGCTGAGATGCAGCAGCAGGTCCTCGCGCAGGCGGTCCTGGGCGACCGCGCGGTCCGGATCGGTGGTCGTCGCCGCGATCACCCGCAAGTCCAGGCTGCGCGCCCGGGTGTCGCCCAGCCGCGTCACCGCGCCGGCAGTCAGCGTCTGCAGCAGGCGCCCCTGCACCTCGGAGGGAAGCTCCTCGACGTCGTCCAGGAACAGCGTGCCGCCATGCGCCAGTTCCAGCCGGCCGGGCCGGTCCCGCAGCGCGCCGACGAAGGCGCCGCGCATCTGGCCGAACAGTTCGGCCTCGACCGCGTCCGGCGCGACCGAGCCGCACTTGAAGTGGATGAGCGGCCGCTTGCGCCGCGCGCTGTCCTTGTGGATGGAGGTCGCCACCAGCGCCTTGCCGGTGCCGGTCTCGCCGGTGATCAGGACGGTGGCGTCGGTTTCGGCCACCAGTTCGACCCTGCGGACAAGCTGCCGGATCGGCGCCGACGTGCCGATGATGTCGTGATGCGCGCGTTCGGTCGTGATGGTTTCCTGCAGGTAGGCGTTTTCCTGCTCCAGCCGGTCGCGCAGCGCCGCGACCTCGTCCAGCGCCTCGCGCAGCTTGCGCTCGTTCTCCTTGCGCTCGGTGATGTCGCGGAAGATCACCACCGCGCCCACCAGCACCTTCTGGTCGTAGATCGGGGTCGAGACGTACTCGACGCGGATCGGCTTGCCGTCCTTGCGCCAGAACACCTCGTCCTCGATCCGGTGGACCTGCTCGAAGCGGAACGAGCGATAGATCGGGCAGTCATGCGCGGCGTAGACGTCGCCGCTGAGATGGTGGTGATGGATCTTGGAGTGCATGTTCTCGCCCATCAGGTCCTCGGACGTCCAGCCCAGCATCTCCTGCGCCGCGCGGTTGACGAAGGTCGCCTCGCCCTGGGCGTTCACGCCGTAGATGCCTTCGCCCGCCGCGTTCAGGATCAGCTGGTTTCCACGCTCGAGCTCGGCGAAGAAGGTCTGCGCGCGCTTCCATTCGCCCAGGCCCGCCCGCTGCAGCGCGCTGGCCTCGATAACTTCGGCGCGGCGGGCGAGTTCCGACAGGTCCAGCAGGACCAGCAACAAAAGCCCGGGCTCGTCGGGCAGCAGCCGTGCGCGCAATTCCAGGCCCAGCCCCTCGCCATCGGCATTCGACAGCCGGACCGATCGGGTCCAGGCCTCGGACCGGTGTTCGACTTCCTGCAGAAAGACCAGGAACCGGGGCATCGACCGCCCGACCAGACGGGAAAACGCAGGCGGATTGCCTGGTTCGATCGCCAGAAGTCCGGCAGCCGCGCGATTGGCCGACAGGATGCGGTCCGCGCGAAGGTCCAGAAGCATCGCCGCCTGAGGCAGGACCGAGAGCAGGGAATCGAGTGAGGCGCGACTGTCTTGCATTGAAGCAGGTTAGCCAGCCGGCCCGAGTGCGCGAAAACGAAAAATCGTAATTCGCGAAATATCATAACGATCGCCACAGCGAGGAACTGACAAGCCATTGCGAAAAAAAGACTTTTAAGACTGCCCGAATTTCAGGCACCCCGTTCTAAAGGTGCCGCTGGTCATCGCAAGCTTGAGGGGTAAAGCGATGAGGGCAACATCATGACGACCAAGAGCCTTGGCGATCCGTATTCGGAAAAGAACGACCTGCGCCACGGCGCCGACTGCGGCTGCGACGGCTGTTCGGGCCACGCCGGCGGCACGCTCAACCCCCAGGCGATGAACGCGGACGAGATGCTGGAACGCGCCGTCGAAAGCGCTGTCGTGCGGTCGGTCTTTGGCCACAGCGACGTGTCGCGGCGGTCCTTCATGGGCATGATGGGGGGCGGCACCGTGGCCGCCGCGCTCGCGTCCGTGTTCCCGATGGACAAAGCCAAGGCGGCGATCCTCGATAACCTTGGCACGCCGGAAAAGGCCTATCTGAACATCGGCTTCGTCCCGATCACCTGCGCCACGCCGATCATCATGGCGCAGCCGATGGGCTTCTACGAACGCTATGGCCTGAACGCGCAGGTCATCAAGACCGCCGGCTGGGCGGTGGCGCGCGACAAGTCGCTGTCGGGTGAATACGACGCATCTCACATGCTGACGCCGATGCCGCTGGCGATGACGCTGGGCGCCGGATCGGTGGCTGAACCCTACATCATGCCCGCGGTCGAGAACATCAACGGCCAGGCCATCGTGCTCTCCAACGAGCATCTCGACAAGCGTGACCCCGCGCAGTGGAAGGGCTTCACCTTCGGCGTGCCGTTCGAATACTCGATGCACAACTTCCTGCTGCGCTACTACGTGGCGGAATACGGGCTCGACCCCGACGTCGACATCCAGATCCGCGTGGTGCCGCCGCCCGAGATGGTGGCCAACCTGCGGGCCGGAAACCTCGACGGATACCTGTCTCCCGACCCGTTCAACCAGCGCGCGGTCTGGGAGGGCATCGGCTTCATCCACGTCCTGACCAAGGAGATCTGGGAAGGCCATCCCTGCTGCGCCTTCGCGGCGCCGGCCAGCTTCGCCAGCGAGTTGCCCAACACCTACGGCGCGCTGCTGAAGTCGATCATCGACGCCACGCAATATGCCAGCAACCCCGAGAACCGGAAGGAGATCTCCGAGGCGATCGCGCCGACGAACTACCTCAACCAGCCGGTCCCGGTGATCGAGCAGGTCCTGACCGGCACCTATGCCGACGGGCTGGGCGAGGTGAAGCAGGTGCCCGACCGGATCGATTTCGACCCGTTCCCCTGGCACTCGATGGGCGTGTGGATCCTGACGCAGATGAAGCGCTGGGGCTATATCGAGGGCGACGTGGACTACCGCGCGGTGGCCGAACAGGTCTATCTGGCCGCCGACGCGAAGAAGGTGATGACCGACTTGGGCTACGACGCGCCCGACGTCACCTACAAGTCGCACACGATCATGGGCAAGACCTTCGATCCCGCCGAGCCCGAGGCCTACGTCTCGAGCTTCGCGATCGGGAAGGTCTGAGCCATGTCCCGCATGACCCTGTCGCTCAACCAGCGCGCGGCCATCCTGTCGGTCGTGATCCTTCTGGTCGGCCTCCTGGTGTGGGAGGCCGCCATCCCGGCGCAGAAGGCGGCCGAGAACCTGACCGAATACGAGCGCCTCATGGGGCTCGGCTCCGAGCGCGCTGGGGTGCCGCCGCCCTCGGACGTGATCGCCAAGGCCTGGGAGCAACTGTCGAACCCGTTCTACGACGCGGGGCCCAACGACAAGGGCATCGGCATCCAGATCGGCTACTCGATCTACCGCGTGCTCACGGGTTACGTCATGGCCGCGCTGATCGCGATCCCGCTGGGCTTCCTGATCGGCATGTCGCCGATCGCCTACCGGGCGCTGAACCCCTACATCCAGGTGCTGCGGCCGATCTCGCCGCTGGCCTGGATGCCGCTGGCGCTGTTCATCATCCAGGATTCCGAGGCCAGCGCGATCTTCGTGATCTTCATCTGCTCGATCTGGCCGATGCTGCTGAACACCGCCTTCGGCGTGGCCGGCGTGCGCGAGGACTGGGTCAACGTCGCCCGCACGCACGAGCTTGGCCATTTCAGGACCGCGTTCACCGTGATCCTGCCGGCGGCAGCGCCGACGATCATCACCGGCATGCGGATCTCGATCGGCATCGCCTGGCTGGTCATCGTCGCGGCCGAGATGCTCGTCGGCGGGACCGGCATCGGCTACTACGTCTGGAACGAGTGGAACAACCTCGACCTGACCTCCGTCATCTTCTCGATCCTCATGATCGGCGTCGTCGGCATGATGCTGGATGCGGCCTTCGGCTGGCTCCAGCGCGCCGTCGCCTACGCGGAATAAGGAGCCTTTCCATGTCGAAACCATTCCTTTCCATCGAGCGCATGACGCAGCAGTTCCCGGACGGGCAGGGCGGCACGCTGACCGTGTTCGAGCACGCCAGCTTCGGGATCGAAAAGGGCGAGTTCGTCTGCATCCTGGGCCATTCGGGCTGTGGCAAGTCGACCATCATGAACATCCTCGCCGGCTTGGCCGAGCCCACGTCCGGCGTGGTCAAGATGGACGGCTACGAGGTCTCCGGCCCCAGCCTGGATCGCGGCGTGGTGTTCCAGAACTACTCGCTGCTGCCGTGGCTGTCGGCGCTGAGAAACGTCACCTTCGGCGTCAAGGCACGCTATCCGGACTGGCCCCGCGCGAAGGTCGAGGCGCATGCCCGGGAATACCTGGCCATGGTCGGCCTCGAGGGCGACGTGGTGCACCGCAAGCCCAGCCAGCTTTCGGGCGGCATGCGCCAGCGCGTGTCGATCGCGCGGGCCTTCGCCAACCACCCCAAGCTGCTGCTTCTGGACGAACCCTTCGGCGCGCTCGACGCGCTGACCCGGGGCACGATCCAGGAGGAGCTGCTGAAGATCTGGGGCGGGACAGAACAGACCGTCTTCATGATCACCCACGACATCGACGAGGCGATCCTGCTGGCGGACCGCATCCTGCTGATGACCAACGGGCCGCAAGCCCGCGTGGCGGAATCGGTCGAGATCAACATCCCCCGCCCGCGCGAACGCACGACCATCGTCGAGGACGCGAACTACTACGCGATCCGGAACCACACGGTGCAGTTCCTCGGCCGGCGGTCGAAAGAGCTGGCGGGTCGACCGGCGGAGGGACTCGACCAGTCGCCCGCGACGGTGCGCTTCGAGAACGGGCACGCGGTCGCGGCCCCGGCGCGCGCGGAACCCGAAAGCCCCCGGCGCCTGCGCGCAGTCAACGAATGAGCGTGCCGGCGCACGACACCCTTCCACACGACAACCAGGAGGACTCCATGAAGGACACGTTCGAAGTTCCGCAGATGATGACCAGGGAAGACGTCACCGCGATGATCCTGTCGGCCAAGCGCGCCAGCGGCATGACGTGGGAACAGATCGCCGAACGGATCGGCATGTCGCCGGTCTGGACGCACTCGGCCTGCATGGGCATGAACGCCATGCCGGCCAACAAGGCGGCCGACCTTGCCCGCGTGATGGGCCTGCCGCAAGAGGCCACCACCGTGCTGGAGGAAAGCCCGACAAAGATCTGGGAACAGGCCGTGCCGACCGACCCCTGCATGTATCGCCTCTACGAGATCGTCGGCGTCTACGGTCCCACGATCAAGGCGCTGATCCACGAGAAGTTCGGTGACGGCATCATGTCCGCGATCGATTTCGACATGCGGATCAGCCGCGTCGAGCACCCCAAGGGCGACCGCGTCAGGATCGAGATGTCGGGGAAGTACCTGGGCTACAACAGCTGGTAGGGCACCGGGTCCGGGCGGTGGCCGCGTCTGCCGCCGCCCGCCTCGCGGCCGAAGCGGGTCCTGCAGCGCCTGTTTCCTTCGGTGCCACGCAGCCGGATTGTTGACCGGGCGATGAAACGGTGGATTTGTTAACGTCTCGTTGATGGTCTGCAGGTTAACCTTTCGGTTTGGGGGCAGTCAGACCAAGGCGCGCATGTACATTCGCCGGCTTTTCGTGGTGTTCGGGCTTTTGATCGCCGGCCTGATTGCGGCCGCGTTCATCGGCTATCACTACCTGACGCTGTCCAGCGAATACCGGGCGCGGAACTTCGCCCATTATCAGGCGACGCAGCAGGCGATCGACATCACCCGGTCGGTCGCGGTTTTCCGGCACGACAGTCTCGACAAGGTCCGCGCCCTCGTCCTGTCCGCGCGCGCCGAAGTCGGGTGGTGCATAGAAAAGCTGAGTCTGGTTGAACGTCTCCTGGCCGGCTCGGTCGGCGGCGGGGATGTGGTCTCTGCCTGCGCAAGCGGGCTAGAGACGAATCGCGCGCTGCTCGATCAGCTGGACGCGATCGAGAAGGGGCTGGATGCCGACCGTTTCGGCTCGGGGTCGCAATCGGCCTTCGCCCAGCGCCTGCGAGTTCTCGACGCGCTCGAGCAGATGCGCCACAGTTCCAGCGTCTTCCAGCCCTTGATCGACGAAGTCGAGACGATCCTGCACCGTACGGTGATGCTCGTGACCTTCGGCACGGGCTCGGCCGCATGGATCGTGTTCGCCATCCTCATGCGCCAGTTCGTCGCGCATTGGCGGGACGAGAAACGGACCAAGCGCGAATTCGCCGCCCTGTCGAGCCGGCTGAAGCTGGCGCTCGAATCCCCCGGCGAGGGCATGGGCCTGTTCGACCGGCATTGGCGGCTGTTGCTGTGCAACAAGGCCTACGCGGAAACCGTGCATCCCGACCCGGCCTTCGTCCGGCCGGGCAAGCATGTGGCGGACATCCTGAAGGATGCCATCGCGCGCGGACATTATCCTGACGTCGATTCCGGCGGCGCGGACGACTTCATCGCGGATTCCCTGCGCACGCTGGAGTTCGAGGAGCAGGGCATCGTCCTGCTGACCGCGGGGGGGCGCTATGTCCGCGTCCGCCACCGCAAGACCGAGTTCGGCGACACGATCGTGACCCGCGCGGATGTGACCGATTACGTGATGGCCGAACGGCGCCAGTCGCACTACGTCAGCCGCCTGCAGGCCGCCAACGCCGAGATTGCCAGGACCGCGCTGACCGACGCGCTGACCGGGTTGCCGAACCGGCGGCATTTCGACCAGATCCTGAACGCGAAGTCCGAGCACGAGGTCGGTCCGATCATCCGCATCGACCTGGACCGGTTCAAGTCGGTCAACGACGTGCTGGGGCACGCGGCCGGCGATCACGTTCTGCGCCACGTGGCCGGAATCCTGAACGAACGGCTCGCGCCCGACTGTTTCCCGGCGCGTATCGGGGGCGACGAATTCGTCGTGCTGTGCCCGGCCGACATGCAAATCCAGGACGCCGCCAGGATCGCCGAACGGTTCCTGGCCGAATTCCTCAAGCCGATCCTGTTCGAAGGTCGGTTGTGCCAGTACGGCGCCAGCTTCGGCATCGCCGCGCCTGACCCGGACCACGACGAACCCGCGGACATGCTGCGCGACGCGGATGTCGCGCTCTACAGCGCCAAGGCCGGCGGGCGCGCGCAGGTCGCCCTCTTCGACCGGGCGATGAAGCACGAAGCGTCGCGCGCGCGGCTGATCGCAGACGCGCTGCCGCGTGCGCTGGCGCAGGGCGACCTGGTGCCGTACTTCCAGACTCAGCACGACGCCCGCACCGGCGCTGTCGTCGGAGTCGAGGTGCTGGTGCGCTGGAACCATCCGCGGATCGGGCCGGTCACGCCCGACCAGTTCCTGCCCGTCGCGCGCCAGCTGGGCCAGGAGGCGGCGGTCGACCGGGCGGTGTTCGAGGCAGGTCTGGCCGCGATCGCCCGGCTGGACGCGGTCGGATGCGTTCTGCCGTCGGTGTCGTTCAACGCGTCGACCGGGCGGCTTCTGGCGCCGGACTTCCTGTCCACGCTGGACGCCATCGATTTTCCCGACCCGCGCCGGATCGCGTTCGAGGTGCTCGAGACCGTGTCGGTCGAACTGCACGGGGCGCCGCTGATCTACGTGCTGGATGCGTTGCGCGAACGCGGCTTCCGAATCGAGATCGACGATTTCGGCTCGGATCACGCCTCGATCAACGGGCTGTTCGAGATCGGGCCGGAAACGGTCAAGTTGGACCGAACCCTGTCGGGCCGTGCCATGACGTCAGAGCGCAGCATGGGCACCGTGCGCGCGATCGTCGGGCTGGCGCATTCGCTTGACCTGTCGGTCGTCGCCGAAGGGGTCGAAACCGAAGAGCATGCGGAAATCCTGCGCCGTATCGGCTGCGACGTCCTGCAGGGGTTCCATTTCTCGCGCCCGATGCCCGAAGACGCCCTGCAGGTCTTCCTGGCATCGACCACGATGGCCGGCCTCGACGAACGGGCAGCTTCGCCGCGTGCCGTGGCTCCGCATGGTCCCGCGCTCGAGATGCGGGCGGCGGCAACCCGCCTGCGCCGTCTGCCATGACCCGAGCGGGATCCGGCGCGTCGGTCGGATCACGCGCCGGCCGGCCCCTTCGTGTTCAGGTCAGAACGGCCGTGGCCTCGATCTCGATCTTCGCGTCATCCTCGACCAGGTCCGCGACCACCACCATCGTCATCGCCGGGAAGTGATATCCCATGACCTCGCGATAGGCCGCGCCGACGGCCGCCTGATTCGCCAGATACTCGCGCTTGTCGGTGACGTACCAGGTGAGGCGGGCGATATCTGCCACCGATCCGCCGGCGGTTTCGACCACGGCGACGATGTTGCGCAGCGCCTGCTTCATTTGGCCGATGAAATCGTGGCACTCGAAGACCTGCTCGGCGTTCCAGCCGATCTGGCCGCCGACGAAAAGAACGCGGCCCTCGGCGACGATCCCGTTGGCGTAGCCCTTGGCGGGCGTCCAGCCCTCGGGGTGGATGGTGATCGTGCTCAAGCGGTGTTCTCCTTCGTGTAGCGTTCCAGTGCCGCGCGCCGGGCTTCCGGCCACGGGCGCGACTTCATCTTGTCCAGGTCCACCAGCACCAGCGTGCCGCGGACGCTCAGCCGCGCCTCGGCGCCGCAGGCGCCGGTGATTTCGATCTCGGCGCTTCCCCGGCCGATGCGGCCGATCGTCAGCGACCAGTCCAGCACGTCCCCGAGGCGCGACGCCGCGTGGAAATTCGCGTCGATGCGGCCCATCGGGACGCCCATGCGTTCGCTCCCGTGCAGTGTCGCGAAGGACCAGTCAAGCGCGCGGTCGAAGAACGTCTCGACCACCGCGTTGATCATCTCGAAATAGCGCGGATAGAAGACGATCCCCGCCGGGTCGCAATGCTGGAACATCACGGGAGTCCGGTGCGTGAACGTGGCCAAGGGCGATCTCCTGCAGGGCGCGGGTGCGCGCGATCGTGGCATACTTTACCAGCACGGCAATCGTTTCAAGCCTAAAGCTTTATGCTTGAAACGATTGCCGCTTGGTGGAATGGTCCTACCTTGACGCCGATCTAGGAGGATGTGCGATGAAGACCGTCTGTCTTGGTGGGGGCCCCGCGGGGCTGTATTTCGCCATCAGTCTCAAGCTGCGCGATCCCGAGGCGCAGGTCACGGTGATTGAGCGCAACCGCCCCGACGACACCTTCGGCTGGGGCGTCGTGCTGTCGGACGAGACGCTGGACAACCTCGCCGCCAACGATCCCGTCAGCGCCGAGGCGATCCGCGGCCATTTCGCCTATTGGGACGATATCAAGGTGGTCAAGGAGGACGTCGCCATCACGTCCACCGGCCACGGTTTCTGCGGGCTGGGGCGGCGCCAGATGCTGCTGCTGCTGCAGGAACGCGCGCGCCAGCTGGGCGTCGACCTGCAGTTCGAGACCGAGGTCGACGACATCGACGCCCTGATGCGCGACAACGACCTCGTGGTCGCCGCGGACGGCATCAACTCGAAGACCCGCCAGCGGTTCGAACACGCCTTCCGCCCCGAGATCGACACCCGCGCGTGCAAGTTCGTCTGGCTGGGCACGCATGCCAAGTTCGACGACGCCTTCACCTTCATCTTCAAGAAGACCGAGGCCGGCTGGATCTGGGCGCATGCCTACCAATTCGACGCCGACACCGCGACCTTCATCGTCGAATGCGCCGAGGACACCTGGCGCGGGTTGGGCTTCGACACGATGGGCCAGGACGAGATGATCGCGACGTGCGAGGCGATCTTCGCCGACGAGCTTGGCGGCCATCCCCTGATGTCGAACATGAAGCACCTGCGCGGCTCGGCCTGGCTGAACTTTAACCGCGTGCTGTGCGAGAAGTGGCACCACGAGAACGTCGTGCTGCTGGGTGATGCCTCGGCCACGGCGCATTTCTCGATCGGTTCGGGGACCAAGCTGGCGCTGGAATCCGCCATCGCGCTGGCCGATCTGGTGACGAAAGAACCGACGCTGGAAAGCGCGTTCGAGAAGTATCAGGAGGAGCGGCGCACCGACGTGCTGCGCCTCCAGTCGGCGGCGCGCAACTCGACCGAGTGGTTCGAGGAGGTCGAGCGCTACCTGCATCTCGACCCGGTGCAGTTCAACTACTCGCTGCTGACACGCAGCCAGCGCATCAGCCACGAGAACCTGCGCCTGCGCGACGCCGCCTGGCTGCGCGAGGCCGAGGAATGGTTCCAGGCCCAGGCCGGTGCCAACGGCGTGCACCGCGCGCCGATGTTCGCGCCCTTCCAGCTGCGCGACATGCGGTTGAAGAACCGCGTCGTGGTGTCCCCGATGGCGCAGTACAAGGCGGTCGACGGTTGCCCCACCGACTGGCATTTCGCGCACTACGCCGAACGTGCGAAGGGCGGTGCCGGACTGGTCTACGTCGAGATGACGTGCGTGTCGCCCGAGGGCCGGATCACGCCCGGCTGCCCGGGCCTTTATGCGCCCGAGCACGAGGCCGCGTGGAAGCGCCTGTGCGACTTCGTGCATGCCGAGACCGACGCGAAGCTGTGCATGCAGATCGGCCATTCCGGGCGCAAGGGCTCGACCCAGCTTGGCTGGGAGGTGATGGACGCGCCCCTGCAGGCCGGCAACTGGCCGACCATGTCGGCCTCGGCCATCGCCTGGGACGAGGGGCACGAACCGCCGAAAGAGATGGATCGCGATGACATGGACCGCGTCCGCGACCAGTTCGTCGCCGCGACCGAAATGGCGGCGCGCGCGGGCTTCGACATGATCGAGGTGCACGCCGCGCACGGCTACCTGCTGTCGTCGTTCATTTCGCCGATCTCGAACCAACGCACCGACGAATACGGCGGCAGTCTCGAAAACCGCATGCGCTACCCGCTCGAGGTGTTCCGCGCCATGCGCGCCGCATGGCCCGAGTCCAAGCCGATGAGCGTGCGCATCTCGGCCACCGACTGGGTGGGCGACCGCGGCGTCGAGGGCGAGGAGGCCGTCGAGATCGCGACGATGTTCCGCGACGCGGGCGTCGACATCGTCGACGTGTCGGCCGGGCAGACCAGCATCGAGGCGCGGCCGGTCTACGGCCGGATGTTCCAGACCCCGTTCTCGGATCGCATCCGCAACGACCGCGGCATCCCCACCATGGCGGTCGGCAACATCTACGAGCCCGACCACGTCAACTCGATCCTGATGGCGGGCCGGGCCGACCTGGTCTGCCTCGCGCGGCCGCACCTGGCCGATCCGTACTGGACCCTGCACGCCGCCGCCGCGCTCGGCGACGAGGACAGCGCGTGGCCGCTGCCCTACCTTCCGGGCCGCGACCAGATGCGGCGCCTCGCCGAACGCGGCGAGGGTCTGGGGATCCGCGTTTGATGGACCTGACGGGAAAATCCGCGCTGGTCACCGGCGGCGGCTCGGGGCTGGGGGCCGACCTGGCGCGCGCTCTGGCCGATGCGGGGGCGCGCACCTGGATCGCCGGCCGCCGGGCCGAGCCGCTGCACGCGCTGGCCGCGACGCACGAGAACCTGCACGCGGTCGAATGCGACGTGACGGACGAGACCAGCGTGCGCGCCATGTTCGACTTCACCGGCCCGTGCGAGATCGTCATCGCCAATGCCGGCGCCTCGGCCAGCGCGCCGTTCTCGCGCACCGACCTCGACACATGGCGGCAGATGATCGACGTCAACCTGACCGGCGCGTTCCTGACCCTGCGCGAGGGCGCCGCGCGGCTGAAGGGGGCCGAATGGGGCCGGCTGATCGCCGTCGCGTCGACCGCCGGGCTGAAGGGCTATCCCTACGTGTCCGCCTACGCGGCGGCCAAGCACGGCGTTGTCGGCATGGTGAAATCCGCTGCGCTGGAAATGGCGCGCACGGGCATCACCGTGAACGCGCTTTGCCCCGGCTTCCTCGACACCGAGATGACCGACCGGTCGGTCGCCAACATCGCCGAGAAGACCGGGATGAGCGCCGAGGACGCGCGCGCGCAGCTGGAACGCATGAACCCGCAGCGCCGCCTGATCCGCCCCGAGGAGGTGCGCGCCGCGATGGCGTGGCTTTGCGGGCCGGGATCCGAAGGCATCACCGGGCAGGCCATCGCCATCGCGGGCGGCGAGGTCTAGCGCGTCACCTTCGAGAAGCCCGCTATCGAAGCATAGCCGCCTACGATGGCGCGGCGGTGCTCGAAGCTCAGCACGTCGTTCACGTCCTTGAAGCCCGCCGGCGCGCGCTTCTCGACCTCGTCGATCACGCGTTCCGGCCCGCCGACGCGATTGGTGCGCACCACCTCGGCGGTCTTCGGCAGACGGTCCTTTTCATACACCCACAGGGCCGCGCGGGGATGCTCGGCCCGCGCCAGCGCGTCGCCAAGGCAGCGCGCGTCGAGGATCGCCTGGCTCGCCCCGTTGCTGCCCACCGGGTACATCGGGTGCGCCGCGTCGCCCAGCAGCGTGACGCGGCCGAAGGTCCAGCGGGGCAGGGGGTCGCGGTCGGCCATCGGGTATTCGTAGATCTCGGGCGTGGCCCGGACCAGCCGGCCGATGTCGACGCCGGGCACCGAGAAGCGCAGCGCGTGCGGCAGGACCTGCGACAGCGGCGCCTTGCGCGACCAGTTGTCGGGCGGCGGCGTCGACACGGCCGGGTCCTTGATGCGGACGTTGACCACCCAGTTCATCAACTGGCGTTTCCCCTGCGGCGGCGCGATCGGGTACAGCACGATCTTGCCGCCCAGCCCGCCGCCGATGGCCATGCTCTCGCCGTCCTTCCAGAGCGGCCACTCGGTCGCCCCGCGCCACATGACGACGCCCTGCCACGAAGGCGGCCCCTCGTTCGGGTAGAACACGCGACGTCCGGCGGAATGGATGCCGTCGGCGCAGATCAGCACGTCGCCGCGGCAGGTCTCGCCCGCCGCACCCTCGACGCTGTCGGCGAAATGCGCGGTCACGCCGGCTTCGTCCTGCACGAAGCCGGTCAGCCGGCGGCCCGTCTTCAGCGCGCCCGCGCCAAGCCGGTCGATCACTGCATCGTGGATGATCTTCTGCAGCCGGCCCCGGTGGATCGAGAATTGCGGCACGTCGTGGCCCGCATGACACCCCCGCAGCTCGGACCAGACCTCCTGGCCCTGCTTCGTCAGGTAGGACAGCGTGCGCGTTCGCACGCCCACCTTGTCGAGCGCCGGCAGCAGGCCCAGCTCGGTCAGTTCGCGGATCGCGTGCGGCAGGACGTTGATGCCCACGCCGACCTCGCGCACCTCGCGCGCGGCCTCGTACAGCACGCAGGGAACGCCGCGCGCATGCAGCATCAACGCCGTGGTCAATCCGCCGATGCCGGCGCCTGCGATGATGACGCGCATTGGATCACTCCTCGGGCGGGGGCAGGAAATCGACCTCGTGCTCGGCCGAAACGGCGACCACGTCGGCGGGGTTCGCGTCGGGGCCGAGGTTGTGCAGCGCCCAGAACAGGTCGTAGAGGCGCCGCGTCGGCGCGACCCAGAACAGGCATTTGATCGTGGTGTCGGTCTTGTTGAAGATGCCGTGCGGGATGCCCATCGGCAGGCGGATCAGGTCGCCCGGCTCGGCATGGGTCTCGACGCCGTTCAGCAGCAGGTCGAACCGGCCGTCGAGGACGTAGATGAACTCGTCCTGCGTCGGGTGGATGTGGGGCGGCACGAAGGTGCCCTTGGGCAGGGTGGCGTGCCACGCCATCGAGTTCTCGGATTTCTGCTTCGGCACGTAGGTCTGGCCGAGGATGTTCCAGCTGATGTCGTCGATCCCGGAAGTGGACCGGGTGACGCCGGGTATCATGGTCATGGGCGTGTCCTTTCAGACGTGCAGGAAGCGGTTCTTGACCTCGGGTGTGGCGAGGATGTCGGCGGTGGTGCCGGTCCAGACGACGCGGCCCTTCTCGACCACCACGTGGCGATCGGCGAACTTTGTTAGCGCGTCGACGTTCTTGTCGATCACGAGGATTGCCTCGCCCTCGGATTTCAGGCGGGTGAGGCAGGACCAGATGTCGGCGCGGATCAGCGGGGCGAGGCCCTCGGTCGCCTCGTCCAGCACCACCAGCCGCGGGTTGGTCATCAGCGCGCGGCCGATGGCCAGCATCTGCTGTTCGCCGCCTGAAAGCTGCGTGCCCATGTTGCGGCGGCGTTCCTTCAGCCGGGGGAAAAGCTCGTAGACCTTGTCGAGCGTCCACTTGCCGGGCCGCGCGGTGGCGCGCAGGTTCTCCTCGGTCGTGAGCGTGGGAAAGACCTGCCGGCCCTCGGGCACCAGCCCCAACCCCGCCTGCGCGATCTTGTGCGGATCGGCGCCGGTCAGGTCGGTGCCGCCGATGGTGACGCGGCCCGCGCGCGGCTTGAGCATGCCGAAGATCGACTTGATCGTGGTGGTCTTGCCCATGCCGTTGCGCCCCAGAAGCGTGACGCATTCGCCTTCGCCCACGTGCAGGTCGATGCCGAACAGGATGCGGCTGTGGCCGTAGGCGGCCTCGAGTCCCTCGACGCTCAGCATGGCCGCGCTCCGGTGAGGCGCATCCCGGGCCGGGTGGACCCGTGCCGGATTGAAGGGGAGGGGCTGTGTCTCATGCCGGGATCTCCTCCTCGTCGCCCAGGTAGGCGGTGCGCACGGCCGGGTCGGCACGGACCTCGTCAGGCGCGCCGGTGGCGATGATCCGGCCGTAGACCAGCACCGAGACGCGGTCGGCCAGCGCGAAGACCGCGTCCATGTCGTGTTCGATCAGCAGCATGGTGAAGCGGCCCTTCATCGCCATCAGGCGCGCGACGAAGGCATCCGATTCCTCGCCGCCGACACCGGCCAGCGGTTCGTCCAGCAGCAGGGTCGACGGCTTCGTGGCCAGCGCCATCGCGAGTTCGAGCCGGCGATGCTCGCCATGGCTGAGTTCCGAGGCGATCGCCGCCGCGCGCTCGTCGATGCCGGCCTCGGCCAGGGCGGCCATGGCGGCATCGTTCAGCGCGGTCTCGCGCACCACGTCGCCGAAGAAGCGGAAGGACGATCCCTGCCGCGCCTGAACGGCCAGCGCCACGTTCTCGAGCACGGTGAAGCCCGGCAGGATCTGCGTGATCTGGAAACTGCGTGCCAGGCCCATGCGGACCCGCTCGGGCATCGACGCGCGGGTGATGTCGCGGCCGTCCAGCGTGACGCGCCCGGAATCGGGCGCAAGCTGGCCGGACAGCTGCGCCACGAGTGTCGTCTTGCCGGCGCCGTTGGGGCCGATGATGGCGTGCAACTCTCCCGGCTCGACCGTCAGCGAGACGTCGTCGGTCACCGTCAGCGCGCCGAAGCTCTTGTTCAGGTTCTCGACCACAAGCCGGCTCATCGCGCACGCCCCTGCTGGATCTGCTGGATCAGCCCGGTGATGCCGCGGGGCGAAAACAGCACCATCAGCACCAGGAACAGGCCGAACCACAGGCGCCAGTGCTCGGTCAGCTTGCCTAGGAATTCCTCGAGCAGAAGTGCCGCCACCGCGCCGCCGATGGCGCCCGACAGCGTGCCTATGCCGCCCAGCACCACCATCACGATCAGTTCGCCCGAGCGGTGCCAGGACATGAAGGCGGGCGACACGAACTCGGCCTGGTTGGCCAGGAAGACGCCGGCGATCGAGGTCATGCAGCCCGAGATCACGAAGGCCGTCAGCTGGTAGCGGAAGGGCGAGTAGCCGATCGCCTCCATCCGGGTCGCGTTCTCGCGGATGCCGGTCAGCACGCGGCCGAAGCGCGATCCGACGATGCGGTGGCTGAGCGCGAACAGCCCGATCAGCACCACCAGCGTCGCGTAATACAGCGCGTATTCGTTCTCGAGCACGTCCGAGCCGAACAGGGTCGAGCGCTGCCGCAGGCCGTAGCCGTCATCGCCGCCATAGGCCGACAGCGAGATGAAGAAGAAGAACGCCATCTGCCCGAAGGCCAGCGTGATCATGATGAAGTAGACGCCCCGCGTGCGCAGCGAGATGGCGCCCGTGACGAAGGCGAAGACCGCCGACAGCGCGATCGCGGCCGCGGTCTGCAGCAGGATGTCGTGGATGCCGTAGCTCGACAGGATCGCCACGGCGTAGGTGCCGAAGCCCAGATAGGCGGCGTGGCCGAAGCTCACCATCGCGCCGTAGCCCAGGATCAGGTCCAGCGCCATCGCGGCGATGGCGTAGGCGAGGATGCGCGTGCCGATCAGGATCAGGAACGGATCGTCCAGAGCGGTCACCACCGGCGGGAACAGCGCGAAGAGCGTGAACAGCACCAGTGCGGCCTTGACGCGCGGGGCAAGAACGGGCGCGCGGGCGGGGGCGGACGTGGACACGACGCTCATGCCCGGCCTCCGAACAGGCCCGCGGGCCGGGCGAACAGGATCGCCGCCATCAGGATGTAGACCAGCATCGGCGCCAGCATCCGGCCCGCCTGGCCGGCCGCCGACGGGTCGAGCACCGCGCGCAGCAGGATCGGACCGAAGACGCCGCCCAGCGTGTCCACGACCGCGACGAGAATCGCGCCCAGGAAAGCGCCCTTGATCGACCCGATGCCGCCGATAACGACCACGACGAAGGTCAGGATCAGCACGCTTTCCCCCATGCCGGTGTCGACCGACAGGATCGGCGCCACCAGCGCGCCGGCAAGGCAGGCCAGCACCGCGCCCAGCGTGAAGACGATGGCGAACAGCTTGCCGATGTCGATCCCCAGCGCCGAAACCATCGCGCGGTTCGTGGCACCGGCGCGCAGCAGCATGCCGATGCGCGTGTGGTTGATCGTGACGAACAGGCCCGCCGCCACCGCCAGCCCCGCGACGATGATCGCGATGCGGTAGACCGGGTAGCGCAGCGGGTCCATCAGCGGGACCGAGCCGGACAGGATCTCGGGCAGCGGCACGGACAGCGGCGACACGCCCCAGACGATCTTGACCGTCTCGTTGGCGATCATCACCAGCCCGAAGGTCGCCAGCACCTGGTCCAGGTGCGAGCGGGTGTAAAGCCTTCGGATCACGACGTATTCCAGGATAAGCCCCACCGCCACCGCCGCCGGCAGCATCAGGACCAGCCCCCACCAGAAGCTTCCGGTGAGGGCGGCGAAGGTGGCGACGAAATACGCCCCCACCATGTAAAGCACCCCGTGGGCAAGGTTGACCACGTCCATGATGCCGAAGACCAGCGTCAGGCCAGCCGCGATCAGGAACAGCAGCACGCCCAGCTGCACGCCGTTGAGCAGTTGCAGCACGAACAGGTTCATCATGGCCGTGGTCTCCCGCCGGTCAGGGTCTTGTCAGGTGCGGTGCGGGCTCACTGCATCTCGCACTGGTCGGCGTAGGTGTCGACGTAGTCGTCGAAGATCTTCTCGCGGATCGAGGTCGCGTAGCGGCCGTCGTCGCGCTTGACCGCCTCGACCAGGTAGAAGTCCTGCACCGGGTAGTTGTTGACCCCGAACGAGAAGTCGCCGCGCGGGCTGTCGAAGTCGGCCTCCTTCAGCGCGGCGCGCAGGGCGTCGCGGTCGGTCAGGTCGCCGTCGAGCTTGCTCACCGCCGACTGGATCAGCTGCGCCGCGTCATAGGCCTGCATCGCGTAGGTGCCGGGCACGTAGTCGTACTTCTCGATGAAGGCCTCGACGAAGGCCGCGTTGGCTTCGTTGTCGAGATCGGGCGCCCAGTTCTGGCCGCCCAGAAGTCCCAGCGCCGCGTCCTGCGTGGCCGGAAGGGTGGTCTCGTCCACCGTGAAGGCCGACAGGAACGGGATCGAGGACAGGCCGGCCTGGTCGTACTGCTTGACCAGGTTCACGCCCATGCCGCCGGGCATGAAGGTGAACAGCGCGTCGGGCTGGAACGCCGCGATCTGCGCCAGTTCCGACGAGAAGTCGAGCTGGCCGAGTTCGGTGAACACCTCGCCCGCGATGCCGCCGGTATACGAGTGCTTGAAGCCCGCGAGGCTGTCCTTGCCGGCCTGGTAGTTCGGCGCCATCAGGAACACGTTCTCGTAGCCCTGCTGCTGCGCATAGGCGCCCATGACCTCGTGGTTCTGGTCGTTCTGGTACGAGGTCACGAAGAAGTTCGGGTGACAGTCGGCACCGGCGAAGTTCGACGTGCCGGCGTTGGTCGAAATCAGGATCGTGCCGGTCTCGGTCACCGGCTGGTGAATCGCCACCAGGATGTTCGAGAAGATCGGCCCGACGACGAAGTCGACGTTCTCGCGCTGCACCAGTTCGCGCGCCTTGTCGGCGGCAAGGTCGGGGCGCTGCTCGTCGTCGACGACGATGATCTCGGTCTCCATCCCGCCGATGTCGCCCATCTGCTCGGCCGCCAGCATGAAGCCGTCGCGCGCATGCTCGCCCAGCGCCGCGGCGGGCCCCGAAAGCGTGTACATCAGCCCGATCTTCAGAACGTCGTCCTGCGCCGCGGGCGGCACGTCCTGGGCAAGGGCGGGAACGGCGGCCAGCGACAGCAGCGTGCTGGCCAGAAGCTTGGTCTTGGTCATGATCTTCTCCCTGTGTTTCCGCGCCTCGTGGGTCGGGGCGGATATTTGTGGCTTGAATATTTAAGGCTTGAAGCTTTCCGCCGTGCAAGCCATTTCTGCAGCGGAAACCCGTTGGCGATGCGACGCAAGTGTTTTCTGCCGGCAATCCGGGCAGGCGCGGCCGGGCCGGAAGATCCCGCAACCTCAGGATGTTCCAAGCTCTTGCGGGGCCTGTGCGCGGGAACCGGAAGCCGATGCTTCAAGCCAAAACATTTTTTGCTTGAAACAATTTTGGGCGCTGCCTAGCGTTGAGCCATGCCGGCTTGCCCCATGGCCGGACCGCCCGCCCGGACCTCACAGGCAGGAGACCGCGACGCATGAAACCGGCACCTCGCCCCGCAGAATCGAGCCCGTCCAAGGCGCGCCTGAGATTGTGGCTGCGGCTGCTGAAAAGCACCCGCCAGGTCGAGGCCGTCCTGCGCGAAAGGCTGCGGACCGAGTTCGGCACCACGCTGCCGCGCTTCGATGTGATGGCCGCGCTGGCCCGCTACGAGGACGGTCTGAAGATGTCGGCGCTGTCGGGTGTGCTGCGGGTGTCGAACGGCAACGTCACCGGCATCGTGGACCGGCTGGCCGAGGACGGGCACGTGGTGCGGGTGCAGATGCAGGGCGATCGCCGCGCCTCGGTCGTGCGGCTGACGGCCGACGGGCGGGCCGAGTTCACCCGCCAGGCCGCCGCCCATGCCGCCTGGATCGACGCGCTGCTGGACGATTTCACCGAGGCCGAGGCGGAGGCGCTGGCCACCCGCTTCGACGCGGTCACGACGCAAGAGGAGAAAGCCTGATGCCCACGCATTTCCGCTGCGAGATCGAGGACGGGATCGCGACGCTGCGCCTCGACCGTCCGGACCGCAAGAACCCGCTGACCTTCGACAGCTATGCCGAACTGCGCGACTGGTTCCGCCAGCGCCCCTACGACGACAGCGTCAAGGCCGTGGTCTTCGGCTCGAACGGCGGCAATTTCTGCTCGGGCGGCGACGTGCACGACATCATCGGCCCGCTGACGAAGATGTCGATGAAGGAGCTTTTGGCCTTCACCCGGATGACCGGCGACCTGGTCAAGGCGATGATCAACTGCGGCGTGCCGGTGATCGCGGCCGCCGACGGCGTCTGCGTCGGCGCGGGGGCGATTATCGCCATGGCGTCGGACCTGCGCATCGCCACCCCCGCCACGAAGACCGCGTTCCTGTTCACTCGCGTGGGCCTTGCCGGCTGCGACATGGGTGCCTGTGCGATGCTGCCGCGCATCATCGGGCAGGGCCGGGCGGCCGAGCTGCTCTATACCGGCCGGTCGATGAGCGCCGACGAAGGCGAGCGGTGGGGCTTCTGGAACCGGGTCGTCGCGCCCGAGGACCTGGAGACGGCGGCGCAGGAGATGGCCGCCCGGCTGGTCGCGGGGCCGACCTTCGGCCACATGATGACCAAGACCATGCTGAACCAGGAATGGTCGATGTCGCTCGACATGGCGATCGAGGCCGAGGCGCATGCACAGGCCCTGTGCATGCAGACCGAGGATTTCACCCGCGCCTACAACGCCTTCGTCGCGAAGGAAAAACCCGTGTTCGAGGGCAACTGATGGCCGACCGCTCCTATCTCGACTGGCCGTTCCTGGAACCGCGCCACCGCGACCATGCCCAGGCGCTGGACGCGTGGGCGCAGGGGCTGGGGCCGATCGACCACCACGACACCGACGCCGCCTGCCGCGATCTCGTGGCGCGGCTCGGGGCGGATGGTTGGCTGCTGCCCACCGCGATCGACCCGGCCGATCCGCAGCCGCTGGACGTGCGGACGCTGTGCCTGAGCCGCGAAACGCTGGCGCGCCATGACGGGCTGGCGGATTTCGCCTTCGCCATGCAGGGCCTCGGCACCGGGGCGATCTCGCTTTTCGGCACCGAGGCGCAGCGCGCCGAATGGCTGCCGCTGACGCGCACGGGCAAGGCGATCTCGGCCTTCGCGCTGACGGAACCGCAATCGGGATCGGACGTCGCCAATTCCACCATGACTGCGCGCGACGACGGCGATGCCTGGGTGCTGGACGGCGAGAAGACCTGGATCAGCAACGGCGGGATCGCCGACGTCTACACGCTCTTCGCCCGCACCGGCGAAGGCCCCGGCGCCAAGGGCCTGTCGGCCTTCGTGGTGCCCGCCGACACGCCCGGCCTGCACATCGCCGAACGGCTGGACACGATCGCGCCGCATCCGCTGGCCACGCTGCGCCTCATTGGCGCACGCCTGCCGAAGGATGCGCTGATCGGCCAGCCGGGGCAGGGGTTCAAGATCGCCATGTCGGTGCTGGATGTCTTCCGCACCACCGTCGCCGCTGCGGCCTTGGGCTTTGCCCGCCGTGCGCTTGACGAGGCGCTGGCGCGGGTGACCGAAAGACAGGTGCAGGGCAGGCCGCTGGCCGACCTGCAACTGGTCCAGGGCCACGTCGCCGACATGGCGTTGCGCGTGGATGCGGCGGCCCTGCTGGTCTACCGCGCCGCCTGGGCCAAGGATTCCGGCGCGCCGCGCGTCAGCCGCGAGGCCGCGATGGCCAAGCTCTACGCCACCGACGAGGCGCAGAAGGTCGTCGACGCGGCGGTGCAGCTGCATGGCGGCGACGGCGTCCGCTCGGGCCACATCGTCGAGCGGCTCTACCGCGAGATCCGCGCCCTGCGCATCTACGAGGGCGCGTCCGACGTGCAGAAGGTCATCATCGCGCGGCAGACGCTGGACACCGCCGCACGGTGAACGAAGCAAGGGAACAGGCCATGACGACCGCGAACGACGTGCTGGGGCCCTCGGCCCATGTCGACACCTTCACCCGGGACAACCTGCCGCCGGTGGACCAGTGGCCCGACTTCCTGCTGGACGGCTTCGACTACCCCGAGCGGCTCAACGCCGGCGTCGAGCTGACCGACCGGCTGGTCGAACAGGGACACGGCGACCGGGTCGCGCTGATCGGCAACGGGCGCCGGCGCACCTACAAGGAGCTGGCCGACTGGACCAACCGGCTGGCCCACGCGCTGGTCGAGGATATCGGCGTGAAGCCCGGCAACCGGGTGCTGATCCGCTCGGCCAACAACCCTGCGATGGTCGCGGCGTGGCTGGCGGCGATGAAGGCGGGCGCGGTGGTGGTCAACACCATGCCGATGCTGCGCGCGGGCGAACTGGCCAAGATCGTCGACAAGGCCGAGGTCGAGTTCGCCCTGTGCGACACCCGCCTGATGGACGAGATGGTGACCTGCGCGAAGGAATCCGCCTTCCTGAAGAAGGTGGTCGGTTTCGACGGCACCTCGAACCACGACGCCGAGCTTGACCGCCTCGCGCTCGAGAAATCCGTGAAGTTCGACGCGGTGCCCACGGGCCGCGACGACGTGGCGTTGCTGGGCTTCACCTCCGGCACCACGGGATCGCCAAAGGCGACGATGCACTTCCACCGCGACATCCTGGCCATCGCCGACGGCTACGCGCGCGAGGTGCTGAACGTCACGCCCGACGACGTGTTCGTCGGCTCTCCGCCGCTGGCCTTCACCTTCGGGCTGGGCGGGCTCGCGGTGTTCCCGCTGCGCTTCGGCGCAACGGCGGCGTTGCTGGAAAAGGCCTCGCCCCCGAACATGATCGACATCATCCAGACCTACCGCGCCACCGTGGCGTTCACCGCGCCCACCGCCTACCGGGTGATGCTGCGCGCGATGGACGAGGGCGCCGACCTGTCCTCCCTCCGCGCCGCCGTTTCGGCCGGCGAAACGCTGCCCGCGCCGGTCTACGAGGAATGGATCGCCAAGACCGGCAAGCCGATGCTGGACGGGATCGGCGCGACCGAGATGCTGCACATCTTCATCACCAACCGCTTCGACGACCACCGACCGGCCTGCACCGGCAAGCCCGTCGCCGGATACGAGGCGAAGGTCGTGGACCAGAACGGGCAGGAGGTGCCGCGCGGCACCGTCGGCCGCCTCGCGGTGCGCGGCCCGACCGGCTGCCGCTACATGGCCGACGACCGGCAGAAGGACTACGTGCTGGACGGCTGGAACATCACCGGCGACGCGTTCTCAATGGACGAAGATGGCTACCTGCACTTCGCCGCGCGCAACGACGACATGATCATCTCGTCGGGCTACAACATCGCCGGCCCAGAGGTCGAGGCCGCGCTGCTGGCGCATGACGCCGTGGCCGAATGCGCCGTGGTCGGCCGCCCCGACGAGGAACGCGGCGCCATCGTCGAGGCGCACGTGGTGCTGGCCGACGGCCACGCCCCGAGCCCCGAGATGGTGAAGGTCCTGCAGGATCACGTGAAGGCGACGATCGCGCCCTTCAAGTATCCCCGCTCGATCCGCTTCGTCGAAGCCTTGCCCAAGACCGAGACGGGCAAGATCCAGCGCTTCCGCCTGAAAGCCGACGCCTGAAAGCTGGCCTGATGGGCCTCCCCCGCGCCGCGCGCAGGCAGCGCCCCAGCGGCCAAAGCTTACCGAAAGGTAAATCCGTCTCTGCAAGCCATTGATTTTCCACGGGCGACCCGATGTCCCACCGTGGGACACCCGTTTCCGCCCCGCCCGGCCCCCCGCCGCCGGGGCGGCGAATTGACCGCCGGGCCTCGGGCGGGCCCGGGTCGAGACGGCCGAAACCGCCTCGCCTTCCGGCGCCTGCCGCGCTAGGCAAGGGCCGATCACAGACCGGAGAGCACCGATGAACCTCGCCCGTTTCCCCCGCCGCTTCCTTGCCCACCTTCCGACGCCGCTGGAACGGCTCGACCGGCTGAGCGCCGAGCTCGGCGGCCCCGAGATCTGGATCAAGCGCGACGACTGCACCGGGCTGTCCACCGGCGGCAACAAGACGCGCAAGCTGGAATTCCTGATGGCCGAGGCCGAACTCGCCGGCGCCGACATGGTGATCACGCAGGGCGCGACCCAGTCCAACCACGCCCGCCAGACCGCCGCCTTCGCCGCCAAGCTGGGGATCGATTGCCACCTGCTGCTCGAGGACCGGACCGGCTCGGACGATCCCAACTACAACGGGAACGGCAACGTCCTGCTGGACCACCTGCACGGCGCCACGACCGAGAAACGCCCCGGCGGCGCCGACATGCCTGCCGAGATGGAGGCCGTGGCCGAGCGGTTCCGCGCCGAGGGGCGCCGCGTCTTCACCATCCCCGGCGGCGGATCGAACCCCACGGGCGCGCTGGGCTACGTCAACTGCGCGTTCGAGCTGCTGGGCCAGCTGAACGACGGCGCGCTGGCGGTGTCGCACATCGTGCACGCCACCGGCAGCGCCGGCACGCAGGCCGGGCTGGTCACCGGCCTCAAGGCGACGAACGCGGGCATCCCGCTTCTGGGGATCGGCGTGCGCGCGCCCAAGCCCAAGCAGGAAGAGAACGTCTACAACCTCGCCGTCGCCACCGCCGAAAAACTGGGCTGCCCCGGCGTGGTCTCGCGCGACGACGTCGTGGCCAACACCGATTACGTCGGCGACGGCTACGGCATCCCGACCGAGGGCGGGATCGAGGCGATCCACCTCTTCGCCGAACTCGAGGGCATCCTGCTGGACCCGGTCTATTCCGCCAAGGGTGCGGCCGGGCTGATCGACCTCGTGCGCAAGGGGCACTTCACGACCGACGACCGGATCGTCTTCGTCCATACCGGCGGGTCCGCCGCGCTGTTCGGCTATGACCGGGCGCTTGCGCGCTAGGTGACCGGCCGGGGCGAAAAGGCGAGGGGCATGCTGCGCCCCGACGTGCTGCGCGGACTGCTGCTGGCGGGCATGATCGCCGCCGCCGCCACCTTTCTTGGACAAAGCTACGGCGCCCCGGTGATGCTGTTCGCGCTGCTGATCGGCATGGCGTTCCGCTTCCTCGCCGAGAATCCTTCCTGCCAGCGGGGAATCGAGTTCGCGTCGTCGACGCTGCTGCGGCTGGGAGTCGGCCTCCTGGGCCTGCGCCTGGCGGTCGAGGATGTGCAGTCGCTCGGCCTTGTCCCGGCTCTGGCGGTGGTCGGTCTGGTGATGGCGACGCTGGCCTGCGGGGCTGCCCTGTCCTTTCTGTTCGGGCGGAAGATGGCCTTCGGCCTTCTGGCGGGCGGGTCGGTGGCGATCTGCGGTGCCTCGGCCGCGCTGGCCATCGCCGCGGTCCTGCCCCGGCGCGGCGAGCGTGCACAGGACACGCTGCTGGTGGTGATCGGCGTCACCACGCTGTCGACCGTGGCGATGGTCACCTATCCGCTGCTGTTCCGCTGGCTGGGGCTGAGCGACGCGGAAAGCGCCTTTCTGATCGGCACCACGATCCACGACGTGGCGCAGGTGGTCGGCGCCGGTTATTCCGTGAGCGAAGAGGCCGGTCTTCAGGCGACCTTCGTCAAAATGCTGCGCGTGGCGCTGCTGCCGGTCGTCGTGATGCTGGTGATGCTTACCTTCCGCGGTGCGCAAAGTCAGCGGGTGGGCATCCCGTTGTTCCTGGTGATGTTCCTCGCGCTTGCCGTGCTGGCGAACCTGGGCGTGGTGCCCGCACCCGTCATCGCGGTCGTGTCGGACGTGTCGCGCTGGTGCCTCGTGATCGCGATCTCGGCGCTGGGCGTCAAGACGAGCCTTGCTGCGATCGCCCGCGTCGATCCGCGATATGCCGCGATCCTGCTGATCAACACGCTGATCCTGCTGGGCCTGGCGCTGGGGTTCGTGACCTGGGTCGGCCTGGGCTGAGGGCGCACGGCAACGCCGGCGCCCCAGGTGACGGTTTGGGCTATTGAAGCCGCGGGGCCCATGCTAAGGCGACTGCGCCCTCACGATACCGGATGCCGCGATGCTGACCACCACCTTTCCCGACGACGCACTGATGGCGTCGCTGACCGCCCGCGCCCTGATGGAGATCGACGCGATCCACTTCAGGCCGCAGGACCCGTTCAAGCTGACCTCGGGCCTCGCCAGCCCGGTCTACATCGACTGCCGCAAGCTGATCTCGTATCCGCGCATCCGCGGTACGCTGATGGATTTCGCCGCCTCGAAGATCCTGCGCGACATCGGGTTCGAGCGCATCGACGCCGTCGCCGGGGGCGAGACCGCCGGCATCCCCTTCGCCGCATGGATCGCCGAGCGGCTGGGCCTGCCGATGCAATACGTCCGCAAGAAGCCCAAGGGCTTTGGCCGCGACGCCCAGATCGAAGGCCACCTGCCCGAGGGCGCGCGCACCCTTCTGGTCGAGGACCTGACCACCGACGGCGGCAGCAAGATCCGCTTCTGCGAGGCGATCCGCAACGCCGGGGCCGAGGTCTCGGACACGATGGTGATCTTCTTCTACGACATCTTTCCGGACACGCGGCAGACACTTACTTCGCACGGCATCCGCCTGCACACGCTGGCCACCTGGTGGGACGTCCTTGCCGAGGCCAAGAAGGGCGGTCATTTCGACCCCGCGACCCTGACCGAGGTCGAGCAGTTCCTGCACGCGCCGCTGGACTGGTCAGGCCGGAACGGCGGCGCCACCGTCACGGCTTCGTAAACCGTTCGCACGCCGGATCGGCCTGCAAACGTGGCGGCAATGCGGGCCGTTCGATCCGGCAATCGAACCGGACGCAGACGGTCTCGCGGGAAGCGCGATGCGCGACAGCAAGAGGGCGTAAGGGCGAGGTGTATCCTTCGAACGGGGCTCACGGATCTGCCGCCGGGTGATCCGTAGCCTCGGATTCGCGGACGGCAAATGCCTTTAGCCGCGTCCGCCAAGGATTGCGACCGCGGTCGTTCGTCCCTCATCCCGTGCCTTTACAGCGAAGCCCAGATGCGTGGCGCGGGCGCCGCCGAAAGCGGTGTCCGCACCCTGATCGGCCCAGTCATCGACGATGCCTGTCATAGCCTCTTCCGACAGCGACCCGGCCCCGCCGCGGCTGGCGCTGAGGATCGACATGCTAGTCCAGCCAGTCGATTCCTCGGGCAGCAGTTCGAAAGCGTTCTCGGGAGCCTCGCCCGATAGGCGCTTCTCGAGCAATCGGTCAGCCGCGGCATCGAGCGGCACGCTCGCTTCGAGCGGGTCGAGCCCCATCCCCTTGCGGCGCGCGTTGATCCCCTCGAGAGCCGTGGCTCGGGCCTCCGCGACGCCGAAGTCGGGGTCGTCGGCTTCGTTGCCGCGGCCGGCAAAGGTCTGCACGGCGTAGATTTCGTTTCCTTCACCGGAGACTCCGAAACCGAATTGGTCGAAGCCTTCGGACAGGATCGCCGCGCGATGCTCACGGCTTTGCATCCAGCCTTCGTGGAATGTTGCGACTCGCTCGATGTCGGGCGGTGGTGCGCAGCCGGAGCACATAGCAATGTTTTCTCCGCTGAGCGCCCAGCGGCTGCCCCCGGCGGCGAGGAAGCGGTCGCGCGGCGTCTCCCCATCGGGAGCGACATGAGCATGGTAATCTCGTTCGAGCATATCGGCCGCATGGGTCTGCGCGGCTTCGTTCAGATCCGAACCGAGGCGCAGTTCGGACAGCCCTTCCTCGCGACGGGCCTCGTTCACGAGGTCGAGGGCGTGCTGGCGGAGGCGCTCCAGATCACCCGGCTCCTGCGCAGCTGCCGGCCCTGTGGTCATGCACACAGCAACGAGGGCCAGCCGGAAAATGGCGCTGGGCGACGTCACGAGCGGTCTCCTCTCGAAATACGAAAGCTCTACCGCTGCCAACCCCGCGGACCGGCCTGCGTTCCATAGGTTCAGGACCCGACGTTTGCAGGCGCTGCTCGGGTGCTGCAGGGGTAATACGGCGGCGACCCACGACCGCGTAGAAAGCGCGATCCGGATCGCCCGCTCAGCGTCTCGAGAAAGCGGGTCTTGCGTTAAACCGGGGAAGATCTCGCTCTCGATCGGATCGAGAGCGAGATCTTCTGGACACTCCACGCGATGCAGCTTCGCCAATCCGGCCATTTGCTGCAAAGCCGAGGAGCGGCCCCCCGACCCGACAGCCGCCCCCGCCGTGTCCCGCCACCAGAACCCTCGCGCCGTTGCTGGTGTGGGCGGCCCAGTGCGTCGTTCGATCGCCGTCACGCTGGTAGAGGTCGAATTCCAGGCGCCCGGACTGCGGATCGACGCGGCGCGCTGTGTAGACGGGTAGGTGCAACGCGTCCTGCCCCTTTGGCCAGATCGTTGCCCCGTTCGGGCCGAGGCGCGGCCAGACGAGCTTGCTACCGCCAGCCGGCGGCAGGCCGAGCCGGAAGTGAATGGCCGTGTCCGAAAAGCGGGAGACGTCGGCCTCCAGCGTCAGACGGCAGAAGCCGCAGTCCAACTGCTCGATCGCCTGCACGGTCATCAGTCGCGCGTTGTCCGGCAAGGCCCCCTCGTGCGCGCCATCCGACCAGCGGAGTGGATGCTGACAGTTCAGGCAAGAGCCGCCTCCTCTTCACGGGTTATGGCGGCCGCGCGCCAGATTGCTGGCAGCACCGCGAGAGACAGCGCAAAGGCGATGCCGAAGAAAACGCCGTAGCCCAAGCGCTCTGCCACGAAGCCGGCGGCGAGGCCCGCCACCATGCTGACCACCGCATCCATGCACTGAAACAAGGTGAAGTCGACGCCGCCCTGTCGTGGATCGGACCAGTTCATGAACTGCCCGTAGAGAGCGACAAAGCCGAACGCCATGACCGCGGCGCTGGCGACCATGGCCAGAGGTGCGACCGTGGCAGGCGGAACCAGCGCATCGCCCGCGGACATTGCAACCAGGGGCGAGGATTGCCGTCTGGAGCGCCACCGCCCCCACCAGTACGCGCCGCGTTCCAAAGCGGCGCACGAACGCGCCGCCGACAACGGCCCCGGCGAAGCCAAGCGTGAGGCTTCCCAGGCCGCTGAGGACACCGAGTTGCGCCAGATTGTAGCCCGCATCAATGAAGTAGGGCCCGAACATGCCCATGGCCGTTTTCTGAGCGACCACGTAGAGCGCTGCGATCAGTAGTCCCTGCCGCACCTCGGGGCGGGACAGCGCGGCACGCAGGCTCGGCTGGTGCGCCCATTCTCGTGTCTTGGCCCGACTGGCCACCAGAGCGAAAGGCAGGCAAAGCACAAGGATCACCAATGCCATGGCCCATGTTCCCGTGGTCCAGCCCGTCCGGTCCACCAAGACGAGGAACACGCCGCCTCCGATGGCCGCGCCCAGATAGGCCCCGCCGACTTGCGCAGCATTTCCCCATCCGTAGCGCGTGTGTTTCAGCGCTTCGACCGCGTAGCCATCGCAGGCGATATCGACCGTGGCGGTCGCGAAGGCCGCGAGCATCAGCACCGCCAGCACGGGCAGGACCGGGAACGGGCCGATCAGCCCCACGGCGAAAAGTGCGGCGATTACCACCGCCGTGCCCGTCAGCACAATCGGCGCCGAACGGTCCCGGCCGAGGCGCGGAAGGCGGAACCGTTCCACTGCAGGCGCCCAAAGAAACTTCAGCGCCCAGGGCAGCACCAGCAGGGACACGAGCCCGATCCGATCCAAGGGCAGTTCCTGCTGGCGCTGGACGCCTGGGAGGCCCGTCCAGGTGATGCCCCCGACAACGCTCTGGGCAATGTAGACGCTGCCGATCGGCGTTGTTGCACAAATTTCGCCTGAGGCGTGGCTGCCCCTTACCCCACTGACGTCATGCCGCGCGGACGATATCGGCGGTGCCGAGGGCGGTGAAGCGGTTCATAAGGGCGATGCGGATGTGGGTTTCGGCAGTCTGTCGGTCGGGGTCCCTGGCCATGATGCGATCGCCGAAGGATTTCAGGCATCGCATCTTCGCCTCGATCCGGCTGCGGGCGTGGTATCCCGTCCAGCCTTTCCAGAATGCCCGTCCGTAATATCGGGTGGCGCGCAGGGTGTCGTTTCTGGCGCGTGCAGCCGGGCAGTCTTCTTTCCAAAGACGTCCGTTCCTGCGGATGGGGATGGGGATGATCGCGGTGCCCTGCCGGTCGGTGATGGCTTTGTGGCACCGGCGCGTGTCGTAGGCGCCGTCGGCGGTGACCGTTCCGATCTGCTCGTCTTCC